>NZ_BCZQ01000062.1 GCF_001598815.1 Sphingopyxis terrae subsp. terrae NBRC 15098 | reverse complement strand
TATCTCTCCAGTCAGCAATATCGGGTCCGCTGATTGCCGTGATTGGCTGATCAAAAATGGGAAAGCGGTTGGCCATTCCCTTGAGCCTGATCTGCTCCCAGCGTCCACCCCGCTTTTTCGGAGAAACTTCGTTGGCATAGAGTTCGAAGATATCGGCGGCCGTCTTCCCGATTTGAGGAACGCGGATATTTAGGATCGCCGAAGGCAACATGCCTTCAAGAATCTTACCCTCTGCCTTGATAGCCCAAACCTCTGCCTCCGTCTTTGTATCGAACGTCGCCGATACCGCCTTTCCTTGCCGGCGAACCTGCACTCGCCATGAGTTTTTTCGCTTCTGAATGGTAGCCATAGGTAATGTCCTTCGTGCATTTTTAGGGTGCACGAACCGCCTAGCTACGATGGCACAATTGGCACAAGAGCAGGTCAAAACGAGTAATCAGAAGTAAGAATCGATCAAGAAAAATATAGTGATTTCATATGATTGGTAGACTTCCGAGAGTCGAAATCCCTTCTCGACCGCACCATACAGTCCTGCAGGACATCAAGAGGTCGCGTCCGTCAAGGTGGTGTAATTTCGGCTGTGGCCGTGGGCCATCGTCAGGCGGCTTTGGCGGTGATGTGTAGGGGCTGATTTTCCTCCTCGATCATGGGTTGGTTGAGTTCGGCCATGCCTTCGATCTGCATGTATCGGTGCTGGAGCTGCCACTCGTCGTTCTGCTCCATCAG
>NZ_BCZQ01000061.1 GCF_001598815.1 Sphingopyxis terrae subsp. terrae NBRC 15098 | reverse complement strand
ACGACATTCGCCTGATCATTGGCATTCTGCACCGATTCGAGGCGGATCACCGCGCCTTCGGCAAAATCGTTCGCATGCGCCGCGCAGTCGCCGATCGCATAGATGTCGGGCAGGCTCGTCCGGCACAGCGGATCGACCAGCACGCCGTTGCCGCCCTCGGCCCCCGCCGCGAGCAGCGGTTCGACCGCCGGCACGATGCCGATGCCGACGATGACGAGATCGGCAGGAATGACCTCGCCGTCCGCCAGCCGCACGCCGGTGACATGCGTGTCGCCCTCGATCGCCGCGACCTGGGCGCCGAGCCGCAGGTCGACGCCATGATCGCGGTGCTCCTTCTCGAAGAAGCGCGACAGATCCTCGCCCGCGACCCGCGCGAGCACGCGGTCCAGGGCCTCCAGCAGCACGACCTTCTTGCCCGCCTTGGTCAGCACCGCCGCCGCCTCGAGCCCGATATAGCCGCCGCCGATCACCACGATCTGCTGCGCGGTCTCCGCCGCCGCCTTCATCGCGTCGGCATCGGCGCGCGTGCGCACCCCCTGCACCCCCGGCAGGCCGCCGCCGGGGATCGGCAGCATCCGCGGATGGCCGCCGGTTGCCCAGACGAGCTTGCCATAGCCGATCGCCGCGCCGCCGTCGGTCGTGACGCGGTGCGCGGCCGGATCGACGCTGACGACGCGGCGCCCGAGCAGCATCGTCACGTCGCGCTCGTCCCAATATCTGGCGGGGCGCAGCTGGATGCGCTCGAACTCTTTCTCGCCCGCGAAATATTCCTTCGACAAGGGCGGCCGCTCATAGGGAAGCTCCGCCTCCT
>NZ_BCZQ01000060.1 GCF_001598815.1 Sphingopyxis terrae subsp. terrae NBRC 15098 | reverse complement strand
TGGCCTGCTGCCGGTTTGATGGACACCAAGATAGGGTGTTTCCACCTATCGGAGGTCCACAATGCAAAGAAGGAAGTTCAGCCGCGAGTTCAAGCTTGAGGCGGTGAGGATGGTCCGCGAACGCGGGGTGACGATCGCCCAGGCATCGCGCGATCTGGATGTGCATGCGAACGTGCTGCGCAAATGGGTTCGGGAGCTTGCCGCCGATCCGGGCCATGCCTTTCCCGGTCACGGCCAGATGAAGCCGGAGCAGATGGAGATCGATCGCCTGCGGCGCGAGCTGGCCAAGCTGAAGGCGGAGCGCGACATCCTAAAAAAAGCCGCCGCCTACTTCGCGAGGGACTCGATATGAAGTTCCAGTTCATCGCGAAGCACCGAGGGATCTGGCCGGTGGCATGGATGTGCGGGACGCTCGGTGTCTCGCGAAGCGGCTTCCATGCCTGGCTGATCCGTCCGCCGACGCAGCGTGCCCGCGACGACGAGGTGATCGGTGCGAAGGTCCGTGCCAGCCATGTAGGAAGTTATCGCACCTATGGCGCGCGCCGCGTCTGGCACGATCTGCTGGCCGATGGGGTGTCGTGCGGCCTGCACCGGATCGAACGGCTCATGCGCGAGCAGGGTCTGCGAGCAAGGCCACGGCGGCGTGGGCTTCCCAAGGATCATGGCGATCGTTCAGTCATCGCCGGCAACGTGCTCGATCGCCAGTTCACGGCCGACAGGCCGAACCAGAAGTGGGTGGCCGACTTCACCTACATCTGGACGGCCGAGGGATGGCTCTATGTTGCTGCGGTGATCGACCTGTTCTCGCGCCGGGTGGTCGGATGGTCGATGAGTCCCAACATGACAGCCCAGCTCGTTACCGATGCGCTGATCATGGCGATCTGGCGGCGCGGCAAGCCCGATGCTCTCCTGCATCACTCGGATCAGGGCAGCCAGTATACCAGCGAGCGGTTCCAGCGGCTGATGGCCGACAATGGGGTTACGTGCTCGATGAGCCGGTCCGGCAATGTATGGGATAATGCCGCCATGGAGAGCTTCTTCTCCTCGCTCAAGACCGAGCGGATCGGGAAGAAGATTTACCGCACGAGGGCGCAAGCGAAGGCCGACGTGTTCGATTATATCGAATGCTTCTACAACCCGACCCGGCGTCACTCGACCCTGGGCTACCTCAGTCCTATCGACTTCGAACGTGAAGCTGGGGTAGCCTGAATGAACTTATCTTGGTGTCCATCAAACCGGCAGCAGGCCA
>NZ_BCZQ01000059.1 GCF_001598815.1 Sphingopyxis terrae subsp. terrae NBRC 15098 | reverse complement strand
TGACGTGACCCCCTGGTTTCCACCAGCGGGGATTAGAGCCCAGCAGCTTTGTTGCGCATGAGCGCAGTGTAAGCAATGGCCTGTGCAGCGGAGCCCGAAGGGCGTAGCTGCACAGGCCATTGCTTATGCAGTTCGGCGGCGAACGCCGCCGGTGTCTCATATCCAAGGGCCGAGTGTGGCCGCGCCTGGTTGTAATCTTCGGCCCAGGCCGCGATCACTGTGCGGGCATGATCGAGGTCGAGGAACAGCGTCTCGTTCAGAAGCTCATCGCGCATCCGGCCATTGAAGCTCTCGACATAGCCGTTCTGCATCGGCTTGCCCGGCGCGATATAATGCCACTCGACCCCGACCTCACCGCACCATGCGAGCACCGCGTTCGATGTCAGCTCGGTCCCATTGTCGCTGACGATCATCCCCGGTCTGCCGCGCTCCTCGATCAGATCGCTGAGCTCGCGCACGACCCGGCGCCCGGAGATCGACGTGTCGGGCACCGCGCGCAGGCACTCCCGCGTGACATCGTCCACGATGTTGAGCACCCGGAACCGCCGACCTGACGCCATCTGATCATGCACAAAGTCGAGGCTCCACCGCTGGTTCGGCAGCGCGAGCACCGGTGCGGGCGCCCGCGCACCGATCGCCCGGCGCCGGTTGCGTCTTCGTCGGACCATCAGCCCCTCCTCTCGATACAGGCGCTGGGTCTTCTTCCTGTTGATCATCACGCCCTCCCGGCGCAGCAGGATATGCAGGCGCCGATAACCGAACCGGCGACGCTGCTGCGCCAACTCGCGCAGCTTCTCCCGAACCTCGGCATCGTCGCCACGCTGCGACCGGTAGCGCATGCTCTTCCGATCGGCGCCTGTGACACGGCACGCCCGCCGCTCGCTCATCCCATGGCAAGCCTGGAGATGGGCGACCGCTTCCCGCTGAACGGCGGGCGTCACCATTTTTTTGTGAGAAGATCCTTCAGCGCCGCATTGTCCAGCATCGAGTCCGCAAGCAACCGCTTCAGCTTCGCGTTCTCGTCCTCGAGCGAGCGTAGCCGCTTCGCCTCCGACACCTCAAGGCCGCCATACTTGGCCTTCCAGTTGTAGATCGTTGCTTCCGACACCCCGTGTCGCCGCGCCAGCTCGCCGGTCTTCGCGCCCGCCTCCGCTTCCTTCAACACCCCGATGATCTGCTCTTCCGAAAACCTCAAACGCTTCATCTGTCCGTCCTTCCTTCAAGACCGGACTCTAATCACTGTTGGAGGAAAATCAGGGGGTCACGTCA
>NZ_BCZQ01000058.1 GCF_001598815.1 Sphingopyxis terrae subsp. terrae NBRC 15098 | reverse complement strand
GAAGCGTCCCGGGTTTTCCGGAGGCGGTTTCATTTGAGTCATGCGACCACATCGAGGTTCTCTCTGGCTGCATAGTAATTGGCTTCGGCCTCGGCGGGCGGGATATGCCCGATAGGGCCGAACAGCCGGTGATTGTTGAACCAGTCGACCCAGCGCAGGGTTGCCATTTCCACAGCCGATGCGCTCGGCCATGATCGCTGTCGCCAGATGACCTCGGCCTTGTAGAGCCCGTTGATCGTCTCGGCCAAGGCGTTGTCGTAGCTGTCGCCAACACTGCCCACCGACGGAACGAGGTTGGCCTCAGCCAGGCGCTGGGTGTAGTTCATGGCCAGATATTGCACGCCCCTGTCACTGTGATGGATCAGGCCGTCATCGGGCCCGGGCCTGCGCGCATGGATCGCCTGCTCGAGGGCATCCAGCACGAAGTTCGCTGTGGCGCTGGTGCTAACCTTCCAGCCCACGATCCTGCGGGCGTAGGCATCGATCACGAAGGCGACGTAGACGAACCCCGCCCAGGTATGCACGTAGGTAAAGTCGACCACCCACAGAGCATTGGGCCGACTGACGCGGAACTCGCGATTGACCTTGTCGAGCGGGCATGGCGTCTTCGGATTGCTGACGGTGGTGACCGTTGTCTTGCCGCGCCGCACGCCTGCCAGCCCCATGGTCCGCATCAGCCGTTCCACGGTACACTTGGCTACCGCGATGCCCTCGCGGCGCAGCTGGTGCCAGACCTTGCGTGAGCCGTAGAGGCCAAAGCTGTTCTCGTGGACACGCTTGATGTCTTCCTTGAGTTCGTCATCGCGTCGCACACGGGCCGGACGCCTGCCGGGATCGGCAAGACGGACGGCATGCTCGTGGTAGGAGGATGGGGCGACCGCCAGTTCGCGGCAGATCGGCTCGATACCCAGTTCCTCGCGGTGAGCGTCGATAAACGACATCACCATTTGCCGTGGCGGTCGAGCTCCGCCTGAGCAAAATATGCGGACGCCTTGCGCAGGATCTCGTTGGCCCGGCGCAACTCCTTCACTTCGCGTTCCAGCGCCTTGACCCGGTCCCGGTCGCTGGCGGCCTGCGCCGCTGGTCCCGCTCGTCGGCCAGCCTCCTCACGGCACCAGCGGCGCAAGGTCTCGGTCGTGCAGCCGACCTTCCCGGCAATCGAGGACATCGCCGCCCACTCCGACGGGTAATCCCCCCGGTGCTCCTCCACCATCCGCACCGCGCGATCGCGCAACTCAGGCGAAAACTTGTTCCTTATAGCGCTCATCGTAGCTCCTTCTCACAAATAGGAGCCTCCGGAAAACCCGGGACGCTTCAA
>NZ_BCZQ01000057.1 GCF_001598815.1 Sphingopyxis terrae subsp. terrae NBRC 15098 | reverse complement strand
GACCCATAATGCCGTAACCCGGATTATGCCGCATGGCTTCGTTGGATATTGAATTTCCGCGCTTTGGTGGCGTGCCGTTTCGGCATATTCTAGGTACCCGATAGGCAATCCGTTGGATGGCGGTAACGTTTCAGCGCAACTGACGCGGCTCGCTCACTTCTTCCGCATCCTGTGTGGCCTCGTGCACTTCCTCTCTGATGATCTTCTGTGTGATTTCATCCAGATGTGAGGTTAGGGCTCCGCTCAGTTCCTCGAACTCTGGCCATAGCGTCATCCGAACGAAACTGGCTGGCGCGCGAACAATCACCGTCTGACGGTGCATGCGTGTATAGCGAAATGGCTTGACGCCATAGCGGCGGCACAGGGCGATGAAGAGCTGTCGTGACCAGGGGTCAGGAATTGAAAACTTGAACTCCTCGGCACGTTCTATCTTGCTGGCCGTCGCGAACTGGCGGCGAATGCGTTCCGCAGCTGCTCCTGCTGCAGCTTGCTCGCCGGCGGTCGTGGCGCCGGCATAGAGAGCTTCGATCTTGCGCAGCTTCTCGCGCAGGCGTTCCTCGGACATTGGATCAATGCACCGTCGGCTTCTCTGTGAGGATGCCGTCAAGCATCTGTCGCCGTGCACGAGTGCAAGCCAACACGGTCTCGTGAATCTCGGTCTCCATGATTTTGGTCAGTTCGCGCAGGTGCTTGAATGTCGTGTCGAGCTTGGTGCGATCATCGGCGTCAGGGTCACGCGCCACGAGTTCGCAGATGCCGCCCATCATCGCGCGCAGCTCGGCGAGATGGCCGATTGCGCCATGTGCCCGTTCGGGCAGATCGATGATATCATGACCGTTGAACAGACCTTCGATAAATCCGTCCAGTTCCTCAAGACGGATCAGCCCGTAGCGTCCGAGATTTGCGGCAGTAGGGTCCATCGACACGCGGGTCAGCCTGAATGGCTGGCTGCGCTTCTGATGCCGGGTCAGGCCATTCCAAAGGCCGTCGATCAGAGCGCCAATCAGTTCGTTGGCTTCGTCCATGCTATCGAACACGGGCAGCTCGCCGCCCCACAAATCCTGAATCATCTGCAAGGGCGAGGCCGATAGCTCCGGGGTTGCGATATTGCCCAGGAACCGAGTGCGCACTTCGTGGAATGGCACAGGGCAGTCGTACTTCTCGATCAACGCCTTCACGACTGCATCGCCGGGAAGCTTGGCCTTCTTCTGCTTCATGCCTGCACCAAATATCCGAAACCAACACTGCTGATAATCTTGCAGTCAGGGCGACGACAAGGCCCGGATCACGCTCCAACACTATGGAGCACGAAAACCATGACGAAAATCACCGAAACCTGCATTGAGCCGTACCTCGACAGCTTCATGCGCAGCTTTGCCGAGGCGAATTACAAGCCCGAAACCATCAAGGGATATCGCAATCTGGTTCGCAGACTTGGTCAGGCAATGGATGAAGAGGGCGTCGCACCAACAGCGTTGACGCCTGAACTCGCGGAAAAGCTGGGCCGGGCGGCAGAACCCGAAAGCAAGGGAACGATCCGCCTATACAGCCTGGGGCGCATGTTCGCCGCGCACCTGATCGAGATCGGCGTTGCCAAGCCGGCCGTTCCGACCGTCGCAGAGGCTGCCCGCGCCGAACTGCTGGCCGACTTCGAAACCTACCTCATCAAACAGCGTGGCCTCAGTCCGCGCAGCATCTACCACACGCTGCGCTTTGCCGACCGCTTCATGGACCACCGCTTCGGTGCGGGCATGATCGATCTGACCGGCCTTCGGCCCGTTGACGCCGTCGGGTTCGTTCAACACTTGCTGTCGCGGGGGCGGCCATACCGGGACAAGAGTGCAGTGACGCATCTGCGCACGTTCTTCCAGTACCTGTTCGCGCGAGGCATCACCGTGACCAACCTTGCCCTAAGTGTGCCCAGAGCAGCGACGGCCCGCGACAAGCGCCTTCCCCGGCATCTGCCGCCCGAAGGCGTCGAAGCCGTGCTCGACTGGGTTCGCCGAAATCCCCGGCACGGCGTTCGGGATTATGCAATGCTCCTGCTCATGGCCCGGCTCGGTCTTCGCGCGCCGGAAATCATCAGGATCGATCTCGACGACATCGACTGGCGCGCAGGCGAGTTGATGGTGCGCGGCAAGGGCAAGTTGCATGATCGCGTCCCGATCAGCCCCGAGATCGGCGAAGCCGTAAGCCGATATCTGCGCGAAGAACGCGGGCCGACCGAATGCCGCGCGCTGTTCGTTACCCAGCGTGCGCCACATCGTCCGTTCAAGGATGGTCAGATCATCAACGCTATCATCAAGGATGCGCTCGATGCGACCGGCCAGAAGCCCGCCACGCCCTATGTCGGATCGCATATCCTGCGCCACAGCCTTGCCACGCAGCTCATCAATCATGGTGCCTCGCTCGACGAGGTCGGCGACATGTTGCGCCACCGCTCGCGCGGTTCCACCATGATCTACGCCCGGCTTGATATCGAGGGACTGCGATCCATAGCCCAGCCCTGGCCAGTGGCGGGAGGCGCACAATGACCCTCGCCCTCCAGCTTGACCGCTATCTCGCCGTTCGCCGTAGCCTGGGCTATGATCTCAAAACGTCCGAGCGTGTGCTGCGCCGCTTCGTCCGCTTTGCCGATGATGCCGGCGCAAGACATATCGATACCGGCCTGTTCCTGCACTGGGACGCCAGCCAGCCTGTCGCCGGATCATCCACCCGGTCTGCCCGGCTCGGCATGGTGCGGCTGTTCGCGCTGTGGCTGAGCAGCATAGACCCGGTGCACAAAGCGCCGCCGCGCGGGTTGCTACCGGATCGCGCCAGGCGAAAACGGCCCTACATCTACAGCGAAGCCGAGATCAAGAATATCATCGCAGCGGCCAGTGAACTGCCTTCCACCTACGGGATGCGCGGGCTGACATGTTCGACCTTCTTCGGCCTGATCGCTGTCACGGGACTCAGGATCAGCGAAGCGCTGGCGCTGGATACCGACGACCTTGATGCAGCAACCGGAGTGCTACGTGTCCGGCATGGCAAGCTGGGAAAGGAGCGCCTGCTGCCACTCGATCCGACTGTCGTGGACCGGCTGACCACCTACACGACCGAACGTAACCGGTTGCTCGGTCGCGCGCCCAGGCCGATCTTCGTCAGATGCAACGGCGACCGGCTCAGCGAATGGTCCGCGCGGGCCAGCTTCGCACGGGTCAGTCGAACAATCGGGCTGCGGGAATACTCGCGGTTCAAGCTGCACGGAAAAGGACCACGCATACACGACCTTCGTCACACCTTCGCGGTTCGGGCCATGATCGACTGGTATCGCACAGGCAAGGATCCGGCACACGAGATGATCAAGCTGACGACCTGGCTTGGCCATGCCAACCCTGACCACACGTTCTGGTACATCGAGGCCGTGCCCGAACTGCTGGAACTGGCGATGGCGCGCGCGACGCGCCTTGGCGGGGAGGCTGAGCAATGACCGCCATGACCTTGCCGGCGCTGATCCAGCGCTTCTTCACCGACCGGCTGTGCGTCCAGATGGAGGCGAGCCGTCATACCATCGCGAGCTATCGCGACACGTTCCGCCTGCTCTTGCGCTATGCCGGTGCACGCCTTGGCAAACCACCGGTCGCTATCACAGTCGAAGATATCGACGTCGATCTGGTTGCCGACTTCCTCGCCCACACCGAAGCGGCGCGCGGCAACTGCGCCCGCAGCCGCAATACCAGGCTCGCCGCAATCCGTTCGTTCTTCCGCTACGTCGCGATGACCGACCCCACATGGATGCTGCACTGCCAGCGCATCCTCGCGATGCCCAACAAGCGCTATGTAAAGCGCGCCGTCACGTTCCTCGATGCGAGCGAGATCGCCGCCCTGCTGGCGGCGCCGGATCTCTCGACATGGGCGGGAAAGCGCGATCATGCCCTGCTGCTGCTCGCGGTGCAGACGGGCCTCAGGGCATCCGAACTGGTCAGCCTGCAAAACAAGGATGTGGTGCTCGGCACCGGTGCTCATGTTCGTTGCATGGGCAAGGGACGGAAGGAACGGTGCACGCCGATCAGGCGGGAAACCGCCAAGGTCCTCAAGGCGTGGATCGGCGATCATGGGAAAAGCGATCAACCGCTGTTCCCCTCGATCCGTGGCGAACGGCTCAGCCGCGATGCGCTCGAACATCTGGTGCGCAAGCACTGCCTTACGGCATCGCGGACCTGCCCAAGCATCGCCGCCAAGCGGGTCACGCCGCATACGCTTCGCCACAGCACGGCGATGGACCTGCTCCACCATGGCGTCGATCAGGCCGTGATCGCACTGTGGCTGGGGCATGAATCGGTCGAAACGACGCAGGTTTACATCCACGCCGATATGCGGATGAAGGAAAAGGCACTCGCCCGCGTTGCCGCACCGGATGTGCCGACAGGACGGTTCCAGCCCGACGATCAGCTCCTCGCGTTCCTCGAAGGGCTCTGATTATGCGAAATTGCCGCGTGGTGGATGGCCGGAAAACAGGGCCTTGGCCGACGCCATGCGGCATAATCCGGGTTACGGCATTATG
>NZ_BCZQ01000056.1 GCF_001598815.1 Sphingopyxis terrae subsp. terrae NBRC 15098 | reverse complement strand
TTTCCCACCCAGCACCGCACGAAGTTACACTCAACCAATCCGCTCGAGCGGCTCAACAAGGAGGTCAAGCGCCGCGCCGACGTCGTCGGAATCTTCCCGAACGAAGACAGCATCATCCGCCTCGTCGGGGCTGTGCTGATGGAGCAGAACGACGAGTGGCAGCTCCAGCACCGATACATGCAGATCGAAGGCATGGCCGAACTCAACCAACCCATGATCGAGGAGGAAAATCAGCCCCTACACATCACCGCCAAAGCCGCCTGACGATGGCCCACGGCCACAGCCGAAATTACACCACCTTGACGGACGCGACCTGCTCTAGCTATAGAAATAAGCAAAATTATTTTGCGGCACCTGAGGAGGGTATCTTGAGCAACAACGATCACAACAAACTAAACTTGGGCGATCAATCTGATTTTTGGGGCAAAACCTCAAGATTTGCTTTGATTGCATCCGCCCTTGGCTATATGGGCGCGCCTGGGATTGCATCGGCAAATGATGATATTCAGCAGGAGGCCCCTTCTGCGCAAGCGCAGAGCGAACCAGAGAGCGACCGAAATCTAATAATCGTCACCGCTACAAAGCGCGAACAGTCCATTGTTGAGACGCCGATTGCCGTTACAGTCGTAGATGCCGAAATGTTGGTGCGTACCGGCGTTTCAGACATTACAAATTTGGAGCGGGCCGCCGCTAGCTACCAGATGAACTCCTCGGATAGTACGACTGGCGGGCTGACGCTTCGTTTGCGCGGGATTGGAACCACCGGTAACAATATTGGTATTGAAAGTTCGGTCGGCGCATTTGTGGATGGGTTTTACATCCCGCGCCCAGGTGCGGTCCTTGGTGAATTGAATGATGTTCAGCAAGTTGAGGTCCTAAGGGGCCCGCAGGGTACGCTTTTTGGTCGCAACACTTCGGCAGGCGCTTTGGTCATAAAGACCAACAAGCCAAACCTTGATGATACAGAAGCATTCTTCGATGTTTCCGCCGGCAATTACGATCTGTTCAAGGTTCGCGGCGGGTTTAATGTTCCGGTTTCTGAAGGAAAAGTAGCTCTTCGGGTCTCTGGCTCGCATGCTGTGCGTGATGGATATGTTATTGGCCCGGACGGATATGATTCTAGCTCGATAGACCGATCTTCCGTTCGCGGACAGTTGCTATTTGACTTAGAAGATGCAGGCGTTTTGCGTCTATTTGCTGGTTATTCTCGAGGGGATGATCAATGTTGTTCGGCGGTGTGGTTGAATCACTCACCCTTTATTCAGGCTAACTTGGCACCATTTTCTGCATTTGGCGGAACAGCAGGGGCTGACTTTGTTGGTCGCCGAGCCCTAAAAGAAGGGTTGGCGAACGACAGCAACTATACCAACCCTTATAACGGTTGGAATGTTGGCGCCACGTATGATGTGGAATTGCCTTTCGCAAACCTCTCTTATCTAGGTTATTATGGCGAATCGAATGCTGATTCTTGTCGCGGCGATTACACTTCGCTTGAAATATACGCTGTTGGTCCCTGCCCCGAAGCTGAAGCTATCTTACCAAATGTGGACTTGGATGCGCTAAACGGCACCACGATTAAGTCGACATCGCATGAGCTCAGGCTTCAAGGGAATGCCTTTGAAGACAGTTTGGATTGGTTAATTGGGGCATACTATTCGCATGAGAAGATCGATCAACGTTATGCTTTGGTATTTTTGCGGGATATGCAGGCGGGCGTTAGCGTCGGTAGATTTGGTTCTGCAGATTTCAATGAGCTAAATTTTGCTTCTAACGGCGTAGATGCAGCTGGCGACTATGCCGCGCCAAGGGCACAGCAAGATGGCAGTTCTTTTTCGGTCTTCACTCACAATGTGCTGGAGCTTACTGACGGGCTAAATCTGACGCTTGGTGCTCGATACATCACTGAAAAGAAAGATGCCCAAGTCGGCCACCAAGTTCCCGGACAGCACAACGCCTGCGAGGCAACATTCAACAATTTGACAAGCTTAACTTCACCTAATTTTGGTCTGTACAATGGGACGAATGGTTTCTTTGGCGCAGGGGGACCCGCACGACTGGCATCAGTTGTTCAATCGAACTGTTGGATATTCAATTCCGGTCTATATGATCCTAGCGACCCAAATAATTTCTTCACCCAATTTGCAAATACGAACGCGGCAAATACATTTGTGACTTCATACTTGAATCTAATCCCACAACCATTTGACAGAGATTTCAAGGATGACCAGCTCACCTATACTGCAAATTTAAGCTACGAAGTTGCAGATCAAACCTTCGTCTATGGTGGATTTACGCATGGATTTAAGTCCGGTGGATTTAACCTTGATGTTTCCGCTGCGGTTGGCGGTGCAGATCCGCGATTCCGCTCAGAGAAAATTGATGCCTTTGAATTGGGTTTCAAATCCGTATTCCTGAACAACCGGGCCTGGGCAAATATTGCCTTGTTCTATTCTGATCTTTCGGATTTTCAGGTGCTGGCATTTGATGGCACAAGGTTTAGCGCATTCAATGTCGATAAAGCGCGCTCCAAGGGTGTGGAATTTGAATCAGCCTATGCGTTGTCTGACGCATTATCCCTAAACCTGGCTGCCACTTATACAGACGCCAAATATCCCGATGATTGCACCACATTTGATCCGACAGATGCGAATTTCAACGGCTCTGTCACTGCATTGTGCGGTCAGCAATTCACGAATGCGCCAAAATTGGTTGTGATTGGTGGTGCCAATGTTGATACCGAGATTAACACAAGCGGCGCCTCGATGTTCGCAGGTTTCTCGGTTCGTTATGAATCAAAAAGGCGCACCAGTACTTTGCCTACTGAAAGACCTGCGACCTTTGGTCTGACGACCGAAGCTCAAGTACGGGACGCGGTGGCAGCCGCCATTGCGGCACCATTTGATATCCAGAAATCGAACGCGAAGTTGGATCTTCGCCTTGGTTTTAGAACTGCAAATGAGAAGTTCACCATTGAGGCTTGGGCTCGCAACTTTTTTGATGTGCGGACAAGGTTTTTGACATTCGATATTCCGCTTAGAGGATTCTCTGGCCAGCGAGCACGTGGTGCATTTGTCCAAGAGCCACGGACCTATGGACTGACCCTGCGCGGCAAGTTTTAGTAGAACTCTCCGCTCTACCAGATGCTGGGAATTTGGTGAGCAAAGACTAGCGATCAGGCGAAAGTCTGATCGCAACTTTTTTGACTGAGCAAGCAGCACATAGAAGAGGCATATCAAATGAAAATACACAGCAAACTGTATATCGGCGGCGAATGGGTTGATCCATTGAATCCGTCAATATTTGAGGTTGTGAATCCCCTCACCGAAACAGTTTGTGCAACCGTTGCTGGCGGTGGAGAAGATGATGTCGCTCGTGCGGTGGCAGCAGCCAGGGAGGCGTTCAAGGAGTTTTCCCAATCTAGCGTTGAAGATCGCAGGGCCATGTTGGAACGGATTGCGGCTGGAATCAAAGCTCGAGCTGACGAGTTTTCAGAAGCAATTAGCATGGAAATGGGAGCACCAACTTGGTGGTCAAGCAGGGCGCAAGTCCCGGCCGGCATTGCCCATTATTCAACCGCGGCCAAAGTTCTGGAGAGTTTTGAGTTTCAGAAGATTCAAGGCACTACAGCCATACGACGCGAACCCATTGGCGTTTGCGGGTTGATCACTCCGTGGAATTGGCCGTTGAACCAGGTTGCGTGCAAAGTTGCGCCGGCATTGGCAACAGGCTGTACGATCGTTCTGAAGCCGGCTGAACAAACATCCCTGGATTCACTGTTGCTGGCTGAGGTTATCCACGAAGCTGGTGTGCCTCCTGGTGTGTTCAATCTTGTCAATGGACCTGGTAGAGTAGTGGGTGCGTCCATAGCTGAGCATCCAGATGTTGATATGGTCAGCTTTACTGGGTCTACGATGGCCGGAGCCAACGTCTCAAAGGCAGCGGCGGATACGATCAAAAGAGTATCGCTCGAGCTTGGCGGCAAGTCAGCCAATATTGTTTTGCCAAGTGCCGATTTGAAGGATGCTGTTGGCAGGGCTGTTCAAGGGATTATGAGTAATGTGGGCCAGACTTGTACAGCGGGCACGCGCCTCCTGGTTCCGTCAGACAAAGTGGCAGAGGCCACTAGAATTGCAGTTGAGGTCGCCGAATCCATCCCGCTGGCGACAAGTTGGGATGCGCCGGCGCCGGCTATCGGCCCGATTGCGACGAAACGTCAGCATGCAGAAATTGTGCGGCTGATTTCAGAAGGTGTCAAAGAAGGCGCCAAGCTGGAAACCGGCGGCGCAGACAGGCCCGATGGTGTTAGGAGCGGCTATTTTATTGCGCCAACGATCTTTTCAAATGTCAGCAATGATATGACAATTGCACGAGAAGAGATATTCGGACCTGTGCTGAGCATCATTGCATACGACACGGTTGATAACGCGATCGAGATCGCCAATGATTCGCCCTATGGCTTGTCCGGCTATGTTCAGGGCGAACATCAAGAAGCTGTCGAAGTGGCTCGAAAGATGCGCACGGGCCAAGTTTTCGTGAACGCGGCCCATGCGGATTTCAACGCACCATTTGGCGGCTATAAGCAGTCAGGCAATGGCCGTGAATGGGGCGAGATTGGATTTGATGAATTTCTGGAATACAAATCTGTCCTCGGCTCAGAAATCAAAAATTAGATTGGC
>NZ_BCZQ01000055.1 GCF_001598815.1 Sphingopyxis terrae subsp. terrae NBRC 15098 | reverse complement strand
ATATCCTGACAGTCAAGCCTAGCTGGAACTCTCACCCGAACATCTGACCGATTTCGGTTTAATCAGGCAGTGAACGAAAGGACTGAATTGGGGTGGGTTTCAGATTGGCTGCTTCATGCTAGGCTCAATCGTCGGACTTCAGTGAGACTGGATGAGGCCCCGGATTTCAACCACAGCTCTTGAAGGGCAGTGCGGTCAGGATCGGAGCGAAACGTCTCCAGGGCATTTGGGTCTGAGAAATGCAGCAAGTGGATCTCGCTCTTCCCATCGATCGAGCGCAGGCGCTCCAATATCTTTCCGCCGTGGTTCCCCAACAACGCGAGAACCTGAGTTTCATATTCGTCAAACGCATCCATTTCCGCCTTGGAAATGTCGAGCTGAACAAGAATGAGCATCGGCGGCCTCCTCTCAATATGTCGGCGTAGAATGACCGGAAACGAGAAGAGGTCAATTGGCGCTGTATGGCGTAGTCTGGTCTGGACCGGACAGGCCGATTTTGGTCCGAGACCGAAAGAACGTGGCCATTCCCGACAGACATAGAGACCGTCGTCAGCTAGACTACGGTACTGGAAGATCAATCGCGTCGATCACCGCGCTCAGGCGTTCGACCTCGGCTTGAAGTGCTTGACGCTGGAGATCGGAAATGCGCCGTTCGCGTAAGTGTGCCCTGGCATCGGCAGCCGCGCGCTCCCATTGTGGCCTATGGCGGGCGGTGATGCAGGCATTGGGACAGCGGGTCGGCTCGCACAGGGCGGTGAGCGGCTGTGCGGGATCGGGGGTCGTCACGCGCTTGAGGCAGAGCGCGGTCGCGGGATCGAAGAAGCAATCCGCGAGCGGGCCGACATGGAAGGTGCGCGCGACGCTGGCGAGCATGACGCGCAGGCGGGCGCGATCGGCGATCATGGCGGGCAATGGCCCGAGATTGACGGCGGCATCGTCGAGCGTCCGCGCGATGCGCGGTCCCGCCGGACCGCCGAGCGATGCGCCGCCCTTCCGCCGGTCGAAATAGTCCAGCAGGTCGTCAATCTGGCCGAGCCGGCGCTGCACCTCGACCTCGGCGCGAAACCCGGATGAGCTGCTCCCGGCATAGCCCTCGAAAGCGGCGACCGAGGCGTGCTTATACTGGATCATGCCGGCAATGGTGCCGAACGGTCGGTTGGCGATGTGCCACGCGATCGTGCGCCGGAACTGCCGCGTCGTGATGCGCCACGGCTTGCCATCGGGTCCGGGTGGGATGACCGGCTCATCGGGGCTGCCGAAGGCGGTGTTGAGGTGATCGCGGAAGGCATTGAGCTGGCGGACCACCTCGCTCGACAGATGCGTCTTGGCGACAGCGCTGGAGCGCAGCACCGGCCAGAGCGTATCGCTGCCGCTGGCGCGCGTCGGTCCTGCCGACAGGCGTTCGAGCACCGCGATCGCATCGGCGACCGGCTCGATCGTCACCCAGCTCGCGGCCTCGCCCACGGCCGACCGGCGCTTGTAGATGGTCGATCGGATGCGATGCCGCTCGATCAAGCCGTCCTCGCTGCGCGCGATCGAGAGGCACCCGCGCCGCATCGCCTGGACCTCGCAGTCGCGCATGCCGGTCAGATAGGCACACACGATATAGGCGGCCGCCTGAAGCATCCGTTCTTCGTTCGCGAGGGTCTTCGCGTCGAAGCGTTCGCGCCATGGACGCCCGCTCTCAGGATCGATCGAGATCGACGTATCCATGCCGCCGACCTCCACCCCCAGCTCGGTCGCCACCGCGTCGATCAACCTCGCTTCACCGCCGGTCAGCATGAAATGCGCGCCTGGCTCTGCCTGCACGTCGATCCCGGCATGGAGATGCAGGAGATGGGCGTTGATCGGTGGGGTCACGGTGCCGGTCTTGGGATCGACGCGCACCCTGCCGTTATGAGCCGTGCCCCAGATCGGCGCGCCGCGCCCCTCGCGGCGTCGGTGATCGAAATAGGCCTTCAGGCGGGTGCGGCGACGTTGCCGGCGATCAGCCTCCGGGAGGCCGGAGTCGGCGGCAGCAAGACGATCCCGGCGCGCTTCGAGCCGATCAAGCTCGCGACGGGCGGCGAGAATATCGTCGGCGAAGACGGTGACGTAGCGCAACGACCAGGCAAGTAGCGCGGCGATGACCTCTTCCGGGAACCGCGGCGTGCGGTTCTCGCGGACGTACCGGTAGCCTGCGACGCGTGCCGGGGCTTGTCCTGCCCAGGGCTCGAACGCGAGGCCTCCGCCGGCGAGGTGGTCACGATAGTGATAGAGATCTGAGACCACTTCGAGAAGGTGGCCGACGATGACGGGTCGCCGGGCCGGATCGGCCCGAAGGTGCCGGACATAGGCATCGGCCAAAGCCTGATCGACGCGATTAAGGTCGAGCCGTCCAAGCGCCAAGCGCGCGAACGCGAAGAACCGGCGTGCGCGGTTGAATGCTTGGCGGATGCTCGCCGGCGGCAGCTTCGGGCGGTAACCGGGAAGATCGACGTTGAGGCGGGCATAGAGATAGGCGCGCATCGCTGCCTGCACATCGGCATGCTCGAGCACGTCGAAATGCACGGTGACGTGGCAGCGCCGGGCGTTCTCGCGGAATACGGCGGGGCCGAGATCCCAGCTCGGATCGCCAACGCACGACAGATCCTCGCGGATATGGCCCGCCTTGAGCGGCGCGCTCGCCAGCACGGGGCGATCGTCGAAGGCGGGCGCTTGGGCATGGGCGGGCGTGGTCATGCGCGGGCCTCCGGCGGCAGATAGAGCCGTTCGCTCTCCATCTGCCGGCGCGCATCGGCGACAACGGCATCGGAGAAGGTCGGCAGGACCTGGGCGGTGATGCGAGCATGGACGCGGCCGAACTTGGCCGCCCAGTCGCTCGCCGGCAGGCTCGATCGCTGCTCTTCGACGAACGCGAGGAAGGCGAGGATCGCGGGGAGCTTGCGCGCGGTGATGACGGCGTTGGGACAATCGAGGCAGCCCCAGAAGGGCTGCGCGCAGGGTGATCCGGCCTCGGCGAAGGGACTGCTATGGAAGCCTGCGCAGGCGGCGAGCCAGACATCCTGTTCGCCGTCGAGCAACGGACCCACGGTATCGGGCGGCATCAGCGGCGCGGCCTGTTCGGGTGCTTCGCGCAGCTCCTGCTCGGTGGTGGGCGGAAGCACGGTCGGCGTGGCTGTGGCGACCGCTTCCCGAAAGGCGTCGGCGATGGCAGCCTCGTGCAATGGCCGGAGCGACGGCAGATCGGCATAGTGGCGCGCTGCAACCTCGCGCGAGTGGCCCACCGCGAAGCGGGCCATATGCCCCTCGGTCTTGGTGTACCACAGCGCCTTGTGGGTCTTGCGCAGCCGGGAGAGCAGCAGGTGGAGCGGCTTGCCGTCGTCGTCGACAATAGCATGCTGCGCTACCCAGGCAGCGATCCGCTCCTTCGGATGAGCGATACCTGCCCGCAGGCCGCCAGCGTTGTGATAAACCCAAAGACGATCATCGGTCAGATGCTCGCGGGCGATGGCGGTGACGTCGATCAGGCGGCGAATAAGACCGCCAGGCGTGCCGCTACCGCCGTCGCGGACGCGCATGCTCTTGTGCTCGGCGCCGCGCGCGCGGCGCTTGAGATAGCGCAGCTCCACCGTGCCGGCATGCGGGTTGGTGAGACAATCCACGGTCAGCGCCTTCAGGCACTCGGGCTCGAGGCCGGTATCGAGCGTGAGCAACACGAGCAACGCCGCGAGATCACTCGCAAGTAGATGATGCCGGCCATGAAGATCGTCGATGAGCGTGCTGAACGGCAGGCCGCGCCGCAATCGCATGAAATAAAGGCGGCGCATCTCGACGCGATCGGTCAGAATAGCTCCATGGCGTGTAATGATGGCTTCAACATCGGCGCGGGCTCTGGCGATTACGGGGTCGTCCTCATCGGTCCGGTCGTCGGCGCCGAACCGGCGGAACATCGCTTCCACATCGGCCCGCGCCGCGTCGCGTAATGCGCGGGCGACGAATGGGCTGTAAGCATCGCGCGGGGTCGAGCGGCCCGCCGACGTGGCCAGAGTATAGCGCAGCCGCTCATGCAGGTCGAGCGCGATCCGATCGGGCCGGTCGGCTTCGATCGCGCGCAATGTGTTGATGATCTTGCTGACCGTCTTGTGCCGGTGGATCGCGCCCATCCCGCGCCGTTCGAGCGCGGACGCGAAGCCATCGATATGGGCTGCGCGCAGGTCGCTGACGCCAGCCACCTCCGGCGCATCATCGCCAAGCCAGGCGAAGAAGTGACGATAAACCTGAACATACTGCTTGATGACGCTGGCCGCACCGATCGGTCCCTCGATCGCGGCCGACCGACGCAGCGCGCCGGCGAAGGCTATGGCGAGCGGACGGGGATCGAGCCCGGTCATATCGACCAGGACCGTTCCGCCATGCCGCGCCTCGATGGTGAACTTGAGGCCGAGTACCGGATCGGGCTGTGGTGGCTCCGGCGTGATCGGCGTGAAGGCGACGGGCCGGCCCTTGCGAGGACGTCCGCTCATGCGCCCTGCGGTCCCGGCAGCAGCGCGAGCAGCTCTTCGACAGCCGCATCCACCGTATCGGCGCGGGTCGCGATATGGTCGAGGTAGATATAGGTGGTGGCGAGGCTCGCGTGGCCGAGCAGGCGTTGCACCTGTTGCAGCGGATCGCCCAGGATCAGCCGGTAGCTCTCCACCGGCCCCGCCGGCAATGCTGCTTCGCGCAGTCGCTGCTGGATCAGCAAGGCGAGCATATGGACTGCGAAGGTGTGGCGAAGCTGGTGCGGACTGATCGACAGCGGGAAGCCGTTCTCCGCGCACCGGTTGCAGGCGCGGGTGAAGATCACCTCCCACGAGTTGGGGCGCACAGGTTGCCCGACCTCGGTCAGCCATAGCGCCGCCGGCTCGCGGGGCGCTCCATCCTCGTCGCACAGGATCAGGCGGCATCGTTCCTCCGGGGTGCAGACATCGCGCATGCGGTCGAGACCGGCGCGGGTGACAGGGATCGGTCGTTCGAGCTTGGCCGCGCCGTCCCGCGCGGCGAACTTGGTCACGCCCGCGGCGCGTTCGACGGCGACATAGGCTGCGATCTGACGCAGCAGCCGACGCGGGACCAGCACACTGCGTCCCCGGTCGCCCTTGGTGAGCGGCGGCGGGAGAGGCAGCCAAGCCTGCCCAGCATGGTCGCCGTCGCGGTCGATCGCTGCGAGCTCGGCAGCGAGCAGGCCCGACGCCTCTTCGAGGCGCAGGCCGGTGGTGACGAGAAGATCGGCGAATAGCGCGTTGCGCAGCCCGTTCCGATCGCGCGCGCCGGGGCGCTCAGTGCCGTCAGGGGTGAGGCCGCGCAAGCCGACCTCGCGGAAGATGCGGTAGTCGTCCATCGTGACGAACCGCACATCCGACCGCCTGGCGACACGTTCATAGGCGTCGTTGCGCGCCGCGATCATGCCGCGGCGACCGCCCTGCGCCGGTCGCCACACGGCGCGGCGGCTGAACGGCGCCTCGGCGATCAGACCATGTTGCTCGCCCCAACGGTAGAAGCGATCGAGGCTGGCGACGGCCCGGTTCCAGCTTGCCGCCGTGATGCGGTGATCGGCCTCGTCGCGGCGTCGCTCACGATGATAGGCATCGACATCGTCGCGGGTCGCAGCCCACACGGTCTTGCCGCAGGCATCGAGAAAGCGAAGCCAGACCGCGACATCATAGGCATAGGCGCGAAGCGAATGTCGCGAGCGAACGCCCGACAGCGGCAGGTCGAGAAAGAAACGGTCCAGATCGGGATCATAGAGCGCGTCGCCGCGCAGGATCAGCGGCACATGTGCATCGAGGCCCTTGGCCTCGCGGCGCTCGCAGACAGTAATGATCGACACCGGCGCTAAACCCTCCCCCCGGACCCCCCACCCGGAAGCTGACCTCGCACCGTTGCGCCTTATGGCCCGGCAGCAATCAGGCTGGCCTCCGCCAGCTCTTGGGTCAGCGCTACGGCCAGCCTGATTACTGCCTACCGTGGGCGTCCATCGCCGACTTTACTGCAATGTTGCGGGCGGCGCAGACTGTCCAGATAAGGCC
>NZ_BCZQ01000054.1 GCF_001598815.1 Sphingopyxis terrae subsp. terrae NBRC 15098 | reverse complement strand
AGTGCCAGCGGCGCACTGACGCACACCACCATGCCGAACGGCCAGGGGCCCTATGGCGGCAAGCTGCCCTATAATCTGGCGGTGCAGATGCCGGTGCGTTTCCCGTCGTCGCAAACGATCAGCAAAAGCTTCACCAGCGCCCAGCTTCAGGCCGGCGGCGTGATTTCCAGCAATGGCGGCATCGCCACCGACGGCATGACGCTGGCGGTCGAACTGGGTCAGCCCACGGGCGAGGCCGGGATGCTGCTGGCAGGCGAATATTCGGAGACGATCACGATCACCGTGTCTCCGATCTGACGAGATTCCTTCGCGAGGGGCGACTTCGCGGACGGATCAGGCCCTGGGGGTGGCACCGACCCCCCGGGTTCTCCGACCAGCCGGTGCATATGAACAGCCGCCTCCCCGCGACGGGGGCGCGGTTCAAAAATGAGGGAAGAAGGTTATGAAGAAGATTCTTACCGGCGCCGTTGCCGCCATCGCTCTTGTCGGCATCGCTTCGCCGGCCGCTGCGCAGACCAACCAGCGTCACTATGCTGGCGTGATCTTGGGCATCCCGTACACCTCGACGAACCCCGGACCGTTCGGTGTTCTCGCCAACGAGGCACTGCTCGGCCTTGGCATTGGCACCCGCTACACCGCCGTCGCCGATGCGCCGAGCGATAGCGAAGCCGCGACCCCGACCGTCACCACGACGTTCAACCTCACGGGTTCGGTGAACAAGGACTGCTCGTTCTATGCCGGTAATGACGCCAACGCGCGGAACATCGACTTCGGCGTGATCGGTGTCCGCACCGGCAACAACGAAAACGTCAACTCGGCCTTCGAAATGGTCGGCCCGGCGTTCGCCAACATCGAAACGCTGACCGCTGGCTGCAACTTCAACAACGAAGTTTCGATCGCGAAGAATAACGTCAACGGCCTCGTGAACAGCGCTGCCGGCGGCTATGACACCGACGAATTCCAGGCGAATATTCCGTACAGCGTTACGGCAAACTGGACCGGCGTTGCCGTCAACACCGTCACCAGCGGCACGGGCCAGTCGCTCGCCGTTTCGACGTCGCAGCAGAACAACACCATCCAGCAGGGTGCGTGGCGTTCGAACATGACGATCAACTTCAACGCCCCCGCGATCACCAACAAGGGTCTGGTCGCCGGCACCTATGCGGGCACGACCACGCTGACCCTCAGCGCGCTCTAAGCTCGTGGCGTAACCATAGGGAAAGGGGGAAGAGCAATCTTTCCCCTTTCTTTATGAATGAATGCAATTATTCTGTGAAATTCAGGGGGGAAGGGGAATCATGGCTATCGTGTCCGTGCTGAAGCGCCAGTCGAAGGCGCTGCTGGCGGTGATTGCCGCGCTGTTCATTCTTGTCCCCGCGGCTTATGCGATGCGCGTTTCGCCGATGGTCGTCGAAATGGAATCGAACGGCAGCAACACCGTCGCCCGTGTCGAAGTCCAGAATATCAACGCCGGCAAGCTCGCTTTCCAGACGCGCGTCTTTCGCATGGAAATCGACAAGGACGGCAAGATCACCGAAACGCCGGCCGACGACAAATTCCTTGTCTTCCCGCCGCAGGGTGCGCTGCCCCCCGGCGGACGCCAGGTGATCCGCCTGCAATGGGTGGGTGAGCCTGAAATTCCGACGTCGCAGGCTTATTATGTCTCCGTCGAACAGCTTCCCGTCCCGTTCGAGCCCGGCAGCAAGGACGCCGCCTCGGCGCAGGTGCAGGTTCTCTACACGATGCGCGCACTCGTCGTGGTCGCTCCGCCGGGTGCCAAGCCCGACGTCAAGGCGGCATCGGTCCACCAGGTCAATTACCAGCCGCCCGCGCTGCCCGGCGCGACCGAACAACCGCCGCTGCAGGACGGGGTCGCGGTAACGCTGCGCAACGACGGCCGCCGCCATGCCATGATGTCGAATTTTGCTTGGCACCTCGAAGGCACCGACCGCGACGGCAAGTTCCTGCGCGTCGACGTGTCGTCTGAGGAATTGGCACGCGTCGTCGGCACCGGCTATGTACCGGCGCAGGGTGAACGCACCTTCAACCTGCCGGTCCCGGGCTTCGGCCCCGGCCCGATCAAGCTGACCTTCGCAAAATGAGGATGCGGGCGGCCCTCTGCTCGGTCGCTTTGCCGGCCCTTTGGGCCAGCACCGCCGCCGCGCAGGTTTCGATTCCCCTGCCGCAGCGGCCGGGGACAGCTCAACCGACGCCTGCGCCGACACCAGCGCCGAGCACGCCGCCGACCAGCATCCCGCTGCCCGGTACGCCGACACCGACGCCTGCCCCGACGCCGACCGAGCCCGATCTCGGTATGCCGCAGGTGCCGATGGGGCCCTACGGCCGGCCCGACATCAATCCCTACGACCGCGACATCGAAATGACGGTGCCGCTGACCTTTCTCAGCCGCAGCCTCGGCGACATTCCGATGCGGCTGACCGCCGACGATCGCTTCCTGCTCGACACCGAAACCTTCCTCAAGCTGCTGAAGCCGATCCTCAACGACGAGGCGCACGCCAAGCTGGCCGCGCATCTGGCGGGCAAGACGCAATTCGGCCCCGACGACCTTGCCGAAACCGGCGTCGCGCTGACCTATGACCCCAGCACGCTCGCGGTGGTCGTCGTCCAGGTATCGGCAGACCAGCGATCGACGGTTGACCTGTTCGCGCCGCCCAAGGACGATATGGACGATATCTCGCTGCAACCGGCGGGTTTTTCGGCCTATCTGAACCTCAACCTCATCCAGTCCTACATCTGGGAAGGCAGCAACAACACCGATCCCCCGACGATCAATTTCGACGGTGCGGTGCGTGTCGGCGACTTCGTCTTCGAAGGCGACGCGCAGTTCGGCCAGCAGATCAGCCTGTCGGGCGGCGACAGCTACAAATTTCACCGCAACTATGCGCGCCTCGTCTATGACCAGCCCGAAGATTATCGCCGCTGGTTCATCGGCGATCTCGACCCCGAAATTCGCGGGCAACAGGCCTATGTCCAGATGGGCGGCGTCGGCGTGCTGCGTCAGCAGCGGCGCTTCAACGCCTTTCGCTCGGCGATTCTCCAGGCCAACCGCCAACTGATCCTGCAGCGCGAATCGACCGTGCGCTTCCTGCGCAACGGCTCGCTCTATCGCGAATTGCGCTTGCAGCCCGGTCGCTATGACTTCAGCTCGCTGCCGCTCGTCGCGGGCAGCAATGACATCCAGATCCAGGTTACCGACAATACGGGCGCGGTCCAGGATCTGTCGTATCAGCAATATCTCGACCCGATCGACCTCGACCCGGGCGATTATGAATATGGCGCCTTCCTGGGGCCGACGAGCAGAAACTTCGGCTATGCCCCTGATTATAAGGGTCCGGTCGCCTTTACCGGCTTTTTCCGCAAGGCGTTCGTCAACGCCCCCGCCATCGGCGTTGGCCTGCAGGCGAGCAAGGATGTCCAGACGCTGACCGGCCAGACGCAGTTCGTGCTCGGCAACGGTGGCCGCCTGCTGCTCGATGCGGCGGGCAGCCATTCGAAGGATGCCGGCACCGGTTTTGCCGCCGGCGTCAGCTACGAACATTTCTTCGATCGCGGCGGTCTGTCCGACAGCATGACGCTGCGCGTCGATTATACGTCGCCGCATTTCGCGACGCTCGGCAACCTCCTTGGCATCAACACGACGTCGGTGACCGCGTCGGCGCAATATACGCACCAGTTCAGCCAGAAATTCCTGACGACCTCGACCGCATCCTACATCAAGGGTCGCGGCACGTTGGGCGACAGCTATCGCATCGGCACCACCGGCTATTACCGGTTCGATCGCGAATGGACGTTCCGGACCGGGGTCGAATATGCGAAATATCCGGCCTCCTTTTCGCGCAACAACGGCTTCAGCGTCATCGTCGGCCTGGTCTTCCAGCCCGACTATCGCCGCCGCGCCGAGGCGCGTTACGAAAGCCGCGACAATCTGGCCGAGCTTTCCTACAATCAGAGCGGCCTCAACCAGCTCAACAGCGTCGGCTTCGGCGGCATCCTGACGCGGCAGGACAATTCTGCGCAGGCCGCCGGCTATGCGACCTATACGGCCAACCGCTTCGACGCCGCGATCAGCCACGCCGCCTTCGGCCCGAACATTTCGAACTTCGCCAACGTCAATGTGACGACGCTGCGCGTCGGCACGACGCTGGCCTATGCCGACGGCATGTTCGGCATCGGACGCCGCATCAACGACAGCTTCATGCTGCTCAAGGCGCACGAGAATCTCGGCAAGCGCGATGTGGTCGTCGGCCAGTCGCTCGCGCAGAACGACTATATCGCGCGCAGCGGTCCGCTCGGTGCGGCGGTGCATAATTTCCTCGGCTCCTACACCACCCAGTCGGTGCAATATGACGTGCAGGATCCGCCGCCGGGATATGACACCGGTCCGGGCGTGTTCCGCGTCCACCCGCCGTACAAGAGCGGCTATGCCGCGCGCATCGGCACCGACGCCTTTGCGAGCGCGATCGGCACGCTGATGCTCACCCCCGAAAAGCCGGTGTCGCTGATCGGCGGGCGCGTCACGCTGCTCGACGTCAAGGAAGGCGACAATCCGCAGCCGACGCCCTTCTTCACCAATTCGGTCGGGCGCTTCGCGGTATCCAACCTGCTGCCCGGCCGCCGCTATCTTGTCGAAACCTATGGCCCCAACGGCACGGTCGACAGGGCATTCGAATTTACCGTTCCGGCCGATACGACCGGTCTCGTCGATCTCGGCACCGTGAAGTCGGGCTCGTTCAAATAGGAGGCTTCCATGCTTCGCGCATCGCTTTTGCTCGCCGCCACGCTGATGGCCGCTCCCGCCTTCGCCCAGTCGGCCAATTCGGCGCGTCCGACCGATTGCATGGTGCGGATGAATGCCGCGCCGACGAGCTGGATGATCTCCGGATACGATCCCTATGGCGGTTCGCTGCCCGAAGGGACGTTCAGCGTCACTTATATCAACGACGGCGGGTCCGAATGCCGCTTTGCGCCGCTGTTCGACCTGTCGCAGCCGCCGTTTGGTCTGTCGAAGGGGACGGGCAAGCGCATCGGCTATGCGCTCGTCAACCTCACCGATTCGCAGGATGTGACACCGCGCGCCGGCCGTTCGCTGCGCACGCCGTCGCAGCGCGAGCTGGTGCTCGCCCCCAATGAATCGAAGACGCTGCTCTACAAGCTCGTCGCCAATCCCGAAGACGTCCGCGATTCGGGCACCTTCACCCAGGATGTCAGCATCGAGGCGCAGGACCGCAGCTTCCGCTCGCTGGGCGGGACGCAGGTCGTTCTCGGCCTCGAGGTGCTGCCGTCGGCGCGCATGGGCCTGTCGGGCGCCTATTCGATGAGCGACGGCCACGCCGTCGTCGACCTGGGCGAACTGCGCACCGGCGTCGCGCCCGTGCCGCTGCAGCTGCGCGTCAGCAGCACCGGTCAATATGATCTGCAAGTGACCTCGGCCAATTCGGGCAAGCTGCGCCTCGGCGCCAGCGACTGGACGGTGCCCTATTCGATCGCCGTGGGCGGAACCGCGGTGAATCTGGCGGGCACCAGCCGCCTGTCGGGGCCGACCGGCAATGGCTATCGCCGCGACTCGCTGCCGATCCAGTTCATCATCGGCGATGTCAGCGATCGCCGTGCCGGCACCTACAGCGACGTGATCTCGATCTCCGTTACCGCGCGCTAAGCGCTTAAATTTCCGACCTTCATGGGCAGAAAGCGCCGGGTTCCGGTGCTTTTTCGCACGGGCACTTAACTGAATATTAGATGTGCGCGGCTAATCACCATCCAACACTTCGGCCAATTCGGGCGGAAAGGGTGGCGAATGAAACGGAAACTTTCGATTGCTCTCGCGGGCGCCGCGCTCGTGGCAGTACCGACGACGGCGCTGGCCGCCTCGTACGGCTTCAACCTGTTTGCGACGGTGGCGGTCAATTGCACCGTCAATCATCAGCTGACCGGCTTCGGCGCGATCGAGGGCGACGCGGTGTCGCTCGGCTCGTTCCGCGAATATTGCAACGCGCCCACGGGCTATGAGCTGGTCGTCAGCTACGCACCGGGCACACTCGTCGGGACGCGCATCATCGCCGGCAGCGATGAAATCCTGCTCAATGGTTCGGGCCAGGCCGTGCTCAGCCGCGCAACCGGCCCGCGCATCCGCGAACGACCGATCGCCGCGGTTCCGGGCGAGAACGGCTTCGATTCGGACCATCTGGATCTCCAGATCATCCCGAGCTGATCGCAGGCGCGACGGGAAATTCGGAGGGGTCGGTGCAAACCGGCCCCTTTTCTTTTTCTGTCCGGTTTTGCCGTGCGCCCCCCGGTTGCCAAGCCCGCGCAATGATCGACGTCGGTGATCGCTTGACCAGCACCGGCTCGCGATCCCGGTTCGCCTGTTCCGACGGAGCGTGAATGGATACAGGATCAGTTTGGGGATAATACGGGTCTCTAAAAGGCGAACGCGCCCACCCTCCTCAAGCCGGTCGCATCGAGCGGAAGGAACGGGCATCCGCAAGCGGCGGTCGCGTCCGTCAAGGTGGTGTAATTTCGGCTGTGGCCGTGGGCCATCGTCAGGCGGCTTTGGCGGTGATGTGTAGGGGCTGATTTTCCTCCTCGATCATGGGTTGGTTGAGTTCGGCCATGCCTTCGATCTGCATGTATCGGTGCTGGAGCTGCCACTCGTCGTTCTGCTCCATCAGCACAGCCCCGACGAGGCGGATGATGCTGTCTTCGTTCGGGAAGATTCCGACGACGTCGGCGCGGCGCTTGACCTCCTTGTTGAGCCG
>NZ_BCZQ01000053.1 GCF_001598815.1 Sphingopyxis terrae subsp. terrae NBRC 15098 | reverse complement strand
GTGCGTTCAACTTGCCTGAATACTTCCAAGCCCTTCTGGTGCCGCGTGCCGTAGACGAGATAAAAATGCGACTTGTCCAGTTTGCGATGACGAATGCGGGCGCTAGCGACGTAGTCGAAACCGCATACCTCTTTCACTGCGGTTTTGAAGACCTCCAGAATGGCCTCTTCCTTAGAAAGGCCGTTGGACATCTCTTCGTCAATCATCTTGCGCCAAGGCAAGCCGCCGAAGGGCTTGTCATACGAAGCGCGTATTTCGGGACGTTCGTCCTCCACAAACCTTTTGAAATGCTCGTACATGAAGTTGATGAGCACCTCCCCCCGTTGTCTTAGGAGTGGAGCGATGCGGCTGAGGTCGATGCTCCACCCGGTTGGGTCTACAAACGTCAGTGCAAATGAGGAGCCAACGTAACGACGGACTTCCGGGATATTGTCCTCAAACGTGCCGTGGATGGCGCGGGCGTGAAGGTCCGCTGCGCCTCCAGCGGCGCCATTGAGGCGTTCGAAGGGCTCCGCCTCCTTCTCCACGAATACACAGCGCAAACACTTCGTTTTTCCGCGAAGGCGGAAGGACTCCCGAACCTCTCGGAGCTCCCTGATCGCTATGCCGAATGATGTGTCAGCAAACTCTTCTGACCTCGCCTCCCAAGGACCTGAAAAACCGTCAACGAATGTGAAGTCGTCCCACGCCGAGAGGATATTATAAGCGACTTTTTGCAAATAGCCTCGCAAGATAATGTGCTTGACGAACGTTTGCTCGCGATCGTGGTACTCTCGCGGCAGCACCGGAGGCTGAGCCATTAGTCAGCATTCTCCACCGCAGCCTTGAATTTTTGGGGGAAGTCGTTCCATTCTCGCCCGTCGAGTTTCCTTCCACCGTCCTTGGGCCTGAACCCACCCCATTGCTTGAAGAAGAAGGCGACGTCTTGCTCTATGCATTGGTCTCGCACCTCTCGAACCCAACGGGGATCGATTGGCCTTGCCCGCGGACCGCTTTCTCCGCCCACAATCACCCAGTCAATATTAAAGAGGTCCAATTCTCCCACCGGGCCGATCAATGGCTCAATCGACAGGAAACGCGCGCCCGCTTGCGAGCCTTGGAGGTGCAAAATTCGACTTTTAGCTTGGGCATCCTCGACTGAAACCCCGCACCAAATATGTTGAGGGCAGGGCCGATCTCGATACCGCTTTCGGAGGTACTTCGACATGAGAGAGCTGCGCTTCGACAGGAGCTGATAAACGTGCCAATCGGCCTTCTCCATCGTATCGAAAACTCTATCGACGTATTCGAACGGAACTGACTTGTGCCATAGGTCTGACATCGAGTTGACGAAGATCATTCGGGGACGTCGCCAGCCAAGTGGCTGTTCTAACCGAGCAGGTCTAAGTGTAAGGTCGAAACCGCTTTCGAACGGATGGCCCGGAACTCCACGGAACCGCTCAGAAAATCTTTCAGCGTAGCAGTTGTCACAGCCTCGACTAATCTTCGTGCAGCCCGTCACCGGGTTCCAAGTGGCGTCGGTCCATTCGATTGCGCTGTTGTCAGACATGATCTGCCTCCGAGAACATTCGTGGAACACTAGTGGCTAAGTAGTTCAAAGGCAAGGTGAGGCTTTGAGTCGCAGTGGCGTCTTCTGCTTATGGAGACGATCTAAACTTCCCTTTCGATTTCAATCTTTTCGACTAGCGGTCCTAGAGATATGGATTTGATCTCGCGGAGACCGCTTGGCGCCTGGATTTTTCAAAAGCGGTCCTTCTGTTAGCGGCCCACTTTCCGACATTTCACATAATGGCGGTTATCCGTCATTTTTCGCATGGGACCGCACCCGAAGTTGACTGACTGGCCGCACCAAACTGACAATTATTGAAGCAATTCGTCAAAGACTCTCATGGTAGTTTGGGTAGAGTGATAAGTGCAGAGATTTCAATATTTGGCCATTTTTCAATATTCTTAGGTGTAGGCAACAAAGCCCGAAACCCCAGCAGTCGAATGCCAATCAGGTTTTCACAATTTGTAATGCGCGAGGATGACGAAAGAATGAAACCGCAAAAAGGACACTTAACAAACGTTGGGTGCTTTGACACGCGAGCCAAAATCAAGGAATATTGAGTTGCGCCTTAGAGACTGTCATAATTTTGAAGATTTCCGCCGATTAGCGAAAAAACGTCTCCCTAGTCCCATCTTCCATTACATTGATGGCGCTGCTGATGATGAAGTGACATACCGCAGAAATAGCGCAGCATTTGAAGACGTGGACTTGGTTCCGAATGTACTAAGAGGCGTCGAACAAATTGATATGGGCGTCGAGGTGATGGGGCAAAAACTAGCCATGCCCTTCTATTGTGCTCCAACCGCGCTGCAGCGCTTGTTCCATCATGAGGGAGAGCGTGCTGTTGCAAGAGCCGCGACAAGATATGGCACTATGTTTGGGATCTCATCGTTAGCAACGGTTTCAGCGGAAGAAATCGCCCCGATCGCATCGGGCCCCAAAATGTTTCAGTTTTATTTCCACAAGGATCGCGACCTTAACGATACACTTTTGGAGCGTGCACGGGATGCAAATTTTGAGGTCATGGCTTTAACCGTGGATACAATAACGGGAGGAAATCGTGAACGAGACTTGCGCACCGGCTTCAAGTCTCCTCCAAAGCTGACTCTATCTTCCTTGGCTAGTTTTGCCTCCCACCCGATGTGGGCTTGGAATTTCTTGACGAAAGAGAAATTCGACATGCCCCATTTATCTGGTCACGTGGGACAGGGCACAAATTTGGCAGTATCCGTTGGAGACTATTTCTCCACTATGCTGGACCAATCGATGGGTTGGGACGACGCTGAAAAACTCTGCTCCCAATGGGGAGGGCAATTCGCTTTGAAGGGCATCATGAGTGTTGAGGATGCGCTACGAGCTGTCGAAATTGGTTGCACAGGAATTATGGTTTCCAATCATGGTGGACGTCAACTTGACGGCGCTCGTGCGCCTTTTGATCAGCTGGCAGAAATTTGTGATGCGGTTGGAGACAAGATTGATGTGATCTGTGAAGGAGGAGTGCAGCGCGGCACTCATGTCCTAAAAGCGCTTTCCGTGGGGGCAAAAGCGGTATCAGGAGGACGATTCTATCTGTATGCATTGGCTGCCTCAGGCCAAGCTGGAGTTGAACGCGCCCTTGGAAACATGAGGACAGAAATAGAACGAGATATGAAACTGATGGGAATAAGAAGTCTTGATGAGCTCGGTCCTCATAATTTGCGAACAAGAAGCTCGATAAATGCCGGTCATTAGCAAGCTATCGAGTGATTAAAGGGGCTTTGACCGGGACTCATAAGTACATTGTGGGTGGCATCTCAACAACGCCTGACCAAACCGCCCACGCGCAACCTAGATGGAATATCCGGAAAATAATACCTTTGAGACAGCAATAACTTTAGACGAATGCAGAGCTGCTCGCGAGGATATCGCCAACTATGCTGAAGACATTGCAAGCTTTCTCTTGGCCGATTTCTAGCTGTTTGCAGGGCTTTACGGCGGCACCAATATCTCAATTTAAGCCGATTGAAGGTGTGAATCTGTTGAAGTACGCGCAATGGGGCGAAGCCACGAAGGCATTGTGTTAGGTTTTCCAACTGGAATGTGTGGCAGATCGAATTTGTCGAAAATTGATCATTATGATCATACCTCCGTGAACGTGCTCTGATAGCTATAGAAATAAGCAAAATTATTTTGCGGCACCTGAGGAGGGTATCTTGAGCAACAACGATCACAACAAACTAAACTTGGGCGATCAAATGGCGACCGTTAATCCACCGTTAGAACCAATCTCGCAATCGCCAATTCCTACGCCACCGCTTCCTTGGCACACGCGCGTCTTTTACGGGATGGGCGCTATGGCCTTTGGTATCAAATCCAACGGCTTCGATTATTACCTCTTGGCGTTTTACAGCCAGGTTGTGGGCCTGGATCCCCGATTGGTTGGGCTGGCTCTGTTTATATCGCTGCTTTTTGATGCGGTAAGCGATCCATTGGTGGGTTATTGGTCGGATAATCTGCGCTCCAGATGGGGGCGCCGGCATCCTTTCATGTATGGAGCTGCGATTCCGGTTGCGCTGTGTTTTTTCTTAGTTTGGATGCCCCCCGAAAGCTTCTCTGACACAGAGACTTTTTGGTATCTGTTGTGTTTATCCGTCTTGATACGGACCGGCATCACATTTTTTGAAACGCCCAATATAGCTTTGGCGCCTGAATTGACTCAGGATTACAACGATAGAAGCAGGCTCATCAGCTACGCTCATTTCTTTGCCTGGTCGGGCGGCAATTTCATGAACATCGCCATGTTCTTCATTGTCTTTCCACTTTTCGTAACCGGCTCCATGTCCGAGGCAGTAAGCTCGCGGGCGCCTTACACTGCCTATGGCGTTATCGCTTCGGTGTTGATTTTTATCTCTATTATGGTGTCATCGGCGGGCACGCATTCAAGAATTCCAACGCTTTATAGCCCGCCCCAACAACGCAAACTTACAGTGCCCAAAATCTTCAAAGAGATTTTTGAAACGCTTGCCAATCGCTCGTTCGTATCGATTTTTGCCGCTTCGATGCTCGGCGCTATGGGTTTGGGTCTCAAAGCCTCTTTGCATCTGTATTTTGTTTCCTATTTCTGGGAATTCACGCCCGCGGAAACCGGCTATCTTTCTATCGGGATTTTCCTGTCGGCCTTTATCGGCTTTAAGATTGCGCCATTCGTTTCTGAGCGTATGGGCAAAAAGAACGGCGCGATCATTGTGGGGCTTGTGGCGTTTGTGGCGGCGCCAATTCCTATTTGTATGCGCCTGTTTGATATGCTCCCGGCTAACGGCGATCCGATCATATTCTGGTTTAACCTGATTTTTGGGATCGTTGATCTTGGCCTAATAATTTGTTTCAATATTTTGGTCGCCTCGATGCTTGCCGATTTGGCAGAGCAATCAGAACTGGAAACCGGGCGGCGCTCTGAAGGGATATTGGCCGCGGCCATAACTTTTGCGAAAAAGAGCGTTCAGGGCTTGGGTGTGTTGATGGCATCCTTCGTACTGACGCTTGCACAATTCCCAAAAGGGGTGAGCGTTGATGATGTCTCGGACCAGGCGATTTGGGATCTTGGCGCGTATTTCGTTCCAATCGTGACCGCGATCTATCTTGTTATGATTGGCGCCTTGACTAGTTACAAATTGAGCAAAGAGGACTTCGAAGAAAATTTGCGCAGACTTCAAGACAGAACAATAACCGAGCACCGACAATAGGCAGCATATTGTGCAGCCATAATAACTGGGTGCCATACGCCTCATTATCGCAGAAAGGTTTAGTGCGCTGTCAAGTGCAATAGAGTATGGTGCCAGATTTCCGCTTTCGTGTTGAGAGCTCTGGTATTGTCCTAAGTCTTTTTGGTATCCAATTCGAGAACATGCTCTTTCTGGATCGATTTCTTGTCGATTTTTCCAGATGCAATTCTGGCCAGAGGGGTCTCCGAAATCCGGACATATTTCGGGATCTTGAAATTGGCGAGCTTGCTTTTCAAACTTTCTTGCAATGCCGCAACATCTACCTGATTGTCAGCGTATATCGTGGCCGCAACTTCTTCGCCGAGCCTCTCATCAGGCACACCATAAACACACGCTTCAATGATAGACGGATAACCTGCCAAAGCTGACTCTACTTCGCTACAACCAATGTTTTCGCCACCGCGAATTATGATCTGTTTCAGTCGGTCGACGACATACAAGAAGCCCTCTTTATCAATATATGCGATATCTCCAGTTCGGAACCAACCATCTTCTAGAAAATCATCAATGGAGTCTGGGCGTTCCCAATATTTGTGAATAACTGAAGTGCCTCGGATCAATAATTCTCCGCGCTCTCCTGATGGAAGAAAATTTCCGCCATCATCAACCACCCCCAATTCAAGAACCGCGCTGACGCGACCGGAACTCGATGGCCTGCTCAGATAATCATCGCCTACGATAGATGTGCCGATGGAATTGGTCTCGGTCATACCCCAGGCGGTACCAGGCTTAGCATTTTTGAATGTGTCATCAAGGCCCTTGACCTGCGATTCAGCGCGCGCAGCACCGCCCCCGCCAACGGCCAACAAACTTCCGACATCATGACCAGTGTCTTGGGCAGCCAGCATGATATCTCCCGTCATGGCCGGAGTGCCGACAAAGCTGATTATTTTCTCGCGTTCAACCAGCTCAACCGCGCGCATGGGATCCCATTTGTACATGGCAACCACTTTTCGCTGTTTACGGTAACTGGCTAGTAAGACTGCCAATAAACCATTCACATGAAATAGCGGCATCCCTAATAGCGTCGAATCGGTATACGCTTTGCTGCCATTTTTTTTAGATTTCGTCCTGCCTTTCAAAACCGCCATGCAAGTTAAATCAAGTTCCCATGACAGTAATGAGGCGAGGATATTTCGATGGGTGGACACTGAACCTTTAGGATGACCTGTTGATCCAGATGTAAACAGAATTACGGCATCATCGTCCGGTCCCAGCTCAACCTCTGGCATATCGACTTTGCGACTTAGCAGAGGTTCGATCGGTTGGGCTCTCTCTTCAGGTTCGGATCGAACCGAGATGAGGTGCATTTCATTCAAGCGGTCATTTCCAATTATACGGTCAAGCCGCTCTTGATCAACAATTGCAACTTTTGTTCCGGTGTGATTCAGTCCGTATTCGAGCTCATCGGATTCCCACCAGGCGTTCAGCGCGACTACGATGCCCCCGATTGATGTGATCGCTGTAAATGCGATTGGCCATTCTGGATAATTGCGCATGCCAATGGCGACCCTATCTCCAGGCGAAATACCATATTTTTCGATCAATTCGGCAGCCAAGCTCGAGGCCCGCTGATACATTTCATTGAATGTGTATCGTTCTGTTTTATAAACGTAAAAAGTTTGGTCGCTGATCGATTCTTTGATCATTTGCGGCAAAGTGCTCGGGGCGTTTACAAACCATTTGCACACATTCCCATTGATCGTAATATCCTGAAGCTCGAATTGCTCACCTCGAGCAGTCAATTTGGTCGCGTCCGTCAAGGTGGTGTAATTTCGGCTGTGGCCGTGGGCCATCGTCAGGCGGCTTTGGCGGTGATGTGTAGGGGCTGATTTTCCTCCTCGATCATGGGTTGGTTGAGTTCGGCCATGCCTTCGATCTGCATGTATCGGTGCTGGAGCTGCCACTCGTCGTTCTGCTCCAT
>NZ_BCZQ01000052.1 GCF_001598815.1 Sphingopyxis terrae subsp. terrae NBRC 15098 | reverse complement strand
AACGCCGAACGGACCATCGACCTTGAACGATACGAGGAAGACGGCGCGTTCGACCGCTACGGCTATCTTCGCGACCTCGCCGACAACCACGGCGCGGACCTCGCGCGCGTGATCGAGATCGCGGACCTGCTCGGCCCCGAAGAGGATTTCGACGGCCTTGTGACCACCATCGAGGACGCGGCCGAAGGCTTCGGCTTCGGCGCTTCCATTTTCGACTGACCCAGCACGCGCGGGCCGATCCTGCGCGCCCCGTTCCCGAAGGATCAAGCATGACCAACGAATTGATGAACCGCGTCCAGATCGACGAGATCACCGCAGGCCGGGACGCCGCGATTGCCAAATGGCTTGAGGCTTACGACAGTTTCCACGCTCTCACCGATGCTGCCAATGGGCTTTGCTTCGCCGGGGGCATCAGCCTGCCCATTCCTGCGGATGACCGCTACAGCGATAGCGGCCTGACGCGCGCGTTCCATAGCGCCGCCCCGCACAACACCCGCGACCGGGAAACTGGCGCGGTCAGCAGCGTCAGCGGACGCGACCATTTCCGCGCGAAAATCACCGTCGCCATGGATCGGCGATGCTGGCGGCACCTTCTCGAAACGCTGGGATTCGACCAGCTTCTCGACCGGCAGGCCCGAGAGGAGTTCTACAAGGGGATCAACGACACGCCGCCCGCCTTCACGTCTGAGAATTGCGCCAACACCTTCGGCCATATTTGGGAGAACCGGCGCGGCCTCTATCTGCGCGGCATCGCCAATACCTTTTCGGCGCTGGACCGGCGCTTTCGCTCGCATGATGGCTTCAAGATCGGCAGCCGTCTCATCATTGAACGCGCCTTGAGCGACAGCCGGTCCTACTGGACCGACTATAATCGACGGGACACTCTGCGCGATGTCGAGCGGGTTTTCCGCGAGCTGGACGAGCTGGGGCCGGTTCCTGAAAGCGCCAGCATCGCGCGCCGCATCACCGATACGCGCGAGGCGACCCCCTTCGTCATCGAGGGCGATTATTTCCGGGTCCGCGTCTTCGGGAACGGTAATCTGCACCTGTGGTTCGAGCGCAAAGACCTCTTGCAGCGGGTGAACCTCTTGCTCGCCGAGCATTATGGCGAAGCAATCGGCGATGCCTACGACAACACCGAGGCGGACGATGCCCCGCAATTCCACATGACCCACGCCAAGGATTTCGGCGCGTTCATGTCGAGCGATGCCGTCGCGGCGCAGGTTATCCGCCTCGCCGAGATCGGGCGGGGCATGGGTGTGCTGGAACCCAGCGCCGGGACCGGGATGCTGGCGAAGGCCGCGCGCGAGGCTGGCGGAAATGTCGCCTGCATCGAGATACAGCCGGGCATGGCGCACGAGCTGCGCGTCCTGCACGGCTTCGGCGATGTGCGCGAGGCAGATTTCCTCAGCCTCAAACCGAGGCCGATCTATGACCGCATCGTCATGAACCCGCCTTTTGATCGCGGGCGTGATTGCGATCATGTCCGCCATGCCTTCGCTTTCCTGAAGCCGGGGGGCGTGCTGATCGCTGTCATGAGCGCCCGCGCCGAGTTTCGGGAGGATGCACGGCACCGCGCGCTCCACAAGATCGTCGATCAGTGCAAGCCGTCCTGGGGCTGGAAGAAGTGGCACGACCTTCCCGAAGGATCGTTCGCCCACGCCGGAACCAACATCAACACCGTCATTTTGGCAATCCGCAAGCCGGGGTGACGGTGCGACAGAGCATAGACAGCGGTTCCGGCAAAAAATCGAAGGCCGGCGCTCCCCGAGGAGCGCCGGCCTCATTCGTTGCTGGTTATCGCGTTCAATATCCAGCATGGATACGATCCTCACTGATCGGCTGACCAACTTGCGCTATGCTCCTCTTTTTGATGGGGACCATATGCCATGACTGTCCCACCCATCGTTGCGCGCCGTGTCCTGCCTGCCCCGCAGCGCGAGGCATTGGACCTCATGCTTCGGGCGCTGTTCATTCTGGACTGCGCCGGGGAACTCGGCCCAGGTGCCGCGCTGTCTGGTGCGATCGACGCCCTGATTGATGCCCCCAACGCGGCCGATATGACGCCGCAGGAGCGCGCCGAGTTTGCGGGGCGGCTCGATGCCTATCAAGCTGCCGTGACGATCGCCCAGGGCAAGGCCCTGCCCCTCACATTCCACGGCTAATGGCGCAAGATCCGCGCGGCGGACTCTTGCGGCGCTTATAGTCCCGATCCCTTCTCCGCTCCCCGTCGAATAGATCGGGCGCGCGCTCGGCGCGCGGATCGAAGGGGGCGCCGCCCCCCTCTGTGCAAGGGCTGGACCGTCTCCCGCGCGTGCCGCGCGCTCGCTTGGCGATCGGGGCGGTCTCCCCACCCTTCCGCGCCTGCGGCTTGTGCAGGGCGGGCGATCCCCCTCCCCCCCGATCGGCCCCGGTTTGCACATTCACCCCCCGCTCTCGGCGAGGGCCAGAAGTCGATGGAGCCATCGCCTTCGGCTTCATTGAGAGAAAGGAACAGCACCATGGTTAAGACTTCCAAGCCCACGATCCTGCATCTGACGGTCGATCAGCTTCATCGCAGCGACCTCAATGTCCGCAAGAAGCCATCCAGCGCCGCGAGCGATGCCGAGGTTTCCGCTTCGCTGCTGTCCGTCGGTCTCATTCAGCCGATGGTGGTTATCCCTCGCGAGGCCGGGGGGTATGAGGTGGTGGCCGGGGATCGCCGTCGCCGTCTTCTCACCGCGCTGGCCGAGGCCGATCCGAGCCGGAAGGGCATGACCTTTCCGTGCATGAAGGTCGATGATTTGAGCAAGGTCACGGAAATCAGCATGGCCGAGAACCGCGCGCGCGAGGCGATGTCGCTACCCGATGTCTATAAGGGTTTTGCCGCCATTCGGGCCGAGCGCCCCGAAGCAACCCTAGAGGAGCTGGGGGCGATGTTCGGCTATGATGTGGCCCGAACCGCGCGGATCATGCGGATCGCCAATCTTCACCCGGAAATCATGGACCTCTACAGCGCCGGGGAGATCGGGGACGCCGAGGCGCAGGCATATGCCGCGACCGAGGATCGCTCGCTACAGATCGCGGTCTATCGCCAGTTGGAGCAGCAGGCGACCCGGCCTCACGAGAAGAACGCCAATGCCATTCGCAAGGCGATGAACTCCGGCGACCACGAATTGACGAAGCTCATGCGCTATGTCGGCGTCGATGCCTATCGCGCAGCGGGCGGGGATTTCGAGGCCGACCTGTTTTCGCAGGATGGTGCGGGGATCGTCCAGAATCCCGATGTGCTTCGCGACCTCGCAGAGCAGCGCGTCGAGGAGGACAAGGATCGGTACGAGCATAACATCGTCCGCAATGGCCGGATGCTCGGCGAGAAGTGGGGCCTTGCCGACCTGCAGTTTTCGTGGGCCGCTTCCCCGCCGCAGATCAAGCAATATGGCTATCTCTCGACCGACCATGAACTTCGCATCCGGGAGCAGAAGCGGGGCGCGTTGCCCAAGGCTACCGCGAAAACCTATGCGTCGATGGAGAAGCGCCTTGCCGCGATGATCGGTGAGGATGACGAGCCGCTGCCCGGTCAGGAGGAGGCTTTCGAGAAACTGACGGCCGAGATGGCGGAGCTGGACGCGCAGCGCACCGTCATCCTGCCCAGCAAGGGCGCGGTCGTGGCCGTGGCGTCCATCGAGAATGACGGCACTTTCGACGTCGAGCTTTGGTTCGCGGATCGAGCTGCCAAGGGCGCGGAATTGCCCAAGGGGGCGACCGGGCAGCGTGGACCCAAGCCCGAGCCGACACCGGGAGAGGCCGAGCGGGCGCGCTTCGGGCTGTCCAAGGACAATATGCAGGTGATGATGCTGATCCGGCGCGACATGATCCGGGCCGAGTTGATGCAGTCGGCTTGCGCGGGTTCGTCGCTTGCGCTCGACTTCATGCTGTTCTCGCAAGCCCGCACCATTCTCACCCCGACGCCGGGTTATGGGAATACGGTCTATTTCCATGGCGAGCATCAGGGGATCAACGACCTGACGCATGACGAGGACGGTACGACCAAGATTCACGATCTTGTCGGGAGCCGCCCCGAACGGGCCGCATGGCTGACCACCAAGGAGGGCTTGGCATCGAGCGCGTGGGTTTCGACGCGCGATCCCATCGAAGGCTTCATTCTGTTCCGTCAGTTGCCCGCGAGCGAGAAGAACAAGGTGACGGCCATGATCGCCGGACACATGCTCTTGGCTACCACATCGGTCTATGCCGAGGGCCGCACCCCCCGCATGGTCCGCGAGCTTGCCAATTGCATCGAGGCGGAGCCGGGTTTCGGGCGTTGGCGCGATGCCGTCGAACTGGATGAGGCGTTTTTCTCCACCTTCTCGAACAAGGCCCGTCTGGCCCTTCTCGACACTTGGGGGCTGGCGGATCGAGCCAAGGGCATGAAGGGGAACGAAACCGCCGCCTTCTGCGCCCGCATCGCGAATTGCGACGATCAGGACGCCAAGTTGCTCGGCCTTCATCCCGATGATGTTGCCGAGGCCGTGAACTGGCTTCCCGACTTCATGGAGAGCGGCAACGTGCCCCCTCTGCCCGTCGAGGAGGAGGAACAGGAAGACGACGAGGGCGACGAGTTTGGGGACGATGAGGATCAGGACGACGATCACGAGCAGATCGACGAAGCCGCTTGATCCACGGCGGGGGGCTTAGGCCCCCCGCTTCATTCCCGATGACGGAGGCACCACCATGGCCCGCCATTGCGTTCGCGAACCCCGCTATATCCCACCCGTTCACGTCATAGGCGAGCAGCCCGATCTATTCGGAGGCCCGACCATCAGCCACGCGACCGAGCGCAAGCCGATCAGCAACAAGTGGATGAGCGACATGACGAAATGGGCCGTGTCGCCATGGCTCGGCGACATGGACCCGGAAAGCGCCCTTGAGCCGGAAACCGTTCTCGAGACAGCGCCCGCCCCGCTCCCCGTCTATCTGGTCGCCTGCGTCGCCGCGAAGCTGGACCACGCGGCTGAGGCGCGCGACCTCTACGCCTCCCCTTGGTTCCGCAAGGCCCGCGCCCATGTCGAGCGCACCGGCGCCCCGTGGCTGATCCTTTCGGCCAAGCATGGCCTGATCGCCCCCAGCGCCGTCATCGAGCCGTATGATGTCACCCTTGGCGCGATGGGGGCTGGCGCGCGCCGCCTATGGGGCGCCCGTGTGTTGGACGAGCTGGCCCGCGCTGTGGACGCCCGCGCTCCGCTGATCGTCCTCGCAGGGCGGACTTACCGCGATCCCCTCTGGCCGAGCATCGCCCAGCGGGCGAGCGTGCCGATGGAGGGCATGGGCATCGGCGAGCAACTGGCTTGGCTCACGCGAGAGGCGTGATAGAGTTAGGTCGACCGGGGGGAAGGCGAAAACAACCCCGGTCAATCATGGTGCGGCGGGAGGCTTACCCAAGTCTCCCGCCCCTTTCGTTCCGGCAGCGCCGGGATCGCACGCGGCCAGGGCCGCGCGGAATCGCTCGCGCGCTTCGCCCTTCGGGCCGCGATCCCTTGGGAAGGGGGCCGCCCCGGTGCGGCGCGGCAATCGGCGCCGCGCGTGCCGCGCAGCAGCTCCTGTCCAGACCGGCCTGCGGCCGGTGAAGGCAGGGCGTGGCGACGGTGGTGGGAATATTCCTTCTCTACGACAGTTGGCATTTTACCATGGGTTTCAGCCCCGACCGTCAAGGATCAACGGTCCCCCCAAAATCCTGCGGATTTCGGTTCCCCCGTTGCCCGCTGTCGCGGCCGCTTCGCGGTCCCTGACCGCCGGGGCCGCTACGCGCCCATGGTCCGACACTCCTGTTCGTCAACGATAAGGAGAACAGGATGCAAGTGACATTGTTTAAGGCTCTGAAATCAATCAAGGTAGGTGATGACCAAGCTACGGCGGTCGTCGAGCAGCTAGAGGAGTTTATGGCGCTCAAGATCAAGGAAGCGAACGCCGCGCTGGAAGCGCAGAACAAGGCGCTGGAGAGCAAGATCGACGGCCTGAAAACGCAGCTTACGATCCTCAGCATCATGCTCGGGGTCATCAGCCTAGCGTCTCTGGCGGGTCCGATACTCGCCAAGCTCATCAAATGAGCAGCGGGAGGGCTTCGGCCCTCCCTTTTTTTGCTTCGTTCCGCAAACCCGCCCGCCATGCTGATCGGCATCGAGCCGACACCATGCCGTGAACGCGCGACGGCGCGTCCCTTCGATCGGCACCGCGACCAGGTGCGCGCCGATCAAGGTGCGCTGCCTTATCGTCAGCGCAAAATGATGATAGGTAGTCATCGGAAGGAGCCGTGTCGTGACGATCATCCCTGTTCTGCTGATCCTGGCCGGCATCGTCTTGTGGAAGTTCACGCGGCGAGCTGCCTTCAATCGCCGGAATGAATATGGCGTGGAGGTCTTTAATTCCTACGGCCACATGCAGGGCCGGCGCTTCATTGAGAAGACGCTTCGCTTCGGTGCTGTGATCTTGGTGCTGGTTGGCATCGGCCATGCAATTGCTCCGCACCAAGGGTCGTCGTCGGCCGCGCCTGTCGAAACATCGCATCCCAAGAAGTAGTCGGGCGCGGGCCTTCGGCCACGGCTCTATCGCCGCTTCGCTGCGACCGAACCCGCAAAGCGGTTTCGGCCAGAGGTGACGATCCTCGCGTGAAATCCAATGCCCGAGATCCGCACAGCGGATCTCGACGCCGATAGTGGCGGCTCCCGAGCGGGGCCGCGGGCGTCGGCTTGGTCTCCGCTTCGCTGCGACCAGGCCGCGCCGATCGAGCTGCCGGCCTTCGGCCTGATCCTCCGCAGCGGCGCTTTGACGCCGCCGTCATGAAGGGGGCGCCGCCCCCCTCTGTGCAAGGGCTGGACCGTCTCCGCGCGTGACGCGCTCCGCTTGGCGACCGGGGCGGTCTCCCCACCCTTCCGCGCCTGCGGCTTGTGCAGGGCGGGCGATCCCCCTCCCCCCCGATCGGCCCCATTTGCCCATTCACCCCCCGCTCTCGGCGAGGGCCAGAAGTCGATGTGAGCCATCGCCTTCGGCTCTATTCCAGAAAGGGAAACACCATGAAGCGCAGCACCCCCAGCAACACCCAGCGGGCGGACATCTATCAGGAGGTGACGGACCATATCATTTCCCTGCTGGAAAGCGGTTGCCGTCCTTGGTCCCCGTCGTGGACGAGTGGAGCGGCGACCTTGCCCCGGCGTCACGGGGGCGAAGCCTATCAGGGCATCAATATCCTGTTGCTTTGGTCGCAGGCGATGCGGCGCGGCTACCGCAATCCCACATGGATGACCTTCAAGCAGGCTTTGGAGCTTGGTGGGAACGTCCGCAAGGGCGAGCGCGGCTCGATGGTTGTCTATGCCGGAAGCCTCACCCCGAAGGGCGGCGAGGACAGCCCTGCCGATGGCGAAGGCGAGCGGCGTATCCCCTTCCTGAAACGCTATGTCGTTTTCAACGTCGAGCAGATCGAGGGGCTTCCCGAGGGCAAATATCCCACCCCGGAGCCGGTCATTCAGAACCGGGACGAGCGCGACGCTGACCTTGATCGGGCTTTCGCCGCCTATGGCGTGGCGATCACCGAGCAGGAGGGCGGGGCCTATTATAATGAGCAGGCCGATCGCATCACAATGCCGCTTTACGAGAGTTTCACCAGCGGCAACGCTTTCTATGCGACCCTTGCCCATGAGGGAATCCATGCCAGCGGTCACAAGAGCCGGTTGGACCGCGAGACGCTGCATAAATATGGCGAAAGCATCGCGACGAGGGCGAAGGAGGAACTTGT
>NZ_BCZQ01000051.1 GCF_001598815.1 Sphingopyxis terrae subsp. terrae NBRC 15098 | reverse complement strand
GCAGAACGACGAGTGGCAGCTCCAGCACCGATACATGCAGATCGAAGGCATGGCCGAACTCAACCAACCCATGATCGAGGAGGAAAATCAGCCCCTACACATCACCGCCAAAGCCGCCTGACGATGGCCCACGGCCACAGCCGAAATTACACCACCTTGACGGACGCGACCCGTCCGTTGGCGGTACGCTGACGGGCCGCGGCGGTGACTTCATCATCATCGATGACCCTATCAAGGCGAAGGACGCCTATTCCGAGGTTGCCCGAGATGGTGCCTATGATTGGTATCGTAACACTGTCACCAGCCGACTGAATAATCCCAAAACGGGCTGCATTCTCGTGATTGCGCAGCGCCTTCATATGGAAGACTTGCCGGGGCGGCTCCTTGATGCCGGAGGATGGGACGAGCTTGTTCTACCCCTGGTTGTGGATCGCGAGCAATATATCGAGGTCGCTCCGATGCGGCAGGTTGAACGTCCTGCCGGAAACATTCTGCACGATGCCCGCTTTTCAGATGAAACGATTTCGCGCCTCCGTGCGGAAATGGGAGAGCAGGATTTTGAGGCCCAGTACAACCAGCGGCCGCTGCCACCCGGAGGCGCGATCTTCAAACTTGCATGGTTGCAACGATTTGACGAGCGTCCACCGCCATATCAGGTTCAAGGAATATTCCAGAGCTGGGATACGGCATACGAACTGAACGATCATAATGACTACAGCGTCTGTTCGACCTGGGCGCTGTCGGGGAAAAAATGCTATTTGCTCGACATCTATCGGGAGAGGCTCTCCTTCCCCGAGCTAGAAAAGGCCGTTCTCGCGCTACGGGCTAAGTGGTGCGCCGATCTCGTGATTGTTGAAAAGGCGGGGGCTGGCATAAGCCTGTACCAGAACCTTCGATTTCAGCGGCACAACTGGATTTATGACCTGAAACCCGTGGGCTCGAAGCAGGATCGTGCTTCCCAGCAGTCACCCAAATTGGAGCGTGGGGAAATCTGGGTTCCCGGACAGGCTCCCTGGCTCAAGGCGTTCGAAGATGAACTCGCCAGCTTTCCGCACGCTCGGCATGACGACCAAGTCGATAGCATCGTTCAGTTCCTCGCTGCCGTCGACACCGGAAGATTGCTGACCGAAGCTGACTTTGCGAAGCGACGGTGATCTATCGCGTCTCGAAGCCCCCGAGAACGATGTTGGTAGGATCGAGCACGAGACCGCACTGAATGTCGGCGATCAGTGCGGACACCTCGTTCTTGACCTCGCGCGGGTTCCGAATCGTTGGTGTCGACGGGTAGTCATAGAGGGCGCTCAGATAATAGGGAGCCTTGGGCGCGACCACGAATGCGAGTTGAAGCGTAGGCTTTAGCCGCATCGCATCCTGCGGCGACATCGGAATGCTGCCGGCGATGTTGCTGCCGTTCTGCGCCGCCGGGAAGAGCGCGTCCTTACCGTACACCGCTTTGGATTCGAAAATCCCGCGCGTACGCCGGAATATCTTGGAGACTTGGGTCTTAGCTCCGTAGGAATTGGATGCGGAATAAGAGCCGGTGACAGTCTCGTCTTCTTTGATGACGACATCGATATTGAGGTAGCTCGATTCCATGACTCCGGGATAGGGGGCGCCCGGACCAAAGAGCGCGTCGGCATTGAATCCGAGATTCCGGAAGGCGTAGGAGACGATGTTGAGCTGCTGGGCATCGGCGTCGTAGAGCAGGTGCTTCCGGTCCTCCGGCGCCTTTCGAACAATCAGGGTTCCACCGAGCTTCGCGATCGCTGCGCTCTTCCGGCTATTATATTGGTCGGTACTTTCGAACTCGCCTTTCTCACCGATCGCCCGAAACGGAGCCATGACGTCGTCAATATCTCGCGGCGCAACGACCTGCCCAACATAGGATGCGCATGGTTGTGCATGCGCAACAGGTGGCATCAATACGCTTCCCGCCGCCAAAACCAACGCCAGCTTCATATACCCTCCATCGCGGTCGTCTGCCCAATTGCGTGTCGACGATCAGTGACGCATCTAGTGCTCTGTGAGAGCGGCAAGTCAAGTTCATTGTCACTGATCGTCTGTAGATCAATCAGTCACATGGCGCTCTTTAATCGGGCGTGGATATACGCGTTCGCCTCGGTCGGAATGTTCGAAGCCTCAGGGAAGAGCGAGGCTGGAGTCAGGAGGATTATGCTGACCGCGCCGACATCCACCGCACCTATGTCAGCGACATCGAGCGAGGACGGCGGAACCCAACAGCCACGGTAATCGAGAAACTTGCCAAGCCGTTTGAGATCGCGCCGGGGCGTTTGCTGGATTAGGCGAATTCTTCGCCATCGTTGGTCGGCCAAAATCGCGGCTACTGTATCGGCGAGCGTAGCGCTTCAATTGCTTCTGCGAGAATTGCTATCCGATACCCCAGCTCAATTAGTTGGGAGACGTCGGCGCCAGCTTCGTCAGCTGGCGGAAACGCCGCAATCGTTGCGGCATCTTCAGCGGCGATCAGCGCGAGGTTGAGCAATCCGCGTGCCGGAGCGCATTCGATATGTGGTTCGCGTTTCATTCCATAATGAATGCTCGAATGCTGAATCAAGTCCAGTTATAAGATAGTTATAGACGAGGATTGTGATTAAATATTCTCACAGAATCTGCGCTATATGGAAATATTTTTTTATTGTGTTTGAAAAGTATTTTTGCACTCGACTTGTGAGGCGGGGCGAGCGATCGCCTTGTCTATGAAAAAGAGACCGATTGAAAATCATGGACGAGAGAGCGCAACGGATTATGCAGTATATTCTGACCTAGAGTTGCTAGCTGAGATGCCATTGCCTGCTCTGCGGAAGAAATGGCAGGCGTCGTATGGTGACCCCGTGCCGAAGGTGAGTGCTACTGTATTGCGATTGGCGATCGCGTTCGAAATGCAAAAGTCTAGGTTTGGAGATTTGTCGCGGGAGGTAAATCGGCGGCTCGATTATCTTGCGCGCGGGAAGACATTTAGTTTGACGCTTCAACCAGGAATGCGTCTCGTCAGAGAATGGAAGGGACGCCTGCATGTGGTTGTCGTGGACGCCGACGGCAGCCTGATTTGGCAGAAGAGCGCTTGGCGGTCACTCAGCGAAATTGCTCGGGCGATCACGGGGACGCAGTGGTCTGGGCCGGCGTTTTTCGGTCTTACTGAGAAAGCGGCAGCTGCATGAAGCGGCTGCGCTGCGCTGTATATACCCGCAAATCGACCGACGAGGGGCTTGGCCAAGATTTTAACTCGCTCGACGCGCAGCGCGAGGCCTGCACTGCATATATCAAGAGTCAGGCGGCCGATGGCTGGGTATTGATACCGCGCTGCTATGATGACGGCGGATTTTCTGGCGGGTCTCTCGAGAGACCCGCGCTGCAGGCGCTTCTGGCAGACGTAAAGGCGAGAAGGGTGGACATCGTGGTTGTCCACAAGATTGATCGGCTTACACGCTCGCTGCTGGATTTTGCGAAGCTTGTCGAGGTGCTGGAGGCGTCTGAGGCCAGCTTCGTATCGGTCACGCAATCGTTTAACACGACGACGAGCATGGGACGTTTGACGCTCAACATGCTTCTGTCTTTTGCCCAGTTCGAAAGGGAAATCACCGCAGAGCGAATTCGCGACAAGATTGCAGCTTCTAAGGCCAAGGGAATGTGGATGGGCGGAAATCCGCCTTTGGGTTACGAGCCTGCTGGACGTAGCCTGAAGATCGTCGATGCCCACGCCAAGCTGATCGTCGAGATTTTCGAGCGCTATGTGGCAACCGGGAACGTGCGCTTGCTCGAGTATGAACTGGATCGAAAGCAGATACGGTTGCCACGGCGGATAGCTCTCTCAGGTCGAGAAACGGGCGGCGGAAAATTCTCGCGCGGCCAGTTATACAAGATACTTTCTAACCCGGTCTATCGGGGCAAGATTGCGCACCATGAGAAGTTGTACGAGGGTCAGCACGACGCAATTGTCGGGGCTGAGCTATGGAACGCCGCGCATCATTTGCTACGAACGAACCGGCAGGGTTATCACGCGACCAAGCGACCGAACGCGATATTGCTCGCCGGGTTGGTTGAGACCGATGACGGCAGGCGCTTCAAGTCGAATCATGCCTGCAAGGGACGAAAGCGGTATCGCTACTACGTGGTTGATCAGGCTTCGGATGCGGGCGTGCCAGGGAATCCGATGCGAATTCCCAACGGAGAGCTGGACGCGGCGGTCTCTCAACTAATTTGCGAAGAACTTCAGGATCCGTTCGCTCTCCTTTTCAAGGCGGACGTCGAACTGCGCCCGTCCGATATCGCGGGCCTCGAGCCCAGAGCGCAAGCCATGCTAGCCGCGGTCGATCAGCGTGACTATTTCACGGTCAGGTCTCTCATTCGAAAAGTGATCATCGGCTCATCATACGTTGAGGTTCAACTCGATGTGTCGGCGCTCCTAAATGGCCTGGCGATCGCAGGTGTCCCCCATGATGACACGATCGCATTGCAAGCGGCGGCGAGGACAATGCGGACAGGCAAAGCGGTCCGGTTGGTTCAACAAAATGGGCGTTCGCCCAACCGGGCGAAGCCAAATCTCGAATTGGCGCGCCATATTGTGAAGGCTCGCGAATGGTGGTCCGAGCTCAAAAGCGGGGACATCCGTATTGCCGACATTGCGCGGCGAGAGGGACTCAACCCTTCCTGGGTTTCTCGGATGGTGCGTCTGAACTTCCTCGCACCCGCCGTTGTGGAAGCTATTTTCGCAGGGACGCTACCAGACCATCTGGGACCCGACTTGCTGCGGCATCCAAAATTGCCGTTATCTTGGCAGGAGCAACTGGAGTTTTTGGCTGTAACGGCGCATAAAAACTAATTAAATCAAAGACTTGGCGGTGCAGGTAGTCAGACGCGAACCGCTCTCTGCTCAACATTCCCTGATCCTCGGGAATTAACAGCGAAGACCGCCGGTAGCCGCCTTTCGGCTGCGTGGGAGAGTGTCAGAAGCGTTCGAAATCCGACGCTTTAGCAACAGAATTCCGTAATTTAAAAACAGGGAATTTGCGTCGCCACAGCAGCGAATTCCTCCTCATTCGTCCGCAGATCAGCGCAAAATTTCTCGCCGTAATTTCCAAAAATGATTGATTCCATATCCCCGCGATGTATGGTTCCGGCGTCTTTTTGACGCAGAATGTTTGGGCCGGGTCCCGAGCGCAGCACGAAAAAAGGCAACGTTCATTCGGCCACGCGCAAGCGGGGCAGGTTGTCTGTTGTCCAGCTGCTTGGCGTCAACTTCGCATCCTGCTGCTCTTGCTGGCCTAGCCAGGAAGCAGACATGACTTACATCGCTACATTGCCTCAGGCGCAGACGCCGTCGCTGGTCAATTTCGATCAGAGGCTTGGCCCGATCGAATATCGTCGACCGGCCTCGCTGAAGCCGTACGCAAATAATCCGCGTAAACACCCCGAGAAGCAAATCGTGAAGCTTATGGCTTCGATAAACCAGTTTGGATTCGCGTTGCCGGTCTTGGTCGATGGTCAAGGAACGATTATCGCGGGCCAAGCGCGGGTTGAAGCCGCGTCGCGTTTAGGCCTTGCTGAGATTCCCGTTCTCGTCGCTGACAAATGGACTGCGTCGGAAGTTCGGGCATACCGTCTCGCCGACAATCGTTTGGCAGAATTGTCATCGTGGGATGAGTCTACTCTCGCGATTGAGCTCGCCGAAATTATCGAAATTGGCGATGTGAACGTCGAGATGATTGGCTGGGAGACGGCTGAGATCGATGTCATGATGGACCATCGCGATGAATCGACCTCAGAATCCAATCCAGTCGATGTAATACCCAGCCTTCCAAAACAACCGGTCAGTCGTGTCGGCGACCTGTGGGGTCTTGGCGTCCATCGTCTTCTTTGCGGCTCTAGCTTGGATGCAGCTAATTGGGATCGACTTATGGCCGGCGAAACGGCCCAAATGCTGTTCACCGATGCGCCATACAACGTCCGCATCCAAGGCAATGTGTCCGGGCTGGGGAAGCATCAGCATGCCGAGTTCGCGCAGGCTTCGGGGGAGATGTCTTCAGAGGAGTTTTCAGCCTTCTTGGCGACTGCCTTTAGGTGCGCGGCCGTGCACCTCAAAGACGGCGCCGTCCTCGACCTATTCATGGATTGGCGCCATCTTTCTGAACTCTTCGAAGCGGTCCGGATTAATGGATTGACGCCGCTCAACCTTTGCGTCTGGAACAAGAGCAACGGCGGGATGGGGTCGCTCTATCGTTCGAAGCACGAATTGGTGCTGATAGCGCGCAAGGGTAAGGCGGCCCATACCAACAATGTGCAGCTCGGAAAGCATGGCCGCTACCGCACTAATGTGTGGGATTATCCTGGTGCCAACAGCTTCGGGGGATCGCGTGACGAAGATCTCGCCGATCATCCCACGGTCAAGCCTGTCGCTCTCATCGCTGATGCGATCCGAGACGTGACCCACCACCGCGAGATAGTTCTGGACGGATTCATGGGGTCAGGAAGTACCATCCTTGCCGCTGAACTTACAAAACGCCGCGCCTACGGAATCGAACTGGAGCCAGGCTACGTCGATGTAGCGATCCGGCGCTGGGAGGAAGCTTCCGGTCAGCAAGCAATCCTTGTTGATACCGGTGAAACGTTTGCGGACGCTTCCGCAGCTCGCCTGCCCGCAGTCGCGCCGTCTGAACGGTGCCAAGACTGACCACTCTCCGCTCCGTTGCAGGATGGAGCGAACAGAAATTCTCCCAGGAGACGAAACATGAGCAAAGTTGATGACGGCCAGCGATCTGCCGTAAATCCGCCCCCGCGCCATCGTCCAATTTCGACGTCGAGAGCACCCGATTATAGAGCACCCGACTATGAGGTGGGATATAAGCGACCACCAAAAGCTAGTCAGTATAAGCCCGGGCAATCGGGCAATCCCAAAGGCCGGCCTCGCGGCGCGAAAGGAATTAACACACTCGCTCGCGAAACGCTTACGGCCAAGGTTCGGGTGCGAACGCCGGACGGCGAGAAGCGAATGAGCAAGATGGAGGCGGTTCTCCAGAAGACCGTCGAGCTGGCAATGAAGGGTAATGCCCGAGCAATAATATTGCTGCTCAATCTTTACAGGCCTGCGGTGCCCGATGCTCCAATGGCGGAACAAGGCACAGGAAGCGGGGATGACCTCTCCCAGACCGACATCGAGATTCTCGAGATGTTCCGCGAAGATATTCGCCTCCAGCTGGGACGAGAATCATGAGGATCGGCCCGAAGGAGCAGGCAAGGCTCTCGGCGCTGCGCCGAACAAAACTCCTTCTTTTCCTGATGAAAGTCTATGAGACGCTGCATCCGGGAGACCCGCCGCTCCACCCTGCGTGGTACATCCAAGCCATGTGTCACGAGCTTGAAGAAGTTCGCCGAGGGCGAAAGACGCGGCTGGTAATCACCGTGCCACCGCGTCACCTGAAATCCATAACCGCGTCGGTTGCGTTCGTGGCCTGGCTGCTCGGCCATGATCCGGGATTCAAGATAATCGTAGCGAGCTACAGCCAAGATCTTGCGCGTCAGCACTCGAACGACACGCGCCGGATCATGGAGAGCGAATGGTATAAGCGCGATTTCCCGAACACTCGCATCAGCGATCGCGGCAATCGCGCCCTCGAACTCGAAACGACGTGCGGTGGATGTAGGAAGGCGGTTTCCGTCGGTGGTGCGGCTACGGGGTTTGGCGCCGATCTCATTATTGTCGATGACTGCATGAAGGCTGACGACGCGCGCAGCCAAACCATGCGAGAAGATGTGCGGGCTTGGTTCGACGGCACGCTTCAGAGCCGCCTCAATGACAAGGCCAATGGACAAATCATTTCAATCCAGCAGCGACTTCATGAAGATGATCTTCCTGCCTACATGCTCGAGAAGGGCTATCCACATCTGAATTTGCCGGCGATTGCAGTGCGAGACGAAGTCATACCGATCGGTGAGGGAAGAATGCACCGACGCGAGATAGGTGATGTGCTGGATCCAACGCGCGAGACCAAGGCCATACTTGCAGACCTCCGGCGCAACCTGGGGCCAGCGGTTTTCGAGGCGCAGTATCAGCAGAATCCGGTTGCGCCAGGCGGTAACCTGATCCGTCTTGAATGGTTCGGTACCTATCATGAGATTCCCGAACGCCACGAGTTCCTGAAGATCGTTCAGAGCTGGGACACCGGAATGACTGCCAACCCAAGCAGCGATCCATCAGTTTGTCTGACTTGGGGGTTCCACCGCAAAACCTTCAAATGGTACTTGCTCGATGTTTTTCGCGAGCGCCTCGACTACCCCGATCTCAAGCGCGCCGTGCTCCGCCTCTGGAAAAAATATGCGTCGGATGCAGTAATCATGGAACGGGCGGCCAGCGGATTGTCATTATATCAAGATCTGCGGGCCACGAGCGAGCGCCGACTTATAATGATCCAACCGGTCGCGTCCAAGGAAGAGCGGTTCGTCGGTTGTCTGGGTGAGGTAGAGGCAGGGCATTTCCTCTTGCCCGCGGAAGCTCATTGGCTTGAGGCCTTCCGGAGCGAACTCAAGGCATTTCCTGCCGGGCGTCACGATGACCAAGTCGATAGCTTCAGTCAGTTCGTAGCCTATCAGCTCCGTATCTGGCGCTGGCTTCTGACCAGCCGCAACGGCAACAATCGACCTATCCGAAGAGTCCGCATGGCAAATCGACCTTGGTGACCAGCGCGGCAAATCATAATTCTAAGCTTGGTCGGTCGGTGCCTTTATGCACATTTCCTTCCAGACCTCGGTCATTTCTGCCTTTGACCCGAGATCGGACTCGAGGAAGACCAGATTGGTCGAGCCCGCAGCCACGAACCGTTCATAGCCGGAATATCCTCCAAAGCTGTTCTTGGCGTTTACCTCGCCGCACGCGACTGCAGCTTTTCCGCCCGAGTAGAAATGCACGTTCCGGAACTCTGCGCTGCTGGGGTCTTTCAGCCGCTTCTTGACCGAGATCTGCGCCGCTGCGATCCAGGCTTCTTGCTTTCCTCGGTCAGCATAGGGCTGTGTTGCTTCGGTTGTCGAAGAACTGTTCGCTGTGCGGCCTTCGCCGGAGGTTAAGTGATTGAAGAGCATTACGCCACCGATGAGGAGTCCGAAGCATCCCAGCGCTGAAATCGGACCCGTTTCGTCTGATTCAGGTCGCTGGGACGGTTGTTCCACAATTTCACGATCGTCGAAACGTTTGCCGCAATATTTGCAGAGATGCGCCGACTTTGAGATGGTGCTCCGGCACTGGGGGCAATTGCGCTCATTTTTCTTCATTTTTCGTTCGTGTCCCTCCGTTGGATCATCAGTGTCGACAATAAGTGACGTTTCCCTGATGCTTCCTGTAACCATGATGTCAACTGCAATGTGACTGATCGTCTGTAGATCAATCAGTCACATCCGTCTCTTTATCGGGCGGTGGATATACGCGTTCGCCTCGGCCGGAATGTGCGCAGCCTGCGGGAGGGGAAGGGCTGGAGCCAAGAGGATTATGCCG
>NZ_BCZQ01000050.1 GCF_001598815.1 Sphingopyxis terrae subsp. terrae NBRC 15098 | reverse complement strand
AAGAGGCGTCACCTCAAGGTTTGTGCGCCAGACAACGATTTGGCAGACATAATGCGAACATCGGCTAATTAGCGAGCTTGAGGCGCGACATGGGATCGTTGAGCTGGCGGAATTCACCGCCAGGCGGACGCTCCGCCTGCCCTCAAAGGCAGCCGCCGGGCAGGCTACGCCGCGGGGTACGATGCTACTGACATGGCCAAGCCTTCGCTAACGAGCGTTCAGCTCCGGCCACCATATGAACACTCATAAAATAGCTATTCTGCTCCGCCCAGCGTAAATATGCCGCGCGCAGCGCCGATCGGTCATAGCGTGGAGCGCGGCATTCCGCTTTTCGCGCGACGATCATCATGTCGAGCACGCCTTGGAGGTAAGCGCCGCATCGCGGCTCATTCGCTTGACAGCTTACGAACAACGCCGAGCCCGTCGCCGACGCGGGTTCGGTTTGGCCGATCGCACTATCAGGCAGGGCGGCCAAAGCGGCGCATAACAATATCCATCGCCTTGGCCGCATTTTCGTCTCCTATTCCGCAGTATCATTTCGGAAGGGGCGCACGGCCCTCGACGGCCGGCGCCCCGTGCTGATCCATCATTCGCGGCCGAGCACCTGGCCTTCGGGCGTGACGAACAGTTCGATCGTCTTTCCGTCGCTGTTCTTGCCCTTGATTTCATAGAGCGTGCTTCCGTCCGCCTTTCGGGTGACTTGCTCCGCTTTGCTTATTGACGCGAGTTGCGCGCGTGCCGCGTTCATCGCGGCCTCGGGCACCTGAGCAAGCGGGATGTCTCGTTCGCTGTGCTTGCCGATTATCCGGTTTTCGTTCGCCTCGTGGTTTTGCGCGATCGCCACGCCCGCGATCGCCAGCGCGGCCGCGCCCACGCCTGCGACAACAGTGAGAGTTCGTTTGCTAGCCATGTTCCATTCCACTTCCTGCATAAGGGCCGTGGGGTCGGGCGGGCGGCGGTTACGGCCCAATGAGCCGTCGTCCGAGTTCAACTCCTCTGATTGTTCATCCTGTCGAGCGCCGCGCGCAGCCCACGGGCGAGCTTGGCTGCGTCGTCGTTGGCCCAGAAGTGCATGAAGAACAGCCGCGGCTCGTCGTTTAGCATATGATTATGCAGCGCCGTGACCTCGATCCCGTTCGTCCGCAGCACGCGCAGGACCGGATCGACCTCGTTTGCGACAAGTACGAAATCGCCGGTGATGGCGGCTCGGCCGTCCCCGGTTGGCTGAAAGTTGATCGCGGTCGCCGTGCCCATCGTCGGCGGAGTCTCCATATCGCCGTCCATCAGCCGCTCGGCGCGCGGAAAGCTGTATTGGAGGATGCCACCGGCCGTCTTGCCCTCACCGCCCATCAACCGGTTGAGCGCGGCCACATCGAGGTCGAGCCGCGATGCGGCTGCGCTGGCCGAAGGCGATTGCGGCGCGGCGAGCGGGGTCCGACTGGCTGATAGCGCTTGCCGGAGCGCGGCCGCGAGCTTCACCGGGTCGCCGTGGCCGGCAATGTGCATGTACATGGTCGCAGGCGAAGAGCGGAGCAGGTGATTGTGGAGCGCGGTGATCGTAAAACCGCTTGCGAGCAGGCGGCTCAAAACGGGGTTCACCTCGTCGTGGGTCAGCACGAGATCGCCCATCACCATCGCCTCGTCGCCCATCGGCTGAAACGCCGCCCAAGAGCCGAGCGCGAGGGAGGGCTTGATCGTCACCCCATCCAGCGTGACGCTCAGGTCCGAACGCGGGAAGCTGTAGCGGTGAACGCCCCCCGGCTGTTCGGCCCCCGCTCGTCCTATCGCCCGGTCGACAGCCGACCAGTCCGGCGCTGCCCATGCCGGGCTTGCCAGCAGGAGGCTGGCGAATCCCAAGGCGATGGTCTTTTTCAGCATAATTGATCCTTCATCAGCGCACTCGACACGGAAAGCCTCACGTCATGCGAGCGCGCCGCCGGCGAGCCGCGACATTGCGCTCCGGTTTCTTTCTTCGGGATAAGCAGTCCTATGCTCATGAGGCTTGTGATGCAACCCTTACACTTGTAGGCTAGTGACGATACAACTATGACAAACACACAAGCTTCCCCTTGGTTGCTCCTGATCCCGCAGCTTCCGGCTAAGCCTGCCTATTTGCGGGTGAAGGTCTGGCGGCGTTTGCAGGCGATCGGGGCCGCGCCGCTCAAGAACGCCGTCCATGCGCTCCCCAATCGCGAGGACACGCGCGCGCTGTTCGAAGAACTGCATCGCGAGATCACCGAAAATGGCGGCGAGGCGCTGATCCTCGAAGCGCGCCTTGTCGGCGGCATGGGCGATGCGGAGCTGCGCGGAGTGTTCGACGCTGCGCGTGACGCCGACTATGAGGAGTTGGCACGCGAGGCGCGCGCGCTGTGTGAGGGCGAGTATGTCGCGGCGGCGGATGTGGGCCGCCTGCGCAAACGCCTGAACGAGGTCGCCGCGATCGACTTTTTCGGTGCGCATGGTCGGCAGGCGGCACAGGCCGCCATCACCGAGGCGGACCGCCGCTCTCACCAACATCCCGATGTGAGCGGCCCCGGTGCGCCCGAGCTGACCCCGGCGGAGCTAAAGCGCCGCGTTTGGGTGACGCGCCGCCATGTCCATGTCGATCGCATCGCGTCCGCCTGGCTCATTCGCCGCTTCATCGACCCCGAGGCGAGCTTCAAGTTCGTCGAGGGCAAAGGATATGTGCCGGAGCCTGACGAACTGAGGTTCGACATGGCGGACGCTGAGTTCACCCACGAAGGCGACCGCTGCTCCTTCGAGACCTTGGTGTTCCTCACCGGTCTCGAGACCGACCCCGCGCTGCGGGCGCTCGGCGAAATTGTTCACGACCTTGATATTGCCGATGCTCGGTTCGAGCGCCCGGAAACTCCGGGAGTGAGCGCGCTTATCGCCGGCATCTGTGCCGGCACCGACGACGACGAGGAGCGGATCGCGCGCGGATCGACCGCGCTCGACGGATTCTATGCTCACTTCACCCGGCGAAAAGAGGACTAAAGATGGAGGCCAGCGCACGCGCTGAAATCGCAGTCGAGACGCTGCACGAGCACGGCATCAGCTTTGGCGAGGCGGTGCGCGTCTGGATCAGGGTCGCGCTGCTCAGCTTCGGCGGACCGGCGGGCCAGATAGCGGTGATGCATCGCATCCTGGTCGAGGAGAAGCGCTGGATCGGCGAGGAGCGGTTCCTCCACGCGCTCAACTATTGCATGCTGCTGCCCGGCCCTGAAGCGCAACAGCTAGCTGTCTATATTGGCTGGTTGCTCCATAAGACCAAGGGCGGCCTGGTCGCGGGCGCGCTATTCGTGCTGCCCGGCTTCCTCGCGATTTTAGGGCTCAGCTATGTCTATGTGCTGCTCGGCGAAGTGGCGCTGGTCGAGGGATTGTTCTTCGGATTGAAGGCCGCCGTGCTGGCGGTGGTGCTACAGGCGGTGGTCCGGGTGGGTTCGCGTGCCTTGAAGAACAACGTCATGCGCGGTTTTGCCGCGCTGGCGTTCGTCGCGATCTTCGTGCTCGACGTGCCCTTCCCGCTGATCGTGCTTGCCGCCGCGCTGATCGGCTTCTTCGGTGGCCGCGCTGGTTACGCCGCATTCAAGGGCGGCGGCGGACATGGTCCCGCCGGCGCTGAGATAATCCACGACCGCGACACCGCTCTTGGCGAGGGCCTTCCCGACCATGCCCGGCCGAACCTCTCTTGGTCGCTGCGCATCTCCGGCGTCCTGCTGCTGCTCTGGCTCGGGCCGGTCGCAGCGCTGCTGTTCGCGTTCGGCCCCGACGACGTGTTCAGCCGCATCGCCACCTTCTTCAGCCAGATGGCGGTGGTGACCTTCGGCGGCGCCTATGCGGTGCTCGCCTATGTCGCGCAGGAGGCAGTCGAGACCTATGGCTGGCTCCAGCCCGGCGAGATGCTCGACGGGCTCGGCATGGCCGAGACCACGCCCGGGCCGCTGATCATGGTGACGCAGTTCGTCGGCTTCCTCGCGGCCTTCCGCGAAGCGACCGGGCTGCCGCCGCTCGTCGCCGCGACCTTCGGCGCAATCCTCACCACCTGGGTTACCTTCCTGCCATGCTTCCTGTGGATCTTCGCCGGCGCGCCATTCATCGAGCGGCTGCGCGGCAACCGCGCATTGTCGGCCGCGCTTTCGGCGATCACCGCCGCAGTGGTCGGCGTGATCCTCAATCTGGCGGTCTGGTTTGGTATCCACACTCTGTTCGAGCAAGTCCGCGAAGTGCCGTTCGCAGCCGGCACCATCGATCTCCCAGTCCTAACGTCCGTCAACTGGCCGGCGCTGGCGCTCGCGGTGGGTGCGATACTCGCCATGTTCCGGTTCAAGGCCGGCATGCTGCCGGTGCTCGGCGTCTGCTCGGTCCTCGGGGCCGCATATGTAATGATCATCTGAAGGAGTGACGCGTGACGATCGACCATCTTTCCCGACGCAGTGCAATCGCAACTCTTGGCATCGGAGCCGCCGCCATGACTATCAACGAAGCCTCTGCGCAGACGCCGGCCGCAGCGCCGGCGGCTGTCCCCGCCTTTGCCGGAAATCATCAGGTCAAGCCGCTCAGGTTCAATCCCGCCAGGCTTCACGGCCTCTCCGAAAGGCTGATCACATCGCACCACGAGAACAATTATGCGGGCTCGGTCAAGGCCCTGAATATGATCGAGACACGACTTGCCGCCGCGCTCGCTGACACGGACCTGCCGCCGGTGGTCTATGGCGGATTGAAGCGCGAGGAGCTGCACCGCACCGGCTCGGTCGTGCTCCATGAGGTCTATTTCGACGGGCTCGGCGGCAACGGCCAGGCAGCCGGTTCCATCCGCGACGCGCTGGGCGCGGCGTTCGGCTCGTTCGACCGCTGGGAAGCCGACTTCCGCCGTACCGGGATGAGCCTTGCCGGCGGATCGGGCTGGTGCGTGCTCGTCTACAATCTCCACACGCGCTCGCTGCACAACCATTGGGCGTGGGATCATATGCACGGTGCGATTGCCGGCGTGCCGCTGCTCGCGCTCGATATGTACGAGCACAGTTTCCACATGGATTACGGCACCGCCGCCGCCAAATATGTCGACGCCTTCTTCCGCAACATCGACTGGGAAGTGGTCGACCGGCGCTATGCCGCGGCTTTGCGCGGCGGCGGCTGAACCCGACCGCCGTGGCTTAACACCCACTGCTGCGCGACACCTGAGTTCGCGACCACAAAGGGGACAGGTCCGATGGGGAGATGCAACAATGACATCCGGCCCGAACATCGCTCTTCTTTAGCGTGGGCAAGCAGCCGAGTGGACGCATCGCTTTCATGAAGCCCGGCAGTGGCCGATAATGCAGGCCTTGCGGGCGCTCGGGGCGACCGCAAGGCCTGTACTGTACAGGGACGAGGCGGTTCGCGAGATTCGGGACGAGCTGCTGTCGTGCGACGCAGTGCTGGTCTGGGTGAATCCGTTGGACATTTCAGGCGACCGCTCGCAGCTCGATCCAATGCTGCGCGAAGTCGCGGGGTGCGGCGTTGTCGTCAGCGCGCATCCTGACGTGATCGCCAAAATCGGCGTCAAGGAAGTGCTCTACACAACGCGATCCATGGAATGGGGCAGCGATGTCGATCGATACGTGGACGCTGAAGGCCTTCGCGCTCGTTTCCCCGAACATCTTGCCGCAGGCCCGCGCGTGCTGAAGCCGAACTACGGCAACGGCGGCAGGAATGTATGGCGTGTCCAACTAGACGAAGCGGGAAACGCTCCGGCTTTGAAAACGTCGGTGAAAGTTCAAGAGGCCCGCCAAGGAAGCAAATCGGAGCGCATCAGCCTAGCCGAGTGCTTGGAAAGGTGGGTGCCGTTTCTAAACGACGGCGGCGTGCTGATCGATCAGGCTTATCAGCCGCAGTCGTCCGAGGGCATGGTCCGCTGCTACGTGTGCGGGCACCGAGTGGTTGGCTTTGGGCACAACCTGATCACTGCGCTGATGACGCCAACGGCCATTGATACAACGTCGTCAACCCCACAGCCGATGGGCCGCGCTATGTTCGGACCGGAGGTGACGCGCTTCGCAGCCTTACGGAAAGCGATGGAGGATCGCTGGATTCCAGAGATGCAAAGGTTGCTGTCGATCGCCGACCACGATCTTCCGCTTCTTTGGGACGCCGACTTCCTATTTCGCCTTGGTGAAGCCATCAGCGATGGCTCCTATGCGCTTTGCGAGATCAATGCTAGTTCGGTTGCACCATTTCCGCCAAGCGCCGTCCAGCCAGTCGCCGCAGCGGCAATCGGTCGCGCTCTTGCCATTCGTTTGACGAAGGAGACCTCCAATCCTCATTGATATGATTCAAGCAATTCAAGAGACGTGACATTGGTCGTATCAATCAGACAAGCCTAAGGGTGAGCGAGGCTGGGTGAAACCGGCTCAGGTGGCAGCGCGGAGATACTGGTAGAGGGTTTCGCGACTGATCCCCAGGTCACGGGCGATGACGGCCTTGCGCTCGCCGTCATCAACACGGCGGTGCAGCTCGGCGACCATTTCGTCGGAGAGGGAACGTTTCCGCCCGCGATAAGCACCGCGTTGTCTGGCGACCGCAATGCCTTCGCGCTGCCGCTCCCGGATCAGGGCGCGCTCGAATTCGGCGAACGCACCCATGACCGAGAGCATCAGGTTGGCCATCGGGGAATCCTCGCCCGAGAAGGCCAGGCTTTCCTTCACGAACTCGATCCGGACGCCTCTTTTGGTGAGGGACTGAACCAGTTTGCGCAGATCGTCGAGATTACGCGCCAATCGATCCATGCTGTGGACCACGACGGTGTCACCCTCGCGGGCGAAGGCGAGCATGGCATCGAGTTCGGGGCGGTTGATGTCCTTGCCCGATGCCTTGTCGGTGAAAATCCGGTCGAGCGACTGCCCGTCCAACTGGCGATCGACATTCTGATCGAATGTGCTCACCCGGACGTAACCGATCCTCTGGCCTTTCATCGCCGCCTCCGGTCAAAATGTCAGGTTGAATTCTATGACACGGCGGAACATGCGTCAATAAATGCTTGCCATAACCCTATCCTGACAGAAACCGCCGCTGCATCCTGACGTCCGGTTAGGCTATACTCCAGATTGACGCTAGCCTGTCGCTCTCGACTCGGGATGGAGGCAGGATGGCGCGGCGGCGATTATTGACCGGAGAAGAAAGGCGTCGCCTGTTCGATATCCCCCATGACGAAACCGCGATCGTCGGCCACTATACCCTTGCCGCCGAGGATCTCGAACTGGTCGGTCGCCGCTATCGCCCTGCCAACCGCCTCGGTCTGGCAACGCAGATCGCGCTTATGCGGCATCCCGGCTTCGGTTTGCAGCCCGACGTCGACGTCCCCGATGCGGTCCTTCACTATCTCGCCGCCCAGCTCTTCGTCGATGTTGATGCGTTCGCCGACTATGGCCAGCGCGCGCAAACACGTAACGATCATGCCGACATTGCGGCACGGCATCTGGGGCTACACCCTTTTCGGCGAGGGGATATACCGCTCGCGCTCGATCTCGCCGCAAGAGCTGCGGAGCGGACCGATCGGGGCGAACCTATTGTCCGCGCATTGATGGAGGGGCTGAAGCAGGAACGCTTCATTCTTCCATCGGCAGACACGCTCGAACGTGCGGGCCTCGCCGGCAGGGCACGCGCCCGCAAAGCCGCGGCGGCGCTCATTGTCGAAAGCCTGGGTCATGCCGAACTGGCGCGGATCGATGATCTGATCGTCAACAACAGCGACTTCGGCATGACGCCGCTGGCCTGGCTGCGCAATTTCGAGGAAGCGCCCACCACGGCGAACATCAACGGGCTGCTGGAACGGCTACGCTATGTGCGCGGAATCGGCATCGACCCGGCGATCGGCGCGAAAATCCCCGACTTCCGGTTCGCGCAGTTCATGCGCGAAGGTGGCGTTGCGCCGGCGTTCCTGCTCTCCGATTATAGCCTTAACAGGCGCCGCGCGACGCTGATCGCGGCGGTCATCGACCTCGATGCCAGGCTCGCCGATGGTGCGATCCAGATGTTCGACAGGCTTGTCGGAAGCCTGTTCACACGGGCGCGGCGCGGGCGGGAAAGGCGCTATCAGGACAGCATCCGCTCGGTCGGCGAACTTATGCGGCTGTTCGGCGCGACGATCGCCGCGCTGGGAGAGGCGGTCGAACATGGCGGTAATCCGCTCGAACTGATCGACGAAGCGGTAGGCTGGCACAGACTGGTCGCAGCCAAATCGCAGGTCGATGCGCTGGCCGAGCTGGCGGGCGAAGATGCGCTTGTCGCGGCGACTGGTCGCTATGCGACGCTGCGGCGGTTCAGCCCGGCTTTCCTCGATACATTCACGTTCAAGGCATCGGGGAGCGGATCGCAACTGGTCAAGGCCATCGAGGTCATCCGCGATACCAATGCCCGCAAGGCCCGCAGCCTGCCCGAGGGCGTTCCGCTCCCATTCGCCAACCGGCAGTGGAAGCGCCTCATCACCGAAGGTGGCCAGGTCGATCGCCGGCGATACGAGACGGCCATCATGGCCACGCTGCGCGATCGGTTGCGCGCCGGCGACATATGGGTCGAAGGAACCCGCAATTATCGCCGCTTCGACACCTATTTGCTGAGTCGACGCGATGCCGATAAGGTGGCCGACAGCCTGCCATTCCAGACCGATGCGGCCGCCTATCTGGAGGAGCGGGCAAGGACGCTCGACTGGCGGCTGCGCCGTTTCGCCAAGCAACTCAAGGCGAACAGGCTCGCGGGCGTGGCGCTCGAACGCGACCGGCTCAAGCTGCAACCCATGCCGGCGATCACTCCACCCGAGGCGGAGGCTCTCGATCGCAGGCTCGACGCCTTGCTTCCGCGCGTGCGGATCACCGAACTCCTGGTCGAGGTGGCCGAGCGCACCGGGTTCCTGAGCGCATTTCGCGATCTTCGGTCCGGCAAGGAGCATGACAACCCGCACGCGATCCTCGCCGCCATTCTCGCTGATGGATCGAATCTGGGTCTAGAGCGCATGGCCAACGCCAGCGACGGGGTGAGCTACGCCCAGCTTGCCTGGACCCACAACTGGTATTTGTCGCCCGAAAACTATCAGGCCGCGTTGGGGATGATCGTTGCCGCGCACCATGATCTTCCTTTCACGCGCCATTGGGGAGCCGGCACTAGTTCATCCTCCGATGGGCAGTTCTTCCGCTCGGGCCGCAACCGATCGGCGGCGGCCGACATCAATGCGAAATATGGCAGCGAGCCGGGCCTGAAGATCTACTCCCACCTGTCCGATCATTTTGCCTCGTTCGGATCGCGGATCATGTCGGCCACCGCCGGCGAGGCCCCCTACGTGCTGGATGGCCTGATGCTCGGCGCCGGCGCGCTACCGCTGCATGAGCATTACACTGATACCGGCGGCGCGACGGACCATGTCTTTGCCCTTTGCCATCTTCTCGGCTTCCGGTTCGTGCCCCGTCTGCGCGACATCGCCGACCGGAAACTCGGCTCGATCGCCGCGCCTTCGACCTACAAAGGCATCGAAAGCCTCATGGGCCGCACGATCAAGACGGCGGCGATCGAAGCCGATTGGGATGACATCGTCAGGATCGTCGCCTCCATTAAGGAAGGAGCCGTTGCGCCCTCCGCGATCCTGCGCAAGCTGGCCGCCTACAAGCGCCAGAACAGGCTGGATTTTGCGCTGGCCGAACTCGGCCGCATCGAGCGGACGCTATTTGCGCTCGACTGGCTTGAACAGCCCGACTTGCGTCGCGCCTGCCAGGCCGGCCTCAATAAAGGCGAAGCACGTCATACCCTTGCCGCCGCGATCTACACCAACCGACAGGGGCGGTTCACCGATCGCTCGATCGAGAATCAGGAATATCGGGCATCGGGCCTCAATCTGCTGATCGCGGCGATTTCTTACTGGAACACCGTCTATATGGACAGGGCCGCCCAGCATCTCCAATCATCCGGCGGCACCTTCGATGATGCGCTGCTTGCCCATCTCTCGCCGATGGGCTGGGTGCATATCAGTTTGACCGGCGACTATCTGTGGCAAAGGGCAAACCGGCTCTCCCCTGGCGAGTTCCGCACCCTCAACGATCCCATGGCCCGCTTCAAACTCGTGGCATAGCCAGTGTTCTCATTATGTCCGCCAAATCGTTGTCTGGCGCACAAACCTTGAGGTGACGCCTAAGA
>NZ_BCZQ01000049.1 GCF_001598815.1 Sphingopyxis terrae subsp. terrae NBRC 15098 | reverse complement strand
GTTGCCGAAATCGCCTCGGCCTTCTGCTGCGCCGCCCTCGGCATCGCCCCGACCGTCCGCCACGCCGACTACATCGGATCATGGGCCGAGGTCCTGCGCGAGGACAATCGCGCCATCGTCCGTGCAGCCAGTCAGGCAAGCAAGGCGGCCGACTGGTTGCTGGCCTTCGCCCCAAATGCGGGCGAACCGCGTCAAGAAATTGCCACCACCCCCGAGCCCGCACGCCAAGCGGCCTGACCCACTCGTTATCGCTCCAAGCATTGGCGCAGTCCCATCCTTCCGGCTCTACGGCGTTCCGGCTTTCCGGAAGCGATGAGAGGAAGAGGGCTGCGCCGATTTTCGTGACGGGTTGGAGGTCGGGAGAGAGGCTCCCGGCCGCCCGTCGCGGAGACCTGTCATGGCCACTGCCATTCAGAAAGTCATCCTCTCGCCATCGCGCGACATCCCCTTCAACAAGCTCTCGCTCTCGCAGGCGAACGTCCGGCGCATCAAAGCCGGTGTGTCTATCGAGGAACTCGCCGAGGACATCGCGCGCCGCGGTCTCCTGCAGAGCCTCAACGTCCGTCCTATCATCGATGCCGATGGCGCAGAGACCGGCCTGTACGAGATCCCGGCCGGTGGGCGTCGCTACCGGGCGCTCGAGCGTCTGGTGAAGCAGAAGCGCCTCGCCAAGATAGCCCCCGTGCCGTGCGTGGTGCGCGATCCCGCGACGCCGATTCTGGCCGAAGACGACTCCCTGGCAGAGAACCTTCAGCGTGCACCGCTGCACCCGCTCGATCAGTTCCGGGCGTTCCAGGCGCTGCGCGACAAGGGCCAGTCCGAGGAAGACATTGCCGCGGCCTTCTTCACTTCCGCTCATATGGTGAAGCAGCGTCTGCGCCTTGCCGGCGTCTCGCCGAGGCTTCTCGACGTCTATGCCGAGGACGGCATGACGCTGGAGCAGCTGATGGCCTTCACGGTCAGCGCCGACCATCCGAGGCAGGAACAGGTCTGGGAGACGATCGCAGGCTCCTGGTCCAAGGAGCCCTATCAGATCCGCCGCATGCTGACCGAGAAAACGGTGCGCGCGTCGGACCGCCGCGCCATGTTCGTCGGGCTCGATGCCTATGAAGCCGCTGGCGGCACGGTCCTGCGCGATCTCTTCCAACAGGACGATGGCGGCTGGCTCGCCGATGTCGCCCTGCTCGATACCCTGGTTGCTGCCAAGCTGAAGACAGAGGCTGAGGCCATCGCGGCCGAAGGTTGGAAGTGGATCGAGGTCGCTGCCGACTTCCCCTACGGTCACACCCACGGTCTGCGCCAGATCGAGGGTGTCGCCGCCGAACGATCGGCTGACGAGCAGGCGACGATCGACGCGCTCAACGCTGAGTATCAGCGGCTCGAAGCCGAGTATGAAGGTGCGGACGAATTGCCAGACGATGTCGATGCGCGGCTCGGCGAGATCGAGGCCCTGCTGGATGAGCTCGACACCCGGCCGGTGATCTTTGATCCCTGCGATATCACGCGTGCTGGCGTCTTCGTGAGCATCGGCGCGGACGGCAGGCTCGTGGTCGACCGCGGCTATGTTCGCCCGGACGACGAGGCGCCCCTCGTCCTGCCCGATGACGAGACCGATGGCGCTGCGGCTGCGACCAGCGCCCAAGCCGGCGAACCCGGACCGAGCAGCACGTCCCGCACCGTCATCACGGTCGGCGGGCAGCCGATCGAAAGCGAGGACGACGAGGACGACGTGATCAAGCCGTTGCCCGAGCGCCTGGTGATCGAACTGACCGCCCATCGCACGCTCGCGCTGCGCGACGCCGTGGCGAGCAACCCACAGATCGCGCTGACGGCGCTGCTGCACAAGCTCGTCATCGACACATTCCAGCGCACCAGCACCGGCGGCGCATGCCTCGAAGCGTCCGTGCGACACGTCTTTTTCCCCGCGCAGGCCGCCGACCTCAAGGACAGCCTCTCCGCATGCGCGATCGCGGAGCGTCACGACGCCTGGAAGGCCGATCTTCCGCAGGGCGATCAGGCGCTCTGGGACTGGCTGTCGGCACTCGACGATGCGAGCCGACTCGCGCTGCTCGCTCATTGCGTGAGCTTCGGCGTCAACGCGCTTTACGAGAAGCCGAACCCCTACGGCGGGAACGGCGTGTCCCAGCACGGGCTCGAACGCCGTCTCACCCAGGCCGACCGGCTCGCGCGGGAGACTGGTCTCGACATGGTGGAGGCCGGATGGCGTCCTTCGGTCGACAATTATCTCGGCCGTGTGCCGAAGCGTCGCATCGTCGAGGCCGTGCGTGAGGGCGCGGGAGACCGGGCGGCGCAGCTCATCGAGCATCTGAAGAAGGCTGAAATGGCGAAGGAAGCCGAACGCCTTCTGGCCGACACCCGGTGGCTGCCCGAGCCGCTGCGGCTCGCCGACACGGACACATCCTCCGAACCGGGCGAACCCGAAGGTGAGGCAAGCTCCGTGGATCTGCCGGCGTTCCTCTCAGGCAACGAGGAAGCTTCGGACGAAGATACCGAGCCGCTCCCGGCCATCGCAGCCGAGTAGCCGATCGAGGCGGGGCCGCTCCGGTGGTCCCGCATCTTTCCTCACACGCCCCTTCCATCAGCCCGGTCGCCGCGCTGGGCTTTTTCATTCTCGTGGGAGACTGTCATGGCAGACTATTTCACGCACTTCTCGTGCCTGCTCGACGTCGGCACACCGCAGAACGCCGCGCGCGCACTCGATCTCTACAATGCCCTGTCCGAAGCCGGCGCGTCGGAAGAACCGCCGTCGGAGGGATTCCTTGTCTCCATCCAGCCGGAGCACGGCGGCTCGCAGCTCTGGCTACGGGATGACGTCTCCGGCGATCCCGAACGGCTCATCCAGTTCGTGAAACTCTGCGCGACGGAATTCAGCCTCAAGGGCCGTTGGGGCTTCCAATACGCCAATACCTGCTCGCGGCCCCGCCTCAATGCGTTCGGTGGCGGTGCGCACGTCCTCGACCTCGGCACGGGTGAGACCCTCGGATGGATCGACACCGATGGCTGGCTCGCCGCCGCGGTGGATGGAGGTAATCCCGATGCCTGAGATCATCGAAACCATCGTCTATCGACTCGACGAACTCTCCACTGCGGCGAAGGACGCCGCGCGCGGATGGTACCGCGAGGGTGGCTTCGATTATGACTGGTTCGAGTTCGTCTATGACGACTTCGAACGCATTTGCATGATCCTCGGCATCAGCCTCAGGAAGCGCCCTGTCCGACTGTTCGGCGGTAGCACCCGCTCGAAACCATGCATCTGGTTTTCGGGCTTCTGGAGCCAGGGCGACGGAGCCTGCTTCGAGGGCGACTACCGACACGCGAGATCCGCCGCCGGCCGCATCCGGGCCTATGCACCGACGGATACCGCGCTTCACCGGATCGCCGATACCCTCCAGGCCGTTCAGCGGCGCAACTTCTATCAACTCCGAGCCACGATAACCCACCGGGGGCGCTACTATCACGAGCATTGCATGGCCATCATGGTCGAGCGCGACAGTCCCGTAGGTCAGGACATGACCGCCGATGCACAAGATGCCGTCTCGGAAGCGCTCCGCGATCTGGCCCGCTGGCTCTACCGCCAGCTCGAACGGGAATACGAGCATCTGACCTCGGACGAGGTGGTCGACGAGGCGATTGTGGCGAACGGCTACACCTTCACCGAAGCGGGTCGGCGCTTCGGCTGATTCAGCCTGCCGCTTGCACGTCGAGAGGCAGAGGAGGCCGGGACGGGTTTGAGCCCGGACGGTCGAGAGAGAGCGCCCAAGGGCTCGCCCTGTTCCCGCTCTCCTCGAGGTCTTCCCCATGCACGATCGTTCCGCACCATGCGCGCAAGAACATATGCCGGCGTCTTATCCGCCACGCATAGACCTAACGGCCGCCCTGCTGGATGCCGCCCGATCCGTTCTCGCCCATCTCGAAGCTGGCCGACGTGTCGACGCCACCCTGCTTCGTGACGCGATGGAAGCGAGCTTCAACGCAAGCGACGCTGCCGGAGCCTGGGACTGGAAACTGGCCTACGATGCCTGCGAGGCAGCAACTGTTCTCTTCCTCCGCAAATACGGCAAAGCGCTTTTGCACAAAGCCGGCTCTCCGGCCGCTGCGCTGCCGCTGGTCGCAAAAGTCGCCGGTCTGCTTCCCACGCACACCCGCCGCTCCCTCGAAAGCGAGACGTTCCAGCAATTCTCGACGCCCATGCCGCTCGGATTCATCGCGTCGCGCGCGGCCGCTATTACACCTGCCGACCATGTGCTCGAGCCTTCCGCCGGGACCGGTTTGCTCGCCATTCTGTCCGAGATTGCGGGCGCTACCTTGATCCTCAACGAACTGGCGGAAACGCGCGCCAGCATCCTCTCCTACCTCTTCCCGGCGGTCGCAGTCACGCGCTTCGACGCAGCGCAGATCGACGATCATCTGCACCCGGCCATGGTCCCGTCGGTCGTGCTGATGAACCCGCCATTCTCGGCGATAGCGAACGTCTCGGGTCGCATGGCCGACGCAGCGCTGCGACACATCGCATCCGCGCTCGCCCGCCTCGCCGAGGGCGGGCGCTTGGTGGCCATCACCGGAGCCAATGTCATTCCAGAGCATCCAGCCTGGCGCGACGCGTTCATCCGACTGCAGGAGCGCGGGCGCGTCGTATTCACCGCGAGCATCGACGGCGCCATCTACGCCAAGCACGGCACAACCATCGAGACACGGCTAACCGTCTTCGACAAGCTGCCAGCAGCCGATCCGGCCCGGTTTCCCGCATCACAGGGTCAAGCACCCGACACGCAGACGCTTATGGGCTGGGTCACGGAACACGTTCCCCCACGGCTCACATTGGCGGGTTTGGTCGCCCTGCCGGCACCGTCGGCGATGGCGCCGAAGCAGGTTGCCTGTCCGATTGCGCGCGGCGCCGCGAACGCGCCGCAGAGGTCATCATTCGAGGAGCCGGTTTATCTGGACCTCGCCTATGAGACCCTTGACTGGAAGCCGGCCGAGGGCGGTCGGCTAACCGACGCCATCTACGAAGAATATGGACTTCAGACGATCCATATTCCCGGCTCTCAGGCCCATCCGACCAAGCTCGTGCAATCGGCGGCCATGGCGTCGGTCGCGCCGCCCAAGCCAAGCTATCGTCCACGGCTGCCCGAACGGCTCATCACCGAGGGCGTCCTGTCCGACGCGCAGCTCGAAACCGTGATCTATGCCGGCGAGGCGCATACGGGCTTCCTCAGCGGCGCCTGGACTGTCGACGCGACGTTCGATGTCGTCTCTGCCGCACCTAACGAGGCGGCATCCGCCGTCCGCTTCCGGCGCGGTTTCATGCTGGGCGACGGCACGGGCGCGGGCAAGGGGCGCCAGTCCGCCGCCGTCATCCTCGACAACTGGCTGCACGGTCGGCGCAAGGCCGTCTGGATCTCGAAGTCGGACAAGCTGATCGAGGACGCGCAGCGCGACTGGTCGGCCCTGGGCATGGAGCGCCTGCTGGTAACGCCGCTCTCCCGCTTCCCGCAGGGACGGCCGATCAAACTGCCGGAAGGTGTCCTATTCACCACCTATGCCACGCTGCGGTCCGATGAGAAGGCCGACAAGGTTTCGCGCGTCCGCCAGATCGTCGATTGGTTGGGCTCCGATTTCGACGGGGTAATCATCTTCGACGAGAGCCATGCCATGCAGAACGCCGGCGGCGGAAAGGGAGAACGAGGCGATGTTGCGCCGTCGCAGCAGGGCCGTGCCGGCTTGCGGCTCCAGCACGCCCTCCCCGGCGCTCGAATCGTCTACGTCTCGGCGACAGGCGCTACTACCGTCCACAATCTCGCCTATGCCCAGCGTCTCGGCCTGTGGGGCGGCGAGGATTTCCCGTTTGCCACCAGGGCCGAATTCATCGCTGCCATCGAGGCCGGCGGTGTCGCAGCGATGGAGGTGCTGGCCCGCGATCTTCGCGCCCTCGGCCTCTATACCGCCAGATCCCTGTCCTATGACGGGGTCGAGTACGAGTTGGTTGAGCACGCGCTCACCGACGAGCAACGCCGCATCTATGACGCCTATGCTGGCGCGTTCTCCATCATCCACAACAACCTCGATGCCGCGATGCGCGCCGCGAACATCACCAGCGAGACCGGCACGCTCAACCCGCGCGCCAAATCTGCCGCCCGTTCGGCCTTCGAAAGCACCAAGCAGCGCTTCTTCGGGCATCTGCTGACCTCGATGAAGACCCCAACGCTGATCCGCTCGATCCAGCGCGATCTCGATGACGGGCACGCGGCTGTCGTCCAGATCGTCTCCACCGGCGAGGCACTGATGGAGCGGCGACTGGCCGAGGTGCCGACCGAGGAATGGAACGACGTGCGCGTCGACATCACGCCGCGCGAATATGTGCTGTCTTACCTTCAACACTCCTTCCCGGTGCAGCTCTACGAGCCGTTCACCGACGCGGATGGCAATCTCTCTTCGCGACCTGTCACCCGCGACGGCCAGCCCGTCGAAAGCCGTGAAGCGCTCGCCCGGCGTGACCGGCTGATCGAGAAACTCGCAAGCCTGCCGCCGGTGCCTGGCGCGCTCGATCAGATCGTCCAGCGCTTCGGAACCGACCTAGTAGCCGAGGTGACCGGGCGATCGCGGCGCATCATCCGCAAAGGTGATCGGCTCATGGTCGAGAACCGTCCGGGCTCCGCCAACCTCGCCGAGACCGCCGCCTTTATGGATGATGCCAAGCGCATCCTCGTGTTCAGCGATGCTGGCGGCACCGGGCGCAGCTATCACGCTGACCTCGCGGCGCGGAACCAGCGCCTTCGTGTCCACTATCTCCTCGAACCGGGCTGGAAAGCAGACGCCGCCATTCAGGGCCTTGGTCGCACCAATCGCACCAACCAGGCGCAGCCGCCGCTGTTTCGTCCGATCGCAACCGACGTGAAAGCCGAGAAGCGCTTCCTGTCGACCATTGCCCGCCGGCTCGACACGCTCGGGGCAATCACCCGCGGCCAGCGCCAGACCGGCGGACAGGGCCTCTTCAGACCCGAGGACAATCTCGAAAGCCCCCACGCGCGCGACGCGCTGCGCCAACTTTACCTGCTGATCGTCCGCGGCAAGGTCGATGGCTGCCCGCTCCAGCTCTTCGAGAGCGCCACCGGGCTTAGCCTGATGGACGACACGGGCATCCGCGACGAGCTACCGCCGATCACGACCTTTCTCAATCGCTTGCTGGCGCTGACGATCGACCTGCAGGGCATATTGTTCAGCGCCTTCGAGCAGCTTCTCAATGCCCGAATTGCCGGAGCACTGGCCAGCGGCACCTATGACATCGGGCTGGAAACGCTGAAGGCCGAAAGCTTCGTCGTCATCGACCGGCACACCATCTACACGCATCCCGCCACTGGCGCGGAAACCCGCTTGCTGACGATCACCCAGCGCGAGCGGAACCGGCCCCTGTCGCTCGACCAAGCCTTCGAGCTTCTCGCCGATCCACGTGCAGCTCTGCTGATTAACGAGCGGTCCGCGCGGGCGGCGGTTCAGGTGCCTGCCCCGAGCATCATGCTGGATGATGGCGAAATCGAACGCCGGGTGCGCTTGCTCCGGCCGATGGAACATCACCATGCATCGCTGGCGTCGATGGCGGAAAGCCATTGGCGGGCGGTCGATCGCGAGGTCTTCGCGGCGGCGTGGCAGCGCGAACTGGGGCAGATCCCCGAGTTCACCGACAGCACAATCCATGTCGTCGCCGGGCTCCTGCTCCCGATCTGGAAGCGTCTCCCGGATGAGTGCACGCGTGTCTATCGCCTTCAGACGGACGATGGCGAACGCATCATCGGGCGACGCGTGTCTCCAGCTTGGGCGGCCAACGCGCTCGCGATCGGAGCGCCTACGCTGACGGCTGCCGACGCCTTTGCAGCCTTGGCGGCAGGCAGCACCGTCCTCGATCTCACTGAGGGCCTCCAGCTTCATCGCGCGCGGGTCATGGGCGTGCACCGCATCGAGCTATCAGGCTTCTCCGACACGTTGCGCGACCGGCTTCGGGCCTACGGCCTGTTCCACGAGATCATCTCCTGGAAGCTCCGAATGTTCGTTCCCACCGACGCGACCGGTGTGGCCGTGCTTGCCAAGGTGATGGAGCGCTATCCGGTCACGCGGATCTCTGAACGGGAGGCCGCGTGATGGCCAACTTGGACGCATCCGATCTTGCGGCCCGCCTGGCCAGCCAAGCCGAAGCCGTGTGCCGGCACTATTTGTCCAACGGCACAAAACAGGGAGGCTACTGGCTTGTCGGCGACGTTCGCAACACGCCGGGCCGCTCAATGTTCGTGCGGCTCAAGGGGCCGCAGACGGGTAAGGGCGCCGCCGGCAAGTGGACCGACGCCGCCACCGGCGAGCATGGCGATCTGCTCGATGTCATTCGCGAAACCTGCGGCCTTCCCGACTTCAAGCAGGTCGCCGATGAGGCGCGGCGCTTCTTGAGCCTCCCGCATCCAGAGCCCGCACGAGAGTCGCGGCGGGCTAAGACGTCCTTAGCGCCAATGGGTTCGCCAGAAGCCGCGAGGCGTCTCTTCGCGATGGCACAGCCGATCAACCGTACACTCGCCGAGACGTATCTGCGCAGACGCGGCATTACGTCGTTGCACGAAACCGGATCGCTGCGCTTTCATCCCCGCTGCTTCTTCCGCCCCAATGAGCATTCCCCGACCGAGATCTGGCCGGCGATCATCGCAGCCGTCACGGATCTCAATGGCGAGCTCACCGGCGCACATCGCACCTGGCTGGACCCCGACGGCTTCAACGAAGCGACCTTAGGCAAGGCGCCCGTCGAGACACCGAGACGGGCGATGGGCAATCTCCTCGGGTCTGCCGTGCGCTTCGGACTGCCGGGCTCGGTGATGGCTGCCGGCGAAGGCGTCGAGACCATGCTGTCGCTGCGCTGCGTCCTGCCAACCATGCCGATGGCGGCCGCGCTGTCGGCAGCGCATCTCGCTGCCATCCAGTTCCCCGACACCCTGCACCGGCTGTATGTCGCGCGTGATGACGATCCCGCCGGCGATGCAGCGGTGACGACCTTGATGACCCGCGCGGAGGAAGCGGGCATCGAGGCGGTCATCCTGTCTCCGACCCTCGGCGACTTCAATGAAGACCTCCGGCTGCTGGGACTCGCAGCGCTCCGGGCGGCCATCCGTGTCCAGATCGCGCCCCAGGACGTCGCACGCTTCATGGAGCATGCAGCTTAACCGGGATGGAGGCAGGCGGCTGCCGGTCGAGCACTTCGATCAACGCTCGCATCCGGGATGACCGTTTCGCCAGAGGACCGTGTCCCGGCCTTCCAGAGGGCGATCGGCCATCAGACGGTCCATCCAGGCAACCTTGTGGCCAGCTATTTTCCGGCGGCCCGTTCCACCCCACGCGGTCAAGCCGCGCGGGGACCCCGGCTCGGGCCTTTCCATCGCGAGACAAAATAGCCGGCCCCTGCGGTCCTTCGCTCACGCTGCGGCCCCTCGCTGTCGCTCGGGGTGCCAGTCCAGCCCGTCCGACGGCTTCGTCGCCATGAAGGCCGCGGCGGTCGCGGTCCAGCGAACGGAGCTTCCCATGAGCGAGCACAACGAATTTGAGCCCGACCACTTCTCTTCTCCCACCGACCATGTTCTGACCGAGCTTCAGCTCTACGGCTTCCATCCCCGCGACGATGAACCCGATCCTCGACCAATTCCGGAAGATCGCGTGATCGCCGGCGCCGTCGCCGACATCTTCGACGCGCTGATTGCCACCATGGCCGATACCGGCCTCGACGCAGATCTCGACGACCTACTGTGGTCAACGGTCAACACCTTCCACCGCGCCGTCGAACGGGTCGAACGCACACTCGACGACAACGAGCTGGCGCAGAAGCAGGGGCAGCGCGAACAGGATGGCTCCGAGGTGAAGGCCGTGCAGCTCGAAGCGCTGATCGCCACCGGACAGCGGCTCATCGAACGCCGTGACGCCCTCGAACTCTTCCGCGACACCGGTGCCGAGCTCTACCGGAAGACGACCGGCTCGAACTGGTCTCCCCGCCACGGCTCACGCGTCAACCATCGCCAGCTCACCTCTGCGATGATCGACAGCCGCGACTTCATCGCCGCCCGCAAACGCGCCGATCGCGAGGTGCTGCTGCCCGCCGGACCGAAGATCGCACTGACCGGCGGGCTCGACTTCAACGACCATCAACTGATCTGGGCGAAGCTCGACCAGGTCCGCGCGAAGCACCCCGACATGGTGCTGATGCACGGCAAATCTCCAAAAGGCGCCGAGAAGATCGCGGCCCGCTGGGCCGACCACCGCGGCGTTACCCAGATCGGCTTTGCCCCCGACTGGACCAAGCATGGCCGCTCCGCCCCGTTCAAGCGCAACGATCAGATGCTGAACGTGCTGCCGATCGGGGTCATCGTGTTCCCCGGCACCGGCATTCAGGACAATCTCGCCGACAAGGCGAAGAAGCTCGGCATCCCGGTCTGGAAGTTCGGCTCTGGTGGCGCCTAGGCGCCACCGATGCACTCAAGCCTTTCGCGGCTTCGGCTGGTGAAGACGCCGCTTCACATTGGGCTTCAGCGCATTGCTCACGTCCTTGTTGACAGTCGCGAGATCGAACCAGTCAGGATCGAAATATCCTCCGCACCATTGCTTGGTTTCATCGTGTTCCAGGTCGCTCGGGTTCGCCAAGACTTCTAGAAACCGCTGATAGCCGGGTATTCCGCCGACATCTTCGGGAGGGCGAGCCCGTGCACCGTCGATGCATTGAGCCTTCGTTGGTGCGAGGTCGAGGGAAAGCAATTGTTCTAACTCAACGGTATGCGACCACCCGTCGCCGAAATCATACAGGTAGCTGAACCTCGCACCAGATCTCGTGAAGTCACGCAAGCGAACGTCCGTCTGCTCAAACACCTTGGGATCATCCCCGCTGGTCGCGTCCGTCAAGGTGGTGTAATTTCGGCTGTGGCCGTGGGCCATCGTCAGGCGGCTTTGGCGGTGATGTGTAGGGGCTGATTTTCCTCCTCGATCATGGGTTGGTTGAGTTCGGCCATGCCTTCGATCTGCATGTATCGGTGCTGGAGCTGCCACTCGTCGTTCTGCTCCATCAGCACAGCCCCGACGAGGCGGATGATGCTGTCTTCGTTCGGGAAGATTCCGACGACGTCGGCGCGGCGCTTGACCTCCTTGTTGAGCC
>NZ_BCZQ01000048.1 GCF_001598815.1 Sphingopyxis terrae subsp. terrae NBRC 15098 | reverse complement strand
TGCGCGGAGCTTGGCGCTGCATTCCTGTGTGGTGATCTTGGTATCACCGCAGAACCGCGCGCCGATCATGCCGACTATATCGGCCACTGGCTGCGCATTTTGAAAGGCGACCGCAAAGCAATCTTCACGGCGGCGAGTGCTGCGAACAAGGCTGCCGACTACCTCAAGAGCATCGCTCAGATCGATCATCGAGAGGCGGCTTAGGCCGTCATTCGTCAGCCTCGGCATGTTCGTCGGTTTCTGTCCAAGAAAGTCCGCTAAAGATTTCCCAAACTGCCAAAAAGTGATCATGGGCGATGTAGCCGAACTTGGGCAGATCGTCCGAAAAGTAAATTTCGTCCATGCCGTTTCGGTAGCAATGTGCCATATAATCGCTGAAGATTGTGCGCAGAAGGCCAGTAAGCCTGATGTGCATGTTGTGGCAGATGACAGCTTCAATCATGCTCGTCTTGAAGCCCCACCAATCAGGCACGCTAATATCGGGACGAACGGCAACGCCGTTGCGGCTGATGAAGAATTCTTGAAACGATTCCTGCATGATACGGATTGCCTGTCCCATGAATGCCGAATGCAGGTTTTCTAGCCAGTATTCATTGTCAGGGACCTGATCGACAATGGCTTGGACCGCAGCCAAACGAGACTGATCTGATGCGCCAAAAACTTTGCCATCAGCTGATGATGCTCGGAGCGGGTTGAACGGATTGACGACACATAGAACCAACGTGTTTGGATTTGCGAAGGCAGGGCAGCTTTCTGCCCAATACTGGCGAGCATAAACCAAGCCATGCAACCCTGCGGCCTCAAGCCGTTGAGCGATTAAACCTGTCATCGTCTTGAACGCTTCTTGCGTGTAGTCCGGCGGCATACCCCCAGGTTCTCCAGCATCGATCCACCCATCAATCAAAGGAAACGATGCCGTCACAACGGTCATTGAGCTATCCGCTAGGACATTGTTTTCGATCCAGCGGTAATAGAGTTCACGTGGATAATACGCCTCAAGTGCGATTTTTTGACCTTCGATTTTGGGGATGAAGGCGAGGACGTTCTTTTGGTTGATAATCAGCTCTTGCGCCAAAGCATCCCTAACGCCCCTTCCTTCCATCGGGGCAATCAGGATTGATTGCAGGCTTGACTCAGATAGTGGCGGAAAGAGCGTGCAGAAGTGATTAGCGTAGCCCAATAGCTCGGTGAATGCTTGGCGTTCCGTTTGGTCGGATTTTTTCAGCTCAATGATGACGAGGTCACCAGAATCTGCGATGCTTCCGAGTAGGTCAATTCGGGTCGTGCTATCGCCATCTCGAACCAACCGAACCTCTTTCCCGTCCAGCTGGAGCGTTTCGAGACTTTCGATCATCATGTTGATCTTTGTCTCTGTTCGATTTTGAAGAAGCTGCGCGATGCTGGGGAAATCATCCTTCGGTAAGGCGAGGGGCTCCCGTGTTTGAATGATCAAGGTGCGTAGATCATCCTTGTGATTGTTGAATAGAAAATCTCTTATTTCGTTTTCAGTCATGTTTGGGTTTCGGCTCACAATTAGCTATGCTTGGTAGCGTCGATTTCATCTTATCGGCATGATCGGCAGTGTTCGGATTAGACTATCAGTTCGCGTAGCAATCTGTCGAGTGGCGGCGAGCGCTGCGAACAAGGCACCAAAACACCTCTGGAGCATCGCTCAGATCGAACGACGAGAGGCGGCTTAGGCCGCCTTTCAATTTCAATGCCGTTCTGACGTGGGCCGCTTGTCGGCCCTTTTCATTGTCTGCCCCGCGTCTGTGATCGTCCGGTGATGATGACGGGAATGTTGGCAGGGCCGGTGCATCGTCAACGGCTTGCCCGATCCATTCGCCCTCATTTCATTCAGGCTCCCGTGTTGGCCGTTTCCCTTCGGTGACGCTGCCCCTTCGAACCCTGCTGTTTGCCTCCCCGTCCACCGGACGAACCCAAACGCCAAAGGAGGCAGACATGAAAACCGACTACGCAATCATTCACAAAAAATGGAACGGCATCGAAATCGAAATTCGCTGGATCGCCGATTACGTCTCATTCGACGACGGACAATCAATGGCGCATCTTGAGGTCGAAAGCGTGAAGCCAGCACGCGCGCCGCTCCCGATCACCGAAACCGGATATCGCTCGCACTTCATCAATCGCAGCAATGTCGATCACATGGGCGGTCCCGAAGCCTATGTCGAAGCGTGGATCGACGAGATGTCACACACCCATGCATGGCGCGAAACCGCCGTCGCATCACGTCAGCTCGCGCTCTTTTGAGCGCGAGTATTGCCAAGCAGAATACGTTGACAGCCTTGGCGAATCCCGTTGAAGTCAGCACATGAGTGATGATGAAAATGACCTCCGTGTTTGCCACAATTGTGTGGGCGAAGGCTATCTGAGCGCGAGCATCGCAAAGAATGGCGTCATCGCGGCCTGCGATTATTGCAGTGACGATGAAGAGCCTACAATCACAATCGTCGAACTTGCGGATGAGATCGAAAGCGCCTTCGAGCGCCACTACGAACGCACGTCTCCTGATCCCGACGATTTCCAATCAGCGATGCTTCGCGACAAGGAAATCGACTACGAATGGTGGCGTGAAGGTGAGCAGGTATTGTGGGCAATCGCGAACGCCGCAAGCGTCGCGGAAGAGGTCGCCCAGGATGTGCTGGATATTCTCGAAGAGCGCCATGCTGTTGCTGCGAGCGATTATGTTGGCGAGGAACAGGAGTTCGATTCAGACAGCTACTACGAAGAGAAGGGGGCGAACGATTACAATTTTCGCATGGAATGGGATGCGGTCGAACGCTCGATCAAGGAGCGCACCAGATTCTTCAATCGTGAGGCCGATGCATTCTTCACGCGCCTGTTCGGAAATCTCGATCAACTAGCCAACCGGCAAGGCCAGTCTGTTGTTGTGAATGCGGGGCCAGAACACGACATCAAATCATTCTATCGGGCACGAGCCTTCCATAGCGGCGTCGATGATGAAATCGTGCGCGCACTGAAAAGGCCAGACCGCGAAATCGGTCCGCCGCCACCGCGCTTGGCGCGAGCAGGACGGATGAATGCGCAAGGCATCTCGGTTTTTTACGGTGCCAGCGATCTTGAAACCGCACTCGCCGAAATCCGACCTCCGGTCGGTAGTCGCGTGCTCGTAGGACGGTTCGACCTAGCTCGGTCTGTGCGCTTGCTCGACGTTGAAGCCCTGCGCTCTGTCTTCATCGAGGGCAGTATTTTTGACCCCGACTACATCGGACATCTCGAACTTGCCCAGTTTCTTGGTCGGCTAAGCGAGCGCATGACGATGCCAGTGATGCCGGATGATGAACCGAAGGAATATTTGATCACGCAGATGATCGCCGACTTTGTCGCGCAGGTCGGCGAGCCGCCTATCGATGGCATGCTCTACCGATCAGTTCAGAGCGCGGGCGAGCACCAGAATGTTGTCATGTTCAACCACGCATCGCGTGTCGCCGAATGGGACGTACCGCCCAACGCGGAGGTCGATGCGCGCACCTATGAGATGGATGAAGACGGGGGAAGCATCGATTACTCTGTAATCGAATGGCTGCCGCCAGAAGAAGAGGCAAAACCTGCCGAACCGAAATGGCCCTTCGGCTTGGATCAATTCGAGCCCTTTGATGCCGACGCGGTAACGTCGCATCATGATGGACGAGCCGCCACGCTCCAACTCGATCCCAAGAGCCTACAGGTCCATCACGTTTCCGGCGTCACCATCGCAACTGAGTCCTATGACGTGGATCGGCATCGATATCAGCGGCACGCATTCCCCAAATTTGCCGGATTGCCTGGCGTCGAGACGCAGGACGACGATGCCGGCTTTTAGCCCCGCTAAGACGAAGATTAGTGGTGGCACACGCACTTTGATGCGTCAGATCATGTTCTCCTAAACTTGCCACCGAGCAGCGGACATTCCCACCGGCATTCATTCATGGGTTTTGACCAGCCGCGTCTCGTATCAAGGCCGCTCGCTTCCGCACTTCGTTTGTGCAGCTCCGCGCGCGGGTTCGCTTCGCTCAGCCTTTGATCCTCACCTCCATCGTCAGGTCACGAGTCTCCCCATGAAGCCGAGGGAATTGTCCTTCGGTGGAAACCAAGGAGAACTGAAATGTCTGACACAAACTCAAACCGCCCGAGCCATCGCTTGTTCAATGTAACCGGTGACGGCGACAATGCCCGATGGACTGACATCGGCGTCGCATGGGCAACCAAGGACGGCAAAGGGTTCACGCTCGCGCTCAATGCGATCCCCGTCAATGGTCGGATCGTCATGCGGATCAACGAGGAAAAGCCAGCCAACAAGAAGGGGAGCTAACGCTCCCCTTCGGGGCTTCGTGAGCCAGCGTCGCTATGGCGCTGGACCACGGCGGCCAAGTTCTTGCGCTATTATCGCGAGAAGCGATTGTGCCGATGCGATTGCCGCGTTGCTTGCCGTGATGGCGCGCGATGCATCTTGGAACAAGGCCGCGAGTTGTGCGGTGGATTTGGTCGCAAGATCGTTGCGGTTGAGATTGAAGTTCATGACATCCTCCATTTCGTTTGCGCCGCCCACCATGGGCCGCGTTGGAGGACGCGCATCCGCACATCGATTGCCGATGCATCACCTGTGATCGCAACGAATGTGGAGAAGGCCAGGGATCACCATCCCGCCTTGCATCATGTTCAACCGAATGCGGATAGGTTCGATCAATCAGCGGATCATGTGGTGGTGTAGAAGTGGAGGAAGGCGAACGGAAACGACCCGTGAAGGATCATCCCAAATCCAATCCCCGATCACGTGGCTTTGGAGCAGGTGAGCGCCCATCACGCGTCCGACCATTGCGGTTGCGCTCGGCTTCGCCTTCTCGCATCCGGCGGAACTTGGCGGCGTCCCGATAGAGACCGAGGATGCGTTCGGCTTCCTTGCGGCGGTTCTCTTTGATCAATTCTTGAAGAGCTTGGCGATCCTTGTGCTGTGCACGGATCAGAGCGTGCCGCTCATGGCTATCGCGCTCCCGCGCAAATTTGGCTTCCATCTCATTCTGCTTGCGCACTTTGAAATACTTCCCTGTCAGGAAGTCCCATGCACCCGCAATGCCTTTGCGCAGACGTGATGCGCGAATGCGTTGCTCTTCGTTCCAACGGGTTTCGAGTCTGGTATTGAAGGCTTGGCGTTCAGCTTGATGCTGAACCTTGAGCGCTTCGCGCTTGGCTATCAGGGGTTCCATGTTGCGATGGGCAATGCGCTTTGCCTCTGCAATGTAAGTCGAGAGGCGAGGTGCGATCTCTGTCGCGATGCGTTCGCGAGTTTCCGCGACGGACATGAGTTTTGATGAATCGCCGAGCCGTGCGGCGATTTCTGCTTTTTTGTCAGGAATGATGCGCGAGAGGGAATAGACATCACCGTCAGTGGTGACGGCGACGAAGCCCCGTCTGTCACCGCGCGCAAGAAAGAGGCCGCGCTCTTCGAGCGCAGCCGCAAAACTTTTTGCATTGTCGGCTTGCCGGTAACATTCGATCACTGCACCGCGCAGCTCGCGCGGATCGATGCTTGTCCGCTTGGCTTGTTGCCATTCGTCCAAGGAAAAATTGCGATGATCGCGGAGTTGCGGATTCTCGAAACCGCGCGGCATCTTCCACCCGTTTTCGAGATAGACCTCTTTTGCCAAGGCCTGGAGCTTGTTCTTGAAGAAGGGCAAATCGATTGCCGTCATGGTCTCAGCGTTGATGCGCGACCAAACGGCATGACAATGTCTGCGGCCTTCTTTCTCGTGAAAGACGATCATGCGCGGCTGACCGGTGAGGCCAAGCCGCTCTTCGATATCGCCGATCACCTTCTCGAACACTTCGACGCGCACAGATTCATGCGCGGGCGGACTGAGTGACATCGAGAAAAGATACTGCTTGCACTTCGTGCCGCGCGCTGTCGCATAGGCTTCGTTCATCGCGCCCATGACCGTGTCGGAGATGAAGCCCGACACTTCATGAATCTCGACATGCTCATTCTCTTCAGTCTTGAGGAGATGGCTCCCAAGCTGACGACCACCGCTGCGCTTGGAAGCTTTGAAGATCATAGGCGCGCATCCAGATCGAGCGCTTCGATCAAAAGCTGCCGCATCCGCGTGACTTCCTGCACAGCCGTGAGCAGCGCTTCCTCGGTCTCTGGTGTGACCGGAAGGCTGCCCGTGTTTGCGGCCTTCGCGAGTTGGTTCACGTTGTTCGCCAATCGCGATTGACCGAGCATCGCCAAAAGCTGCGCGAGCGCGCGATGATCCTTCACCGGAAACTTGCCCCGACGACGCGGCGCGATCCAATCGGGATCAAGCAAGCGTGAACGGATATAGCCGCCGAGTGACATACCGGCGGCATCGGCTTCGATCTTCGCGCGTTCTTCAAACGTGAGACGAAGGGAGAAGGGAGGTGGACGACGGCTACCCATGGCCGACCTCCATTGCGTCATCACCGGAATGACGCTTCTTTGGTCCGCGATAGGTTGGGCGTTGCGGACGCCGCGCCGAAAGATCGATCCCGACCACGTTCGGGTCAAGCGGAACCGAGCCGCCATTCGATGATGACTCATCATCGTGAGCCACGTCATTGCTATTGGCGGCTGGCAGGATTCCGGCGATTGATGTTTGACTTAAAGCGTGGTTCCACTGGGCTAGCGTATCAAAGAGGAGTTTCGAACTTTCTCCTCCTAGGTGCGCCAATCCCCCATGAAAGTACGAACTTTGTCGTCGGCTGGCATTTCGCCTGCCGCGGCGAGTTCGAGTGCACGATTGGGGCCGCGGATGATAATCTGTTCGCGGCTCATCACCACCTCGCCGACGAACGCCCGGACATAGCGGCGGCGGACCTGCGGCTCGCCGCCATCGCGGAGCTTGGCCCGCATGGCGGCGGCGAACCGCTCAATCTTTTCGGGTGTGATCCGGCTGCTCTTGGCGCCGATCTGACGTTCGAGCGCGACAATCTCCTCGGCGACCGAGGTGAGCCGCAGTTTGAGCGTTGCCAGCCGTTCCTTGAGAAATGGGTCGTTGGGTGCGGTCGCGCCACTCTCGACCATCATAAACAGCGCGCGGATGGAGTTGGTCACCTCGGTTTCCTCTGTGCGAAGCACGGCGACCTGCTTTCGGCGGCTAGCGTCCGCTGCGGAGGACGCGTCGAGCATTTCGCCGAGCAGAGCCGTCAGGCGCTCGGGCTGGAACAGGCGCGTCTCCAGCGCGGAAACGACGGCTTCATCGACTTTGTCCATCGGCACATTGTTACCGCCGCAGGAAAGGTCCCCTTTCTTGCGGCGGTTGGAACACGCATAGTACCGGTAGCGCCCACCCTTGCCAGTCATCAGCATCATCGTTGATGTACAGCCATTGCAGCCACAGCGACCAATGCCAGATAGTAGCACCGGTGACGTATGCGACCGGGGTGCCGAGATGCGCGGGTTCCGTGCCTTCAGGCGCTTCTGGACTGCCTGGAACCGCTCCTCGCTCAGGATCGCGGGCACTTTGACCTCGATCCACTCCTCACGCGGTCGCATTTCTCCGGTGCGGCTGTTGCGGCATCCGTAATAGTGGCGACCTGCATAAGTTTCGCGGGTCAGAATCGCATAGATCAGACCCGTATGAAAATGCTGATTGCGGTGTGTGTAGCCCCGCTCGCGCAGCCATTTCACGATCGCGTTGATGCCAAGCGGCTCGGTCTTGCCGTCACCTTCGAGATAGAGCCGAAAGATTAACGCGACTAGGGGGCGTTCAGCCGAGTCGATCGCCAGCTTCTTCTTATCCTTCTTGTCGCGCCGTTCCGCGACATATGTGCGGTAGCCAAGTGGCGGTGCCGAGCCGTTATGAAATCCGGCCTCCGCATTGGCGGACATCACTATCTTGACCTGTTCGGCGTTGATCTCGCTCGAAGCAGCATCGAGCGAGGTAAAGATGGATCGAATGAGCCGCGCATGCGGGCCTTCGCCAACGTCCTGCGTCGCCGAGATCAATTTGACGCCGGCCTTCTCGAGCTTCCGGCGGTATCCCTCGCTTTCATACTCGTCGCGGAAGAATCTACTGAAATTGAAGACGAATACGGCGTCGTAGCGTTTCGGCTGCGCGCAGGCGTCGGCGATCATCCGCTGGAGAGCCGGACGGCGGTCGGTCAAGCCGGACTTGCCCGCCTCGACATAGGTTTCGACGATCTCGTAGCCACGCTCCACGGCGGCGCGGGCGATACCCCTTTCCTGCTCGTTGAGCGAGGTTTCGTGCTCTGCCTGACGTTTGGTGCTGACCCGCACATAGGCGCAGGCGCGCAAGGTCATCTGATCAGTCGTCATCGGCAAGTATCCTCGCAAGATCGTCGGCCAAAAGGGCCATCAGCCATTGTGACTCGCCGGGCAGAAGAGGGAAAGAGTCCGCGAGACGATCGATCACCTCGAAGGAGATTTTAGCTGTCCCGGCGCGGGACGACCGATGTCGGCGGTGTTCGCCGCCATCGGCCTCCCCAGGCCGGTTGTCAGAGGTGGGCGCGCCCACGGTCAATCCCTCCGCCAACCCTCGTTCAGTTATGCTGATCCAGACCGAAATGGTGACGGATCACCGCGATGCAGGCTTCGGCTGCGGCTTGGCGTTCCTCGATCGACATATCCGAGACGTCAGGCAGGCTGATGCGGTCGATGTCGTCGGAGAAGCGTTGATAGGCGGCTACCGGCTGGTCGTCGTGGCCGAAGATATCTTCGCTCTTCAGCGGAACGACCGGCTTCGGTTTGACCGTCTTGTTGTCACTCGACGCCTGTGCATCGCCGTCCGGATAAAGCGCAGCCAGCGCTTGGCTGGACTTTAACCTATCGCCGTTGGCGGCGATGTCCTCGGCGAGTTCGAGCATCGCCTGGAACGCCTCGGGAGGCAATTCCTTCTGCCGCGTCAGGATAGTGGTCCCATAAGAGATTGGAGCCATGTCCGGCTCTTCCAGGATATCGAACAGCATCGGATAGGCCTGCCGCATTCGGGCGGCGATCAGCATGTTGCTAACTTTGTCCTTGGTCAGCCGCGGATAGCGTTCGGCGATCGCGCGCTGACTGATCCCGTTCACCTGCTGGAGGTTGAGCAGCGCCTGGGCCTTCTCCATGGAGCTGGCTTCGATCGTTCCGAGCGCGGTGTCGCACACTGCAACCACTGCATCCGCTTCGGTGCCGGCGTAGCGCACACAGCGAATCTCGACGTCCTCGTTGCCGGCATGCGTCACTTTGAGCGCGTGCCAGAGAAAACGGCCATCGATGATCGGGTAGACACCATCGACCTCATCGAGAACGACGAGCGGGCGAAGGTCATCCGGTTCGGCGGCGGTTAGCGCGAGTGCGTGGAAGTGTTCTCCCTTCTCCCGCGATCCGGCGCGCGGGTGGTAGACCCACTCGGCCAGCTTTGAAAGTGGGAGGCGGAATTCTCCGGGCACCGGCGGCGCGCTGGCGAATGTGCTCGTGAAGTCCCCATCGCCATTCCCGTCGGCGGTGCCTTCGCTTGCGATAACCGCCTCGGCTTGGCGCGGCGCAAAAGCATGCTGGCCCGGGGTCAGCTCGTTTGCAGAAGCCTCAGTGGCGGGCGGCGGCGTGCCGTTGCTTGCTGCCGTTGGTTCGATGGCCGGCTCAAGCTGGGCGGGGTCGGCCTCGAAGGCTTTTTCGGTATTCTCGTCGGTTCTGTTCATGACTGGTCTCCTGCGAGACCCGGCGCATCATGCGCCGCGTCATCGCAGGCAAACCGATCAACCGATTCGCGGCTTGAACCCTCCCGGACAGGATCGGCATTCCAACTGCTCGCTCAAGTGTTCAACGCTCCTTCGCTTGCAATAGCGACCAATTTGTCATCACGATCGCGCCACCAGCGTTCGGCATGTTGTGGATCGAGAGTGATGGGGCTGACCGCGGGAAGCAGGGCGGCGACCTGAGTGAGGGCGGCGTCGCGCCAAGCGCGCTTCTTGGACGCTGATGGGGAGCCGTCGCTGCACCCTCCTTCAACCTGCAGACGATCGAACATATCGCGGAACAGGTCTTGGATGCGTTCGACTGGATGCTGGCGTGGCAGCCCCGTCGCGATGTCGGTCGCTACGACTGGGCGGCAGCCGACGCGTGTCGTCTGCGCTAATGTTGCGTTCAGAGCATCGCGTTTATTGGCCTCAGCCGGATCATAGCGGACATACCGACAACAGTGACGCAGAAACGATACCTCGGCTTTGGGTCGCAGCCACGCCTCGAAGAGGAATCCCTGCGTCCAACCAGGCTGATAGAGCGCTTTCAGTGCATTCGCCCGTTCCATCGCGCGGTCATAGGGGCTGGATCGCCGCGGTCGATCGCAATCGGCATTTCCGGGGATGGGCCATGCCATGCCACCCTGGTGGGCCAATACTTCCACTTGATCCGCCAATGAAGGATTCCGGATCAGGGTCGGCACCACCGCATCGCGCCAAGAGGCATCGCTGCGCCGCAAGCCCATTGCGGCGAGCCCCTCGTTGAGCTTGTCGCGCGGCAGCATTGATCGAGCGGTGGCAGGGCAGATGTTGCTTGTGATCACCACCGCCAGTTCGAATACCAGCGCGCGTCGCTCGTCACTAAGATCGCGAGCGCCACCGCGCTTGTCTCGGAGCCAGAAGCCGTTCTCCCACCGCGCCATATTCCAGATCATCTGGATCAAGGCGACCGGCGCGAGCATCGCGGGTTCGACCCCAAGAAACCACTGCCCCGGCATATTCCCTTCAATCCATTCGATACGCCCTGTTTTCTCCCAAAAACCGCGCGCGTTGAAGAACGCGGTGCGTGCGCCTTCAAGGATCGGGTCTGCTGTCTTGGGCTTCACCTGCTTGTTAGCGTCCGCGCTCGTGGTGTAATTTCCGGTGTAGGCGATGGTGTATTCCGGGGTGGGGCATGCCCCACCCCGGAATGCGGCGTCGCTGGTGGCCACCGGGTTCATCGTTATGGTGGAGTTTGCACACTTCAACCGTGACGAAGAGGAGTTCCCGATGACCGAGGACAGATTACTGATCGAAGAGCTTGCTGCGAAGGGCGGCCAACCGGATTTTTTGCGCACCATCGCCGAGAACGTGCTGCAGCTGATCATGGAGGCCGACGTTGATGGCCTGATCGGCGCGGGTCGCCACGAACGCAGCAGCGAGCGCGCGACCTGGCGCAACGGCTATCGCGACCGTTCGCTGGATACCCGGGTAGGCACGCTGAACCTGAAAATCCCCAAGCTGCGTGCTGGGTCCTACTTTCCGGGCTTCCTTGAGCCCCGCAAGATGGTCGAGAAAGCGCTGGTTGCGGTGATCCAGGAAGCGTGGATCGGCGGGGTCAGCACCCGGCGGGTC
>NZ_BCZQ01000047.1 GCF_001598815.1 Sphingopyxis terrae subsp. terrae NBRC 15098 | reverse complement strand
AGCCCTTAGCGCAGAGGAGTTCTTCCGAATTGAAGCGAAGGACCGCGCAATCTCCGCGACTGGGCAACAAGGACTCTTCGAAGATTTGCCGCACAATGCAGAAGAGACTGCAAAGGTTCATTGGCACGAGGAAGTGCGAAAGGCGCGCATGTGGAGCGAGCAATTTATTGGCGGGGAAGCTGTGGTTCTTTTTGAGGTGCTGGCAAGGCGCATCCAACAGCGCTTCTCTGTTACCCTTCCGGAGTTGAAAGACCTGCTGGTGGATATGAAGAATGAGGGGCTGATCGAGTTTGACGGCCTAACGGGCCAACAAAGAAAGCCACGCCCTGGCGTAACCGTCCGTCGAACCGAGAAGCTTGAAAACGCAGTGCAGAACTGACGCGATCCCAATCCTGGCGTTGCCCACTTCGCACAGTTTGTCGCAGTAGATCCTATAGCTGGTAGGCAGCTCGAATGCTCATCGCGCAAATTTGTTTGGTGGCTGCTTTCAGGCGGAGCCAATTGGCCTTGGAATGTCCGAAACTGAGGCGCAAGGCGGCCATTCTTGGGCCACCATCTCGTCAAATCCCAAAGTCCATCGAGCGGTTGCGCTCTTTGGCGAGCTCGGGTTCAAAAACCTTGGGACTCTTCTCAGCTATGGCTTTTCCGGTCCCCACCTGCGCAGCAGCTTTCAATCGCTCCGTGACTTCCAACGCCGATGATTTCTCGCCTCTGTTCTTGGAAACAGCGGCACCGAGCCTTGCAGCGCTGTCGACCACAAGTGTGAGATGATCGCGAAGCCGGGTCACCGTGACCAGGAAGGTCTTCTGGTTGGCAAGATTGCGCTCGCGGCTATCCATCACCGCAATTCCTCGATCGGAGGTCAGGCCCTGCGCCATGTGAGCATTGAGTGCATAGGCCAGATCAAGGCGTTTGAGCATCGGATCGTCTTTCCCGAGCTTCTTTTCGATGCCCTTGGACGTCTCAACAGTGACCTGATCGCCTTCGATACGAGTGACCCGGGCCCGGTCGGCGTTGAACAGCCCGCGCCGGTGGTCGTTCCTAGTCCAGCGGATGCGATCGCCTTGGTGGACCTCAAGATGGCGCCTGTCGAATAGCGCAAGATTGTCGTCCTTCCCCGCGTGCCCGATACGAGAGGGGTTGAGCTTGCTTAGCCTGCCATGCTTGTCCTCAAGCTCGACAATGCCTTTCCGGTCGTCGACCTTGCGCACCAAATAGTCTCCGCGCTTGAGGCCAAGCGCGCGTTCGAGTTTGGCGACCTCGAGCACCATGCCAGGCCGGTAGGCGGCGAGGTATCGCAGTTCTTCCCGCGTAAGATTGGCGCGGTCGAGAACTTCAAGTTCGAGCTTTTCGGGGCCAATCTCGCGGTTTGCGGCAAGACCAGTCTGGACGGCTTCGTTGACGGCGGCGCGGATCTTGCGACCCGAAGCATAGATCGCGGTCCGCTCCCGCTCTTCTGCCGGAAGCGACAGCCAGCGCTCGGCAGCAACAATCGCTCCATCCCCCTTGGCTTCGACCGTATTGTGCTTGAGGTGGTCAAGCGCCGTGCGGACCAGCCCGGCCTGCGCTGCCGCCTGTGCCTCGCGCAGGATGGGATCGCGCCCACGCAGGTTGGTGTTCATCTGCGCCTGAGCAATTCCTCCCTGCTGCAGGAGATCGAATGGCTTGCCGGCATCGACCGCGCCTAGTTGCTTACGGTCGCCCATGAGCACCAGGCGGTGGGCACCGGCGCGATTGGCGATGCGGATGAGCTGCTCCTTGTCCGCATTGGAGACCATCGAGGCTTCGTCGAGGATAAGGACACTGCCGCCAAGTTCCCTGCGTGCCTCGCGATCGAGGCTGGACCGCCCCTCTGCCTCGCTGATCGGTTTCCAACGCTTGAGGAAACTCGCGAGCGTCTGCGCCTCGATACCCGTGTCGCGTTCGAGCATCTGAACCAGCGTGTTCTGCACCGACAGGCCAAGCAGCTTGTGACCCTCATGGCGCAGCACATCGGCGACCGGCTTCAAGACGCTCGATTTGCCAGCGCCGGCAACACCCTGCACGGCAATGGTCCGATCACGTGATGTCAGGATAAGTCGAGCTGCGCCCAGCTGGCCCTCATTGAGCTTGAAACCCTGATTGACGAGAGCGGAAGCCTGGACACTGGCGTCGGCTCGCCGCTCGGCAAGAATGGGTTCGACAGCGCCCTTTCCTTCATTGGCCCATGCAAGAATCCGAGCCTCGCGCTCGACCTCTTCTCGGCTTGCCAGCCACCCCTTGTGCTCGCCCTTGCCCCGCAGCAGATGCCCTGAACGCACCAGCGAGCGCACTGCTTTCTCGACATCAGCAATGGTGGTTGGCAGGCCAAAATCGAGCGCTGCCTTGTACAGGTCCTCCCGTGCAAAGCCTGCCTCGCGCTGCGCTAGGTGGCGCACTGCCGAAGCCACGGCCTGGGACGCTGCAATCTCTTGCGGCCCCCTTTTGAGAACATGCTCCGAGACGAGAGGATCGTGCTCCTTGCCCTTGATGCGCGCGGCAAAGTCCTTGAGCAGCGCCAGGCCGCGCTCAGCCAGGCAGGGCCCCTTTGCGTCGGCAGCGGTGCGCTCGCTGGCTCTCGTCTTGGCGGTATCGACCAGTCTTGGCAGGTCGAGGCCGACAGTCTTCGCAGCCGCTTGCCATTGCTCGCCCAGGACCGTGCGATCCTCGATCGGCTGCTTGGGCGATCGGGTGGCGAGCGCCGCGATCTTGCCCGCTTCGAGCCCCGGACCTCGGCGTGCTTCGAGCACTTCCTTCCGCCGCGAGGAGAAGGCCATCACCTGATCGCGCGAGATCCCGCAAGCCTCGAAATTGCCGTGCTTGCCAACCGGGCCAGTCTCGTAGCCAAGCTTCTCGACTGCGATCCGGAAGCGCGCCATGGCGATCGAGTTGAGCAGAGTGCCAAGCGCAAAGAGCCTGTCGTTCTTGAGCGTTCGCCACTTGCCGTCCTTGCCCTGGGTCACATTGGCAACGACGGCATGGAAGTGCAGATTGGGCTCCTGGTTGCGATTGGTATCATGCTGGAAAAGGCCGACCGCGAGATTGCCAGTCGCAACGGTCTTGATCTGGCCTCTGTCGACAAGGCGGGTTTCAGCGGCATTCTTCTCGGCCCATGTGAGCGCCTCTGTTACCGCCTCGCGATAGGCAGCAACGATCCGCTCATCCTTTCCGACCAGGGCCAACAGAGACCAGCTTTTGGGGAGCGAAAAGGTCAGATCGGTGCCCGGCCGATGTGCCTGTCCAGGATTGCCGACGCTCGAGCCATCGGGAAGTTCGCCGCGCAACAAGGCATCGAATTGCCTGGTCTCAACGCGCCCTGATAGGCCAAGTGATTTCGCGCCTTCGCCGACCCACTGCCCGGAACGATCGGCATCGGCCCGGGCGTAGTAGTTGTCGTCGGCAAAGTAGCTGGCGGCAGCAGAAGGCGATCGGACATTGGCGATCGAGAGCATGGCCCTAACCCTCGATTAGACGCACTGATTGCACTGGCTTGGGCATCAAATATCCGGCTCGATATCGCCCACATCGGGTTCGTCACGGTCAGGTACATCCCTCTCCTTGTCGTGGGCCGCGCCTCCAAGAAGATCGCGCTGTCGTCGCTCGTGATCGGCGAGAGTGCGTTGCTCTTTGCTTTCCTTGACTGGATGCGGATGAGGACTGACGCCGGGCCTTTCTGACCGCTCGGCGGCGTGATCATTGGGCGCTTTGCGGCTGCCGGGTTCGAGTGGCAGTTCGCTCTGTCGACCGGTCGATTGATCAACTGGCAGGTGCCCCTTGTTGGCGGCTTCTGCAGCAGCTTGTCTGTCCTGTGCTGCACACATCTGGTCGTCCGGCGTCACCTCCTGCGATTTGCCCTTCGCGTGGCGACCTTGTGATCTGCGATTGGGACGTTTCCGCTGGTCGCCATCGGCATCCCGGCCGGGATGCTTGTCGTCGCGGCGACGGCGTTCACCGGAATCGTCGCCGTCGCAGCCGCGTTGTCCGGATACTTCCCCTTCGTCCGGTCCGACTTTCACCGGCTTGGCCACCGTTTTCGCGGGTCGTTGGATCGCGCGAGGGATGAACCCTTCGGCAATGCGAGGCCAATGCCGGGGCTCTAGAGTGACCGGTGCGGTCGGAAGTCCTTCGGGAAACTTGATGTAGCCTTCAAGGCTCTTGAGCCCCATGAACTCATCGGGAAGCAACAAGGGAGCGATTTCGCGGCGGGCTGTCAGGCTCACCGCATCGCGGGCGCTGTTGTGACCATAGCTCTGGTTCTCTTCGACCTCGCGGACCTCGCGGTGGCCGACCGAGTCCGAACACCAGGTAGCGGTCTCGCGGTCGGCCGTACCGAGCATGAGCTTGGTCTTGGCGAGCGACGACAAGGTCATCGCCATGTTCTCTCCATAGACCTCCTTGAGCTTGGCAAAGGCGTGCACACCTGTGACGATCGCACCGCCGTAATTGCGCGCTGTCTGCAGGCCCTTTTCGAGCGAGGGAAGCCGGTGCAGCGCGCCCAATTCGTCGATCAGGAACCACAATTTGAGGTCGGGCGTGGTCCGCCCTGTCATCAGCGTGTTGATCGCCGTGTCGAGCCACAATGTGAGCATCTGCGAGAGCACGGTAAGATCTGCGTAGCGCGCTGAAAGGAACAGGAACGATCCTTCCTTGCCCTCGCCTTTGACCCAATTTCGGATCGAAAAAGGTTCGCCCTCGGTGGGCAGCAATTGCAGCGCCTTGGCGTTCACGTTGAACACCGCACGCACCGATTCAGCCATCTTCGCAGCCTGGGGATCGGTCATTGGGCCCGCCATCGTGTCTTCGAGCAGCTTGTGCAGGTCAGGAAGATTGGCGTTCATGAGGTCGCTTGCGAGCGCCGCGTTGGTGCCCTTCCCCTTCTCGAGCAGCTTGAGACAGGTCTCGACGAAGAGCGTCCGAGCGCCGAGCACCCAGAACTGCTCCGCCCCGCCGCCATCATGCGGCACAAGCGATTCCGCAGCGGCATGGAACTCGGCGCTGGTGGTGCAATCATTGAAGACGCTCCATGCCGGACAGCGGGTATCGAGCGGGTTGAGGATGACATCGCGATCGGGCTCGTAGAAGCCCTCGATAAAGGCGCCCGTGAGATCGAAAATGACCGCGCGCTCTCCCCTCATGCGGATCTCATCGACAAGCTCGAAGAGCGCCACGGTCTTGCCCATACCGGTGGTTCCGACGAGCATGGCGTGACCCTGCTCCTGCCGCCACGGGTAGCTGACACCGGCGATATGCGCGGGCGTATAGAGACCCGCAGCGCGCAGGGCCGTTTCGCCTGCAAGGCGCCATTTCCAGCCCATTTCGCGGCCGTACTCGCGGGCGCGGGCGCGGCGGTTGTACCGGGCTATATCGGTCTCAAGTTCGCTCAGGGAAACGAGCTGCGCACCGCGCAGGTGACGCTTGCGTTTCGAACGCTCGCCGAAGTGCTCGGCGACCCACCAGAAGGCTGCAAGGAGCGGGGCGAGCCAGAGCGCAGATAGCAGCATGGCCTGTTTTGCGGTGGCGAAGAACAGAGTCCAGGCCTCGCGCATCGGCGGGAAGTCCCTCACCACTGCCATGGGAAAGGCAACCAACTCGCCATCGGGCAGCCGCAGGTTCACCAGCTTGTCCGGATCGAACTCCATGAAGCCATAGGCAGAGGCATAGACATGCATCCACAAGAGGTAGGCCTGGTAGTCGGTAAGCATACTGCTGACCCGCCACCAGACGGTCGCCAGAACGACCAGAACAGAGACGACAAGCGGGAGCTTGAAACCCGCAGCGAACATGAAACCGAAGTGCCCGAGAAGCTGGGTGCCGCGCGTGAAATTGACGATGCTATTCTTCATTGCTCGTCTCCTTTTCGCGCGAAGGAATGAAGCCGAGCTGTGCGAGGCGGCGATGGTAAGCGGCATGAGTTCGCTTGCGCAGAGTGTCGTCGGAATGGCTCGCAAGCAGTGCATCGAGCGCGGTGGTGAGGAACACCAACTGGCGGGCCGGATCGGTCCCGCCGGGACGGTCGGCATGATCGTTGTCGCGGTTCCAGGCGGCGACCAGATGGTCGCGAATGACCACGCTCACGCTGGTCTCGCGGAGGTTAGACTGCTCCAGAATCCAGTCCGCGATCAGCGGCGGGACGTAGGTCTGGAGGACCCTGTAACGTTGCATCTTTCCAAGCTCCTTGTGCTGAAGAAGCCTGGTTCGACCTGCGGAAGGTGAGGATCACAGTAATTCACGGTAGGGGTGTAGGAAAACAAAAAGTTCCCTATTTATTCCAATATCTTAGGTTAAGGTGATTTGTCTCCTATTTGCGAATCCAATTCGCGATTTGCGGTCAAATCGGTCGGTGCACACGCCAAATTTGCGCAGCAACTGATTGAGAACATTGATGGAACATTGGCGGCCCCGCTGCGTCCGGTGTGCTCCTAAGTCCCCAGCTGCGAGGACAGGAACCAGCTATTGAGCCTGTAACGGATGATGCGGTTTGTGACCCCGAGAATCGGCGGCGCTTAACAGGTTGCCGCCCCACGGATCCTGATAGGCACAGACGGTATCGATGCCTATGCTGCAGGCACTAATGAGAGCAGCAAGGATGCGCGGCATGGGCCAGGTCACGTTGAGTGCGATACCGAAGGGCAACGGCTTCCAGGCGACAGTCACCTACCCGAACGGGGTGTCGATCAGTTCTTCCGAGGCCTTCCCGACGCAGGCAGAGGCAATCGAGGCCGCGGCGTTGAAGGTCCTGGGCATGCCGGAGCGGCTCGCCGATCTCGACCGTCCCGATACCCCCGACTGACGCTGGCGACCCGCCTTCCCGTAACGGCTGAGGTATGCCGAAACGGTCTGCGAGCAAAAAGAAAGGAGGAAGCCCTGACGGACTTCCTCCCAAACCGGCGGGTCAGAATTCATCGCTGAGACGGCCCGGCACAGTGTCGATGACACGGTCCAGCATGGCCTTGGGCAAGGCGCCGTAATCTCCCTCGTCGACCGCGATGTATCCTGCCTCGTTATCGGTCAGGACGTACTGCGTGTAGTAGCTGTGATAGGACCGGGCATGGGCCTGATCGAGAGCTGCAACGAAGGCTGCCTGATCTGCTTGGCAACCTGCAGCGGCAATGTTCAGTGAAGCGTACATGTTCTTTCCTCCTGATGTTCGATGCGTCGCATCAGGAGCTGCGGAGGATGTGGGTGACGGGCTGGGTCAGGGACCGCGATAGCGGCCGCGAAGCGGCGATGGGGGCAACGATTTTTGCCGGGCTTGCCCGGTAAAAATGGTGGGGCCCCGTCGTCCTTGACGCAGCCCCAAAGCCCGCATCAGACTTGGTCTTTCTGCGAGAGAGACCTCTCCAACGTCAGCGCAGAAGTGCGACGTCTGCCCCCCAAACCATTTTCCTACATGACCTCGCAGTGCCAAGATCGAGAGCGGAGGGGACCAACGGCCAGCAAAAAGGAAGCACTATGGCCAGGTCCAAACCTACTGCACGCGATGCGCTGAGGAAGCTGCGTGAACAGCGTGCCCAACTCGAAAACGAGGAGGCGCGTCTCCGCGAGGAGGCAGCAATCGAACTCGGCAGGATGCTGATCGAGTGCGGCGCCGAGACGATCGAACCAGCGCAGCTGCGTCAAATCGTCCGAGGAGCATTGACACTCGGGATCGAGGAAACGCTGAAGCGGATAGCTCCCGCGTAGCCCAACCCGGCGGCGGCAAGGGGTTCGATCCCCCGCGCCGCCGCATCGCCGGCGTGCAAAAGAAAAGGCCCCGATGGCGTCTGCCACCGGGGCCTTGTCGCAGGGTGAGGACATTCAGTCCTCGTCGATATCGGGAGCACCTTCGTTGCTGCCGGAGCGGCCCTTGGTGAGGAAGTCGACCTTGTCGGCGATGATCTCGCAGCCGTAGCGCTTGGCGCCGCTCTGATCTTCCCACTGGGTGTAGTGGATGCGCCCTTCGACCGTCACGAGCTGACCCTTGGTGCAATACTTGGCGACGTTCTGGCCCAGGCCGTTGAAGCAAGTGATCCGGTGGAATTCGCTGTCCTTGGCGGTGTAGCCGTTTTCGTCCTTGTAGGTCTTGCCATCCTTGCGGGCGGGACGGTCGGTCACGACCGAGATCGAGGTGATGCTGGTTCCACCCTGGGTGGTGCGGGTCTCGGGGTCGCGAGCGATGCGGCCAACGAGGATAACGAGATTGGTCATGGGCTTTCTCCTGATCGAGCATTCCGGGTCCATCCCGGCTGCAAAACCCGAGCAGAAGCGCCCCATGGCGAAGCGCACCGAAGGGGAACCCGGAACTGGTTCGGGTGGTGCGGGCAGCCGGGCACAGCCCGGCAACTCGGCCGGACCTGATCCGGGTTGCGCGTCTCGACGGGGGGGTGATTCAGGGACAGGTTTGCATCGAAGCCGGGTGGAGCTGGATGCCTTGAATAGGTTGGCCCTGCCTCGTTTCCCTCCGGTCTTGGCCGGATCATCCCTGCTGACCTTCCACCGGAGAACCCCTTCTTAGATCATCGTACTGACCGCTCCTCCAACAGGTGGCACATTCTTGGACGCACCTGCTTCGCCAGGGAGAGGCATGTCGATCGTCACCCTTCAGGGCCGTCCAGAGGGTTGCCTCGAAGCATCCAGGCCTGCGGCGTGATCAAGCGCGCCCAATCAGCAAAGGAGGGGATCGAGCCCAGGTCTTCACGTACGTGCTGTTCGCCGACCAGACGTACCGGAACGACCCGGCCATCGGCATTGACGAGGGTCTCGCCGAAGAGTGTTTCAAGCATGAATATCCCCTCGGCATGGTGCCGCAGCGCGCGGTGACGGGGGTCTGCGAGAATAGCCTTCGACTTGTCGAACCACTGGTGCAACGGGAGATAGTCATCAACCGTGCCGCCCCATTTCCGGACCGACGAGAGGGCGTGGTAGTAGCAATGTGCCATGCAGGGTCTCCTAGAGCTCGGCCCTGTGATCATCGGTCGCGGTGAAGCGCAGACCGCAGTCGAGCACGAAAGTCGCCTCGTCCACATCGATCGCCAGTTCACCGCAGGCACCGTCATTGATCTCCCAGCCTGGATGGTGACGTTCAAGTGCCAGGTAGGTCAGCTGCTCGAGTGCCTGGCCGAGTGAAGGCAGCTCTTCGGAACCGGCACGAGCAACGCTGTCTGCTTCGCCTTCCATGAGGGAGACTTCCGGGCACGGGATCGCCGCGCCGGCTGCATCGAGGCATGCACATTCTTCAACGGCACCGCTGTCGCCGCAGCCGTCAAAGCGGATCTCGACGCGTGCGATGCCAGCCTCTCGCAACCGCGGAAGAATGGCTGTCTTGAGCTGCTGGATTTCTTCGGCCACTTGCACCTGCCGCTCCGCTTGCCGGACGGCAAAATCGGCCATCACGGCCTCGATATTTATCATGGAATACCTCCTGGTGAATGAAGCCAACGGCAATTCGCTGGCTCCAAACGACAGGCGCGCGCCTTTCCTCTGATGGATGACGCCAGCGCCGATTGGGCGCTGGCGCGAGGACCGGCATGAACTCAGTCAGTCCCTGCCGAAGTGCTCTTCGGATTGGTGCCAAGGGGCCCGCGGCGATCGACAACGGTGATCCGCCGAGTCTTGGCCTCGATCACCAAACGTTCGAGTACGCCATTGCCCGGAAAGGCGATGACGTATCGCGGATCGAGGGAGAGCATCCGCTCGTTACGCTTGAAGCCGGCACGGGCGCCCAGCCGCATGTCGAGCGAAAACGTGACCTGCGGGATGCCGCGACGTTCAGCCCAGCTCGATGCCAGGCGGTCGACGCCCTTGGTGTCACCGCCATGGATGAGCACCATGTCGGGCACACGGTCACGAACCTTGTCGAGGGTGGCCCAGACATTGTTGCCGAAGGTCAGCGCATCGTCTTCGGTAGCATGACGGGTGCGCCCGCCAGCGAAGACGACCGGGGTTCCTTCGGGCACCGCCGCACGGCGCTTGGCATCGGCACGGGCACGCAGGAAGTCGCGCCCTTCGACGAGCGCCGAGGTGAGCATAACGCTGTGATTGAAACGCGAACTGGAGACCGGCTTCCAAGAGGAACCGAACTCGTTGAGGTAAAGAGCTGCTGCAACCTCGCGCATCTCCTCGAGCGCCAGCATCGCACTTTCGGCGCACTGCGCCCGCTCGACCTGCGTCTCGAGTTCATGGGTGTGGACCTCGGATCCATCGGCCGTAGAAATCAGCGCGCGGACCTCGTCGGTCGCCCGGTCGACTGCAGTTGATTTACGTTCGGCCGAGCGGTGAAAGATGTTGACGAAAGCCCAGCCAAGATCCTCGGCGTCGGCTTCGAGAGCGGTCCCGGACACCATGGCGAAAAGATCGGACCAGACCGCTTCGAGAGTTTGAACGACCGCCTCCCGGACCGGAAAATCGCTTGTCGATACGGGAGCGGGTCCAATCGAGAAACCGGCAAGATCGAGCCCGGCGAGTTGATCGGCGAATGACGTGTGCATGGGGATATCCTCCTGACTGGCGTAAGGCCGACGCACCCGTTCATGGCTGCGCCAGCGAGAGCCCGTCAGGGCCAGCATTCAGACAGGATTGCGCACCCGTCAGGGGGAACCCGGCTTGGCGGGCTGGCGCGGGCAGGCCTTGAGCCTGAAGGGCGAAGGCCAACACGGGCCCGCCCAAGCCGGGTTGCGCAAGGCTGGCGGCTGGCCCAGGGCCTCTCTCGCATGGCGACAGACCATGACCGGCCGGCAAAGTTCAGTCAGGGATGGCAACCCAAAGCGCTGCGCCTGACCAACTCGCGGAGCTCAAGCTGCGCGCTTGGTGTAGACCCCCTCGCCATTCGACATGTGCCCGAGGCAATCGTAGTCGCCGAACATGGCATCGAAGCGATATGCGATCTGGGACAGCCAGCGCCTTGCCCGCGGTGACCGGGCCGTGCGCCAATCGGCGTCCCAATAGGCCCCGTCATCGCGTTCAACGATCCAGACGGCCACCAGCCCGCCATAGACCGATACGCCGAAATCGGCGTAGGCATTGCGCATGAGGGTCCGGTCCTCCCGACCTCGCCAGGCGTCATGCGGGATCAGGGACGGAAAGGCTCTGGACGCCCGTTCGCGCAAATCGTCGCGCAGCCATTCGTACTCAAATTCCCAGTCGTCCTCGCATTCGACCTCGAGCACCGTGAAGGCGACGATAGCGCCGCTGGGATAGCTGACGGATCGGCCCATGATATCCTCCCTCAGGCCGCAAGCGCAGCGTCGTCTGACGCGTCGTCAAACTGCTCAGAAGTGGCTCTCCCGCCGAGATTCAGCAGCAGGCTCGTAGCTTCTTCGGCCTTGGCCGCAGCGGTCAGGATGGCGCGGTCGTCGTCCTTCATAAGCTTGAGCCAGTGCTCTATATAGCTCGCGTGGCTGTCGAGATGCGTGACCGGCAGCCCCAGCTCGGCGCCCAGCATGGCGCTGGAGAGTTCGGCAAC
>NZ_BCZQ01000046.1 GCF_001598815.1 Sphingopyxis terrae subsp. terrae NBRC 15098 | reverse complement strand
GTTGCCGAGCTGGGCGCCGCTTTCCTTGCCGCCGACCTTGGGCTTTGCATCGAGCCGCGCCCCGATCATGCCAGCTACATCGCGAGCTGGATCAAGGTGCTGCAAAACGACACGCGCGCCATCGTGCAGGCCGCCGCCCATGCCGAGCGCGCCGTTGCCTATCTTCATCAACTGGCGAACCCCGAGGAGGCGAAAGAGGCGGCATAGCCGCCGATCGGCGAGGCTGCCCCTGTCCGGGGCGGCCACTTTGTTTGCCCGCCCACCCGATCCCATGTGCGGGCCGCTCCCTTCGGTCGCGGCCTGAAATCCTTTTCCTTGCCTTCTATACTCTCGCCACTGCGTCCGGTCTGGGTCAGAGCAGCGTAGGGTAGCCGCTGCGTCAATTTCCGATTTCTAGGGGACGCCGTGTCACAGGAACGGGTCGCGATAACTCTTGCTAATGGTCGGCGATTGCTCGAAGATTCGCAGGTCTATGCGCACCGACATCGATCATCTTCCTGCCGCGAAGCAGCGCGAGCTTGAGCGCATCGTCGCGATCATCTTCGACGAATTCGGCACGGCAACGGAAAATGCGACCGGCCCGCGCAAGGGCGCGCGCATACTCAAGATTATCCTGTTCGGCAGCTATGCGCGCGGCAATTGGGTCGATGCGCCGACATCGGCGAACCAGTATAAATCCGACTACGACATCCTCGTTATCGTCAGCCAGAAGGAGCTGACCGACCGCGCCGCCTATTGGGCGAAGGCTGAGGAACGGCTGATCCGCGCTTACACGATCGAGAAGACGCTGCGCACGCCGGTCAATTTCATTGTTCATTCGCTGCACGAGGTGAACGATGGGCTTGCGCATGGTCGCGTCTTCTTCATGGAGGTCGCGAACGATGGGATCGCGATTTACGAGGTGGACGGAAGTGAATTAACAACGCCCAAGCCCAAAACGCCTCAACAGGCGCTGGATACGGCAAAAGACTACTTCGAGGAGTGGCTGCCCAATGCCGCCGGCTTCCAAAAGGTATTTCGCTTCTGCATGGCCGAAGGGGATTGGAAGCGAGCGGCGTTCCTGCTGCATCAAGCCACAGAGAGCCTTTACCAAGGTCTGCTTCTGACGCTGACATTCTACACGCCATACAACCATAATATCGCCTTCCTCCGTTCACTCGCTGAGGGGCTCGACCGCCGCCTCTACGGTATCTGGCCCGAGGCCCATCGCAGCGAACGGGCAATGTTCCAGAAGTTGAAGGAGGCCTACACAAAAGCCCGCTATTCGAAGCATTACAAGATCAGCGAGGAAGAACTGACTTGGCTTGGCGAACGCGTCGAGGAACTCGGACGCGTCGTCCATCAAGTTTGTACTGACAAAATCGCCGAACTTGAAAAGGCCGCGCGCGGATAAGTCAGACTGGCAATCCTACGGTTGAGGGCCCTCGAGCAAATAGAATTGGTCGTTGGCGCCGCCTAGCGGCACACCCTGTAGAATCTTTATCGGCCGCCCTTCCAAATAGCCGCCGAAAGGGCGGTAATAATTCATCGCCCATTCGCCGTCCGATTTTTCTGCAACAACAACGAACTCCGTCGAGCCGCTGGAATGCACGTTAATTCCTGAAAGAATGGCGCGGTCGTTCCGTATAAGCGGTCGGTGGATGCGATAAGTTAAGTGACTGCTGCACTCGTCCACTGTGGCGGGCCTCACTCTCATTTTTCCCCAAGCGAGCCGCGTTGGATCAAATTTACGCGCTGGCAAACCGGGCGCCTTCTTTGTGAAAAAAAGCGATCGAATCTGGGCACGACGATCCTCATCCACCGGGCCGACGCTCGTCTCCACGGTTTCCCTCTTCAGTCTCTCCAAATCTTGGGCGTCGACACCTAGTAACCCGCCATTGATACAAACAGGAAACACCCTTCTGGCTTCGATGCGATTCAACACCTTGAGTATCAGGAAACGCGTCGCGGCATTTTCCTGCTCCAACTCCTCGTCTACGGGGGAGGGATAGCGACTTACCACCTCTTCGAGTTGATTGACCGCTATCGCATAGGCTTTCGCATGCTTGTGGAAATCGGGGATTGAGCCCGGCGAGGGGCAATGAGTCGGTATGACAATCTGCTCATCGTCCTGCATGCTGTCGAAATCCAGACGATACCGAAGCCTGATCTTCTCCCTGAGATCGACTAGCTGACGATCCGCTTTCTTCAATGAACTTCTCGGGCAAACATATAGCCTGTGCCGACCCACATCGGCATAGGCTTTGAAAATTTCTAGGGGCACAGCGGCTTCATCTTCCGGCGTCAAGCGAGCCATCGCCGGTTTATCCCACACGAGATTACCAGCAATCATCAGTACGAGGACGCCAAGCGATATCTTCGTCATTTCAACCTTGCTCCCGCCGAAGGATGCTTAGACGAGCCTCATAGATGCACATCCGTTAACAGCTGCAATCAGTCGGTCCGAGCAATGACTTTTTGTTTCATCCATTCCAGTCTCTCGACTTGTCGTAAACTCGGGATACTGGCATAATCGTCGTCACGGGATGGAGTGACTGGCGGCCATCCCAAGGATCGTCCTGCCAGCATCATGCAGGTCCGGCCAAGGGTCGGGCAGTTGCTGTAGGCCGCTTTAGCGGCGCACAGCGGACACCGCTTGCACATTCGCGCGCGATTGCGCGGACCGCCACTGTGCGAGCTGCAAATGACTACCCCGACACCGAAGGACTTATACGCGCGCGAAGTCGTGATGGCGCGCGTCGATCATCTCATCCGCCGCAAGCAGGGCGAGATCGAGCGCATCACGCGCATCCTGCGCGCCTTCTTCAATCCCGATCAAGTGCAGGCCCCCGAGCCGGGGCAGATCAGGCGGATCATCCTGATCGGCCCGTATGCGCGAAGGTCGTGGTATGAAGACGACGAGACGATCAACTTTTCCGATTACGAATTGTGGATCGTGGTCAAACATCCGCTCTTCAAAGAGGAATGTTGCTGGACCCGCGCCCGCGAAATCATCGACAGCGAGCTTGGCGATCGTTGCGCGGTCAGCCTCGAACTCTATTCCCGCACCGACATTCGCATCGCCAAGGCCGAGCGTGACACTTTCATCCTCGATCGGATCGAAGCAGGTATCACCCTTTACCGGGCCTCACGCGATGCGCCGCTCAACGAGCGCGAACGCAAGGGAGCGCGGCCATGACTGCGCCCGCTTCGACCGCCGCCTTCGAGGACTTATATCGCACCGAGTATCGGCGCCTGCTGCGTAAACTGCGGCGCCGGGTCGGCTCCAACGAGGCGCCCGATCTGGCGCAGGAGGTGTTCGCGCGCTTTCTGCGAAGCGAGGCGCTGGGCCGCGTGGAGAACCCAGCCGCCTATCTGTCGCGGATCACCCGCAACCTGCTGATTGATCGCGCTCGCCGGAAACAGCGAGGGATGCCGCTCTTCTTTCCCTTCGACGACGAGCGCGATGCGACGTCGCGTGCCAGCCAGACATGGCGGATCGAAGCGATCGACCTGTTTCGTCTGTATCGGCAGGCCGTTCGGGCCATGCCGCCGAAGACCCGGCGTGTATTCGTGATGCGCCGAGTGAAGCGCATGAGCTACAAGGAGATCGCGGCGGACCTCGGCATCAGCATCGCGACCGTCGATTACCATATGGTGCAGGCCTTCGCGCGCTGCCGCGCCGCGACTGTTGCGCAATGTTGACCGGTGCATATGTCGGGCGCGAACGCGCCGCCGATCGAGAACGGAGGGCACCTCTTGCCTCGCCCGGTTCGGGGACTGATTTCGCTGCCTTCTATCGCGCCGAGCGAGGGTGGTTGTTCCATTATTTCCGGAGGAGGATCGGGCGTGATGCCGCGCCCGATCTCGTGCAGGAAGCTTTCACGCGGCTGCTTCGCAGCGGCGCGCTTGATCGGGTCGAATATCCGCGTCCCTATCTGGCGCGAATAGCGCATAATTTGCTGATCGAGCGAGCGCGCAAGATTATGCGCGAGGGAGGCATCGCATGTCAGTTCGACGAAACTTGCGATGCACCCGTAGCGCCCGAGCAGGAACAGCATGTTGAAGTTATGGAATTGCGGAGGTCTTACCGGAGGGCGCTTCGCCCCTTGTCTCGAAAGACCCGGCGCATATTCCTGATGCACCGCCTGCGCGGGATGACATATCGGAATATCGCCGACGAACTTGGCATCAGCAATAAGGCCGTCGAGAAGCATATCGGACGCGCACTCGCACGGTGTCGCAGAGTCGTGCTCGCCCATCGGGAATAGCATCGCGCATCCACTACTGCGCAATGCACTTGGGAATCGGTTCGATTGCTTTTGAAGGAAAGAATTCTCGGGGCCTAATCGGGGGCATCCGCGCCGCACGAACTTAATATGTAATTGTAATAAAATCAGAATTCTTGATCTATTCGATTCCGGCTCGGCCTCCATTTATTCCCAGGTTTGACATTCAGGGGTGGTCCCCGATCGCGTCGCGCCGGTTGGCCGCGCACCTATGGCGCGTTGCTTTTCAAACCCAAATTTGCCTCCAGCGCATTTGAATAGGCGGGCGGTATCGCAACCTTATGGGTCCAGCCGCCGAATGCCGAGAGCAGGAGCAGGCCCATGACCGGGCCGGCGATCAGCAGGCCCTTCACTAGTGCAGTCGATGCCGCCCGGTAGTGCAGCGCCGCGGCCAAATGGACGAACACCGCGATCACACCGATAAAATAATAGGGATAGAAGAAATAGCGCAGGCCGGGATGGGCGAGCGTCGAGGCCGGCCACCAGAAATTCGTGTCGAGATGATTGACGTAGCGGGCGTAAAGCGCCGACGTTGCATGGATCGTTATGAACAGCGCCACATACAGGCCGCTCGCTATCTGTGCCGTTCCCCAACCAGGCTCAATGCCGATCCGCCTTCGCTGTCGAACCAGCATCATGCCCAAGGCAAGTTGTCCGAGCAGCGCGGCGAGCAGGAGCGGCTCGACCGGAGCGCTGCGGTAAATCGGCCGCACCGCGCGCAACGCTGCGAGATGGGCCTCCGGTCCAAGCAGCGCGGCCAGATGCGATATCAGATGGATTGCAATGAAAGCGGCCAGGATAATCCCGGTCAAGCGATGGAGTTTGCGTATCATCGTCCTTGCCCCCTCGAATCAATTCAGATAAAAAATATCCGTATTAAGAGGAGAACGCAATCATGCGTCTGGCGCAAGGGATCGAATGGGCGATCCATGCCTGCACCCTGCTGGCTCCGCTCGGTCGCGAGCACGGCCTGAGCCTGACGGCGCTCGCTGCGTTTCACGGCGTAGCGGCCCCCTATATGGCGAAGCAGATGCAGCTTCTGAGCGCGGCGGGCATCGTTCGTTCAAGCCGCGGGGCAACGGGCGGCTATACGCTCGCGAAGCCGCCGGCCGAGATTAGCCTTTACGATGTCGTGCGGGCGATCGAAGGCCCGGCACCCGCTTTCCGCTGCACGGAAATACGACAGCGCGGTCCTTGCGCGCGGCCCAGATCGGAATGCCGCCTTCCTTGCGGCATAGCGGCGGCTTTCGCGGCGGCAGAGGCGGCATGGCGTGGCCATCTGGCCGCCATCTCGATCGAAGATATCGTGGCGCAACTCCGCACCGGGGCATCCGACATGGATCTCGGTGCGGCCCTCGGCTGGCTCCAGTCCAACGCGACTGCGCTGCCCATTCGATCCGGCGGCGGCTCGATGCAGGATTTTTGAACTGTCGTGCGATGGAGGGCAAGTGCGTCGAACCTGTACCGGTACATATCCGCAATCGCCTTGCCGGCCTCAGCCGTTATCCAACAACGACATGCAGGCATCAGGGAAGTCGGGAGCGATGACGCACGTCATGGACTGGAAACCTTGGATCAGCCGGATTTTTCCTGCGCTATGCGCGGCGATCCTTTTCGGTTTCATGTCTCCGGCAGCGCATGCCGAAGGCGGCTGTCCCGACGGATTTTTCCCGATCGGCGGCGGCACGGGCGGATGGCAAGGGTGCGCGCCGATCCCCGGCTACGACGATGGCGGCGCTGAGGAAGAGCCGCAACAGCCGACGAGGTCGGCTTATGACAATTATTATGCGGCCGCCTGGCATCGCGATTCAAGCTGGGCCTGGCTCGTCACCGGCTATTCGAATCGAACGCGCGCCGATCGGGCGGCGCTGGCGGCCTGCAATGCGGCAATGGGATCGGGGTGCACGACGGCCGCCGGCGGTGCCAATGGCGCGCTTGTGATCTCACGCGGGGTCGAGGGCGATCTTTATGCCATGTCCGGAGCGGATAAAGGCAAAGCCGAAAAGGCCATGGCGAAATATTGCAGGGAGGCAAACGACGAGTGTGAGGAAATCCAGTGGGCCACGGCGCCAGCCTTGATCGCGCCCTCCGGTCAGAATGTGCCCGAATCGCCCCGAATCTATGGCCCTGTGAACGATCCGCATCGCCGTTACGGGGCGCTCGCCTGGCCTGATGGCGGAGCCGATGCTGCGCCGACGCGCGAGGTCTGGATCGTGGGCGGGCGACCTTCGCCGGATAAGGCGGCGTCCGATGTGGTTGCGCGGTGCCAGGCCGACAGCGGCAAGACTTGCAGCGTCAAGCTGGCTGGTTCCGACGTCTATATTGCCCTGACGATGGGCGATGGCGTGATGGGTGGCGCGGCCAGCGCATCCTCGGTCGCGGCTGCCCAGAAACGCGCGCTCGATTTCTGCCGAAAAACGTACAAGCGATGCCGGGAGGCCGGCTTTTTCGACCTGGTTGCGGAGCAGGCCTTGCGGTACGATCCCGAGGCCTTCGGCAAGCCCTGGTTTACCGCGCAAAGCTGGACCAAGGGCGGCAAGGCACCGTGGCGCAATTCGGTGTGGTCGGTGTCCGGCGCGAAGGATATGGACAGCGCGAAAAAGGCGGCACTGGCTTCCTGTCACGCCGAAACCAAAGATGAGTGCGAGGTCGCGTCCTGGTCCTCGAACAGCAAGGTGGCGCTATACGTCGACGCAACCGGAGCCGTACATGTGCTCTGGACGGCTTGGTCGAACGATCCTGCGAAGGTGGTCGCAAAAGACTGTGCGGCGCAATCCCTTGATTGCCGGATTGTAACCATCATCGATTCCCGCCTGCCTTCTACAGGACGAATCGACGTTGAATAGCTGCTACCCGAGCAAACGCTGGACCGTGCGTCCTTTAGCGGAGGGTGTCAGTTGAAGGATGATGCGGTGCTGCACGCCGCATATTGTATCTGGCAATGCTGCGCCGCCTCATTGCAACTGCGCATCGCCAATCGGTTCGCAGCGGCCATGGTCGCGGCATAAGCGATTCCGACTTGCCGGTCGTCCCCCGACGCATAAGCGGCGCATTGGTTTCGATAGGTCAGGCGCACCCGACATTCGCCTGCCGCCGCTTTCCTCGCATTGACGTATCGCACCTGCGGCAGCGGCGGCTTCGCTCTCCCGGCTCCGAACCACGCCGAAGCCGTTGCCGCCAAGCGCTATTGCGCCCCAGCGTGCTTCGGGTTGGTCGCACGCCGCGGCGACCGGCGTGAACAGGCTCGCGAGCAGGATCGACGTAATCCATTTCATTTCGGTATGTTAAGGCAGGAAATATGGATCACCGGCAAGCGCGCGGGCATACCGGTACATATCCGGGCGGATTGGACGATCGCGCCGGTTCGCGGGGCCGTCGTTCGCGGGGCCGTCGTTCGCGGCGAAAATGTACCGGTGTCGTAAGACTGTCCCGGTGATCGGGATCGGGATGTTAGCGTCGGGCGATGGATGCCTGCAGTCCGAAAAGCACGCGAACGCATGCACGGCTTCTCGGCTGGGTCGCACTAATTTTGTTCAGCTCGGCCTGTGCCGCGTCGCCCTATGATCACGCAGCGAGCAATTGCGCGCGCGGCGTGTCTATTGAGGCGGTCATCCGCGCTTGCAATCCGTCGGCCTTGCGACGGTTGCTTACATATGGCGTCGATCCTGACCTTCCCGACCGTGCGACAGGGCATTCGCCTCTGGAAACGGCTATTCTGGCGGGACGGCGCGATCAGGTCGGGGTTCTGATCGCCGCCGGGGCCGGTCTCGACCGACCCGATCATGTCGGTAATACGGCGCTGCATATCGCCGCGCAGACAAATCAACCATGGATTGCGCTGGATCTGCTCAAGGCGGGTGCGCGACCGGACATCCGCAATGCGCAAGGGCGAACCTTTCGGACGTATCTCGATTTGATGAGCGATGATCTGCTCACGCCCTATGCCCGTACGGGAAAGCGCGCGGTGGTCGATTGGGTCGCGCAGCGCGACAGTGCAGAGGGCGCCCTCCACTGACGACAGGCGGGGCTGCCCCGACGGTAGTCGGCGGACGACGATCGTTGCGCAATCCAGCGCGGCCGTCTGCCTGCTGGAGGGATATTTATTATTTTTTCTTGAAGAACAGTCTTTTGATCATCGCCCCCGCGCCGATGAAAACCGCTGCGCCAATCAGCGCTCCCGCCAGCGGAAAATAAGCGTGATCGCGGGTACTGTCGATCACCACCTGACCAAATCCGGCCGCCCGTAGCTTGTAGACGCGCCACTCGGTTGCGGCGATCTGCCACAGCACAAACAGCCCGATGAACAGCGCCGACAGGATGCGGGCACGCTTCTTTCCGGGCGACGTATTTTGCGGGTCGTTCATGGTCGCTCCGGTTCATGGGGGGCGCCCGGTTGCGTTTGCTGCGGCGGTGGCGAGTCAATCGGATCGAAGGTGCTGAGCGTGTAGCCGACTTCGCCCGACATGGTCATGACCGCGCCGTCGCAGGTCCGGATGCGATGCTCGAAACTGTGGCTCGTTTCGGTTTGCTGCAGATCGATCCGAAGCCCGCCATTGTGGAACCAAAGCAGCGCCTCGTAGCGCGTCCGATTATCGTCGATGCGCTCGATCCCCTTGGTCGACAGGGTGCGTTCCAAGGTGCGACCGTCGGCGTCCGTCGTCCGCGCTAGCACCTGTTTCAGATCTTCGGCATAGACCTCTTCGAGCGCCGCGACACAAGCCGCATGGGTTTCATAGCTTTGCGGCAGGGCCAGGATCGGCATGACGCCGCTTGCCAGAACGGCCTGGCCGGGTGCAGCCGCCGCCAGGCCGAGGGCGGCTATTCCCAAATGATATCGACGTTGCGCCATGTCCAGCCTTGGGGCGATCACTCGCGAGCGGCCCGGGAGTCGGGCGCTTTCCGGCGAACTGTCGTCGCAGCAATGGTGATCGCGCCGCAGACCGCCGCCAACAAGCGTTGGCGTGCACCGGTACATCGTTTCGCTTCGCCCCGGGCGCGCCCGCCGCCAAATTGACTGCATGACCCGAATCCTTGCCCTCGCGATCCTGTCGATCGCCGCGTATCTTTTGGCGCAGACCGCATCGGCGGCCGCCGAACCACTGCCGACGCAGCGGGATATTCCTGCCGAAGAAAGTACGGTGATCTGCCCGGACGAGGCCGCGGGCCGGCGCATGTTCGAAGATTATTACACTGCGACCGCCGCGGGAGGCTTCGACATCTACCGTTTTTTCGACGGGCTGAAAGCAACGGGGTGCGAACAGAAGAGCGGCCCGTTGCAGATCGTCGAGATTCTGGGGCGGCGCCTGATCGGAACCTCCGGCGGGACGCAACTGCTCTATCGTGCGACCCGCCCCGATGGGACCGCCGTAATCGGGCTCGTCGATGAAGGGGTAAACGACCAGTTTCCCCGCACTTATTTTGCCCGGTGGATGCAACTCCATGCACCGGGCGGTCGGTTGATCGACCGGCAGGGCAACCGGCTCTATCTGTGCCCGTCGCCCGCCGATGCGCAAAAGCTGATCCAGGCTATCGTCCCGGGGCGCGAACCTGGCGCTGCCGATCCGCAGCAGATCAAATCGCGCGACCGGGCATTTGCCGCGGCTCGCTGCAGGATCGCCTCTGGCGAATATCGGATAACCGACGTGCGCGACAGCCAGTTCGTCAGCCTGGGGCCGGAGGCCGGAGAGGATTGGACGGCACTGATTGCGATAGACAGCGACGGCCGCGAAGTCGGGTTGGTTTACGACGCCTCGGTCATGTGACGCTTTGCTCGTTTCGGATCAGGCGCTGAGGGCGCTGCGAATGGCGGCGGTGTAGGTGCGGCCGACGCGTACTTCGGTGCCGTCGGTCAGCACCGCGACGAGGGAGGCGAACGGCATCTGCTTGATGCGTTCGATTGCGGAGCGCTGCACGATCGTGCTGCGATGGATGCGCAGGAACCGCGCAGGATCGAGCCGGCGTTCGAGAGAGGCGAGGCTCTCTTGATAGAGATAGTCGCCATCGGCGATGTGCAGGCGCACATAGTCGCGATCGGCTTGGAAGCGGATGATGTCGTCGGCCGGAATGCGCAGATATTCGCCATGAGTGCGAACCCAAAACTCGCCGTTTTTGCGGTTTTCCCGGCCGAGCGCCTGCTTGAGCGCATGCAGCGTTTCCTGCAGTTCGGCGATGCGGTCCGACTGCAGGCGCGCGCCCGCCGCCGCGCGGGCGCGCTCGATGGCCAGATGGAATCGTCCCGGTTCGATTGGCTTGGTCACATAATCGACGGCATTGTTTTCGAACGCGCGCAGCGCATGATGGTCGAACGCAGTGACGAAGACGACGGCTGGGGGAGCCTCGGCAACTGCCGCCAATATGTCGAAGCCGTCGCCGCCCGGCATCTGGATGTCGAGCAGCATGATGTCGGGCGGGCGTGCCGCGACAATCGCCACCGCTTGCGCGACATTGGCGGCTTCGTCCACGCGTCCGACCCACGGATATTTGGCGAGGAGGCGTAGAATACGCCTGCGCGCCAGCGGCTCGTCGTCGATGACCAGAACCGACATTTCGGTCATGCGGGCCGCCAGGGCAGCGCGATTGCCGCGCGAAAGCGACCATCCGCCGTGATCTCTGACGATAGCGACCCTTGCTCGCGAAAGCGCGCGCGCAAGCGATCCGCGACATTCTTCAGGCCCATGCCCATGCCCGGCGGCCGGGGTCGTCCGTCATCCGCCGCGACGTCGTTTTCGACGACGATCTCCAGCGCTTCGTCGCGCCGCGTAGCGCTGACCGCAATTTCGACTGGGCCGGCCGATCGCCCGACGCCGTGCTTGACCGCATTTTCGATCAGTGGCTGCAGGATCAGGCTGGGGACCAGCGCGCCGCCCGCTTCATCGTCAATGGCGATGCTGACGGCCATGCGATCCGAAAAGCGTGTGCCTTCGATGCCCAGATACTCGCGCTGAAGGGCGATCTCTTCGCGTAGCGGGACATCGTGGACGGGGTCGAGTTCCAGTGTCGAACGCAGGAAGGTCGATAGTGACAATACCATCCGTTCGGCCTGCGTCGCAGCGCCTTCCTCGATCAGGCCGGCTATGGAATTCAACGTGTTGAAAAGAAAATGCGGGCTGATCTGATAGCGAAGCGCCGTCATCTTTGCCTCGAGGGCTTCTTCACGCGCCGCCGCTAGGCGTCGTTCGCGATCTCCTACTTCGAAGCTGTAGAGCAAGGCGGTGTGAAGCGCGCACCATCCCAATATCTGGCAAAAGCTGGTTATCAGGACGATGCCGGTATACTCCGGATCGAACTTTATCGGTTGGGGATAGAGGCAGATCATGCCGTTGATGAAATCAAGCGCCGCGGCGACCGGCGCCATGATTGCGGCAAACGCGATCCCCCACAGCGCTTTGGGAAGGAAGTTCCCGCTCCGTCGATGGAAAAGGAAGATCGCCAATCGGTAACCGAGCGCCCCGATGATGGCATAGACATAGAGCTTGTAAGGCGCCGATTCGATCGGATCGATGTTGAGGACGACGCTGAACAGGCTGTCGACGAGAAACATCGCGAACCAATAGCCAATGATGAGCCAGATCGTCGCACGCTTGAGACTGCGAGGAAGCGTGCCGCGTTCGTCGAACGCTCCCGCATTTTCATGATCGATCATGATATTGGCCCCTTATCCCCGCGCGATGCTGCGTGTCGTTCGTCGGTCGCCAGCAGCCATTGGCAGAAAGCCGGTGCCGATAATCCGACGCCGCGTGCTGTCCATAGGAAATAGTATCCAGCATGCCCCGGCAACCACTTAGTTCGGATGGCATGAGCGATATGCAGCCAATATCGGCAATGTCGGCGACCCCCGTCGTGCGCAATGGCGTAGCGGCCTCGGCCGGCGGCCGCGTGCCCGACAGCGCTCGCGCGCCGGGGCGTGCGGAAGCGGGGCTTCCTGCGGGCGAGGCGGTCCGATTCCTCGTCGAGACGGATGATTTCCAATTTATACGCCGGGTTGCCGCGCTGTTGCCCGAAGGCGCAAAGTTGCAGATTCTTCCGGCTGCCGTACGGGTCGATCGCGCTGCCCCGCCGACAGGACGGTCGGCTGCGGGCGGATTGCCCGCGCTGACCGGGCGGCAGCAGGACGTTGCTGCGCTGCTCGTGCAGGGGCTTTCGAACAAGGCAATCGCCCGCGAGCTCGGCCTTTCGCATTTCACCGTGCGCAATCATGTGTCGCAATTGCTCCGGATGCTGGGCACGCCGACGCGACGCGGGGCCGTGAAACGGCTCGCTCCATATTATGACGGCTTTATCTCGCCCGAATAGATCGCGATGTCGCCGGACCGCGATGGCCATTGCATATTCCTTTCCCTACCGCGGCTGCTTCGCCGAGTTGCGGGACGTTGTCATCGCAGCCAATTGAACCGGTACGCCTGTGGCCACGCGGCGGCTGGTTCTTCGCGCTCGCCATCAGGCGAGTCCTCCTAATAGGCTGTAGAAATAGCAGACGCCCGGAATCCAATGGTGAGGGACCACCTGGGATTCCGGGCGTCGTGCAGCAGGTAAAGCCTGCTTTGTGACCGAACCGGGATATCTGATCACGATCTGATGTTAATCAACCGCGGAAATTTCTAAAACGGATAATGTAAACTGGTTCAAATATATCAATGAACTGGTTCTCTTTCACGGTATTTTACCGATATAATATCAATGTTTCTCATGTATCTTCTATACTAATGAGACAATTAGATTGTACCGGTGCATTTGTGCAAGAACCGGTACATCGGTTTCGTTGCAATAAGACGTCCCGCCCCTCTAGTTCGGCCATCATCGTTAGCGTCCGCGCTCGTGGTGTAATTTCCGGTGTAGGCGATGGTGTATTCCGGGGTGGGGCATGCCCCACCCCGGAATGCGGCGTCGCTGGTGGCCACCGGGTTCATCGTTATGGTGGAGTTTGCACACTTCAACCGTGACGAAGAGGAGTTCCCGATGACCGAGGACAGATTACTGATCGAAGAGCTTGCTGCGAAGGGCGGCCAACCGGATTTTTTGCGCACCATCGCCGAGAACGTGCTGCAGCTGATCATGGAGGCCGACGTTGATGGCCTGATCGGCGCGGGTCGCCACGAACGCAGCAGCGAGCGCGCGACCTGGCGCAACGGCTATCGCGACCGTTCGCTGGATACCCGGGTAGGCACGCTGAACCT
>NZ_BCZQ01000045.1 GCF_001598815.1 Sphingopyxis terrae subsp. terrae NBRC 15098 | reverse complement strand
CGAACGAAGACAGCATCATCCGCCTCGTCGGGGCTGTGCTGATGGAGCAGAACGACGAGTGGCAGCTCCAGCACCGATACATGCAGATCGAAGGCATGGCCGAACTCAACCAACCCATGATCGAGGAGGAAAATCAGCCCCTACACATCACCGCCAAAGCCGCCTGACGATGGCCCACGGCCACAGCCGAAATTACACCACCTTGACGGACGCGACCACCTGCTTCGAGTTCATCGTCGGGTGAAGGCTACGAACATGTGCAACCGAACCGTAGATGAACGTCCCAGTTGGGTCCCTGTGAGTGTGCATCGCCGCCATAGACGTGGACGACTTCAAAGTTGTCTGGATTGAGTTGCGAGTGACGCCGCCCGCGAACTTTAGCGTATCGATGATCTCGAACAGCCGTTCGAACTCATTCATCAGCGACGCACCGTTAAGCAGGTGAATCGCAAATTTGCGAACGCTCTTGCGATGGGGCGGTCGCAGCAACCCACAACGGCGGGCGGTTTGCACTTGCTTCATGGCCGACCTCATGTCCCGGCGCCAGATTGTGACGTATAGTGCCGTATGATCGCGCTGGAGCGCGACCAGGTTGTCGCGGTGGATCGCGGCGCTGTACGAGAGTAGCGCTTCCTGCATTTCATCCGTCACGTTGGCCGCGTCATATGCGAGCAAATGAATGAGCGCGGGGGCGACACCATTGGGGACGCCCAGCGCCCCGCGATCTGCCTCGGCGATGTTCTCGGGATCGCGGCGATAGATGAGATGCGGCAGCGCTCGCGAAGAATAGAGCGGGCTATAGCGCTGGACGGTGAACCAATCGGTCTGCGCTTTGCCAGCCGGCAGTGGCACGCCGTCGATTGTGACGACCAGGCCATCGAATTTAAAGCCGTTCAGCTTACTGAGCGCGGCCACGATCGCTTTGTCAGGTGCAGGGATATGTGCGTGCTCAATCACCAGCTTCTCGTGGAGGGCAATGACCACGGGGTGGTCAATACACAAGATGTCGCGCACACCGACCATGCGCCGACCCGCTCTGGCCGCGAGCGTCATTGCTGTCTGTGACACCAACCCGGCGTCGGGATCCTCTTCGAGCCATTCTTCCGACTGTTTTTTGAGTCGATCGGCGATCAACCATATGCCCGGGAACGCCAGAACTTGGGCGCGGGCATGGGGCTTATCGAGGCGGTCGTCATGCATGGCTCGGAAATTTGCGGTCACAAAATATTCCTCTTTGATCGCCAGTCGGCGGCATATGCGGTCCAAGCGGCGTCTTCGCGAACCACCGTCTCGCGATCGAACCTCTCGAGGTCTCCTTGTAGGAGAGAGAGTCGCTCCCAAGAAGTGATCGCTGAGCTGACCGCCTCGTAGAGCCTGTCAGCGGCGGTTATGCTTGCCAGTGCGGGACGCAGTCGGATGAGTTCCTCCGCGATGCAAACCACCTCCCGTTCGATGGCCAGCGGGTCGGCCAGGCGGTGGGCGTGTCCATAGCGATCGACCCAAGCGAACCAGCCGTCCCCGGTCTGCACACCGCGGGCAAAGCGCGGCTGGGTGTCAAGCCATGCCTTTGCTTCCCCTCGCGTTACCGCATCGATAGGCGCGGCGCGCGATGCGCACGCCGCGATCGCACGCCGTTGGATCGCGGTCATTGGCTCGGCGAACATCCGTGCTGGAGTGTCGGACGTATCGTCCATGGCGTCGAGTAGTGGAGCTTGTTCACTGTGCAGTTCTACCACGAGCAGCACGTCGGCAATCATCGTCGGCAGCCGGTCGATCCTTTCGGCCAGCATCGCGGCCTCAGCCCGCGTGGCGGCGATCGCGTGCTCGTTCCAACTGCCTACGTCGGCGCGCAGCTGCTCAAGTCTTGGCTGGAGTTTGCCGATCGAGGCGCGCGCCGCAGCGCGCAGCTGACGATCGCTTGAGTCTAGGAAATCGAAGTATTGTTCCATCTCTAGCGCGACGTGCGCCGCTTCGGCCTCTATGGGAGCCGGGCTTTCGAGTTCGTGCCGCTGTCCGTCGCGATCGATCCAAACGAACGCGCTCACGCGGTAAACTCCCGATAATTCAAGTTGGCGCCGTGAGTTTCCAGCCAGTCGGCGGCGTCGCCGCGCGAAAGATGTCCCGGCAAGTCGATTCCGCGCAACCGACAGGTCACGCGCATGAGCCAGCGTTGGCCGCGCGTCATGCCCTCCGTGCGCCAAGCGCCATTGAGATGAAACTCCTCGTCCCGTGTGAGCCATTGGTTGCGATCCTCATCGTAGGCGGCAAGACGGCGCATCCAGGTCTCATATTGACCTCGCGCAGACATATCTCGATGATTGCCATCAATCATCGTCACGATCGCTTGTCCGAATGACAACGACGGATCGGCATCGATCAGTTCGTCAATGACACCACAGACCTGATCAGCCCGAAAGGCCAGCATCCCCGCCAACGCATCGGCGTCGATCGCCGATAGGCCATGGTTCGCCAATACGCCGCCCAGAGCGATCTTGTGGTGCACCTCGCTGGGCTCGGCAACCACGGTCTTGTAGTGAGGCGCAATGAGTGCTCGGCGGCGCTCTGTGATTGCAGCCCGGTCCTCGCCTAACCGCGCGATATCGGCGTCGGCCTGGGCCAAAATTCGGTCGATGTCCGGCTGGCCATCGGCGTTATCGTCAATTTGCGAATTCATCGTCGCTTCTCCTTTTTGGTTGAAGCAACACCATCGATCGAGTCGATCGTTGAACCTTCCCGGAGACGTGTCCGGGAGGGTTCGCTGATTCGAAGGAGATAGAGTTGGGAGGCATAAGATTGGCGCAAGAAATGTTTCACCGATGGCGAAACCCTCGACACCCTCCCGGGCACTTCGGAATGCCCCCCAACGCAAGGAGCATCGCTATATCGATGCTCTCATCAGCGACGATTTCGGTCGCCCTTCTAAGCTGACTATCCAAAGCGCCAACAGCTTCGCGAAGAAAAAGTTGGATGCCGCTTCACAGTCGCTACAACTCAGGAACGAACAACAGCAAAAGAAGGCCCGCCGGATCGAGGTCCGAGACTGGCGCAATGCGGAGCGCTACATCGCCGCTGAGCTTCGGGACAGCGATCGTCGCTCCCGTGCGCTATGGCGTTCGCTGAATACCAAGGTACGGCCAGACCAAAAAGTCCGTCATACGCCGCCGAGAGAGCGGAAACGCGCGTGGCCGTTCGCATCTGTCGCTTTGCCGAGATATGATGGCCCAGTGATCGACCGGAACCGCCAAAGAGGCGTGTTCATGCGTATGCGCTATTATTCGCGCAAAACCGCCAAGGCGGGCGTGTCGCAGCGGGTCGCCCTATACTGCTACCATGGAGCCGAACTCGACGAGGACGGCGATCCATATGTTGCGACAAATGTCGGCTATAGCATTGAGGAGGCGCTGTGCGGCTTTGACCATCTCGAGCAGATCAACTGGTCGGCGCAGAAGAATGCGAAGCTGCTGATGCACGGCATCCTTGCCGTGGACCATCGACAGTCACCGGACGAGATGATGGCCTGTGGAGTTCGCTGGGCCGAGGGCGCGCTCGGTCGGTTTGATCTGCCGTACCTGGTCACGCTGCATGCGCCGCCGCCAGACGGCGACCAGCGCAACTGGCACCTGCATATCCTCTGGTCATATCGGCCAATGGTTCGCACTGGAGACCATGAATGGGACGTCGGCGCAATGCTGCGCACTGACCTCGACAACCCCAAGGCAATGAAGGCCTTCCGTGAAATGTTCGCCGCCGTTATGACCGAGATGTCTTATGAGGCCGGACAAAACCAGGTCTGGACCGCCAAGAGCAATGCCGACCGCGGACTGCCGCACGAGCCGCAGGTTCATCTCGGCGGTGCAAAGACCAATATGGCGCGTGATGGCGAATATGTTGCCGAGAACGAAGATAACCACGAACGCGTCTTGCGCTCGAAGGCGGCAGCCATCGACGACGCGCTGCGCCATGCAGATGCGGTACTGACCAACGCCCAGATAGTAGCGCGCGCCCTAACCAGGCGTTTCGCTCGGTTACCGATGCTATCGATGCCAGTTCCGCAGCGGGCAGCCTCGGCATTGACGTCGGTGAATACAGAAATCTACAGCGTCGCGCCGCCTCTCTCGATGAAGACGATCGATGTGCCGGCAGTCCCACCGATCAGGCCCGAGGCGACCCGCCTCGTCGGTTCTATGCCGGTGCGTGAGCGAAATATTGCCCGCCGTTCAACGGCGGCGGTCTCGCTATCAGGATGCCCGGCGGCAACTCCGCGTCCGGCGCGGATCGAAATCGCAAATTTGCGAAATTGGCGGCTTCCACCGCTGGCATCGAACCGCGAGCCGAACGTAAAGCTGCCAGCGATCGCGAAGTCGGCAACGATGTCAAAGGTACCGTTTCCGACGCAAGCGCTCCTGCTCCGATCGGTCTACAAGCGTGATCAGAGCATTGAACCGCCGCGCCCTGTCCGGCCGATTGTCCCGCAACTGTCGGAATTCGCAACATCTTGGACCCGGCCAGATTTTGCCGACCCGGATATTCTTGAACGCGTCCTCGCTCGTAACGACGCTGAGCGGAAGCGTGACGAGAAACGCCGCAATCGCGAGGAAGAGACATCCGTGCGCGCGGCCCAGGCTGCCGAAGCAGCCGCCAGCCAACAAGCCACTACACAGCCTCAACCAACGGAGCCGCGCGCGGGAACATCAAATTCCCGTAAGAATGCTTGGCACCTTGCACGTGCAAAGCGGCTCAAGGCGATGATTGAATCGGATGAAGCTGAGCGGCCTGTCGATGGTGCACTGCGCCAACCGGGACGCGCGATCGAACGGCCAGGCGAGAAGCGAGAGGACAAAAATCCGTCAAGTCAATCCCCATTCCCGCGTTGGCCGGGGCAGGGCGTCTCCGAATGACCGCAGCTACTCCGGATCGCCGCTTTCCGACTTGAGCGCATCAATTCGCGCATCGCACGCCGTCACCACACGTCGCCCGTCATACATTACACCGCGATATGCAGTGCAAAAACATTCCAGCGTCGCGTGACGTGGCTCTTCGCTTGGTTTGGAGGGCGGGTGCTCCAATTTATACCACTGCGCCATCGGACAGGCGACGCAAACCGGCACGCGCGCCATACCAGTCACGAGTTCATAATTTTCGTCGAGCGTGGGGCTCAATTCATCACCCCATCCTTGCAGGAACCGACGGTCATTTTCGTTCATGTCCGGTTGAGTGGACGAAGTTGGATTAAGATCGGGCTAAATTGTGGTCTGTTTCTACATATTTGTCCGGGTCTGACGTGCCAGGCACGCGATAAGCGGACGGGTCGAGTCCATACTACTGCGGGCGGCGGATCGAGATGCGACTGCGGCACTGAAAAGCGTTGGTTCCGCCAGGCCGCGCTGTCCGAGACGGTGCTGAGGGTTTCCATCTAACGGCCTACGCATGTGACCGGGATGGAAAAGCTGCCGCGACTGCCTCTCCTGCAGCCGGGTGAAGAGGGGAGGAAAAGCCTCGCCTCCGCTCGGCGGTAAGCAAACAGGAGAAAATCCATGACCATTCCTAACGACGCCGCCTCGTTCGAGGCGGCGCTTCATCTCTGCGCGTCACGCGAGGATGTCCGCATCCTCCGGCGCGTGCGACCGATCCACGAACTTGTGAGCGACGGACCGCCAATTGGGCGAACACGGCGCATCGCGATTGTCGATACGGAAACGACCTCGGTCGATGTCCAGACCGCCGAGGTCATCGAAATTGCCGCCGCGGTCGTGCTGGTCGACGAAGCCGGGGAAATTCGCGCCATCGAAACAGCGCTTCGCGGCTTGCGCGATCCTGGCATTCCGATCCCGGCCGATGTGCAGCGGCTAACCGGAATATCGGACGACGACGTGGCAGGGCGGGCGCTGAACGTGCCGCGCTGGGAAGCGCTGCTCGGCCGCTCTGACCTGATTGTCGCGCACAATTCCGCCTATGATGCCCCAATTGTCGAACGCCTTTTGCCCGGGATCAAGGGGCATGCCTGGGCCTGTTCGATGCGCGAGATTGATTGGGCGGCGCATGGATTCGATGGCGCCAAACTCGGTCACCTCCTGATGCAGATTGGCTACTTCACCACCGGGCATCGGGCGGACGCCGATGTGATCAGTCTCGCACATCTGCTGACACATCGTCCGGACGGCGTGCGGCCGCTCATGGCAGAGCTGATCGCTCGGGCAGCGCAGCCGTCGCTGCGGTTCGAAGCGACGGGCGCGCCGTTCGACAAACGCCATCTCCTCAAGGCGCGCGGCTATCGCTGGGATGCGCGCGAGAAGGTCTGGTGGCGCGAGATCGCCGAAGCGGCGCATGAGGCGGAAGCTCTGTGGCTCGCGCGCGATGCCGAGCTCCGCGCAACACCGCGCGTGAACCAGCTCAGCTGGAACACCCGTTATCGATAGAGCGAGAGGGCCTCGCTGCTCTGGTCGCGCGAGCAGCGAGGCCAGCGAGCGTCGTTATGCCGCGACGCTTCGCATGAAGGTGAGGTCGCAATCTCTGCCTTCAGAGATCGGCTTAGCCTTCAATTTTCAAGATCCGGTAAATCGACGGCCTCCGGCAATTGATTGGCGCCGACAGGCGCAAGCCACCGCCGATGCGGCGGAATTGAGCACCGTGAGAGAGCGGAAAAAGGCTCCGGCCAAAGCGGTCGTCACCCAAGAGTAAGGAAGATAGCATGAACGACACGACGATGCAGGCGCTGCAGCACCAGAAACACGCCTGGGCTCTGCGCCACGAAATGGGCTTTCCGGCAGACCACAAGCTTACCCCGTCAATCGAATTTGGCACCGGTGGCGCGATCGACGGCGGCATCGTGCGCGAACTGGTTCTCCGCGCGATGGATCGGGACCAAGACATCATTTATGAAGGTCAGTCTCACACCGGCAAGTCCGGGTCGCGTGAGTATCTGGCAGTTATGCGCAACCAGCATTTGATCCACATCTTTCGATGCCGACCCTGGTCGGGTGACAGCAATGCGCCGGTCATCCTCGTGTCGGAATGCGGGAAAGTCACGATCCGGCTCGGCAGCGATGGCGCATTCGAATGTCTGGCGGGAGCGCCCTCCGACATCGCGGGCGGACATTGTCGAGCCTTGGCCCGCATAGAACGCGTCGCCGCCGAGGCGCGCACGCGTATCAAGACGCACACGTCCCAGCCGCGCTCCAGCGACAAATAATTAGGCCGGTGACGGCACCCATCATTCTCAAAACCACTGAACACCGCGGCGGGGCGAGCCTGCGGCGCATTCCAAAGGAAATATCTATGAAATACGAACCCCGTATCGGCGTTGAACGCCGACCGCGCTCCTATATTGTGCTCGACGTCGAGTCCGCCGTCATCGATGAAAGCGGCCATCGCCGTTACCAGGCCACGGAGCGGTATAGCCCCGGTAACGATAACAACCAGCCCGCGCGTCGCGGTTATACGCGAAGCGAAGATCCGCTGACCTGTCCGCGCTGGGTGTTCCAGACCATCGTCACCGCCTCTGTGATGGTGCTGACCGAGCATGCCGACGGCAATCTTGATATCGCGCAGTTCGTGACATTGAGTCAGCCGGACCATGACCAGCGGGCGATCGTGGCCGGCCTGTTCCAGCTGCTGCAGACTTGGCCAGACGCCGAGCTCGTGACGTGGGCGGGCATGGTGCACGACATTCCGTTGATCATGATGGCGGCATACAAGCATGGCCTGACGCTTCCCCGCGGCTGGCGCTGGCTGTCGTTCGGCGGCAACGATCCGGCTCGCCACCTGGACTTCGCTCGCATCGTGACGGGTGGGTTCAAGATGAAGCCGATCCATCTGGCCGAGGTGCTGGCTGCACTCGATATCCCGGCAAAAATGACGGCGCCGGCGTTCGCGGTCACGGGGCTCATTTATGCGGGCGAATGGGATGCCGTTCAGGAAGCCTGCGAAAGCGATACGATTGGCGTCGCATGGTTGCTTGCACGCTGGCGGCGGTGCCATGACGGGCGCGCCAATATCGACGTCGCGACGGATCGTCTCCTTCGCCGGATCATCGAGCTACGCGAGGGGCGCGGCTACGTCGCCGAACTGCAAGCGCGGCGACGACGATTTCTTGTGGAGGCAGGTCGCCGGGCGATGGCGGCCTGAAAAGTAACTTGCTTCCGGAGCGAACACGACTTGTGAACGAATGGTCAAATTTCGCTCGAGCAACGAGCCTTTGACCCACTAATGCAATGGGCTGGGCCGTGCAGTTGATCAGCACGGCCGGAGCCTTCATGCGTTAAGCTTCAGCGCGGTACCACTGCGCTATAGACGACGATGCCCAAATAAACGAAGCGGGGCGCGCAATAGACTGTCCGCCCCCTCCTCCATCGCTATCGGCTTAGAAAGGTCGGAAAGGCTATACCGCATTTCCCTCAACCATTCTTCGAAACCTTCTTCGCCCGCAATATCAATGCCTTCCAGAAACTCTCCCGTTGACTGCCGGACGACCTCTTCATCACGTATATCGGCTTCTACGAAATGAAGGTTGAGCCTAACTGTTCTGGAGGTAGTTTCTACCAGCGGAATAGGCAGGCTTTCAGTCAGCTTGCGCAAGCCATGGAGCTCGCGGCGCAGGCTGGTCTGCGCTTGCCGTAACTCGCGTGATCCCCAAAGTTTGTCTTGAATCCAAGCTCGCCAGCGCTCGCCAGAATTTGCGCTTGCGAGTAGTCCGAGCAGCGCAATCGCTTTTTTGCTCGTGACGTCGAGCCGATGGCCGTTCGGAGCGATCAAATGAAAGGCACCCAGAAATTGCATTTTATAGCGGACGCCTTCCGTCACCCGCTTTTCTTTACCGTCTCGCACGTTCCGCCCACCCCCACGTCGTTGCGCCATCCCCAAATTGTTGCAGTGACGTCGGAATTAGGGCGCACGTGGGGGGGCGAGCAACGCTGAAAATGGTGCCGGACGAATTAATCACGATCAGAAAACGATCTGCTCACGCGTCGATCACGACGCGCGAACGTATCAATCGGCATCTGCATAACTGATCAGCCGCGCAAGCCGGTTTGAATCAGGGGGAAAGTTCAACGTCAGAAAATTTCGGTGTCAGCGATCACGCGCACGGATCCGCGCGCCACTATCCGTATCACTTAATTTTTGCATGCAGAGGAATAACTATGTCGATTAACTCCGCTTCTCGTTTCCGTCGCCTTGCTAAGGGCGCTCTACTCGTATCTGCCGCTTTTCCGGTTTCGGCGCTGATCGTTGCGGATAGCGCGAATGCAGAGCAAACTGTGGAGGTTAGCGGACCGGAATCCGCCGCGAGCGTTCAAGCAAAAGTCGACGCTGCTAAAGCAACGCCCGATCGCGACATTGCAATTACGGTGACGTCGAAAGGTGCAATTTCGGGACCTGGAACCATCGGCATTGCGCCTCTGGGGGGGCAAGGCGACGGCGTCATTAACTTCGGCAATGTCGGTAGTATCGGAGCGGTCGACAAGGCCGGTGCGGTGACCGATTCGGTCGGCGTTGCGCTAAACGGGTCGTCGGCAAAGGCGGATAATACGCTGACCGCCACCAATAGCGGGCTAATCACAGGCGGTTTTTCGGCGACCGGCTTTGGCGGCACCGTGTCGCTCGACAACAGCGGGACGATCTACAACGGCGTTACGCTGATGGGTGCCGGCGATGTGTCGCTGACCTCTGCGGGCGCCGTTCGCTCGGGCAACGTAAACGTCCAGTCGACGGTTGCGCAGGCGACCACCAAAGCTGGCGATACGACGACCGACGTCTACACCAGTGGTGATGTCAAAGGCGTGATCGGCGATGTCGCCAGCGCCGACGGCAAGACCAAGGGCAGCGCCGTGTTCGTCGGTCCGGTCGGCAATGTCGATGTGACGGCAAAGGGCGTTGCGGGGACTGTCACCGGCTATACGGTCGGCTCGTCGGTCACTGTCGTAAACACGGCAGCAATTCCGCTTGCTGACAAATCGGTCGTAACCAGCGAGACCAGTGCGACTTATGAGGCGGGCACGGTCAAGATCGCCACGGCGGCAACCAGCAAGCTCGACGCCGTCAACGGTGTTGCCAATGGCAATGTCGATATCACCGTGGCGGGGACGGTCGAAAATGGCGTGAACGCGGTTCCGGTCTTCAATGTCAATTCGACGAGCAAGACCGTTCAGACGCGCGACAGTAAGAATGCCGTGGATCTCGAGCGGATCGACAGTTTTACCCGTGAAGCGGTGGCAGGCGATTCGACGATTAGGATTGCCGAAACGGGCGTGGTCGGCGGGGCATTCGCTCAAGCGACGCGGGATGCATCGATCAGTCATGCTGGTGAAGTCAAGGGTGCGCTGAATGCAATTGGCGGTGCTGGCGCAACGACCGATAGCGGCAGCACGACGACGACGCGGAACGACACGGGCAATTTGCTCAAGATCGTGACCGCGAACAACTCGGCGAGCGCAGTGGGCAAAGCGACGATCGAAATCGCCGAAGGCGCTTCCGTAGGGGGCGGCGTGTCGGCTACGGCGACCAGCGACGCATCGGTGATCAACGCCGGTGCAGTCGATGGCGCCGTTACCGCACGCGCCGGCAACGGCGGGGCGAGCAGTTTCGATCAGACGCTGATTTATGACGGAAAAGGTGGCCTCCTCGGCAACACGACGAAGACGACGAGCGGCCCCGCGGCCGGCAACGCTTCGGTCGTCGTCGCCGAAACCGGATCGATCGGCGGCAATGCCCTGGCGACCGCTACCAATAATGCCTCGGCGGACAATGCGGGTGCGATCGACGGAAATTTGACGGCGACCGCGGGCAACGGCAACGCTAACGCGACCAGTCAGGCTCTGGTGTTCGACAGCACTGGCGCTCTCCTCCTCAGCGACGTGTATGAAACGAGCGATACCCGTTCGAAGGGCAATGCTTCCGCCGTCAATGCGGCGACCGGTAAAGTCGGTGGATCGGTCAACGCCAATGCCACCCAGGATATTTCGATTGCCAATGCCGGCACGGTCGGTGGCGGCGTAAACGGCAATTCGTCGGGCAGCGATTCGACATACAGCCGCACCATTCTGACCCCGGCGCCGGTCGTCGATGCCACAGCCGGGACGACCACGACAAAATACAGCTTTGCCGACGAATCGGCGAACACGTCGACGACGGGTAAGGTGGGTTTCACTAACGCGGCGGGCGGCGTCATCGGCTTCAACGGGGTCGGCAACGTCAACCTGACGGCGGGCGGCGATATCACCATCCTGAATCAGGGTGAGGTTCGCGGCACGACCTATGCGGCGAGCAGCAGCAGCAAGTCTGCGAACGCCAGCAGCTATAATTCGACCGAGGTGCTCGACGGCAAAGGGGGCCGTTCCTTCACCGAGGATCGGACGAGCAAAGGCAGCAGCACAGCAACGGGCGGCAATGTCGCCGGTACCTACGCGGGCGCCAATGGGACCAAGAATTTCGTGCCGGGTGCCAACGGCACCATCACCCAGATTGCTGATCTAGCCAGCACCGCGACTGTCACAGGCGCTGTCTTCGGTAACGTAAACTCCTATGCGGGCAATTCGGGGGTGGCGGGTTCGTCCTTCGCGAATAGCAGCAGCGAGACGACCGTGCTCGACGTCGATGGCACCGGAACCTTCTCGGGCAAATATGCCGAATCGTCCGAAACGACGGCGATCAGTGGCGGTGACAGCAAGGTGACGATCGCCGGGCGCGTCGCAACCGGAAATGCCGGCGGGGGAGGCTTTGTCTATTCGCAGGGCACCAACAGCTCGTCAGTGGTGGTCAGCGACTCGGTCGAACAGGGCGTCACCAGCAACGCTTTTGGAGCGTCGGCAGGAAAGGCCGAGGAAGCGGGCAGCATCGCGCAGACCGTCACCAAGGGTACCTATGTGACCGACGAACTGATTGTGAAGAGCAGCAGCGCATCGGTGGTCAGCGATGGCGCCAGTTCGGCATCGATCACCGGCAAGGCGACCGCCAGCCAGGATACCGTCGGCGGCTCGGTCACGATCAACGGTGTGAAGTCCGCGTCGGCTGATGTCGCTGCCAAGGCAATCGTTGGCGGCGACCTGACCGTCAGCGCGAACAATGGAACCGACTTTGCGAGCACTACCGAGCAATCCTATGTCCGCGACGCCAAGACTGGCGTGGCGACCGCATCGGAAATCATCAGCTCAACCAGCGGTGCTGCGGCCGCGCAGGGCAACGCTCAGGCGACGATCGCCGGGACCGTCGAAGGCGGCACCTATGTGGCCGCGGGTCGCGGCGACGCGAAGGTCACTTTGACCGGCGTCTCGGAAGACTATGTCTCTGCGGTTGCGAGCGGCAGCGTCACCAAGACGACGGTCGAGCGCGAATGGACCGGCAAGACCAAGTCGGGGTCCGCTGACTTCGGCACGCTGGTCAGCAGCCTGACCGGACGGACGCTCGGCGAAAGCGTGATCACCGAGACGACTGTTGTCGGGGGTAAGGCCTCGATCGTGATCGACTCGGCTCAGGCGCTGAAGGACAAGGCGATCGCCGCGACCGAAGGCAACGCTTTCGCCTATGGCGTCGGCGGAGCATCTATCTCGGTGACCAAGGGGTCGATCGTCGGCGGTGATGCCAGCGCGATCAGCTATGCCACGAACAATGTTACGACTGCGACGACGACGAATGATGGCAAGGGCACCGTTACCCAAACCGCCTCGTCGACGAACACGATCGTCGGCGGTCCGGCTTCGGTCGTCAACGACGGTCAGGTGAAGGGCAATGTCCTTGCGGACAGTGCAACGTCGGCGACCGTCAGCAACAGTGGCAAGATCGCCGGTAGCGCGACGGCGCGTTCGATCGTCACCGCGACGGACAGCAGCAGCGTTACGACGGACGTCGGCAAGGCGTCGCTCCAGACGATTACCGAGACTTTCACCCCGGTCGTGGCGCTCGGCAAGGCCAGCGTGACTAACGCGGCGGGGGCGGTCATCGGGGGCGACATCAATGTTGCCGCCGGCGAAGGCGCTGTGACGAACAACGGTATTGTGGGCGGCACCACCGTCCTCGGCCAGAACATCGACACCGCGTCGCGCACCGAGGTTCGCACGGACACATCGACCGAAACCACCTACACGCCCGCGGCTGCACTGCTGGCGCAGACCTACACGGCCAATCAGAACGGCGTGTCGGGCGGCTTCTATGTCGGCGGCGGTCTCGACAATGATCCGACCGGCGAAGGTGCGGTCAAGTCCAGCGACGTGAAGGCGACGATCAATCTCAATTCGGGGTCGGCGACGCTCGGCAGCATCTTTGGTGAGCGTGACGAGGATGGTAACCGGACGACCGACACCACGGTCAATCTGGTAGGATCGGGCTTCCTTGGTGCCGATGAGATCGTATATCCGGGTGCGCCCACGTCGGTGCTTGCCGACAAGCGGAATCCGGTCCTGTCGCTTGGTAAGGACGCGCAGGCTGTCTTTGGCGGTTCGAACTATCAGGTTCGCGTCGTCGGCGTCGAAACGCTGAACAAAGAAGGCGCGGGGACGTTCGTGATCAACGGCGCGGCCTATGATCCCGGCCTGCCCGGCGGCGAGCCCGCCTACACTCTCGATGTCGGTAATTTCAACATCAAGGCAGGTGAGGTTCAACTCACGACCAGTCAAGCTGTTGATGCCGAATTCGGTATTCGCGGCGCCATCAACAACGCTGCGACGCTGGTCATCGGTCGCCGGATCACCCCGGGCCAGAACCAGTTCGGTAACAGCCTGGTTGGCCAGACCGAACTGATCGACGGCATCACCATCCGTCAGGTTGGCGATTATAACCAGACCGCGGCTGGCACGACGGTCGTCGGGCTGACGCCGACGCTGATCCGCGTTTATCCGAGCTCAGTGTCGTCCGGTGCGACCCTGCCCGAGCCGCTGGGTCCGGTCACCGGCGGCGTCAGCGTGGGCTACTTCACCACGCCGGCGCTGGCGGGGGTTGATGTCGATCCGTCGCGGGTCAACATCACGGGTAACTTGAACCTGGCTGGCAAGGTCGCGGTGAATGTCTATCGTGACAGCCTCTACGCCAATGGCGACGGCTACACGCTGTTCACCTATACCGGCACGGGAGCTGTTTCGGCCGCCGCCGCACCGACCCTGACTTCGCCCTTCGTCGGATTCACCCTGGTGCATGATACGGCGAAGAAGGAAGTTCGTCTGGAAGTGAAGCGCAGCAGCTATGCCGGCGGGGCGAACAACCCCAACGCCGTTGCCGCTGCGACCGGTCTCGACTCGGCGCTAGCCTCGGCCATCGGTCGTATCCGTACCGACGCGGCGGGCGGCGCGGGCTTCGCGTCGGTGACCGAACTCGGCTATGCGCAGGACATCGCCAACGTCGCCACGGCGCTCGACTTCCGTCTCTCGTCGGAACAGGCCGCGGAGCTATTCAACGAGTTGTCGTCGGGTGAGATTTATGGCTCGCTTGCTGCGGTCGATCAGAATGGCGTCTTTGGCCAAACGCTCGACATGCTGACCAACCGCCGCTCGTTCGGGGGCGATTTCGCGACGCAGCTCTGGCTCAATCCCGTCGGCAACTGGGGCAAGTTCGGTGACGGCGATGCCTTCGGTGCTTCGGACATCCGTGCGAACAGCTACGGTCTCGCCGGTGGTCTCGACTTCGCCTATGCTGCGGACGGTGCCTTCGGCTTCGGCGGGGCCTATGCCGAGCACGACATCGCCGCGCGCGGCACACCGGAGGCAGTTGATGGCCGCACCTGGACGGTGGGCGCTTATGTCACGCAGGGCTTCGGACCGATCTATGCCAATGCGAAGCTGGCCTTCGGCTGGACCAACTATGATGCGACCCGCACGATGAGCCTGCTGGCGCGGACCGCGGAAGCATCGATCAACGCCAAGCAACTAGATGTTAGCCTTGAAGCCGGTTATGACTATCGTACCGGCAGCATGACCATCACGCCTTATGGTAAGCTTGTCTTGCGCAGGACCTCGCTGGAAGGTTTCACCGAAACCGGAGCGGGTGCGTTCAGCCTCGATGTGGAAGGTCGCAAGAAGACGGTCTTCTCGCCGGTTCTGGGCGTGAAACTCGGTACCGAAACCGAGCTTTCCGACAGCGTCACGATTCGTCCCTTTGCTAAGGCGTCTTACACCTTCCAAGGCAATCTGCCGAACGACGTGACGGTTAGCTATGTCGGCGGTGGCGATGCGTTCGTTCTGCGCGGCGCGGAACCCGACAGCTTCGGGATGGTCGAGGCTGGGTTCGAAGCGAAGGTGGCCGACCGGTTGAACCTCTTCTTCACGGGCAGCCAGACCTTCGGCGGCGACAATAAGGTGACGGGCCTGCGTGGCGGCGTGACCTTCCAGTTCTGATTTCAGACTAGTCCACTGGGTTACCCCCGTGGGGGGCGTGTCCAAAGCACGCCCCCCTTTTTTTGGAGAATTGATATGTGGAATGCGGGATACGTATCGGAAGTAGACTACATTTACGGCTATTTCTCCGAGCTGGCGCCGGTACGCTTAAAATTCGCCCTACTTTCCCGAGGTGTTTCGCACGATGTTGGCGATAGCCCCAGTTACCTTGAACTGGGTTTCGGCCACGGTCTTTCGCTCAATATCAATGCGGCGACATCGTCCGGGCGATTCTTTGGCACGGACTTCAATCCTTCGCAGGCGGCTTATGCGGCCCAGATCGCTCGGGCCTGCGGTAAACCACTGGGCATCTTCGATGACAGTTTTGAGGAGTTCGCGCGCCGAGACGATCTGCCGCAATTCGATATCATTGCGCTTCACGGTATCTGGTCTTGGGTAAGCAACGAAACGCGCGACGCGATCGTGGAAATCGTGCGATTGAAACTCAAGCCGGGAGGCATTCTCTACATAAGCTATAACTGCAAACCAGGCTGGTCGCCGATTGAACCGCTTCGCCATCTTCTCAATCTGCACGCTGCGAAAGCAGCCGCAGGCGGCTTGCTGGCACGAGTGGATGAATCTCTTCATTTCGCGCAACGTGTGGTGGACGCCAGCGCAGGCTACTTTGATCTATACCCTAGCGTCGGAAATATGGTGGAGTCGATCAGGAAACTTGATCGGAGTTACGTGTCGCATGAATATTTCAATCGCCATTGGCTCCCAGAATCCTTTTCGGAAGTATCGGCCCGTTTGGCTGAAGCTAAAATGGATTTTGCCGCATCGGCCAGCTTGATCGATAATATGCCCGGCTTAGGTGTGCCATCTCATTGCCAAGGTCTTTTGGCCAGCATCTCGGATCTCGCTCTCTATGAAACCACGCGGGACTATATCGTAAACCGGCAGTTTCGACGGGACATCTATGTCAAAGGAAAACGGCAGATGTCTGTCGCCGAAGTAGCTGATCGATTGGAAGCATACAGTTTTCTCACGTTAGCAGAAACAGAGCAACTTCCGCTGACGCTAACGACTGCCGGCGGATCGGCGACACTGCGTTCTGAGATATATCAGCCCGTATGGGAGGCCCTCATGGCTTCCAATGGGGCAGCCGTGCCGTTCGGCGTGCTGGTCGACAGGATCGCGAGCGTCGGAATTACACGCTCGCAGCTTGCCGAGACCCTCTTCGTGCTGACGGGCCGCGGCGACGTCGCTCCGACATCGCAATCTGCAACTCCAGAGGATGACCGCATAGCATCGGTCGCACTGAATATGGAACTCTGTCGCCGATCCAAATATTCTTCGGGTGCGAACAACTTGGCGGCTTCGAACATTGGTTCCGCAGTCCCGGTCACCCGCGTTCAGCAGCTTGTGCTGCTCGCGTTATGGGAGGGCGTTGATGAAGTAGAGACAACGGTCTGGAGATGGCTCTCGGAGCAAGGAGAACGTCTTATCAGTGAGGGAGTAACGTTGGAAACCGTTGAAGAGAACCTCGAGGAGATCAGAAAGATCCATGGGGAGGTGACGTCGAAGCTATTGCCGCTCCTGCGACGTTTGGGAGCCGCTCCTGTCTAAGTGTTCAGCCCTGACAACCAGCGGATCAGATTGATGATGGATCGATCCGGCTCTGAAGTCCAGATTTGCCGATGTATTCATAGGGGTCTAACACGGAGTGTCTTGAGTCTGCAAACGGAGTCGTAGGCGGCCAGTCGACCAAGTGCGTGCGCAACTGATCGTGGCTGTCATAATGGAAGCGCTTGACGGTGGTGTCGTTGATGGTGGGTTCATCGGCTCGACTTGCCGGTTGGTCCAGGGATGGTTCGGCAAGGTGAGCCAATGGTCGAATTCGTTGGCCTCGCCTATCATGTCGAAGCACATCGCGCGTCCATGTGGTATTGCGGTTGCGCGGCTGGTCGGCAAACTAGATGCTATTATCAGTGAGAATCGATCCGGTAGGGCACGTCCTCGAGCAGTAGTTCCAGAAACGCCCAGGCTGTTTGCCTATTTGCCCTTGCTACGAATTGGGTGAGTGCGAACTTGCTGGTGCGATCCATGGCGACGAATAGATAGGGCTTGCCTTTGGCAGTCAGGACCTCGGCGACATCCATGTCGAAGAAGCCGATGGATAGTGTTGGAAGCGTTGCCGCGAGGGCTTGTCGCCCTCGACGCCGGGCAGCCGTGAGATGGCGTGGCGTTGCAGGCAACGGTGTAGCGCCGACCGCGTCAGATGCGGGATCGTCGGCTGCCGGGCATAGAGACAGTCGCCCAACGGCAATAGAGTGTTCGCCGAAATTCGACGACCATCGCTTCCTTAGCTTCTGTGAGGGTTGGGGAATGAGGGCCTGTCGGCCCGGTCTTCAGAGCCTCGACCGTCGTCTGCTTACGCCACTTCGCCTCCCTCTTCGGATTGATCCCCAGCTCCCGGCTCAGCGTCGCGAGCGAAGCTTGCGATCGCTGTACTGCTGCTCCGGCGGCGTACGCGATCGTGGCGCACCCGTGATGTATTCGGCCCCGAATGCCTCCTTCCATTGCAACGAAAGGGTCGCACCATAAATCCATAGGATCAAGCACATGGAAGCCAAATTTGGGTCGCGTCCGTCAAGGTGGTGTAATTTCGGCTGTGGCCGTGGGCCATCGTCAGGCGGCTTTGGCGGTGATGTGTAGGGGCTGATTTTCCTCCTCGATCATGGGTTGGTTGAGTTCGGCCATGCCTTCGATCTGCATGTATCGGTGCTGGAGCTGCCACTCGTCGTTCTGCTCCAT
>NZ_BCZQ01000044.1 GCF_001598815.1 Sphingopyxis terrae subsp. terrae NBRC 15098 | reverse complement strand
CCCACCCCGGAATACACCATCGCCTACACCGGAAATTACACCACGAGCGCGGACGCTAACAACGGACGTCGACAAGCGATATCCGCCTCGCGTTGTTCTGACCTCCTCGGTACTGGTCTTTTTGGGATCGAGATGTGTGTTGGGAAAAACGCGCCGATAGTAATCGGTCTGCATCAACCGGCGCATTTCGAACGCAAAATTTGCTGACAGATCCTGGGCGTAAGATGCGCAAATAATCTTCGCGCTTGGGTTCCGACCCAGAATCCAGGCGGGCGCGCACACGCTGCCGATAAAGCTCTTCATCGTGCGAGGAGGCATCGAAATGATCGACCGACGGTGTTTCCCATCGAACATCTTACCGACCCGATGACAAATGGCGTGGATATGCCAATTATCCTCGTAGGGCTCGTCGTGAAGCTGCCGGAACGCGCCGCGCATGAACACCGCGAGGTCGCTTCGGCACAGCTGGTCGTGAGCACGGCGCACTGAATGAGGGTCAAGCTCCATCAGTCTCTCCCAACCTGCCATGGTATCGGAGATATTCTTCGATCGCGGCAAGGTCTTCGCGCGTGTCTTCTGTGGGAATTACAACCGCTTCCTGGGCATCCTCAAAACGCTCGACCAAGGGCAGGAAGCGGTCGACAGCCTTGAGATCACCCTGACAGGCAAGAGTTGCAACGTGGAGAAGCATGAGCTCCTTGCGTTTCATCTTGACTGGCTTTCCCTGAATTTTTGCCCGAACCTTCTCGTTGGCGATCCGATTGACCATGGTCTTCAGATTGGGCGAGCCCTTAGGCCGTCCCTTGCCGCTCTTGTTCCCCTTCTTGAAGCGCGTCGTTCTAGGAGGACGGCCATAGCCGACTTCGTAATTCGGCTCTCCAGCCGGATCTCCGTTTTTGTCGTAAACTGCCGTCATCATTATTCCCCGCTCTCATCGAGCTCATATATTCTCCGGACAGCAACCTCATCGAAGCTTTCCCCGGTCGCGATAAGCACAGCGCGCTGGCCCGAGCACTTCTGCCAACGCTGAATCGCCACATCCACGAACCGCGGTTCAAGCTCGATTCCCCGGCAAACCCGGCCCGTCTTCTCGGCCGCAATCAGGGTAGTGCCAGATCCAAGAAAGCTGTCGATGACCAGTTCGCCGCACGAGGTTACGTCGAGGATCGCGTCAATGATAAGCTCGACAGGTTTCGGCGTCGCATGATGCTGGAGCATCGCATTCGCTGAGGAACCCGGCCGGTTCGCACCTGGAGCGCACCACACATTCTGCCGGTCACGTCCATTCTTGCCGAGCGCCACATTGTTGGTGTGAGGTGTTTCACCCTTGCAAAACACGGCGATGAGCTCGTGAGCAGAGCGATACATGGCGCCCATACCTCCCGATTCCTTATACCAAACCACAAGATTGATCAGCGTGAGGCCTGCAGTCTCCCCGACGTCGAGAAGGAGGGAGATCGATCTCCAATCCATAAAGACGAACAGGACGCTGCCTTCGCGTAGACATTTGCTCTGGAGCGTTATTGATCCAAGAAGGAGATCTCGAAACCCGTCGCGGGTCAATTCGCCCGAACCCATCACGAACTCGTCGTGAACCTTTTTGCCGAGGCCGCTAACATTGCCTTTAATCCGAACGTTGTACGGCGGATCGGTGACGACAGCATCCGCCTTTTCGTCGCCCATTAGCGCGGCGAAAGTCCCCTCATTCAGCGCATCGCCGCAAATTATGCGGTGTTTTGCCAAACTCCATATGTCGCCGACCTTGGTAGTCGGTATGGCAGGCGGTTCAGTTAAATCATCCTCACCGGGGCTTTCCGGATCGATCGGATCGGCGAGAATGATATCCGCTTCCTCAAGCGAAAAGCCGGTATCATCGAGATCGGCACCGAATTCGATCAGCTCTTCGAATTCGACCTTCAATTGATCGAGATCCCAATCCCCTTTTTCGCCTAATCTATTCGAGGCCAGCCGAAGGGTCCTGATCTGGATCTCATCGAGATGCTGACACTGGATCGCCGGCACCTCGCGAATTCCGAGTTGCGTCGCCGCCGCGATGCGGGCCTGACCATCGACAACCAGATTACCTGATATGAGGATCGGTACGCAGAAACCGTGGCTGGTGATCGAACGCGCGATTGCTTCGACATGTTTCTGGTCGAGCTTACGGACTTGATGTCCAGTGGACCGGAGTTCGGCGATCGCCACCGTCTCGAACAGCAGTGTTGGAAGCGGATCGTTCCGCGCGCTACGCTCGGCCACCAGTCGCCGCGACGCCAGCGCGTTGCGACGTCGTCCCGTCTTGTCGAGCTTGGCCCCCTTCAAACTTCCTTCCTTCAAACGCTTTACAACCATTTCAACCTCCAAAACAAAACCCCCGCCGGCGCTGGTGCGCGGCGGGGGTCTCGAGGAAGGAAACCGACCGGCCCGCGCGTCTGCGCAAACACTGGTCGACCGATCCTTCCTTGGCTGGTCGAAACGCCTTCTCTCGAAGGCTTGCCCTTAATGGATACCTCCTCTGCTCGGTTTGCAAGAGTGTTTTGAATTTTTCTGGCACTTCCCGTCCATGCCGTAGCTCATGCGGTTAAATCATCCGGGATTCCCAATAAATTCCCGTTATCGAGAAACAGGAATTTGTCGGCGTGCCGCGGGAAATCCGGCGCGCAGCGCGGAGCCTCCCGTCTGATGGCTGCGAAATGCGGTAAATTCCCGTTATTTTCCCGTTCAGTTCGGGAATCCAGCCAGAGACCGGTTCGCACTGGACTACGCCCACCGCCATCAGGACTTGAACCCGCCCGCCGCAGCGCTACACCCGCGGCATGCGTAACATTCTTATCCCCAGCGCGCTCGCGCTCGCCGCCGCCCTTTCCACGCCCGCTCTCGCCCGGCCGATGACCGAGGTCGATCTTGCGACGCTCAATCGCGTTGCCGCGCCCACGGCTTCGCCCGACGGGCGATGGGTCGTGTTCCAGATGACCGAGACCGCGCCCGAAACCTACAAGCGCTCGACCGGGCTCTGGCTCGTCGATCGCAAGGCCAAGGACGCCAAGCCCGCTCGAATCGCCGATGCACCCGGCAAGAATGAGGCGTCGCCGGCCTTTGCACCCGACGGCAGTCTGTATTTCATCTCGAACGCCTCGGGCAGCGATCAGGTCTGGCGGATCGATCCGAAGGCCGGCACGCCCGCGACGCAGGTTACTGATACCAAGGCCGATGTCGCGGGCTTCAAAATTTCGCCCGATGGCGCGCGCCTGCTCGCGTGGGGCGATATCCCCATGGAGTGCGCCGATTTCGGCTGCGACGCGAAGGACGTAAAGGACAAGGGCGCGCTTGTCGGCCCCGGCAGCGGACGGCTCTACAAGGACGGCACCGGCTTCGTCCGTCACTGGGACACGTGGGAAACCCCCGGCACCCACAGCCGCCCCTTTGTTTTCAATCTGGCGGACGGCAAGGCGAGCGCGGCGCGGCCGGTCGCGGCCGGACTGGTCGGCGACGCGCCGTCGAAACCCTTTGGCGGCGGCGAAGAGCTTGCTTGGGGCGCCGACAGCCGCACCGTCTATTTCACGCTGCGCAAGGCCGATCGCCACGAGCCGACCTCGACCAACCTCGACATCTATCGCTGGCTCGTCGACAGCCGCATGATGCCGGTCAATCTGACCGAGGCCAATCAGGCGACCGACACCCTGCCCACCCCCTCCCCCGACGGCAAATGGCTGGCCTATGTCGCGATGGCGCGGCCGGGGTATGAATCCGACCGGCAGGTGCTGATGCTGCGCAACCTTGCGACCGGCGACACGCGCAAACTCACCGACGCCTGGGACCGCTCGGTCGCCTCGATCGCCTGGGCCGCCGACAGCAAGGCACTGTTCGTCACCGCGCAGGACACGCTTGAACATCCCCTGTTCCGCGTCGACGCAGCGAGCGGCAAGGTCGAACGGCTGAAGGCGTCGAACGAAGCCTTCGACGGCAACATCGGCGACGTCAGCGTGCTCGCTGGCGGCGCGCTGCTCTATGCGCGCAACACCGCCCTAGCCCCCACCGACGTCTATGTCCGCGATGCCAAGGGCAAGGTGACGCAGCTCACCGCGGTCAACGCCGACCGCATGGCCGAATTCGATCCGGTGCGGCTCGATCGCATGCAGTTCGCCGGCGCCAATGGCGACAAGGTGTGGGGAATGATCCTCAAGCCCGCGAACGCCGCCGCCGCGAAGCTGCCGGTCGCCTTCATCGTTCATGGCGGTCCGCAGGGCAGCTTCGGCAACAGCTGGTCAACGCGCTGGAACCCCCGCCTGTTCGCGCAGCAGGGCTATGGCGTCGTCACTGTCGATTTCCACGGATCAACGGGTTACGGGCAAGCCTTCACCGACAGCATCAACAAGGATTGGGGCGGCAAGCCGCTCGAAGATCTGAAGCTCGGCCTAGCAGCGGCAGGCAAGCAGGATGCGCAGCTCGACATCGCCAACGCCTGCGCGCTCGGCGCGTCCTATGGCGGCTATATGATGAACTGGATCGCCGGCCAGTGGACCGACGGTTTCAAATGCCTCGTCCAGCACGACGGCGTCTTCGACGCACGCGCGATGGCCTATGAAACCGAGGAGCTGTGGTTCGACGAATGGGAGCATGGCGGCCCCTATTTCAAGGTTCCCGAAGAATATGAAAAATGGAACCCGGTGAACCATGTCGACAAATGGAAGACGCCGATGCTGGTGATCACCAGCGAGAAGGATTTCCGCATTCCCTATACGCAGGGCCTCGCCGCCTTCACCGCGCTTCAGCGCCACGGCGTTCCGTCGCAATTGCTCGTGTTTCCAGACGAAAACCATTGGGTGCTGAAGGGTGCGAACAGCGTCCAGTGGCATCAGACCGTATTTAATTGGTTGGACAGCTATCTGAAGAAATAGGCAAGACCGCGTGCTCCCGCGAAGGCGGGAGCCCATCACCGGCCGGTGCAAGTTGGAACCGGCAGAAGATGGGTCCCCGCCTTCGCGGGGACACGCGATGGCTTGCAGCAAATGCGTGTCCCCCCTTGCCGCTGCGCGTCCCGGCTGGCAAAGGCGCCCGGCTATGCCGATGGAAAAAACCTTCGATCCCGCCGCTATCGAGGCGAAATGGTCCCACGAATGGGAAAGCCGCGGGCTCTATCGCCCCGCGCGTCCCGACGCGACACCCTTCACGATCGTCAACCCGCCGCCGAACGTCACCGGCGCGCTGCACATCGGCCATGCGCTCGACAACACGCTGCAGGACGTGCTCGTCCGTTATGAGCGGCTGCGCGGCAAGGATGCGCTGTGGGTCGTCGGCATGGACCATGCCGGCATCGCGACGCAGATGGTAGTCGAACGCCAGATGGAAGCGCGGCAGGACAAGCGCACCAATTACAGCCGCGAGGACTTCGTCGAAAAGGTCTGGCAGTGGAAAGCGGAAAGCGGCGGCCAGATCACCGGCCAGCTCCGCCGCCTCGGCTGCTCGATGGACTGGTCGCGCGAACAGTTCACGATGGACCCGCATTTCACCCGCGCGGTGGTCAAGGTGTTCGTCGATCTCCATAAAAAGGGCCTGATCTACCGCGACAAACGCCTCGTGAACTGGGACCCCAAGCTCAAGACCGCGATCAGCGACCTCGAGGTCGAAACGGTCGAGGTGAAGGGCGGCTTCTGGCACTTCAAATACCCGCTCGCCGACGGCGTGACGCTCGACGACGGCCGCGATTATATCGAGGTCGCGACGACACGCCCCGAAACGATGCTCGCCGACATGGCAGTCGCGGTGCATCCCGATGACGCGCGCTACAAGAGCGTGATCGGCAAGGACATCCTCCAGCCGATCACCGGCCGCCGCTTCAAGATCGTCGCCGACGAACATGCCGATCCCGAACTGGGCAGCGGCGCGGTGAAGATCACGCCGGGGCATGATTTCAACGACTTCGAGGTCGGCAAGCGCGCGGGCTTCAAACCCGCCGAGATGCTCAACATGTTCGATGGCGATGCGAACGTCATCCAGACTGCCGACGGGCTGATCCCCGACGAATATCTTGGCCTCCACCGCTTCAAGCGCGATGGTGTCGATGGCGCCCGCGAACTGGTTGTGGCGCGCATGAAGGAAGCCGGCTTCCTGATCCCGCACGTCGACAAGGACGGGAACGAACATGACGCCGAACCGCGCACGATCCAGACGCCGTTCGGCGACCGCGGCGGCGTGGTGATCGAACCCTGGCTGACCGACCAATGGTATGTCGATGCCGAAACGCTCGCGCAGCCACCGATGCAGGCGGTGCGCGATGGCCGCATCAACATCGTCCCCAAGACGTGGGAAAAGACCTTCTTCAACTGGATGGAGAATATCCAGCCCTGGTGCGTCTCGCGCCAACTCTGGTGGGGACACCGGATTCCGGCTTGGTACGGGCCTGCCAAAGATTTTGAGGCGGGTGTCGGAAACGAAAAATTTTTTGTCGGCATCAACGAATCCGAGATCAGAGAGCAAGCTGCCGCTTTCTATGAACTGCCAGCCGAGCGGATACTATTTGCTCAGGACGGTGAAAATGCAGGACTTCGTTGGCTGGACGAGTCCGACCCCAGCGTTGTTCTCTGGCAGGACCAAGACGTCCTCGACACCTGGTTTTCTTCCGCCCTTTGGCCCTTCGCGACGCTCGGCTGGCCTGAAAACACCGAGCTTCTGAAACGCCACTACCCCAACGACGTCCTCATCTCGGGCTTCGACATCCTCTTCTTCTGGGATGCGCGCATGGCCATGCAGGGGATGGAGTTCATGGGCGACGTGCCGTGGAAGACGCTCTATCTCCACGGCCTCGTCCGCGCGCCCGACGGCGCGAAGATGTCGAAGTCGAAGGGCAATGTCGTCGATCCGCTCGGACTGATCGACCAATATGGCGCCGACGCGCTGCGCTTCTTCATGGCGGCGATGGAAAGCCAGGGCCGCGACATCAAGATGGATGACGCGCGCCTCGCGGGCTATCGCAACTTCGCGACCAAGCTGTGGAACGCCGCGCGCTTCTGCGAAGCGAATGGCATTTCGGCCTCGACCAGCTTCGAAGCGCCCGTCGCAACGCTGCCGGTCAACCGCTGGATCATCGGCGAGGTCGCCGCGACGGTCGCGGCGATGGAGAGCGCCTTCGCCGCCTATCGCTTCGACGAGGCCGCGAATGCGATCTACAGCTTTGCCTGGGATCGTTTCTGCGACTGGTATCTGGAACTGATCAAGGGCGCGATCGACGACGAGACAAAGGCCGTTGCCGGCTGGGTGCTCGACCAGATCCTCGTCATGCTGCACCCCTTCATGCCCTTCATCACTGAAGAGCTGTGGACGGGCCTCGGCGACCGCGCCGACTATCCGCTGATCACGGCCAAATGGCCAGAGCCATTCCCGAAGCAGATAATCGAGCCCTCGCTTGTTGTTAATGAGAACAAATTCTTTGCTCCAGCCATCGACCAACAGGCAGCTGAAGATGTGAACTGGCTGATCAAGCTCGTCAGCGAATTGCGCACCGCCAAGGCCGAGCTCGGCCTGCCGCCGGGCGCGCGCCTGACCGCGCATTTCCCGGCATCGCTCAAGGGCCGTACCGACAAGCTATCGGCGCAACTCGACCGTCTCGCGCGGCTCGAAGCGATCAGCTTCGATCCCGCTCCCGCAGGCGCCTCGGCACAGCTCGTCGTCGAGGGCGAGACGATCACCGTCCCGCTCGAAGGCGTGATCGACATCTCCGCCGAGCGCGAGCGGCTGACCAAGGCGCTCGCCGCCGCGGCCAAGGAACGCGACAGCCTCGCGGGTCGGCTGAACAACCCCTCGTTCGTCGAACGCGCCAAACCCGAAGCCGTCGACAAGGCGCGCGCCGACCATGCCGCCAAGGAGGCCGAGGCCGACCGCCTGACCGCCGCGCTGGCGCGGCTGGGGTGAGCGAAGACGCGTCCGTTACGCCGGTAGCCGCCGCTGCCGATCCCGCCGCCGCGCCGGTTCCGCCGCGCCAGACCGCGCGCGGCGCCGGACGCATGAACCTGACCGAAGGGCCGATCGCGAAGACGCTGATCCTCTTCGCCTTGCCGACGCTCGCATCGAACGTGCTGCAGACGCTGTCGGGGTCGATCAATTCGGTGTGGGTCGGCCAGTTCCTCGGCGGCAGCGCGCTCGCCGCAACCGCCAATGCGAACATCATCATGTTCCTGATGTTCGCGACCTTCTTCGGCTTCGGTATGGCCGCGACGGTGCTGATCGGCCAGGCGATCGGGCGCGGCGATACCGACGCGGCGCGCCGCGCCACCGGTGCCGTCGTCGGCCTCGCGCTGATCTTCTCGCTCGTCATCGCCATCGTCGGCTGGTTCGCCTCGACCACCATCCTGCATTGGCTCAAGACCCCGCCCGAAGCCTTTGACCTTGCACATGATTATCTGCGCGTGACCTTCATCGCGATCCCGGCAAGCATGCTGGCGGTGACGCTGATGATGGCGTCGCGCGGCGCCGGCGACGCGGTGACGCCGCTGCGCTTCATGCTGTTGTCGGTCGTCCTCGACATCGCGCTCAACCCGCTGCTGATCCTCGGCATCGGCCCCTTCCCGCGCCTCGGCATCGCGGGCAGCGCGCTCGCGACGGCGATTGCCGGAACGATCAGCCTGATCGCGATGCTCGGCTGGTTCTATGCCCGCGACCATGTGCTGCGGCTGCGCGGGCCCGAACTCAAATATCTCCTCCCCAATATGGAGGAACTGCGCTTCATCATCGGCAAGGGGCTGCCGATGGGCGCACAGATGCTCGTCATTTCGGGCGCCGGGCTGGTGATGGTCGGGCTGGTCAATCGCGAAGGGCTCGTCACCGCCGCTGCCTATGGCGCGACGCTGCAATTGTGGAACTATGTCCAGATGCCCGCGCTCGCGGTCGGCGCGGCGGTCAGCGCCATGGTCGCGCAGAATATCGGCGCTGCAAAGTGGAACCGCGTCACCACCATCACCAATAGCGGCATCGCGATCAACCTGATGATGACCGGGGTGCTGATCGCGCTGCTGCTCCTTTTCGACCGCGCTGCGCTCGCCCTTTTCCTCGGTAGCGATACCGCGGCAATCGATGCCGCGCGCCATATCCAGTTGCTCGCGACCTGGACCTTCCTGCCCTTCGGCACGACGATCGTGCTGATCGGAACGCTCCGCGCCAACGGATCGGTCGTGCCACCGCTCGTCATCCTGTTCCTGTCGATGTTCCCGATCCGCCTCGGCATCTATTATCTGGGCTACCCGGCGCTCGGCGGCGATGCGATCTGGTGGAGCTTTCCGCTGTCCTCGTTCGCGTCGCTGACCATGGCGTGGATCGTCTATCGCCGCGGCAACTGGCGCCGCACGCTGCCGCAACCCCGCGTCGCCTGACCGGCCGCGTTTCGACCAAAAGGCGCGCGGCTTCGACTGACGCAGCGCGCGCACCTAGTTTTTTGCGCCATATTCGCGCAAAAGCGACGGCAATGAACATGACCATCCGCAAAGAGACGCTGCGCGACCAGCGTGCGCACATGCTGGCCGCATCGCCGGGCTGGCGCGCGTCGGACGCCCGCGTCAATCCCCGCGTCGCGATCGGTTCGATCATCGCGATGTGGCTGATCTATTTCCTGATCACGACCGGGCTGGCCTTGCTGGCCGGGGCCGCCGAGCAATGGGGTGCGATCGGCCGCCGCGCGATCGTCGTCATCGCCGGTATCCTCTGCACCTTCACCCTCTATCAGCTGATCCAGCGGGTTCAGCCCAAAAGCTTTGGCGCGCGGCTCGCCGTCGCGATGGGCGCCGCTGTGCCGCTTGTCGTCATCTACGCGAGCATCAATCTGCTCGTCTTCTTCTACTGGTTTCCATCAGGCGATACTCAGAAGATCATTGAAGAGGTGCAGTCCAAATTTCCCATTGCCTGGGAAACGGTGCTGATCCTCGACAGTTCGATCCGCTGGTATTTCTTCTTCGCGGTATGGGCCGCACTCTATGTCGCCTTCGGCTATGCCAACGAGATGCGCGCGGTCGAGCGCCGCGCCAACAGCTACCGGGTCGAGGCGCAGGCGGCGCAGCTGCGCGCGCTCCACTATCAGGTGAACCCGCACTTCCTGTTCAACACGCTCAATTCGCTGTCGACGCTCGTCATGCGCGGATCGCAGGCGGAGGCCGAGACGATGATCATGAATCTGTCGTCCTTCCTGCGATCGAGCCTCGCGATCGATCCCGAACAGCTCGTCAGCCTCGACGAGGAAATGGCGCTCCAGCGCCTCTATCTCCAGATCGAGCAGGCGCGCTTTCCCGACCGCCTGCAGGTCGAGGTGACGATGCCGAAAGCGCTAGAGAATGCGCGCGTTCCCGTGCTGATCCTGCAACCGATCATCGAAAATGCGATCAAATATGGCGTTGCTCCCAGCAAGGGAAGGATTGCGATCCGCCTGTCGGCGAGCAGCGAATATGGGCTGCTCGTGATCCGGATCGAAAATGACATCGACCCCGCCGCACCGACCCCCGAATCGGGCACCGGCCTCGGGCTCGGCAACGTCCGCGAACGGCTGATCACACGCTACGGCCCGGTGGCAGGCTGCGAATGGGGACGGTCGGACAGCGGCGCCTTCGCGGTATCGCTGTGGCTGCCGATCGCGGGCGAAGGACACTGACATGCTGCAGACGCTGCGCACCCTGATCGTCGATGACGAGCCGCTGGCAATCGAACGGCTTCAGATTCTGGCGGGGCAGCAGGACGGGGTTTCGCTCGTCGGTACCGCCAGCGACGGCGCATCGGCGCTGCGCATGGTCGAGGCGCTCGCGCCCGATCTGTTGCTTTGCGATATCGCCATGCCCGACCTCGACGGGCTGGAGGTGGCGACCGCGCTCGAAAAGCTCGATTGTCCGCCAGCCATCGTCTTCGTCACGGCGTTCGATCGCTATGCTGTCGCAGCCTTCGACGTCGCCGCGGTCGACTATCTGCTCAAGCCCGTGTCGCCCGATCGTCTTGCCAAGGCACTGGCGCGCGTGCGCGAATGGCGCAGCGCTGGGCGAACTGCCCCGCCGAAGAGCCGGTGGATCAACGAATTCTGGGTCCAGAACCGCGGTGAGATGCTGCGCATCGATGCGGCACAAGTCGATCTGATCGAGGCCGAGCGCGACTATATGCGCCTCTATGTCGGCAGCCGAAGCTGGCTGATCCACCAGACGATCAAATCATTGGAAGAGCGGATGAACCCCGATCAGTTCATGCGCATTCACCGGTCCAAGATGGTCCGGCGCGACGGCATCGTCGGCCTCAAGCATCATGGCGACGGCGCGTGGAGCGTGGACCTGGGCGAAGGCGGCCAGCACCGGATCGGCCGAACCTATCTGCACGAAGTAAAGGCGATCATGCACGGCGCATGACCGCCCCTTCCGCCGTTTAGCGAGCAGCGACTTCCGCCGGGCGTTCGAGTGCCAATTTGGCATCGTCGCGACCGAACAGTACCGCCATCTGCGACGCGGCGCTACGGCGCGCATTGGCGGTGCAGTCGCTCTCCTGGGCCCGCTGGAAGAGGTTCGGCCGCGGATTGGCGCGGCACATGTCACGAATGGCGATACGCAAGCGCGCCTCGAGCCGCGCGCGGCCCTTGACACTGCTCAGATTCAGATCGCTGTACGGCACGATCACCGTCGGCGCCGCATCAGAATCCGCGACGCCCGTCTCGGCAGCATTCGCGACGGGAACAGCCGCGCCTGCCGACAATGCAGCGGCACAGCTCATGAGAAAATATTTGGCAATAGGGTCTGACATGGGGGAGTCCTCTCATCCGTTATAGGTTGCGGGACACGCTGCGCTTTAACCGGGGAAGTCTGGTCGCCTCGTATCCCGCGCCCTAGACATGCGCCATTCTTCCGCGCCAGACACGCGCGCTTCGATCAGCCCCCGCGACGAGTCGATTGAAAGATGAAACGCCGACGGGCGCCGACCAACGGACGAACGGAAGCGCGCCAATAAAAAGGGGCCCCGACTTGTCGTCGGAGCCCCTTTAATCTCACGGGATCGCGTGCCGATTGGCAGCACTATTCCTTGGGCTGCGGCTTGGCACAGCGGCTGGTGTCGCCCGCCTTGCAGGCCGCGACATCGGCTTCCCACTTCTGGCGTTCTTCGGCGGCCATCGCCGCGACGCGAGCCTTTTCCGCTTCATAAGCGGCGGTTTCGTCGGCATATTTCGCCTGCGCAGCGGCCGCCTGCTCGGCGATCGCAGCCTTTTGCTGTTCATATTGCGAAACGCTCTGCTGATAGCGCGCGGTTTCGGCATCGGCCTTCGCGAGCTGCTCGGCATTCAGCTTCGCGGTATCCGCGCGTTCCTGAGCGGTCGTGCCGTCAGGCAGCTTCTGGGCCATCGCCGGCGCCGAGCTCATCAGCGCCGCGACGACCGCGGCGGCAAAAATCGATCTGGTCATCGAGAAATCTCCTAAATCCGAGCACCCTGCCCGTCCAACGCTTTGCCGCAAGATGCGTTCCGCAGCCAGCGGCATTGCGTGGGATGGGTAACGGGGCGCCGCCGGCTTACCAGATACGCGTGCGATCCTCGGGCTTCAGATAATATTTGGTCCCCGGCGCGACGTTGAACGCCTTGTACCAGGCATCGACGTTGCGCAGCGGACCGATGATGCGCCAGCGCGCCGGGCTGTGCGGGTCGCTCGCTACCTGCTGCTTGGTCGCATCCTCGCGCGCCTTGTCGCGCCACGCCTGCGCAAAGGCCAGGAAGAAGCGCTGGTCGCCGGTCAACCCGTCGATCACCGGCGCTTCCTTGCCGTTCAGCGACCGGTGATAAGCGTCATAGGCGACCTCGAGCCCGGCAAGGTCGGCGAGATTCTCGCCCATCGTCAGATCGGGGTTGATGAACGCACCCGGCGCCGCCTCATAGGTCGCATATTGCGCGCCGAAGCCCTTGGCCTGCGCATCGAAGCGCGCGGCATCTTCCTTGGTCCACCAGTCGCGCACGGCGCCGCTCGCGTCGATCTTGCGGCCCTGATCGTCGAAACCATGAGTGATTTCATGGCCGATCACGGCGCCGATCGCGCCATAGTTGACCGCATCGTCGACCGTCTCGCTGAAATAGGGCGCCTGCAGAATACCGGCCGGGAAAACGATCTTGTTTTCAAGCCCGCCGTTGTAGGCGTTCACTTCCTGCGCGTTCATCGACCATTTCTTGCGGTCGACCGGCTTGTCCAGGTCGGCGAGCTGATAGGCATATTCGAACGCCGCGCTGCGCTTCACATTGCCGTAAAGGTCGGCGGGATCGATCTTGAGGCCCGAATAATCGCGCCACTTGTCGGGGTAGCCGACCATCACGTCCATCTTGTCCAGCTTGGCGAGCGCGGCTTCCTTGGTGGCGGGCGCCATCCAGCTGTTGCCGCGGATCCGGTCGCCCATCGCCAGCTTCAGATTGGCGACGAGCGATTCCATCTTGGCCTTGGCACTCGGCGGGAAATATTGCTTCGCATATTCCTCGCCGACCAGCTCACCCAGGCTGCCGTCGACAAGGCGCAGCCCGCGCTTCCAGCGCGGCCGCATCTCGGTCACGCCGCTCAGCGCCTTCGAGAATTCGAAGCGGCTGTCGACCCAGTCGTCGGACAGATAATTGGCTGCATTGTCGGCGACATGGAATTCCTGCCACAGCTTCAGCGTGTCGAGCGGCGTCTTGCCATAGAGCGCGGCGATGTCGCGGATCGCGGTATTTTCGTTGACGATGATGCGCTTCTGCGCCGGAATTTCGGCGCCCGCGAACCAGGCGCTCCAGTCGAGTCCGGGCGCATAGGCGGCCAGCGCCTCCGACGACATCGGGTTGTTGATCTTGCCCAGATCGCGGCGCTCGGCGATCGCCCAGCTCACCTTGGCGATCTCGGTCTCGAACGCCAGCACCGCATCGGCCGCCTTTTCGGGATCGGGGTTGCCGATCATCTTCATCGACCGCGCGATATAGGCGCGATAGGCATCGCGCTGCGGCTTGAAGCTGTCATTCAGATAATAGTCGCGGTCGGGAAGCCCGATCCCGCCCTGCCCGAGCCACAGCACGTTGACCGTCGGCGTGTCGGGATCGGCATAGGGACCGCCACCGACGATCGAGGCGCCGAAGCTTCCCTGCGATGCGCCCATGAAGCGCGCCATTTCGCTCTTGTCCTTGATCGCCGCGACGGCTGCGATATCGGCCATCAGCGGCTTGGTGCCGAGTTGTGCAACGCGCTTTTCGTCCATGAAGCTTTGATAAAGCCCGCCGACCTGACTGGTCGCGGGTGCGCCGGTGACGAGCTGGCGGAGCTGACGCTGCGTCAGATTATAGACATCGTAATCGACGCCGGCCGATGCCTGATCGGCCGGAATTTCGGTGCGCGCGAACCATGCGCCATTGGCATATTTGTCGAAATCGTCGCCCGGCTTTACCGACGGGTCGCGCGCGCCCAGATCGACGCCCCAGCTTCCGAAGGTCAGCGGCTTGAGCGACCCGTCTTCGGCGCCGGCCGCAGCATCGGTCGCAGCGACCAAGGAAGCGTCAGCGCCAGCATTGCGGGCCAGAACAGGTGCTGCGATCAGCGCGGCGGCGATAGCGACGGCAGCGGTGCCGCCCAAAAACATCTTCATTCCCCAGTCTCCTACCCCCGCGCACGGTTCAAGGGCCGATCCGCCGCAGGCCATGGCGACTTGTCCGCCCGCGCCAATCGCAGGTCAAGCAAGATGCAGGCCGCTGGTCGAACGCACTCGTTCGTTGGTGGAATCGACGCCCCGTTGCGCGCAAAGCAGCCGCTTCCTATCTAGGCGTTCGAGCGAGCGGCGCCCTCTTGCGCGGCCGGAACAAATCTGGAACATATCCACCCCATGAGTCTCACCCATATTTCGGTGCGCGGCGCGCGCGAGCATAATCTGAAGGGCGTCGACGTCGATCTGCCGCGCGATGCACTGATCGTCATCACCGGCCTGTCGGGCAGCGGCAAGTCGAGCCTCGCCTTCGACACCATCTATGCCGAGGGCCAGCGGCGCTATGTCGAAAGCCTCTCGGCTTACGCGCGCCAGTTCCTCGAAATGATGCAGAAGCCCGACGTCGAACATATCGACGGGCTGTCGCCGGCGATCAGCATCGAACAGAAGACGACGAGCCGCAACCCGCGCTCGACGGTGGCCACCGTCACCGAAATCTACGACTATATGCGCCTGCTCTGGGCGCGTGTCGGCATTCCCTATTCACCGGCGACCGGCGAGCCGATTTCGGCGCAGACGGTCAGCCAGATGGTCGACCGGGTGATGGACCTGCCCGAAGGAACGCGCGCCTATCTGCTCGCGCCCGTCGTGCGCGGGCGCAAGGGCGAATATAAGAAGGAACTCGCGCAGTGGCAGAAGGACGGCTTCACCCGCGTCCGCATCGACGGCGAATTTTACGAGATCGAGGACGCACCGGCGCTCGACAAGAAATACAAGCATGACATCGAGGTCGTGGTCGATCGCATCGTCGTGCGCGAGGGGATCGCGACGCGGCTTGCCGACAGTTTCGAGACGGCGCTGAAACTCGCCGAAGGGCTCGCCTATGTCGACCTTGCCGACGGCGACGTTCCGGGGCGCGACGGCGAAGTCGGCGGCGCCATGAAAGGCGCCGGCATCCCTGCCAACCGCATCATCTTTTCCGAAAAATTTTCCTGCCCCGTTTCGGGCTTCACGATCGCCGAGATCGAACCGCGGCTGTTCAGCTTCAACGCGCCGCAGGGCGCTTGTCCCGCATGCGACGGCCTCGGCGAGCGGCTGGAATTCGACCCCGAACTCGTCGTTCCAAACCATGCGCTCAGCCTGAAAAAGGGCGCCGTCGTGCCATGGGCGAAATCGAACCCGCCCTCGCCCTATTATATGCAGGTGCTCGAAAGCCTGGGCAAAGCCTATGGTTTCGGCCTCGACACGCCGTGGCAGGATCTGCCCGGCGAGGTGCAGCTCATCATTCTTTATGGCAGCGGCGGCAAGCCGGTCGAGCTGACCTTCAAGGACGGCCGGCGCACCTATACGACGCACAAAGCGTTCGAGGGCGTGATCGGCAACCTCAATCGCCGGATGCTCCAAACCGAAAGCGCGTGGATGCGCGAGGAGCTGGGCAAATATCAGACCGCACAGCCGTGCGAGACGTGCCACGGCGCGCGCCTGCGCCCCGAACCGCTCGCGGTAAAGATCGCGGGCGAGGACATCAGCATGTCGGCGCAGCGCTCGGTCGCCGACGCGCTCGCCTGGTTCAGCACGCTCGACGAAAAGCTCAACGATCAGCAGCGCCAGATCGCGAAGGCGATCCTGAAAGAGATCAACGAGCGGCTCGGCTTCCTCAACAATGTCGGGCTCGATTATCTCAACCTCAACCGCACCAGCGGCACGCTCAGCGGCGGCGAAAGCCAGCGCATCCGTCTTGCGTCACAAATCGGCAGCGGCCTCAGCGGCGTGCTCTATGTGCTCGACGAACCCAGCATCGGCCTGCACCAGCGCGACAACGACCGGCTGCTCGCGACCCTGAAGCGCCTCCGCGACCTCGGCAACACGGTGATCGTCGTCGAGCATGACGAGGACGCGATCCGCCACGCCGATTATGTCGTCGACATGGGGCCCGGCGCGGGCGTCCATGGCGGCGAGATCGTCGCCGAAGGCACGCTGAAGCAGGTGCTGGCGAACAAGAAGAGCCTGACCGCGGCCTACCTCACCGGCGCGAAGAAGATCGAGGTGCCGACGCACCGCCGCCCCGGCAACGGCTTCGACCTGGTGCTGAAGGGCGCGCGCGCCAACAATCTCCAGAATGTCACCGCGACGATCCCGCTCGGCACCTTCACCTGCGTCACCGGCCTGTCTGGATCGGGCAAGTCGAGCCTCGTCATCGACACGCTCTACGCCAGCGCGGCGCGCACGCTCAACGGCGCGCGGATGGTCGCGGGGCCGCACGACAGCCTGACCGGCCTTGAGCATTGCGACAAGGTGATCGACATCGACCAGTCGCCGATCGGCCGCACCCCGCGCTCGAACCCCGCGACGTACACCGGCGCCTTCACGACGATCCGCGACTGGTTCGCGGGGCTGCCCGAGGCGCAGGCGCGCGGTTACAAGCCCGGCCGCTTCAGCTTCAACGTCAAGGGCGGGCGCTGCGAAACCTGCACCGGCGACGGGCTGATCAAGATCGAGATGCACTTCCTGCCCGACGTCTATGTGACGTGCGAGACGTGCCACGGCAAACGCTACAACCGCGAAACGCTCGAGGTGAAGTTCAAGGGGATGAGCATCGCTGACGTGCTCGACATGACGGTCGAGGATGCGGCGGAGTTCTTCAAGGCGGTGCCCGCGATCCGCGACAAGATGGAGATGCTCGTCCGCGTCGGCCTCGGCTATATCAAGGTCGGGCAGCAGGCGACGACGCTGTCGGGCGGCGAGGCGCAGCGGGTGAAGCTGGCGAAGGAACTTTCGCGCCGCTCGACCGGACAGACGCTCTACATCCTCGACGAACCGACCACCGGCCTCCATTTCGAGGATGTGCGCAAGCTGCTCGAAGTGCTGCAGGCGCTGGTCGATCAGGGCAACAGCGTGGTGGTGATCGAGCATAACCTCGACGTCATCAAGACCGCCGACTGGATCGTCGACCTCGGCCCCGAAGGCGGGGTCAAGGGCGGCGAGATCGTCGCGGCCGGCACACCCGAGCAGGTTGTGAAGGAACCGCGGAGCTTTACGGGCCAATATCTGGCGCCGTTGCTGGGAAAATGACCCGTCCCCTTCCCGCCTGCGGGAGGGGTTAGGGGTGGGTGCGAGCGAAGCAAGCCTTGCCCTTGCCTATGCCCACCCCGCTGCGACTAGCGAGCAAGCTCGCAAGTCTCGCTGCCCCTCCCGCAAACGGGAGCGGGGAGAAATCAATGCCACACCGCCGACAGCGGATAGAGCGCGAGGAGCCAGATCAGGCAGGCGACGACGATGCGGCGGTCCTTTGCCGCGATCGCGAGCGCGGCGACGGGGAAGAAGGACCATGCGACAATGAAGGTGCGGACGCTGGTGGGCGCCGGTACGCCGTGCAGCCAGCCGACGGTGGCCAGCAATGCGACATTGCACAGCAAGACGCCGCCGATCACCAGCCGCCGCTGTTTGTCGAAATGGGCGTTAAGGTCGTCCCACGCCTCGGGATCGTCGGGAAAGACCAGGCTCGCCGCGACGAAATAGACCGCGGTGACGACGAAGCCGCCGAACAGGATCGGCCAGTTCAGCGGCAACGACTCGCGCAGGTTCCATCCGTACATCCAGAAGGTCACCACGTCGCACGACACGAACAGGCCGAGCAGCGCGGTCGGCCAGCCGATGCGGACGCGGTGGCTGGCCTTGAGCGCGCGCGCCAGCCCGCCCAGCCCCTCGGCCAGCGCGAGGCCCAGGATCAGGCCGAAAAAGGAAAAGCTGAATTCGAACCCCGTCATATGCCCCCCGGCCTGATCTCTCCCCGCCCGCTTGCGGGAGGGACTGCGAGACTTGCGAACCCGTTCGCTAGTCGCAGCGGGGTGGGCAATCAACCTCGCATGCGCGCACCCAAGCGCGGCCCACCCCCGCCCCCTCCCGCAAGCGGGAGGGGAGATTTACCCCATCAGCGTCGCGGTGATGTCGTCGGCGGCATAGATGCGGATCGCGGGCGGCTGCGGCGAGAGGGCGCGCATGTCGGCGACGAAGGCGCGCGCGGCGGGCAGCGCGAAATGGGCGCGCACCGCATCGACGCTCTCCCACTCCTCGACGAACGTCAGACATTCATAAGCCGAGCCATCCCCAGCCTGTCGAGGGACGGCATCGACATGGCAATGATGCGCCAGACACCCCGCCTCGGCCCGCGACCGAGCGCTATGTTCGGCACCGAGCGCGATCATGCGCTCGCGATGCTCGGGGGTGAGGATGACGTGGCCGGTGATGAGGATCATGGCAATTTCCTATAGACTTTGAACGGCGCTATCTTACATCATCACGAAATATGGAAATGGTCTCGATAGGTTTTCGATGAAGTCGAACCACAAACGAATCCTCTCTGACGTTTTGGCCTTAGAAGCTTGGCACGATCCATTTCTAATTTCGGATCAGGCAGCCGGAGTTTATGTCGAGCTCGCCTTTTCCGAGGCCAGAATAGGCGGCGAGAGTCCCGAGATACCTTTTACGTTCAAGCTGGCATTGCGACGTGCCCTTCTCACCGTCACAGTTTCTGAGCCGCTGCAAATTGACCGCAACTCGGTAGCAAGAAGCGTTCCAGAGGCTCAAGTTGAGTTCTCTCGTTTAAAGCTGGCAAAAGATCAGGTCGCGTCTGACGCAAAAGTTAAGGGAAGAATTTCTCCGTCGTCGATGCATTTAGCGCTGGAGGGATCAACGAGTTATGATCAAGAAGTTACCCGCCAAGATCAGCTCAAGTTGGTTCAAACACTCCCCGAAACGTTAGTATCTCCGATACCCGTTGGAAACTCAGCCTATTCGTGGTCCATGGAACCGACTTTCCGCGAGACCCTATCAGGTCAGCCATGGAATCCCGTCGATTCGCCAAGGTTCAAGATCAAGCCCCCAAAAAACTTCAGCAAGTTCGACGCCAGCATAAAAATTGAAGTGACCTGCGCTCTTGAGGATATAAAAATTTCCGATATCGTTCCTAAGAACCCGG
>NZ_BCZQ01000043.1 GCF_001598815.1 Sphingopyxis terrae subsp. terrae NBRC 15098 | reverse complement strand
GCATCGTGATCGCCATCGAAGCAAGGAGTAGCGCATCCGCGATGTCATTCGGGACGACGCAGGCTTCGAGGCTCAGGGCGAGCAGAGCGAAAATACCATTGTCGGCTTCGCGTTTCCGCCCCCATCGCCTTGCATCGCCTTGCATCGCCTTGCATCGGCGCGCCACGGGAACATGCATCCATCCCGGGTTACGCCGAGCGTGACGGAACTTTGCTCCTCAGTGCCCGAAGATGACCGTTCCGACGCATGGTTTGACCAGCTGAAAGCTGAGCTATGTCAGGGCGGCAGGGGCGCGGGCCTGCAATTCCACGGCCGACCGGAGAATATTGATGCCCACATTGATCAGGACATCGGCAAAGATCGCAGTACCGCCGCCCGTGGCAGCCAAGTCGGAAGGCGGCGGGGCGCTTCAAGATTGGGCGTTCGGGCGGGTGGGCCGCGCCGGGGGAGTCCGTGCACCAGCCTTTACCAAGGCGTTCGAACACTCGCCTGCCTTCGAAGAGCAGAGGCCTTTGGCAGAATCGTGCTCCGCGGACCGGCGACGCAATGTGGACGGTCGATGTTTTTGTGGACTATGAACCTTGGGCCGCGATGCCTTTTCAAAGGAGTCGACTGATGAATCTGGTTCCTAAGCCAGAGTGGGGAAAGTATCTCGATCGGGTTTCCCGGAGCATGGTTGGGTTGCGAGCTGAGATTGAGGTCGCCTCGCTCGAACTCGGCGATCAGATCGAGGCGCAATACCTGCCGATTGCCGGCATCTTCTATGACCACAAGGACGACTTGGTGGGTGTGACGCTCGAGGGACTGGATCACATGATCCGCCACCCGCAATCGATCTACGTCGAAGAAAGCGGCGACGGCGTTGCGGCGATCGCCGTGATCGATGGCGACGGGACGAATCACCTCGTAAAGCTGAGGCGGCCGCTTGCGCTGCCCGCTCCCGACCAATGAACTCGTACCTTCAACAACCAAGGGGAAGATCATGAAACGCAGTTTTTTAGCCGCGACCGCGGCCTCGGCCCTCATTCTGACGGCGGGCTGTTCCAAGCAGGACGCCAACAACGAGGCCGCCACGAATGCCGCCACCGGGGCGGCCAGCGCCCCGGTGGCGGCGACGCCGGCCCCGCCCGTCGACCGCGCAGAACTGCTCCAGGACGCCGTTTCGGCGCTGCAGGAGACGCAGAATGCGCTTGCCGCGCTCGACAACAAGGACGGCAAGGCCGCGACCGCCGCGCTCGAGCGCGCCACCGGCAAGCTCGAAATCGTGCTCGCGCGCAACCCCAGCCTTGCTCTCGCTCCGGTCGATGTCAGTGTGATCAGCTACGACGTCCTGGGTTCTGTGGATGCCGTGAAGGCACTGCGGAAGTCGGCCGAGGAGGCGCTCGAAGATGGACGGTTGCAGGAGGCGCGCCATCTCATCGACGGGCTGGCGAGCGAAACCGTTGTTCGGACCAGTAATCTCCCGCTCGCGACCTACCCGGACGCGATCAAGGCCGCCGCGGCTCTCATCGCCCAAGGCAAGCTGGACGCAGCAAAGGCGGCGCTCGAAGCTGCGCTCGGCACGATCGTGATCCGCGACGTGATCCACCCGCTCCCGCTCATCCGGGCAAGCGCGGCGATCGAAGAGGCGCGCAACCTGGCTGCGAATGCCCAGCGCGGCGCCGGGGATGAGGCGAGAATCAAGCAACTTCTGAACACTGCGCGTGAACAGCTCCGGCTCGGTCAGGCGTTGGGCTATGCGACCAAGGACCAAATGAAGGAGCTGCTGAAAACGGTCGACGAGATCGAGGAGGGCACCAAGAACAAGGGCGCGGCAACGAGCATTTTCGACAAGATTCGCGATTTCTTCAAGAAAGCAACTCAATCGAGCCAGCCTGCTCAGAAGAAGTGAGTCAGCGCAATCTGACAACACTGCCAGTGCCGGCGCGCGCGGGTTCGATGTGGCTGCGGGTGGATAGCTACTGAGACCATAGGACGAGGAGTGCGGACTTTGCGATCCTGCAAAGTCCGCACTCCTCAAGCCCGACTGCCGAAGGACGGTTATATGATCGTTCATGCCCCTCGCTCGCCAAACGCATCGGGGTGGGATCCGGGGCGGGCCGAACGGATTGTCGGACGGGTTCGGCGATGGAATAGACGGAAGCCGAGGCGGACAATGCCGCGGTCCGCCGCACCGCAAATGACATGAGTCAGCCAGCCGGAGCGCTCTCCCGCTCACGGCCGCGTCTTGCCGGGCTGCGGAGGAGTGCGGATTCGCAGGCGGGCCCACGCCGTGCGAGTGATGTTCGTCATCGATGCTTCCGATGGTGGCGATGCCTCCTCGGAGGGCCGCATTATGTCCGACCTGACCGTTCGAGCATCCAAGAGGAGGGCGACATGCCGGTCATACGATTGGAAACCAAAACGGTCGCCAAACCCTGGGGCCGATGGTCGACTGGACCCTGGTTCGATGACGTGGCCGCGCGTGAGGAGCCCGTCGGCGAGATCTGGTTCGAGCTGCCGCCGGGAAGCGGGCTTGATGACCCCGAGCTGCTGGTCAAGTACCTGTTCACGAGCAGACGGCTCTCGGTCCAGGTTCATCCTGACGACGCTACCGCGAAGGTGTATGGGCTCCCCCGGGGCAAGAGCGAAGCCTGGCAAATCCTCGAGGCCGAGCCGGGGGCGAGCGTCGCGCTGGGACTGCGGACATGGGTTGGCCTTGAAATGCCTGCTAGCCCGTTTCGCTGCGCTACAATCGTGACAGTGCTTCTCGCATGCGGGAATCCCGCGTTTGCCCAGACTTCCACCGCTTCATCTTCAAGCCGAACCGAAGGCTACGGCGAGCAGTACAATGTTCCACCCCCGCGTGGCTACAAGCCGTCTCCTGGCCGCTTCGTGCAATCGGACCGCGAGCGCGAGGAGGACGATCGCTACAGCCGCGAAGCCGAACGGTGGGCAGCAGCAAATTGCATCGCAGACCGTCGAAGCAATGTCGCTGTGGGCGCAGTAATCGGCGGGCTGGTTGGAGCGCTTGCAGGTTCAGGGCTTGCTGGTCGCTACGACAGAGCCCCAGCCACGGTTCTTGGCGCGGGGGCCGGCGCGGTCGCGGGCAGCGCCATTGCGAGGAACGCCAGCCCCGACTGTCCGCCCGGGTTCGTGGTCAAGGTAGCGCCCGAGCCTTTTTATCCGCCACCCGTCTACCCGCACGTCTATATGGCGCCGCCTTGGTATGATCCCTGGGTATGGTACGGGGGCCACTGAATCTATAGGCCCTATCCCTATCACCGATACTGGTACAAACGCCATTGGCGACGCCGCTAAGTGCCGGAGCCTTTAAGGCACAGGTTTGCCACTCCCGAGCATTTGGCCGAGAGCCTGGTCCGAGAGGTGTCGGCCATCATCACCGATCGTCTGGAAACGGAAGGCCTCGCATTCGTCGCCTTTCCGGGTGGCCGGTCGCCTGTGCGCGCGTTCGAATTCCTTGCCCCGCACTCGAGCGGGTGGCGTGGGGTCACGGTCATCCCCACCGACGACCGCCTCGTGCCGCCGGGCGACCGGCTGTCCAACTATGGTCTGCTGGAGAGATGTTTCGCCGCGGGGCAAGCACAGCTCACCCCTCTCGCAAGACCACCATTCGATGATCCTGCCGCAGCGGCGGACGCAGCCGAGCTGAGGCTTTCGGACCTGGCTTGGCCGCTGGATCTGGTCTGGCTAGGGTTCGGTCTGGACGGGCATGTTGCCTCGCTCCTCCCGGGACCGGACCTTGCCGTTGCGATGCGTTATCCTGACTGGAGGCGCGTCGCCGGCATCAGGCCCGTGCCGCTTCCGGCCGAGGCGCCGGTGCCCAGAGTGACGTTGACGCTGAGCGCCATTCTCTCGGCAAAGCGACTGCTTATTTTCGGCAGCGGCCAGGACAAGCTGAAGGTCGTCGAACGGGCCCTGGAAGAGGGTGCGGAGTCGCAGATGCCGCTCGGCATCGTCTTAGCTAAAGCAAAGTGCCAGCCCGAACTATTCTGGAGCCGATAGCTTCGAACTTTGTCGCTGGATCGGCTCGCTTCGCGACGTCTCTCGGGCAGGGCCGACGCAGCAAGCTCTTTGCGAAGGGGCATGGGAGCGAAGGCTGGCAAACGCGTAGAAGATGCAGGAGCGAGCCCGCTCCTTCAGAGCACTGACAAAGATCAGCGTTTCGCCGAGCCGCCACGCTTAGATTGCCCAGGTCTTTGGTGCTCGATCGGCTCGCCGGAAGGCTGGTCGAGCTGAACGACGGGAGATCCTGGATGCGGAGGCTCGTTTTCGTTCCCGCGTTGCTGCTGGCAGTCGCTTGCGATACGCGTAGTCACGCCCAGACGGCACCGCTGAATGCGGACGGTTCCGGTCGCCTGGAGTCGGCCCGTGGCGCGCCCCCGAGCTTCGCCGATCTTGCCGCCCGTCTCTCCCCGGCTGTGGTGAACAGCTCGACAACGTCGCGTGTAAGGGTGCGGAGAATGCCCGACTTTCCGGGCGGCCTTCCGTTCGGCGGCCTGTTTCCCTTTCCGGAACTGGGCCGGCCGCCCGCTCCCCTTAATGCCACGTCGCTCGGATCCGGATTCCTCATTTCGACAGATGGCTACGTCGTCACGAACAACCACGTCGTCGCGGGTCGCGGCTCGGGCGTGCAGGTCCAAGCGATCAAGGTCACGCTGACCGGCGGGAAGGAATATCCAGCTCGCGTGGTCGGGCGTGACGAAGCCTCAGACCTTGCTGTCTTCAAAATCGAGGCCAATAACTTGCCCTTTGTGCGCTTTGGTAACTCGCCGGGCGCGCGCACCGGCGACTGGGTCCTCGCAATCGGGAATCCCTATGGCCTTGGCGGCACGGTGACTGCCGGGATCGGCCGCCACTTGTCGACTCCGGCTGTTGAACGAGAGGAATTCGAATGAACCTTGAGAAATATACGGACCGCGCAAAGGGCTTTCTTCAGGCCGCGCAGACCGTGGCGATAAGACTTAATCATCAGCGCATCACGACGGAGCATATTCTCAAAGCCCTGCTCGAAGACGAGCAGGGCATGGCAGCCGGCCTGATTCGCGCTGCCGGCGGCAATCCGGATCTGGCGGCTAGCGAAGTGGACGCTGCGCTTGCCAAGCTGCCTTCAGTCACCGGAAGCGGGGCGTCCCAGCCTCCCGGACTCGACAACGATGCCGTCCGGCTCCTCGATCAAGCCGAGCAGATCGCCCAGAAGTCCGGGGACAGCTATGTGACGGTCGAACGGCTACTGCTGGCGCTCACCCTCGCGACAGGCGCGGCGGCTGGCAAGGCTCTGGCGCGAGCGGGCGTGAAGCCCGAGGCGCTGAACGAAGCGATCAACCAGCTTCGCGGCGGGCGCGCCGCGGACACGGCAAGCGCCGAGGATCGCTACGATGCGCTGAAGAAATTCGCCCGCGACCTCACCCAGGCCGCGAGGGACGGGAAGCTCGATCCGGTGATCGGCCGGGACGAGGAGATCCGACGCACGGTTCAGATTCTGGCGCGTCGGACCAAGAACAATCCCGTGCTCATCGGCGATCCCGGCGTTGGTAAGACCGCGATCGTGGAAGGGTTGGCGCTCCGCATCGCCAATGGCGACGTTCCCGACACGCTCAAGGATCGCAAGCTGATGGCGCTCGACATGGGGGCGCTCATCGCCGGCGCGAAATATCGCGGCGAGTTCGAGGAGCGTCTCAAGGGCGTGCTCGACGAAGTGAAGGGGGCCGAGGGCAACATCATCCTCTTCATAGACGAGATGCACACGCTGATCGGCGCAGGTAAGACGGAAGGCGCGATGGATGCGGGCAACCTCTTGAAGCCCGCGCTTGCCCGCGGCGAACTGCACTGTATCGGCGCGACCACGCTCGACGAATACCGTAAGTATGTCGAGAAGGACGCGGCGCTCCAGCGCCGGTTCCAGCCAGTGTTCGTCGGCGAGCCGACGGTGGAGGACACGATCTCCATCCTCCGGGGTCTCAAGGAAAAGTACGAGCTGCACCACGGCGTGCGGATCACGGATGGGGCGATCGTCGCGGCGGCGACGCTCTCCAACCGCTACATCACCGACCGGTTCCTGCCCGACAAGGCGATCGACCTGATGGATGAGGCGGCAAGCCGGATCCGCATGGAGGTCGAATCCAAGCCGGAAGAGATCGAGACGCTCGACCGGCGCATCATCCAGCTGAAGATCGAGCGGGAAGCGCTCAGAAAGGAGTCGGATGCCGCGTCCAAGGATCGCCTGACGCACCTCGAGCATGATCTCGCGCAGCTTGAGCAGCAGTCGGCGGAACTTACACAGCGCTGGCAGGCGGAGCGGGAGAAGATCCAGGCCGAGGCCAAGCTCAAGGAGCAGCTCGACCAGGCTCGCCTCGAGCTTGACCAGGCGCAGCGACGCGGCGACCTCGCCCGCGCTGGCGAGCTGAGCTATGGCGTCATACCGGGTTTGGAGAAGCAGCTGGCCGACGCTCAGACGGCGAGCCAGGGCGCGATGCTGCGCGAGGAGGTCACCGCCCAGGACATCGCGGCGGTCGTCTCGCGCTGGACGGGCATCCCGGTGGACAAGATGCTCGAAGGCGAGCGCGAAAAGTTGCTCCATATGGAGGAGGCGCTCGGCAAGCGGGTCATCGGCCAGCGGCAGGCGGTCACGGCGGTCAGCCGCGCCATCCGCCGTGCCCGCGCGGGCCTGCAGGATCCGGACCGGCCGATGGGCTCGTTCCTGTTCCTCGGCCCGACCGGCGTCGGCAAGACCGAGCTCACCAAGGCGCTCGCGGGCTTCCTGTTCGACGACGACAGCGCGATGGTCCGAATCGACATGTCGGAGTTCATGGAGAAGCACTCGGTCGCGCGGCTTATCGGCGCCCCGCCGGGCTATGTCGGCTATGAGGAAGGCGGCGTGCTGACTGAGGCGGTGCGGCGGCGGCCCTATCAGGTGATCCTCTTCGACGAGGTGGAAAAGGCGCACAACGACGTCTTCAACGTGCTCCTGCAGGTGCTCGACGACGGCCGGCTGACGGACGGACAGGGCCGCACGGTCGATTTCAAGAACACGCTGATCATCCTCACGTCCAATCTCGGTAGCCAGTACCTATCCAACCTGGCGGAAGGGGAGACGGTCGAGAGCGTCGAGCCGCAGGTGATGGAGGTGGTGCGCGCGCATTTCCGGCCGGAATTCCTCAACCGGCTCGATGAGATCATTCTGTTCCACCGCCTCGGCCAGGCCGACATGGGTCCGATCGTCGACATTCAGGTCTCGCGCGTCCAGAACCTCCTCCAGGATCGGAAGATCATCCTTGACCTCACCGAGCGCGCGCGTGCCTGGCTCGGCCGCGTGGGGTATGACCCGGTCTACGGCGCACGTCCGCTTAAGCGCGCAATACAGCGGTATCTTCAGGATCCTTTGGCGGACCTCCTCCTGCGGGGCGAGGTCCCGGATGGCTCCACTGTCACCATTGATGAAGGGGACGGCGAACTGGCATTCACGATCCGGATGAAGGGGCCCGCCGAAGGGCAGGCTGATTGAAAGGCACTTCGCGGCGGCGATCCGCTGCCGCGAGGACCTGCAGCGAACGAGGATTTATCGATGGCTGAAAAGCGAGGGGTCGTCTGCCCCCACTGCGATGCCACGAACGCGGTGCCGACCGACCGTGAGCCGCTGGTCGCCAGATGCGGTCGTTGTCATCAGAAGCTGTTCGAGGGCGTCCCTGCCGCTCTCGACGCTGCGCGAGCGCGCAAGCATATCCGCAATTCGGATCTGCCGGTGATCGTCGATTTCTGGGCGAGCTGGTGCGGCCCGTGCCGGACGATGGCGCCGATCTTCGAACAGGCAGCGCGCTCGATCGAGCCGAAAGCGCGCTTCATCAAGGTCGATGTCGACGCAAATCCCGACATCGCATCCGAGTACGGCGTCCAGGGGATCCCCGCGTTGCTTGCCTTCAAGAATGGCAATGTCGTCGCGCGCCAGGCTGGCGTCACTGATCTAGGCACGCTGAGAGGGTGGGCCGAACGGTTCGGTGCTTGAATACCGGCATCGCAGCTTGATCGGTGCCTCGGTAGTGGCAATGTTAGCGGCCGGCGCATCGAATGCCGGCCGACCCCATGTCACGAGCCTTTCTATCCCGAGGCGTCGCCTGGCCAACCCCGGATAGGAGCATCGTCGAATTGAAAACGCTGCTTGTTAAGGGGGGCAGCCCTTTCCCGGGGGGGCTCGTGTACCTCATACGGCAAGTCAATCCGCTCGCAATAACGCACCGCAGCATCACGACTGTCGAAGCGAAGATCGATCTGAAGCAGGGGATCTTCTCCGCCGGTCCAACCTGTTAGCCAATCGACAAAAGGCCTTTTTCTCGGCTCAAACCTGAGCCTCCACTCATTCTTATGCGCGCGGCCGCCTCGCCCATGGTTGGAGGCGCTGGGATAAGGCTCGATGATTGCACGAGCATCATCAGGCAGCGAAGTTAGGTAGCGGCGCCACCATCGCCCATCCTGCGCGACGCGACAGATTGTGGCATGCCTATGATCGAGCTTCTGCTGTCGCATGTTGCGCAAGCGAATGCGACGCAGGCGGCTCCGGATATAACCGGCCGAGCATGATCGCTTTTTATAGAGACGCGAGCCCATATTGACATCTGTCCTTGCCGATGCGGAGCTTACGGTATTTCATCGGCGATAGGACTGAGCTATGTCAGGATGCTGCTTCTTGAATTGCGGATATTCTGTTCGTCCAGCCCTTGATGGAGATCAACGTGCCAGAAAAATTCGAGCAGAACGTCCTCGAGCAGGTACGAGTGAGGGAGGTTGTCGGCACCGTGCACAACCTCGAAATGCTCGAGGAATTGGTTGTTGCGCTCGGAGCGGCAGGAGTCGACAAGGGCGACATCGACTTGATGGCGAGCCGCGAGGCGGTACTTGCGAAACTTCCCGCAATCTATGGCGACCCGATAAATCTTGCGGAAATTCCCGACCTGCCGCGGCGCGAGCTGGTTACCCGAGATGAAGGGGCGACGGTCACCGGGGTTGTTTTCGGAACGCTAATCTCGCTGGCTGCGCTTGGCGCAGCCCTGCCCGTCGTGGCATCAGGTGGCGCCTTGGCAGCGGTACTCGCCGCAACTGCGGCAGGCGGAACGATTGGAGCGGGTATCGCGAAGGTCGTGCGCAGGGCCATCCTGGGTGGCGTCGGGGCCGATACTCTTGAGCGCGATATTCGTTCCGGTGGATTAGTCGTCTTTGTTCGAGTGCGGGATGACACCCCCGAATCCCAGATTCAGGACATCATGCGAAAATCCGGCGCGCTGAACGTGCACGTGCACGAAATCGAGCTGAAGAAGACGCTGGACGAGTTGCCGCTTGCCACAATCCAACCTGATCCATGGCTCGCCACCTGATCAGCGCGGGCTTGGCGGCCCGGCACGCCGAGAAGTTAGAACAGGTCGCGATCTAACCCTGATCCCATTGCGTGGTTTCTCGGGCGTTTTGCAATAAACATTCGCGTGTCGGCCGCGGCATCATGCTCAATCGCGTGTGAGATACCGGTACACCGTAGATTCGTTGGTAGGTAAGGGCACCGGACAGCGTGACGGGCGGAGTAATAGTATCACGCTGCCCGGTGCAACGGCTCGGCGGCCGGGGGGGGGCGAGTGGTCCGTCCGAGCCGTATTCCTAAAGCTAACCGTATCCGGCGCGGGCCAGCGCCCATTCGAGTTCGCGCATCGAGGGCTGCACGAGAACCTGTCCCCCGAGCTTGATCGTGGGACTGGCAAGCCTGCCTCCGGCGAGCCATTCGAGCTCCGACCGCACTTCTGGATGGGCTTCCCAGTCGACGAAGCGATACGGGATCCCGGCTCGGTCGAGATACCGCCGAATCATCATGGTGATGCCGCACCAACGGCTTCCGTAGATGACGATCGGAGCGGGAGCTGGGCCGCGTGCTCGATACGCGGACGCCATTATTCGCGTCCCGCATTCGCTGGCGTTCCAACAATCTCGTCGAGCTTGGCGAAGAGCTCATAGATGTCGGGGACATGCTGGAGCTTCGGCGAGATGTGGGCGTAGCGGATGACGCCCGCTCCATCGATGACGTAGAGCGCGCGCTCGGAAAAGCCATCAGCGTCGCGCCATACGTTATAGCGGCGCGCGACTTCTCCCTTGGGATTGAAATCCGCGAGGAGCGGCATCGAGAGTCCGCGAGCGGCTGCCCAGGCGCCGTGGCTGTAAAGGCTATCTACCGAAATCCCGACGATCTGCACGTCGCGCTTCTCGAACTCGCTCCATTCCTGCTGATAAAGGTCCAACTGCTTGCTGCAGCCTGGGCTCCAGTCGAGCGGATAGAAGGCGACCACGATTGTTCGTCCCGCATAGGATGAGAGGGTGACTTCCCGGCCGTTGGCGTCCAGCAGGGCGAACTCTGGCGCTTTCGTTCCCACGCTGAGAGGAGCATTGACCGCATCCCCCTCCATCGCAGGCGCATGCTCGTGGAGGCTTTTCAGATCATCCAGAGTCGCGCCGGCCGGTGCCTCGAAGGCAGGGCGGGCCGAGCCGGCGGAGCGCCACAATTCCTGAATCAGGCCGTGGAGCAGCGATAGAGCCTGCTTTTCCGGGCCGTCCGGAAGCTTGGGCGCCAGCGCCGCAAAGTCGGTGCTGAGCTGTTCCAATCGACTTGGCTGGGGGGGCAGTGTGCCTGCGTTTCTATCCAAGTTGGGACTCCTTGCTGCACGTGGTCCGCCTTCGCGAGGAATGGCGCGACGAACCTTCCTGATGTCGCCGACCCAACCTAATCGGGTTGCTTGGCGGCGGGCTGAGATAGATCAGAGCTTGGCTCGGCCCTGCGACTAACCCGAGACCGCCGCTCAAGGTGCCCCGGCCGCAGGAGGTCGGGGCACCATCGACGAAGGAGCAACGATCAAAACCGTGGAGGCTTAGGTTGAGATGAAGAAAATGGGATTCAGTTTTGCTCTCCTGCCGGCAATGCTTCTTGGCATAGCCGGGTGCACCACTACGGGGTCCGGCATCGGCGTTGCGAGGAGCGGGACGACGACAGCGACGTTCGTGTGGAAATCGAGCGGTGCCCGATCGGGCATTATGACCGCAAAGCTTAGCACGGGCGCCACCTATGCAGGCCCGTTCTTCCAGATCACGAGCGAGACAACCATCGAGGAGCTTACTCCGCTATGGACCGGGTGGGGCGATCGGTGGAGGTGGCGTGGTTGGACGTATTGGGGACCAAGCCAGAGCACGCTCACCCATTACAGCGGGAGGGTGCTCGCCAACCTTACCGGCGCAGACGGGCAGATGCGGTGCCATTTCCGGCTGATGCGGCCGAGTGCAGGGATGGCTGGCGGTGGGCAGGGACGCTGCCAATTGCCGGGCGGGACGATCATCGACGCGACCTTTCCGCCGGCCTGACGGCTCTTGCTCAATTCGGTCGGCAAGGTTACGCCGGTCGGCGATGGGTTCGTGCGGGTGGATGTTGTGCAGCCGGCGAAGGCGGGGATAGCCATCCCCATCCCCGCCGATCGCATCAGGGCAGGATCCTGATTTGATTGTCAACGCTCGTCACGCCAGGTGCGGCCCATGCCGATCTTTCGGCCTCCTGACGTTCGGCCCAGCTCCTGACCGTACCCTTGAGCGTGACCTTGCCGCCGTCGGCTATGACCTCGACGCGTTGCGCGTCGACCTGGGCGCTGCGGACGAGGGCGTCCTCGATCTTCTTCTTGACGTCGCCAGGGTTGACCCTGGGCTCTACCGTGATCAAATTGGTGACGCCCTTTACGCCGCTGATCGACCGGACGGCGCGTTCGGCCCATTCCTTCTGAAAATTCCATTCGACATGGCCCTCGAGCGTAAGCCAGCCATTTTTGACGACGACCTTGACCTTTTCGGCGCTGCTGGGCAGTTCGCGCTTCAGCGATTTTACCGCGTCTTCGGCAATCTCGGGATCAAGGCGCTCGGTCGACAGCTTGACCTGGATCTCGTTGGCGACCGCCTTAACCCCCGAGACGCGTTTCGCCGCCTTCTCGGCATAATAAGAGTCCATATAGCTCTTGGTCACGCCGCTCAGCGTCACGATCCCGTCCTTCACGGCGACGGCGATCGTCTCGTCATGCTGGATCGACGGGTCGTATTTGATCTCGTCCTCGACGTCCCTCTTGATGGTGGAATCGGTGCGAAAAAGGGAAACCATGGTGGATCCTCCTAGTCATTGCGGGCCAGCAGCCCAGGTTGACACTCCGCCGCAGCTTTCCTATTCAGCGAGTCGCCGATGCGCGCTGACTTAGGTCAGGCGAAAACCGGTGGGACCGTTCCCGGCCCGGTCGCGGTCTGCGACCGTTACATTGCCGTCTGATGTGGGTCAGTTCATCGCCGCGGTGCCGCGCTATCCTCCGCAGTGCTTCACCAACCGCGCTTGCGGCCGAGGCGCAACCCGCGACCAGACCTCCGCCCGCCTAGCGCGGCGGATTAACAGGATGACAGGAATGGCCATCGAGATCGGAATTGACGATACCAAGAGGAAAGAAATAGCCGAGGGTCTGTCGCGCCTGTTGGCCGACACCTACACGCTATATCTGACGACTCATAATTTCCACTGGAACGTCACTGGGCGGATGTTCAACAGCCTCCATGCGATGTTCATGGTCCAGTATACTGAATTGTGGAATGCGGTTGATCCGATCGCCGAAAGAATTCGCTCGCTCGCTGAGCCAGCACCTGGTTCATATGCGCAGTTTGCGAGGCTGAGCTCGCTCGCTGACGCGCCCGAAACTCCCCCCAGAGCCGAGGCGATGATCCAGATTCTGGTCGACGGACACCAGGCGACTGCCCGATCGGCTCGCAGCCTCTTTCCTGTGGCCGATGAAGCGGGCGACCAGGCGACCGCTGATCTCGCGACGCAACGCGTGGCGGTTCACGAAAAGGCGGCCTGGATGCTCCGCGCGCTCCTCGACGAGTGAACTTACCTCCACAGCCCACGCTTTCGGCGGCAATGATCGGCGGGCGCCGCGTCTGACCTATGTCAGCGTCTGCGATCCTTCCGCTGCTTACCCTTCTGCTGCTGCGGCCATTGCCTTTCGGCCGACCACGCAATCGAAAGGATCGGTAGATGAAAACAGGATTGCTCCACGTGGCCGAGGACAGGGGCGGAGACGCGCGGCTTGACGCGGCAGTCCAGCTTGCCCGGGCATTCGACCTTCATCTGACGGGCGCGCAGGCTGCGCCGCTGTCGGCCTACGCAATGGCCGACCCCTTCGGCGGGGTTTACCCATCGGTGAAGCTCTTCACGGAGCATGAGAAACGACAGGATGCCACGCGCGCGGCCGTGGAGGCCAGACTGCGCGACGAGGGTGTATCCTTCGACTGGGTACGCGGAGCTGGTTCTCCCGCGACGGTGCTTCTCGATCAATCGCGATTGAGCGACGTGATCATCCTCAGTCATCTCGAAAGCGACGAAGGCGGCTGGGACGCGGAACTCGACCTCGTCGGCGATGTCGCAGTCCATTCGCGCGCTCCGATCCTCTCGGTGCCTTATGACAACGGAACGCTTGATCTCGACGGCGCTGCGCTCGTCGCGTGGAACGCTTCGTTCGAGGCCGCGCAGGCGCTGCGTTTCGCGGTTCCGCTCCTGAGCCGGGCGGCGCGCGTCCAGATCGTGACGATCGGGGACGACGCTCCCGAGTTTCCCGCCGCCGGCGCTGCCGCCTATCTCTCGCATCATGGCATCCAATCGGAGTTGCTCCCGGTGCCGCGCGGCGAGCTCAGCGTGGGAGAGGAACTGCTGAACGTCATCATCGACTCGCGGTCGAGCTTCGCGGTTCTCGGCGCCTATGGGCATTCGCGCATTCGCGAACGTATCCTTGGTGGGGTCACGCGCGAGATGTTGCTGCGGTGCCCGAAGCCGCTGCTGCTGGCCCATTGAGGAAGGAGTTCGATCGATGCGCGGCATCATCGCAGCAGTGCTGTGCGTCGCTCTAGCTGGATGTGGGACGCAGAAGGCGGAGCAGCCTAGCGGCGATCACCGCGCATAGCGCCTCGATCAACAACTACCAACAGGCGGTGATCAACCTGAACGACGCATCTAGGCGGTCTGCGCTCTTCCGCGCGATCCGAGATGCCGGTCTGGCGTGCCAGAATGTCATTCAGGCTGAGCGGCTGCCGGACGAGAAGGAGGGACCGGTTTGGCGGGCGCAGTGCGAAGACAAGTCCTATCATCTCGTCATCGTTCAAGCCGATGGCACGGCCAATGTGGTCAGCCGAACTCGGTGATCCCTTCTTATAACTCTTGTGTCGACCCAAAGCCAACGGTGACGGTGTGAAGCAGCTGATCGCTTTCGATCTCGACGGCACCTTGGCCGAAAGCAATGCCCCGCTCGACGACGAGATCGCCGGGCTGCTGGCAACGCTCCTCACCTTTGCCCAGGTGGCAGTGATTTCCGGGGGTGACTGGCCCCAACTGAAGAAGCAGGTGATTGATCGCCTGCCAAGCAATGCAGAGCTGGCCATGCTCTGGATATTGCCCACTGCCGGCGCGAAGCTGTTCCGCTTCACCAAAGACTGGCAGCTGGTCTACTCGCAGGCAATCACGCCGGATGAGAAGTCGCATATCCTGGGCGCACTGGAACGGGCGATAGCGGCGGCGGGCCTCAATGACGATCCTGCGTGGGGACCACGGGTCGAGGATCGCGGAACGCAGGTAACCTATTCAGGCATCGGGCAGAAAGCGCCGCTGGATGCCAAGCGGGCCTGGGACCCGGATCGTCGCAAGCGGCTGCAGTTGCAAGCCATGCTAGAACAATCCTTGCCTGGCTGGTCGATCAACATCGGAGGAACCACATCGGTCGACATTACGCGGGAAGAGATCGACAAGGGATTTGGACTGCGCAAGCTGGCAGAGGTTAGCGGCGTCGCCTTGAAGGACATGATGTTCCTCGGCGACGCAGTATTCCCTGGTGGCAACGACTACCCTGCGGTTACGACCGGCGTCGACACAGTCGCTGTTCGCGACGTGCAGGAAACAAAGAGCATCCTGCATGCTCTCAACCTATGGTTTGGTGCATGATCTCGCTGGAACGCGCCGTGGAGCGGGATGCCGATGGGGAGTTCGGAGTCGCGCACCTTGCAAGATGCTTCCGGTAATAGGATTGGTTATCTCATTTTCGCCGAGGCGTAACGACAGATAATGAACAACCGACATAGGGACTGAAACAGAATGGCCGATCCATACCAGGCCTTGAACGTGCCGCGCGATGCTGACGACGCCACGATCAAGAAGGCCTATCGAAAGCTCGCCAAGGAATATCATCCGGACCGCAACGCGGATAAGCCGGGAGCGGCGGAACGCTTTTCTGCGATTACAGCCGCCTATGACCTCCTTACCGACAAGGAAAAGCGCGCGCGCTATGATCGCGGTGAAATCGATGAGAATGGCAATCCGAAGGCTCCCTATGGTTTTTCCGACTTCGATGGTGCCGGACCCTTTGCCCGCCGTGGCGGCTTTCGTGCCGGTACCGATGGTGGCGGGACGACATTTGAATTCAGCGGGGACGAAGCCGATTTCGCGAGCATATTTGGCGATATGTTCGGCCGCGCGGAGACCGCCGGGGGCGGTCAGCGCCGATCATATCGCTCTCGGGGAGCTGATGTCGCCTATCGCCTGAACGTCAGCTTCGAAGATGCAGCGGCGCTGCGTCCGCAACATGTCGAGCTCAGAAGGGGGAAGGCGGTCGACCTGAAGCTGCCGGCTGGCTTCGAGTCGGGGACGCAAGTGCGCCTGCGTGGCCAGGGGGAGGAAGGCCCTGGCGGACCCGGCGATGCCATCGTGATTCTCGAGATAGAGCCGCACCGCTTCTTCACGAGGGATGGAGACGATGTCCGTTTGGAGTTGCCGGTGCGCTGGGACGAAGCCGTGCTCGGCGCCAAAGTGCGGGTTCCGACCGTCGACGGGCCGGTGTTGCTGACGATCCCTAAGGGATCGAGCTCGGGGCGCACGCTGCGGATCAAGGGCAAGGGATTCCACCGGCGGGACGGTTCACGCGGCAATCAGTTGGTCCGCCTGATGGTGCATCTGCCTTCCGGCGACGCTGAGCTTGAGGAGTTCGCCCGGACCTGGGCTCAGCGTCATGACGAAAATCCGCGTGCCTCCTTGGGAGTCTGAGGCGGCCTTACGCGACAACTGATCCAGGTCAGGACTCACGAGCGCGAGACCCTTCATCGTCGTTGTTCGATTTTCTAATTCGGAGGCTAGCATGGCGAAAGCAATCGGCATCGATCTTGGCACCACCAATTCCTGCGTCGCGGTGATGGAGGGCAAAGAGCCCAAGGTCATCGAGAATGCCGAAGGTGCCCGGACCACCCCATCCATGGTGGCCTTCCGCCCCGATGGCGAGGTACTGGTGGGAGCCGCCGCGAAGCGTCAGGCCATTACCAATCCCGAGCAGACGCTCTTTGCGATCAAGCGCCTGATCGGACGCCGCTACGATGACCCTATCGTCCAGAAGGACAAGGGCATGGTGCCCTACAAGATCGTTCCCGGCGCCAATGGTGACGCCTGGGTGGAGGTGAACGGGAAGAAGTCGAGCCCCAGCGAGATCTCCGCGCACATCCTGCGCAAGATGAAGGAGACTGCCGAGAAATATCTGGGCGAGCCGGTCACCGAAGCCGTCATCACCGTTCCGGCCTATTTCAACGACGCCCAGCGGCAGGCGACCAAGGATGCGGGGACCATCGCCGGTCTCGAGGTTCTGCGCATCATCAATGAGCCAACGGCTGCCGCCCTTGCCTATGGGCTGGAAAAGAAGAAGGCAGGCACGATCGCGGTTTATGATCTTGGCGGCGGCACGTTCGACGTATCCATTCTCGAACTCGGCGATGGCGTGTTCGAAGTGAAGTCGACCAACGGCGACACCTTTCTCGGCGGCGAGGATTTCGACAAGCGGATCATCGACTTTCTCGCGGACGAGTTCCGCAAGGAGCAGGGGATCGATCTGCGCCAGGACCGGCTCGCGCTCCAGCGCCTGAAAGAGGCGGCCGAGAAGGCGAAGATCGAGCTCAGTTCGGCATCGCAGACGAGTGTCAACCTGCCTTTCATTACCGCGGATCAATCCGGTCCGAAGCATCTCGACATCAGCCTCACGCGCGCCAAGCTCGAGGCGCTGGTCGATGATCTCATCTCCCGCACCATGGGGCCGTGCAAGGCAGCGCTGGAGGATGCAGGGCTTAATGCCGATCAGCTCGACGAAGTTGTGCTGGTCGGCGGGATGACCCGCATGCCGAAGGTCGTCGAGGCGGTGAAGACTATCTTCGGGCGCGAGCCGCACCAGGGCGTCAACCCTGACGAGGTCGTGGCACTTGGCGCAGCGATCCAGGCGGGCGTGCTGAAGGGCCAGGTCGAAGACGTGCTGCTTCTCGACGTCACGCCATTGTCGTTGGGCATCGAGACGCTCGGCGGCGTGATGACCAAGCTCATCGACCGGAACACGACGATACCTACCAAGAAGAGCCAGACCTTCTCGACGGCGGAGGACAACCAGCCCGCTGTTACCATCAGGGTCTTCCAGGGCGAGCGGGAGATGGCCGAGGACAACAAGCTCCTCGGCCAGTTCAATCTCGAGAACATCGCACCGGCGCCCCGAGGCGTGCCGCAGATCGAGGTGACGTTCGATATCGATGCAAACGGCATCGTGAACGTTTCCGCGACAGACAAGGGGACCGGGCGCGAGCAGAAGATCACCATCCAGTCGTCGGGCGGACTGAGCGAAGAGGACATCAAGCGTGCGGTCAGGGACGCCGAAGAGCATGCCAGCGAGGACAGGAAGCGGCGCGAACTGGCGGAAGCGAAGAACCAGTCCGACGCTTTGATCTTCCTTTCCGAAAAGACGCTTGCGGATGCAGGGGATCGCGTTGCGGCCGCGGATCGGCAAGCCGTCGAAGACGCGGTTTCGAACCTGAAGACGGCTATGCAGGGCGACCAGATCGAGGACATTCGCGCGCGCGGCGAGGATCTGCAGTCTGCGACCCAGAAGGTCGCAAGCGCCCAGCGCGCCGAGCCGGGCAGCGCATCGTCGGCTGATGACGGGATCGTGGACGCCGAGTTCGAGGAGGCGGACGACGCGAAGAAGTGATCCGGTCCGTTCCGCTGATCACAATTTGGTGAAGTGGCGCTGCCGCTTGCACGGATGAATGAAGGCTCGGTCAAATGAACCAGGACGACATCGCTGAAGGAGGACAGTCTCCGGCGCCGCAGGAGCAGGAGGTGGAGAAGCCCGAGTCCAAGCAGGCGGCCGCATCGGAAGCCGACGAGCTGCGGGAGCGGCTCCTGCGTGCCCTAGCCGATGCCGAGAATGCCAGGAAGCGAGCCGATCGCGCGCGTGCCGAGGGGCGCGAGAGCGGGATTGCAGACCTGGTCTCGAAAATCGTTCCCGCTCTCGATAGCCTCGATCTCGCCATCGAGGCGGCCAGCCGAACCGAGGAAGGAACCCAGCCGAGTGTCGATGCCCTGCTAAACGGGCTCCGGGCGACCAGTCGCGAGTTTCTCGATGCGCTGATCAAGGTGGGCGTCGAGCGAATATGCCCCGGCACGGGCGAGGCGTTCGACCCCAACATCCATGATGCGATCTCATCGCGATCTGATGACGAGACAGGTGACGGCCTGGTCCTCGAGACCCTCCAGCCGGGATACAGGATTGCTAGCCGGCTTGTGCGGCCCGCGCGCGTCGTGATTGCAAGCGCGAGCTGAGCGGGAAGGCGGATCCGATGGTACGGTTCGCCTCCGCCGCTGACGCCTCCGGAACACGGCAATGCTTTGGCCGGCTGCTGCGACGCTCGGCCCGGCCGACAAGGGGCAACTGGTGGTGTGGCGTGTTCGCCCTCGTCTCGGCCGCGCATGTCGACCCGACGCCTGCGAAAAGCGGGCCCCAGCTCCCGACTTTCGAAGTCCACGAGGTCGGGAGCGGCGATCAGCCGAGCTATGAAATCGCAATCCTCGCCCCGATTCGCTGGCCTGACCGGTCGGTGCGGACGGGGTTGTTGAGGAAAGCGGCGCAAGTCGCTGCAGGCCGTGGGGCGCGCTGCTTTGCGATCGAACGCGCACAGTTAAGCCGCGATGTGTCGTATGTGCCGCTCCGATCCGGTCATATGACCATTTCGACGAGCGGAAGCGCGGCTGAATGGCGCCGCTATTGGCGGCTCTATCGGCATGTGCTCGATAAGCCAGGCGTTCATTTTGGCCTCGGATCCGCACCTCGAATAGGAAGCAAGGTAGTCGAGGGGCGAATGATCATTCGTCTCTGCGGACCTGGTGTGGAGACGTCGGGCGATCTCTTCGAAGTGGAACAGATTTTGTCAGGCATTCGCACTTCCGACCCAGCCGGAAGCCGTTGATGGTCTGATCCTCTCTCCGCGACCTCGTCTTTGCAGATGTTCTCGCGAGGCAAGGTGGCGGAGTAGGCGTATGTCCGTTGTCGTCCTGATGATCGAGCACCTCGGAAAGGTCTTCCTTTCGACGCATCCGAATCATGCAATCGCCTGGTCCACGCTTTTGTCCTACGTGAACGGCACCTGGGCTGAACGTTTCCCCGACCGGCCGCCTCCAGAAATCGAGGAAGAACGCGTCACGATGTTCTTCGTGGGGGAGGGGGACGAGTATGTCATCGCGGAAGCGGACGTCGAGACCGACACGACGCTGCATTAGGGAAGTGCCTGCTGGTGCGCGACTGACGTCCGCTGCGCCGTCATAGCGAAGGAAGGATCACGCGTCCGTTCGGTCCCGGATCGGCTCCACATCCTGGGCGATTGGGGACCGGGCGGCAGCTGGCGGCGACAGCATCGCCAGCAATTCCGCCAGGTCCATCGACGCGAAGCTCACGGAACTGTCCGCCACGCCATACGGCATGATCAGGCGGCCGGCGTGCGCCAACGCACCGCAGGTGTAGACGACGTTGGGGACATAGCCTTCGCGTGCTTCATCCGAGGGCGAGAGGAGCGGGACTGCGGTTCGGCCGATGACGCGGCTCGGGTCATCCCGATCGAGCAGCAGCGCCCCGATGGAATATTTGCGCATGGCGCCGACGCCGTGGGTGAGCACGAGCCATCCTTCTTCCAGTTCGATAGGCGCTCCGCAGTTGCCGATCTGGATAAGTTCCCAGGCATATTCCGGACGCGCAAGAATTTCGCCATGCTCCCAGGAAAGGAGATCGGTGGAGCGCAGTAGATAAAGGCTCTCGCCGTCCTGTCTCCCGAGCATCACATAGTCTTTGCCAAACTTGCGCGGGAAGAGCGCCATGCCCTTGTTGCGTGCGGCGCTGCCCTGGAGCGGGCGA
>NZ_BCZQ01000042.1 GCF_001598815.1 Sphingopyxis terrae subsp. terrae NBRC 15098 | reverse complement strand
CCCCCACGATCGCAATGCTGCCGCTGAACTTCTGCGTCCGCAGCATCACCGCAACCTGCGCGCCACCGTGGCCACCGCCAACTATCAACACGTCGAAGTTCATGGTCCGCCCATCTCCCGGATCGCCGCTCGCGCTGCGCGCCCCGTGACACGCACGGCGCGCCTGTGCAAGCGCGGGCTCACCCGATCATCGCATTAACATTTCACAATGGAAGCGATCCTATTAGGGGGGCAGCATGCGTTTGGCGACAATCACCAACTGGGCCTATGCCGCGACGGTCGTGCTGACGATCGCGTCGAGCACGACGATGCTGCTGGCCTCGAACGCGACCGACCGCGAACGGGCGGCGGTCGAGCAGCGATACCGGCTCGATCAGGCGACCGCGACGCTGGAGGAGGATGTTTTCCTGCTCAGCGACCGGGCGCGACAATATGTGAACACCGGCGATCCGACCTATCTTGTCGGCTATCGTTCCGAAGAGGCGGCGCTCAAATCGGTCGAGGAGCGCATTTCGCATGTCGGCGACGCCGGCGCATCGACCGGCGAGATCGAAGCGCTGGCCGATGCGGTGCGGCTGGCCGATCTGCTCCATGACGAACAGCGTGCGGCGGTCGCCGCGCACGAAGGCGGCGACGAAGCGAAAGCGCGGCAATTGCTGTTCGGTGCCGAATATGAACGCCAGCTCGACCGCGCCGAACTCGAACTCAAACGCTTCCGCGACCGGCTCGATGCGCGGGTCCAGTCGCAGGTCAATTCCGCGACCGAAGTGGCGCGGCTGTGGAAGGGCATTTCGGAGATCACGCTGGCGCTGACCGCGTTGCTGGTGCTGTGCGTGCTGTATTTCGTCTTCAAGCAGCGCGTGCTGCACCCGGTCGTCAAGCTGAGCGACGTCGTCAACCGGTTGGCGGCGCAGGACTTCGCCGCCGAGCCGCCCGCCTTCGACCAGGTCGACGAGATCGGTGACATGGCGCAGGCGATCCGCATCTTCCGCGAAAACGGGCTGGAACGGCAAAGGCTGGAAAGCGAACGCGACGCCGATCGCGCGATGCGAGACCTGTTGTCACGGATGACACAGCGGCTGCAGGGTTGTGACACGATGGACGACCTGAAAGACGTCGTGCGACGCTTTGTCCCCGAAATAACGCCGGGGCTTGCCGGGCGCCTTTATCTGCTCGACCGCCAGCGCAACATGGTGGTCGAGGCGTGCGGGTGGCAGAACCCCGGCCATTCGCGCGCCGAATTTTCGGCGCTCGCCTGCTGGGCGCTGCGCCGCGGACTGCCGCACCGTCCCGCGGGCGACAATGTCGATGTGCCGTGCGACCATGTCGACCGCAGCGATGCCGCGGCGCCCGTCGACACGCTGTGCCTGCCGCTCACCGCGCAGCGCGAGACGCTGGGCCTCCTTTATTTCGAAGCGCCGGCGGGTAACCCCGGCGCGCTGTCCGGTCCCGAAATCTATCTCGACATGCTGGCGGAGAATATCGGGCTGGCGATCGCCAATCTGCAATTGCGCGAAACGCTGCGCGAAATGGCGCTCGCCGACCCGCTGACCGGTCTGTCGAACCGTCGCCAGCTCGACCAGCTGCTCGGTATCCAGATCGCGCAAGCCGAACGGCTGGGGCAGGATCTGGGCTGCCTGATGATCGACGTCGATCATTTCAAGCGTTTCAACGACGTCCACGGCCACGACGCGGGCGACATGGTTCTGCGCGAAGTCGGCAAGGTTCTGGCGGGCGTGACGCGCGATGCGGGCCTCGCCTTTCGCTATGGCGGCGAGGAGTTCATGCTGCTGCTCCCCGGCCTGTCGGTCGAGGGCGCGACCGAGCGCGCCGAGGAAATCCGTACCCGCGTCGCCGCACTGGCGCTGGGATCGGAGGCCGGGAACATGGGGCCGGTAACGGTGTCGATCGGCCTTGCGATCACCCCGCTGCACTGCCCGCCCGACCGGCTGGTCCGCACCGCCGACGCCGCCTTGCTGCGTGCCAAGGCGATGGGCCGCGACCGGGTCGAGGTGGCGCAGCAGCGCGATTCCTTCGCCGCGGTCTGACGGGCCGCGCCGCGAGGACGCGGCCCGCCGAACCCAAGATCAGGCAATGATGCGCTTCAGCTTTTCGAGCGCCGTCTTGTCATTCTCGTGATAGTCGATGGTGGTGACGAAGTGGCCGTCCTTGTCCATCAGATAGATGGCGGCGGTGTGATCGACCGTATAGTCGCCGCCCTCGATCGGCACCTTGCGGACATAGACGCCATATTCCTTCTGGATTTGGGCAAGCTGGGCATCGGTTCCGGTCGCCCCGATGATCGGCGTCTTGAACAGCGCGACATAGCTGCCGATGTCGGCGGGCCGATCGTGCTGCGGATCGACCGAGACGAAGACGATGTCGAACTTCATCCCGTCGGGACCGAGCTGCTCGCGGAGCTGCGCCATGCGCGCGAGGCTGGTCGGGCAGACGTCGGGGCAGCGGGTGAAACCGAAGAAGATCGCGAAGGGCCGGCCCTTCAGCGTCCGGTCGGTGAGCGTCGAGCCATCGGCCGCGGTGAGCGTGAAGGGGCCGCCGATCGCGGCGCCGGCGGAGGCGGCCGGCGCGCTCTTGCTGCCGTCTCCGCCACCAACCGCCAATATGACGCCGAAGACCGCGGCGACGGCGACGAGCACCCACAGGATGCGACGAACGACGACCATCGGCGGGGTGCCGCCCTCAATGTCCGCCATGACCGCCCTCCATCGGTGCGGTCGATGCGATCGGTTGCACCTTGAAGCGCACGGCGACCTTCCCCTGCCGCGCGAAGGCCAGCGTCGCGGGGATCATGTCGCCCTGCTTGAATGGCTTTTTGAGGCCCATGAACATGATGTGATAGCCGCCGGGCTTGAGTTCGAGCGTGCCACCCGCCGGGATGGCGAGGCCGCCGGTGACCTGGCGCATCCGCATCACCCCGTCCTCGACCTTCATCATGTGGATCTGGACGTCGGCGGCGGCGGGCGAAGTCGCCGAGAGGAGCCGGTCTTCGGTCTTGCCCTTGTTCGTTATGGTCAGAAAGCCCCCGCCGGCCTTTTGCCCCGGCGCGGTTTCGCGCGACCATGGGTGGCCGATGGCGAGCGCGCCGGCGGCGACGCCGTGCGCGAGCAGCGGCGGCGCGGCGACCAGCGCCGTTGCCGCCAACATGATGCGGATTGAAGATTTCATCGAACGATCTCCTGTTGAAAAACTATTGTCTGCGCGGGATGCGCGGCGGCCCAGTTTTGAGCGGCTGCCGATCCGACCTGCATCAGCAGGCACAGACCGACAGCCGCCCAGCAGCGGCGGCGAAACCGGCGCAATACGGCAATGCGGCGAGGCGGAGATGGGGCCATGTCCTACCTCATGTGGTTGCTTGCCGCGAGCGCACGGGCGAGGATCGGGGCGATCTCGCGCCGCTCGTCGAGGTTCAGGCAATGCCCGACCTCGAAGCGCTGCATTCGGTGGTGGAAGACGAGCCGGCAGTCGGTCGGTCCGCGCCGCTCCAGCTCGAAGCGAAGCCAATAGGACGGCAGGTCGATGGCCGCCCTGCTGCGCCCGCGCCAGAGGAACCGGCCATCCGACAGTTCGAGCCATTCCTCGGGCGGCGGATTGCGCTGGTGCCATTCGAGCGCCAGCACCAGCGCCGCCATGGTCGATAGCGCAAACAGCGGCACGAGCCAGCGCCCCTGCAGCGCGGGCAGGATCGCCATCGCCATGAACAGCAGGATCAGAACGGTAAAGGTCTCGCGCCCGTGCTGCGTCAGGCGCGACCGGTTCTCGCGCATGCGCAGGCGGATGCCATCGGGCGCATCGAACGCGGACGCTTCATCGTCCGCATGCCGCCCGTCGGGGCGGCGCATAATTTCGTACATGGACAATCTCCGGCAGGACCGCGCGATCAAGGCGCGCGGCTGTCCGACACAGCGGGTTCAGCGTGTCAGGCGTGCGCCGGAGGGCCGCGCAGCGGCGGGCGGAGACGGGAAAGACGGCGCAGCGGCGGCACCGGAAGCGGCGCGAAACCGAGCGCGAATAGAAACGCGATCGCCGCAAGCAAAAGCGCCGGATCGGCGGCGACGACGGCGCCATGCGCGAGCACGGTAAAGGCGCATTCGCCCTTGCCGCCATGCTTGGCGGGCACATCTTCCCCGCCCTTTTCGAAGGGAATCACGATCTGCTGCGCGAGCGGCTGACCGCCGGGGTCGGAACACAGGACGACGTCTATCGTCCGCGATGCGTCATGGCCGGGCATATAGCCCGCGGGAACCAGCGCCTTCGACAGCAACGCCAGCGCGACCAGCCACATGGCCAGCCCCCGATGGCGTGCAATCCAGGCGCGTACCCCCGTCATTGGTCCCCTTTACGCCGGCGCGCGGTCCCTGTCACCGGCCGCGCGCGCCGCGGCGGCCGGACAAATTGTCTCAGGCCGATCAGCCGATGGTGCGCGCCAGTTCGCGGTTCAGCCACAGGGCGACAAGCGTGCCGACCGCGCCCGACAACAGATAGCCGCCCGCGGCGATCAGGCCGAAGCTGCTCGACAGCCAGAGCGCGACCATCGGCGCGAAGCCCGCGCCGAACAGCCAGGCAAGGTCGGAGGTGAAGGCCGATCCGGTGTAGCGGTGCCGCGGAAGGAATTCGGACGAGAGCGCGCCCGACGACTGGCCGAACGACAGGCCGAGCAGCGCGAAGCCCAGAATCATGAACACCGCCTCGCCCGCTTCGCCCGCGCCGAGGAGTTGCGGCGCGAAGCCGCTGAACGCGGCGATGGCGGCGGCGGTCGCGCCAAGCACGGTGCGGCGGCCGAAGCTGTCGGCGAGCCGGCCCGACGCGATGATCGCGAGCACGCCGACGAACGCCGCCACCGCTTCAATCATCAGGAAGCGCGCCGGTGTTTCCTCGGTAAACAGGAACACCCACGACAGCGGGAAAACCGTGACCATGTGGAAGAGCGCAAAGCTGGCGAGCGGCGCGAAGGCGCCGGTCAGGATGACTTTCCATTCCGACCGCACCGTTTCGGTGAGCGGCGCGGGTTCGAGCGACTTGTCCTCGAACAACGCGGCATATTCGGGCGTGACGACGATGCGCAGCCGGGCGAAGAGCGCGACGACATTGATCGCGAAGGCGACGAAGAAGGGATAGCGCCAGCCCCAGTCGAGGAAATCCTGCGCGGGCAGCGCCGAGATGAGGAACATGAAGAGCAGGCTGGCGACGATCAGGCCGAGCGGCGCGCCGAGCTGCGGGATCATCGCATACCAGCCCCGCTTGCCCGCGGGCGCATTGATCGCGAGCAGCGAGGCAAGCCCATCCCACGACCCGCCGAGCGCCACGCCCTGGCCCATGCGGAACAGCGCGAGGAGCAGCGCGGCGCCTATACCGATCGATTCATAGCCGGGCAGGAAGGCGATCGCCGCGGTCGATCCGCCGAGCAGGAACAGCGCGGTCGTCAGCTTTGCGCCGCGGCCATAGGCGCGGTCGATCGCGGTGAAGATCACCGTGCCGACGGGACGCGCGACGAAGGCGAGCGCGAAGATCGCGAAGGACCAGAGCGTCCCCTGCAGCGGATCGAGCTGCGGAAAAATCAGCTTCGGGAACACGAGCACCGATGCGATCGCATAGACGAAGAAGTCGAAAAATTCCGACGTGCGCCCGATGACCACGCCGATGGCGATCTCTCCCGGCGCGATCGGATGGCCGTCGTCGTGAAGCGCGCGGGCGTCCCGTTCGGCCTGGGTGGTGGTGGGCGCGGTATCGGCAGACATGGGTAGGCGGTCCTGCATCGGGCGCCGCCGCCGGCATGCGCGGCGGGCATGCACGGAGGGATGGCGCGATTCGGGTTATAGGGCGCGGCGCCCCTTCATGAAAATGCCCCTGCGTCATTGATCGCGATCAAGGGATTGGACAAAATGTCCTATGTGCGGTGCAGCAAAGCGGGCCTAGGCGCGCCGCCATGCCAGAAAAGCTCTCCCGTCCGTCCACCCGATTCCGGTTGTTGCCGCTGCTCGCGGCGTTTCCGCTGCTCGCCGGTTGCAACATGGTCGTGCTCGATCCTGCAGGCGACGTCGCGCAGCAGCAGGGCAATCTGATCCTGGTTTCGACCGTGCTGATGCTGCTCATTATCGTGCCGGTGATGGCGCTGACGATCTTTTTCGCCTGGCGCTATCGCGCCGCGAACAAGGACGCGACCTACAAGCCCGACTGGGACCATTCGACTCAGCTTGAGCTGGTGATCTGGGCCGCGCCGCTGCTCATCATCATCTGCCTGGGCGCGGTGACCTGGGTCGCGACCCATTTGCTCGACCCCTATCGCCCGCTGGCGCGCACCGCGCCGGGCCAGCCGGTCGCGGCGGCGACGCAGCCGATCGACGTGCAGGTCGTCGCGCTCGACTGGAAATGGCTGTTCATTTACCCCGAACAGGGCATTGCTACGGTAAACGAGCTGGCGCTGCCCGCGCATCATCCGGTGCGGTTCCGCATTTCGGCATCGTCGGTGATGAACAGCTTTTACATCCCCGCGCTCGCCGGCCAGATCTATGCGATGCCGGGCATGGAGACGAAGCTGCACGGCGTCTTCAACCAGACCGGCGATTTCACGGGCTTTTCGGCCAATTATTCGGGCGCCGGCTTTTCGAACATGCGCTTCGCGGTAAAGAGCCTCGACGAGGCTGGTTTCGCCGCCTGGGTCGCCGCCACAAAGGCCGAGGGCAAGACGCTCGACCGCAACGCCTATCTGGCGCTCGAAAAGCCCAGCGAAAGGGCGCCGGTTCAGCGCTTTGCGGCGGTCGAACCGCAGCTTTTCGACGCCGTGGTCAACATGTGCGTCGAACCCGGCAAGATGTGCATGCACGACATGATGTCGATCGACGCCGCGGGCGGTGCCGGCATTGCGGGCATCCACAATGTCCGCAGCCTTGCCTATGACAAGTTCGCCGCGCGCGGCTCCGAGCCCGGATATTGGGGCAAGCGCTATGTCGCCGCGCTGTGCAGTTCGCCGCTGATGGCGAAGGCCGAAACCCCCGACGCCGCGCCGGCGAGCCAGGCGCCGCTGACCGGTGCCGGCCTGCCCAGCCCCGGCAAGCGCGCCGCGCCCGCGCAGACCGCGCTCAACGCCGCCTCGCCCCGCCCGCTTTCCTGATTTTTGTCGCCGAGATCGCCATGACCCCGCACCCCGCCCCCGAAACCGGCCCCTTCCTCGGCCGCCTGTCGCTCGACGCGATTCCGATCCACGAACCGATCCTGATCTTCACTTTCGCCGCGGTGGTGATCGGCGGGATCGCAGTGCTCGGCCTGATCACCAAATATCGCCTCTGGGGCTATTTGTGGAAGGAGTGGTTCACCACGGTCGATCATAAGCGCATCGGGATCATGTACATGATCCTGGGGCTGATCATGTTCCTGCGCGGCTTTGCCGACGCGATCATGATGCGGCTGCAGCAGGCGATGGCGTTCGGCGGGTCCGAAGGCTATCTGAACGCGCACCATTATGACCAGATCTTCACCGCGCACGGGGTGATCATGATCTTCTTCGTGGCGATGCCCTTCATCACCGGCCTGATGAACTATATCGTCCCGCTGCAGATCGGCGCGCGCGACGTCAGCTTTCCTTTCCTCAACAATTTCAGCTTCTGGATGACGACCGCGGGCGCCGTGCTCGTCATGATCTCGCTGTTCGTCGGCGAATTCGCGCAGACGGGCTGGCTGGCCTATCCGCCGCTGTCCGGCATCGCCTACAGCCCCAATGTCGGCGTCGATTATTATATCTGGGCGCTGCAGATCGCGGGGGTCGGCACGACGCTGTCGGGGATCAACCTGATCGTCACCATCCTGAAGCTGCGCGCGCCCGGTATGGGCCTGATGAAGATGCCCGTCTTCACCTGGACCAGCCTGTGCGCGAACATCCTGATCGTCGCGTCCTTCCCCGTGTTGACCGCGGTGCTCGCGCTGCTGACGCTCGACCGCTATCTCGGCACCAATTTTTTCACCAACGACTTCGGCGGATCGCCGATGATGTATGTGAACCTGATCTGGATCTGGGGGCATCCCGAAGTCTATATCCTGATCCTGCCGCTGTTCGGCGTATTCAGCGAAGTGACCTCGACCTTTTCGGGCAAGAAGCTCTTCGGCTATACCTCGATGGTCTATGCAACGATCGTCATCACGATCCTGAGCTACCTCGTCTGGCTGCACCATTTCTTCACCATGGGATCGGGCGCGAGCGTCAACAGCTTCTTCGGGATCACGACGATGGTGATCTCCATCCCGACGGGCGCCAAGCTCTTCAACTGGCTGTTCACCATGTACCGCGGCCGCATCCGCTTCGACCTGCCGATGATGTGGACGGTGGCCTTCATGCTGACCTTCGTGGTCGGTGGGATGACCGGCGTGCTGCTCGCGGTGCCGCCCGCCGACTTCGTGTTGCACAACTCGCTGTTCCTGATCGCGCATTTCCACAATGTCATCATCGGCGGCGTGCTGTTCGGCCTGTTCGCGGCGATCAACTATTGGTGGCCCAAGGCCTTCGGCTTCAAGCTTAACGTCTTCTGGGGCAAGATCAGCTTCTGGTGCTGGGTCGTCGGCTTCTGGCTTGCCTTCATGCCGCTCTATATCCTCGGCCTGATGGGCGTGACCCGCCGGATGCGCGTGTTCGACGATCCCAGCCTGCAAATCTGGTTCGTGATCGCCGCCATCGGCGCCGCCGTCATCGCAGTGGGGATCGCCGCCATGCTCGTCCAGTTTGCGGTCAGCATCTGGAAGCGCGACGAGCTGCGCGACGAAAGCGGCGATCCGTGGGGCGGCCGCACGCTCGAATGGGCCACCAGTTCGCCGCCGCCCGACTATAATTTCGCTTTCACGCCGGTGATCCACTCGCTCGACGCATGGCACGACATGAAGACGCGCGGCGCCGAGCGCCCGGTCGGCGGCTTCCGCGACATCCATATGCCGAGCAACACCGGCGCCGGGATCATCCTTGCGGGGATCAGCCTGGTGATGGGTTTCGCGCTCGTCTGGCATATCTGGTGGCTCGCCGCCCTGGGCTTCGTCGGCCTGGTCGGCGGTGCGATCGCCCACACCTTCAACTATAAGCGCGACTTCCATATCCCCGCCGCGACAGTGGCCGAGGTCGAGGATGCGCGCACCCGCCAGCTTGCGGCGGCCGGAGCCTGATCGATGAGCAGCACCACCCTCCCCGCCGCGGGCGAAGCGCCCGCCTTCTACGAACTCGACGAGCATCCCCATCCCGAAGGGCACAGCACGATGCTGGGCTTCTGGATCTATCTGATGAGCGACTGCCTCATCTTCGCGATCCTGTTCGCCTGCTATGCGGTGCTCGGCGGCAATTATGCCGCGGGACCGGCGCCCAAGGATCTGTTCGACCTGAAACTGATCGCGCTCAACACCGCGATGCTGCTCTTTTCGTCGATCACCTATGGCTTCGCCGTGCTCCAGATGCAGCAGGGCAAGGTGAAGGGAACCCAGCTCTGGCTGGCGATCACCGGCCTGTTCGGCCTCGCCTTCCTGAGCATCGAGCTTTACGAGTTCCACCATCTGATCGAACTTGGCGCGACGCCGCAGCGCAGCGCCTTTCTGTCGGCCTTCTTCACGCTGGTCGGCACCCACGGCCTGCACGTGACCTTCGGCATCATCTGGCTGGTGACCCTGATGATCCAGCTCGGCAAGCATGGGCTGATCGCCGCGAACAAGCGCCGCGTGATGTGCCTGTCGATGTTCTGGCACTTCCTCGACGTTGTGTGGATCGGCGTCTTCACGATCGTCTATCTGATGGGAATGCTGCGATGAGCGCGAACCACGACAACCACGCCGCCGACCACGCGCATCACGAGATCGAGATGCCGCACGCGTCGATGCGCGATTATGCGATCGGCTTCGTCCTGTCGGTGATCCTGACCGCCATCCCCTTCTGGATGGTGATGACGATGCCGCTGTCGGCCGGTGTGACCGCGGCGATCATCATGGGCTTCGCGGTGGTTCAGATCGTCGTCCACATGGTGTATTTCCTGCACATGACGCCGAAGGCGGAGGGCGGCTGGTCGATGACCTCGCTGCTGTTCACGATCATCGTCGTCGTGATCATGCTGGCGGGGTCGCTATGGGTGATGCACCACCTCAACACCAATATGATGCCGATGCCGCACGACATGAGCCAATTGCCGTGACCCGGCCGCGCCGCGCGGCCTTTGCCGCGGCGGCGCTGGTCGTGGCGGCGCTGCTCGCGGCGCTCGGCGTCTGGCAGCTCGAACGGCGCGAATGGAAGCATGCGCTGGTCGCGGCGGTCGATGCGCGTATCCACGCCGCCCCGGTTGCCGCGCCGCCGCCGGCCGCATGGCGCGGCATCGACGCGGCGCACGACGCCTATCGCCGCGTCACCGCGACCGGCCGCTTCCGTCACGACCGCGAAACGCTGGTTCAGGCGGTCACCGATCGCGGCGCCGGCTATTGGGTGATGACGCCGCTCGAAACGCCCGGCTTCACGCTGCTCGTCAATCGCGGCTTCGTGCCGCGCGAGCGCCGCGATCCGGCAACGCGCGCCGCGGGCAATACCGCCGGACCGACGACGGTGACCGGGCTGCTGCGCGTGACCGAGCCCGGCGGCGGCTTCCTGCGCGCGAATGATCCCGCCGCGAACCGCTGGTATTCGCGCGACGTCGCCGCGATCGCGGCGGCGCGCGGTCTCGGCCGCACCGCGCCCTATTTCGTCGATGCCGACGCGGCGCCGAACCCCGGCGGCCTGCCCGTCGGCGGGCTGACCGTCGTCAAATTCCCCGACAATCACCTGGTCTATGCGCTGACCTGGTTCGCGCTGATGCTGCTCGCACTGTTTTTTGCCTGGCGGCTGTGGCGTCCGAGCGCCGATGCGTCCAATATGCCGGACGAATGAGCGAAGCCACGGCCCCACCGATCGCGCTTCCGGCGGCCGACGCCGGCCAGCGGAACATGTCGCTGCTGATCCAGCTACGCTGGATCGCGGTCGGCGGCCAGCTCGCGACGATCGAGGTCGTCAACGGGCTGATGGGCATCAAGCTGCCGCTTGCGCCGCTGCTCGGCGCGATCATCGTCCTCATCGCGATCAATCTCGCCAGTCTTGCGCGGCTACGCGGCGGCCATTCGGTCGCCAACCGCGAGCTGACGGCGGTGCTGCTGTTCGATGTCGCGGCGCTGGGGTGGCAACTCCACCATAGCGGCGGCCTCACCAACCCCTTCGCCTCGCTGTTTCTGCTTCAGGTGGTGATGGGCGCGATCCTGCTCACGCCGCGTTCGTCTTGGGCCGTGGTGGCGGGCGCGATCGTTGCGATGGTCGCGCTGCGCATCGATCCGACGCCGCTCGTCCTGCCGCAACCCTATGCCGCCGATCCGCTGGCGCTCTATCTCAAGGGCAGCCTCGTCTGCTTCCTGTTGATCGCGGTGCTGCTCGTCGCCTTCGTCACGCGGATGAGCCGTAACCTGCGCGAGCGCGATGCGGCGCTGGCCACCGCCAGCCAGCGCGCGGCGGAGGAGGATCATATCGTCCGCATGGGCCTGCTCGCCTCGGGCGCCGCGCACGAACTCGGGACGCCGCTGTCGACGCTTTCGGTGCTGATCGGCGACTGGCGCGCGGCACCGCGGCTGGCGGACGACACCGAATTGCAGGAGGATCTGGCCGATATGGACGCGGCGGTCGGTCGCTGCAAATCGATCGTCAGCGGCATCCTGATGTCGGCGGGCGAAGCGCGCGGCATCGCACCGCAAGTGACGACCGCGCGCCGCTTCGTCACCGACATCGTCGACGACTGGCGGGCCGGGCGCCTGCCGGGAACGCTCGATTTCAGCGACCGGATCGGTCCCGATGTCGAGATCGTGTCGGATACCGCGCTGCGTCAGGTGATCGACAATGTCATCGACAACGCAGCCGAAGTCTCGCCCGACTGGATCGGCCTCACCGCGCTGCGCGACGGCGAGATGCTGGTGATCGAGATTGCCGACCGCGGCCCCGGATTCGATCCGGAAATGCTGGAGACGATCGGCCAACCCTATCGGTCGACCAAGGGCCGCCCCGGCGGCGGGCTCGGCCTGTTCCTGCTGGTCAATGTCGTGCGCAAGCTGGGCGGGCTGGTGAGCGCGGACAACCGCGATGCGGGGGGTGCGGTGGTGCGGATCACGCTGCCGATCGCGGCGATCGCGCGGGGCGAAGGGAGACGGGGATGACCGAACGGCGCCTGCTGATCGTCGAAGACGACGAAGCCTTTGCGCGGACGTTGAAGCGATCGTTCGAACGGCGCGGCTATGATGTGCGGGTGGCGCATGGGCCCGAGGGGCTGGATGAACTGCTGGCCGAATTCCATCCCGATTTTGCGGTGGTCGACCTGAAGCTCGGCGCCGCATCGGGTTTAGGCTGCGTCCAGACGCTGAGCGCCTTTGACCCGGCGATGCGCATCGTCGTGCTGACAGGCTTTGCCAGCATCGCCACCGCGGTAGAGGCGATCAAGCTCGGCGCCTCCTATTATCTCGCCAAGCCGTCGAACACCGACGATATCGAAGCCGCCTTCGGCCGCGCCGAGGGCAATGTCGAGGCGCCGCTCGACGGACGGCAATCGTCGATCAAGACCGTCGAATGGGAGCATATCCATCAGACGCTGGTCGAAACCGGGTTCAATATTTCCGAAGCCGCCCGCCGCCTCGGCATGCACCGCCGCACGCTGGCGCGAAAGCTGGAAAAGCGGCAGGTTCGCTGAATTTAGCGCCCGCCGGTTCGCCGCCGTTTCGGGGCGCCTCACCGGAAAATTTTCGCATCCCTTTGCGGGGTGCGTGTCATCGCGGCGTCTCATCCCTGTAACATAGGGAGATTGGCATGACGCCAGGCGACGAATTCGGAATGATCCGCCAACGGTATCGCGACTGCTTCGCTGCCGAACTGTCCCCCGGCTTTTCCGACTATATTCATCGTCCTGGTAGCGACGGATCGACCGCCGCGCTCGGCTATGCGCGCGCCGCCGATGCGCCGCTATTTCTGGAAGCCTATCTCGATGCGCCCGTCGAAGACCTGGCCGCAATCGCACTGGGCAGACCCGTTGCGCGCCGCCAGATCGTCGAGATCGGCAATCTGGCAGCCGTCAATCCGCTGGCGATGATCGCGCTTTGGGGCGCCGCGGCAAACGATCTTGCCGCGCTGGGCGATGTCGCGGTCGCGACGCTGACCGCCCCCCTGCGCGCCATGTTTCGCCGCATCGGCATCCCGATCGCCGCCATCGCCCCTGCCCGCGGCGAGCGGCTCGGATCGGCGGCATCGGCGTGGGGACGCTATTACGATCAGGATCCGCGGGTCTGCGCCGGCATCATCGCCGACGGGCAAGCCGCCATCAACTGCTTCCTCGAACGCCGCGCCGCGCGGCAGGCGGCCTGACATGACCATATTCGACATTCTGACCGCCCAGGCCGCCACGCGCCCCGACGCCGTTGCCATCGACGCGCTTGACGGCCAGCCGCTGTCCTATGCCGCGCTGCGCGATCGCGTCACGGCGCGTATCGCCGACCTCGCGCCGCGACTGCAACCGGGCGTCCCGGTCGCGTTGCAGCGGGACCATGGCCGCGAAAGCGCCGAACTGGAACTCGCGCTGCTCGCGGCCGCCATTCCGGTGCTGTCGCTTCCCGGCTTCTTCACCGCCGACCAGTCGCGCCACGCCACCGGCTTGTGCGGGGCCGCACCCGATCCGACGATCCGTTCCGTCGGGTCGGGCAAGCCCCGCCAGTCCGCGCCCGTCCCCCTCCCCGGTGGGACGGCGCGGATCAGCTTCACCTCGGGGTCGACTGGCACGCCCAAGGGCATCTGCCTTTCGGCCGACCATATGCTCACCGTCGCCCACGCGATCGTCACCGCGGTCGGGGCAGAGCACGCCGGACGGCATCTCGCGCTGTTGCCGCCGGGCATCCTGCTGGAAACCGTAGCGGGCTTTTTCCCGACGCTGATCGCGGGCGGCACCTATGTCTGTCCGCCGCAGGCAGAGGTCGGGATGGCCGACCCCTTTCGCCCCGATTTCGCCACGGCGGTCCGCTTGATCGCCGAACAGCGCATCACCTCGCTGATCCTGGTTCCCGAATATCTCGACGGCATCGTTCGCGTCATGGAGGCGGCGGATATCCGCCTGCCGCTGCTGACGCTGGTCGCGGTCGGCGGTGCGCGCACCCCTGTCCCCTTGGTGGAGCGCGCCCGCCGGCTCGGCCTGCCCGTCCGGCAAGGCTATGGCCTGACCGAATGCGCATCGGTCGTGTCTCTGCAGGACGCGGGCGATGACGATCCGACGTCGGTCGGCCGACCGCTTTCCCATATGCAGGCGCGTGTCGCCGACGATGGCGAGATCGTGCTCGAGGGTCCGATCTGCCTCGGCGCGGTCGGCGGCGCTGCGCCGCACGCGCCGCTCCACACCGGCGACATCGGCACGATCGATGCCGCGGGACGGCTGCACATCGACGGGCGGAAATCGAACCTGATCATCACCAGTTTCGGCCGCAATATCTCGCCCGAATGGGTCGAGGCTGCCCTCACCCAGCAACCGGCGATCGCGCAGGCAATGGTGTGGGGCGACGGCCGACCGGCGCCCGAAGCGCTGATCGTGCCGGCCCATGCCGACGCCGATCTGGATGCCGCGGTCGCAGCTGCCAATGCCCTGCTGCCGGCCTATGCCCGAGTCGGTGGCTGGCGCGAAGCCGCGCACTTCACACCGATGAACGGACAGCTCACCGGCAACGGCCGCCTGCGCCGCGCTGCGATTGCCGCGGCCTATCTGGACGGCACGCCCGACTTCTTCACCGAACTCGAGGCACAAACGGTGCGCGAGCGCCTGCGCTTCCTGACCATTCCGCAATTGCAGGCGGGACTGACCGGCACGATCACGCGCGACGTGTACCTCGCTTATCTGGCGCAGGCCTATCACCATGTCAGCCACACCGTCCCGCTGATGCAGGCGGCGCGCGCGCGGCTCGGTGGGCGCCCCGCGATCGTGGCCGCGCTCGACGATTATATCGCCGAGGAAACCGGCCACGAGGAATGGATATTGTCCGACATCGCGGTAGCGGGCGGCGACGCCGCGGCGGTGCGCGCCAGCGCGCCCGCGCCCGCGACAGCGGCGATGGTCGATCACGCCTATCGCCGGATCGCGACGGGCAATGCCATGGCCTTTTTCGGCATGGTCTATGTCCTTGAAAGCGTCAGTGTCGCGCTGGCGACGCGCGGCGCTTCGGCGGTCGCGAAGAATCTGGGACTGCCGCCGCAGGCCTTCACCTATCTGACCTCGCACGGGGCGCTCGATCAAGATCATATGGCCTTTTTCGCGGAGCTGGTGAACGGACTCGACGACCCCGCCGACCGCGCGGCGATCCTGGGCATGGCGCGCGAGATGTTCGCGCTGTTCGGCGGGGTTTTCGCGGGCATCGAAATGGAACCGGCGCGTGCGGCGGCTTGACGGACAGCGTGTCGCCATCACCGGCGCCGCGGGCGGCCTCGGCGCCCCCGTCGCCATTCTGCTTGCGCAGGCGGGCGCCCATACGATCGGTATCGACCGCAGCGAAAGCGCGGCATGCCACGACAGCATCGTCACCGACCTTTCCGACGACGATGCGCTCGCAGAGCTCGCCGAACGGCTGACGGGCGACACCCCCGACATATTGGTCAACATCGCCGGGGTCATGCGATTCGGCCTGCACGAAAGCCAGCCCGTCGAGGCGCTGGCGCTGTGTTACCGGATCAATCTGCTCGTTCCCGCGGTGCTCGCCCGGGCAGTCGCGGCGCCCATGCGGCGGCGCGGGAGCGGGCAGATTGTCAATATCGGATCGGTGCTGGGAGCCATCCCCTACCCCTGGTTCGCCGCCTATTCGAGCAGCAAGGCGGGACTCGCCGCGTTCAGCCAAGGATTGCGGCGCGAACTGGGCGGCAGCGGAGTCAGCGTGACGCACGCCAATCCGCGCGCCGCGCGCACCGCCTTCAACAATGCCGAGGTCAACCGCTTCCTCGAAATTACCGGAATGAAGGCCGATGCCCCCGAATGGGTCGCGCAGCGGATCGTCGCCGCGATCCTTGCCCGGCGCCCGACGCTCAGCATCGGCGCGATGGAGCGGGTCTATGCCGCGCTCAATGCCATTTCGCCGCGCCTGATCGACACCGGCCTCGCGCCGCAGATCCGGCGCGCCCGCGCAGAATTTTCGTGAAGCACGACAAAGGAGTAGCCCGATGAAATTGCAGATGACGCGCGCCGCGGCGGTCGCGGCGATGGTGCTCGCGGCCGTGCCGGCCGTGGTGATGGCCGGTGCCGCCGAAGATGTGAAGTCGATCAACGACGGCTGGGCGCACATCGTATACGAGGTGCACGGATCGAGCACCCAGACCAAGGCACTCGACGCGCTTGCCAAGCAGGCCGCCGTGCTGGTCGCCCGCTATCCCGGCCGCGCCGAACCTTTACTGTGGCAGGGCATCGTCACCAGCGAGCAGGCGAACCGCGCCAACATCTTTCACAAGCTGGGCCTTGCGACGCGCGCGCGCGACATCATCGCCCGCGCCTATGCGCTCGATCCGCATGCCGCCAAGGGCGGCGCGGCAATGAGCCTGGGCGTCCTCTATTACAAGGTGCCGGGATCGCCGATCGGCTTCGGCGACACCGACAAGGCGCGCAAGCTGCTGAAGGAAGCGCTCGCGCAGGATCCGGGCGGGCTCGACGCCAATTATTTCTACGGCGACTTCCTGCTCGATCAGGGCGACAAGGCTGGCGCCCGCGCCTTTCTGCAAAAGGCTTTGCGCGCGCCGCACGACGGCACGCGGCCCGTGTGGGATGCCGGTCGCCGCCGCGAGGTGCAGGCGCTGCTCGCCAAGGCGCGCTGACTTGGCGGCCAGCATGGCCGCCGCCTTCGCGGGACAGCTCGCGCGCCCGCGCGGCATCGCAGGGCGGCTGCTCGGCCGGGCAATGGATCTGGCGAACCGCCGGCCGACGCGGCTCGCGATCGACCTGCTGGCGCCGCGTGCGGGCGAATGCGTCATCGACATCGGGTGCGGGACCGGCGCCGCGCTTGCGGCGATGCGGCGCCGCGCCGACGTGGACGCTGCGGGGATCGACCCGTCGCCCGTCATGGCCGCCATGGCCGCGAGCCGGCTAGGGGTGGGCGCCGATATACGCTGCGCCGAGCTTGCCGCGATGCCCTTTCCGCCGGCCTCGTTCGACGCCGCGCTACTGCTTAACATGCTTTATTTCTGCGATCCCGACGGCCGCGACCTTGCGCCTCTCCACCGGATATTGCGCCCCGGCGGCCGCGCGGTCGCCTATGTCACCCACCGCGACACGATGCGCGACTGGTCGTTTACGCGCGTCGGCTTGCACCAGCTTTATGACGAGGCAGCGCTGGAGCGCATCTTCACGCGCGCGGGCTTTGCTCAGGATCGCATCACGATCGCGCGCGTCTCAATCACCCGCTCGATTACGGGCTTGCTCGCGCAGGCCGTGCGCTAGGATCAAAGCCGCTTGCGTGCCGACGGCAATCTGGGTGAATAGGCGCATGACGCTTGTCCATCAGCTCATGCTCGCCACGCTAGTCGTCGGGACGACGGTCATCGTGCACCTTGTCGGGTTGGCGATCCTGCTCGCGGTCCTGCGTCGCTATCGCCGTGCCGAGCGCCGCGTCTTGATCGTTCTGCTGAACGGTGCCGCGATCCTGGTCGCCGCTTTCGGTCTGTTCGCACTGCACTCGGTCGAGATATGGATATGGGCGGGGGTGTTCCAGTGGCTCGGCGCCTTCGCAGACTTTGAACACGCACTCTATTTCTCAACCTCGACCTATGTGACGATCGGATATGGCGACATCGTCCTGCCGCCCGGTCTACGCATCCTGGGCGCGATCGAGGGGGCGAGCGGCATCATCCTGATCGGCTGGTCGACCGCCTTCTTCTTCTCGATCGTCGATCGCATGAAATTGCTCGAACGCCATTTCGACGCCGACCATCCCCGCTGAACGCTCAGGACGCCGGAAAGGCGGGCGCCTTGCTGACCATCGCGGGCAGCGGACGCCCCATCACTTCGGTAAACCATGCCGCCGCATCAACGACGTCGGCGAGCGCGAGGCCGGTCGCAATGCCGCTGCGTTCGAGCATATAAACGACATCCTCGGTCGCCACATTGCCCGCCGCACCCGGCGCGAAGGGACAGCCGCCGAGCCCGCCGAGCGACGCATCGACGATCGTCGCCCCCGCGGCGACCGCCGCCCAGACATTGGCAAGCCCCGCCCCGCGTGTGTTGTGAAAATGCACGCGCACCGGCAGCGGCCCGACCGCTTCGCGCACGCGCGCGACCGTTTCGGCGACCTGCGCCGGCACCGCGACGCCGATAGTGTCGGCGAGCGCGACCTCGCGCGGCTGCGCATCGGTGGCGCGCTTCACCATGTCGATAACGCGCGCCATAGGCACCTCGCCCGCGAAGGGGCAACCAAAGGCGGTCGCGATGGTGATCTGTGCGCTGCGTCCGGCGGCATGGGCAAGCTCGACGATCTCGATCGCCGCCGCGAGCGATTCGTCGGAGCTTTGCGCCTGATTGCGGATGCCGAAAGCGTCGCTGGTGACGCAGACCGCGCCCAGCTCGTCGATCCGCCCCGTCGCCAGCGCGCGCTCGGCGCCGCGCCGGTTCAACACCAGCCCGATATAGGTCACATCATCGCGATCGGGCAGCATCGCGACCAGCTGCTCGGCATCGGCAAGCTGCGGAACGCGGCTGGGATTGACGAAGCTCGTCACCTCGATCCGCCGCGCGCCAAAGGCGATGGCGCGGCGGACAAGCTCGGCCTTGTCAGCCGTCGAAACGACCGCCTTTTCATTCTGCAGCCCGTCGCGCGGTCCGACTTCGACCATTTCGATGCGGGTTTTGCTGGCCATTTTCGCGCCTCGGTTCAAATGCTGTTCAAGCGGGGTTGAAAATTACATAGTATTCTAAGTATAAAGAGTCCATGGGCTGCGTTCGATGGGTCGCCAGCAAGGGCGACATAGAGGATCGGGGCCGCGAAAGGAACGACATGACAGACAGCAACAGCGGCGGGGGAGCGCTGGACGGCCTTCGGGTGGTCGAAATGGGCCAATTGATCGCGGGCCCGTTCTGCGGCCAGCTTCTCGGCGACATGGGCGCCGAAATCGTCAAGCTGGAGCCGCCCGAAACCGGCGACCAGATGCGCCATTGGGGCCAGGGCGACCGCCCGAGCTGGTGGCGCGTCATCGCGCGCAACAAATATTCGGTCGCCGTCGACCTGCGCAGTGCGGAAGGGCAACAGCTCGCCCGCGACCTCATTGCCAAAGCCGACATATTGATCGAGAATTTTCGCCCCGGCACGCTCGAAAAATGGAACCTCGACCCCGCAGAGCTGCGCAAGACCAATCCGGGCCTGATCGTCGTGCGCGTATCGGGCTATGGCCAGACCGGCCCCTATTCGGCGCGCGCCGGATTCGGCGGCATCGGCGAAGCGATGGGCGGCTGGCGCGGGATCGTCGGCTATCCCGACCTGCCGCCGGCACGCATGGGCGTGTCGATCGGCGACACGCTGGCCGCGACCTATGGCTGCCTCGGCGCGCTCGCGGCGCTCCATCACCGCAGCAAGACCGGCGAGGGCCAGATCGTCGATTCGGCACTTTACGAGGCGGTGTTGCAGGTGATGGAATCGACCGTCGCCGATTATTCGGCGAGCGGCACCAAGCGGCGGCGCACCGGATCGACCCTGCCGGGCATCGCGCCGTCGAACGTCTATCCCTGCAAGGACGGCGAATATCTGATCGGCGCCAATCAGGATGCGGTCTTCGCGCGGCTTGCCGCGGCGATGGGCCGCCCCGAACTTGCGAGCGATGAGCGCTATGCGACCCACCGCGCGCGCGGTGCGCGGCAGGAGGAACTCGACGCGCTGATCGGCGAATGGACCCGCACGATGACGATCGCCGAACTGGAGGCGAAGATGATCGAGGCGAGCGTCCCCGCCGGCCGCGTCTATGATGCCGAGGATATGCTCGCCGACCCCCATTTCGCGGCGCGCGAGGCGCTCGTCACCGTTCCCGACGCCGAATTGGGCGAGGTGACGATGCAGGGCGTTTTCCCCAAATTGTCGGACACGCCGGGCAGCGTGCGGCGCCCCGCCCCGCTCACCGTCGGTCAGGACAGCGCCGACGTTCTCGAGCGGTGGCTCGGCCGCCCGGCCTAGGGTCGGAACAAACATCAGAAACGGGCGCGCGAGCGCTTCGACGCCCCAGACACGGGTAGCATAAGTGTTCCCCCGCGAAGGCGGGGGTCCAGTTTCGACACGCAGCGTCGGAGGTCGCGCTGCCGCGCGTCTCTTCGTTGGAACTGGGCCCCCGCCTTCGCGGGGGAACGCATATTCTTTGTCGCAAAGGGATAATGTCGCAAAGGGGTAACCCCCGACGCTGGCCTGCGGCGCGACCGGCCGCGTGCCGAGCTGGCTGGTCGGCGCACGCCCGCGCAAATCCCCTTGCCCGCCCACAAGCGATGCTTACAGTGGCGCGCACGATTATTACCCGAACGATGAGGATCGCCTTGCCATGCCCCGTAGCAAATTTCGCGCGCCGCTCGCGCTGGTCGCCCTGTTCATGACGCCCGCGGCGGCACAGGCGGCGGAAGATGCCGCGGCGGCGGCGTCTGCGCCCGCGCTGGCCTATCCGGCGACCGAGCGCGGCGACACCGTCGATCCGCAATTCGGCGTCGATGTCGCCGACCCCTATCGCTGGCTGGAAGACGATGTTCGCGTCAATCCGAAGGTCGCAGCCTGGGTCGCCGAGCAGAATAAGGTGACCGACGCCTATCTGGCGACGCTGCCCGGCCGCGATGCGTTCAAGGCGCGGATGACCGAGCTTTACAATTACGAACGCTTCGGCCTGCCGCGCAAGGCGGGGTCGCGCTATTTCTACACGCGCAACGACGGGTTGCAGCCGCAATCGGTGCTGACGGTGCGCGAGGGGCTGACCGGCGAAGGCCGCGTGCTGATCGATCCCAACACATGGGCCAAGGACGGCGCGACCGCGCTCGCCGAATGGACGCCGTCGGAAGACGGCAAATATCTGCTCTATTCCGTGCAGGATGGCGGCACTGACTGGCGTATCGTGCGCGTGATGGACGTCGCGACGGGCAAGGATACCGCCGACGAGATCCGCTGGGTCAAATTCTCGTCGCTCGATTGGGCGAAGGACGGCAGCGGCTTTTATTATTCGCGCTTCCCCGAACCCAAGGAAGGCGAGGCCTTTCAGTCGCTCAACGAAAATCACGCGGTCTATTTCCACAAACTCGGTACGCCGCAGAGCACCGACGTGCTGATCCATGCGACGCCCGACCAGCCCGAACTCAATCACGGCGCGCTCGTCACCGATGATGGCCAATATGTCCTCGTCGTTTCGTCCAAAGGCACCGACGAACGCTTCGGCCTGACACTGCATCCGGTGAAGGGCGGCAAGGCGATCACGCTGGTCGACGATTATGCGAACAATTGGGAATATGTGACCAACCAGGGCACGCGCTTCACCTTCCTCACCAACAAGGATGCGCCGCGTCAGCGCCTTGTTTCGCTCGACATCCGCAAGCCCGCGGCGCTCACCCAGATCGTCGGCGAACAGGAGGGGACGCTGGTCGGCGCGTCGCGCGTCGGCGACCGCATCATCCTGTCCTACCTCGGCGATGCCAAGTCGGAGGCCCGGATGGTCGCGCTCGACGGCAAGCCGGTGGCGAACATCAATCTCGGCGAGATCGGCACCGCGAGCGGTTTCGGCGGCAAGCCCGGTGATCCTGAAACCTTTTACGCCTTCTCCAGCTTTGCGCAGCCCACGACCATCTATCGCCCTGATACGGTAAGCGGGAAGAGTGAGGTTTTCGAGGCGCCGAAACTGACCTTCGACCCCAAGGATTTCAGAGTCGAACAGCGTTTCTACACGTCGAAGGACGGTACCGAGGTGCCGATGTTCCTGGTGATGAAAAAGGGGCTCGACCGGTCGAAGGGATCGCCGACTTTGCTCTATGGCTATGGCGGTTTCAACGTGTCGCTGACGCCCGGCTTTTCGCCGACGCGGCTCGCCTGGGCCGACAAGGGCGGGGTCGTCGCGATCGCGAACCTGCGCGGCGGCGGCGAATATGGCAAGGCGTGGCACGACGCCGGCCGGCTTGCCAACAAGCAGAATGTCTTCGACGATTTCATCGCTGCGGGCGAATATCTGATCGCCGAGGGGATCACCGGCAAGGGCGAACTGGCGATCGAGGGCGGGTCGAACGGCGGCCTGCTGGTCGGCGCCGTCACCAACCAGCGCCCCGACCTGTTCGCGGCGGCACTGCCCGCTGTGGGCGTGATGGACATGCTGCGCTTCGATCGCTTCACCGCGGGCCGCTACTGGACCGACGATTATGGCTATCCGTCGAAAGAGGCCGATTTCCGCAATCTGCTGCGCTATTCGCCCTATCATAATATCAAGGGCGGCCAGGCCTATCCGGCGATCCTGGTGACCACCGCGGACACCGACGATCGCGTCGTCCCGGGTCACAGCTTCAAATATACCGCCGAGCTGCAGCACGAGGATATCGGCTCCAGGCCGCACCTGATCCGCATCGAGACGCGCGCCGGCCATGGGTCGGGCAAGCCGACCGACAAGATCATCGCCGAGGCGGCGGACAAATATGCCTTCGCTGCCAAATGGACCGGCCTCGACGTCAAATGATCGCGCGGCGGCGGACGATAGCGTTCGCCGCCGCCCACCAGCCGAAAGCCATCGCCTTGTCCTACGCCCTATCCTTCACCGCCACCGATCCTGCCGCGCTGTGGGCGGAGGCGGCCGACGCCGCCGCCGCTCTCGTCGCAGGTGAGCCCGATGCGATCGCCAATATGGCCAATGTCGCGGCGCTGATCTGGCAGGCTGTTCCCGATCTCAACTGGGCGGGCTTCTACCGCTTCGACGGCACCGAACTGGTGCTCGGCCCGTTTCAGGGCAAGGCGGCGTGCATCCGCATCCCGCTCGACAAGGGGGTGTGCGGCGCCGCGGCGCGGCTGCGCGCGACGCAGCGGGTCGAGGATGTTCACGCCTTTCCCGGCCATATCGCCTGCGATGCGGCCAGCCGCAGCGAACTGGTGGTGCCGATCGTCGCCGAAGGCCGCCTGATCGGCGTGCTCGACCTCGACAGCCCCTCGCCCGCGCGCTTCACCGCCGACGATCAGGCGGGCGCCGAAGCGCTGATCGTCCGCATCGCCGCCGCGCTCGCGGGATAAAGCTGCGTCAAAATGGGACGCGATTCGCACGGTTAACGGATTCGCGGAAAAGCGCCGATTTTGCTAACAGACTGTTAACCAAGCCATTGCCCCCACGGGCGATTCCGCTGGAACAGGGAGTTTAGCATGCGCACCGTTTTGTTGTTGGGGGCTGCCGCCGCATCGTTGCTGCTGGCCGGCCATGCGACCAGCGCCGAGGTCACCAAGACCCAGACCACCGTCGTCACGACCACCGACGAAGCGGCCCCGCAGCTCGACTATGAGGCGCCCTCCGCGCCCGACGTGCGCGTCTACACCGGCTATCCCGACCGGATGCCGAGCGAAGTCGAATATCGCCACATCGACGGCTATCAGTCCGAAGGCCGCTGGACGGGTACGTGGAACGGCACCTACGAAGATCGCGACGGCCGCCGGTACGAGGGTAGCTATGAAGGCAGCGTCGAAGGGCGCACCGGCGCCGACTATCCGCCGCCGCCCTATTATCAAGGTGGTTTCGATCCGCGCGAGGACATGGAAATGGGCCGTCGCTGCGGCCATGGCGGCGCGACGACCGGTGCGGTCGTGGGCGGGATCGTCGGCGGTGTCGTCGGCAACCGCGTCGCCGGTCATGGCGACCGTACCGCCGGCACGCTGATCGGCGGCGGCGTCGGGGCGCTCGCCGGCGCAGCGGTCGGCAGCGAGGCCGACAAGCAGAAGTGCGACGAATGGTGGGCGCGCCGTGGCGGTGCCCATGGCGGCTATTACCCCGGCCATCCCGGCTATCCGGGTGGTTATGCCTATAGCTACGGCTATGGTTATGGCTATTACACGCCGGGCGTCGTCGTCACGACGATCATCAACGGCCCGCCGGTCGTCACCGAACGCGTCGTGACCACGACCAAGACCTATTATGAAAATGTGCCGGTGCGGAAACGCTATGTGGCCAAGCGGAAACCGAAACCCAAAGCCAAGCCGCGCTGCGTCTGCTGACGTGCCCTGAACTGGTCTGGTCGCCAGACTTGGCTTAGTGAGGCCCGCCGATCCGAGGAGCGGCGGGCCTTTCCTTTCGCCGCCCTTTCGCCACGGTTCAGCGGCGCGAAAGCATGGCGCGCCTAGGTAATCGGGCGACGGCGGACGCCCTTGTCCGCGCTCTGGAGTGACTGAAATGCGCAAGATGACCGGCTTCACCGCAGCGGCGGCGGTTCTGGTTACCACGGTCGGGCTCAGCGCGACCCCGGCCGAGGCACGCGGACGCCACGGCGGCTGGCACAATCGCCATGACGACGGGATCGGCGCGGGCGAGATCATCGGCGGCATCCTGATCCTGGGCACGATCGCGGCGGTTGCCAGTGCGGCGAGCAAGCAAAACCGCGAAGCGCGCAACCGCGACTATCGGTACGACCCGCCCTATCGCGACGATCGCGCGCAGGACGCCCCCGATTATCAGCGCCGCGACGATCGCGGTCCGGACGGATATGGCACCGGCGACGCCTATCGCGGCGGCGAGATCGAGCAGCGCGCGGCCGATGCCTGCGGTTGGGCGGCCGAGGGTGAAATGGGCGACAACGCCCGCGTCGAAAGCATCACCGACACGCGGCCCGCGAACGGCGGCGACGGCTGGTACGTCACCGGGAACATATCGCGCCCGGGCGGCGAGCTGCACAGTTTCGGGTGCAGCTATCGCGGCGGGCGCGTGGTCGACGTCAGCATCAACTGACCCCATTGCCATTGGATTATCGCCCCTTCGCCAGCGATGGCGGAGGGCTTTTCTCTGCCCGCCTCCGCCAAGCTGAACCCACGCCGAACCAAGGCTGAACCGCAGATAAGCGCCGGGTTCAGCACCGCGTCACGGCGCCTTCGCTAGCAAGGGGCATCGCAGGCCGCACGGGTGCCGCCTGCTGCATAGGAGACCGAACCATGGCGAAGAAGCCCATGAACTGGACCAAGGCCGCAATCGGTGCGGCCACCGCGGGCGCGATGTTGAGCGCCACCCCTGCGCTTGCGCGTGACCGGTACGATCACCGCGACCGCGACGGGATCGGTGCGGGCGAAATCATCGCCGGCGCCGTCGTCCTCGGCGGCCTCGCCGCGATCCTGTCGGCCGACAACGATCGTTACGATCGCTATGATCGCTACGACCGCAATGATCGTCGCTATCGCGACCGGTATGACGATCCGCGCTACGGCTATGGCTATGATTATGGCCGCTATGGCAACAGCCGCGCAGCGGTCAGCCAGTGCGTCAACGCCGTCGAGCGCGGTACCAGCCGCTATGGCCGTACCGACGTGACGCAGGTCACGAGCATCGACCGCAAGCGCGACGGCTATCGCGTCAAGGGCCGCGTCGTCGTCAACGACGGCTGGCGCGGACGCTGGGGCCGCGGCGGTTCCTATGATCGCGGCAAGTTCAGCTGCGACGTGCGGTATGGCCGCGTCGTCGATGTCGACTATTCGGGTCTGCGGTAACGCGGAGCCCCTTCTCCCGGCCCGCCCGCGCTTCGGCATGCGGCGGGCCGCCTTGCACAAGAGCGTTGCCGGGCGCGGTTAACGCCGCGGTGGGCCGGAGGCGAGCGGTCCGGCCGTCGCCCGGCAGGTTGCCCGAATATTCCCGCGTCAATTCAGATGCTTCGTATCCGAAGCATATCGATGGAGCCTGCACTCGGTCCGTCGCAAAAGCCGCAAAATCTACATGCGCGCTATACGAAAATTTACCTTCTTTCGTTATGCGCGGAGATGGGACCACAATAACCGCCTGACGTGGGTGACAGGCGGCAGAAGCTTATTGGGTCGCCCATGCCGAATTTCGTTAGCGTCCGCGCTCGTGGTGTAATTTCCGGTGTAGGCGATGGTGTATTCCGGGGTGGGGCATGCCCCACCCCGGAATGC
>NZ_BCZQ01000041.1 GCF_001598815.1 Sphingopyxis terrae subsp. terrae NBRC 15098 | reverse complement strand
CCGGGAATAAATCAAAAAATTCGAAATATCGTTCACAATGAGATCGGAGAAGCGGCCGCGATCCAGCATCTAAAGCTCATTCTCAGAGATGCCGAATTGCAACCGGGAGCGCTTGACAACAGATTTTCTAACCTTCTTCTAGCAGATATACTGGCGCTTCCATCATGACACAGAGCAGATCATCATTTGATATTGTTCTAACCATTCTGCAATCAGGACTGAGCTCACTAAAAGATCTTGCCGTTCTGTCAGGTAGAGATTCCTTTACTTTCTATCGAGATGCCGACCTTCGGAATCTAGACCTCTCGAACCAAGATCTTTCTGGTCTGGATTTTCGAGGCACAGATATGAGAGGAAGCGCACTAAAAAACTCTACGATAGATCGTGGGGCGCTTAACAATACAAAAATTGATATTGAATATAGCTTTCTTAAAGATGAATATGATACAACAATGGAAGACTTCTCAACAATTTTCAACAGCTCCATTTATTGCTTCTGTAAATTCAGGGAAGGATTTCTTGACAGGGCATTCAAATTTATTTCCATGCCATTTTCTGACTTCTGCGGAAAGTATAAATTTAGCGAAGGAGCCCTAAGAAAGGCGCGTCGAGGTGATCCAGTTACTACAAACACGTGTCTGACAATCAGCAACGGAATAATAAAGGAAATACGTGATAGGTTTGGTACGGAAAAAAGAATAACTGATAGCTGCGACATAACAATTGGACATTTTCCATATAAGAATATGTGGAAGAGATTGGAAAGATTGGAGTATATAGAGCTTTCCTATATGGCTGAACGGGTAAATATCGTTTTCGAGGTAGAGGGTCCATATTTGCTAGGGTCAGGACCCATTAATTCCACGATCGAGGCGTCGAAATGGCGAAGATATCGGGTTCGGGCGGGTGCAGCGGGTAGCATCGCTACTCGCAAGGCCGCGCGGGCCTGAGATCGAAGCCATTTCGGCGTCCCTGCGGGATTTGACCGATTTTGCCCATGGCGTCGTCGAAAAGTCTCGAAATATCGACATATTCCTTCGCCTTTTCTCCTCGCCCTGAGCAAAATCGCTTCAAACCTCGAACGCGGAATTAATGGGTCCTGACCCTAGACTGGAGCAGGGGGCCCGATACTATAAAATGGCAATTTAGGCATTATGTCGCAGAGAGGCCGCTTGGCCTTTTCGAGTCATCATGACACTTCCATGACACTCCCTGTCACAAACACGTCACACAAAACCCCCAAATGGCCCTCAGCGAGTCGCCGCGGGGGTGGCGGCTTGGTTCGGTAACGACCCCCGACAGGATCATTTCATGGTGAAGAAATTTGCCCGCACCACCGGCCTGCTCGCCTGCGCCGCGACCGCCGCGCTGGCGCTTTCGGCGTGTCAGGATCAGGCGTCCTCGGGCGGCGCCGCGCGCGATTATATCAGCGCCGTCGGCTCCTCGACCGTCTATCCCTTTGCCACTGCGGTCGGCGAAAAATTCGCCGAAGCGACGGGCAACAAGACGCCGAAGATCGATTCGACCGGCACCGGCGGTGGCTTCGAACGCTTTTGCCAGGGCGTCGGCGGCGACACCCCCGACATCTCGAACGCCTCGCGCCGGATGAAGAAGAAGGAATTCGACACCTGCGTCAAGAATGGCGTCAAGGACATCGTCGAAATCCAGGTCGGCATCGACGGCATCGCGCTGGGCGAAGCGCAGCGCGGCCCCGGCTTCAAGCTGACCGAGGAAGATGTCTATAAGGCGCTCGCGGCGAACCCCTATGGCAAGCCGAACACCGCCAAGACGTGGAAAGACGTCAACCCGGCGCTGCCCGCGGTCGGCATTTCGGTCTTCGGCCCGCCGTCGACCAGCGGCACCTATGACGCGTTCAAGGAACTGATCATGGGCAAGGGCTGCGACGCCGACCCCGCGATGAAGGCGCTGAAGGACAGCGACAAGGACAAGCATGAAGCGGTGTGCACCGGCCTGCGCGGCGCGCCCTTCTATGTCGAACAGGGCGAGAATGATAATCTGATCATCTCGAAGCTCGACAAGAATCCCGACAGCCTGGGCATCTTCGGCTTTTCGTACCTCGATGCGAACAAGGACAAGATCAAGGCGGTTCCGGTGCAGGGCGTCAGCCCGACCTATGACACGATCGCCGGTGGCAGCTATCCCGGCGCGCGCCCGCTGTTCATCTATATCAAGAAGGCGCATGTCGGCGTGATCCCCGGCCTGGCCGAATATGTCGCCGAATTCCTGAAGGGTGCGGCGAAGGACGGCTATCTGGCCGCCAAGGGCCTGGTGATCTCGCCCCCCGACGTGTCGGCGAAGGCCGCCGCCGCGGCGAAGGACATGACGCCGCTCGACGGTTCGGAGCTTAAATAATCTCCCCCGCCGGCGGCCGGGACGCGGGGGGCCACATCCCCCTGCCCCGGCCGCCGCTTTTTGGGTCGCTCCCATCCCGTTCGTGTCGAGCGAAGTCGAGACACCCGTCGGGTCAGCGCATGGTCGAGGGGCATCTCGACTTCGCTCGATGCGAACGGACCAGAATGCGGGCGGATCGGAAATTATGACGCCGAGTCATCAAATTGCCACGCGCGGCCGCTTTGGGTTGCGGCGGGCCAGACGATAACGGGGACGATGTGACTTTCAACGCCGCCGCCTTATTGCTCCTGATCGGGGGGCTTGCGCTGATCGGCTGGCTGGCCGGCCGCGCGCGCTCGGCGCTGCTCGCGGGCCGCGCGGGCACCCGGCTGCATTCGCGGCCGCAATATCATGGCTGGTATGTCGCGCTGTGGCTGTTCGCGCCCGCCGCGATCTTCCTCGCCGTCTGGTCGAGCATGTCGCCGGCGCTGATCACCAACGCCGTGCTCGCCAGCCCCGAGGCGCAGAGCCTGCCCGCCTTCGGCTTCGAACGCGGCGCGATGCTGTCCGACGCGCGCGCCGTCGCGCAGGGCAAGCAGGCGGCGGTGCGCATCGCCGAGGCGGCACCGCTCGTAAAACCCTATGCCGATGCGACGCACCGCTATGCGTGGATCGGCATCGCGGCGATGCTCGCGCTGGCGCTCGCCGGCGGGCTTTATGCCTTTACGCGGATCAAGCCCGATTTCCGGGCGCGGACGCGGGTCGAGCGGATCGTGATGGCGCTGCTGCTCATCGCCTCGCTCGTCGCGATCCTGACGACCTTCGGCATCGTGCTGTCGCTGCTCTTCGAATCGATCCGCTTCTTCCGCCTCGTCCCCGCGACCGAGCTTTTGTTCGGCACCTATTGGAACCCGCAGAGCGGCGCGCCGCAGCCCGGCACCTTCGGCGGCATCCCGCTGTTCTGGGGCACGGTGCTGATCGGCGCGATCATCGCGATGATCGTCGCGATCCCGATCGGCATGATGACCGCGGTCTACCTCACCCAATATGCGGCGCCGACGGTGCGCAAATGGGTGAAGCCGTGCCTCGAGATACTGGCGGGCGTGCCGACGGTCGTTTACGGCTATTTCGCGGCGCTGACCGTTGCGCCGGCGCTGCGCAATTTCGCGGTGATGCTCGGCGTACCGAATGCGAGCACCGAAAGCGCGCTCGCCGCGGGTATCGTGATGGGCGTGATGATCATCCCCTTCGTCTCGTCGATGGCCGATGACAGCATCAACGCGGTGCCGCAGGCGATGCGCGACGGCAGCCTCGCGCTCGGCGCGACGCCGAACGAGACGATCCGCCAGGTGCTGATCCCCGCCGCGCTGCCGGGCGTGATGGGCGGCATCTTGCTCGCGGTCAGCCGCGCGATCGGCGAAACGATGATCGTGGTGATGGCCGCGGGCCTCTCCGCCAACCTTACCGCCAACCCCTTCGCCAGCGTCACCACGGTGACGGCGCAGATCGTCAAGCTGCTGACCGGCGACCAGGAATTCGACAGCGCCAAGACGCTCGCGGCCTTCGCGCTCGGCCTCGTGCTGTTCATTGTTACGCTGATGCTCAACATCGTCGCCCTCCGCATCGTCAAAAAGTATCGCGAAGCTTATGAATAGAGACACCGCCCCGACCGACTGGAAAGGCGCGGCGATGCAAAAGCGCATCGCGGGCCGCTACGCCGCCGAGCGCCGGTTCAAGGCGATGGGGCTGGGCGCGGTGCTGCTGTCGGGCTTTTTCCTCGCCTTCCTGCTGTTCGTGATGGTCGGCAATGGCGCGCGCGGCTTTACCTACACCCATGTCGCGGTGCCGATCGACTTCAAGGCGATGCCGCTGACGGTCGACAAGGCGCGGCTGTCCGACGCCGACGCCGATCAGGTGATCGCCAACGCCGGGCTCGCCGACATCGTCGCCTTTGCCGCCGACGAGGCGCTGGGCAAGGACGGATCGCAGCTGATCAGCGAAAATGCGTGGAAGGAAGTCCGCACCCGGATCAAGGCCGATCCCGAACTGCTCGACGGCAAGTCGCTGTTCGAACTCCCCGCATCGAGCGCGGTCGACATCGCGGCCAAGGAAGGCGCGAAGGGCGCGCTGGGCGAACGGGTCGATGCGCTCGAAAAGGAAGGCAAGCTGTCGACGGGCTTTCACACGCCCTTCTTCAAAAATGCCGACGCGACCGATCCTGCCGTCGCGGGGATCTGGGGGGCGCTCAAGGGATCATTGATGACGATCTTCATCGCCTTTCTGATCGCCTTTCCAACGGGCGTGCTCGCGGCGCTCTATCTGGAAGAATATGCGCCGAAGAACCGCTGGACCGACCTGATCGAAGTGTCGATCAACAACCTGGCCGCGGTGCCCTCGATCATCTTCGGCCTGCTCGCGCTCGCGGTGTTCATCAACTGGTTCGGCCTCTGCCAAGCCAGCCCGCTCGTCGGCGGGCTGACGCTGGCGCTGATGACAATGCCGGTGATCGTCATCGCCAGCCGCAACGCGATCAAGTCGGTGCCGCCCTCGATCCGCGACGCCGCATTGGGCGTCGGAGCCAGTCCCGTGCAGGTGGTGTTCCACCATGTCCTGCCGCTCGCCCTGCCCGGCATCCTGACCGGCACGATCATCGGCATGGCGCGCGCGCTGGGCGAGACGGCGCCGCTGCTGCTTGTCGGGATGCGCGCCTTTATCGGCGACGTTCCGGGCGGCCTCTGCTCGCCCTCGACGGTGCTGCCGATGCAGATTTTCCTCTGGTCGGACGAGGTCGATCGCGGCTTCGTCGAAAAGACCTCGGCGGCGATCATCGTGCTGCTGTTCGTGCTGCTGTCGATGAACGCGCTTGCCATCTATCTCCGTAACAAGTTCGAAAAACGCTGGTGAAAATGAGCTCCCTGACCATGACCAACGACGATCTGATCATCGCCGATCCCAAGATGCGCGCCGAGGGCGTCAACGTCTTCTATGGCGACAAGCAGGCGATCAAGGACGTGTCGATCGACGTCGGCACCGACCTCGTCACCGCCTTCATCGGCCCCTCGGGCTGCGGTAAGTCGACCTTTCTGCGGTCGCTCAACCGCATGAACGACACCGTCGCCAGCGCGCGCGTCACCGGCAGAATCGAACTCGACGGCGAAGATATCTACGCGCCGTCGATGGACGTTGTGCAGTTGCGCGCGCGCGTCGGCATGGTGTTCCAGAAACCGAACCCCTTTCCCAAGTCGATCTATGACAATGTCGCCTATGGTTCGCGCATCCACGGGCTTGCCGCGAACAAGGCCGACCTCGACGTCATCGTCGAGCGCGCGCTGACCCGCGCCGGCCTGTGGGACGAGGTCAAGGACCGGCTGGGTGAAAGCGGCACCGCGCTGTCGGGCGGCCAGCAGCAGCGCCTGTGCATCGCGCGCGCGATCGCGGTCGACCCCGAAGTCATCCTGATGGACGAGCCCTGCTCGGCGCTCGACCCGATCGCGACCGCCAAGATCGAGGAGCTGATCCACGAACTGCGCGGCAAATATGCTATCGTGATCGTCACGCACAATATGCAGCAGGCGGCCCGCGTGTCGCAGCGCACCGCCTTTTTCCACCTCGGGACGCTGGTCGAATACGGGAAGACGACCGACATCTTCACCAACCCGAAGCAGGAACGCACCAAGGATTATATCACCGGCCGCTACGGTTAAGGCGCGGGCGAAGAAGGACAGGAACGAGAACGATGGCAGTTGTGAACGATCATACGGTCAAGGCGTTCGACGAGGACATCAATCGCCTCCGCGGCCTGATCAGCGAAATGGGCGGGCGCGCCGAACAGGCGCTCCTCCAGGCAATGACCGCGCTCAGCAAGGGCGACCTCGCCCTCGCGGCGCAGGTGGTGGAGGGCGACAAGAAGATCGACGCGCTCGAAGCCGAAGTCGAACAGCTCACGGTGCAGACGATCGCGCTCCGCGCCCCGATGGCCGACGATCTGCGCGAGATGATCGCGGCGCTCAAGATCGTGTCGGTCGTCGAACGGATCGGCGACTATGCGAAGAACATCGCCAAGCGCGTTGCGCTGATGGACCAGACGCGATCGATCGAATCGATCCCGGTGCTGATGTCGATGTCGGCCATCGTCGCCGAGCTGATCCACGACGCGCTCGACAGCTTCGCGGCGCGCGACGCCGACCTCGCAGTGCGGGTCACGGTGCGCGACAAGAATGTCGACGATTTCTACAACAGCATCTTCCGCACGCTCGTCACCTTCATGATGGAAAATCCGAAATATATTACCGAGAGCGCGCATCTGCTGTTCGTCGCCAAGAATCTGGAACGCATGGGCGACCATGCGACCAACATCGCCGAGATGGTTTATTATGTCGTCACCGGTGAGCGGATGGAGGAGCGCGAACGCGGCGAAACGCCCGAAGACAGCGCGACGGCGGAGAAGGAGCAAGGCTGATGCCGCAGCCCGACCTGCTGCTGATCGAGGATGACGAGGCGATCGCCGAACTCATCGTCTGGCATTTCGCCCGCGAAGGTTTTTCGGTCCGCCAGACCCCCGACGGCGAGCAAGCGCTCGTCCTCGTCGAGGAACGCGTGCCCGACATCGTCCTGCTCGACTGGATGATCGAAAGCCTGCCGGGGATCGAGGTGTGCCGCCGCCTGCGCCGCAACCCGAAATCGGCGAATGTGCCGATCATCATGCTGACCGCGCGCGGCGAGGAAGAGGACCGCATCCGCGGCCTCGAAACCGGTGCCGATGATTATGTCACCAAACCGTTCAGCCCGCGCGAACTGGTGGCGCGCGTTTCCGCGGTGCTGCGCCGCCTGCGCCCGGCGCTGGCCGGCGAGATCCTGGCCTATGCCGACATCGAACTCGATTCGGTGGCGCACAAGGTGGTCCGCGGCGGTCAGGTGGTGAGCATGGGGCCGACCGAATTTCGCCTGCTGCGCCACTTCATGGAGCATCCCGGCCGCGTCTTTTCGCGCGGACAATTGCTCGACAGCGTATGGGGCCAGGACAGCGACATCGAACTGCGCACCGTCGACGTCCATATCCGGCGGCTGCGCAAGGCGATCAATCTGCCCGGCACCGCCGACATCATCCGGACCGTGCGCTCCGCAGGCTACGCACTCGACGCGGGGAAAAGCGTCTGATCGGGCAGAAGATTCGCTTGCGGGGCGGCTCTGCGGATGTCGGCTAGCGATCGATCGTAGACATCTTCTTCATCGTCATCCCGAACTTGATCCGGGATCCATTCACGCAGCGTCGGAATAATGGATCCCGGATCAAGTCCGGGATGACGAAAGTATGGAAGTCCCGCTTCGATGTTGTGTACCCCGGCGAAGGCCGGGGTCCAGGGCTTTACCGCACCAACGGCGGCTTTTGACACTCTGGCCCCCGGCTTTTGCCGGGGAACACGAGCAGTTAGCGGCAACGGCGGCTAACCACCCCCATCCCGCTCATTCGTTCGATGCCGAACATTCGCGAAAGCGGACGTTCGATCAGGTTGGAACTTGTCCACGCGCCTTAGCTACCCGAAGCTGGCGTCCCGTCAACAGCGGCATTTCGGTTTCGCCGCCGGCTTCGGCGCGGTCGTCGCGAATTCGGCGCGGGTCAGGTCGCCCGACTTGTCGGCGTCGGCCCCGGCAAAGCGGTCGCTCGTCGCCGCCGCCCATTCCTCGAAGCTGAGCAGATTGTCGCCATTCTTGTCGAGCTTGCGAAAGGCGGCGCTGCGCGTCGCCATCATCTCGACGCGGCTGATCCGATCGTTGCGGTCGCGGTCATAGCGGTTGAACCGGCGCTCCTCGCGCGATTCGGCCTTGGCGGCAGGCAAGGCGGGCGGCGCGGTACCGCGCTTCGGCGCATCGGGGCCCGCGACCGGCAGCGCGGCAAGCCGCGGCGGCGGGGCCGGCACGACATCCTCTGCGGCAATCTGGCTATAGCCTTTCCACAGGAACACACCGCCCGTCAGCAGCAGCGCGCTCGCCACGCCGCCGAGCAGAAATCGCGAAGTCGCCATCACGCCCCCTTCATGCCCACCTTCGTCGGCCATCGATCCGGTCCGCTTGCCTGCCTATCACGCGACCGCAACGCATATAATCGACAAAGCCACTCGAAATCGCCGATCCGATAGCTATATTCGATCAATGCAATATTACCTGCCCTCGCTCAAGCAGATGCAATATCTCGTCGCGCTGCACGAGCACGGTCATTTCGGCCGCGCCGCCGATGCCTGCAACGTCACCCAGTCGACGCTGTCGGCGGGCATCCGCGAGCTGGAAACCCTGCTCGGCCAGACCCTCGTCGAACGCACCCGCCGCGTCGTCCGCTTTACCGGGCTCGGCGACGCGATCGTCGAAAAGGCGCACCGCGTGCTGCGCGAGGCGGAGGAGCTTGCCGACATGGCCGCCGCCGCCTCGGCACCGCTCGTCGGCGAATTGCGGATGAGCGTGATCCCGACGATCGCGCCCTTCCTGCTGCCCGACCTGTTGCCGCGGCTGCGCAAGGAACGCCCGTCGCTCAAGCTGTTCCTGCGCGAAGAACCCAGCGCGCAGGCGTGCGAATCGCTCCACCACGGCCAGGTCGATTGCGTGCTGCTCGCCTTGCCCTACGCCTGCGGCGATGTGGAGAGCGAGGCGCTGTTCGACGACGCGCTGTTCGTCGCCTTCCCCGGCGACCAGTCGGAGGATCTTCCCGCGATGGTCAGCGCCGACCAGATCGACCCCGCGCAGATGTTGATGCTCGAGGACGGCCACTGCCTGAAGGACCACGCCCTCGCCGCCTGCAACCGCCCCGAACTGCGCGCGGGCGCACGCATGATGGGCACCTCGCTCCACACGCTCGTCCAGATGGTCGACAACGGGCTGGGCATCACGATGTTGCCGCAGATGGCGATCGAGGCGGGTATCCTCGACCACACCGACATCGACACCCGCCCGCTCGATTCCGACCACGACTGGCGCACCATCGCCCTCGTCTGGCGCAAGGGCAGCCCGCGCGCCGACGAATTCCGCATGCTCGCCGACATTTTCCGCAAACACCGGGCGAATTGACCGGCCGATCGGGACTGCCGCCAGAGCGCGCAGCGGCAATGCCGCCCGACCGACAACATTGCTATCCCAATCGTCATCCCGGACTTGATCCGGGATCCATTCACGCAGCGTCGGAATAATGGATCCCGGATCAAGTCCGGGATGACGAGGGTATGAAAGTCCCGCGCTAATATTGTGTACCCCGGCGAAAGCCGGGGTCCAGGGGCTTACAGCACCAACAGCCGCTTTTGACGCTCTGGACCGAATGACCGGAATCGACCGATTGCAGACGGAACAGCGATCGTGCAAATGTCGCGTGACAGCACTAGAATTTGGATTGCGGGTGTGGATATCCGAAAAATAGTAAGGAAGTGGGCGGAAAGGGAGGAAACATTCCTCCGGCACCAATTTCACGGAAAGACGATGAGGGATCGCTTTCGTGGCCTACGCCGTTCAGAACGCAACGAAGCCAAATTACTTGTATTGGCGACGATACCAGCAGTCCTAATTGGTCCATTCATCGGTAAGTGGTCCGACGCGTCGGTCGTCGGAAAAGCGATATGGGGTGCAACCGCGCTTTGGATGCTCAGCATTTTACTTGTTGGCGGCTATTTCCTGTTTCGAGCTATCGTGCGAGCTTCACGAAAACCAATTGACTGAGGTTCGACGTCCGCTTTCCACCCCAAAGCCGCCGGTCGCTGGGAATCTAGTTCGAAATGACAGGTGCGACCGATTGCGGACGTTGAATTTCATGGATACAAAAAGCAGATGCTCCCGCGCTTCCTAATCGTTGCAGTCTTGCTTGTTGGAGGCTGCGGTCCGAGCCATGTCGTGCTAACCGAAGGCTCGTGCGTATCGCCCAAAATCGGCGATACAGTCGAAGGCTTAGCCACATTGCACTCTTATGCGGGCACTGGCTGCATTGAGTGCGGATCATATCTTACGCAGACAGGCTGCCAAGGCCGCATCGGCTTTCGAAACGCAACACGGGAAGCGGATAAAGCCTACGATGATATTACCCAACGTTTGGCAGGCGAGCCGTCCATCGGTCCGATAGAACGTCAGGTTTTCGTGAAGGGTGAAGTCATTCCGGATGGCGCAGATGGGAAGCCATTGCTGAATGCCACATCGATTAGAGGCGCCCAACGGCACTAACATCTGCCACCTGAAAGCTGCGCGCGGTAAAGCCCCCGCTCCCTAATCCCACCCCTCCGCGCGCTCCTGATCGGCGGTGCGCGGTTCGACCCAGCGGGCGGCGCCATCAGCCAGCGTCTCGCGCTTCCACAGCATGACGTCGGTCTTCAGCCGGTCGATCAGAAAGGTGCAGGCGGCGAGCGCTTCGGCGCGGTGCGGGCTGCTGGCGAGGACGAGCACGATCGTCTCGCCCGGCGCCATCGCGCCGACGCGGTGGATCAGCGTCAGCGCCGGCAGGCGCCAGCGGTCGGCGGCGGCATGCGCCAGGTCGGCGAGGCCGCGCTCGGTCATTTGGGGGTGATGTTCGAGGAACAATTGGGTCACGCCGTCGTCGCCGCGCACCCGGCCGACGAAGCTTGCGGTCGCGCCGTGCCCGCCCGCGTCGTGGCGGTCGGTCTCGGTCGCAAAGTCGATCGCCGCGTCCTGAACGACGACGCGGATCACCCGCCCGTTACCGGCGGGAACAGCGCGACGTCGCGGGCGCCGGCGAGCGCCGCGTCATTGCCCATCATCTGGCCGTCGATCGCGACGCGAATCCGCGCCGGTTCGGCAAAGGCCCGCGCGCCGCGGTCGTCGCGCGCGGCGAGCCATGCGATCAGGTCGGACGCGGTCGCGACATCGGCGGGCGGTTCGACCTGCTCCTCACCGCATCCCATGCGTTCGCGCACCCAGGCGAAATAGGCGAGCTGCAGCGCCACCGGCGTCAATCCATATGCTTCAGGCCGACGCGCAGATAATCCCAGCCGGTGATCATCGTCAGCACCGCCGCGCCCCACAGGGTCGCCAGGCCGACGCTGCGGACCCATTCCATCGCGGGCAAAGCGCCCGCCAGGATCAGCGCGCCGAACGAGACAAGCTGAAAGGTCGTCTTCCATTTTGCGAGCCGCGTGACCGGCATCGACACCTGCAAGGTCGCGAGGAATTCGCGCAGCCCCGACACGATGATCTCGCGCAGCAGGATGACGAGCGCAGCGATGACATGAACGCCGGTGATGTCGCGCGTGAAGACGAGCAGCAGGATTACCGCCGCGATCATGATCTTGTCGGCGATGGGATCGAGGAAGGCGCCGAGCCGCGACACGGTGCCGCGCGCGCGCGCGACATAGCCGTCGAAATAGTCGGTGATGCCCATCAGGCAATAGAGGACGAAGGCCAGCGCATAATAGAGCGGCGCCGGCTGGTGCGTCCCCTCGCGCGCGCCCGGCCACAGCAGCGCCAGCAGGATCGGAACCGTCAGAATGCGCGAAAGCGTCAAGATGTTCGGTAGGCTGAGCATGACCCCTGATCGCGCGAAAGTTCCAAAATGGGCTTTGACCGTCCAAGCCCTAACCGATAAGCCCCCCGTGCGACAACCGAATTGCCCCTTTGGCGCGGCCGGGTCGCTATGTCGGACTGCAATGATGGAATTTCAATGACCGGATCCTTTGCGCTTTTGAAGCAACGCCGGTTCCTTCCCCTGTTCGTCACGCAATTGCTCGGCGCGTTCAACGACAATCTGTTCAAGAATGCGATGGTGCTGTTCGTCGTCTACGGCGTCTTCAACGACGAAGCGTCCGAAACGCTGTTCAGCGCGGTCGCAACGGGGCTGTTCATCCTGCCCTTCTTCCTCCTCTCGGCGCTCGCCGGGCAGCTTGCCGACACGCGCGACAAGGCGATGATCATCCGCATCGTCAAATTCTGCGAAATCCTCATCATGGCGGTCGGCGGCGCCGGGCTGGTCCTCGCGTGGATGGGCTGGGCGGTGCATCTGGTCGCCATCCCGCTGATGATGCTCGCGCTGTTTTCGATGGGCATCCACTCGACCTTCTTCGGCCCGATCAAATATGCGATCCTGCCGCAGCATCTGCACAGCGACGAGGTGCTGGGCGGCACCGGGCTGGTCGAGGCCGGAACCTATATCGCGATCCTCGCAGGGACGATCCTCGCCGGCATCATCGACGTCGAATGGGCGGCGCTCGGCGTCGTGCTCGTCGCCTTCGTCGGCTATTGGACCGGGCGCAAGGTGCCGCCCGCGCCGCCGCAGCACGAGGAGACGGGGATCGACTGGCACATCGTCCGCTCGTCGATCGCGCTGGTGCGCGGCACGATGCACATCAAGCGGCTCTATCTCGCGATCCTGTCGATCAGCTTCTTCTGGACGATCGGCGCGGTGCTGTTCATCCAGTTCCCGCCGCTGGTGAAGAATATCCTCCACGCCGACAAGAGCGTCGCGAGCCTGTTCCTCGCGGTCTTCTCGATCGGCATCGCGATCGGCTCGGTCGCGGTCAACCGGTTGCTCAAGGGCGAGGTATCGGCGCGCTACAGCCCGGCGAGCGTCGTCGTGATGGGCGCGTTCGTCGTCGCCTTCTATTTCGTCTGCCGCAACTGGGAACAGGATCCCGCCGGCACGCTCTATGGCATTGGCGGCTTTCTGCACCACGCCGACGTCATCCCGCTGCTCGCCAGCCTGATGGGCATCGCGATCAGCGGCGGGATGTTCGTCGTGCCGCTCTATGCCTTCCTGACCACCACCGTGCCCAAGGACCAGACCGCGCGCACCGTCGCCGCGAACAATATCGTCAATTCGGGCGCGATGGTCGCGGGCTCGCTGCTCGCCATCGGGCTCGGCTTCGCGGGCGTCGGCGTCGTCGATCAATTGTTGATGAGCGCGGTCATGTGCCTGATCTCGGCGTGGCTGGCGGTCAAGCTCCACCGCGCCTGCGACTGACCGCCGCCACCCGCCGTCCTCTTCCGCCTCAGCGCTCCCCCGCCGCCAGCCGCGCGCGCAGCGCCGCGAGTTCGCGCGGTGGCAAGGGGGCGAGCGCCGCCGCGGGCTTGCCCTTGCGCAGCCGGGCGCGATCCTTGTCGGACGGTTCGACGCGCCGCACGCGCACCGGCACCACGCCCTGGCGGTGCGCGCCGAGCGCTTCCGCGGCCTCTTTCGACAGGTCGATGATGCGCCCGCCGCCGGCGAACGGCCCGCGGTCGTTGACGCGCACGACGATCCGCCGCCCGCTGTCGAGCGCCGTCACCTCGACATAGGTCGGCAGCGGCAGCGTGGTATGCGCGGCGGTGATCCATCCGGGACGGAATTTCTCGCCATTCGCGGTGCGGTTTCCCGATTCGCTGCCGTACCAGCTCGCATAGCCGACGGCGTCATAGGCGGGCGCGGCGGCGGGGACATAGGTCGTTCCGCGCACCACATAGGGTTTGCCGATCCGCACCGGCGTATCGGCCACCGGGCGATATTGGCCGCCCGCGCAGGCGGACAGCGCCAGCATGGCAAGCCCCGCCCCCGCCGCGCGCAGCATCGCCTATCCCATCACCCACTGGCGCCGCGCATAGCCCTGCGCCCACAAAATCGCGGTCAGGTCGTGGTGGCGGATCGCCGCGTCGGCGGCGGCGGCGGCGGCGGGATGTGGGTGATAACCGATCCCGAGCCCGGCCGAGGTGATCATCGGAATATCGTTCGCGCCGTCGCCGACCGCCAGCGTGTCGCCCAGCGCCAGCCCGCGCGCCGCGGCCTCGGCGCGCAGCGTTTCGAGCTTGGCCGAGCTGTCGACGATCGGTTCGGTAACCTTGCCGGTCAGCTTGCCGCCGGCGATCTCCAACTCGTTCGCAACCACCTTGTCGAAACCGATCGCTTCGGCGACCGGCGCGGCAAAGGGCAGGAAACCGCCCGACACCAGCACCGACCAGGCGCCATGCGCCTTCATCGTCTGGACCAGCGTGCGCGCGCCGCGGGTCAGTCTGACCCGCTCCGCCCGGCATTCGGCGATCGTCGCCTCGGCCATGCCGCCGAGCAGCCCGACGCGCTCGATCAGCGCGGCGCGAAAATCGAGCTCGCCGCGCATCGCGCGTTCGGTGATCGCGGCGATCTGCGGCTTGATCCCGGCATAGTCCGCCAGCTCGTCGATGCATTCGACGGTGATCATCGTCGAATCCATGTCGGCGATGATCAACTTCTTCGTCCGGTCGCCAAGCGGCTGGACGACGACGTCGAGCGCGCCATGGTCCATTTTCGCCAGTTCGGCGCGCGCGCTGACCAGACTGCCCTGAAAGAAGATGTCGGCGGCGTCGCCCTGATCGATCCAGTGCGGCGCGCCCACCTCATGTCCTGTCGCATCGAGGCGGTCGATCGCTTCGCGGACCACCTCGCCCGTCAGCTTCCCGGCTGCTATCAGCGTTGCAACGAACATGGCATCTCCTTCTTCTTCCTTCACGCACCGTCCACCGGTGGCGCTTATCGCTGGCCCCACCGCCAGCGGCAAGAGCGCATTGGCGGTCGCCCTCGCCCAGGCGCTCGGCGACGCAGAGGTCGTCAACGCCGACGCGAGTCAGGTTTATGCGGACATCCCCCTCCTCTCGGCACGGCCGGACGCGGCGGAGATGGCCGGCATCCCGCATCGCCTCTTCGGTCATGTCGATGGCGGGTCCGCCCACAATGCGGCGCGTTGGGCCGAAGAAGCGCGCCGCACCCTGTCCCACGCGCACGCCGCGGGGAAGGTTCCCATCCTCGTCGGCGGCACCGGCCTCTATCTGCGCACGCTGCTCGACGGCATCGCCCCGGTGCCCGAAATCGACCCGGATATTCGTGAAGCGGTGCGCGCGCTGCCCGTCGCCGACGCTTATGCCGCGCTCGCCGAAGCCGATCCCGCCGCTGTCGCCCGGCTCAATCCGGCCGACACGACCCGCATCGCGCGCGCGCTCGAGGTGGTGCGCGCGACCGGCCGGACGCTCGCCGCGTGGCAACAGGACCGCGGCGGCGGCATAGCCGGGGACATCACGCTGGTGCCGCTCATCCTGTTGCCGCCGCGCGACTGGCTGCGCGAGCGCTGCGACACCCGCCTTGAGCGCATGTTCGACGGCGGCGCGATCGAAGAGGTGAGCGCGCTGCTCGCGCGCCGGCTCGACCCCGATCTCCCCGTCATGCGCGCGATCGGCGTGCCGCAGGTTGCGGCGCATGTCCGCGGCGAAAGCAGCCGCGAGGCGGCGCTCGAGGCGGCGCAGGCGGCGACCCGCCAATATGCGAAGCGGCAATATACCTGGTTCCGCCACCAGCCCCCCGCCGGATGGTCGCGCCACGAAGAGTCATTATCCGTCGATTCAATCAATCAAATAGCAATATTATTACGTGATAGACTGTTGACAGGATAGAATCATATACCTATTGCCCGCTGCCTGCTGCGGCGCAACAAGGCCGCGGGCAGGCTGCGTCCAGCATCGGGCCGCACGAAGAAAGGAGCGCGTGTCGTGAAGGAAATGAGTGGTGCCGACATGGTGGTTCAGGCGCTGGTCGACCTCGGGGTCGATACGGTGTTCGGCTATCCGGGCGGCGCGGTGCTTCCGATCTACGACGCCCTCTTCAATCATCCCTCGATCAAGCATGTCCTCGTTCGCCACGAACAGGCCGCGACCCACGCGGCAGAGGGCTATGCGCGCTCGACCGGCAAGCCCGGCGTCGTGCTCGTCACCTCGGGGCCGGGCGCGACCAACGCCGTCACCGGCATCACCGACGCGCTGCTCGATTCGATCCCGATGGTCGTGCTGACGGGTCAGGTGCCGACGACGCTGATCGGCACCGACGCCTTTCAGGAATGCGACACGGTGGGCATCACGCGCCACTGCACCAAGCATAATTATCTGGTCATGGACCCCGACCGGCTGGGCGCCGTGATTCACGAGGCTTTCTACATCGCGACGCACGGCCGCCCCGGCCCCGTCGTCATCGACATTCCGAAGAATGTTCAGGTCGCAACGGGCAGCTACAGCGTGCCCGAAAAGATTGAGCATCAAAGCTATCGTCCGCAGGTCGAACCCGATGCAGGCGCCATCGCGCAGGCGATCGACATGATCGCCGCGGCCGAACGCCCGATCTTCTATACCGGCGGCGGCGTCATCAACGCCGGCCCCGACGCCAGCGCGGCGCTGCGCCAGCTCGTCAGCCTGACCGGCGCGCCGATCACCTCGACGCTGATGGGGCTCGGCGCCTTCCCGTCGGACGATCCCAAATGGCTCGGCATGCTCGGCATGCACGGCACCTATGAATCGAACATGGCGATGAACCGCGCCGACCTCATCATCGCAGTCGGCGCGCGCTTCGACGATCGCGTCACCGGCCGCCTCGACGCCTTCGCGCCCGAGGCGAAGAAGATCCACATCGACATCGACCGCAGCTCGATCAACAAGATCGTCCCGGTCGACATCGCGGTCGTCGGCGATGCCGGCCGCGCGCTCGATGCGCTCATCGCCGCCTGGGCCGACAAGGGTCACAAGGCGCGCGATCTTGGCGAATGGTGGCGCCGCATCGACGGGTGGCGCGCGACGCGCTGCCTCGACTTTCCCGAAAAGAAGGACGCGGGCGCCGAAATCATGCCGCAGCGTGCGGTCAAGGCGCTGTTCGACGCGACCCGCGGCCGCGATCCGATCATCACGACCGAAGTCGGCCAGCACCAGATGTGGGCGGCGCAGCATTTCGGCTTTGCCGCGCCCAACCGCTGGCTCACCTCGGGCGGGCTCGGCACGATGGGCTACGGATTCCCCGCCGCGGTGGGCGCACAGATCGCGCACCCGAACCGTTTGGTCGTCTGCATCGCGGGTGAAGCCTCGCTCCAGATGAACATTCAGGAAATGGGTACGGTCAGCCAGTACCGCCTGCCGGTGAAAATCTTCATCCTCAACAATGAATGGATGGGGATGGTCCGCCAGTGGCAGGAACTGACCTACGAAAGCCGTTATTCGAACAGCTATTCGGACAGCCTGCCCGATTTCGTGAAACTGGCCGCGGCCTATGGCTGGACGGGCCTGCGCATCGACACGCTCGGCGAGCTTGAGGACGGCATCCGGCAGATGATCGAAACGCCGGGTCCGGTGATCGTCGACTGCCGCGTTGCCAAGCTCGCCAACTGCTTCCCGATGATCCCGTCGGGCGCGGCGCACACCGACATGATACTCCAGCCGAGCGACGTCACCGGCAAAATGGACGACGAAGCGAAAGCGCTGGTGTGATGATGAAAGCCGACACGATCCTCCCCCATCGGGGGAGGGGGACCATGCGAAGCATGGTGGAGGGGCACGTGCCCCATAGCGCAGCTTTTGGGCGAGGGTACCCCTCCACCACCTTTGGTGGTCCCCCTCCCCGTTCCGGGGAGGAATAATGAAAATCACCACCGAAACGGGCGAGCGCCATGTCCTCGCCGTCACCGTCGATAACGAGGCGGGCATCCTGGCCAAGATCACCGGGCTGTTCTCGGCGCGCGGCTATAATATCGAAAGCCTGACCGTCGCCGACATCAGCGCCGATCATGCACTGTCGCGGATCACCATCGTCACCTCGGGTCCGCCCGCGGTGATCGACCAGATCATCGCGCAGCTCGACCGGTTGGTGCCGGTGCATCAGGTCACCGACCTCACCGATCAGGGCGCGCATGTCGAACGCGAGATCGCGCTGGTGAAGGTCGCCGGCACCGGCGAAAAGCGCATCGAGGCGCTCCGCCTTGCCGACGTCTTCCGCGCCAAGGTCGTCGACACGACGCTGTCGAGCTTCATCTTCGAAATCACCGGCAACAGCGACAAGGTCGACCGTTTCATCGCGCTGATGCGCGAATGCGGTCTGGTCGAGGTCGGCCGCACCGGCATCGTCGCCATCGCCCGCGGGCCGGAGGCGCTCTAGAGTTCAAGCGTTGGGTTTCAACTATCGTCACCCCGGACTTGATCCGGGGTCCATTCAGAACTTCGCCGGAAACGGAGCGCCGAATGGATGCCGGATCAAGTCCGGCATGACGAACGAAAATAAGGGAAGAAGAAAATGCAGGTTTACTACGATCGCGACGCCGACCAGGATCTGATCAAGAACAAGAAGGTCGCCATCCTCGGCTATGGCAGCCAGGGCCACGCCCATGCGCAGAACCTGCGCGACAGCGGAGTCAAGGATGTCGCGATCGCGCTGCGCCCCGGCTCGGCAACCGCGAAGAAGGCCGAAGGCGCTGGCTTCCGCGTCCTGTCGAACAAGGAAGCCGCCGCCTGGGCCGACGTCATCATGATCGCGGCGCCCGACGAGCATCAGGCAAGGATTTATTACGACGATCTCGCCGACAATCTGAAGCCCGGTGCCGCGCTCGCCTTTGCGCACGGCCTCAACATCCACTTCGGCCTCATCGAGGCGCGCCCCGATATCGACGTCTTCATGGTCGCGCCCAAGGGCCCCGGCCACACGGTGCGCAGCGAATATCAGAAGGGCGGCGGCGTTCCCTGCCTGATCGCGGTTGCGCAGGAAGCATCGGGCAACAGCGGCAACGGCCACGCCAAGGCGCTCGCCCTCAGCTATGCTTCCGCCGTCGGCGGCGGTCGCAGCGGCATCATCGAAACGACCTTCAAGGAAGAGTGCGAAACCGATCTTTTCGGCGAACAGGCGGTGCTCTGCGGCGGCATCACCCATCTGATCCAGGCGGGTTTTGAAACGCTGGTCGAGGCGGGCTACGCCCCCGAAATGGCTTATTTCGAATGTCTCCACGAAACCAAGCTGATCGTCGACCTTCTCTATGAAGGCGGCATCGCGAACATGCGCTATTCGATCTCGAACACCGCCGAATATGGCGACATCAAGACGGGTCCGCGCATCATCACCGAAGAGACGAAGGCCGAGATGAAACGCGTCCTCGCCGACATCACCTCGGGCCGCTTCGTCAAGGATTTCGTCCTCGACAACCAGGCCGGCCAGCCCGAACTCAAGGCCAGCCGCAAGGCCGCCGCAGCGCATCCGATCGAACAGACCGGCGCCCAGCTGCGCGCGATGATGCCGTGGATCGCCAAGAACAAGCTGGTCGACAAGGCAAAGAATTAAGCCACCTTGCTCCCTCCTCATGCCGTTCGTGCTGAGGAGGGACTGAGCACCGGCGAAGGCCCGTCTCGAAGCACCGCACGCTTCCGGTCCTTCGAGACGCCCCTTCGACAAGCTCAGGGGCTCCTCAGGACAAACGGAATTGGATAGCCCAATTTTCGCCGCCCACCGCGCCGATCTTGCCGCGCTCGCCGCCGACGGCCGCCGCCGCGCGCTCGCGCCGCGCGCCGGGATCGATTTCGCCTCGAACGACTATCTCGCGCTTGCGGGTTCCTACGCGCTCGCCGAAGCGCTGGCGCAGGGCGCCGCGCGCGGCATTCCGGCCGGTTCGGGCGGCTCGCGGCTGCTGCGCGGCAACCATGCCGAGCATGAAGCGCTCGAGGCGCATGCGGCGCGCCACTATGGCACCGAGGCGGCGCTCTTCTTCCCCACCGGCTTCGCGGCCAACACCGCGCTGTTCGCGACGCTGCCGCAGCGCGGCGACCTGATCGTCCACGACGCGCTGATCCATGCGAGCGCGCACGACGGGATGAAACTTGGCCGCGCCGAGCGCACAGCGGCTGCGCATAACGACCCGCAAGCCTTTGAAGACGCTATCCTCCGCTGGCGCGCAGGCGGCGGCACCGGCACGCCATGGATCGCGGTCGAAAGCCTCTATTCGATGGACGGCGACATGGCCCCGCTCGCCGACCTCGCCGCTATCGCCGACCGCCACGACGCGGTGCTGATCGTCGACGAGGCGCATGCGACGGGCGTCTATGGCCCGGCAGGACAGGGGCTTGCCCACGCGCTCGCGCCGCGCGCCAATCTGATCACGCTCCACACCTGCGGCAAGGCGCTGGGCTGCGAAGGCGCGTTGCTCTGCGGCCCCGCGATCGTCCGCGACTTCCTCGTCAACCGCGGCCGTCCCTTCATCTTCTCGACCGCGCCCTCGCCGCTCATGGCGTGGCTCGTCCGCCAGGCGCTCGAAATCGTCGCCGAACAGCCCGAGCGCGCGGCACGGCTCTCGGGGCTCGTCCGCCACGCCGAAAAGCGGCTCGCGGCGCTCGGCATCGCGCCGAGCGGCAGCCAGATCATCCCCGTCGTCATCGGCGACAACGCCCGCACGATGCGGATCGCCGCCATGCTGCAGGCCGAGGGTTTCGACGTCCGCGGCATCCGCCCGCCGACGGTGCCGCAGGGCACGGCGCGGCTGCGCATCGCGATCACCCTCAACGTCTCGACCCGCGACATCGACGCGATGGTCGATGCGCTGTCGGCGGCGATGGCGGCGGCATGACCCGCTTCGTCGTCACCGGCACCGATACCGGCATCGGCAAGACCGTCTTTTCGGCGGCGCTCGCGGGCGCGCTCGGCCTGCGCTACTGGAAGCCGATCCAGTCGGGGCTTGAAGAGGAAACCGACAGCGAAGCCGTCGCGCGCCTCGCCGGCGTTCGCGTCCATCCCGAAACCTGGCGTCTCGTCACCCCCGCCTCGCCGCACCTTGCCGCCGAAATCGACGGCGTGACCATCGACGCCGACGCGCTCGTCCCGCCGCCCGGCGACCTGTTGATCGAAGGCGCGGGCGGCGCGCTCGTCCCCGTCACCCGCACGCTGCTCTACGCCGACCTGTTCGCGCGCTGGCAGATTCCGGTGATCGTCTGCGCGCGCACCGCGCTCGGCACGATCAACCACAGCCTGCTGACGATCGAAGCCCTCAAGGCCCGCCACGTCCCCATCCACGGCATCGCCTTTGTCGGCGAGGCCGCCCCCGACAGCGAAGCGATCATCGCGGCCCTATCGGGCGCAAAGCGCCTTGGCCGCCTCCCGATCGTCGATCCGCTGACCCCCGACGCGCTCGCGGCGGCTTTCGCGGCCAATTTCGACCTGACGGACTTTCAATAGACATTCGTCATCCCGGCGAAGGCCGGGATCCCGACTTCGAATTGTGACGCACCGACGAGATCCCGGCCTTCGCCGGGATGACGATATACTGTAGGGCGGCCCCATGAACCTCGACCATCGATCCCCCGTCTGGCACCCCTTCACCCAGCACGGCCTCGGCGAGCCGATCCCGCTGATCGACCGCGCCCGCGGCGCGCGCCTCTATGACAGCGACGGCAACAGCTGGATCGACGCGATCTCGAGCTGGTGGGTGACGACGCACGGCCATGCGCACCCGCAAATCATGGCTGCGATCCGGGCCCAGACCGAAAAGCTCGACCAGCTCATCTTCGCGGGCTGGACGCACGAGCCCGCCGAAAGCCTCGCCGCCGAACTGATCCGCATCACCCCCGCCCCGCTCACCCGCGTCTTCTTTTCGGACTCGGGCTCGACCAGCGTCGAGGTCGCGCTCAAGATGGCGCTCGGCTACTGGTTCAACATCGGCGAGCCGCGCAGCCGCATCCTCGTGCTCGACCACAGCTATCATGGCGACACCATCGGCACGATGTCGGTCGGCGAGCGCGGCGTCTACAACCGCGCGTGGCAACCTTTGCTGTTCGACGTCGGCACCATCCCCTTCCCCCATGGCGGCAAGGAGCAGGTCACGCTCGACGCACTCGAAGCCGCTTGCCTGCAAAAGCCCGCCGCCTTCATCGTCGAACCGCTGATCCTCGGCGCCGGCGGCATGCTGATCTATCCGGCGTGGGTGCTCGCCGAGATGCGCGCCATCTGCGCAGCGCACGGCGTGCTCTTCATCGCCGACGAGGTGATGACCGGCTGGGGCCGCACCGGCACGCGCTTCGCCTGCGACCAGGCGGGGGTGATCCCCGATATCGTCTGCCTGTCGAAAGGTCTCACCGGCGGCGCGATGCCGCTCGCGGTGACGCTGTGCAGCGAAGCGATCTTCGCGGCGCATTATTCGCCCGACCGCGCAAAGACCTTCTACCATTCGTCGAGCTACACGGCGAACCCCATCGCCTGCGCCGCCGCGAACGCCAATCTCGCCATCTGGCGCGACGAACCGGTGCAGCAGCGCATCGACGCGCTCGCCGATGCCCAGGCCGCGCACCTCGCGATGCTGGCGGCCGATCCGCGCATCACCAACCCGCGCCGCCTCGGCACCATCGCCGCGCTCGATCTCGTGGTTGCCGATGCGGGCTATCTTTCGGCGCTCGCTCCCCGCCTCACCGCCTTCTACCGCGATCGCGGCGTGCTGCTGCGCCCGCTCGGCAACAGCGTCTATGTCATGCCGCCCTATTGCGCCGGCGCCGACGAACTCGCTGAAATATGGGCCGCCATCGCCGCGTCGCTCGATATCGCCTGAGCCCGGTTCGGCTGGCGTTCATCTTCGCGCGCCTATTGCGGATACGGGGATGGTCAGAGGGAACGCCATGTCGATTTCAACCGCCGCCCCGTCGCTGCTGCTTGCCGCCGCCATGCTGCTGGCCCCGCTACCCGCCGCCGCGCAGGACGATAGCCTCGTACAGCACAGCGAACCACCCGAACGCATCTCCTTTCTCGTCACCTATGGCGATGACCATTGTCCGGTCGCCGAGGGTGAGGAGATCGTCGTCTGCGCCCAGCGCCCCGAATCGGACCGCTACCGCGTGCCGAAGGAGTTGCGCGGAAAGGATGACGACACGTCGGTCGGCGGCAGCGCGTGGGGCGCGCGGGTCGAGGATTATGACAATATCGCCCGCCTGACGCGTCCCGACAGTTGCTCGGTCATCGGCTCTTACGGCTTCACCGGCTGCACCGCCGCGATGCTGCGCCAATGGTTTGCGGAGCGCCGCGCCGCGGGGCAATAGCGCCCGACACCCGATTTGCGCCGCGTCGCAATTTTGCCTAACCCTTTGGCTTCCGGCTTCGCCGCCTTGCCGGCGCGGCCGTTCGCGGGGGGCGGGATATGCGGCGGATGCGGGCGATGCCGGCGGGGATATGGGCGATGTTCTGGCTTGTCGCCGCGCTTCCGGCCGCGGCGCAGATCGCCCCCGACCTGTCACCCGCGACCGCCGAAAAGGTCGCCGAGAATGACCGCAAGGAACTGGCGGCCGATCTCACCGACCGCGCCGCCATCTCCGAACGCACGCTCAAGCTGATCGCCGCTGACCGCGGCGAAAACAGCGCCCCCTATCTCGCCAAGCTGCTCGTCCACGCGAACAATCTCAGCTGGGCGCACCGGGCACCCGAATCGCGGCAGGCGCTCGTGCGCGCGGTCGAAATCGCCACCGCGCTGTACGGGGCGGGCACCTATGCGACAGCCGACGTCGAACGCCAATATGCGCTCGCGCTGCGCATCAACGGCTACCGCGAAGAGGCGATCGAGCCCTTCTCCCATTATGTCCATGCGCTGACTGAGGAAGCCTATGGCTGCGGCCGCCGCGTCCCCGGCATGGTGATGGGCTGCGCGCGCGACGATACCGACCTTGGCGATACGCTGCTCGAATATGGACAGATGCTCAACGACGTCGGGCGCGCCAGCGAAGCCGTCGCCGCCTTCGATGCCGTCATCGCGCGCTTCGAACCGCGCTGGGCGGGGTGCGAGAGCCCGGCGTGGGGGACGCGCTGCGACCGGGCGCGCGACAAGCGCGCCGACATGCTGTCGAGCTATGCGGCGCTGCTCGCCCTCGTCGGCCGCGACGACGACGCCGGGGCGCTGCGCAAGCGGCTGTTCGACGACAGCCTCGCCGCGATCGACGCCTGCACCGGCGACGATTGCGAAGGCCCCGATTTCCGTCTCGTCCGCCGCTATTACGACTATCGCGCCGCGCTTGCGGGCGCGAACCGCCCCGACGACGCGCTTGCCCTCGACGAACGCATCCTCGCGATCCTGGTCGCCAGCCCGCATTATACGAAGGGCAAGGCGGGCAGCGGCGAATATTTCGACAAGGATATGGTCAATGATGTGACCGGCATTGCCGAAGCCTATGCCAAGGCGGCGGTCGCCGCGGGCAAGGCCGACCGCGCCCGCGACCAGCTCGCCCGCTATGGCTTCGGTGCGCTCGTCGGCACCCAGCTCGCCGGGGTCGATTTCGACGCCGAGCAAAAGGCGATCGAGGCCGAGAGGCGCACCCTGTCGAGCTATGGCGACGAGGCCGAACGCATCGCCAACAGCCGCCGCAAGGTGGCGCTGTTCGCTGGTCATTATGGCAAGGACGGCGACGAATATGCCAAGGCGCTGCGCGATCTGGCCTGGGATCTCGACGACCTGCCTGCGAACGATGCCGAAGCCGAAGCCGTTTACCGCGAGGCGCTGGCCGTCGAACGCAAGGCGTTCGGCGCGGGCGATTTTCGCACCCTTCACGCGCTCGACAATCTGACCACCTTCCTCAAGAAGCGCGACCGCAGCGCCGCCGCGATCGCCGTGCTGGCCGATGTGCTGGGCGATCCCGCCAACGACCATGTCGCCCTTTATCTCGACCCCGACCGGCGCTCGGCGCGGCGCGGCAGCTTCGGCGATCCCGACGACACGCTCAACGCGCTCAAGGCCGATCTTTCCGAACTGCTGCTGCGCGCCGGCGGCGACCCGGCGCTGGCGCTCGCCGCCGCGCGCCATGCCGCGCTGGGCATGACCAGTTTCCGCGACGCGCTCGGCTTCGACCGTTTCGACGAAATGAAGCTCGACTGGGTGACCGCCGATCCCTGGGCATGGCTCGGCGAACGGCGCTACGCCGACTATTTCCTGCTTTATGCCGACGCTCTGTGGGCAAAGGGCGCGCACGAGGGCGCCGCCGCCGAACAGGCATTTGCGGCGCTGCAGGATGCGATGGCGGGCACGACCAGCCGCGCCGTCGCGCGCGCCGCCGCCGAACGCGCCGCGGCCCGCGCCTCGGTTTCGCCGCTCGTCGAAGAACGGCGCCAGATTGACACGGAGATCGCGGCGCTCAACACGAAGCTCGAAACGCTCCCCGACGACCCCGCCGAACGCCAGCGTCAATTTTCGGCGCTGCAATCCGAAATCGCGCGCAAGGACGATCGCCGGGCGCAGGTCGATGCCGCGATCGCCGCGGCGACCCCCGATTATTTCGCGCTGATCCGGCCGCGTCCGCTCGGCATGGCAGAGGCGCAGGCGCTGCTCGCGCCCGACGAAGCCTTCGTCATGCTCGTGCCGTCCGAATTTGGCACCCATGTCCTGCTCGTCACCCATGACAAGCTGCGCTGGAATCGCGCCGACATGCCCGCGGCAGAGGTCAACGCGCATGTTCGCCGCCTGCTGTGGGACGTCGGCGCCAGCATCGACGTGACGCCCGAAGAGGATGCGAAATGGTCGGCCGAGGGCGAAGGCGATTTTCCCTTCGACCGCGGCACCGCCTGGCTGCTCTACGACCGGCTGCTCGCGCCCTTCGCCGCCGATCTTGCCGGCAAGCGCCATCTCTTTACTGCCGCGACGGGGTCGCTTTCCTCGCTGCCACTCGGCATCCTCGTCACCGAAAAGCCGACCGGCGCCGACGGCGACCCCGCGGTGCTGCGCGCAACCAAATGGCTCGCCGACGGCCCCGCGCTGCTTCAGCTTCCTTCGCTCCAGTCGCTGCAATTGCTGCGCGCAGTCGCGGCGCGCGGCGATGGCCAGGCGGGCACGCGCATGGTCGGCTTCGGCGATCCTGTGCTCGAGGGTCAGGCGGCCGCGCGCGGCATCGCCGGCGCCCGCGCGCGCGGCACGCGGAGCAGCGGACTGCCCGTCACCGCCGGGCTGCAACCCGCGATCGGCGATGCGCCGCCGCTCGCCGATCCCGCGGCGCTGCGCCGCCTCGCCCGGCTGCCGGGGACCGAGGCCGAATTGAAGGCGATGCAGGCGCTGCTCGGCGCCGATGCCGCGCGCCTCTATCTCGCCGGCACCGCGACCGAAACCAATCTCAAGCGCAGCGATCTAGACCATCTCTCGGTGCTGTTCCTCGCGACCCACGGGCTGATCGCGGGCGAGGTGAAGGGGCTTGCCGAACCCGGGCTCGTCTTCACCCCGCCCGCCACCGCGACGCCGCTCGACGACGGACTGCTCACCGCTTCCGAAGTCGCGGGGCTGCACCTCGGCGCGCGCTGGGTCGTGCTGTCGGCATGCAACACCGCCTCGGGCGACGGCAGCGAAGGGGCGCCGGGGCTGTCGGGGCTGGCGCGCGCCTTCTTCTTCGCGGGCGCCGAAAGCCTGCTCGCCTCGCACTGGCCGGTGCGCGACGACGTCGCCTCGGTGCTCACCGTGCGATTGTTCGAACTGATGCAACAGAACCCCGGCCTCTCGCGCGCCGAGGCGTTGCAGCGCGCGATGCGCGATATCCGCAACGATCCGCGCGCCGACGACTTCCTCAAGAGCTGGTCGCACCCCAGCGCCTGGGCGCCCTTCTCGCTAATCGGCGACGGGATCGACTGAGCGGACGAAACGCTGCGTTTCCGGGCAGCGCAATTGACGGCGCCGCGCGCCCTCGCCTAGCATCACGCCTCCCCAACAGGAGGCTCCCGCTCATGCGCCGTATCGCATCGCTCACCACGCTTTTCGCTCTTGCCGTCGTTGCCGTTCCCGTCGTCGTCGCCCAGGCGCCCAGCGCCCCCGGCGCGCCCGACAAGAGCCGCGTCACCGCCGGCACCTATGCCGCCGATCCTGCGCATACGATGGTCGTGTGGCGCGTCGATCACCTCGGCTTCAGCAACTATACCGGCATCTTCGGCGACGTGACCGGCACCCTCGTGCTCGATCCCGCCAATCCCGCCGCGGCAAAGGTCGACGTCACCATCCCGGTGTCGAAGGTGACCACCGCCAGCGCCGGCTTGACCGGGCATCTGCTGCGCGCGGGCAAGGACGGCGGCAAGCCCGACTTCTTCGGTCCCGCCCCTGCCGACGCCCGCTTCGTCTCGACCGCGGTCGTCCTCGACGACGACGGGACCGAGGCAAAGGTCACCGGCAACCTTACGCTCAATGGCGTTACCCGCCCCGTTACCCTCGACGTCGAATTTCACGGCGCGGGCATGGGGATGACCAAGAAGGAAACCGTCGGCTTCGAAGCCGAAACGACGATCAAGCGCAGCGACTTCGGCGTCCTCTACGGCATCCCCTTCGTCAGCGACGAGGTAAAGCTCGACATCCACGCCGCCTTCGAAAAACAGTGACGCGTCAATCTGTCACACAGTGCCGCTAGCCAGGGGGCGGGGTCCGGTTGGGGCCCCGCCCTTTTCGCAGGAGTCGGCACGATGAGCGAACTGGTACGCGAAATAGTCGAGGTGGCCGCCATGGTCGGCGGCGATGCGGACGATCCGCTGCTGATTGTCGAGGCCGACGGCCTCGCCCCCACCGCCGGATGGACGCATGTCCGGCTCGAACCCCATGTCTACATCACCCCGCCCGACGACGGGGTGCAGGATTTCGACCTTGTCGGCGATCGCCCGGCGGGCAGCGCCGCCGATGCCCTCGCCCCGGTCGAGGCGGGCTGGGAAGGCCCGCTCGCCGACTGGCTCATCGGCGTGCGCATCCACGCCGCCGACAATATGGTCGAGGAGGAAGTCTTCGAATTCGACGATGATTTCGACGACGACGACGACGACGACGCCCGCGATTCCGCCGAAGGCCACGTCCGCGACAACGAAGACGCCTGAGGGGGGCAACGCCCTCCCCCACCCCTAACCCCACCCTGCGCCGGGCCGCCGTCCATCCTCCCGGAAGGCGGTCCGGCGACATTTTCGCACGTCCCCCTTGCCAAGCGCGACATTATGCATCATGGGGGCGCCATGCGCGGCAACGCTCTTCTTCTTCTGCGACTTACACGCCCTTGGGCGTGACACTGGCTGCGCGCTAGTCGCGGCCACCCGCTCAAGGGTCCGATCGACACAGCCAGCCAATCCCAGCAGAAGAAGTTCACTCCCATGACCATGCTCCGCGACCCTTCGGTCAAATATCGCCCCTTTCCCCAGATTCCGCTGACCGATCGCCAATGGCCGTCGCGCACGATCACGCGCGCGCCGATCTGGCTGTCGACCGATCTGCGCGACGGCAACCAGTCGCTGATCGATCCGATGGATGCCGAGAAAAAGACGCGCTTCTTCGACCTGCTCGTGCGCTGCGGGCTGAAGGAGATAGAGGTCGGCTTCCCCGCCTCGGGCGCGACCGATTTCGACTATATCCAGAACCTCGTCCGCTCGGGCCGCATCCCCGATGACGTCACGCCGCAGGTGCTGACGCAGAGCCGCGCCGACCTCATCCGCACCAGCTTCGACAGCCTGGCGGGCGCGAAAACCGCGATCGTCCACGTCTACAATGCGGTCGCGCCCGCGTGGCGCAAGATCGTCTTCGGCATGGACAAGGCCGATATCAAGGCGATCGCGGTCGAGGGTGCGAAGCAGCTGCGCGACAATGCCGCGCGCCTGCCCGATACGGACTGGCGCTTCGAATATAGCCCCGAATGCTTCTCGACGACCGAGATCGATTTCTCGATCGAGGTCTGCGCCGCGGTGATGGACATTCTCCAGCCCACCGCCGACAAGCCGATCATCCTCAACCTGCCCGCGACGGTCGAGGCGGCGACCCCCAATATCTACGCCGACCAGATCGAATATTTCGGCAAGCATCTGCCGAACCGCGACGCCGCGCTGATCAGCCTGCACACGCACAACGACCGCGGCACCGGCGTCGCCGCGGCCGAGCTCGGCCTGCTCGCCGGCGCCGACCGCGTCGAAGGCTGCCTGTTCGGCAATGGCGAGCGCACCGGCAACACCTGCCTCGTCACCATCGCGCTCAACATGTACACGCAGGGCGTCGATCCCGAGCTCGATTTCTCGGACATCGATCAGGTCATCCAGACGGTCGAATATTGCAACAATATCCCCGTCCACCCGCGCCATCCCTATGGCGGCGATCTGGTCTACACCGCCTTTTCGGGCAGCCATCAGGACGCGATCAAGAAAGGCTTCGCCGCGCGCGAACGCCAGAATGACGAGGCGTGGGAGGTGCCGTACCTGCCCATCGACCCCGCCGACTTGGGGCGCAGCTACGAAGCGGTGATCCGCGTCAACAGCCAGTCGGGCAAGGGCGGCGTCGCCTGGGTGCTCGAACAGGACAAGGGGCTGAAACTGCCCAAAAAGATGCAGGCCAGCTTCAGCCACGTCGTCCAGGCGCTCGCCGACGAAACGAGCCGCGAACTCGCCGCCGACGACATCTGGCAGGCGTTCGAACGCGCCTATCTCGCCACCGAAGGCAAACGCTTCCAGCTCGTCGACTGGCATGAGACCCATTCGGGCGCCGACCGCATCTTCGCCGGCAAGCTGACCATCGACGGCACCGAACGCAGCGTCAGCGGCCGCGGCAACGGCCTGATGAGCAGCGTCATCGCCGCGCTCGCCGAGAGCGGCGGCCCGCTGATGGACATCGTCGATTATAGCGAGCACGCGATCGGCCAGGGCAGCAACGTGCAGGCCGCGGCGTATGTGGAGTGCCGCACCGCCGACGGGAAAAGCCTGTTCGGCTGCGGGCTGGATACCGACGTTGCGACGGCGAGTGTGCGGGCGATTTTGTCGGCGGCTAATGGGGCATAAAATGCCACCGAACCTCCGCAATGGACAGATCACAGTATCGATTCCTGTTGCGGGACGCCTCTCTTCATGATTCAAGCGCCTTAATAAATAATCAGGCGCCCGGTGAAGATAGGAGCATTCCAATGGCAGAAAATTCTCCAATCGAATGGACGGATGCTACTTGGAATCCCGTCGCTGGATGTTCTCTGGCATCAGCAGGATGCACCAATTGCTATGCCATGCGCATGGCCGCTCGCTTAGAGGCAATGGGCGTTGAAAAATACGTCGACCTCACCCGCAAGTCCGGCGGACGAGCGAAATGGACTGGACGGGTGCGATGCGATGAGCGCTCGCTTGCTATTCCTCGCAGATGGAAAAAACCTCGCAAAGTTTTCGTGAACTCGATGTCTGACCTCTTCCACGCCGAGTTAGCGTCCGCGCTCGTGGTGTAATTTCCGGTGTAGGCGATGGTGTATTCCGGGGTGGGGCATGCCCCACCCCGGAATGCGGCGTCGCTGGTGGCCACCGGGTTCATCGTTATGGTGGAGTTTGCACACTTCAACCGTGACGAAGAGGAGTT
>NZ_BCZQ01000040.1 GCF_001598815.1 Sphingopyxis terrae subsp. terrae NBRC 15098 | reverse complement strand
CGACAGCTCGTGCGCGAGCGTCGCGTAATAGTGGTCGAAGCCCGAGAAGAGATGCGCAGGCGGCATTGTCACCCGGTCAGCCACTGGCTCATAATAGGCTTCGTCGCCCTGATGCCGCAGCACGGCCGGAATACGGGCAAAGAATGAGTCGAGTTCAGCCTGACGGCCCTCGGGCTCCACCACCTCAAGCGTCGCGGCGGGATGGAAACGCTCGGGCAGACCTTCGACCTGATCAGCATTGAAAACCGGATAGGCCTTCAACACGCGACGACTTTCGTCGGTTTTTTCGCCGGTGTCGGGGGCTTCGACTTTCTTGGTGTAGCTCTTGTAGAAGATGGCGATGGTGGATTTTTCACCCTTGCGCACCTGTGCGCCCAGTTCTTTGGCCTGATTGTAGGTCATCCAGAACGGCGAGGCGTAACCGCACATGTCGGCAACCATCCAGAGCCAGAATACATTCATGCCGCGATAAGGGATGCCGCACGCCCGCAATGGACGCGAGACTGGCAAACCGCGCCATGGCTTGATCCACGGCTTCGTGCCGGACTCGAGGCGTGCGATGATTTCCTGGGTGATACGGGTAGCAGGCGACACTCCGCCGCTTTGTCCCTTGCGATAGGCCATGTTGGATCTCCTGAAATGGCCTGACGACAGTTCCGTCGATCAGTGCCGGAGATCCCGGAGCCCCCTCCGCTCTCTTTCCATGAAGGAAGCGGCCCCCCGGCATGTGCCGGAGGACCGCTTCACGGTGGCGAGCAGCCGTTCCTGTCAGGAGGAGGTCAGGCGGCCACCTCGCTCGGGGGCTGATTGTCGTCGTTGGCGACGAAATCCGCGTCGGGACATTGCGCTTCGCTATCGGCAGGAATTTCCGGCTGGTCGGCAAAGCGCATGACTTCGGGCACCCAGGCGAGCGCCCTTTCCCGAACTTCGACTTCGGTGATGTAGGTCCCCGCGAAGACGCGCTCGGCGCTCATCGCAAGATCGCCCTTTTTCACCGATGCGAAGCGCGAGGACAGTTCCAGGCCGCCGACATCGGTGAGCGCATCAAGGATGACCTGCTTCGAGACGCGGTCGAAGTAGTTTGCCGCGGTCGGACGCCACCATTGCGCCATGTCGATGCCGATCGTGCTGCCCAGATGATCCTGGAACGTGATCTGACGTTCGCCTGCCATGTTGAGGCTCGCCTCGAGTGTGCGAGCGACGACGAAGCCGAGCCATGCTGCGCGACTTTCATCGGCGAGTGCCCGAAACATCTTGAAGCGCGACGAAGCGTCTTCGCCAGATCGCCAGCTCTCATCGAGACCCGAGCGCAGGTCCGCAAGGGATGCGCTTGCCGGCGCATCCTTTGCTTCGAACCCGACAATCGGACCCGCGGGGACGCCGCCACGCAGGGTCGTGGCCGCGCGTGACCGCCAGTCGTGGGTGTCGGCATCCGCGAGGGTGAAGACCATAATGTCGAGCGAAAGGCCGGGATCCGATGCCACGTGGAGCGCGAGCACGTCACGACGTTGCATCGCAAGTTCGTCGACCAGACGCTTGGAAAGCGCTGCACGGCGTTTGCCATCACTGCCGACACTCGGAACGACTTCGACGACATCCTCGTCACCGACGACTTCGATATCGCGCTCGCCGTAGAACACCGGCTGGAGAACCGGTGTGCCGTCGCGCGAGAGAACGAGGATCATTCCGGCATCGGCCTTCAGTTCGGGTGCCAGCTCCGGGGGCTTTGCCCGAATTTCCTGGCATTCGCGCTCGATCGCTTCGATCGTCGCCTCGGCCGCGGCAATTGCTTCTTCGGCGCTGTCTTCATCCTCGAGAATGGCCGCATGCTCGTCATAGGAAGCATCGAGTTCGTCAAGGCGAGCCAGTTCGGCGTCAGTCAACGGAGCCGGTTCGGCCGGAAGGCGAATGAGGCCTTCCACAAGATCATGACTGGCATAAGCGTCAAGCGTCGGCTTGACCCAGGCAAGACCTTGCTCTGCTGCGAGCGACTTGGCGCGCTTTTCCATCTCCTCCGAGGCGAGGGTTTCGAGAAGCGCGACATCAACCCAGGACTCGCTGTCATCGTCGTCGAATAGTTCGCGTTCGATCCGGCCACCTGAAGCGATATAGGCATCGCGCCCGACAAGACGGGCCCGAGCGTCGCTGCCGCGAACCGTGCCAGAGAGCACCATGCGCCGGATGCTGTCGGCGCTGGGCGCATAATAGCCCGAGGACGCCTGTTCATAGACGCGAGCCTGAATTTCCTGGTCGGAGGTCGCGCCGAAAGCTTTGGCGAGATCGAGAGTGATTTCACCGGATGCCAGAGCATCGAAAACGACAGGCGCGAGGGTCGCGAGACGCAGACGGCCTTCGACGAAGCGGACCGTCAGCCCGAAGCGGCGCGCGACATCTTCCGTCGAGGCACCGGCATCAATAAGGGCAGCGAACGCCTGCGCTTCGTCGGCTGGGTTCATCGCGAGGCGATGGAAGTTTTCGGCCAGGCTCGTTTCGACTGCGATTTCCGCATCGTCCTCAAGCACGAGGCAGGTAACCTCGTGGCCTTTCGGCAAGACCTTCTCTTCGGCTAGCGCCAGCAAGGCGCATCGGCGGCGCTCTCCGGCTTCGACCTCGAATTTTCCACGAGCAGCAGGCCGAACGATGAGGTTCTGCAACAAGCCATGGGCTGCAATGCTCGCCTTCAATTCGACGTCCGCAGCTGGGTCGCCATGACGGCGCACATTGCGTGGGGACTGGACCAACTTGGTCAGCGGGATCGACTTGATCATGGGAAATACTCCTGATTGTGAGCTCAAGCATCGACCATCGACGCTTCTTCGGCTCAGTCAGAAGCAAGCTTCCTTTCCTCTTCTATGGGCGCAGTCGTTGATAAGGAAACCAGTCATTTACTGGTAAGATGGCATGTCACGCCAGTATGATGCACGGCCCAACAGACATGTGGAACGAAGACAGCGCCATTTACGATGATGGTGAATGGATTACCTGGACTGAGATCAACACACATCTGGCGCGTTTGGAGTTCGAAGCCCGGTTTCCGAACCTCGACGTCGATCTGGTTCCGATCTTTCAAGACTTGCTCGCTGTTGCGCAGAACTATTACGAGCTCACGGGTAGCCACCTTCAGGTGTATGGCGATCTCGGCGAACTCTATGGGGCAATCACTCACGGGCTCAAACTGCACCGGAATTACGCACAAGGATCAGATGGCAAAATTGGCAATCACTTCGTTGAAGTGAAGACGATTACGCCTTTCAAGAGCAACGACACAATTACGCTCAATCTCAGGCGCAACTTTAGCAAGGTCCTGATCGTGAAGATTGATTCTGACTTTGAGGTGCAGGGCAAGCTGCTCGACCGCAAAGCCCTGCCTAAGGTGAAGGGCACTTCGTTGAAATTGAGTTGGGCGGATGTCGCTTCATAGCTGGATTGCCTTTTGGCCTGCGCGCCGTGGATCTTTCGCTCAAGCAGAACCGACCACCCGAAACACCGCCCCTGTACCCGCATCTCGAACCAGATCGACACCCATTCCGTCCCAGTGGTAGTCGAGGTGACGTCCCTGAGTGGGGTCGGATGCACAGTCCGGGTAGAACAAGCCGACACATTCACCACCCGGATGCCGGATGCTCGGATAGACAAGACCTTCGGCCCCGCCCCCTTTGAGCTCAACAGCGAGAGCTTGCGATGCAGCATAGTTGTCGGGATCAAGTGCGGGATCGCCTGCGGCAAGGCTCCTGAGATCGTGAAGATCGGCGCTTACCGAAAGGATGATCTCACGGAACTGCGAGGTCCAACCTGGCGCTTCGGAAGTGCGAGCCATGAAGCGGGCATGATGATGGATTGTCTCGAACAGCGCAGTTTCAAATGCATCCCCCGCGTATAAGACGCCGTAGGTCCCATCGGTGAATCGACTTGGTCGGTCAGTGCTGACATGCGTGAAAGGGGCCATCAGATAGGATGCGCCGTTGCCCCCTACCCGACGGTCTGCAGGTACCAGATCGAGATTGCCGATCGTCGCCATGATACGAGGATTGGTTTTTTGCTCGGCAGAGATCAGCAGCGGCCAATCTGCGGGGTCTGCGATATCTTCGAACAGGTCGATCGGTGGAAAGGCACTGCGGATAATCCGCACAGCACCTTTCCACTCGACTTGGGCAATCGGAATTGCCTTGGGATCAATCACCAGGCGCCACGTTCGTCATCAAGATAGCGACGCACCCGCATGATATCAGTCAGTTCGCCGCCAAGCATGACTTCGAGCGCACTCGCTCCGGCAAAGGCGGCGTTACCTGCCTTGATCCAGGCGTAGCCACGCTGGGCTTCGGAAAAGATGATCCTCAGCGCCTTGTGGATACCCATCAGGTTGGAGAGCCGCGCCGCGCCATCGCGCGAGACACGGCCTGCACCCTCAGCCTTCCACCGGCGATAGGAGCGAAGCGGCATGTCGAGCAAAGTCGCGGCTTGTTCGTCGGTCAGTTCCCATTTCCCAAACAGATTCAGCACGGCGCGGAACATCGCCGCTGCTTCCTGTTGGGTTACAGGATCGGGCCGGAAGGCGTGGGGGACGGTATCAACGGGTTGCAAAGCCAACATGACTATTCTCCATATGGCAGCATATAGCATTTTTAATGCCATTTGGCAAGATACGTCAAATTTGGCCTGCAAGCCGCGCCAAGACCGCCATAGCGTTCGTCGTCGGGACGAAGAGTCGCGTCTGATAGCGTATTATCTCGGTGAAGCACCCATGTGCCTTGTACCAGTCGAGGCGCGACGCGGACCAACCAGCCAGTTCGAGCCGCTGCGCGCCATTCACGAGGCTGCGCTTGAGCGTAAGCGCTTCGCGACTTTTGATTTGCATCGGTCGCCCTGTGCCGAGCACCGCATCGACGATTTGCTCTGCCGAAAAGGCATGTTCGTCTTCGAGCCCAAGCGCTTGGCACAGTTCGGGCACGCAATGAAGCGGAACCTCCCGACCTAACAGCGAGCGTCCGTCTCGCGCCGAGATCCGGCTGACCCGAACATAGTCGGAAGGTAGTTTGTCCCACACCGGAAGCAGCAGGCCGGTTGCAAGATGCAGTCGCTCGCGCTTGTGATTTGATGCGGCGTCATCGACCTCCGCCTGCCACAGGCGCTGAAATTCGGTTGGGTCCACCGGTTCCCAGTTGCTCTCTTCGAGTTGATCGGCAGTGATGTGTCCGTGTTTCAAGGGGCGGACAAGCTCGAAACGGGCCACCCGCATACCTTCGTCTGTGAGCAGGCTGCGCGCTGGGATAAGCAGCCCGATCCGGCCTGAGCGCGTATTACGCAGAAGCTGCTGACGCGCGCGTGAAAAGCCGTAGAGCTCCTCGAGGCGTTCGAGACGCAAAGGCTTGAGCGCGCGGGCGATCTCGAGTTCCAGGAGATGCGTAGTCGCGCCCGACAGCGGATCGGTGCGCAGTAGCGTATCGGTCAGCACCTCGTAATGCTCCACCGCAATGGTCTCGACCCCAATGTCGAGCGTGCCGGCCTGGCGTGCTGCATCGATCCGCGCTTCGACGAGGCCGAGAAACTCGTCAAATATGCCGTTTTGCAAAGCAATCGGCAACGCGAGGATGCGATTGAGCCAGCGCTGGATTGTTGGCAGGTCATCGACCATCCCGCCGTCGGGCCCTTCGACCCTGAGCCCGCTCAATTCCTCAAACCGAGAAAGCGTAACGGCTTCCAGCTTGCCTGCGAACAACAGGCCGAACCAGCGATGGAGCGCTTCCTTGGCGTAGGTGCTCTCGAGATTGTCAGCAGGATCGAAGAGGTTCTGCCCACCTGTCTGGCGCTGCCCTCGGGTCAGTGCCCCGAGACTGTCGAGCCGACGTGCGATGGTCGATATAAACCGACGTTCGCCACGCACGTCGGTGGTCACCGGGCGGAACAGCGGGGCCGACGCCTGATTGGTGCGGTTGGTACGGCCAAGGCCCTGAATTGCGGCATCGGCCCGCCAGCCCGGCTCAAGCAGGAAGTGGACCCGGCGCATCTGGTTCTTTGCCGCAAGGTCGGCATGATAACTGCGGCCGGTGCCACCGGCATCAGAGAAAACCAGAATCCGCTTTGTCCCGTCCATAAAATCTCGCGTTTCGGCGACATTGGCGCGCGGAGAGCGCGACTGGAGCATCTGGCGTCCATCGCGCCCGACGATCAGGCGGCGAGTACGGCCGGTGACTTCAGCGACCTGATCGACACCGAACCGTTCGATGATCGCATCGAGCGCCGTCGCGATCGGCGGCAAGGCACAGAGCTGCTCGATCATGCGGTCGCGCGCGGCAAGCGCCGAACGACAGAGAACAGGAGCACCATTCTCATCACTCATCGGTTCGGACCGGGCATTGCCATTCTCGTCCGTGAACACCGCCATCAACCGAACCGGAAAGCTTTTGGTGAGGTAATCGACCACGTATTCGCGAGGGGAGAGATCGATTTCGAGTGCTTCACGTTCCGCATCGGAGAGATCAGCGAGGCGGCGGTTGAGCATGGCTTCGGCGGTCGAGACGAGTTGCACTACAACAGCGTTGCCGTCGGCAAGTGCCGTATCAATCGCAGGCAGCAGGCTCGGCAGCTTCATGGATAGAAGGAGCTGCGCGAAGAAGCGCTGCTTGGTGCCTTCAAACACCGAAAACGCAGCCGATTTGGCACCTGAATTGAGGGTTTCGCCACTATCAGTGTCGACGATCCGGGTTGCCTCGAGTGCCTCGCGCAGGTTGGCATGTATGATTGCCCAAGCGTCTGCATAAGCGTCATAAACCGTTACCTGGTCGGGGGTCAGGCAATGCTCGAGAATCTCGTACTCAACTCCGGCGAATGAAAGGGCCCTCGCCGCATACAGCCCCAGTGACTTCAGATCGCGCGCGACCAGTTCCATTGCAGCGATACCGCCATCGCGAATATCTGCGACGAAGGCTTCGCGATTGGCAAAAGCCGTCTCGGGACCCCAAAGGCCAAGACGGGTGGCATAGGCGAGATTATTGACGTCGGATGCCCCGGTCGCCGAAGCGTAGAGCACGCGGGCGCGCGGCAGCAGATTCTGGATGCGAACACCGGCAATGCCCTGTTCCGATCCTTTGACCTTACCACGTGATCCTTCCCCGCCAGCGGCGTTGGCCATCGCATGGGCTTCGTCAAAGACGATGAGCCCGTCGAAGTCCTCCCCTGCCCATTCGAGAATCTGATCGAGCCGGGTCGCGTCGCTTCGACCCGAACGCAGTGTTGGATAAGTCACGAAGAGTATGCCCTCGCGCATCCCGATCGGGACACCGAGCTTCCATTGGCCAAGGGGCTGGACGTCGATGGGAAGGCCGCCGAGCGCGCTCCAGTCGCGGCGGGCATCTTCGAGCAAAGCTTCGTTCTTGGAAATCCAGATGTGGCGCCGTTCGCCCCTCACCCATCGGTCGAGGATGACGGAAGCGACCTGCCGTCCTTTCCCTGCACCAGTTCCGTCACCAAGAAAGTAGCCCATGCGGTAGGCGTGCCCCTCGGCGCTCGCCTTCAAGGCGCAGCCCTTGTCGTCGGGCTCAAACCGTCCCGGCAGATCGCGGGCATGCGCGCTTGCGGCATAGATCAGGGTCTCGGCCTGCGCAGCGGATAGGACGCCCCCAGCAATGAGGTTCGACGGAAGCTGAGGCACCACTTCGGGCACGGGTGCGGTTATCGAACCCATCGCAACGGATTCGACCAGGGGGGTCGGATGCGGGACAGCATCTGCAATTGAGATCCGGCTCGGCCGGTAGGGCAAATAATGCCCAACCTGGCTTTCGATCGGCGCAGGTGCTTCGAGCGGAGTAAAATCAAGCGGCAGGATCGACGGCACCGCAGCGGTTGGATGGACCTTAAGTGGAACTGGTTTCGCCCTGTTCGTCACCAGTCGAAGCGGCAATGCTGGCTTGATGCCGATGCTGGGTCCCGCGGGCAGGCTTACCCGGTCAGGGAGCATATCGATCAGCAGATGAAGCTCGGCAAAGTTTGCCGGCTGGGCGATGATCGGGCTGGTACCATCCTCAGCTTTGTCGAGAACCACGAGCCGGGTTGAGATTGAGGTGCCCTGCTTGATGAAACCGCGCTCAATCGTCGCGTTGAGGCGCAACGAGAGGGGACCAGCGATCCCGGCGAGGAACTTCGGAAGCTCGAACCATTCGGGCATCACAGAGACCAGGCGGCCACCGGGCATAAGGCGCTTCCAGGCAGAACGTAGGTGCCGGTCGCCAGTGCGGCTATCGTGGCCCCTCTCGATACCGTGTGAATAGGGCGGGTTCATCAGCACCACGCTCGGACCCACGTCGGGCGTGAGAAGTTCGTCGATCAGTTCCCCGTCAAATCCCGTGACTGTCGCCTCCGGAAACACAGTGCCCAAGCATTCGCGGCGCAGCGGCGATATCTCGTTGAGAGCGAGACGCGCAGCTGCCTTTGCTGCCCATACGCCCAGCATCCCGGTCCCGGCCGACGGTTCGAGAACCAGTTCAGCGGCAGAAATCGCGCATGCCATTGCAGCCATCCAGGCCAGACGGGGCGGCGTTGCGAATTGTTGCCACTCGATCTGCTCGTCGCTCCGGTTGGACTGGGTCGGGACCAGACCTTCAAGGCGCGTGAAAGCCTCATCGGCAAAGCTGGATGACATTGCAGGTGAGAATTCAGTTGCCTGCGCCAGGAACAGCACCTGCGCCAATTCAAGTGCGGCATGGGCATCGCGTACGGACCAGCGTCCTTCGGCGTCGCTACCGCCGAAGTGATCGGCCATCGTTGCATTCACAGTGACCCGTGAAATTGCTTGATCTGCAGCGAGCCGCGCGGCCAGCGCCCTCGCCGCAGCCAGCACTTGCGGCTCGGCGGGATCGGAGAATGCGAAAGCGGTATTTGCGTGTGACATGAGAGACCTCCTGAAGTGGCCCTGGGTTTGTCCGGGTGTCCGTTCGGATGGATCCGCCCGGGGGCCTCACAAGGCCCCAAGCCCGCTTTCCTCTCACCGACATTCAGACCGCAGCTCGGACTGAGCGCATGAGCACATCATTCCAGTCGTCGCCGGTTAGCTCCGGACGCCTGGTGACAATCAGCCGCCCTTTGCAAGCGTAGGCCTCTCGCGCACGCTCTTCAGCAAGGCGCCCGCCCGCATCATTGTCGACAAACAGATATAGCTGGTGCACCGATTCCGGGATTGTGGCCAAGCCGAAGCGTTCGTTTCCTAGCGTCGCCCAGCAGGGAACCTTGAACATTTGCATCGCTGAGAGGGCCGTTTCGTTTCCTTCTGCGAGGCCAAGACGTCCCTCATCCGGGTGCGCGAAACGCACCGCCCCAGAACCGGGGCTGCCTAACGCACGCCTGGGCTGATCGAAAGAAGCCAAGCTGGTTTTGTCGAGGTCGAGGAAGGAGCGATGCAGCGCGAGAATTCCGGCATCATTGCGCACGGTCGCCACCATCGCGGGTAGAAACCGGACAGCACCCTTTGGCCCCAGAGGCATGCGCGGGTGGAAACGCAGCTCCGGCGAAGCAGTCGTGATGCCTCTGGACACGAGGTACTTTTCGGCGGGGCTGCCAGCGATGGTCGACGCCTCACGCCAGAGCCTCAGCGCATTGCGATTGGCGACTTCCTCGCGCGGTTCGGCCACGATCGGACCACTCGTGCCGTCGAACAGATCCGCAATTCGTATTCCGAGCCCGGCCATGGCTTCTATCACCGCCTCGTTCGTGCAGCCTGCAAAGCAATGAACAAGAATTGCGCGCTTTCCGAGCGTGATGCTTAGCGAAGGAGTGCGGTCGTCGTGGGCCGGGCAGCAGCACATTCCGCGCGAACGCGACCAGGCACCGCCCAGCTGCTCGACTATCTTGCGCGCGCGGGTTTCCAGTTGCAGACCTTGGAATTGGGATGATCGGTGTTGGTGCATGGGGGCATCTCCATCGTAACGTGCCTCCACCCGCGCAGCCTCCGCTCTGCGTCGCTGACGTTTCATTTTCCTACATCACATGTTCTATATATGTTCTTTCCCGATTCGACCACCAAAGGATTCGGGAATGAGACTGAAATGGGCAGTAGTTGCAGCGGCAACGACAGGATTTGGGTCGGTCCTCCCCGCTCACGCGCAGGAACTTGAGCCCACTCAGATAACCGTTGCCTCGGAGTTGACGACCGATGGCTTCCGCGTTGCAGAAGGAACCGATGGCTTCCTTCTCGTCGAACACGGCATTTGGAGAAAGCCTCCAACGGCCTCGTCCGAGCCGCCGGCTACCGATGCGGGTCGAACCTATCTGCCCTATCGCTATCCAAAGCCCCAAGGCAACGCGCCATCGGGCTTCCGTCGGGCAAGCTACCTTCCTCATGTTTACGCTGCTGAGGCTCAATACTCGCTACCAAGCGGCCTTCTCGACGCTCTTGTATGGACGGAATCACGATATAATCCGATGGCCATCAGCAAGGCCGGGGCCGCAGGCTTGGGGCAATTGATGCCAGGGACAGCGCGGGACCTTGGCGTTTCAAATCGCTTCGATCCCAAGGAGAACATCTTGGGTGCGGCCCGATACCTACGCCAGATGCTGGACAAGTTCGGAGTGGTTCATCTGGCCCTCGCTGCCTACAACGCAGGTCCAGGTGCCGTCGAGCGCGCAGGCGGTATTCCTCGCAATGGCGAGACGCCGGCCTATGTGCGTGAAGTGCTGCGCCATTGGCGTTTTTGAACGGGGGGTGTTGTGAGCGCGGGTCGAATACGCGTCTCGGGAATTTTAAGCCGCGGTAGACGCGGGATGTTCCTGACCACGACAGACGACGTCGTCTGGATCATCGAGAGCGAAGAACCCGAATGCGAATTCGTCGGATCAGCGGTGATTGTCGAGGGGATTGTCGCAGGTCGAGATCGTTTGCGCGCAGACTGGATTGGACCGGTCTGATCGAAGCCATAGTTATCAGGCTGCGCGCTTCCCTGCCTTCTTGATGTCGATCACCTTCCCGCCGCTCAGATAGTCAGCCCAGTCCTGCATCATCCGGCGCCGAGGAGCCAGGTATTCAGCGGCATTGTAAGCTCCACGCACGTCGTTTTTCTCCGAATGCGCGAGTTGTAGTTCGACCCAATCCTCATGGTATTTCCTGATCCACATGGGCGGCTTACCGAACTCGACCAACTGCTCATTGGCCCAAGTGCTCGCCAAGCCCCGGAAGCCGTGTACGGTTTGGCGACTGTGGTATCCGAGGCGATAGAGCGCGTAGATCATTGTGTTCTCTGAGAGCGGCTTGTTCGGGCCGTTGCCCGGGAAGAGAAACTCGCCAGGCGCTGCTGCTATCATGGATTTCGCTATGTGCGTTGCCTGCTGCGAGAGGGGTACCAAATGCTCTCGTCCCATCTTCATTCGCTCGGCTGGTATCCTCCAGACAGGTGATTTTCCGCCCACGTCTTCAAACTCGGATTTGGCGGCGAAACGCAGTTCCTTGGTTCGAACCCAAGTCAGGAGCGCAAAGAGAACTGCGTCACGGGTGATCGCGGACCGTCGTTCGCCCTCTTCCTGGTAGGCATGCAGCTTCTCGATGAATGCGGGCAACTCGCTGAGCGGCAGCCGGCTCATATGCTTCACTCTTGGTCGCGGCTTTAGAGCCCCGCGCAAATGCGTCGTCGGATCGTTCGAGGCCAGACCACACGCGATTGCGAACTGGAAGACTTGCCCCACCCCTTGTTTCGCACGCCGGCTGATATCGAGCGCGCCTCTTGCTTCGATCTTGCGGATCATTGCCAGGACGTCGGGTGCCGTGATTTCATTCACGAGTTTCTCGCCGATGACTGGAAAGACGTCCCTTTCCATGCGCGACCAGACGCGTTCGGCGTGCGCGGCATTCAACGCGCTCTTTCGATTTTCATGCCAGCGCTTTGCGACCTCGAAGAAGGTGGCTCCTTCCTGCGAGATCACTTCTCCCTTGGATTTCATTGGATCCTTGCCCTCGGCTAGCAACGCCTTTGCGGCTGTGCGTTTGTCGCGCGCGGCAGCTATCCCGAGATCTGGGTAAGCGCCGAACGAGAGCAACTTCTCCTTGCCCGCGAAGCGGTACTTCATCCGCCATAACTTTGACCCGTTCGGCTGTACGAACAGGAATAAGCCCTCCCCGTCGGCCATCTTGTAGGCGCGCTCGCGTGGCTTGGAATTTCGGGCCTGAATCTCCGTGAGAGGCATTGGGGGTATCGCTCCTTTCCGATACTCCGCGAAAATACCCCCAAAATACCCCCACACCAAATCTGGCTGCATGTGGAAGACCATGGGCGCATGCGGACGCGAATCACCCGCAACCCTCTGCTTTTCTTTCGATTTTTGGAAAAATGCGGAAGCTAGTGGAAGCTTCCGGATCAAGGAATGGTAGCGGAGGAGGGACTCGAACCCCCGACACGCGGATTATGATTACTTACGCCCGCTTCTCGCCTCGCAGCGCAAACGGCAGATTTCTACCGTTCAGGCGATATTTTTGCAGTGACCTATTAAATCAATCACTTCAAATCTCGCAAAGACTGCACGCAGAACGTCCCAACGAAACCAGAATTGCAATCTCAAACATCCTCACTTTGACGCGAGAACAGTTCTTGCCCAATCGCCTCAATCAGTGGGAGCCGAACCGAAGCTTCCGTTGACGATGGCCAGCATCGCCTCGGCGGCAAACACGCGGTTGCGGCGGTAACCAGTGCGTTCGACCAATATTCCCGCGTCGACGAGTTGATTGATGGCCAAAAGAGCCTGAGGCGCCGATACGTCGAGCTTGGACGCCAATCGCTTTAAGGCGATTACAGGATAATCGACGAGGAGATCCAGCGCGCGGGTCGAAGCAGAACCTGTCCGGAACTTGCGGCGCTCACGCCAATTGTCAGCCAGCTTTTGCAGTGCCCCCCTTGTCGCAAACAACTCTTCAACCGTTGTTCGGGGGATCGAAACCGACGGCGCTGTTTCCCGACGGCACAATCGTCGTGTCGCCCAGTCCCCTCTTCGTGAGGCAAAAGCTGGAAATAATGCCTCGCCAAGGCATCGTCCTCGGCGCAGCAGACGATGATCAAATTGCCACCGCACACGGCAGCCGGTGAGAAAGCGGGCATTCCCAAAATTTGGCGGACGACGCCAGACACCTCGAAAAGCGTTGGGTCGGCGGTCCGCGAAGTTTTCGATCGGTGCCGCGCCTTCTCCGCATCGCGCGCCACCTCGTCGATAATGGCGCTTGCTACGCCCACGCCCCGCTATACGATCCCCTGGGTTGCCCGAGGCAGGAGCCGACGATGAGTTTGCAGTCCGCGGCGCTGCTCGCGCTGGCCATGATCCTGCTGTTGTTCGTCATTGCGGCGCTCGTCGAGACGCGCGGTGCGGCGCTCGCGCGGCGTCCCGCCCTGCGCCACCGTGCCTATACGCTGGCGCTCGGCGTCTATTGCACGAGTTGGACCTTCTATGGTGCGGTCGGCAGCGCGGTTCGCGACGGGTGGAGCTATTTGCCCATCTATGCGGCGCCAATGCTGCTGCTGCTCGCCGCGCCGCGCTTTCTGCGCCGTCTGTCGGAGGCGGTTCACGAGGAGCAAGCAACGACCGTATCGGACTTCATCGCTGCGCGCTTCGGCCACGATGTCGTCGTGGCGCGGCTGGTGACGGTGATCGCGCTGCTCGGCACCATTCCCTATATCGCGTTGCAGCTTCGCTCGATCGGCGCCGCGCTCAGCATCGTGTCGGGCGCCAATGTCGCGGCGCAGGCGATGCTGGTTGCGGCACCGCTGCTGGCGCTGTTCGCGATCCTGTTCGGCGCGCGGCGGTTCGAACTCGCGGGCCGCAGCGAAGGGCTGCTCTACGCGATCGGCCTTGAATCGGCGATCAAGCTGCTTGCGCTCGTTGCGGTCGCGGGCGTGGCGGTGGCCGTACTCGCCGCCACCCCGCCGCAACGCGTGATCGAGGGCTTTTCGGCGCTGCAATCGCGGTTCGAACCGCAAGGGCTGACGCTCAATGTCGCGATCATCTTCCTGATCGCGATGCCCGCCATCCTGTCCTTGCCACGGCAATTCTACATGGGACTGGTCGAAGCGCGCCAACCCGACGACCTCGTGCGTGCGCGCTTCGGCCTTGCCGCCTATCTCGGCACGATGGCGCTCGTCGTCCTGCCGATCGCACTCGCGGGGTTGACCGTGCTCGGCCCGGCGATCGCCCCTGACGTCTATGTGCTCGAACTGCCCGCGGCCGAGGGCTTCGGCTTCGTCCTCGCTGCGGCGCTGCTCGGCGGGGTCAGCGCAGCGGCGTCGATGGCGATCGTCGATTCGACCGCGCTGGCAACGATGGTATCGAACGACCTTGTCTTCCCGACCCTGATGCGCGGGCCGGCAACGACCGAATCGGGGGCGATCGGGCGGCGGATGTTGACGATCCGGCGGCTGTCGATCCTTGCGATCCTGACAATGGGACTCGTTTGGGCGCTGCTCGTTTCGGCGCAGGATTCGCTCGCCTCCATCGGCCTCATCGCCTTTGCCGCCATGGCGCAGTTCACCCCGCATCTCATCCTCGCGGCAACCGGCAAGGGGCGCGATTCACTCGCGGCACGCGCCAGCCTTTCGGTGGGATTGGCGCTCTGGCTCTACACGCTCGCATTGCCGCCGGTCGTCCCGACCGCGTGGCTCGACGCGCTGGCGGGGACCGCTATCGATCCGCTGCGCCTGCTCGGGATTGGCGGCGCCGCGCCGCTCTCGCACGGCGTCATCTGGAGCGTCGGCGCCAATCTGATCGTCTATGCCGCGATTGCCGCGCGCAAAGTGCAGACGCCGCCGCTGCCGCGCTTCGTCCGCGCGCAGCGACCGATCACCAACCTCGCCGATCTTGCGCAGCTCACCGGAAGCTTCGTCGGTGAGGAACAGGCGGGCAAGGCCTTTCCGGGCGCGGATCGCAGCCATCCGGTGGACCGGCAGGCGGCACGGCGCGCCCGCGAACTGATCGCGCAGGTCGTGGGTGCCTCCTCGGCGCGCGCGCTCGTCGCCTCGGCGCTCGCGGGCGGCCAGCTCAGCTTCCACGAAGTCACGCGGCTGCTCGACGAAGGGGGGCAGAGCCTGCGCTTTTCGCGCCGGCTGCTCGCCGCGACCTTCGAAAATGTCGGCGCCGGAATCAGCGTCGTCGATGCCGACCTCAACCTCGTCGCGTGGAACAGCCGCTATCTTGAACTGTTCAACTATCCTCCCGGCCTCGTTCGCGTCGGCGTACCCGTCGCCGATCTCATCCGGCACAACGCCGAACAGGGCGATTTCGGACCGGGCGATGTTGCGCATCATGTCGAGAAACGGCTCGAACATCTGCGCCGCGGGCAGGAGCACAGCGTCGAACGGCACCGCAACGACGGCCGCGTCATCAAGATCGTCGGCGGATCGATGCCCGGCGGCGGCTATGTCATGTCCTTCACCGACATCAGCGAAGAAGCCCGGATGCGCGAGGAATTGCGCCGCACGCTCGAAGAGCTTGAGCAGCGCGTCGCCGATCGCACCCGCGAACTCAGCGACGCCAACCGCCGCCTCGCGCGGACCGATCAGGACAAGACGCGCTTTCTCGCCGCGGCGAGCCATGATCTTCTGCAGCCGCTCCATGCCGCGCGGCTGTTTACCGCCGCGCTCGGGCGCGATGCGAGCGCGGCGCAGCACGACCTGATCGGCCGCGTCGAAAGCGCGCTGGTGGCGGCGGAAGACCTGCTGCGCTCGCTGCTCGATATCAGCCGGCTCGACGCGGGCGGGGTGACGCCCGAACCCGCCGCTATCGCGCTTGCGCCGTTTCTGGGCGATCTTGCCGAAACCTTCCGTCCGATGGCGGAAGCCAAGGGCCTCCGACTGCGCATCAGCGCGATGCCGGGCACCGTCGAAAGCGATGCCGGGCTGCTCCGGTCGGTGATGCAGAATTTCATCGGCAATGCGGTGCGCTACACCGCGCGCGGCGGCGTCCTTATCGGGGTGCGGCGGCGCGGCGGCGATTGGCGGATCGACGTCATCGACACCGGCGTCGGTATTGCCGATGCGCAGATCGAGGACATATTTTCCGAATTCGTGCGGCTCGGCGAGGTGGAGGTCGAGGGCCTGGGGCTCGGCCTTGCCCTCGTGCGCCGCATCGTGCGGCTGCTCGGCGGGCGGATCGAAGTGCGATCGGCGCCCGGACGCGGCAGCCGCTTCAGCCTCTATCTGCCGGTCGCCGAGACCAGCGAAGCGCCGACCGCGTCCCCGAAGTTCGCAGCGACGGAAGACCGGGCGCCGCAGTCGCTGCGTATTCTGGCGGTCGACAATGACGAGCGCATCGTCGAGGCGAGCCTCGCCCTGCTCGCGCGCATGGGTCACGATGCGGTCGGCGCGCGCGGGCCCGGCGACGCTCTCGCAGCGCCGGGACGTTTCGATGCAGCACTCGTCGATTATCAGCTGGATGACGGCGCCAACGGGCTCGACCTGATCGCGCAATTGCGGATGCGGCACCCCGGTCTGCCGGCGCTTCTGGTGACGGCGGAGAATGGCGCCGCCATGCGCGCCCGCGCGGCCGAACTGGGGGTGACGATCCTTGCAAAACCCGTCGCGGCGGGCGCGATCGAGGATTTTCTGACGGCGCTGTCAGTGCGCGAGATCGAGCCCGAGTGACCGCGCGACGAGTGCCGCCTGGGTGCGGTTGCGAACGTCGAGCTTGCGCATGATCGCGGTCATATGCGCCTTCACCGTCGCTTCGCTGATTCCCAGATTATGCGCGATCTGTTTGTTGAGCTGGCCGTCGAGTACGGCGAGCAGAACCTTGAGCTGGGTCGGCGTCAGGCTGGCGACGGTTTCGCGGATTTCTTCGGTCGCCGGGTCCGGCGCGGGGGAACGCGGCGCCGGCCGGCGGCCGATCGCTGCCGCAACCGCCGCCTCGATCGCGCCAAGGTCGCTGCCCTTGTGCAAAAATCCGATCGCGCCGAACGCCCGCGCCTCGTCGGCAGCCGCCGCGCCTTCGGCGCTCGATACGACGAGGATCGGCACGTCGGGACATTCGGCGTGAAGCAGCGCAATCCCCGAATAGCCGGTGGCGCCGGGCATTTTGAGATCGAGCAAGATCAGCCGGAGATCGGGCGCGGCGGTGGCCGCGGCGACCGCCGTGGCGAGCGTTCCGGCCTCCACAATCGACGCCTCGGGCAATATTTTCTCGACCGCCAGGCGCAGCGCCTGGCGGAAAAGCGGATGGTCGTCCGCGACGAGGACGGTGCCTGTCACGCCTCCGCCAGCAAAGGCCGGTGCGCGAGCAGATGATCGACCACCGCCGGGTCGGCGAGGGTCGATGTGTCGCCCAGATTGCTCACATCATTCTCCCCGATCTTTCGCAGGATACGCCGCATGATCTTGCCAGACCGCGTCTTCGGCAGCGATGGCGCGAACTGGATGACGTCGGGCGTTGCGATCGGACCGATTTCGTGGCGCACCCATTGGACCAGCTCCTTGCGCAGCGCCTCGTCGGGTTCGACCTCGGCGTTCGTGGTGACGAAAGCATAGATGCCCTGCCCCTTGATGTCATGCGGCATGCCGACGACCGCTGCTTCGGCGACCTTGGGGTGCGCGACGAGCGCGCTTTCGATCTCGGCAGTGCCCATGCGGTGGCCCGACACGTTGATGACATCGTCGATACGGCCGGTGATCCAGTAATAGCCGTCGGCATCGCGGCGGCAGCCGTCGCCGGTGAAATAGCGGCCCTTGAAGGTCGTGAAATAGGTCTGGAAAAAGCGTGCATGGTCGCCCCAGACGGTGCGCATCTGCCCTGGCCAGCTGTCGGTGATGACAAGACAGCCGTCGCCGGCCCCTTCGATAACGACGCCGTCATTGTCGACCAGCGCCGGCTGAACGCCAAAAAAGGGCCGCGTCGCCGAACCGGGCTTGAGCGCGGTGGCGCCCGGAAGCGGGCTGATCATTACGCCGCCGGTTTCGGTCTGCCACCAGGTATCGACGATCGGACAGCGCCCGTCGCCAACCACCTTGTGATACCATTCCCACGCCTCGGGATTGATCGGCTCGCCCACGCTGCCGAGCAGGCGCAGCGTCTTGCGGCCGGTCTTCGTCACCCAATCGTCGCCTTCGCGCATCAGCGCGCGCAGCGCGGTCGGCGCGCCATAGAAAATCTCCACCGCGAACTTGTCGACGATCTGCCAGAAACGCGACGGATCGGGGAAATTGGGCACCCCTTCGAACATCACCGTCGTGGCGCCGTTCATCAGCGGACCATAAACGGCATAGCTATGCCCGGTGACCCAGCCGATGTCCGCGGCGCACCAATATATCTGCCCCGGCCGGTAATCGAAGACATAGCGGTGCGTGACCGCCGCCCATACCGCATAGCCCCCCGTGGTGTGCAGCAAGCCCTTGGGCTTGCCCGTCGATCCCGAGGTATAAAGGATGAACAACGGATCTTCGGCGTTCATTTCTTCCGCCGGACACTCGTCGCTCTGCGCGGCGACCGCCATGTGCCAGTCGATGTCGCGGCCCTCCACCATCGGAACATCGGCGCCGGTACGCCGTACCATAATGACGCGCTCGACGCCGGGGCAATGGGCCAGCGCTTCGTCGACATTGGCCTTGAGCGGCACATGCTTGCCGCCGCGCAGCCCTTCGTCGGCGGTCAACACGATGCGGCTGTCGCAGTCGGTGATGCGCCCGGCGAGCGCATCGGGCGAAAAGCCGGCGAAGACGATCGAATGGATCGCGCCGATCCGCGTGCAGGCAAGCATTGCCACCGCAGCCTCGGGCACCATCGGCAGATAGATGGTCACGCGTTCGCCGCGCTGCACCCCCTGCGCTTTGAGCAAATTTGCGAAGCGGCAGACGTCGGCGTGCAGCTCGCGATAGCTGATCGCGCGGTGCGGATCGGCCGGATCGTCGGGTTCCCACAGGATCGCGATCGCGTCGCCGCGCTCGGCGAGATGGCGATCGAGCGCATTGGCCGAGAGATTGAGCGTCCCGTCGGAGAACCAGGCGATGCCGAAATCGCTTTCGTCAAAGCTCGTCTCCTTGACGCGGGTGAAGGGGCGCATCCAGTCGATGCACTTCGCCTGATCGCGCCAGAAGGCATCGGGCTGCTCGACCGATTGCCGATACATCGCATGATAGCTGGCGTCATTGACCAGCGCATCGGCCGCCCAGGCGGACGGCACCGGATAAATCGTCTCTCCCATCGCTTGCTCCTTTTGGTCCGCGTGGACTTTTGCCGGTCTGCCTAGCGCAAACATCGCCCGCCGCGCTGTTAGACAAAGGTCGTAGGTCTACGACCATCGTCAGGATGGCGCCGCGATGGCGTGCGCCGCACTCTGCCCCGATCCCGAGGTGAACATCGGGAACAGGGAGACGTCGGATGAAAAGGCGAATTACAACACCCCTCCATCTTTTGCTGGCCGCCACCGCGCTCGTCGCGCCGGGGACGGCCTTTGCCCAATCGACGCCGCGCGAAGCCGAGCTCGAGGCCCGGCTGGCGAAGCTCGAGGCCGAAATGCAGAGCCTGCGCGCCGATCTTGCGAGCGCGCGCAGCGATCAGGCGGCGACCGCCGCCGTCGCGCAAGAAGCCGCCGCGAAGAGCGACGCCGCGGCCACGAAGGTCGCGGCGCTGCAGCCGCAAGCAGCGCAAGCGGCGCCCGCCGACGGTTTCCGTTCGGGCGCAACGACGATCAAGATCGGCGGCTTCATCAAGCTTACCGCGACGAACAGCCGGTTCAGCGAAGGCGAAGTGGCGACCAACTCGCTCGGCCGTGATTTCTATCTGCCGCAATCGATCCCGGTCGGATCCGGTCCGGCCGCTCGCGTGCAGGATTTCAGCGCCAAACAATCGCGACTGTGGCTCAATCTGTCGACCGATGTCGCGGGCCATGCCGTGAAGGGCTATGTCGAAACCGACTTTCAGACCTCGCCCGGCACGCAAGGGTCGCAGCGCACCACCAACGGCTATAATCTGGCACTGCGCCGCGCCTATATCCAGGTCGACAAATTCACCTTCGGGCAGGACTGGTCGACCTTCCAATATGTCGGCGCGCTGCCCGAAAGCACCGATTTCGTCGGCGCGACCGAAGGCACGGTGTTCGTCCGCCAGCCGCTCGTCCGCTACTCGGCGCCGCTCGGCGGCGGCCTGACGCTCCATGCATCGATTGAAAATGCGGAGTCGGGAACCGCCACCCTCGGCGCCCCGGCGCTGGTCGAAAACGGCGACGACAGCATCCCCGACTTCGCGGCGCGGATCGCCTATGCAGGCAAGCTTGGCGAATTGTCGCTCGCGGGCCTCGCGCGCGAAGTGCGAGTCGCCAATGCCGGCGTCTCGGCAAAGAATTTCGGCTGGGGCGTCAGCGCCGCGGGCAAAATCTATCTTGCCGCCGACAAGGGCAGCGATATCCGCTTCATGGCGACCTATGGCAGCAATGCCGGCCGCTATATCGGCCTCAACTTCGCGCCCGATTCGGTGTTCGACCCGGCGACCGGCACCCTTGCCGATGTTCGCGAGTTCGCCGCGCTCGCGGCGGTACGCCTTGCCGTGGCGCCGCAGCTCCGGGTCAACCTGATGGGTAGCTACCAGAATGTCGACTATGCGGGTTCGATCCCGCTCGCGACCCTGTCGGGGTTCAACGACAAGGCGTGGAGCGCGGCCGCCAACCTTTTCTGGTCGCCGGTCAAGAGCATCGACCTTGGCATCGAATATCGCCACGGTGAGCGCGAAATCGTGAGCGGCGCCAAGGGCCAGCTCGATCGCTTTGAATTTGCCGCAAAATATAGTTTCTAAACCGAACAGGGACAGGGAGAGGTTTCATGGCAACGGCATATGACCATTTGCCCAAGCATCACGAGGCGACGCAGAGCGAAAAGCTCGTCATCACCGCCTCGTCGCTGGGCACCGTTTTCGAATGGTATGATTTTTATCTCTACGGCCTTCTGGCCACTATCATATCGGCGCAATTCTTTTCGGGCGTCAACGAAACGACCGGCTTTATCTTCGCGCTGGCAGCCTTTGCCGCGGGCTTTGCGGTGCGTCCCTTCGGGGCGCTGGTGTTCGGGCGGATCGGCGATCTCGTCGGCCGAAAGAACACCTTTCTGGTGACGATGGGCTTGATGGGCCTTTCGACGTTCGTAGTCGGCCTTCTTCCCTCCTATGCCACGATCGGCGTTGCAGCGCCCATCATGCTCATCGTCATGCGGCTGGTGCAGGGCCTTGCGCTCGGCGGCGAATATGGCGGCGCGGCTACCTATGTCGCCGAACATGCGCCCAACAACCGGCGCGGGCTGTACACCAGCTTCATCCAGACGACCGCGACGCTCGGCCTGTTCGCGGCGCTGCTCGTCGTCATCGGCACGCGCACGCTGATCGGCGAAGAGGCGTTCAAGGACTGGGGCTGGCGCGTGCCCTTCCTCGTTTCGATCATCCTGCTCGCGGTGTCGATGTGGATCCGCATGCAGCTTTCCGAAAGCCCGGTCTTTCAGAAGATGAAAGATGAAGGCACGACCTCGAAGGCGCCGCTGACCGAAGCGTTCGGCCAGTGGAAGAATGCCAAATGGGTTCTCGTCGCGCTGCTCGGCGCGGTCGCCGGTCAGGCGGTGGTCTGGTACACCGGCCAGTTCTACGCGATGTTCTTCCTTGAAAAGATGCTGCTCGTCGATGGTGCGACGACCAATATCCTGATCGCGATCGCGTTGGCGATCGGCACGCCCTTCTTCATCTTTTTCGGCTGGCTGTCGGACAAGATCGGGCGCAAGCCGATTATCCTGGTGGGTTGCGCGCTGGCCGTCATGACCTATTTCCCCGCCTTCCACGCGCTGTCCGAAGCCGCGAATCCGGCGCTTGCCCGGGCCCAGGCTTCGGCGCCGGTGACGGTGGTGACGAACGACGCCGACTGTTCGCTGCAATTCGACCCCGTCGGCAAGAACAAGTTCGACGCCAAGAGTTGCGACATCGCCAAGGCCTTCCTCGCCAAAAACGCGATCGGCTATGCGAACGTCGCCGCGCCGGCAGGCAGCGTCGCGGTCGTCCGCATCGGTGCCGAAAGCTTTACCGCTCCCGATCCCGCCAAGGTAACGGGCGACGAACGCAAGGCCGCGATCACCGCTTTCCAGGGGCAGATCAAGGATGCGCTGACCAAGGCGGGCTATCCGGCAAAGGCCGATCCGGATGCGATCAACAAGCCGATGGTCATCGCCATCCTGACCTATCTCGTCCTGCTCGTGACCATGGTCTACGGCCCGATCGCCGCCATGCTGGTCGAATTGTTCCCGAGCCGCATCCGCTACACCTCGATGTCGCTGCCCTATCATATCGGCAACGGCTGGTTCGGCGGCTTTCTGCCGACGACAGCCTTCGCGATGGTCGCGGCAACGGGGGATATCTACTACGGCCTCTGGTATCCGATCGTCATCGCCGCGCTGACGGTGATCGTGGGGCTATTGTTCCTGCCTGAAACCTTCCGCCGCAATATCGACGCATAGGCGGGCCTTTCGGCACGGACCGGGGAGGATGGCGGGTCGCGCATCCTCCCCGGATTTTTTCACCCCCGATTTTTCGGGGCTTTGCGCTGGATCAAGGCATAATTGGACGCCGGGGCGCAAGAGGCACAGGCTCTTGAAAGAAAGGCTCTCTCCCATGGACACGACGCTTCTGCTTCCCACCCGTTCCGGCATCGACGTGCTGGTGCGACCCGCCACCGAAGCCGACGAGGCGGCGCTCGTCGATTTCTTCGACCGCGTCAGCGACGAGGACCGGCGCTTCCGCTTCTTTTCGGCCGGCGCCCACGTCAACCACCGCCAGCTCGAACCGCTGATCCACGCCGACCATTATCGCAGCGAAAGCTTCCTCGGCTTCGACGCCGCAAGCGGCAAGTTGATCGGATCGGCGCTGCTCGCGTGCGATGCGGCGATGGACACTGCCGAAATCGCGGTGTCGGTGTGCAGCGACTATCGCGGCAAGGGGGTCGGCTGGGCGCTGCTCGATTTCGTCAGCCGCGAGGCCGAACGGCGCGGCGTCCGGCGCGCGATCGCGATCGAGGCGCGCGAAAATCACGCCGCCATCGAACTCGAGCGCGAAAAGGGCTTCGCCCCCGAAGCGTTCGACGGCGACCCGACGCTGGTGGTTCTTGCCAAGACATTTCGATAAAGGACGACAGATGAGCGACGCCTACCGGCAGGCCTGGACCGACAGCATCACCGACCGCGACGCCTTTTGGGGCGCGGCCGCGCGGGCGATCGACTGGGTGACGCCGCCGCAGCGCATCCATGATGCCGATGCGGGCTGGTTTGCCGGGGGCACGCTCAACACCGCCGCCAATTGCCTTGACCGCCATGTCGCGGCGGGGCGCGGCGATGCGCCGGCGCTCGTCTATGACAGTCCCGTCATCGGGCGGGTGCGCCGGTTCAACTATGCGCAATTGCTCGAAGAAAGCGGCCGCGTCGCGGCGATGCTCAAGCGGCTGGGCGTCGGCAAGGGCGACCGCGTCGTCATCTACATGCCGATGATCCCCGAAACGGTGTTTGCGATGCTCGCCTGCGCCCGTATCGGCGCGATCCACTCGGTCGTTTTCGGCGGTTTTGCGGCGCTGGAACTTGCCAAGCGCATCGACGATGCCGCGCCGCGCCTGATCCTGACGGCCTCGTGCGGAATCGAGGGGAGCCGGCTGATCGCCTACAAGCCGATGGTCGATGAAGCCCTCGCGCTCGCCAGCCACCCGGTCGAGCATGTCGTGCTGGTCCAGCGCGATGCGCTTGCCGCCGACCTCCAGCCGCCGCGCGATATCGACTGGATGACGCTGCGCAGCGAATGTGCCGGCGATCCGATACCCGAACCCGCGGTCATGGCGGCGAACGATCCGCTCTATATCCTCTACACCTCGGGGACGACGGGCACGCCCAAGGGGGTGGTGCGCGAACATGGTGGACATGCCGTCGCGCTCGCCTGGTCGATGGCGAATATCTATGGCATCGGCGCGGGCGATTGTTTCTGGGCGGCATCCGACGTCGGCTGGGTCGTCGGCCACAGCTATATCGTTTATGCCCCGCTCCTCGTCGGTGCGACGACGATCCTGTTCGAAGGCAAGCCTGTCGGCACCCCCGACCCCGGCACCTTCTGGCGCACGATCGTCCGCCACGGGGTCAAGACCTTCTTCACCGCACCGACAGCGATCCGCGCAATCCGCAAGGAAGACCCCGACGCCGCCTTTCTGGCCGACATCGGGACGGGCGATCTTGAAGCAATTTTCCTCGCCGGCGAGCGCGCCGATCCCGACACCATCGCCTGGCTGGAAGAAAAGACCGGCCTGCCGGTGATCGACCATTGGTGGCAGACCGAGCTCGGCTGGCCCGCAATCGCCAGTTGCTTTGCGCTCGGCGACCTGCGGCGCAAGCGCGGGAGCGCTGGCTTTCCCGTACCCGGCTATGAATTCGTCGTGCTCGGCGAGGACGGCCAGCCGGTCCCCGACGGGCAGAGCGGATCGATCACGATCAAGGCCCCCCTTGCCCCCGGCGCCTTTCGCACCTTGTGGAACAATCCGGTCGGCTTCGCGCGCAACTTCGAAAGCTTCCCCGGCTATTATGAGACGGGGGACGCGGGCCATTTCGATGCCGAAGGTTTCCTCCACATCATGGGCCGCACCGACGATATCATCAATGTCGCGGGCCACCGCCTATCGACAGGTCAGATGGAACAGATCGTCGCGCAGCAGGACGGCATCGCCGAATGCGCGGTCATCGGCGCCGACGATGCGATCAAGGGGATGATCCCCGTCGCCTTCGTCGTCCCCCGCGCCGGTGCCCCCGATCCCGATACGCTGGTGCGCCTCGTCATCGCCGCCGTGCGCGCCGAATTGGGCGCGGTCGCGGCGCTGAAGACCGCCTATGTCGTGCCGCAGCTTCCCAAGACGCGGTCGGGAAAGATCCTGCGCAACCTGCTGCGCAGCATCGTCAACGGCCAGCATGTCGAATGCCCGCCGACGATCGAGGATCCGGGGGTACCCGCGATCGTCCGCGCAGCCGTCGCGGCGCGGTCAGCGCCCTGACATTGGTCGAAGCCAGTAGCGTTCCGCGCCGATGCGGCAGCCGGACAGAAATGGCCGCTATCGTCGTCACACATCGCCCCCGCAGGCGCACGAAATCGCCGGAAACAGTTTCTTCGCAAGGACGCTTGTCTTCGCCCCGGCACGCTGATAGAGGCGCCCATCGTTGCCGCTTTAGCTCAGTTGGTAGAGCACATCATTCGTAATGATGGGGTCAGGTGTTCGAGTCACCTAAGCGGCACCATCCCTTCCACAAGGGATTTCCGAGACATCCGGCGGAAGGCCAGTGGAACGAAATTAGCGGACGCTCCAAGTATTGCCCGGCGTTCGCTTGAAAGGTCACCTCCGTACTGGCTCGTGCAATCGAGGCGCAACCACGTTCCGCAGGAACCGAATAGACGCTGAGGGCCCAGATTCCCGATATCCGTTAGATGATCGGCGCGACATCTTATAATCCTGGCCCGAGCTCCCATATAACGATCATCGTGGCACAGATTCTTCGTAGGCGGCCGCGGCTGAGAGACCTGGTGCTCCCGCTTACAAGCAGGAGCCACGCCCATGCCGCCCGATCCAGATCAATCCCAGTCGGCCGCCCCGGACGCGCCTGTCCTATTGAGACCGCAATCGAACCGATTTTTCCGTAAGAGCCGCAGTCCATTCGCCCTCGATGACGCACGGCGTCAGGGGGGCATCAGTCAGCTCGCCTTCCTGGCGATGGGCGGACGCGATCCGGCGATAGCCTTCCTGAACACCGACAACGCCGCGCTCGGCGGCCGCCCGCTCACAATCGCGACCGCGAGCTCCGAGGGATATGAACTGGTTGCGGCAGCGATCCGCGGCTGGCCGAGCGGCCCAGGATTCAAATGAGCCGCGCGATGAACATTTCGCTGCCGGAGGACGAAGTCAAGCGCCTGTGCCTTCTGCAAGGTGTCAGCATCAGTGCGATCGAGCCGCTTCAGTCGGGCGGCACCCGCCTTGTCTGCACATCCGGCTCCGGCGCCGAGGAAATGCGCCTCCGGCTCCGCGGTCACCTGATCGACGGCAATGTTCTCCGTTACCGCTTCTATCGCCCACCGGCCACGCATAAGCGCCCATAAGGCCGGCGCGCGATTTCGTGGTGAGCGAACGTCTCTCCGGAACCCGAATAATGTCGGTATTCGTGCGGCACATTTATCGGGATGTGCTATAGGTCTCCCATCACCTGAAATCGAACAAGCTCCATGTGACAGAGGGACGATCCGTGCTCTCGCTTGATGCAGGAGCACACACCATGTGCCTTATTCAATTGCTCGAAGACGAGCAGATCGCGCTCGCGCGATACGCCGCCGCAACAAATCCCTCGGCGATCGACCGTTATGGGCGCCTGATCGAAGGGATCGGTCGGCGTCTGAAGGCCTTTCCCTATCAGCATCGCCCTTATTTTCCGCTCAACAGATCGCGGACGCAAACGGCTCGCTAGCACGTTTGCGAACACGCGCATCCTGAAACCGAAGAAAGATATCTGACATGGCCAAATCGCAAAAACGCAGCAATCGCGAAATTCGCAAACCCAAAGCCGCCAAGGCGAAGCCGCCGACCGCGCTCGCAGCCCAAGAGGCCTCCGCGGTGCAAATGACCTCCAAGTCGAAGGGCAATCGCTGACGCGCCGTCAAAAACTGCGATGGAAGCTGACCAGATCGGCGTCGGGATCGCCATAGCCGCAAATCAGGCCACGCAGCATCTGCGCAGCCATCATCGAGAAGGTGATGCCATTGCCGCCATAGCCCATCGCGGCATAGCAGTTCGGCATACCCGGAATCCGACCGATAGTCGGGGTACCGACCGGACTGTCTCCAAAACTGCCCGCCCAGCTGTAAGCGGGGGTTGCGTCCACTCTTGGCAACAGGGCACCAAGCTTTCGCGATAGCGTCGCTGCCTTGTCGGGGAGCTTTGCATCCCGGAGAGCCGCGTCAGCGATTTCCTCATCCTCGCCGCCGCAGATGATTTCTCCGCGTGGGGTTGTTCGGATGTAGAGATAGGGGTTCGCGGCTTCCCATATCATTGCGGCGGTCGGCCAGATGGCGCGGGGCTGCGGGCGCGTGGCGATCGACCAGCTCGAGATGATCTTGTTCCCCTTGCGCGGAATCCCCTTCATCATCTCATAACCCGTTGCCATGACGACATGGCGCGCGCGAATGCTTGGCCCGCGCGCCGAGACCAATGTTACACTTTCGCCCGTCGGCGCGATGTCGCAGATGTCGACGGGCGAATAGAGCCGCGCGCCCCGCGCCAGCGCGACGTTCAGATAACCTGCAGTGAGGCGGCGCGGATCGGCCGAATAATTGCCAAAGCCTAGCAGTGCGTGGCGTCCCTTTATCCCGTAGCGATCCAGCACTGCGGCGGGTTTGAGCAGCTCGACCTCGAACCCCGCGCGCCGCCGGGCGTCGGCTTCACGCGCAAGACCTTCGGCGTCGAGAACGTTGCCGTCGAGATAGATCGAGGCGCGCGTCGCCCCATCGACGGCGAGGCCCAGCCGTTCGGTCCGTTCGCGTAGCGCGTCGACCGACTGGCGCGATCGCCGCCAGATGCGTTCGGCCTTTTCGCGCCCGATCCGCTCGGCCATCAAGGCCAGCGGCGTGTCGAGTTCATATTGCAGCATCGCGGTCGACGCCGCAGTCGATCCCTCGGCCGGTCCCCGGCGATCGACGATAACGGTCTTGAGACCCGCGTCCGACAACGCCTCCGCGATCAGCGCGCCCGACACGCCAGCCCCGACGACGACAACGTCGCACGCGATATCTCTTGTCAGCGACCGCGCAGCGATCGCGGGACGACGCCGTGCCGACCAGATCGACTGGCCGGTCCGAAGATCGCGATGATGGGTCGCCGATGCGTGGCTCACCAGGACAGGCGATCAGGCAAGATCGCGCACCCTGGCTTCGCGGGCCCAATGACGCCGGGTGCCGACGCTCTCGAACTTGTCGATCGCAACGACACCGCCGTCCTTTTCGACCCCGGCCTTGTCGAGCAGCAATTGCGTCGCTTCGTCATGCGCGATCGTCTTGCAATGGCCATAGGCGTCCATGAACCACTGGACCGCCGAGCCCTGCTTTGAGAGGGCCTCGGCCTGATCCTCGGTGAGGATCGAAGCCACGGCGTCGAACAGCACCGAGGGCGAGCCCGCGAGCTGGCCATCGGCCTTGAGCGTACCGCCCTTGACCTTGATCCCGCCGACCTTGGGCGCGACGAGGAAGACGGTGCCACCGGCGCTTTCGATGTCGCCCTTCAGCTTATCGATCACCGCCTTGTCCGATCCTTCGGCAAAGAGGATCGCGACCTTGCGGCCCTCCATCGTGTCATCGGCATTCTTCTGGATCGACAGCGCATCGGAGGGTTTGAGATTGACCGGCGCGCGCGCGGCCGGTTCCTTTGTGGGCAAGTCGATGGCGAGCCCCGCGGCGACACGCTTTGCCAGATCCTCGTCGATATTGCGAAGCTGTCCGACAACACGGGCGCGGACATGATCGAGTGTGACCTTCGACAGTTCGAAAACCAGCGCCGAGGCGATATGCGCCTGCTCATTCTCGGTCTGCGACAAATAGAACATGCGCGCCTGGCTGAAATGATCGGCGAAAAGCGCCGCGCGAATGCGCAGCTTCTGCGCGGGATCGTTGCGTTCGTCATTGGCGGCAAAGCTCTTGAAACCCTTATCGGCGCTTGCGCGCGGACCGCCATTCTCGCCGGCCTCGGCCAGGCTGTTCGGCTCGTAATTGGCGCGCCCCGTTGGCACGAGCGTCTGCATCATTCCGTCGCGCTGGAAATTGTGGAACGGGCATTTCGGCGCATTGATTGGGATCTGGTGGAAATTGGTCGTGCCCAGCCGCGACTTCTGCGTGTCGAGATAGGAAAAGAGCCGGCCCTGCAGCAGCGGATCGTTACTGAAATCGATGCCCGGAATGATATTCGACGGCAGGAAAGCGACCTGTTCGGTTTCGGCAAAGAAATTGTCGACGTTGCGGTTGAGCGTTATGCGGCCGACGATCTCGACTGGCACATCTTCTTCGGGGATCAGCTTGGTCGCGTCGAGCACGTCATAAGGTTGTTTGGCAGCGAACGCCTCGTCGAATACCTGCACGCCGAGGTCCCATGCCGGGAAATCGCCCGCGTCGATCGCCTCGAACAGGTCGCGGCGGTGGAAATCGGGATCGGCGCCGGCGATTTTGACCGCCTCGTCCCAAGTTGTCGACTGGATGCCGAGCACGGGCTTCCAGTGGAATTTGACGAATTTGCCTTCGCCCTTTTCATTGACGAAGCGGAAGGTGTGGACGCCAAAACCCTCGATCATGCGCAGGCTGCGCGGGATCGTGCGGTCGGACATCGCCCACATGATCATGTGCATCGCCTCTGGCATCAGGCCGATGAAGTCCCAGAAGGTGTCATGCGCGCTCGCCGCCTGCGGATAGCCGCGATCGGCCTCCATCTTGACGCTGTGGACGAGGTCGGGGAATTTCATCGCGTCCTGGATGAAGAAGACCGGGATATTGTTGCCGACGAGATCCCAATTGCCGCTGTCAGTGTAGAGCTTCACCGCAAAACCGCGCACATCGCGCGGCGTATCGACCGAGCTCGCGCCGCCGGCCACGGTCGAGAATCGGACGAAGACGGGGCAAGTCGTGCCCTCCTTCTGCAGGATAGAGGCCTTGGTCAGCCCGGGGATCGCCTTGGTGCATTCGAACACGCCATGCGCGCCCGAGCCTCGGGCGTGAACGATGCGCTCAGGGATGCGCTCATGGTCGAAATGGAAGATCTTCTCGCGGAGGACGAAATCCTCGAGCAGCGTCGGGCCGCGCTCGCCGGCGCGCAGCGAATTCTGGTTGTCCGAAATGGGATGACCGAAATTGTCGGTCAGGAACGCCGCATCGGCCGATTTGCTGCCCGATGCCACATTCTGGTGCAGCTCGTCACCATTGCCGCGGCTCACCTCGATCTTCGGCTGGCCTTCGCCCGGCTGGTGTTCACGAAACGCATGGTCATTCGCGGGCGACGGCGGCGGAGATTTCGGCATCGGTCATTCCTTCTGCCGCGGAAGGCGACACTCCTACAATCCGCCGCTCCGCCTTATGTTGCGTGTCGCTAGGCCATGGCGGCCAGAATCTCCCTGATCGCGACGAATGCAAAGCAGACCGAACTGTCGGCCACGCCATAAGGCAGGAAAATATCGGCGCCGACGCGGATCGCACCGCAGGTATAGACGACGTTGGGGACATAGCCTTCGCGGTCCTCGTCGGCGGCAGACAGGATCGGATTGGGCGTTCGGCCAATCACCTTGGACGGATCGGCCTTGTCGAGCAGCACCGCGCCAATCGCATATTTGCGCATCGCGCCGACGCCGTGGGTCAGCACCAGCCAGCCCTCGTCGAGTTCTATCGGCGCGCCGCAATTGCCGATCTGGATCAGTTCCCATGGAAAGCGCGGCTCCAGCAATAATTCGCCGTCCTCCCACTGATCGACCATGTCCGAGCGCAGCAGATAGAGATTCTTGCCATCCTGGCGACCGATCATGCAGAATTGCCCGTCGATCTTGCGCGGAAACAGCGCCATACCCTTGTTGCGTCCCGCCTTTCCCTTGATCGGGCTCAGCGTGAAATCCTTGAAATCTCGCGTCCTCAACAATTCAGACTGGATGTCACGGCCGCTGTAGGCCGTGTAGGTCCCGATCCACTCGCTTTTGCCGTTGTCGCGCTCGAACTCGAGCAGCCGCAAATCCTCGAGGCCGTTGCGCTGCGCCTCCGTAATCGGGAAGATCACCGTTCCCGACAAGGTGCTGTCCTTCTGGCGGTAGAGCGAAACGACCTCGTCGGGCTTGTCGTCGCGGTGCGGACCAAGCATCGCCGCAGTAGCGAAGGGGGGCTGCGGAAGCAGCGTCACTTCGCGGTCGCAGGTAATGATTCCCTCGCGAAAGGCGATCGTCGAAATATGACCCTCGCCGACCGCGCGCAGCGACAGGAGGATGCGGATGCAGCCTTCCTCCAGCCCGGTCTGGTCGGGATGACGAACGACGCTGGGGTTCATCAGCGCCGCCGCAGCATAACTATATTCGTGACAGAAATAGGCCCCGATCAGCAGCCGGGTTTCGCGTTTGAGCGCCAGGCCTTCGAGCCCCAGCTTGGGTTCGATCTCGTTGAAACGATCCTCGAACACTTTTTCGATCTGCCAGTGGCGATCGGCGAAGTCTCTGAGCACGACGCCAAGTTCGGCACGAACCGTTCGCGGATTGAGGGCGACGATCTCACGCGCCAGCCGCTGCACGCGTTCGAGATCGGGCCCCGACGCCTGCCACGCCAGATGGAACGGCCGCACGACGACGCGCGTCGGATCGGCGTGCAGCCGCAATTCGTGCTGGAACAGATGCAAATGACTGTCCTTTCAGCCGACTTTCCGGACGAAATCCCGAATGGCATAGGTTGCATGCTGATAGGCGAGAATCGACTCGGCGCCCTCATTCAGATTCAGCCCGCGCGGATTTATACCGTCTTTGCTGGTCCCGGTCAGCGGATCGCCGACGATTACGCCGCGGTCATTGTATCCGGTGAACCACTCGTACGCGCGCCGTGCATGCGCCAGCCAGATGTCGTCGCCGGTCACATCATAGGCGGCCGATGCCGCATCAATCGCGGCCCATATCTCCAGCGGCTGCTGATCGAATGGCCACGGCAACTCATAGGCACGGCCAAAGCTGTCCGACCCGACGGGGCGATAGTGACCATGCGGCGAAATCTGGACATCGTTGATCCACCGCAGCGTATCCACTCCGCACGCGATGACGTCCGCGCGCTCCAATCGCACGCCCGCGCGCAACATGGCCTCGGACACGCGGCCGTTGTCATAGGCAAGCACCGGCTCGAACCATCGCCAGTCCGGTCGCGCCGCGGCTTGATATAGCGCGATCAGCCGGTCGGCGCCGCTGCGCAATATCCGGTTCGCCAGATCATGCGCGGGTCGCGCGGCGAGCACGAAGTCGGCGCCGAGCATCGCGAAAGCGATCGCGCGCGGCGACTGGAACTCCAGCGCTGATGCCGCGGTGCGCTCGAACAGTTCATGCGCCCATTGCCGCAGACCGGGGTCGCGCGCGTCACGCCCCGTCGCGCCGAGCGCCCAGAGGGTTCGGCCGCAGCTGTCTTCAGACCCCACATCCTCGAGCCAGTTGCGTGCGAATCCCATGAAGTTGCGAAACTCGCCGCGGTCGGGGTTCCAGGCATGCTGTACGAACGCCGCAAAGACCGGGGTCAGTTGTCCGCACTTGCCGAGCGCGTCGTCGTCGAGCCGGTGCATCAGCATCAGCGCCCGCGCGTTGTCATCGACGCAATAGCCGTGCGCGCGATCGGGGATCATGTGAACGCTGTGCTGGAGGATGCCGGTATCGTCGCAAATGCGCAGGAACCCTTCGATTCCGATCCGCTCGGGGATAGGCGCAGCTTTCGGCACGACGCGGCTTTCCGCGATCAGCGCGCATGTTCGCTCAGCGAACACCGGCCAGATCATGTCGCGGCCGCGATCATAGGCGCGCCGCTGCAGCGTCAGCAACCGGTCGGAATCGCCGAGCAGATACCGGATCTCATTCGCGATCGCTTCGCTGTCGTTGAAGGGAACGAGCACGCCATGATCGTCGGCAAGTAGCTCGACCGCATGGACGTAGGGCGTGGATATCACGGCCTTGCCCAGCGCCATCGCATAAGAGAGTGTGCCCGACGTCGATTGCTGCGCACCGGTATAAGGCGTCACATAGATGTCGGCTGCCTCGAGAAGGTCGAGCAGATCGTCGGTCTCCATGAACGCATTGATCCAGCGGACATGCGCATCGACCCCGAGCGAGACGGCGAGCGCCTGGAGCCGGTCGCGATAGGCTTCGCCTTCATGCGCGAGCAGATTGGGATGCGTCGCGCCAGCAATGCAGTAGAGGAAGTCGGGCTGATCTTCGATGATCGCGGGCAATGCCTCGATGACCGCCTCGATCCCCTTGCCCGGCGATAAAAGACCGAAGGTCAGCGCGACCTGTTTGCCCGCAAAGCTGAACTGCGGCTTGAACTGCGACGCGCGGCCGAACGGGCGGTCGGGGACGCCATGTGCGATCATTGCGATCTGGTCGTCGTCGGCATGATAGACGCTTCGCAGCAGATCGTGCGAGCGCTCGGACATGACGACCAGCTTGGTCGCGCGCGCGATCAAGCGCTCCATCACGCGGCGCTGATCGGCGTCCGGTTCGGCGAGCACCGTGTGAAGCGTAACGATCAGCGGCGCGGAAACACGATCCACGAGTTCCAGGATCATATCGCCCGCCAAGCCGCCGAAGAGGCCGAACTCGTGCTGCAGCCACACAATCTCGGCACAGCTCGCCTCGATTTGCCGGGCCGCCTCGACAAAGCTACCGGCGTCACCCTCGGTTATGACGTCGCGAACAACGGGGTCGAATATCGTGGGAACCGCGGCCGGCGCCATCGCATATACATCGACGGCGATCTCCGGCGCGGCCACTGCAAGCGATGCGTGGATATCGGCGGTGAAGGTCGCGATGCCGCAGCGCCGCGGAAGGAAACCGCCGATCAGTGCGACCCGGGCAGTATCCGAAGTTTTTGGCCGAAGCGTTTGGCCCGCCTCCAAACCTTCATCGAACGATCTACGATCAAGCGTTTCGTACACAGGCATACCTTCCAAAAAATATGCGACAGAAGGCCTCACCCAGTATTTTGTCGTTTGTTTCGAAGCGCGCAGTCGGCCTCGGAGCATCAGGATACAGAACAACTCAGCGGCGCATCTGTTCCAATTGACCGACGCCTCGAGAGAAGCTTCGCAGGCCAATTCCGGTCATACTCGCCAGACGGCAACGCCCCGCATTCATTTCAGGCAGGCGACGATGATTCCGATGGTTCCACGCGTTTCTTCGGGATTGCGTACCGAGATTGTATCGAGGCCCAGCGCCTTCGCCGGATAATCATTGCCGCCCGGAAAGATCGCATCGCCGATAAAGAGCATCGCACCCAGTTCGACACCGCTGGCGCCGCTTAGCTTCGTCAGGCCATAGGCCTTGTCGACGCCCTCACGGGTAATGTCGATCGAAGTCGCCCCGCCCATGTTGATCGACAGACCGGGCAGACTTTGGCGAAGCTCGGCCTGAATCACCTTGCGTTTGGCGAAGTCGGAATCCCATTTTTCCTTGGCATCGATCGGCGCTTCCTGACCTAGGGCCGAAAAGGTGATCTGACTCCCGCGATCTTCGATCCGTTCGCCCCAGACCGTTTGGGGAACGAACCCGGTCGCCAGTAGCGCCGCATCGAAGGCTTCGAATATGTGTCGCTTCTCCGCATCGGCGAAGATTTCGGCATAGCGCGCCTGCCACGCGCCCGAGCGGAACGTGTAGAGCTTGGTGCCGGTTGTCGGCATGAGCCAGAGCCGGGCAAGGTCCGCGCGCTCGGGAAGGCGTGTCGCCACCTGTTTTTCGAATTGCGGCCAGTCGCCACCGGATATCACCGCGACATCTGCCACGCCGAGGAGATCGGCAAGCGCCTCACCCATTGCGGGTTCCATCGGCTGCTTGCTTTCGGCAAGCGTTCCATCAAGATCGAAGGCAATCAGCCGCTTCATGCAGGCGTCGCTCCGCGCCCGTCGCTCGCCGAGTCCCGCTGCCGCCGCGCGGCGGCTTTGGCATCGGCAAGGTTCGAATAGCGATAGTCGCCCACCGCGAATTGTTCGACATAGGTCCGGATGATGCCATCCTCCTCGTCGCCCGGTGGACGCAGGCCTCCGCCTTCGCCTTCCCACGCCGAGCGTGACGCAGCTTCATCGATCGCGGCGGCGAGAGGGCCGTCCTCCACGCCCAGCGAGCGATAAAAGTCGCGCCCGACGGCCAGAAGGGTGGCGCGAATGTCCAAGACTGGATCGTCAGCTCCGTCGCTTTCGGCAGCCCGATGTTGGTGTGTCGCCTTTTCGAAGGCCTTCGCCATAAGCAATTCGGCGATCAGCACGTCACTGACCATATCGTTTGACGCTTTAACGGCGTCGGCAGGTGATGCAGCGATATCGGCGATAGCCTCGGCATCGCCGCTCAAGCCGCGTCGCTCGCGATATTCGTTGATCCGTTTGGCATAATAGCGCGGCAGGTCAAAGTTTGGCATCGCCTGCCCATCGCGTCGCGCCTGGCTCACGGCCATCAACGCCATTTGATGGTGGTGGAGAAGTTGGTTGAGGTCCATGATTTTGCTCCTTCAGCGGGAGCGCAATGGTCTCTCAGTCGCCAGCACGCGGTGGAAGCGGGCGATGTTATGGAAGTGGGGTCACAGGCTTCCGATTGCAATGAGCAGACATTTATAATTGTAGGTGACCGATGAAAGCCGAGTCATATGTCTCGACTTCCTTCGGAATACGTCTAGCGTCCGACCCGTAGCGACTTTCCACGCGACCTGGAAAGTCGATGGGGCTTCCTTTGGTCACGAACGCAGAGGATGGAAGGGCTTCGCGGTAGCGAAGCCCTTTTGCCCATGCTGCTGGGGCGTCATAAAAAACATGGTGGCCGTTTGCGGACGGTCAGATTTTAGGGAGCCAACTGTTAAATGCGGACATCCCTCTCCCGAGAATAACGCGACGGCGCAAGCGACCGGAACATTCGGCGATTATATACTTGTTTGGACCAAGCGTCAGCGAGAGT
>NZ_BCZQ01000039.1 GCF_001598815.1 Sphingopyxis terrae subsp. terrae NBRC 15098 | reverse complement strand
TTGCAATAGGTCATTTTCAGCGCCTTTCCGTAGATGTTTTCCATGAGTTTGCAGATTCACGTTGCGTTCCTTCCCACTTGAGGATGGCCGCGCCGCCCATCTTCCGCTGGTCGATCTGGGCCGCATAATATTCGATCATCTGGAGCGATTGGCCGGTGATGGCCTGCACTTCCTTGTGAGTGCAGCCGACTTCCAGAAGCGCGATGACGGCGTTCTTGCGAAGGCCGTGCGGGACGAATTTGCCGCCTGTGAATTTCTTGACCTCGGCGCGCAGCCGCTTGTCTGTGATCGGCTTGCCGCTGTCGTCCGCGAGGATCATGACGCTGGATTTCGGCGTGGCGTCCAATTCGCTCGCCAGCGCGCTGTGCAGTTTGATCGTCAGCCTCTTGCCGGTCTTTTGCTGGACCAGCTTCACATGCCCGTCATTGATGCTCGACCAGCGCAGATTGCAGACATCGCCAATACGCTGGCCGGTGTAGAATAGCAGATGGACGCCAAGCCGAATGATGCGATCGGTCGATTTTAGCGCCGCGTCGAGCGTCTCGTCGTCCCACGGCTCATGGCTGCCGGTGGCCTGTGTCTCGATGTCGCGGCACGGATCGACGGTGACAAGCTCGAATTGTCGGCCCCAGGAATAGGCGGCGCGCAGAACGGCGGCCACAAGGTTGCCTGTCGCCGCGGTCGTGCGGCTCTGGAACGTCAGCACGTCCTTGGGCCGCAAATCCTCCGCCTCTGCCTTCCCGAACGCCTTGCGGATATGACGAAAGGCATGACCGTAGGCCGTCTGCGAATTGTTGCTGAGCGCCTTGAATTTCGAGCTGCCCTCGTATCGGTGTAGAAGCTCATCGACGGTGATGATATTGGTCGGGCCTTGGCGCTTATCGCGGTTGGCCTTCATGACGTTATAGCTATCCCAGAAGCCGGGTGTGCCATAGAAGGGCAGGCGGTTGTAAACCTTCTTGTCGCCGCGCGTCAGTCCGGTATCGAAATAGGGATAGTGCTTGCCGCGCCGAAGCACGAATTTGACGTGCGGGACGCGAGCCTTAGGCCTTGTCATTTTGGTAGATCCATGACTCGTCGCGCCAGTCTTTCTTGCGCTCTTGCTGGGGCGCCTGTTCTAAGGCGATGCTGCCGTCCGGCGCAATCTCGATGCGCGTCACCACCATACCAGCTTCACGAGCGGCACGGATCGCGCGCTTGATTGCCGACGTGGTGAAATGAGCTGTCACCGCGCCCTCACCTTCTCAAGCTCCCCAAGCCGCCATGCTTCTGCATCGTTGAAGCTACCCGCCTCATGCAAAGGAGGGGGCGAGGGGATGCGCGTTTGTCCGTCCAGCGTGTAGGTGCCGGACGTTACCTTGACGGAGGGGGTGTGGAGGGAGTGGACGGCGTATGTCATGCTGCGCCTCGCTTCATCTGTCCGGATCGGTGGCGAAGTTTCGCAAGCGCCATGACGGTCGGCTTCAATTCCGGCGCTGCGTCATTATAGGCAAGCGTTCGCTTGAACCGCCCGCCGTTGAGGCGCGCAAGGACGCCGCGATCTATCGCCTCCCAATTGCTCGGGTCGGTGTTCTGCTTATTGCCGTCGAGGCATTTGAGCGCATGGCCTTCCGGAACGGGACCGTTCGCCTGCTCCCATAGCCAGCGGTGTTTTAGGACATAGCGGCGCTCGAATCCGGTGTGCGGGTTCGTCTCCGCGACACTGATCTCGACATAGCCATCCTTCGACACGCGCTCATGGCCGAGATACTGCGTATTGTGCGGCATATGGCCCTTCTTGAATTGCGTCCGGCGCGCGTTCGGATGACGACCGCCTTCGCCTTCCTGGCATTTCTTGCCCTTGTTCGGCGGCGCCTGCCCCTTGACGAATTTTCCGGTGCGGCCAGTCTTCCACCCCTGCGCCTTGCGGAGAGCGTGAAGTTTGCGCTCGGTCACGTCGGGGCGGTCGAATGAAGCCAGAAAGCCAGCCAGATATTCCTTGATCGGCAGCGCGCGATTGTCGCTGAGCCACTTGGTTTCTTCTGCGTTGAAGGTTCTCAGACGCCCCTTATAGCGAGCGCCGTCGCGGCCGACCTTCCAGCCTTTGCGCTTGCGAAGCTGGTTCAGGTGCGACAGCGAAACGTCATCACGTCCGAATTGCTCGACGAACGCGCGGTGATAGTCGGAAATCACCATGCGGTAATTTTCTTCCAGCCACGTCATCTCGGCATCGCTATACGGGATGCGTCCTCGCCTCATTCCGACGGCCCTTCGATCATCGGCAACGACTTCTTGAACCTGTCGCCGTGCTGCGCGATCAGGGTCGCCGCCTTGAGATGAAAATTGGCGTTGGCGATGATCTGATCGGATACAGCGACGATTGCGTCGGTCCGCTTCACTTCGGCCTCGATCTGCTCGGAGCTGATGCCTTCCTCGGAAAGCCGCTCCATCTGCGCGAACAGATGGTCGTTGAGATCTTTGAGGCGGTTCTTCGTCATTGGTCCATCCTTTCACGAATATGTGCGCTCACGCCGCCAGCCCCCGCACGACACTGAGCGGCGTGCGTTCATCCGACAGGTGCAGCGCCCGCCTTGCGCGCTCGCGATCCCGCTCGGCAATGGCCTCTGCCTGCCGATCGCGCGGGGCCGACCATGCAGGCGGCGTGGGAAGCAAGCGCCCACGACCACCGCGGCCGATACAGACGAACGCGGGGGCGCCGATGATGCTCTTGCGGTGGCCTCTGGGGGTCATGCTGATTGCCCCCTCATTTCACGCATTACCGCTTCGTATTTAGCACGCTGTTTGTTCTCCGGCTTGGCGGCCTCGATTTTTTCCGCTTCGGCCGCTTCGCGCTGTCGCTTAATTTCGCACCCCCATGGAGCGGCCCTGACCTCTTCGGCTGATATGAGAGAGACGTGCAGACCGCTCGCGACCATTTCACCGATTTCACGCCGATCACTCGCGTCCAATTTCCCGCCATGGGCGTAGACTACGCGCTCGCAACATGCGCACTTCGCAACCACGCACTTGCGCCCCTCGCTCACTTGCCCGCCCCCTTCGCCCCACCACGAACCCGCTTGCGGTCGCGCGCGAGCTTGTCGGGGTGCTTCTGAGCCAGCGGGCGCAGGCGTTCGATTTCGACCCTCGCTTCGTTCGCTGCCTTTTCTGCTGCAGCGACATCGGCGCGCAGACCATTTATCTGGCGCATGGCATCTTTCAGCCGCTGGTCTGCTCCGTCTCGCTCAACGCGCATGTCGTCGCGCTGGGTGGCCATATTCGACCATGCTGCGTAGGCCTTTTCCTCGGCTTCCCGCATGGCTTCATCATGCCGCTTCTTCGTGATAAACATGGCTTTTTGTCCTTCTACCAGTCGGCACGATTGGGGGCGCGTGCTGTGCCGACTGGATGACCGCGCACGCGGCGGGGGTTGAACCGTCAAAACGGAACAGGGTCGTCCAGATCGTCGTCGAATGAGGATTGCGAGGCTTCGACGCCGGAAGAATTGCCAGCCGAACCGCCGGACCAGTCATTCGACCAGCCGCCAGACGACGAGGACGATCCGCCAGACGAGCCCTGAGCGCCGTCGAGCATGACGAGCTTGCCGCCCATGCCCGCGATCGACACTTCGGTCGTATATCGGTCGTTGCCGTCCTTATCCTGCCACTTGCGGGTGCGAAGCTGGCCCTCGACGTAAATCTTCGAGCCCTTTTTCAGATAGCGCTCGACGACGCCGACGAGGCCGTCGCCGTTGATGACGACATTGTGCCATTCGGTCCGCTCCTTCTTCTCGCCGGTCTGCTTGTCCTTCCACGATTCCGACGTGGCGATGCGCATGTTCGCGATCTTGCCGCCGTTCTGGAACGACTTGATTTCTGGATCGGCGCCGAGATTGCCGATCAGGATGACTTTGTTGACGGAGCCGGCCATTATTCAGCCGCCTCCGCGTTCGTGCCGTCGTGCTGGTCGCCGTGATCTTCGTCGGTGCGGCCTTCTTCGGCAGCGGGCGATTCCTCGGTGATCGTATCGGCGCGGTCATCGGCAATCTGCTGTTCGATCATGTCGAGACGCGAGACAGGGGCCTCGGCGTCGATGACCTGGGCCGGAGCTTCGATATGCTTCATCGTCTCGTCGCGCTCGAAAACATCGTCGTCGCGATCAGTCGACATGGGCAGGCGCTTCGACAGGCGGCGCATCACGGTCTTGCGCGCCATTTCGCCCCACCATGATACCCACGGCCCATTGCCCTTCGCGCGGCTGACGTTGCGCACCTTTTCGATCTCTTCGAGGCTCATGACTTCGAGCAGGCGCGAACCATCTTTCAGGACCGCGGTCGCATAGGCGCCGATCGGCTTGCCGCGCTCCTTGTCGAGCGCAGGCGGGCTGTGTTCGACATCTTCGTCGAAGCCGTATTTGACGACGAAATGGTCATTCTCGTAAACGACCTGCGCCGAAACCTTCGACACATCGCCCGATTGCCGGATCTTCTTGAGGACGCCGGCGATCATCGGCATGGCCTGGACCTGCTGGCCGAACTTCACGAGCGCGGCTTCGCGGCCGTCGGGGAGCAGCCCGTCTTGCGCGAGGCGAACGATCGCGCCGAATAGGCTCTTGCGGTCGCAGTTGAGCAGGTCGGGGTTATTCTGGATCGCGGTCATCGCCACGCGGCTGAACTTCTCGACGGTGACATGCTGCGGCAGCGCCATCTTCAATTCCGGCTGCATCTGCGTCAGATTGTCGCGCAGAACCTGAATCGGGCTGGCCGGGCGACGTTCGGCTACGGCTTGGGACGCCATTACTTCTTCTCCTTCACGGTGAGGCGGCGATAGGAAGCGCGCCCCTTGATGGTCTGGCCGATCATGTCGGCGGTGATTTCGGTATCCGGCTTGCCTGCGATGACTGGCGCGCGGCAGGTGAAGCCGTCGACGATCGCCTCGGCATGATCGCCCAGCTTCTCCATGATCTCGGCCTTGCAGGCATCGACGCGGGCGCCGGCCAAAACTTCGGCCTCGCGCGCTTCGATAAACTCGCGCAGCAATTCCGGCATCCGATTATCGCGGCGCAGGTCGGTCGCTGTTGCTGTCGGGTTTCCGTAAAGCTCCCCGATCACGCGCCCGTCCTTGGCATAGTCCGGCTTTGGCGCCTTGCCATCGCGCACCGATTTCCAGAACTCGACGACGCGCGCCTCGATTTCCGCATAGAGCGCGGGCCGAAAATCATATTGGAAGCGCTGCAGGTCGTTGCCGCCGACGAGGACGATCACATCGCCCCACTGGACATTAGCGAGGCCCTGATAGCTCTGGCTTTGGAGCAGATAGTTCGCAAGCGGTTCGTCGCCCCATTCCTTGCGCACCAGCCAATCGGCAGTCTTGACTTCGAGGATACCGGGACCGCGGTCGGGGCAGATGACAAGCTTGTCGGGGTGTCCGCCGAGCCCTTTGCCATTGTCGAGGCGCTTTGGCGTTTCCTGCGGGACATATCCCCACCGATCGCAGGCCGCTTCGACAATGACGGGTTCGAGCCTGACGCCCCAATCGATGCGCTCATTCGTCGGCGAACCATCGGGGTTCTTGCTGTTGAACTCCGGCGTTGCGATCGTGCCGTTCTTCCGGTGCCACAGCTCGAAATGCGTCAGCCACGGACTTGCGTCGAACAGGGCAGCGACTTCGCTGGCGCCGACGACGGATGCGCGAAAAGCATCGTCGGACAGGTTGCGGGCCGGCGCGTTCACGACGCCACCACCGAAACAGCCGCGAAGAACAGGAAGAAGCCGAGCGCGGCCGCAGCGCCGAAAGCGAAGTCCTGCGTCGGGATCGAGCGGATGATTTCGCGGGGGGTCATGCGGTCACCACCGGCTTGTCCAGCCCGTTCAGTTTCGCCATCGCCTCAAGGTGCTTGACGATCAGCATGCTTTCATCGCCAAGCTTCGTTCCGCCGCGCGTTTCTTTCCAGTGTGCGCGCGCTTCCTTGAAGGTGAAATAGCGGCACCCGGCAATGATGCGCGGGCCATCCGGCGTCGCGACGACCGAGAATGTGTAATTGTCGGTGCGGACGGCGGTGATGTTGACGATTGAGACCCACGCATCGCCGTAGACCCACGCATCGCCGTAGACCCGCGCATTGCCGTAGACCCGCGCATCGCCGTAGACCCGCGCATCGCCGTAGACCCACGCATCGCCGGAGACCCACGCATCGCCGGAGACCCACGCATCGCCGGAGACCCGCGCATCGCCGTAGACCCGCGCATCGCCGTAGACCC
>NZ_BCZQ01000038.1 GCF_001598815.1 Sphingopyxis terrae subsp. terrae NBRC 15098 | reverse complement strand
GTAGACCCGCGCATCGCCGTAGACCCACGCATCGCCGGAGACCCGCGCATTGCCGTAGACCCACGCATCGCCGGAGACCCACGCATCGCCGGAGACCCGCGCATTGCCGTAGACCCACGCATCGCCGGAGACCCACGCATCGCCGGAGACCTGCGAAAGATTTTCCTCTTTCTCGATCCAACCGCCAACATCGCCAGCCATAACACCAGCCGCAGCGATTGTGACGAGTGCGCGGATTTGCCGTAGCGTTATGCCCAAGACGATTTTCGTCTCGCCAGTGAACTCGTATTTCTTGGTCATGCCGCTTTCCTTTCCTGACGACGCTCGGCCAGCCACACTTCAAGAGCGCGGGACGCTTCCTTCGGGTCGGTGATCGAGAACCAACCAAGGGCGAATTGCGCGAAGGCGTTGCGCTCGGCGACGGTAAGGTCAGCCGCGCGGCATTCGGCGTTGATGCCGAAGGCGCCGCTCACTTCACCCACTCCGCCAGACCGGCCTCGACCTTGAGCGAAGCGGTTTCGACGTCGCACTGGCGACGAATGCGCGAAACCTGACCCATCGCGTCGTGCGGGGAAATCTCGCCAGCCTTCATGCGGTCCAGAACTTCGCCCTGACGAGCGCGGAAGATCGCCTCGCGATTTTCGATGAAAGCCGTGAGAGCCTTCGCCTTCCGCATATGGAGCGGACCGCGCTGCTTGGGCTGAGGGTCGTAGAGTGCCACTTGCTTTCCTCCATCTGGCCCGCTTCTTCGCTTTCGGATCGGCGGGGTGATGGGGGATGTTTAGACGATCTAAACGATATTGGCAATGGAAAAGTTTAGCCCAACGAAACTTTTTTCACCGGGCGCGCAGAATCAATGAGTTGATGGCGATACCGATTCGCGCATCATCCTTGTTCGCAGCAATGTAGGAAATGAGAAATTCGGGATTCTAATCGTTCACGCGGTCGAAGGCCCGCCCCGCGCTTTGCAGCCACCAGAATCCAATCGCGCCGCAAATGAACACGGCGACCTTGCCCAATTCGGTCGTTGCCCGATCGAGCGAGAAGAAGAACAGGAAGATCATGCCTATCAGGATGGGCGTGAAGAAAGCGGTCGTCGCGGCCGTCAGCCGGCGAATGCTGCGCCTGGCATCGGCAAGCTCGTCCTGCAATGCTCTGATCTCGGCATCATCGGCCATTCAGGCGCTCTTTCGCTCCGGTGCGGCTCCATTATCCTTTGGGGACTCTGCCGCGATCCTTATGGCGTCCTCACGGAGCCGGCGAAGTGCCATAGCGTCATCCGGATGCATCAGCAATTCATGCGGCCTGATATTGAGATAAGCCGCCAGCTCGTTGATCGCATCGCGGGTATATTGCTGCTCGCCGCGAATCATCAAGCTGACACGGGCCTTGTTCCAATCAAGATCGCGGGCAATGTCGGCCTGCTTCTTGCGGAGCGTCGAAAGCCACTCCTTGAGATACCAATCATGAGCGGGGGCAGCCATCCAGAAAGGATAATCTCCGCGCGCAGAAAAGTCGTTTCGTCCAGCTAAACGAAAGGGGTTGTGCAGGACGTTTAGATGGTCTAAACAAACCGTCATGACGCTTGAAACCTATCTTGCTCGCCCGGACGCCATGAACCTCACCGCGCTTAGCGCGGCGATCGGCGTTACCAAGGCGCGACTATCGCAAATTCGCAGTTCCGGTGTCTGGCCTCCGCACCTTGCGCTCAAGGCCGAGGCCGCGACGAACGGCATCATGGATGCCGGCGATCTATGCCCGGTTGTGGCCGAGGCGCGAAAGACCGCCGCATGACCTTCCTCGCCCGCCTGTTCGGTCGCAAGCCGAAGCCAACGCAGCCCATCGATCGCCGCGGCTGGTCCGAGGATTGGCAGGTGGGGGATCTCGCTCAGTGCATCAGCGACAAGTGGTACCGGCAATGGGCCGAGAATCCGAAGCGAGGTGACGTGTTGCGCGTGTGCGGGCTTGTTGAAGGGATCAGCACCACGGGCGAAGACATAATCTCCGCGCTGCAGTTTGAGAGCAAGCCTGCGAACCGCTCTTGGGCGGAAAATATGTTCCAAAAAATACGCCCCGCCGAGCAATGCTTCACCGAGGCGATGCGCAACCTTCTGCGCCAACCAGTTACCCCCACCGGGCTTTCCTCGGCCGACAGCGACGGCGGCATGACTTCCCCAACGCCCTCTATCCACTCGGCGAACCTTGTCGGGGCGCTTCATAACCGCGCCCTGGCATCTTTTTCCGTTTTTCCGCATCGCTCGTCACTTGGGGCGACCGACCCGCCTTCGCAAGCGCACAAAAAATAGCGTCCCGTAACAGGATTAACGGGCGCCGATCCGTTAATTTCGATTAACCACAGGGGTTTACCAGATGGACATATTTTCGGCATCGGTGACGCTCTACGCCGCCTTGACGACGGACTCTGCGCATGAGCGAGAATGCGCATGAAGAACTCTGACCTCTTCGCGCGCTCCAAATCGCGCTACGAGCAATGGGACGCCACTGCCCAGCGCAACGCCGACATCAAGCGTCGTTACGGTGCAGGCCAGCCGGTCGAGCAGATCGCGCTTCATTACAGCCTGTCGCCCAATTTCGTGCAACGGATCGTGGGGGCGTTCGAGTGATGCGAGGACGCAAACCCAAATACTTCCCCAAGCCGGCGCCCACCAAGATCGGCAAGCGGATCGCGCTCATGGACTGCATCCTGCACCGCGATCGCTTCACTGAGGCCGACATTGAAAGCCTCGCGCGCGGGTTCGGGGAGACGTTCGATACCGTGCGCGTCATGGTCGAGGCAGAACTTGCACGGCGGGAGGCGCGTCGTGGGGCTGCTTGATGGAGCGATATTTCCCGAACATGAAAAACTGAACGAGATTATGTTCCAGCCGGGCGCCTTGCTTCGGCTGAGCGCTGAAATTGATGCACGCCGCATTTGTGACCTATGGCCCCGAGATACCCGTAAGCGCTCCAAGGCGTTTGCCGAGCAGCCCCGCAAGAACTGGCGAGGCGTTCCTCCGATCTACCGATTCTTGGCAAGTATTGACTTCGGCGGCCCGGATGAATGCTGGCCTTGGATGCGCGCTCGTAGTGTCGAAGGTTACGGCACGATATTCGTCAATGGACGGCTTATTAAGGCCACGCATATATCTCTCGAACTTGAGGGAATGTCGAGGCCGAGCCCTGAATATGGCGCGCTTCATTCTTGCGATAACCCTCCCTGTTGCAACCCCGCACATCTCCGCTGGGGGTCGCACTCAGCCAATATGAAAGACATGGTGCAGCGCGGCCGACTAAGCAGCGCTGGCCTGATTGCTTCGCATGAACGCGCCCGCAAAAGAACCCATTGCCGTCGAGGATTGCATATCCTGCCTCCATCAAGCCGACAGGATGGAAAGCGCGTCTGCCGCATTTGCGAAAAGGAGCGTCGTCGTGTTCGCGCATCTTGAAAGCGATCTATACGCCCCACCCGAATTTTTCATCGAGCCGGAGGACCGCAATCCCGCCAGCGAGGATGTGCGCCAGCGTCATGTCGTCGCCGCCTGCCGCCGCCTGGGCCTGTTCGTCGCGCATATCCCGCAGTCGGGCAAGCGCAGCGATTATGAGCGGACCAAGCTGCATCGCAACGGGGCCATAGCCGGAATACCAGACCTGCTGATCGCCTTCCCGGGCGGCGTCTATTTCGCAGAAATGAAGGATGGCAAGGGAACGCCGTCGCGCGCGCAGATCGATGTCATGAATGGCCTTGTGCGGCGCAATATCCCGTGCGGGGTGCATCGGTCGTGGGAAACGGTCGAGCAGCGGTTGGCCGAGGTCGGAGCGCCAGTTGGCAAGCGCCAATTCAATGACGAGCCGATCGAATATGCTGCAAAGCGTGTTGTCCTGCGCCTGATCGAACTCGAAACAAACCCTGCCGAGCGCAAGGCCAAGATCATGATCGCGCGCGAGGAAGGCGTGATCTCGGATGATGAAACCGCGGATATGATCCGGCGATATGCGCTGGTGTTCGCGTGAGCAGTTCGCCCGCCCGTCTTCCCTCCGCGGAATTTGAGCAGCTCGTCAAGGCGGCTAAGGACAGGCACAACCTGTCTGACATTATCGGCCGCCATACGACGCTTAAGGCCCGTGGCCGAAGCGAGAAGGTCGGGCTCTGCCCGTTCCATAATGAACGGACGCCAAGTTTCGAGGTCAATGACTCGAATGGGCAATATTACTGCCACGGCTGCGGCAAAAGCGGCGATGCTATCACCTTCTTGATGGAAGGCGAGGGCATGACGTTTCGCCAAGCCTATGAAGCCCTCGCTGGCGATGAATTCCCGGTTATCAGTGAAGAGGAGCGCGCCCGTCGCAAAGCGGAAGACGAAGAAAAAATGGCGGAGCGTATCGCCGTCGCCAAGGAGATTTGGGCAGCATCGATACCACCGAAAGGAACGCCTGCAGAAGTATATCTGCGGTCGCGCGGCATCGTCATGGACCTGCCTGAAACCGTCCGCTTTGCGATGACGCCCCGCTGGCGCAATGCTGAAACTGGCGAGGTAGGCCGCGACATTCCGGCGGTCGTTTTCGCGATGCAGGATAACAGCGACGATATTGTCGGTGTCCAATGCGTTTTCCTGGAAGATGGCGGGCGCCGGAAATATGAGCGGACGCGAGCGGACGGAACAAAGGCGAAGGCCAAACTGACGTTCGGAAAGCTCGTTGGTTCGGCGATCCGCCTTGGCCCGGTCGCCGAGCAAATCGTCTATTGCGAGGGGCCTGAGGACGGTCTGACGCTGGCGCAGTTGCTGCCGCATATGTCGGTATGGGTTTCGTGCGGAACCGCCGTCATGCCGCGCATGATTTTTCCGCGGGCAGTCCAGTCTCTCATTCTTGCCGGTGACAATAATATCGCGGGGAGAAAAGCCGTAGTCGCAGCGCGCATCGTTCACAGCAGCCAGGGGCTAAAGGTCGAAGAAGTGTTTCCGGATCCCCCTTTCAAGGACTGGAATGATCAGTTGATGGGGGTGCGGTCGTGATGGCTGATAATGTCGAGCCAATTTTGAAGAAATTCACCAATGCTGTTGAGCGCGGCGGGCGCTCGATCCAGGTCCGTCCGGACGCACTTCATATTATCGCGACCGATGCCGAACGCGCGCTTATCGCGTCCGGTGCGCCGCTGTTCGTCCGCGGCGGCATCGTCAAGCCTGTCCTCGATGAAATGCCGGCAGCGCATGGTCGAAAGACCAAGGTCGCGCGGTTGTGCGAAGTCGATGCGGACTGCCTCACTGATCACATGTCGCGCGCGGCGAGCTGGATGAAATTCAATGCCCGCAAGAACGATTGGGTTCCTACCGATCCGCCGCGCAATGTCGCGCAGACGGTTCTCAGCCGCGATGGTGAATGGGAATTCCAGAGGCTCGCCGGGGTTATCACAACGCCGACCCTGAGGCCCGATGGCACCATTCTGTCAGAAGCCGGATATGACGAGGCGACGCAGCTTCTTTTGCTTGAGCCCCCGTCGCTGCCACCGATTCCGGATAAGCCGACCCGCGATGATGGGCTGCGAGCCATTGAAACGCTCGGGATGCTTCTTGAGGGTTTCCCCTTCGCGAATGAGGCAAGCCGGTCGGCGGCATTTTCCGCTTTGATCACTACGGTTGTTCGCGGGGCTCTATCGGCCGTGCCTATGCACGCCACGACGGCGCCGGTTGCCGGGTCCGGCAAGAGCTATATCATCGACGTTTCAGCCGGTCTTGGCCTTGGCGATTATGCGCCGGTCATCACGGCGGGCCGCACCGAAGAGGAGACGGAGAAGCGCCTTGTGTCGGCGCTGCTGAACGGACAAGCCGTCATCTCTATTGACAATGTGAACGGAGAGCTTGGCGGAGATTTGCTCTGCCAGATGATCGAACGCCCGATCGTTTCCGTCCGCCCGCTTGGATCATCGAAACTCGTCAAGGTCGAAAACCGCGCCTGCGTCTTCGCGACGGGCAACAATATCCGCCTCGTCGGCGACATGACGCGCCGCGTCATCCTATGCACCCTCGACCCAAAGACCGAACGGCCAGAGCTGCGGCAATTCAAATCCGACCCGTTCGCGCTGGTGATGGCGAACCGCGGCAAGTTCATCGCGGCGGCTCTGACCGTCTGCCGCTCTTATGCCGTCGCCGGCTATCCGAACCAGTGCCGCCCGCTGGCATCATTCGAAGACTGGAGCAAGGTCGTGCGATCCGCCCTCGTCTGGCTCGGTCTTGTCGACCCAGCGGAGACGATGGAGCAGGCCCGCGCGGATGACCCGGAAACCGCCTCCCTACGTTCCCTTCTCCGCGCCTGGCGCAACGAATTCATTGGAGAATATGTCACCACTGGACGGGCGATCGAGCGATCGAAGGACAATTACAACGGTCAGTATACCGCGCCCGATTTGCACCACGCCATGCAGGGCGTTGCCGAAACGAAGGGCGTGCTGTCCGCGATCAGGCTTGGCAAGTTTTTGGCGAGCAAAAAAGGAAGAATTATCGATGGCTTACGCTTCGTAGATTCCGAGGACAGCCACTCGAAACAGAAGGTTTGGTCCGTTGAAGAGGTATGAAATCTTGCGGGAGATGCGGGAGGTTGCGGGGAGTGTTTCAGCCCCCGCGCGGAATTTGGCAGCCAAATCGCGTGGGGTAGGGGAATCTTTACCCGCATCTACCCGCATCTCCCGCAAAGGATAGGATAATGAAAAAGGCTATTGAACGAGGACCAATCATTCTTCGATTGGCTGGCAAAGGACTGTCTAATGTCCAGATCGCCAAGGAGCTTGGCTTAAGCCGTGACCGAGTCTTGGCTTGCAAGCGGGAGTATCGCGCATTTCTCGCCAAGGGGGATCAATCATGACCGGTCGCGTCGGAAAGCCTACCGCCTACAAGGGCGTCAACTTTCGTTCGCGCCTTGAAGCGCGGTGGGCTGCCATGGGCGCACCGTTCATGATCGTCAATGATGTTTCCAGAGCATCGATCAGCTTCAATACCCAAGCCATAGGCCACCTGTACGATCATCGTGATGGTGACGATGATAATGCGCTGCTCTTTGCTCCCGGCAAGAAGCGCCACGGTCTTGAATATGATTTTGCCGGGGAGTTTGGTTCTTGGTCTGGATGGCTGACCGGCGCCTATGACGGCAATGCGTTGTTTGAAGCAACGCTCCTCGATAGCGCGGAAGTCTTCTCGCTTTGGTCTCGCGCGGGAAACGCGATCCAGTGGAAGCCGAAATCCCCATGACCGTCCAGAAACTCCACCTCGACCTGATCGACTTCCGCCGCGGCAAGATCACGCTCGACGATCTGCGCGCCCTGTTCCCGACGTGGAAGGTGGACAAGGAATACGCGAAGGCCTGTGTCGCGATCGCCAAGGCATCACCCCTCAAGACCGGAGCCAGTGCATGAACAAGGGCCGCCCTCCTGCTACCCGTGCTCGCGTCCTGACCTATTGGCGCAAGCATGGGCCTGTGCCTGTTCGCCAGGTCTGCCGTGCGCTTGGAACGGAGCGGTCATGGACGCGCCGGACGCTGAAAATGCTTGCCAGCCGCGGCGAGATATTTTTGCCCCCGTCCCAAGCATGATTTTATGCTGTAACTGGCCTGCCCATGACTGCGGGCCGTCCAAGCACCTATTCGGAAGAATTCTGCGATATGGTCGTCGAAACGATGGGCACTGGCCTGTCGCTCACGGCGTTCGCTGGCGGGATAGGCCAGCTACTGTACTATCACGCGCTGGTGAGTGCCTACTGGGGCGTCAAGGTGGACGCGCTGCTTCTAGCGGCTCCCCAATTGCCTCCGCTGATCCTTGAAAGCATCGCCTTGGCAACCGCGCCAGTGCGCTTCCTCAAGCGAGATGCGGATGACCACCTCAGCGGATTGGTGCCTCGCTATGGCTGAGGTTGGCCGCCCCTCCGACTATGATCCGAAGTTCGCCGATCAGGCTCGCAAGCTGTGCGAGCTCGGTGCGACCGACATCGAATTGGCCGATTTTTTCGAGGTCAACGTGTCGACGATATACCGCTGGCGTAATCAGCATTCGGAATTTTGCGAGGCGGCCAAGGTAGGAAAGGCTGCCTGCGACGACCGCGTCGAGCGCAGCCTTTACCAGCGGGCGGTCGGTTACACCTTCGAGAGCGAGAAGGTTTTCCAGTTCCAAGGGCAGATCGTCCGCGCAGATACCCGCGAGCATGTGCCGCCTGACGCCAGCGCGGCCCTCAACTGGCTCAAGAACCGCCGCAGCGACGATTGGCGAGACAAGCGCGAGGTTGAGCATAGCGGCGGAATCGAGACGACCACCAAGGAGCAGCGTGACGCCGCGGTGGCAGCAGCGACGAGGGCCGATACTTGACCGCCGCCCATGCCCTCACCGCCGAGGATTACGCCTTCTCGCGCCTGATCTCCTATGCCGCCTATCAGTGGCCGAGCTATCAGGACGCGCCGCACCATCGTCTGATCGCTCGTCACCTCGAAATGGTCGAGCGCGGCGAGATCACTCGGCTGATGATCACCATGCCGCCCCGCCACGGCAAATCAATGCTGGCGAGCGAGTTTTTTCCGGCGTGGTATATGGGACGCAACCCTGACCACTACGTCGTCACCGCGACCTATGCGCAGGAACTGGCGGACGACTTCGGGCGCAAGGTCAAGAACCAGATCGAGGACGAAAGCTTTCAGGCGATATTCCCCGGCGTTGGGCTGGCCGATGACAGCAAAAGCGCCAAGCGTTTCCATATCGAGGGCGCGAGCGGGGGCTATGAGCACACGACGAAGCAGCGGGGGGCGTTTTATGCGGTCGGCGTAGGTGGGCCGCTGACGGGGCGCGGCGCCCACCTGCTGCTGATCGATGACCCGGTGAAGAACCGCGAAGATGCCGAATCTGAGGTGATCCGCAAGAAAACCAAGGATTGGTACACATCGACGGCCTACACTCGCCTCATGCCTGGCGGGCGCATCGTCATCATTCAAACCCGTTGGCACGAAGATGACCTGTCGGGATGGCTGCAAAGCGATCATGGCCACGAAAATTGGACCATCCTCAATCTCCCGGCGATCGACGACGACGGCAATGCGCTGTGGCCTGAGCAATACCCTGTCGAGGCGCTGGAACGCATCAAGCGCGCGCTTCCACCGCGGGATTGGTCGGCTCTCTACCAGCAGCGTCCCGCCCCTGAGACGGGCGATTATTTCAAGTCCGACTGGCTTATCCCGGTCGATCATATCCCGCCGCGCGACCAGCTCGCCGTCTATGGCGCGTCTGACTATGCCGTGACCGCGAACGGCGGCGATTACACCGTTCATGTCGTCGTCGGTGTGGACAGCGAGGGCAAGCTCTATCTGCTCGACCTGTGGCGCGAACAGGCGGCGTCGAATGTCTGGGTCGACAGTTTCTGCGCGTTGGTGCGCAAATGGCATCCGATCGGCTGGGCAGAGGAAACCGGACAAATCAAGAGCGGCGTCGGCCCGTTCCTCATCAAGCAGATGGTCGAGACGGGAAGCTACACCGCGCGCGAGCAATTCCCGACGCGCGGCGACAAGGCCATTCGTGCGCAGTCGATCCGCGGCCGCATGGCGCTCCAAGGTCTGCGCTATCCCCGCAACGCGCCGTGGTTCACGGATCTCAAGAACGAGATGATGAGCTTTCCGGTCGGGGTGCATGACGATCAGGTCGATGCGCTCGGCCTCGTCGGCCAACTGCTCGATCGCATGATGATGGGCGACCGTCCGAAAGAGGAACGCAAGATTCCCGCCGCCGCCCCGCGCGTGGTTGCTGACGGCGTTATCGCTCCCCCGCTCAGGATGAAACGATGACCGACGAAGACGAAACCTTCGAGGGCGAAACAAAGTCGTCGAAAGCGATCCTGACGGCCATTCGCAAGGCTGAGGACACGTTTCGCGAGTGGCAGACGACGTGCCAGGTCATCGATGAGATTTACAGCCTCGAAGGCGACACGCTGCGCTCGTTCGTCGATGGCTATGACTGGCGCGACAGCGAGCTTGACCTGTTCTGGTCGTCGTTCGAGGTGATGAAACCGGCGATCTATGCCCGACCGCCGCAGCCCGTCGTCTCGCCGCTGTTCAAGGACGGAAAGCCGGTCAACACGACGACGGCCGAACTGCTCGAACGATGCGCCATTTCGGTGTTCAAGCGCACCAACATCAACGACATCATGACGCACACCCGCGACGACCTGCTTTTCGCGGGCCGCGGCGCACTGTGGGTCCGGCATGAGGTCGAGGACGAAGGCCACGAGATTTGCGTCGAGCACAAGGACCGGCTCGATTTTCTTCACGAGCCCGCGCGCAAATGGTGCGAGGTTGGATGGGTAGCGGCGGCATCGTGGATGACGAAGCGCGAGATGCGCAAGCGTTTCAGCAAGGCCAGCGGCGATGCATATCAGGGCGCGAGCTTCACCAAGCGGCGCGACCGCGAAGATTATGAGGCGGAATCGCGCGCGAACACGCCCAAGGCCAAGGTCTGGGAGGTCTGGCACAAAGCCGAGGGTAAGGTATTCTGGGTCACGGAAGGCGTTGATGTTTACCTCGACAGCGGGGAGCCGCACCTCAAGCTTAACGGCTTCTTCCCGTGCCCGCGCCCGGCCTATGCTACGCTCCGCCGCCGCAGCCTGATTCCCGTTCCCGATTGGGAGCGCTACTCCGTCCATTTCAGCAAGATCAGCGAACTGACGCGGCGCATCTACTCGCTGCTCGACAAGGTTCGCATGAAGGGCCTGATCCCCGCCGGCGGTGACGTTGGCGATGCGGTCGAGCAACTCATTCGCTCGGACGTGGACGATAGCATGTTGGTACCCGTCCCGCAGGCAGCGATGATGCAGGACGCCACCGGTTTCGTGCAATGGCTCCCGCTCAACGAACTGGCGCAGGCCATTCAGGGGCTTATCGAAGCGCGCGCAACACTGATCCAGAACTTCTACGAACTGTCCGGCATCTCCGACATCATGCGCGGCGCAACCGATGCTGACGAGACGCTCGGCGCCCAGCAGCTCAAGTCGCAATATGGCTCTGTCCGGGTTCGCGAGAAAAGCACTGAATTGCAGCGCGTGGCCGCCGATGCTGTGGCGATCGCGGCGGAGATCATCGCCGAGAAATTCCCGCAGCAGCAAATGCTCGACATGTCGCAGATGGAAATTCCGACCAAGGCGAGCATCGAAAAGCGCATCAAGGAGGTCGAGAAAGCCGCCGAAGCCGAGATCAAGGCGATGGCGGACAAGGTGCGCGAGAACGCCGCCCAGATGGACCCGCAGCAGGCTCAGCAGGCCGTGCAGCAGGCTCAGCAGCAGATTCTCGCGAAATACGGCCCGATGCTGCAAGAGGCGCAGAACCAGGTGCCGATCGAAGATGTCGTCGCGCTGCTTCGCGATGACCGCGCGCGCAATTTCATCTTCGAGATCGAGAGCAGCAGCACGATCCTGACCGATGAATTGCAGGAAAAGCAGTCGCGTAACGAATTCCTGTCGCAATTCTCGGCGGCATCGCAATCGCTGATGGGGCTCGCCAGCATGGGCGAAAGCGGCGCAAAGCTCGCCGGCGCCATGATGAAGTTCGTGCTCGCACCATATCGTGCGGGCCGCGATCTCGACGGGGCGATCGAGGAATTCATCGACCAGGCGCCGCAGATGGCAGCCGCGGCCGCGCAGGGACAGGGTGATAGTCAAGAGCTGATCGCCGCGCAGAACAAGCTCGCCGAGGCCGAGCAGATGAAGGCGCAGGCCGCGATGGAGAAGGTGCAGGCCGATTCTGCCGCGAAGGAAGCGGAATCGCAGCGCAAGATCATGGAGATGCAGGTCAAGGCCGCGGAATCGCAGCGCAAGGCCGACATGGAACTCGAAAAGCTACGCCAGCAGGCGGAGAACAACGCCGTCGCTGCCGAAAAGGCGCAGGCCGAGATCGACAAGCTGCGCGCGGACACGATCAAGGCGCTATCCGACGCCGGGGTCGCGATCAACAATCAGGCGCTCGACGAATTCAAGAGCCTCAAAGAGATCGAATTCCGCGCCGCGGACCAGAGCATGGGCGCGCAGCAGCAGCAAATCGACAATGAGCGCGCCGATGCCGAACTCGAAGGCATGGACGACGACGCAGGCGAGATGGACGACGCCGAGGAAGGCGCGCCTGTCCTTACCGAAGTCGAGACGGGCGGCATTGCCGTGACGCTTACCGAAGGTGCGACCCCCGTCATCATCGAGCACCTTCCCACACCATAGGAGCACTACAATGGCTGACGCACGACGACTGATCGAACTGGGCATGACGCCCGAACTGGCATCCGAACTGGTTGCGCAGATCACGGCGGTTTCCGCTGCGATCCCGACCGATGCCGACATTGCCGACGCGATCGCGAGCAAGACCGAGATCGCAGCCCTTACCGGCAGCAGCACCGCGGCGAACATCGTGACGGCGTTGCAGGCATGACCGCGCGCAAGAAGGCACCGGCGAAAAAGCCGGCCAAGAAGGCAGCGCCGCGCGAGCACAAGACGCCTGAACGCTCGGCGGCGGAGCAATCCGCTTATGAGCAGGGCCGCAAGGCACGCATGTCGGGCATCAGCGATCGCGAAAGCCCGCACCGAAAGGGCAGCTTGCGCGACCACTGGCTCGATGGCTGGAACGCGGAGACTGGCTTCTGATGCCGCTCTACGACTTCGCCTGCGATGGGGGCCACCGTTTCGAGCGCTTCGTGCCGTTGGCGCAGTTTGGCGATGCCCAGACTTGCGCGTGCGGCGCGGGCGCTTGGCGGCTGGTTTCCGCTCCGATGGTGGTTTCTGACTGCATCGCCCCGCGCATGGGGGCTGACGGCAGGCTGCACGACAGTCTCGCCTCCTATCGCCACAGCCTGACGCCGGAAGGCAACAAGAAGGGCGAGCGATATTTCGAGCTTGGCCACAACGAAGAACTGCCGAGTAAGACCTACGATTACGACCAGAAACAGCGCCGGGATGACATTCGCGCTGCCATGGCGGACGTGCGGAATGGGAACGTCCCCCAACCCGTTTTTCTGGAGGACTGAACATGGACACGCTTTCGACGACTATTGACACCGATCCCGGGCCGAGCGCGGCAGGCGCAGGCGCTCCGAAGATTTCTGAGCCGGCGCCGATCCCTTCGGCGCGCGACGACATCGACGCGGCGCTGAAAGAGATGGACGCGCCCAAGGTCGAGGAAAAGCCTGAGGCGGAAGCCAAGGACGAACCGAAAGCGGACCCGGCGCCCAAGGACGACGCCAAGGCGGAAAAGGAGCCGGCCAAGACCGAGGAGAAGCCGGAAGCCAAGACCGAGGCGAAGGACGACGCCGAAGTCGCAGCGGAACCGGACGACGCCGCCGCCAAGGATGGCGAGCAGAAGGAAGGCAAGTCGCGCCATCCCGACGCGCCTGCCAATTTCCTCCCCCGCGCGAAGGAGCTTTGGCGCAACACGCCGAACGAGGTGAAGGCCGAAGTCAATCGCGTGCTGTCGGAGGCCGAAAAGGCGACCGAGGCATACAAGCGCTACGACGACCTGCGCGAATTCGACGAGCTGGCGAAAAGCAATGGCCGCGACCTTCGCGAGAGCCTGTTGAAGCTGAATCACATCGAAAACACGATGCAGCAGAATCCGATCGCGGCGCTCAATGCTATCCTGGCCGAAGTCGGTCCGCGTAAGGCTGACGGGCAGCCGATCAACATCATGGAAGTCGCGCAATTCCTCTCGCAGCAGGGACCGCAGGGCTATCAGCAGATCATGCAGCGGAGCCAGCAGCAGGAAATGCAGGCCCGCGGCGACAGCGAGGTCGAGAGCCTGCGCGCCGAGATCGAACGCATGAAGGCGGAAGCTGCGGCGCGCGAGATTATCGAGCCTTTCGCCGCGAAAAATCCCAGATATCGGGAATTGGAGGAAGATATTGCGTTTTTTCTCCAGTCTGGTAAGGTTCCGGCAGGCCTGAGCCCGTCCGATCGGCTCGCGGTGGCTTACGACATGGCTGCGCGGATCAATCCGCCCTCGAATGTCAGCCCGGCGATCCCTTCCGAGCCTGCCCCTGATCGCCGCGCTGACGCAGACTTCGGCGGCTCCACCAAATCCATCAAGTCATCGCCCGGTTCCGTGGCGGAAGATGTCGATTCGGTAGCCGCTGGCGGCGAGAGTATCGAAGATTCGATCCGCAAGGAATTGAGGCGCATGAAAGCCTAGGAGCTTCGTCATGTCGATCAATCCCGATCGCAATTATGGGCAGCTTTTGACTGCTGCCACGGCTCGCCGGTCCAAGGTGATCCAGGACATCGTTTACAACGCAACCCCGCTCACCCGCATCCTGCGCGATCAGGGCCGCATCAAGGTCAAGCGCGCCGGCGGCCCCGAGCTTCGCATCCCGGTCGAATTCGACAAGCTGCAAGCGCAGTGGTTCACCGGCTACGACAAGATCGAGATCACCCCGAAAGAGCTTCTCAACTCGGCGGTGTTCAACTGGTCGCGCGTCGTCGGCATGTTCTCGCTGAACGGCACCGAACTGCTCTATACGAGCGGCGAGGAGGAAGTCGTCGACCTGATGGCGTTCTATATGGACGCTGCGGAAAAGTCGGTGAAGGAGGAATTCGAAACCTCCATGGTCGGTGACGGCACCGGCGCTGGTGGCCGTCAGATGATCGGCCTCGGCGGCGCAATCCCCATCACGCCGAACACCGGCATCTATGGCGGCGTCGATCGTGGCAGCGTTGCCAACTGGCGCACGAGCACCTTCGATATCACCAACGGCGATGTGTCGCCCTACACCACGTGGGACAGCACGACCGCGCGGCCGATCATCGAATATATCTCGCTCGCCCGCTCGCGTAACGGCCGCTATGCCGACTTCCTGATCGCCGACGCCAACGCCTATGCGCCGATCTCGGCTTCGTTCGTGGCGCACCAGCGCCTCGCTTCGGAGCGTCTTGCGCGTCTCGGCTTCGCTGGCCTGACCTATATGACGCCGGCTGGTCCGGTCGATATCGTGGCGGCGGGCGGCATCGGCAACGTCATGCCTGCAGACACCGTGATCGGCGTCGATACCGAGGGGCTTTCGCTCTACGAATTCCCCGGTCAGTCGTTCGTGCCGTTCCATCCCGGAAACGGGATGCGGCCGATCAACCAGGACGCGATCGCGCAGGGCATCGTCTGGTCGGGGCAGCTCGTCCTTGAGAACCCGCTGTTCTCGTATCGCATCCTCACCAACGAATAAGGAGCAGGGCAATGACTTCCCCTTTCCGCATGAATCCCAGCCTCGGCCCCAATCTTCACCAGGTCGTGAAGAAGGATCAGGTCTGGTATGAAGGCGCTGGCCGCGGTGCGGCTGGCGCTGGCCAGATCGGCAGCCCGCAGGTCGGCGACACCGCTTTCGGCGACAATGGCCGCGAGTATATCTTCGTCGAGGCGTCGGGCTCGATCACCGTTGCATCGTCACCTGGAACGCAGGTAGCGCTCACGGTCAACGGCCCCGACGACATCACCGCTGCGGCTGGTTCGGGCGGCTTCTACGCTCCGCACACCGGCTTCTACAGCGGCACGATCGTCGCCGGCGACCGGTTCTGGGCTGCCAAGGGCACGGCACCCTGATGATCGAGGGGGCGGGGAAACTCGCCCCTTCGTCTATTTCGAGGAGGAAAAATTAATGACACGCATGGCTATCATCGACGACCGCGAGATTACCGTCACGCCGGTTTTCAAGGTGATCGAGATCGAGAATGTCCCGAAGTCCGAAAAGGCCGGTTTCCCGGTCATGGAGGTCAAGGAGATGGTCGAGGTCCGTTTCGCCGGGTCGAAGAATTATTCGCCGGTATTTCCCGCGCACGCGATGTGGCAGCGCGACCCGAAGAACGGCAACCGCGTCATCACCTATGCCGAGCGCTGGGCGGACCAGTATCGCGCCTTCAAGGAAGGCAACCCGCAAGAGGCGATGGGGACGCCGCTTGAAATGCTGCGCCAATATGGCGTGACGCCGGAGCAGCTTTCGCTCTGCCGCGCCGTGAAGGTCTATTCGATCGAGGCGCTCGACAAGATGCAGAGCCCCGAAGCGGTAAAGTCGCTGGGCATGCACGCGAACAAGCTGCGGGAGGCAGCGCGCGCCTTCCTTTCGAGCCAGAACAGCAACGCGGCGGCGCTCGACGAGATCGCTGCGCTGCGGGCCGAGATCGCCGCGCTCAAAGCCGCCGGCGCATCGACGCCGCCCGCCGAAGAAGCAACCCCCGCCGAGATCGCGCAGGCGGAACAGGCGGCGAATGAATCCTATGCGGCGCTGAGCGATGACGACCTGAAAGAGCGCATCAAAACACTCACCGGTTCGCGCCCCGCGGGCAATCCGAAGCGCGACACGCTAGAACGCATGGTAGCGGAGCTTGAAGCGGCGTGACCATCCTGACGGCCCTGCAATCCGCTGCGATCCGGCTGATCGGTGAACGCCCCTCGGTGTTCTTCGGTTCGTCGGAGCAGATGCATATCGAACTTTGCGACCTCGTCAACGAGGTGGCGAACGATATCGTCGATTTTGCGGATTGGCAGGGCCTGACGAAACTGGCGCAGATCAATGGCGATGGCACGACGACCGAATTCTCGCTTCCGCCCGATTATTCGCGCCAGTTGCTCCATGCCGACATCCAGGACACGAACAGTTGGCTTTGGGGGTATTGCCGCGTCACCGACATCAACGATTTCACTTATTGGCGCGATCGCGGCTTCACCGGCTTCCCCGGATGCTGGATCATCTATCAGGACCAGATTCACTTCTCTCCCGCCCCGTCCGATGGGACGACCGCAACCTATCCCTATATCTCGAACCAATATGCCGTTTCGGGGGACACGCTCGAACCCAAGGCGGAATTCGACGCCGACACGGACACGTTCAAGCTCAATGAGCGTCTCTTGACGCTTGGCCTCGTCTGGCGCTGGCGCGAGATGAAGAAGATGGACTTTAGCGGCGATCAGGAGGCTTTCATGCTGTCCCTTTCGGAATCGGCCGCGAAGGACAAGGGCTCGCGCATCTATCGAAGCGGGCGCCGGTCGCCCATGCGCGGGACATATCTGGCATGGCCTTGGCAGTTGGGACCGGCATAAATGTATGGCCGCACCCTGCAGCGCCCGACGCAGCGCAAATCGCAGATCAGGAAGATCCCGGCGCCGATGGCTGGCTGGATCAGCAACCGTGCGCTTGCCGTCCCGCATGGGCAGGATGGAAAGGCAACGCAAGGCGCGGCCATCCTCGACAATTTCATTCCGCGCGCGACGAGCGTCATGCTTCGCCGCGGCAAGCGCCGGCATTGCACGCTCGGCAACGGGACCGAGGACGCAAAGGCGCTGTTCTCCTATAATTCCGGCCCGAACCGCAAATTGTTCGGCGCCACCGACACGACGATTTACGACATCACCGATGTTGAATTTGCGACCGATGCTGAACTGGCGACAGAAGGAGGGGACGCTCTTGCCGACGAAAACGGCGATGTTTTCGGATGGTCGTCCACGCAATTCCTGAGCGTTATGGGCGCATTCACCAGCGGCGATTGGTCGGTCGTGCAATTCGCCTCTTCGGGGGGGATTTTCCTGATCGGGGTGAATGGCAGCGATACCGGATTCATCTACGATGGCGCGGTTTTCTATCCCTATGTCGAGGGCGGGATTCAGGTTCTTTCCTATGACGCAGAGGTCGCGCCGTTTACGGTCGGCGATACGGTCACGGGCGGCACATCCGGGGCGACCGGGACCATCTGGGCGATCGAGGACTTGGGCGGCGGCGAGGGCGTGCTCTATATCTACGAAGTCACCGGAGGCCCGTTTCAGGACGATGAGACGCTGACCGATGGCGATGGCGGGGAAGCGACCGCGAACGGCGCAGAAAGCGACTATCTGCCTGGCATAGCTTTTGACGCGGGCATCACGTCCGCCGACATGTCTTTCGTCTGGACCTACAAGAATCGCCTCTATTTCGTGCAGAAAGACACGATGGATGCTTGGTATCTCGACGTTGACAGCGTGGGCGGGGACGCGACGAAATTCCCCATGGCCGGGATATTTGCAATCGGTGGCTCGCTTCTGTTTGGCCAGCGCTGGTCTCTTTCTTCGGGAGGAGATGGCGGCCTATCCGAACAAAATGCCTTCGTGTCATCGGAGGGCGAGGTCGTCATCTTCCAAGGTCTGTCGCCCGACGACACGGCTACATGGTCGCAAGTCGGCGTCTACCGTGTCGGAAAGCCCTTGGGGAAAAATGCATTCATCCGCGGCGCTGGCGATATCGCGATTGCAACGTCGATCGGTCTTGTCCCGCTGTCGAAGGCGATCGAGCTTGACCTGACTGCGCTCAATGTCGCGAGTATCTCCTATCCGATCGCCGATGCATGGAGCAACGCCGTCGATCAGCGCGGGCTTGAGCAATGGCACGGCGAGGTGTGGCCGGAACAGAAAATCGCAGCCTTTGCGCCGCCGACTGGTCTTTCTGGCCTTCCTCCGGTGCTGTTTATCTCGAATACCGAAACCGGAGCATGGGCGCGCTTCACTGGATGGGATGTGCGCTGCATGGAGGTTTTCGAGGGGCGTCTGTTCTTCGGATCGACCGAAGGCGGCGTTTTCCTCGCCAATGAAACCGGCGCCGATGATGGCTTGCCCTATACCGGCGCAGTCGTGCCACTGTTCGACGACTTCGGCGCGCCTGGTTCGCGCAAGGTTCCGCGGATCGGGCGCTATATCACGCGGGCTTCGGCTCAGGTTTCGGTGCGCGTGTCATGGCAAGGCGATTACAGCGAGACTCTTCCCGCTGCACCGAGCGCAACGCCGATCATCGCAGGATCGACGTGGGGATCGGGCATCTGGGGGCAGTCGCAATGGGTCGAAAGCCTCCCGCGCTTCCTGAATGATGGATGGCAATCTATCGGCGGCAGCGGCTACACTGGCTCGCTCGCCTATCAGGTAACAAGCGCAGCGGACCAGCCATTGGACGACGAAATCATTTCGGCAGAGGTCACATATGAAGTGACGGAGATCGCCGGGTGATCGTCGATGGGGAGGGCGTTGCCCGCTTCGTTTCCGAACGCCTCGGCTTTCCTATTACGCCGCCCTACACGACGATGGGCCTCGAAAAAGACGGCGCGCTTGTGGCCGGCGTCATCTTCCATTGCTGGGAGGGTAAATCCGTCCATGTGACGATCGCAGGGGAAGGATGGACGCGCGGCTTTATCCGCGAGGTCGGGCGCTATGTTTTCGGCCAACTCGGCTGTTCGCGCATGACCGTTACGACGCCCCATCCCAAAGTTGTCGACTATGCGATCCGGCTCGGCGGCAAGGTCGAAGGCGTGTTGCGGGACCAATATGGCGAGGGGCTGGATGCTACGCTGATCGGGATAATTGCCAAGGAATGGCGCTATTGACCGAATAAAGGGATTCTGGCATAGTCCCGGTATCTGGTGCGGCTGGACCTACTTCGCGCACGTCCCGAGTAGGTCCGCGAGTGAAAAGCCCTCAAGCCCCCGATCCCGTAGCCACGGCGCAGGCGCAATCGCAGTATAATCAGAATACCGCGGTCACGCAGCAGCTTCTCAACATGACCGATCAGGTCAACCCGTGGGGGAGTGTCACCTATTCGCCCAACGGTTCGACCTCGTTCATGGGCGCGGATGGCAAGAACTACACGGTCCCGCGCTACACCCAGACCACGACATTCACGCCCGAACAGCAGGCGATTTTCGACGCATCGCAGCAGGCCGAGACGAACATCGCCAATCTCGCGTCGGAGCAGTCCGCCAAACTGCAAGACTATCTGAACACGCCGTTCGAGTTCAATAATCAGGACGCGGAAAAATGGGCGTGGGACTTGGCGAGCCCGCGCATTCTCCAGCAGCAGGACCGCAATGATGCTTTGCTGCGCACCCGGCTCATCAACGCCGGCCTCCGCCCCGGAAGCGCCGGCTGGGATGCTGAAATGCAGCGTCTCACCAATGCGAACAGCGACCAGCTCAACCAACTGGCGCTGACCGGACGCCAACAGGCCTTTTCCGAGGCCCTCGCGACCCGCAACCAGCCGATCAACGAAATCACGGCGCTACTTTCTGGCAGCCAGGTATCGAACCCGGCGAGCATGTCGAGCGCGACCCCGCAAACCAGCGTCGGAGGCGTCGATTATTCGGGCCTCGTGCAGCAGAATTACCAGAACAAGCTCGCCGCCTATCAGTCGGGCATGGGCGGCCTGTTCGGTCTCGCCGGTTCGCTCGGAAGCGCCGCGATCATGTCCGACCGGCGCCTCAAGACCGAGATCAAGCGCGTCGGCACGCTCGACAATGGCCTGCCGGTCTATTCCTATCGCTACAAGGCGGGCGGCGCCACGCATCTGGGCCTCATGGCCGATGAAGTCGAAAAGCTGCATCCCGAAGCGGTCGTCGAGGGCCATAACGGCTTCAAGGCCGTGCGCTATGCGGAGGCGGTTCTATGATCGGCGCGCTTCCTCCCGGCGCGATCATCGCGGCGCAGCTTGCACAGCCTCAGCAGCAGCCCTTCACATGGGGTCAGGGCGGTCGCCGACTGACGCCGGAAGATATCGCGCGCGAACGCCAATTGGCTGCGCAGATGACGCAGGTCGATTATTCGCCCGTCGCATCGCCGTGGCAGGGCCTCGCGCGCGTGTCCGAGAATGTCATCGGTGCGCTTCGCGAACGCAAGGCCGACAAGGCGGCGCAGAGCAATACGGACTATAGCGCGCAGATCGCGCAGTCCCTCTTGAATCCGAGCGGCACCCCTTCCGGCTCGGCGCCCGCCGGTGCGAATCCTCCCGCGTCGGCGGGCAACCTCTACGGCATCCTAAGCGACCCTTATGCGAGCGATAGCGTCAAGGCGATCGCGCAGATGCAGCTTGAGAACCAGCAGAAGGTTGCGATGAAGCAACTTGAATGGGCGAACCGCGAACAGCCGGAGATCGTGCAGCTATCGAACATCGCCAACGATCCGACGCAGCCCGCATATGCCCGCAAGGCAGCGCAGGACCGCATCACGACGCTGAACGACCCGCTGGCGATCATTCCCGACCTCGGCGGACAAGGAACCTATGTCGGCCCGCGTTCCGGCATCGCGGGGGCGCTGGGCGGCGGTGGGACACCCGACACGCTTCCGCCCGACTTCTTCGATGACCCGCCGCCCGCGTCAGCCGCACCGCAGGCGCCGAACATGATCGACCAAGCGGGTTTCAAGGTCATCTCGGAAGCCCTTGGCGGTGAGAAAGAGGCGCGCGCGTTCATGCAGCGCAATGGCCTGACGCTGGGAGGTCGATAATGGAGACGCGCGAATATAATGGCGTGACCTATCAGCACAGCGGTCCCGGCCAGCCTTGGGTACGCGTCGGCGGCGCTCAGGGTGGGCGGATCATTCCGAAGAGCGCGACGACGCAGATGAAGGAAGGCGCCGACGCTCGCGGTGCCGAAGCCGACGCCCAGATCAAGAGCGCTCAGGCCCCTTACGCAGATCGTGTTGCCGCGGCCGAAGCAAGGGCCGCAGCGGCTGAGGCGGCGCTGAAAGAGCAGCAGGCAGCGGCAGCGGCGATGGACAACGCCAACACCGCGCCGCCCGTAACCCCGGAAGTCCGACAGGCCCGCCGCACCTTGCAGGGCGATAATGTCCTGTCCGCGATCGATGATGCGCGGGGTAACATCGACTGGTCGAGCACGGGAAATCTTCTCGGCTCCAATGCATTCGGCCATGTCCCGATCATCGGGCAGCAGAACACCGATCTTGGTGGTTCGCTTGACACGATCAGGGCGAATCTTTCTTTCGACCGCCTGACGCAGATGCGCGAAGAGTCAAAAACTGGCGGCGCGTTGGGGTCTGTCACTGAAAATGAATTGAAGCTGCTTAGTTCAGCCGTCGCATCTCTGGACCAACGTCAGAGCGAGGATAAACTGCGCAAGAACCTTGCGCGCATCGAAGAGCATTATCGCCGCTCGATGGCGCTCATGGCTGGCGAGAATCCGGACCAGCCCGACGTAGCGCAGAAATACGGCCTAAACGTTGCTGGCGCCAAACCACCCGCGATTGGCGGAGGGCAGGCGCCTTCTGGCGGCGGCGGGAATAACCCTCCCGCGACACCGATGGGAGAGCCGCCGCTCGGGGGTGGCGATGCTGTCCTTTCGTCGGAGGGAAAGGCTGTCGAAGATCCCGCTCTTGCCGGCGTCAATGCGACGGTTGCGGCGATGTTCCAGCGCGGAAATTCAGCCGAGGAAGTGCGCGCTTATCTCAACAGCGTGCGCCCCGGTTTGGGTGACAAGGCGGTTGGCGTCGAGGATGCTGTCGCTTGGGCGAAGAAGAATCCCGGCAAGCAAATCCCTGTCGACCTTGAACGTATCTGGGAGCCAGCGAACGGGGTGATGAAGGCGATCGGTGATGCGGCGTTGTGGGAAGCACCCGGCGGCTTCTCCCCCGGTTCCGCTTTGATCGGGGCTGGCGACATTCTTTCATTTGGCACGCTGGATAATCTTTCGGCGAACCCTGACATGGCGCGCGCGGTGATGACCGGCGTACAGGAGCGCAATCCCGGCTCCTATCTCGCGGGACAGATCGGCGGCGGGGTGCTGAGCGGGGTCGGCGCAGAGGCGGCGCTGGGCCGGGCAGGCTTGGGCGCCGTGGGTCGCGCGCGGGCAGGAGATTTGCTGCTCGGCACCGGCTATGGCGCTGGCTCGGCGGACGATCCCAACCAGTCTCGCATCGCTGGCGGTGCATGGGGCGGGCTTTTCGGGCTTGCTGGCGGCGCTGCTGGTCGCGGCACCGCTCGTGCTACTGGTCGCGCCGTTGCTGGCGTTACCGATAGCGCTCGTCGCCGCCTTGCCGATTCCAATGTTCGCCTTACTGTCGGCCAATTGCTTGGCGGGACCACGCAGGCCGTCGAGGATCGTCTCGCAGGCCTTCCTCTCGTCGGCGATCGTATTCGAGCGATGCGCGGGGAGGGCCTATCTGACTTCAATCGGGCCGCGTTCGACGAGGCGCTTGCTCCGATCGGCGCGACGACGAAGGGCGTGACGGGTGAGGCTGGCATCGATCTCGCTCGGCAGGCGCGCAGACAAGCCTATCGCGATGCACTCGATCCAGTGAACGTGTCCGCTGATGCTCCGTTCATCAACGACATGACGGCGGCGATCGCGGCGGGTCGCGAGCTTCCCGATCCGATGCGATCGGGGCTCGAATATACGCTTCCGACGCGCGTGGGGCAGGCTTTCGACAATCAGGGCAATCTCAGCGGCCGCGATTTCCAGCAGTCGATCCGCGGACTTCGCCAAGATGCGCGGGCAGTCGCCAATCAGCCCTATGGCTATGATTTCGGCGACGTTACCGGGCAGGCTGAAAATGCGCTCGAAGGGCTGTTGCAGCGCCAGCAACCGGACGCTCTACCCGCCTATCGTTCTGCAAACGAGGCGAACCGCAACATCGAGGTTCTGCGCGATGCTGTTGTCCGCGCTCGCAATGGCGCGCGGTCAAACGAGCCCGGCATGTTTATGCCGTCGCAGCTTATCGACGCATCGACCGCCAATGCGCGCCGCTTCGGAAACACGGCAGGAACGACCCAGCAGCCGCTTTATGAATTGTCGCGGGCGGGGCAGGAAGTCTTGCCCTCGCGCGTCCCTGATAGCGGCACGGCTGGGCGTCTGACCATCCCGCTCCTGCTCAGCGGCGGTGCTGGTTATGCCAACGCTGACGAAGGTCAAGGCCTCGAAGGAGCGGGGAGCGGCGCCATGCTTGGTGCAGCGGCAACGGCGCTGCTTGCCGGCCCCTATGCGAGCCGGACGAGCCGAGCGGTCATCACGCGCGCTCTGCTGGCCGATCGCAACCCGACCGTGCGCGCTATCGGTGAGGAAATTATCGCGAGGGACCGGATCGCAGGTCTTCTAGCAGCACCTGCGGCCGTGTCGCAGTTGGGAGGGCCGTAGCCATGGCTTTGCGCTGCTGCTTCCGTTCCTTCCGCTTGTCGAGCCAATACAGCACGATGCCCTTGCAGAAGGTGACGATGAAAATCGTTTCGCCTGTCGTCATCGCCCCCACCTACACGAAAAAGGAGGCTTAGCCAATGCCTCGCGCATCAAAGTCCTGCGGCAGTGCGCTTTCTCATCTTTTCGCGGTGGCAGGTCCGGCAATTACGCCAGCCCTCTGGCGTAATCCTTGTATTCTCTGGCGTCCATTCATGGCCGTGAGCGCAATGGGTCTTTGCAAGCTGCTTGGCACGACTGGCAATGACGCCTTTCGTCCAACCCCGCCCTGTCGCTCGCCGTTTCGGAGAAATCACCTCATCGAGAGAAAGCCCCAACGCCGCCCTGCTCATGATGGTGTCTGTTTTCAGGCCCGAGCGCTCGGAAAGTTCGGAGGCGATGTAGCTGACCCCGCCTATCACCGCGATTCTCGTCTGTCGACGATTGCGCTGCTGCTCACATCGCGTCGCCCAACGGCAATTGTCGGGAAAGTAGCCCTTGTCGTTATCAATGCGATCAATCGAATGTCCGGGTGGCCGCGGACCCATATCGGCTTTGAAGTTTGCAAAACTATGAAGCCAGCGCTCGCATATCTCGATGCCGCGACCTCCATAGTCATCAAACTGTTTTGCTCGCGGATTCAAGCATCTGCGCTTTATTCCTTGCCACACGTTGTAGATTGGATCGGGGTTCTTGAACGGCATGTGGCGACGTTAACACCTGATGCCTCGCGGCACAAGCGGAGTAAGGACAATTCCTAGGGCCTCAGACGGATCGTACAGTCTCCCCAGCGGCTCTCTCGTCTCGGTCGGCGAGGATATCGTGCCGTCGCAGCACAATCCGCCGCTCCAGGACATCGCGCAGGCAATTTCGGGCAGCCTGTCACGCGATGGCCAAGGCGGGATGCGGACAAATCTCAACATGGGCGGGTTCCGTGTCACCAATCTGGCACCGGGAACGCAGCCAACCGACGCCGCGACGGTATCGCAGCTTTCGGCATCGACTGGCGCTCCCATTGGTGCGGTAATGGATTACGCGGGATCGTCCGCGCCGACTGGATGGCTGATTTGCGCAGGGCAGGCATTGAGCCGGACCACTTACGCTGCCTTGTTCGCGGTCATTGGAACCACATATGGCGCGCCCGATGCCTCGACGTTCAATCTGCCCGATTTGCGCGGGCGTGTCGTTGCCGGACGCGATGTCGATCAGGGCGGTTATGCGGGTCGGCTATCGACTCCGAACAGCCAGACGCTTGGAGCTAGCGGAGGCGCGCAGGATATGACGCTGACCGAAGCCCAAATGCCTGCGCATACTCACAACCTGTCGGGAAGCACTAATAGCGCAGGCGCTCACACTCATACTTATCAAAGGGCTAACGGGATTAGCGGCGCCTCTGGCGCGGGGGAATCGCTCAGTTCATCGACCACTTCCACCACCAGTTCTGCTGGGGATCACGCGCACACACTTTCCGGGACGGCTGCATCCACTGGTGGCGGGCAAGCACACCCCAACGTGCAGCCGACAATCATCCTGACCAAGATCATCAAAGCGAGCAACAGCTAATGGCACAGATTCTCCCGCGCGACCTTCCTGCTGCCGGGTCGGTCAATACCAGTTCCGCAATCATCATCGACGATGGCAGCGGGGTCAAGAAAGCCACGCCGGCGCAGCTCGTGTCGTCTGGATTTCCTGTCGCATCGCAGGCCGAGGCAGAGGCGGGCGTAGTCAGCGATAAGGCGATGACGCCGCAGCGGGTATCGCAGGCGATCGATGCGCTTGGGGTGTCTCAGGCGGTGCTCGCCTCTTCCTCTGGCGGGGAGATGGTTGGCGTCAAGCGCAGCGAACCCAGCACTGTCTCGGCGACCGCCAAGACCCTGTTCGAGCAAACAGTCTCGGCAAGGGACTGGGGCGTTAGTGGACTTTCCACCTCGTCCGATATTGCGAAGCTACAAGCTGCCGTAGACGAGGCTCCGCTTGGCTCTACGCTACTGCTTCCCGGCGGGGTCATCTTTTCCGATGGCCTCTCTATCACGCGCCACATCAACATCAGAGGGGAGAATGGGGCCACAATTCTAGGAGTGGGGACCAACCCCGCCATCAATCTTGTGGACGTTCGTATCGCTCCGGGAGAGACGCTTGAAGGCAGCAGCAATTCCATGCTGTTCACCAATTTCCGGGCAGAAGTGGCGCTGGGCTATACGGCAAAGTCCACCCTGAACGTTGAGAGCCAGTCCGGGGTTGACGCGGCGCAGCTTAACTATAGCTTCATCGGTGGTCGCATTGCCGGTCGGGACGATCAAGCGGAAGCCGCGCTGCGGATCGCTGGGATGACCTCGCAAATGCACACCTTCCAAGGCATGGATATTGTCAACGGCGTCCTGTTGGACGGCTGCGCGGATGCTTGCCGACTTATCGGAAACAACATCGGCGGTCTGCGCACCGGCATCAAGGTCAACGTCGTCGCTGGGGCGTTCAACACGCTTATCCGCGATAACGTCATCACCTCGACCAACGGCGCGATCCATATCATCGGGGGCAGCCGCGTGATCATCCTTAACAACCAGATTGAGCAAATCGGCACCAATGGACACCCCGACGAGGCGCACATCATCCTTGAGGCGCTGACCTACTCGCTCCGGGATATCGAGATCGCTGGCAACAACTTCGGCGGCGGGGCGCTGGAACACAGCATTGTGATGAAGACAAGCGGCGGGCGAACGATAGAGGGCGTCAAGGTCGGCACCAACACGTGGGGCAAGACCACGGACGAAGACATGATGATTGCCGATAGCGGCGTGAAGCACACTTACCTTGCTGCGGTCCAAAACTTCCGCGGAGATCGGGGCGGGGGTGGCTTCACCGTCTATCCCGCCTACTCTTCCAATACGCTGGATGTAAACGACCTTCTCACCGTGAACGACGGAGGCGTAGGGACGCGGCGGGTCCGGAATAATGCACAGGCACTCGGTGGCTCGTCCTCTACGGCCCTGCAAAACAGCTGGACCTGCGCGGCATCGATGTATGCCCAGATCATCGATGATGAGGTAAGGTTCAGCGGGTATGCTGACGGGCCATCGTCGGCGCAGAACGCGGTCCAGATTGCAACCCTCCCTGCCGGAATGCGCCCGCAAGTAGAGGAGATTTTCGAACTTCCCGGCTATGATGTGGGAACGGGGGCAAGGGTCGCGGCGCTGTGTCAAGTGCAGACCGATGGCGACATCATCATGACGCGGGCCTCGTCCACGAACAGCGTCCGCATCGGCCTCGCCCCCCTTAGATTCGTTGCCGCGCGCACCGGCTATGATCCCGGGTACTGAAATGACGAACCCTACCGACCCCGGCAACGCCGCCATGGTCCGTCTTATCGCTTGGCGACGGTGACACCGGCATGACAAACGAACACGCTGATACAGCTAAGCACATCGCGGACTTTCTTTCTCTTTCTGTTGTCGTGGGGGTGCCACCGGAATGACCCACGCCGACACCATCTTCCTGATCGCGGCGCCGCTGGTCGTCGCGATCATGGTGGTCATCATCTGGCGGGAGCTGCGGCGATGACCCAGCAAACCGATATGCACACACTAGCCGTAAAGGTCGGGGAAATTAGCGGGCAACTTCGCGAAATGATTCATCGTCAGTCGAACATGGAGCAGAAACTCGACGGGCTGGTAGAGCGAGGCTTCAAGAGCGCCACCACCGACGACATTGAGAAGCTGACGCGCCGGATCGAGGCGCTGGAAGCCGAAAAGAACCGCAACGACGGCGCGAAGGGGGTCTTCGCGAGCATTCTCAAATCTCCGGTTGCCGCATGGGTAGCTGCGATTGTCGCGGCAGTCTTTGGCGCCATCAAAGGGGGATATCTGGAATGAAACCGCTCGAAAAAGTGCGCGGCGCGATACCAGCCCATGAGCATACCGGAGTGATGATAATGAAACTGATCCCGAACTGGAAAAGCATGTGGCGGGCATGGTCAGTGCGCCTCAATGCGCTCGGCCTGACGATCCTCGCATGGTTCGCCATCGATCCGGTGAGCCTGCTTGCTGTGTGGAATATGATGCCGCCCGCGGTCCATGACATCATCCCGACTCAATTCCTGTCCGGCGTGGGCGCGCTCCTGTTCGCCCTGTCGATGATCGCGCGGCTTGTGAAGCAGCCGAAGATGGAGGCGAAAAATGGCGAAGCAGCCTGACAAGATTCAGCCGATGGAGGCGCCGAAGTCGGGGCCGGGCGCAAGGGGTGTCATGGGCGGCGCCATCGCTGCGGCTGTGCTGATCGCCACCCCGTTCATTGCCAAGTGGGAGGGCAAGTCGAACGACCCCTATTTCGATCTGGCGCACGTCCAGACCGTGTGCTTCGGCGAGACGCGCGTCCAAATGCGCCGCTATACCGATGCCGAGTGCAATGCGATGCTTGCGAAGGCGGTTGAAGGTTTCGCCCGTCCGGTTGCCGCATCGACGCCCACAATCGCGAACAGGCCGTATCAGCTCGCCGCGGCAAGCAGCTTCGCCTACAATGTCGGCAATGGCGCCTATCAATCCAGTTCGGCGCGGCGGCTGTTCCTCGCGGGGAATTTCAAGGCCGCCTGCCAAGCATTCGGAGCATGGAACAAGGCGACCGTCTCGGCCACTCGCGCGCGTCAACTGGTCGCAAATGGCGAGCGGTGCGTGCGGAAGCCAGGCGGCTCGTATCTCTGCACCATAAAGGGCCTGACCCGCCGCCGAGCCGCTGAAACGCAGCTTTGCCTGACGGGGCTCAACTGATGCTCGCCTACCTCAAGTCCGCGATCGGCATCGCCACGCTCCTGACCATCGCCGCGCTCACCGCATGGGGGATGCGCGTGGACAGCCTTCGCGGCGGCTACAAGGCCAAGCTCGAAGCCGTCGTCCTCGCCGTGGTCGATATTGGCGAGCCCAAGCCGTCCTTCGATAAGCTGCCCGATACGGTGCACAAGATCGACGGCGACCGCAAGGCGCTCAGGAAAGAGCGCGACGACGCCTTGGCCGTGGTCGATCTGCAATCGAGCAGCATCACGAAACTGGAACAGGAAGGGATCGAGGCGGCCGAGCGCGCTGCGGCGAACCGCAAACTGTTCGAGGAAACCAAGCGCCAGCGTGACGCTTGGATCCAGCGCGCCCGCGCCGCCGAAACCCGCACCGAACGCCTATCCGCCGAAGAGGAGCTACGAGAATGCGAAGCCGTATTGGATTCCTTGCGCTTGCGGGGCTTTTGATCGCGGGCTGCGCGGGACAGACGCCGGAGCCGCGCGTCGTCCTCAAGCCCGTTCCCGTGGCAACGCCGGTGGGCTGCGTCGTGGGCCGTCCTTCCGAGCCGCAATCGCTGCTGGAGCGGGTTCCTGACGAGACGTGGGACGCTCTGGCGCCAGGTGCAAAGGCCCGTGCCGTCGAAGCGCAGGCCGGTGAGCGCATGAACTATGCCGATGCGCTGAAGGCCGCGACGTCGGGGTGCAAGGACGCGCCGGACTAAGCCCACCCCATAACCCAAACAAACACCCCGACGACCATAACGAGGCCCATTCCCCAAGCCATAACCCTACCGCGTTTGATGAGGGGGTTCATTGGCTGGCCAGTTTCTCGCGTAGGATGCGCGCCATCTCAGGATGGCATACGATCGATCCGTCTGGCATCTGGCGGAAATTGGGATCGGGTTTGGTGTAGTAGCGGATATTCTGCTTGAAGCCGCGTTTCCGTCGCCGCGCGGCTCGGCCATGAGAGTGAACGCCGCTCCAATCCTCGAACGGGCCGATGACTAGAAAGTCGCTCTCAACAATTCTGATTCCTGAAAACGTGCCGAGCATGTCACTCTCCTTCCTGCACCTTGGGTGATAGGGCTGCGCGGGCTTGGTTCGTCCAATGCGCCGGGACGTTAGACTTGCCCATGTGGCTGTCGTGGTCATCGACTGCCGTACCAAGCAGTTCCTCCAGCCTCTCCACGCGCTGCCGTAGGGATTGGATTTCGTCGGCTGCTTCTTTCTCACATTTGCTGCGCCAAGGGGTTCCCGGGTTCATTTTCGCATAATCCCGCAGGACATTCTCAATCCTTATGCGTTGTTCGCTCATTCACCCTCTCCTGTGTCGGGAGCCTTGGCGGCACTTCTCCACGCGCCGAGGCGTTCGATGCTGTCGTTTTTCCAAGTTTCAGCGTCCGGGTCAGCCATCTGCCGCGCCCACATGGGGTGGCATGGCGCGACAGGATAGATAGTGCCGTCCGGCCCTCCTTCGTGCGCCTCGTCGATATCGATAAGCACGCCATTGACGCATTCCACGTCCTGGCCAAAGCGCCCGTCAAAGAAGCCGCCGCGACAATGTTTGCAGTTCGCGCCCATCACGCCCCTCCGCGCTTGTGCTGGGATAGGGTGCCAAGAAAGTATGCTGCCGCAAAGGGAGCGGCGATGGCCGCAAGCAATAAGCCAATCGGCCATAGCACGGCGACAGGCACAGGGCCGACGAGATCGTTCTCCCGGAAATACGCCCCCCAACGGCCTTGCGCGAAAAGGGCTGCGAGGATCAACCCGAAGTAGACGTAAATAAATATCTCGAACATCGTCACGCCCCTCCCGCATCTGCTTGAGCGACGGACAGGACATGCTCGTTATGGTTGCGGATAGCCCCCAAAATCGATCCGCTTCCCGGCCCCATATAGCCGCAGTCCATTTCGCACTCGACGTGCTGCCAGCCGTTCTCGTATTTATAGACCTCCATCGTGTCCGACTGGCCGCACTTCGGGCATGGCTTGATCTTCGGATAGGTCATTTAGCCCCTCCCGCATCGTCGGTGGCGCGGAGCGCGGCGCGGGCAATGCCTTTGATGTGATTCGGATCATTGGCCAGTTGGAACGCAACTGCTCCGTCAAGCCGCCTACCTCGCTCATCCGCATATCTACGTAGTGCCGCGATAGGGTCGCAAATATCTTCCAAGGCTGTTTGCAGTGCCGTTGAACGCGTCAGATTAAGGGCGGCGGTGAACTCGTCAAGCGGCATCCATTCGGTCGGGGCGCTGGGCCAGACCCACCCGCTATGATCGATAGGCAAGCGGTCGCATCTATCGGCGTAGTGCACTATGCGCACCGCCGAATATCCTGGAGCGGTGCAGCGTGCCACAAACCACGTGCCGTCCAAAGGCATACTGGCGAACCGGCCTATTGGTCGCCAACGCATCGCCAGCTTCTCTGCTATTCCGGCATCATCCTCCCCCGCCCCGCTGCGGCCCTCGCCAGACTGGGCGGTGAGGCGGGCGATGGTTTCGCGCTCGAACTTGGCGAAGGCGAGGGTCGCGTCATGGTCGTCATATTCGCCATCGCGGATAAGATCGGCCACTTGGCCTATGCCATCATCGCCAAGTAGGCATCCGACCTCGTGGAGCAAATCCGCCGCCGCGTTCCGCGCCGGCTGCGTCACTTCACTGGTCATGCTGATTGCTCCTTGAGGTGGGCGCGCAAAGCACGAACGAGATGGAAGCTCGCCGTTGCTTCAAGACCGCAGTTTTGATCGGCGCGCGCTCCGCACCGGCTGCATTTTTCGTGCGGCGCGTATACGGCGCCATTCTGCGGATTGTTGATCGGGCATGGGGAAATCGCCTCGTCATATTCGGCAAGGGCCAGCGCGATCATCTCCTGCGTTCCCTCAGCCATTGTTCGTCTCCTTGAGATAGGCGCGGGATTTCAGAGCCGCGGCGCATAGAGCTAGGGCGGGGGTGGCGGCGCGTGTCCATTTCACTGGTCCATCAGCTTGGCACATGGCATCGAAGAAGCTTTCGTCTCCGGCCATGTTGAGCGCCCAGAAGTGACCTTCCGGCACCAAGGTCAGAGCGGCGTCTATGGATGCAGTGTAATAAGGGCAGAGGCACTCATGACCGACGCGAATCGTGTTTTTCAATCCCACGGCCATGCCGATCTTCTCGTCCAACTCCCGATCCGGCCCGCTCGCCGCCTCTATTCGTTCTATTAGATCATTCATGGGGGTGTCCTGATTGGGGTTGGGCGCATGGCCTTCGGCCACCGCGCTCTCGCCTTCGGCCGAGCCGGTTCCCGTCTCGTCGGCTGCCGCCGCTTCGATCGCTTGCGCGGGACGCCAGCGTTGATCCGGCGGTAGGTAGTCAGATACGCCGCCGAGCGCCTTTTCGAGTTCGCGCAGAGCTAAGTTCGCGCTTTCAATGTCTTTCGGCATTTCCACCCAAGCCCAAGCGACCATGACCCGCCCCCATCGTCTTTCGCTATGGAACGGGCGGAAGGTTTGGCCGCAAATCTTTCGCCGCTCTCCGGCATTGGGGTGCCTCCATTGCACGCTGTGAAGCTGCGCACCGAAGCCTGGCTGAAACGTGTAGAGTTCGCCATTAAGCCAATAGAAGCGATTGTCCCAGCGCGGTGAACGAAAGCCGTGGCCGCTCCCGAAGATGCGGTGGTCGATGCTGAGAGTGGTCATGCCACACCTCCCGCGTTAGCGATGCCAGCTATGCCAGAGACCGAAGGGCTCGGCTGCGAAGCAGTGGCGGCGCGGGCCGCAGGCAACGCCATATCCCCTTTATCCTCCATCATCATGCTACGTCCTTTCTGTTGGGGGAGGGGGAAGCGGCATCCAATGCGATACCAAGTCGCTGACGCCCCAAATGTCGTTCAGGGGCTCATCCGCGAACACCCACCAATCCTCTTTCGCTGACCACTTGGCCGGGAACGGATATTTCCACAGCGGCGATATGCTGGTGAGCAGGACAACGCTGCCATCCCTCGGAGCGCTCTCGATCGGCAACCACTCGCCCATCACGCTTCTCCTGTGGCACGAGCGATGGCGGCGTCGAGTTCGACAATCGCGGGGTGTTCATCGGGGCACTCGAAACCGAGGTGGTCGAGCGCGCTCCAGAGGGCTTGCCGCGCACTTTCTCCGGCCTTGAGCAGATCAGGTGCCGCCGCTATCAGGCGGGCGCGAGAAAGCTGGCTCAGCTTTGCGAAAGCGGTCAAATCACGGTCAAAGTTCAGACCGAAAACGACTTGATCGACCTTGCACCCGTCTGGGCGCATCGGGCCTATCCAGAGCATGTTTTCGGTCTGCTCGACTCCCCACGGCGTATGCCCCTCTTGTTCGGTAGCCATTACATGTTCCTTTCGTTGGTGGGGGTGAACAGATCAGGCTCATCACAGACAATCTGCGCCACGCACGCGTCCTGCTCCATCTCGACGGCCCGTTCGGCAATTCGCTCATTGTCACGGCGCCATTGGGCATCTTTCTCGGCGTCGAGAGTTCCATTTTCGAGGTGGAATGCTTTTTCAGCGAGGCGCTGGCGTTCCTTCTCGCAATAGGCAGAAAACACTAAGTGAGCCTCGGCCTGCTTGATGAAAGATGAGCGCAGTTTTGGCGTCATTACCGGTCGTGGATTGATTGCCGGATTGCCGTTATGCTCAGCAAGGTTTCGGATAAATTCCGCGTCCGCCTTCCACGTTTCACCATGATGAAAAAGCCGCTCTTCAATCCGGCGCAATTCCATCATTACGGAATCAAGGGTTGGCAGGCTCCCCGGCCACGAACGCGCCACAGCAGAGTTGCGCACCCGCTCACCCACGACGTTCCTCCAATGCGGGAGGGGTGGCCTTTGCAAGCGTATCGCGCATCGACTTGACTTGTGCCGTGCCGCTGAGCGCCGGAAACGCGCTGAGCAGCTTGACGGCGTATTGAAGCTGGCGGGACAATTCGGGTGCCGCTGCCATGAGGACAGCCGTCCTGACCGCATCTGCGCGATCCAAACGGACGCGGGCCAATTCCCTGTGGCCGTCATCGATGCTGATATAGCCGATATGCGAGTCCATGATGCCGGTGTCGCCCAAGATGGCTTCCCAGGGCCCCACAGAATCCGAGCGCGTATTTGAATCAACTGGCATGGGGGGTGTCCTTTGTGGTGAGGGGGTCATGCTGCCAGCTTCGGATAGTGCGCCCAGAGCGCAGCAAGTGACGAAGCCGCATCGAAGTGGCTGATGAATACGCCGCCCATCTCGATCCAGCGATGACGATATTGCGGCCAGTCATCAATCAGCACGTCGCCGGGCTTGGCATGGTCGCGCTTTTCAGCGCTGCGGCAAGTGATGACCGGGACGCCGGGGAAGTGGCGCTTTGCCCATGCGACCTTCTGGCCCTGCGCCCAATTGCCGCGCGGGCATCCGGTGAGGATCGTTGGGTTAAGGTGCGCCACGCCATCATACAGCGCCATCGCGTCGGGCATTAGCGGCAACGAGCCGTAGAAGTCGGTTTGCGTTTCCAGTTCGCGCCAGAATTGCGCGGAGCCAACTTTCGCTTCGTAAGAGCGAGGTGGCATACCCCACAACGTCTCGCCTGCAGCGTCGAAGTCCGCGAGGACTCCATCGCAATCCAAAAAAATATGGGGTATCGTGGCGTCAGGCATAGCGCATCTCCGTTGCGTTCATGTCCAGGGCGGCGTTCCGTTGGCGCGGAATTGCCGCCCGAATTGTTTTCCACCAAGACGCCAAGCTATTGACGATAAAGGCGGCGGTTTTGCCTCGCGACGGATCGAAAACCGCGCGATTGGTGGATTCTATCTTAACCGACACTTCA
>NZ_BCZQ01000037.1 GCF_001598815.1 Sphingopyxis terrae subsp. terrae NBRC 15098 | reverse complement strand
TACACATCACCGCCAAAGCCGCCTGACGATGGCCCACGGCCACAGCCGAAATTACACCACCTTGACGGACGCGACCCGCAAACGCGTCTTCATCGATCTTCTGAAATGGGACATTCCGGCCCTCGCGGATCAATATGAAGTCGATCATTTTGACGATATCCATGCCACCTATCTGATCGTCACCGACGAGGCGGGCGAACATCTCGCTTCGGCACGTCTGCTGCCAACCACGCGGCCCGCGCTGCTCGATGCGCTCTTTCCCTTTCTCGTCACCGGCCCCATCCCTCAGGGGCCAGCCATCTTCGAAATCACCCGCTTCTGTCTCTCGCCGGGGATCGGCGCGCGGCAGCGCCGGATCGCGCGCGACGTGCTCCTCGTGGGTCTCGCCAAACATGCCCTCGCGAACGACATCCACACCTACACTGGCGTCGCCGAACATACCTGGTTCCGGCAGATTCAGACTTTCGGCTGGGATTGCCACGCGCTTGGCGAGCCGGTCCTCCACCAGGGACAGGCGCTTGTGGCGCTTCGCATCGATATCGATCGCTCCACGGTGGCGAAGCTCGCCGCAGCGGGCATCGCCGTCAAGTCCGCTGCGGCCCCCGCCGCGCGTGCCGCTTGAGGAGGGCGCGATGATCATCAATCCAGCATCATACGGAATAAACCGTCGAGGCTCGCCCGCGGCCCGTGACCTCATGTCCAATGGCTTCGCGATCATCCGGGGCGCCGCGCCACCGTCATTGCTCGGCCGTATCAATGTCGACCTCGATTCGCGTTATGCTGCCACACCCTTCTGTGAAGGCGGCTTCTACGGCGCGAGGACCAAGCGCTTCGGACGCCTGCTCATTCGCTCGCCGCACATGGCGGACCTCGTCATGAACCGCGCGATACTCGAATTGGCCGAGATCGCGCTTGGCAATTGGTGCGAGCGCATTCAGCTCAACCTAGCGCAGGCGATCGAGCTTCATCCCGGCGCGCTCGCCCAGTTCCCGCATCGCGATCAGGATATGTGGCAAGGCGCGCTCGGCGAGGTCGAATATCTCGTCAACGTCATGTGGCCGCTGACCTCGTTCACTGCAGAAAATGGCGGAACGATCATCTGGCCGCGCAGCCATGGGCTCGAAGCGCTGGTGGAAGAGCCAAGGGAGGCGCCCATCATCGCTGAGGCCGAACCCGGCGATGCGATCGTTTTCCTCGGGTCGACGCTGCACGGAGCCGGCGCAAACCATAGCAAAGCTGTCCGGCGGGGGATCATTGTCAGCTACTGTCTTGGATGGCTCAAGCCCTATGAGAATCAATGGCTGGCCTATCCTCCGCATATCGCGCGATCCTTTCCAAGGGAGATCTCCGAACTCGTCGGCTATGTCCAGCACCGGCCCAATCTCGGCAATTTCGAGGGTCAATGCCCGTCGGTCCTCTTCGATGCCGACCCCGAGGACGCGCGCGCGGCGGTCGATGCCCTTCGGCCCGATCAAGCCGCCATGCTCGCGCAGCATGTCGCGTCCCAGCAAGCGGTCGCCTCGGGGACGAGATCATGAGTCCCGGCGCGACGATGGAACTCGTCTATGCCGAGCTCAAGGCGAAGGTGATGCGCGGCGACTTCGCGCCGGGGGAGCGGCTCGAACCCGCGCAACTTGCGAGGGTGCTTGGCGTCAGCCCGACGCCGGTCCGCGACGCCCTCTACCGGCTTTCGGGCGAAAGGCTGCTCGAAGCCTGGCGTCACGAAGGGTTTCGGCAACCGATACTGGCCGAAGCCGACCTCCACGACCTTTATGCCTGGGGCGCGTCGCTTCTGGCGCTGGCGCTCGAGGGGCAGCCGCCCGACCCCCACATTCCGCAGAGATCGTTCAGCGACTCAGGCGCCGGCGATTATCCCGAGCGGGTTGCGGCGCTGTTTCGGGCGATCGCCTGGACCAACTCTAATCGAGAACTTCGATTTGCGACGGTGAGTTTGATCGAACGCTGCCATGTGTTTCGGGCCGCCGAAGTACGCGTCGACCGGCGGAGCGACGCGGCGATCATCGCGATGGACGATGATTTTCGTTTCGGGCGCTGGAGCGCCTTGCGCAGCAAAATCACACGTTTCCATCGCCGCCGTATCCTTCTCGCGGGCCGCGTCGTGGCGGAACTCAGGCCGCGCGAAGAGTCGCTCTAGAATATATTCGACCCATATGAGCCGTATAAAATTCCTATTTGAACGAGGGAGCATAGCCTTGGCCGTGTCGCAATTCCGCGGCATTGACGAAGGAGAGTCCCATGGACCGCAATGACATTGTCGAAGACGGCATCGAGGAACTGGGCGTCGCGAGCATCGAGACGCGCGGCTCGCTCATCTACGTCGCCGAAATCGGCGGCTTCGAACGGCTCGTTCCGGCCATCCTGGCTGACTGAAGGCCGGGGAGGGCGCGGCACATCGCCGCGCCCTCCACATTCTCATGACATATCAGCTTCGACCCGGGCTTTCCTTTGGCTTCATCGGCGAACGCGCCGTTTTGCTCGACCTCGACATCAACCGCTATTTTCTGATCAAGGCCGAGGCCGCCCAGGCTCTGCGGGACCTGATCGCCGGGACCATTGATGCAGGCACAATTCGTCGCCTTCCCCGGCCCGGCGGGCGGTCGCTGCTGGTCGAAGGCAGCAACGGTTTCGAACCGGTGGAGGCTGCGCTGCCCGGCTCAAGTGTCCTCGAGGCGGAAGCCCGTGTGTCAGCCCATCTTCCATTTCACCATGCGCTGCGCGCGCAACTGGAGGCGAGCGCCAGCCTGCGGATATTGGGCATCAAGCGCAGTATCGCGGCATGGCGCCGGGCTCGCCCGGTGGATGTCGGGCGGCAGTTTTCGATCGAAACTGCGGACCACGCGCGCGCCTTCGCTCTTCGACGTGCCGACGTCCCGATCCAGCGAAGCTGCGTTCCGGACTCGCTCGCCCTGATGCGCCTCCTCTGGCGAAAGGGCCTCGACGCCGACCTCTATTTCGGCGTTCGCCTCGATCCTTTCGCCGCGCATTGCTGGGTGCAGGCCGAAGACTATCTGTTGTCCGATCCGCTGGCGAATGTGCTCAGTTTCACACCGGTCTTCAGGCTGTGACTTTGCGCATCGCCTTCGAAGCGCGCGCTGCGTCGCATTCTGAACCCCGTGGGAGCCTCCGCGAGGTCGCGCGACTGGCCCATGTCCGGTTGCTGAGCGACGCGGCGGTAGCGTTTTCGAAGAAGGGTAACACGCTTCTGTTTGGCTGGGCGTTCCGCCGCTCGGACAATCGCGCCTGCGATGAGCTCGGTGATGACGAAGCCCGTGAAATCGAAGCGCGCGGCGCTGAATGGGCCGTCAAACATTTGTGGGGCAATTATCTTCTGGCCTGGAAGGAGCCGGCGGGCGATGTCCATGTCCTGCGATCGCCGGTGACGGGACCAGCGCTCTTTTTCGCCGAAGACGGCGCCTGCGCATTTTCGCACCTCGAGATTGGCAAGGCGATGGGCCTTTCCCTCGACAGGCTCGATCCCGCCGCGATCGATGCCCAGCTTCGCTTCCCTATCTTGCGCGGTCCGGCAACCGGGATCGCCATGGTGCGCGAGCTTCTCGCCGGCGAAACACTCATGATGGGTTCGCCCGCGGTCGTTCGCCAAGCCTGGTCGCCATGGTCCTTCACCGTGCGTCCACCAGTCGAGGCGTCGCTCGACGAGCTCCGCCGACACGTCATGTCAGCGGTCGGCGCATGGTCGACGCGGTTCGAGCGCGTCCAGCTCGAGCTCTCGGGCGGGCTTGATTCCTCGATCGTCGCCGCCTCGCTCGCGCGGACGCGTGCGACGTGGCGCGCGGTGACGCTTGTGACGCGGCGTCCTGATGGGGACGAACGCCGATACGCCCATGCGGTCGCCGATCACGCCGACATAGCGCTTCTCGAAATATTGCTGAATGCGGCCCCACCGGACCCGCTTGCTGCCCTCGGCGAACCGCGCGTCAGGCCCGGCGGCTTCGGCCTGATCGACGAGAGCGATATCCGGTTATGCGAAGCAGCCGAGGGCTATGGTGCGGGCGCGATATTCACCGGCGTCGGCGGCGATAATCTCTTCGGCTATATCATTTCCGCAGCTCCCGTAGTCGACGCGCTGCGCTTTGCCGGGCTCGGCGCGGCCTGGCGAGCGGCCTCCGACCTTGGGCGCCTCACTAACACCCATATGCTCGAAGCATGGCGCTTCGCTATCAGGCGCCTTCTGAAGCGGCCTCCGCCCTGGCCTCGCGATGAGCGGTTCCTGGCTAGCCGTCATGCTTCGACGGTGCCAGAACATCCCTGGTTTGCCGATGCGTCCGCCGCCAGCGACGGACAGCGCGCCTATGTGGGCATGCTGATGCGCATCCTGCCCTTTCTCGACGGTTATGACCGCGCTTTTCATGTGCCCGTGATCGCGCCGCTGCTTTCGCAACCATTGGTCGAATACGGCCTTGGCGTCCCGGTCTGGCAATGGTCGGCGGGCGGGCACGATCGCTCACTAGCGCGCAAGGCGTTTGCGGGCGATCTTCCGGCGCTTGTTTTACAGCGCCGAACGAAGGGCGGACTCGAATCCCTGTTTGTGCCGGCCTATGATCGAAACCGCGCACATCTGCGCGACTTTTTGCAGGAGGGACTGCTGGCGGCGCTGGGTATCATTGATTGTGACGCGATTGGCGCCGCGACCGCGCGTCCTGCTGGCGCGCTCGACAATGACTATGTTCGCATATTGCAACTCGTCGACATGGAAAGATGGGCGCGTTCGGTTGCAGGGGCACCGACGGCTGGCGGCCAATAGCCCGTGCCGGATGTCCGCCGGGGAACGGACGCCCGGCACGAACCTATGGCGCGGGACGTTGCAAGGGATGTCCCGCGCGCAATTCGCGCCAACGCGCATATCGATCCTGCTTTTGAGGGTTCGGATCCTCGAAATCGGCCAGCCAGAAGCGATACCAGTCGAGGTTGCGCGCATTGACCGCAAATTGATGCACCGGCTGGGTCTTGATGTGAGGCTCGTCGGCGAACACGAAGAGCTCGGCGGGCTTTCCGGCCCGTTTGAGGCGCGTGTGAAACTCGATGACAAGGCGAGCCTCGGCTTCGGGTAGTTGCATCAGGAGAGGGGTGTCGAGGCCGGCGGCGTCGCTTGTCGCGGAAAGCCGGTTCCAGCCTTCGGGATCGGTGTCGGGATCGCCGAGGCCCCATCGGTTCGCCAGCGTGTCGGGCATACCGCTGCCGGGCAACGCAGTGGCCCAATAGAAATGGGGTTCGAACTGCGCCGACGAGAGCGTCGCGGCGGCGAAGCGATCCGACTTGCGGATGGCCCAGAGGGCGACCTGCGATCCGAAACTGAGGCCGCCAATACCGACATGCCGTGGATCGACGATGCCGTCTGCGGCGAGCGTATCGATTGCGGCGGAGATGCCCGAAAGCGCCAGGTCATATTCTTCCTCAGCGTTGGAGAATTTGCCCTGAGCCTTTCGGATACAGAGAACCGCTATCCCGGAGTCCGCGAGGGGCAGCATCGGGATCTCGTCGCCGACGCCGCCCTTCAAGAAACCGTCGCAATGATAATATTGGATCACGAGCGGGAAGGGCGGCGCAGCGTGCGCTGGACGAAGCAGGAAACCGCTGAACTTTTGCCCACTGGCGATCGACCAGGACATGGGCGTGGCCTTTGTGGCGATCTTGCGCCGCAGGTCCGCATTGGGGTCGACCAGGAGTTTCCGGGCCCCGCTGCTATAATCGACGCGAACAAGCCTCGGCGGCGAGACGCCTGAGGCTTCGGCGCAGACAAGGAAGGCGGGTCCAATCGCGCAGCGATCGGGATTGAAGGGCGAGAAGGGCGCCCCGTCGGTGACCGCGAGCCGTTCAGGCGCTTCGCCATTCAGACGCCACAACGAAATTGTCTCTTCGGATCCCGGACTGGCCTCGAAGAGCAAAAGCGCCTTGCCGTCGGGGCGCCAGCCAAGCGCGCGGAGCCTGGGTGATGCACAGGCAGCGATAGCGCATTCGAGGGGCGGATGGCCCGGCTGCAACACGTCGACGCGGGTTTTGCCTCCATCGCGAACGATTCTGGCCTCCGCGCTGTCGCCGGCGACGACATGTTGCCCGATCGCAGAGGTCTGCGGCACGGGAGAGTCGGGCTGGGCCGATCCCCACACCATCGCCGATTTTTCCGTCGGCGGCGTGTCCGCGAGGAGGCGCACGCGTTCAAACCATCCTCCCCGCAGCCGCTGCATGACGCGCTTCCCGTCGACGATCGCGCCCCCGGCGAACGGCTGCATGACATCGACCGTTGGATCAACGAGCACCCCCTCATCATAGGCCCGCTTTTCCGCCGCCGCGATTTGGGCTCGTGTCGCCCCGACATGATAGATGATGCGGCGACCATCGTCCGCCATCCGGAAATCGACGATGTCGGCAGGATCGGAAATCGCGAGCCGGGCCTTGCCGCCCATGCGCCACGACCACACGCCGACCGCGCCGTCCTGCATCGCAAGAAAGTGGAAGCCTTTCGAATCCGCGTCCCATATGGGCGCATTCTCGATCAGCGTGCCGGCAAAGCTGAACCTCGCCGCGCCTCCATCCGCGACGCGGCGATGGTCGCCGCCATTGACCCCAACGATATGCCAGCCAAGTGCAACGCGGTTTTCGGCCACCGAAGGCTCGCTCACACGATAGGCAGCCCAGCGGCCGTCGGGCGATATGGTGACGCCGCTGATGTCGCGTGTCGCCACAATATCCTCGACGGTGACGAGCGGCGTGGCGGCGGCCATCGCCGCCGCCAGCATCACCATGTTACGATCCCCTGCAGCGCGATCGTTCGCCCTACAGCGCTCGCCTGCTCGGGGTCATAGCCGAGTACCGAGGTCGCCGTTCTGAAAAGGACATAAGGCGGGTCCCGATCGAAGAGATTGTTGACGTTGAGTGCCAGGCGGAAGGCTCGCCCACCTGGAGCGCCAGCGATGCGCGCGCCGAGCTGGAGGTCGAATGTCGTCCAGCTCTTCACCTTTTCGGCAGGCGTCGCGGTCTGGTTGCGATAACCCGACATATGGAGCAGCGACAGCCCGCCGTCGAAGGGCCCCGCCTCGAAGCCGAGGCGACCGCGCAGGCGGAGCTTCACGGGATTGCCAAGCGTCCCGACCGCGTTGATCGCTGGCGCGGAGCGCGTGACCTGCTGGTCGATGCTGAACAGGCGAGATCCGCCCAGCGAAAGCGTGAGCGCGCCATTCGGAATGGAATGGCGGTAGGAAGCGTCGAAATCCAGGCCGCGGATCGTCACCCGCGACAGGTTGAAAGTTCGCGCATCGGCGATGACCTCGATATCCGAAGCTTGGACACCGAGCGGATTTCTGAGGTTCGGATTTGCGAAATAGGCAGCGACCTCCGCCGGGTCGGGCGTCTCGTCGACAAGCTCGCCATAGACATCCCGCCGTGCGAGGAAGTTGAAAATATCGAAGGAGGCGCTCGCGATACGGTCGCGATAGGCAATGTCGAACCAGGTGGCTGAAAGCCTCAACCCCGGCAGGGCGACGGGTTCGAGGTCGACGCCCGCCGTCCAGCTCGTCGCCTTCTCGGGGCCAAGGTCGGGACGGAAACCAAGTAGCGCGAGCGCCAGCGTCTGGCCGGTCGGCGATTGAGGATCGGGCAGATAGACGGGCTGGTAGGTCGCATTGGCGGCGCCGACCAGTTCGGTGAAGAAGGGTGCCCTGAAGGAATGGCCATAGGAGGCCCGGACCACCACGCCCCGAACGGGCGTCCAGCGCAGACCCAGCTTGGGGTTGCTCGTGCTGCCGACGTCCGAATAATCCTCATGGCGTCCGGCGAGCGACAGCTGCAGCGCACCCGGGAGGCTCGTCCCTGCATCGAAGATGGGAATTACCAACTCGCCATAAAGGGCTCGAACCGTGCGCTTGCCCGGAAGCCCGGGCAGGCGCGAGGTGGTTGTGCTGTTACCGAAGAGGTCAAAGACCGACGTATAGTCGAGGCGTTCGCCGCGAATCTCGGCGCCGGCGGCGAGTTTCACTGTGCCGGCGGGAAGATCGAACAAACTGCCGTCCGCGCGCAGAGCCGCCGTCCAGACTCGCGAGCGCACCCGCGAGACAAGGCCGCCGCGAAGTCTGCCGACAAGCGCCGGATCATTGACCGCGCCGTCTCCGAACACGTTCAGCGCTGTTGCCGGGTCGGATAATACGAGCGCCTCGGAGCGGCGCGTGATGTGGATGATATTGATGTCGTCGGCGCGCTCGCGCTGCAGGCCGTAGCCGCCGCTGATCTCGAGCGACCAGTCGCCAACATTGGCGCGTGCCCCGCCTGAGAGGTTGAGGGCGCGCGCTCTACCGCGCGCGCCCTCGGGACCGAAATCGGCCGACGGGTCGTAGAATACCGTGATCGGCTGACCGGTGCCGATCGGATCGACATAATAGGGATTGGCGCTCGTGACGGTGACGGGAACGGGTCCGAACCGGCGCTGGTTCACACGGTAACGCCTGTCCGCATAGAGACCCCGCGCAAAAAGGGTGATCGCCCCGATCTCCTGTTCGGCTGAGGCATAGAAGCTGAGGCTGCGTTGGCGCGGCAGGATGTCGACGAGCCGCTGCGCGTCGGCGCGATTGAAGCTCCCCTCGATCAGATCGGCCGCGGTGAGGCCCCGCCCGTCCTGTCCAGGGGGAATTGCGAAAACGCGGCCATTGGCGGCAAGGATCGTCCCGGGATTGGCGAAATTCGACCGAAGGTCGGGGCCGCCTACGGGGCGCAGATCTTCGCTGGTGAAGCGCCGCTTCGTTGCGGGCAGGTTGCCGCGGCTGTAATATTCGGCGGCGAGTACGAGGTGACCGCTGTTCCATTTTTTGCCGAGCAGCTGGGCGATCTGCATCTCGCTGAAATCGCCGTCCGCCGTCCCGGCTCGCATGCGCGTCTCCGCACCTTCGAAGCGATTGCGGAAGCGAAGATTGACGACGCCTGCTACCGCGTCCGAACCGTAAATGGCCGACGCCCCGTCGGTCAGTATCTCGATACGGTCGATCGCGGACGAGGGGATCAAGGAGAGATCGGTAAACGCACCCCAGGCACCGCCCATGGCCGGGCGAACGCCGTCGAACAGGGTGAGCGTAGAGGCGCTGCCAAGACCGCGCAAATTGATCCCCGACCCGAAGTTGAGATTTGTGTTCGCATTGCCTCGCGCGGTCGCGCCAAATGTGGCCTCACTGGGGCCGCCCGAGAAATTCTGCGGGATGGTTTGAAGATAGTCGGCGAGCGTCGTGCGCCCGCTCCGGTCAAGCGCATCGCGATCCACGATCGTCACGGGCGAGCCGACCGGGCCGGCTCCGCGAATGCGGGTACCGGTGACAATGATCTGCGCGTCATCACTCTGCGCGGTCCCGCGATTTGCCGAGCTTTCGGCGAACCTGTCGCCCTTTCCCTCGCGGATAACGAGCGTTCCGTCCACGCTTTCGGCGACCAGTTCGGTGCCGGCCAGAAGCTGCGCCAGGGCCGCATCGGCGTTGAAGGTGCCGCTGACCCGGGCGCTTTTCTTGCGCGCGACAACGTCCGAATTGGCGATGACGTCCCGGCCCGAAAGTTCGGAATATTGCCGCAAAGCGTCCGCCAGATCCTGCGGCGCGATGTCATAGCTTTGTTGGCCCGTCTCAGCCGAGGCGGCGGGCACTGGAAGCCCAATCGTCGCAGCCGTCGAAGCCAGGATAGCTGCCAGAAGTCTCACTCTCATCTTTCCCTCCCGCGCGGCCGTGATGGCCGTCTGGAAGGGCGAGACGAGGCCGGCTGAATTATCCCCCCGTTTTTTTCCTGGACAGGATGATGGCGCCGTCACTCTCTTGGGCCGAAAGTCCAAAAACCGCGCTGAGTTTCCGCGCGAGCGACGCGCTGTCGGTGAGATCGAACCGGCCCGTGACCTCAAGCGATCCGAGCCCGGGGTCAGCCAACCGGATTGATTTGCTGTTCACCCGGTTTGCTTGATCGATGACGTCGCTGAGCGGCAATTTGTCCGCGACGACCCGCGGCGTTGTTGGAATGTTCGCCACGGGCATCGTCATCGCCGTGTCGGGCGTCGAGACAGCGGCGGCGCCGCGCGGCAGATGAAGCGGTTCGCTGCCTCGCACCTCGACCGTGTCGCCGGGTTTCAGTCTGACCGTGCGTCCGCCGGGCGCTGTCGCCCGCACATCGACCGAGCCGCTGACCAGCCGGATACTCGGATTGGGTCGTGTCAGATCGACTTCGAAGACGGTGCCGAGTGCGACAATTTCGGATCCGCCCGCGACGACGCGAAAGGGCCGTGAGGCATCGTGCGCAACGGTGAAACGGGCACGGCCGCCGGTCATGACGACCTCTCTGCCACCTTCTGAAAATCTGGTCTCGATCTTCGCGCCGTCGAGAAGTTCAACCAATGTGCCGTCGGCCAGCCGAACGGTTTCGCCCTCGACGGACCGGGTCGCCAATTGCGAACCGGTCCCTGCGCGGCCTGCATACCAGGCGCCTCCGACGGCAAGCATGACGGCGAGAAGGAAAGCCGTCGCCCAGCGCCACCGGTGTGATCCGGAAGGGCGCGGCGCACGCGCCCTGATCCGACCCGCGACATTGACATCGAGAGCCGCCCAGCGCCTTTCCGCCTCGGCATAGGCCGCGGCATTTTCGGGATCGGCCATCCAGGCATCGAACCTGGCGCGATCAGCCGCCGCATCGCTCGCGCGCATGCGCGCGAACCATTTTCCCGCTTGTACCTCGCGGCTCATGACCGCGGACCTTTTACGCGAAGGATTGCCGTCATGGCCTTGGCGATTTGCTTTTCCACGCCCTTCTCGCTCATTCCTGTTGCCGCCGCGATTTCGGCATAGGTCATACCGTCGAACCGGTGCATCAGGAAGATGTCGCGCGTTTTCGGTTTCAGGCGTTCGAGACGGTCCTCGACACGGCGCATCATGTCCCTTGCTTCGAGCGCGGCGTGGGGGTCGGACCCTGGATGCTCGCTATCGTCATATTCATGATGTGCCGAGGCGAAGCGACGCCGGTCGACATGGGCACGTTCGATGAGCAGGTTGCGTGCCGCTCGTGCCAAATAGGCTCCGGGCTTTTCGATCCGCGACACAATATCCGCGCCGCTTGCGGCAAGGCGTTGGAAGCACTCCTGGACCAGATCCCCGACATCCTGCGAATTCGTCCGTCGGCGCAGGAAACGGGAAAGTTGCGGCTGGTGCTCTTGATACATGGCCTCGATAGCTGCGGTCTTATTCTGGCTGCCCCAGTCGTCGCTTTCGAACTGCAATGCGGGCTCCGCTCGCCGGCGCGCCTCGGCAGCCTCTTCGTCATAATCCATTGTCTCGCCTTCCCGGACGGGAGGAAAGGCGGCCCAAAGCCGGGTGTTGAGAACACACTTGAGGCGCGTGCGCCGTCGCCTTTAGCCCGAAGGCTTGTACATGCGCGACGGCCACCCGGACAGGATGGCGAACAGGTGTTTTTGCTCAAAGGGTTCTCAAGCCCCGGCATCGCGCCGCCTGCCAGCCCGATGCCCGTTCAGCATAATCGATTGCTTTCCAAGAGCAAGACTTCCGCCGGACCATGCCTCATCGTGCCCGGACACTCGGAAAAGCAAGGGGATGCGCGCGCTTCTTGTCCGGAATGCAGGGAGGGAAGGGGGAGTCAGAAAGGCGGTGGCGGTCGCTCAGGCTGCCGGTCTGGCAGGAGGATCATCATGTCCAGCAACGGGAGCGGGAGTAAGCGGTTGCGGATCGCGCGGCGGGCGATCCGCCGAATGGAGCCGTTCGATCGCGCCATCTTTCTTGCGATCCGGTTCAAGAACGCGGGCTATGAGGATTTGGCCGAAAGACACGACATGGGCATTGAAGAGATCGAGAAGGCGTTTGCGCGCGCCGTCCATATCCTGATCACCACACCGCCCTCGCCGTGGTGGCAGATCTGGCGCTATTGAAGGCCGCGCCCTTGACTTCGAGACGCCACCGCCCTGAAACGGCGTCATGGGAAAATATGATGCGCTTGGCGCCTTCCTCAGGCGGTGGAGGGTTTGCCACGATGCCGATGGCGTCGAACTCAGCTTTTCGCACATCGAGAGCATCATTGGCGCGGTTCTTCCGCGCGCGGCGTTCGGTGACGATTGGTGGTCAGCGGTTGCATTTTCGGAATCAGAGCCGCCCCATCGACGTGCCTGGCTCGATGCCGGCTTCGAGGCGGTCGCCAAACCTGCTCACGAATGCGTCTATTTCCGCAGACGAAGCTGCGGCCAATAGATAGGAAGATGGCTGCCCAAGCGCCGATCACGTAATCATGATTGAATGTCCATAATATTCCTCTATATTGTGACGGACTCGAGGTTTTTATGAACAAACAAACAACCCTGAATGTCCGTATTGGCGGCGCGCTGAGCGATTTCGTCGCGACCAATGTTGGCGACGACGGCTCCTATGAGAATGTCAGCGAATATGTCCGTGATCTCATTCGGCGCGACAAGGAGCGCGCGGAAGCGGAGCAGTTCGCCCGGTTGAAGGCGGAGTTGCATCGGGCTTTCGCAGCGCCGGACTCTGACTTCGTGCCTCTCGATGCCGATGCGGTGATCGGTCGGGCGCGCCGGAACTGACGATGGCTAATTTCCGGGCTTCCGCGATCGCCGGGCAGCGGCTCGACGAAATCTATGCTTATACGCGAGAGAAGTGGGGAGATGCGCAGGCAGAAGCCTATGTGCGGGGTCTCTTCGACTGCTTTGGTCGGATCGCCAGGCGGGAAGTTCTTTGGCGGGCTATTCCGGCAGAATTCGGTGTTGATGGCTATTACGGCAAGTGCGAACACCATTATGTCTATTGGCGTTTGCTCGGCGACGGAACTGCGGGCATCGTTACGATCCTTCACGAACGCATGCATCAGATGGATCGTTTCCGCGACGACTCCGCGGCATAAGGGGATGTGGCAGTTCCAAGGCGTAGGGCGAAGATGAAAACAGAAATCTGCCACCTTCCAGCAAAACAGCAGGGCGAACTCGAACGCATCAAGGCGGTGCTTATGGAGGAGTTCGCGCGGTCGATCGAGCGCGCGACGCAGCCGGGCAAGCGCAACGGCAAGATACTGAAGATCATTCTATTTGGCAGCTATGCCCGCGACGACTGGGTCGATGAGCCGGAGAATGGCTATCAGTCCGATTTCGACCTGCTGATCGTCGTGAGCCATGAGGATCTCACCGACATCTCCGACCATTGGTATCTCGCCGAGGACAAGATCCTCCGCGACCCCGATGTCGGACGGACGCTGAACATCATCGTCCATACGCTCGCCGACGTGAACCGCGCGCTCAGCCGCGGCGAATATTTCTGGGTTGATATCATCCGCGACGGCGTGATGCTCTACGAGCTACCCAATCATCCCTTGGCGACGCCGAAGCCGCTGACACCGGTCGATGCCTATGAAATGGCCGTGGGGTACTTCGATAAGCAGGTCAAATCAGCTCAGAACTGGATGAAATTGGCTCAACTTGCAGGCGAGCAAGAGATGGATCAGGATTGGCGCAACAAGATCGCGTTCAATCTACACCAAGCTGTCGAGACCATTTACGCATGTTTCCTGCTGACGACGACGCTTTATTTTCCGCGCTCCCACAACATCAAATTCCTGCGCTCGCTGGCAGAGGACCGGGAACCAAGATTGGTTGAAGCTTGGCCGCGGGACAGCAAGATCGACCGCCGCCGCTTTGAATTGCTGAAACGCGCTTACGTTGAGGCCCGATACTCGGCCAGCTACGAAATCAGCGCTGCCGACCTCGAAGCGCTCGCAGCGTCGGCCGAGAAATTGCGCGCGATCGTCGAGGCGATCTGCGGTTCACATATCGCCGACCTGAAGAAGGCTGCCGCCGGCAGCTAAATTCCTGGTTCGTTGCCCGTGATCAGTTTCAGGAATTCTCGAACTGTGACGATCTGTGCCCCGGCATGGCGCTCCAAGCTCAGCAAGTCGGCTTTGTCGCCCGTGATCAGATATCCGGCTTTCGCCACTTCGATCATTGCCAGCAGATAATTGTCCCATGGATCGCGGCTCACAGAAACATCGGGCAGGTCCTGTGCCACTATGGCGGCGCCTTTCAATTCGTTGACCAGGCGTCCGGCGACTGCAGGATTCAGTCGAGCGCGAATTTTAGGATAGCGCGTGACGCGCCGAAGTTCGTCCAGTTGTTCGGCGGATGTGACCAGCGCGACCCTGCCCTGGCGCCAAAGGGCAATCAGTTGGTAGGGCAGCGACCGTTCATGCAGCAGGGCGCTGACAAGCACATTGGTATCGATAATGACGCGCATGCATCAGTTCCGACGCGCGTCGGCAACCGCTTCGTCGATCAGATTATCCATCTCGTCCGATGACAGGTCATCGAAACCGGCACGGGCCTCCGCCAACGTCAGGTCGAGCAGGCGCCATTTCACCGATTCTTCGATAAAACGCGACAGGTCGCCCTTCTTCATGCCGCGCTGTGCTAGATAGGTTCGGACATCGATGTCAGTTTCCGGTGCGACATTCACCGTCCAGCGGGTCACTTCGCCCATCGTCTATAGATCCTCATAGTCGCTTAAGTGGTTATACGCTTATCAGCTTTAGTGCTGTTCATCAACCTGCCAGCCAGCCGGGCACTTTAACGACCGCAATCGAACGTCTCGCAACCTCCTCATAAGCAAATGGGAGGCTCGATTTTGGCGGTGCCAATATTCGAGCCTCTGCAAGACACGCATCGGGCCGCAGCTTTCGTCTGCGGCGCCTGCCTATCTGGCTTCTCGCGCCCGCAAACGCAGGGGCGTTGTCTGGGCGCATGTCGGATGTCGCGGCACATCAAGATGATCCGACTTTCGATGTCGAAGCCCGCCGACTGCGCTTCTGCCGTGAGTTGCTCACAGAGCAGCGAATAATGGACCGCTATATCCGGGAAATCAGTCTGAGCCCTGCAAGCTGGATCATCTTGCTCGAGCTTTATTCGGCCGATGCCGCTAGCAAACGACTGTCCGTGTCCAGCCTCGGCTATGCGAGCGGTGTCTCGATCGCAACGGCGGTTCGGCTGACCCAAAGTCTAGAAGTGCGCGCGATCGTCGAACGCCAACGAGATCCGCACGATGCGCGGCGAACAAACGTGGCGCTTTCGGCCCGTGGGCGGGCCACTCTTCGCTGCATTTTTGACGATTGCGTGGCAAGCCGGGCCGCAGCGCCTGCCCTGACAAATTAGCCTTAACCCGACTCATCGTAGACTGAGGGAGCAGAGGGGGCGTGGCGAGCCAAGCACAAGAAATCGGTGAATGGGGTACAGGTTGCCTTGCTCCCGAGGGAATTCGTTCGATTTCAGCAGCACTCCGAATTCCCATGGATCGCTGTCCATGGTACATTCGAATGCGAGGAAAGCCATGCAGAACAAGCCCTCGTCAATACTGCCGAAGCCGGAAGCTTCGCCGCCCGCTGCGGCCGATTGGCTGTGGCGCCCGTGGTATGCCAAGCTCTGGTGGGCAGCGATCCCAATCTATTGGGCGGTGGCGGCGGCTTCGTTGAAGGTCCCGGCGCTGCGGGCGTTTTTCGAGAGCGCTTTCGCCGGCTATCTTTACGTCCTATTCTTTCCGTTCACCACGCTGCTCGTACTGGGGTTCGGATTTGCTCGCGCATGGCTGAATAGGTCGGCAACCGACGAGTGGGAGCCTTTGACCGCTGCGGAGATCGAGGAACTCGAAGAAATGGAGATATTTCGCGACGACTGGTCGGTGCGGCGACCGGGGCAACCTGACCCCGCTTTCGATATTTATGATCCGCGATCGGGTATCCTGTACGTCGGCAACCCGAATGGTATCAACAGCGGCAACGCTTTCTAGCGTTTCTTATGGTTGTTATCGCCGTCGAATGGGCCATTGGCGAGATCGGTGGAGAACCGGCCTTTGCTCAGGATTGAAGACTGCTCATATGAAGTCATCGGGGCCGTGACGTCCGCCGTTCCCCGCGCGGAATCGGCTTGCCCCAGATAGCGGTTCCGTAGTCCCTCCGGCCCGAGCAACTGGCGGTTCAACTCTTGGATGAAAGTCGCTTCGGGAGTCGCTGAACGAGCCGCAGCGCGTTCGGATGCCGTGATGACTCCGCGAACATCATAGTTCACGATATCAAGAGCGGCCTGAGCGTTCTCGGAGCTTATTCCCACATCGTTGCTCGAAAGCCCAAGCCTTCCACTGACGATTCCTGACGTCTGTTTCCCGCGGCTGACACCTCCTTTGGCTCGAGCACTCCGAGAGGCATAATCCGTGCTTTGCGAACTGGCTCCGATCTCGCCGCCGACCGTCGTCCCCATGGTGATCTGATCCACCGCCTGTCGCGATATCGAACGCTGCCATCCCGTCTGCGCCATGATTGCCGACACATCGCGCTGCAGCGTATCGGCCACCTGCGGATTAAGCCGCCACTCGCCATTGCGATCCATCTCGAACCCGCCTTTGAGCCAGTTCGCCATCATGGCCTGACCCTGTTCGCTGCTCAGCATATTCTCGATCGTGTCGGGTCCGGCCAGCTTGCCGGCCTCATATTTGGTGCTGGTGTCGCTGCGCGCCGATCGCGAGAATCCCGTGCTGCTCGATACCAGCAGATCATTGTCCGCGAAGCTGAACCGCGCACGGCCACCCTCGGCGATCGCGCCATATTGGCTGTCGTTAATGAGGCCCGCCGCGCGAAGCTGGCGCGCGACATCGGGCGACACGTTGAGATTGAGATCGCCATTCTGCGCCATCGCGAGCTCGCGCTTGGTCATGTTGATGCCCTCGCTGCGCAGCAGTCCCTGCATGCGGGTCAGTCGTTCATTGTCGACGATGCGCGTCAGCCGCTCGTTCCGCGCGCGATCGGCGATCCCTGCCGCACCGCCTTCGGCCATATCGACCTGGTTGCCTGCGGTTCGGCTGAGCGCCCCGATGAAAGCATCGAGCTGCGCCGCCTCGCGCGTCGAAACCCCCGCGGTCGCCGCACCCTCGGCAAATCCGAAATTATCGCTCTGCCGCCGCTGCTCCCCGATCCGCGCGGCGCCGCGCACGCCCGAATGCCCGATCTCGCGTTGGGCATCGAGCTTGCCCGACCGCTCCGCGAAGTCATAGCCCGCCGCCTCGCGGGTGCGGCCATAGACGCTGGTGCCCTCGCGTCCGGCCTGTTCGGTCGCGCCGTCGGCGGTGCCGAGCTGGACCGAGGCATTGTAGGTTTCCAGCGCTCGCATGACCTGCGCTTCGTTCCGGCTCGTCGCGCGGGAGAGGGAGGAGATGGCCGACGAGCGCGCCTCGCCTGAGAGGGTGTTGATGAAGGAGATGCGGCGCGCGGTCTCGTCGACGGGAAGGCCGAGCATCGCTGCGGCATTGCGCTGGCCTTCATTGCTGCCGGTCCGATACGCCTGCTCGGTCGCGACATTGCGCCGCTCGACGGCCGCGACATTATCGCCGGCATAGTCGCGCCGCCCTTCCATCGCGCCGACATTGACCTCAGCCCCGGTCAGATCGTTCCGCAGCATCTGCTCCTGGTCGAAAGTGTTGGCGATGAGTTTCGCGAAGGTCGGATCGGCCGACGCCTGCGCGATCACCGTCGAGGCCTTGAGCTCGGCATCCTTCCCCGCATAGCCGTTGCGCTCGAAGTGCCGCTGCGCGCCCTGGAACATCATGTCATAGGCGCGGGTGTCGCCGAATGCTTTCCACTGGACCATGTTCTGTGCGAAGCGCGCAAAGGCGCGCTCGCCCGCCTGTCCCTCGCCGAAATAGCTCGTGCCGAGCCCGCGCAGCGCGTCCTTCTCGGCAAAATTATGGATCGCCGCCGTCGTCGCATTGGCGCGCACGGCCGCGGCGGTCGCGGGATGAGTGAGGTCGCGGCCGACGAGTGCGGGCGCGAGCCCGCCAAGATCGCGTGCGGCATCGGTCGCGCCGAGTGCGAAGCCCGTCGTGCCGCCGACGCCGGGTGTGCGATCGGCGAGATAGGTTCCGGCGGCGCCGAAGGCGCGGTTGCTGCCGAGCGTCGAGCGCTCCCCGAAATCCCCGAAGCTCGACGTCGCACCGCGCCGCGCCATCGTGCCGCTCGCCGACGCCTGCGCCTCGAGCGCCTGCGCTCGGCCTTCGTGTGTCATGATCGGGGTCGCGGCCGCGGTGCCCTGACCCTGCGCCCCGAGCGCGCCGCTGGTGAAGGAGGTGAACACATTGCCCGAGAAGCGGAACACGGTGAACACGAAAGCTCCGGCGAGCCCGGCGGCGGCGGTTCGGAAGGATCCGAAGATGGCGAGCGCCTTCATGGCCGAGCCGGGCGCGAGCATCCAGGCATTGGCGGCGACATGGTTCGAGCGCATCTCGGCAAGCACGTCCATCGCGCGGCCGAGGGTCAGCTGATAGATGCCGGCGTCGATCACCCCCCACATGGCGACGAACACGAAGAGGCCGAGCGCGAAGCTCGCGACGCGCAGGTTGATCGGGGTCAAGATAAAGAGGAGGGCGATCGGCATCATGAACAGCATGATGCCGAAGACGGTCGCGCGGATCGTCGGCATCCATTCGTTCGCGGTCGACATGGTGGCAAGCCCGCTCGAGACGACGGCGCGGTTCGCCATGACGCGCGCCGCGGTCGCGGGGCTGTCTTCGAAGAGCACGTCGCCGACGGCGTTACCGAGGTTGATGTTGGTCATCAGTTGCTGGAGCGTGAGCGGGGTGCCGAGCATCTTGTCGCCGAGCGCGCCAAGGTTCGAGCGGCAGCGCTGGAGCTGGGCGGCGTTCGATATGTCATAGCCGGTGCGTTCGCACACCTGCCGGCTATAATCCTCGAAAAGCGCCGGATCGGAGAGGCGGTCCGAGATATGCGTCCATGCCTCGGTGCAGCTCACCGTGGTGCCGCCCTTGTCGGAGGCGGTGAACACCGTGCTGAAGGTCGCCGGCCCCGCCATCGCGGCGAACGCCTGCGGCAGGTCGGTGGTGGTCCTAAACAGCTGATCGTCGTCGATGCCATAGGCGGGCGACACGCGCGCGACCGGGTAGCATTGGCGGACATAGTCCTTGATCGTCGCGTCGAGAAAGCTGTCGGTCATCGGCCCGCGCGGGGATACGGCATTGAGAAAGAGATCGAAGCTGTGCCCGCCGGCGCCGAACTCGAGCTTGGCATTGGGATCGAGCGTATTGTCGTCGATCGTCTCGGCGATCGCGCGTTCCATCATGTTGGTGACGCCGGCCACGAGCACGATCAGGTTCGGCACGTCGCCGACCGGCTGATAGGCATTGCGGACACGGTCGTAGACATGGACCGTTCCCGTCGTCGCGACGAGGCCGACGAAGAGGCCGATGCCGACGAGCGTCTGGAAGCCGAAGGCGACGATGCCCATGCCGTTGCCGCGCACGCTCGCGAGGAGCGCGCCGAGCGCGATGCCGGCGACGGCGATGATCACCACCAGCGTCTCGTAGCGCGGGTCGGCGAAAATCATCGAGACAAGGCGGAACGCGTCGACCGTCTCGTTGAACCCGTCATAGGTGTGGAAGCTCGTCTCGAGCGCCAGCGCGGGAGCGGGAACGAGCGCGAAGGCGGCGGCGAGCGTGGAAGGGAAGGGCGCGCGCATGGCGGTCAGCGGTTGGCCGCGGCGCCCGCGGCATCACGAGCATCGCGGTCGCGCTGGCGGACGAGACCGGCGTAATTGGCGGAGAGGTTGGCCTGGTTCAGCGCGGCCATATAGGATTGGCGCATCTGGGCGCGCTGGCGGAGGACCTCCTCGCGCAGCCCCTGGAGCTGCTCGATCCCCTTGGTGAGAATGCGCGTCTGGCAGATGTTGGAGTTTCCGGCATCGGCGGCGCCCGCCGCGGTGGTACCGCGCTCGGCGTTCGACAGCGCGAAATCGAGACTGCGCGTGAGGTCGTTGAGCATCTGGTAGGCGAGGGTCAGCGCCACCAGTTCGTCGGTGTCGCCGATCACGCTGTCCTCGACGCCTTCGCGCACGCCCCACTCAAGCATGCGGTAGATCGGCAGCGTCTTCACATTGGCGACGAACTGGCGTTCCTCGGCCGTGAGCGCGGCCCGGGTGCGGATCTTCGTCGCGATCGCCTGCATCCGCTCGCGCGCGAGGATCAGCGCGCCGCGGCCCGGTCCGTCGACGCCGCAATCGGCGCCGGTCGGCGGGATATTGAGCGCGCGGCGCTGGACACGTCCGGTCAGGAAGTCCTCGACGCCTTCGGTCTCCTGCCGCGGGCAGGCGGGGATCGCCGAAAAGAGCGGCACCTTGTCGGTGGCATCCCAGCGCATATAGACGTCGCCGACCCGGGCGCGCATGACCCCGGTCCATTCGCTCGCGCCGACCCGCGCGGCGGCATGGGCGAGGAGCGAGCCGGTGCGGAAGATGTCGGTGACCTCGCGCGGGCAGTTGGCGAGCGCGTCGCGCAGGTCTTCCGTCGGATTGTTCTGGTTCGCCTGGATCTTCTCGCGGCTCTGCTGATAGCTTTTCGCATAGCCTTCCTTGATCGACTTGTAGCCGGTCATCTCCTCGATGATCCCTGACATATTGTCGTCGCCCTTGGCGATCTGGACCATGCGGTTGGCGAGGCGGCAGTCGTTGACCTGGATCGAGTTCAGATAGTTGGTCGCCGCCTCCATCTTTGAGATGATGTTGCCCATCTTCTCGTCGAGGGTTTCGAGGAGATATTGGAAGGCGACGGCGGGCGCGGCCTGCAGGATGCTTTCCAGCTTCTGGACGAGATACTCGGGATCGAGGAAGGACATGCCGCCGAGGAACATGTCGATCCCGCCGCAGCCGGCGCGCACTTTCGGCAACGTCACGCTCATGAGGTAATCGTTGTGGACGTCGACGCGGCCCGAGAAGCCGCCCGCGGTCACATAGCCGCGCGCCTGATCCTCGAAGCTGCCGGGCGAGGTGTAGGTCACATTGTCGAACCAATGCTCGGCCCAGCTTTGGGCATGAGCCGGCGCGGCCATTCCCATAGCTGATAGCGTAGTGAGCGCAGCGATCATCTGGCGGGATTTTGGCATGACTTGCTCCTTTCAATCCTCTCGGGCCGGGTTCGCCATGATCAGCATGTTATGCAAATTAACCTTGCAAAACTGGAATAGAACTCCATAAATGCAAGGATGATTGATCGCCGTATCTCGACGGAACTGGCGGAAAGGTTGGCCGAAGTGCCAGCTGTTGCGCTCATCGGCCCAAGACAGGTCGGCAAGACCACGCTCGCGGTTGAAATCGGCGAATCCAGACCCTCGATCTACCTCGACCTCGAGTCCGATGCGGATCGCGCCAAGCTGGCGGAACCCGAACTTTATCTTGCCGGACATGCGGACAAGCTGGTCATCCTCGACGAAGTCCATCGTTTGCCGGGACTGTTCCAGATCTTGCGCGGGCTGATCGACGCCGGTCGGCGTAGAGGCCAAAGGACAGGCCGCTTCCTGCTCCTCGGCTCGGCATCGATCGATCTTCTGCGCCAGTCGGGAGAGAGTCTCGCCGGACGTATCAGCTACCTCGAAATGCGTCCGCTCGACGGGCTTGAAGTCGGCGATGATCAAATTGACCGGCTTTGGGTACGCGGCGGATTTCCCGATAGCTTCCTTGCGGCGAGCGATCGGGCAAGCCAGCGATGGCGGCAGGATTTTATCCGCACCTATCTCGAACGCGATATTCCAATGTTCGGTCCCCGCATCGCGGCCGAGACACTCCGCCGTTTCTGGACGATGCTCGCACATCATCAATCCGGCCTTCTCAATGCGGCCGAATTTGCCCGGAGCCTCGGCGTCGACGGCAAGACGGTCGCTGGATATCTCGATCTTCTGGTCGATCTTCTCTTGGTCCGACGTCTCGAGCCGTGGCACAGCAACGCAGGCAAGCGTCTCGTCAAATCGCCGCGCATTTATGTCCGCGACAGCGGACTCGTTCACACACTGCTTGGGCTTTCGTCCTACGAAGATATTCTCGGCCATCCCATCGCGGGGGCAAGTTGGGAAGGTTTCGTCATCGAAACGCTGACCGCCGCTGCCCCGGAGGGGACGAAAGCCAATTTCTATCGGACGGCGGCGGGCGCGGAAATCGATTTGCTGCTGACGCTTCCTGGCGGCGAGCTTTGGGCAATCGAGATTAAGAGGAGCCTGCAACCCAAGCTTGAACGCGGCTTTCATCATGCCTGCGACGATCTCTCGCCCGCGAAGCGATTGCTGATCTATCCCGGCCGCGAGCGCTACCCGCTTGCCGATGGCGTCGAAGTGATGCCGGTTGTGGTCGCCGGTCATGCACTTCTCGCGGAGGTATAGGCGGGCAGTGTTCATGGCTTGGCACTGCGCTGCGATGGCGCTCCCGGACTGTTCCCGACGATCCCCGTAAACTTGGAAAGCGCACGCACGCCGACAGCGGGTTTCACCCCAGTCAGCATCTTGGCGGACAGATAAAGATTGCGCGCGAGGTTCGGACTATGGTCGGTGCCGACCGCGATCGGGATGATACGGTTCGCGTCCTTCACCGGGCGTACCCAGGCTACGGGATGCCCGACCCAGGGGAGGCCGACCCGACCCGAGCGCAGCATCGCTTCGTCGGCGCCGAGCGCCCGAACCCGCCAGCCATAACGGCGTCCGAGGTCTTGGAGCTTCGGCCAGAGGTCGGCGCAGGGGAGGCAGCCCGGCGCCGTGCTCATCTCGACGATGAAGGCGCCGCCCGCGCCGCGCAACTCCTCGGCGAAGTTAGGCGGAAAGGACCGCGTTACCGGAACGCGCGCGAGCCAGACGTTCATCTCGGCCGCGCTCGCAACCGGGTGGATCGCGGCGCGCGCCGCCTGCTCGCGCGAAGGGGACTGCGCGAGCGCCGGCAAGGCGAGGCCGACGCAGAGCAGCGAGAGGAGGGCGCGCGCCTTCATGGCCGAGGTTCAAGGCTCGAGGTGACGAGATCGCCGCCGAGTACGCGGGGATCGGTCGCAGAGACCGGCCCCGCCGACAGGGCATCGAAGAAGCCGTCCTCTTCGCCCGCGCCGGTCAGGAATTGCTCGGGCCGGATATCGCCGAGCAGCAGCCGCACCGCCTGGTAAGCGGTCTGCGAAAGGTTCGGATAGGATTCGACGCCGCTCGCGATCACCATGCGCTGGGCGCTGCCGCGGCGGATCACCATCGTCGTCGGCGTGATCTCGACCCCGAACCGCGTGGCGAGTTCGGGCCGCTGGTCGATGTCCATCAGCGTGACCTGCCAACCGGTTTCCTCGCGGAAGCGCTCGATGATCGGCCACTGCACGCGGCAGTATCCGCAGCTCGAGCGCGAGAACATCACGAGCGCGAACTGCCCGGCCTGGCCGCGAAGATAGTGCCGCCGGACCTGCTCCTTCTCGGCCCCCATCGTGGCACGCGCGTCCCCGACCATCGGGTTGGCGGACTTGGCGCTGAGTTCGGGGTGATGAAGCATCGCGACCTGGGTGACGCCGGCGAAGGCGCGGGCCTTTCGCCTCGCAAAGTCCTGCAAGCGCCAGAAATCGGCGACGGCATCGATCGTGAGCACGGTCGCGGCATAGTCGCGCTGCGCCTCGATCAGCTTGCGGATCTTCGGCGGCGTTAGGCGCGCAAGCTCTGCCATCGGCGGAATCCGGGGCTTCGCCAGCGCTTCGGGGTCCGCATCGTCATCCTTAGGCGGCGGGGCCTGATACCACCAATAGCCTTGCTTGGGTTCGGGCTGAGCCGTGCGGGAAAGCTGAGCCGCAGCGGGCACCGCAACGCCGACGGCCAGCGCGACGAGCGAGAGCAGGGAAGCGCGCATCACAACAACTTCTCCATCCGCTTGAGCTCGCCGATCGGCACCGGGCCATAATAGCGGCTGTCGAACCCGCTCGGATGGTGCGAGCCGACATAGATGGTGCCGGGCAGGATCAGCCCGTTGTCGGGACGCCAATGCTCGAGCCGCTGGCCGTTTCGCCCGAACGGTTTGCTGATACCGAGCAGCTTGCCTTCGCAGAAATACCAGCCGTCGAGCGCATTGGGTTCGAAGGTCGAAGGCTTCTCGATCAGGCTGATGCGCTCGCCGGGAAAGCAGAGCGCGAACTTGGTGACATTGACAGGTTTTGGTCCCGCGAGCGGATGCGAGAGCGTGAACATGACGAGGTCGCCTTTCGCGATCGGCCCCGGCGCGGCGCGCACGGCCCAGGCGTCGATCGACGGCGACATGACCCAAGTGACCTGTGCCATCGCCCAGCAGGCGAAAAGGCCCGAGGGAATGACGATCGCGCAGGCCTTCCATAGCCGGTTCGGGCGCGCGGGCTGCCCAAGCCCTTCACTGCCGAGCGCGACCGCCGCGCGGCGCGGCAGTCCTTTCAGCGCGATGGCAAGTCGCTTACCGAGCTTCCAGGCGTGACTGAGCATCGCGCACCTCCTCCTTTCCGCCGAGGCGGGCAATTTCTTCGAGCAGGCCGGAGAGCGCTGCGTCACCGTAAACGACATGGGAAGCGCGCGGACTCTCGTCCTCGCGCTCGCAATAGGGGAGCGCCGGATCGCCCGGGATCATCGCGAGCGCAGGCACGCGGGCGACGCCGTGCTGGCGGAAGACCAGCGGGTCGACGATCACCTGGATGTCGCGCATCACGCAGGCCGGGCCTTCGCAGCCCGGATCGAGCCGCAGCATCTCGGCGGTGAGCTTCGCCATCGGCGCCACCTTGGTCATCCCGCCCGGCATGCCGCGAAATGCGATCACGCCGCGCGCCTTCTCAACCTGCGCGGCATAGGTTCTGAGCGTTGCCGTCGGCATCGACGAGGAGACGAACAGCACGGGCACCCAGCCCTTGGTCGCTTGCGCCGGCCCCGCATCGGCGATGGCCTTCATGTCGGGCGCTTCGAGGCCGAGCGCCTGGCCGAGCCGCTTCGCCATCGCCTCGCGCTCGGCAGCGAAGCGATCCTTGCCGGCCTTGAGCGCGTCGCGCGCACGTGATTCCATTGCAGGAGACTTGGAGTGGCCGCGCAGGGCTTCGAAGGCGCGGCGGCGCTCGGCTTCGGTCGGCTCCGGCAGCTCCGATGGAGCGTGGACAGGCTCGACTTTTGGCCGCGAGATTGCGCCGCGCAGCCGTTCCATCGCGGCATTGCCTTCGCGTTCGATCTCACTGCGCGCCGACGAGGGCTCTTCGGTCCCCGGCGACACCTGCGCTGTCCCGGCGCTGGGCATCCCCGCCCATCCGGCGAGCGCGATCAGCGCGGCAAGGCGCGGCCTAGCGGCCGATGGCCTGCGTATAGGCATCGATGCGATCCTTCATGTCGATCTGGATGTCGGCTTGCGCGCGGGCCTCGATCTCGTTGTAATATTCGGACAGGTCCATCCGGCTGAAGTCGAGCGCCTGGAATTCCTCGGGCGTGAACCCCCGGCAGTTCGGCGTCTTCACCGGCCCCCAGCCATCGGCAAAGGACTTGAGTTGCGGACGGCCCTGTTCCTGGATGATGCGGCCGAGCTTGGTGTTGAAGCAGCAATGGCTGCGCGATTTCTGGACGCAGATGCCGAGGATCTTCGACGAGCAATAGCTGCCGATCTCGACGCACATGCCCGAGCCGCGCAGCATGCCGACTTCCATATCTTGCTGGTCGCAGGAGGTGAGCAGGAAATCGATCATCACGTTGATCGCGAGGCTGATCGCGATCGAGGTCGGATCGATGCCGACGATGATCGCATTGGCGCCCGCGCTCGCCGCCTGGCTCGCTGTCGCCCCGGCTTGGAAGGCGGCATAGGCGGCCTTGGCGCCGGTGAACACGCCCTTGGCGATCGCGATCTTGGTCTGGGTCGATGCGAGCGACGAGCCCATGCCGTCCTTGACGATCTTGCCCTTGTCCTTGCAGCAGCTCTGGAAGCCGGTCTTGAGCCCGGCGGGGCGGCAGCGCAGCGCGCGGCCCGCGAAGATCTCGATATTGCCGAGGCAATTGCCATCGGCATCGACCGGCCCATCGGCGGGCGCGCCGGGATCGTCGATAACGGGCTCATCCTCGATCGGGTTCGCGGCGGTATCGATACAGCTATGCGGCGAGCAGGCCGGAACGCCGCCGCTCGTCGGCGTCTCGCAGCCATATTGGGGTCCAAGCGGGCACGACCAGCCGCCGCCGGGCTCGGCTGCGCACCAGGCGCGCTCGAGCGGACATTGCCATCCGCCGTTTGCTGTTCCGGTGCAGCTTGCTGTTTCGCCGGGGCCGTCGGCCTCGCCGCTGCCGTCGAGATCGGCGGCGCAAATCTGCTGGGCGTGCGCTGGCGCGGCCGCGAGCGCGCTGCCGATAGCCAGCCCCAGGACTAGCAAAAGGATCAGCGCGGCCCGGTGCGGCCAAGGGATGTCGCGCCAGCTCATCGCGCCGTCGCCGTGCAGGCGAGATCGGCGCCGGCGAGCCGGACCGTCTGCATCACCACCACCGCTTCGGGGAAATCGTCGAGACAGCCGCAGGGGCTGACGATCGTCTCGCCGGGACCCGCCGGGCAGACATTGTCGGCGCGGCAGACATGATAGAAGGTGTCGAACCCGGTCGGGTTCGTCTGCCTGGCGCCGACGACGCCATCGGGCGCGGCGTCTGCGTTCGCCTTGGGCGCCCGCGTCTTGCAGATCGCCTCGCAGGCGGGCACCGAGCCGCGGTCGGGGAGCGCGAACGGCCGCGTCAACGACGCCATGCCGCCGTCGGCGGTGCGCACGCGGTCGGCGAGCATCGTCTCGGTCGAATGGTCGATGATCCACGCGCCGCGCCTGAGATCGGGCTCGGGCATGGAGCCCGTGTCGACGACGCATTTATAGCTGCGCTCGCGGCGGAAGAAGTCGCGGGTGAGTTGGATGGTGCACGACCCGGTGCCGAACAGGCGGGTTTGGGTGAGGGGTCTCAGGCCGGTGCTGATGCCATTGCGGAAGGTCTGGACGCCGTCGACATTTTCGCTGTCGAGGCGGCACTTCGTATCGCCGCCTGTGCCCGCGCACAGGTCGACGAGCCGCTCGCTGGGCTCGCAGCCGGGCGAGACGCGGATCTCGACATCGACGAGACCCCATTGGGTCGTGAGCGGCGCGCCGCCGCCCCCGCCCCGCACGCGCGCCGATACGGTTGCGGGACCTGCCCGGAGGTCGGCCGTGAAATCATAAGGCGTATAGTTGCGCGCCGCGCCGCCGTCGGTGCGGCAATCGCCAGAAGGCAATCCAGTGGTCAGCCAGGGGCGCGGTCCGGCCGAGCTGACGATGCGGCCGTTGACGCGGCCCTGGACCCAGTCGTCGGCGCCCATCTCGACGATCTGTGCGGATATAAGCTTCGCGGGGTCGCTGACTTCGAAGCGCGCGGTGAAGATTGGCGGCGATCCGCTGCAATCGCCGTCGCCGATGATGCGATAGCGGCGACATCCCTCGCCGCAGTCGCGAACCGAATAAATGGAGCCCGACGCGGAGACGATATCGTCGTAACCGAGCGGCAGGAAGGTCACTTCGCGCTCGATCGCGCAGGCCCGGACCTGCTCGGCACGGCCCGTGCCGGCAGGTGAGCCAGCGAGCGACTGGAACAGGCTGTTCGACCGCGATGCGGCAAAAGCGTCGCCCTGGATTGCGGTCGGGTTCGCGCGATAGGCCGTCTGGGGCAGGGCGGGATCGGGGCTGCACGCGGTCGATTGCGCGCCGACATATTGAATGACGGGACCGTTCACCCGTGCGTCGGCGACACCGTTGCGCGGATCGTGGCTCGACAGCGCGCCGACCGCACCGCCGCCAAGATCTTTCAGCACCGACGGCAGATTGCCCATGACGAGGTTCGCGCCGCAACTGTTGTTGACGCAATAGCAGCCGGCGAGCGCAGGCATCTCGACTTCGGCGAGCTTGAGGTCGCCGCTGCTGTCGACATCCCATTGGAAGCTGCGGCAGTCGCTCCAGCTCCCGGGGCGGCAGGAGATCACGCCGTTGGCGCAAATCCCCGACACCGGCACGGGCAAGGTCGTCACGCTATCGAATTGGCCGTCGATATCCTTGTCGCGCGCGATGCGGACGGTAGTGATATCGCCGCCCGCGCCAGGCTGGATCAGGATTTCAAGGAAGTTCGCCGTCTTCTGGCAGGCGAGGTTCGGCGTGAAGCTCTTGCTCTTGTCGACCGTCGCGATGGACTGCCCGGCGAGGCCGGGGCTGATGTAATTTTCGAGGATGGCTTCGCTGTCGCTGCTCTTGGAGCGCGAGGCCTCGGCCGCGGTGCGCGCACGGTCCTCGATCGTCTGGGCCAGCGCCACGCCGGGGAGCGCGGCCGAGATAGGCAACAGGGCAAGAAACCGCGGGGTCACGAGCGATTCCCGTCGATGGTGCGCGAGCCATGGGCCACGCGAAACAGGTCTCCCGCCCGGAAATCATCGCATCCGGGCGGGAGGAGCCGAAACGCCGCCTGGCCTTCGAAGACGGTGAGCACGGCCTTCACCTGCGAACGCAGCGGGGTTGAGGCACAGCTTTCCGCCGTCCGAGGTTCGGTGGCCGCCTCGGCTGAAGGTGGAGCGGCGCCCAAGGAGAGGGGGCAGGGCGCCGCCCCCGCCTCGCGCGCCTGCCGGCAGCCACCAGGGCTGTGGCGGGCAGACCGGGCCGATTCCGGGCTGCGCGCAAGGCGATCGGTATGCGCCGGAACCGGCGCCGCATCAGGGCGTCGAGATGCCAGCACAGCAAATCGCTTTCTCGAAGAGCATGAACTGGGCGTTGTCCTTGCCGGGCGCATGCTTGCCCGAGGTCCAGAGTGCGCCCGGGCGGCCGATGTTGACGCACTTGCCGCCCTTCACCGGCTCCATCAGTTGGAGCTTGTATCGGCTCTTGGTCCAGATGGGCTGCGGCTTGAACGAGCAGCCGTCCGCCGAATGAATAGTGAGCGCGCCCATGCGGCCCATCATGAAGGTGCCGCGCGCGGCCAGCCCTGCCCAGGCCTCGACCCGGTCGCCCATGTGGATGTCGCCGGCGACTGGATAGGTCGAGCCCCAGCTTCCCATGCACCAGAAGAGCGGATCGACGACCTTGCCGGCGGCGGCGGCCGCGCTGTCTGCCATGCAAGCGAGACCCGCCGCGGGGTTACCGAAGAGGATGCCTTCGGGCTGGATGATCGCACCCAATGTTCCCGACTGCCAGGTCGGCATAACCTCGGTCATCAGCGCAACGTCGAACCCGTCATCTTCGAGGCAAGGAAGGTCCGTGAACATGTCGAGCATCTTCCAGACCGGCGCCTGGTAATAATGCATCTGTGCAAACAGCTTGGTCGTGTTGGTGCCATCCGAGATCGACGACTGACTGCCCTGCAGGCGCCCGCCGGTCGGCATGATGTCCAGCCCAAGCGCCATCATGCAGCCGGGCTCGGTCACGACGTCGATCATCCGGTTGGGCGTCCAGAAGCTCACCTTCACGCCGAACCAGAAACTCGCGCCCTTGCGGCAGGCGCAAAGCGGCCTGGAGGCCGACTGGGCGTCGAGCGCCTTGTCGAGCTTGTCATAGCTGCCGACGCGCACGCCGCCGATCGTGATCGGGAAGATGCAGTTCCAGCGTACCTTGGTGATCGGGTTGAAGATCGCGTCCGAGGGGCATTTGGAGGCGTGGACGGGCGCTGCAGGTAACGCGATTCCGGCGAGGAGCGCGGCGGCAAGCGCGGCGAACTTCAACCGTCTCGCCCGCTTCGCGCTCGCGCCGCGCGGCTCGGTGCCGGACGGCGCGTCGAAAGGGACGGAGCGAGCGAGCATAGAATCTCCGTTGCGCCGCTCGGGGCGCGTGAAGGTCAGCGAAAGATGGAAAGGCGGTGTTCGATCCTGCGATCTGCCGGTATCTCGGCCCTATCCGCGGGCAGGAATGCAGGTCTGAACGCCCCGCAACAACGGGTGGGGCGCGAACGTGCCGACGAGAGGCGCGGCTGTTCCGCATTTGCCGGCGGAGGCTTCGGGAATCCCCGCGAACTATCCGGACTAATGACGAGTGACGATCCGCTCGAACTGGCGCCTCAGCGGTGATCACCCAGCGCGCATCGATCGTCGGCGGCCTGGAAGCCGCGTCGCTCTGGTTAGTATTTCACGAGATTGGCGTGCCGGCGCAGGAATGTCTTGTTCTCGCGGCTGTCGTCGCAATAGGTGGGAAGGTCATGACCTTCCCGGCGACTCACAAGAACTCCCGCGTCATCCTCGCGAAGCCGCGCGCGATATTTCGCACGATGCTCGACCCTGAGACGATTCCGGCGTGGCGCCTGCCGAGCGGCGTGACGGCCCAGATCGAACATTTCGACTCTCGCCCGGGCGGGGCTTACCGCATCGCATTTCAGCAATCGCGGGAGGGGCCAGAGGAGAGCGAATCGAGCAAGGTTGCCGGTGTCGTCGACGGCAGGTTCGCGGAAATTCTTCCCGACGAGCGGATCGTCGAGAGCGTCCGCTTCGACATCGCAAACCCTCCCTCGCAGGGAGAATTGTCGATCACGACCATACTCGAGCAAGTCAAAGACGGGACAAAGGTTACGATAGCGGCGGCGGATGTTCCGTCCGGGATCAGCGAAGGCGATTGTCGCGCCGGGATGGATATGATGCTCAAGAAGCTCGCCAACTTCGTCGAATAACGATCAAAAAAATGACACCCACCCGGCCGAAGCCGAATGGGTGTCAAGATGAAGATCCCTGTCCTCGTTGCCGAGGGAGAGCTCTCCTGGGTCGCAGTGCCGGGTTATGCGCTCTGTTCGATTCGGGATTGGATGAAAGCGCCAAAAGGCCAGGACGCGAAAGATTGTTCCGCTCTGGGCAGCGAGCAATGGCCAATCGTTGCGAAGGGCGCGCGGTCTATTTAATCGGACGTCGACGTTCGATCTCGAACTCCTGCAGTTCGAGCTTCTGCCCAACCTGCTCCACGATGACGGGCGCGACGGTCAGTCCGAGCCGATCCCTGATACGCTCTTCGAGGATGAAAAGCGGTCGTCCCACCTTCTCACCGAGCGCGATCGGATCGGTCGATGCTGTCTCTCCCCCGGCCAGCAATATCCAGTCGATCGGACGGGCTTGCATGATCGCCCAGCCAATATCACGCGGATGCACGACCACGAGCCGCTGCGGCAACGATACATAGGCAAGGGGATTGAAGGTGTAGCCCTTCGGGTAGAGCAGCTTGCCATCGGGCAAGCGAATTTCGAAATCGAGCGTATGAAAGGGGATGACGGTGCGCCGCCGATCCACCGCCGCGACGCCGAGGGCCGCGGATTTCATAGCGCTCCAGCCTTCTCGTGGCCCGAACCGCTCGGCGATACTCGGCGGCTGCCGCGCCGCGCGCGCCTCAATCTCGGCGAGGGCGTCGGGCTCGGCAATCGGCCAGGTCCGGCCAATGATCGACGTCTGACCATGCGCTGACGCGCCTATGAAGACGGCGGCGGCGACAAGCCCTATCGACATCCCGAACTGCAAGGCCGCGAGCCGGATACGCTGGGCGTCATGGTCCACCGCGATTTCTCCACCTGTCCTTCGGATCGACCGCGCTTTCGCCGATGACCGCGCCGATGAAGCAGCCTAGGGTCAGCAGACCGAGGAGGATGATCAGCGACCGAGGGGAAGGCATGTTCGCAGGCGCAACCAGCAGGATTGCGGCCTGCACCACGCCGAAGAGGAGCCCTGAGACCACGAGCCGGATCACGCCGGGCGACGGCGCATTGGAGAAGATGCCGTTCACCGCTGCCGACGCCCGCGCCACCGGATCATCAACCCGCTCGCGACGTTCGACAGCCAGATCAGCAGCATCCCGCTTGCGAAGCAGGCGATGCCGACCGTCACGGATGCCTGGACGACGATGTCCGTCGGCTGTTCGACAAGCAGGCCGGCGATCAGCACCAGTCCCGACATCATCACCGTCTCGATCGCGACAAGGCGGAAGCGCCAATAGAAGGCACGACGCTCGGCCTCCGCCGCGACAGCTGCCTCGAAGCGCATGCGGTCGGACGGCAGCATGGCGGCCAGATCGAGCCGAAGCTGGTCCGCGTTAGCCGCGCGCCGCGTCATGGCAGGTGCTCATGCGCGGTGGCTGGCAACGACCGCTCGCCGAGAATCTCGCGCGGGTCCACGCCCGCCAGTTCGCACACGGCTTCGAGCGGCGAACGACCGCTGCGTACCAGCGCCTCGAAAGCCGCCACATCCTCGGGCGCCGACGTGTTGATCCAGTACGAGAAGGGATCGACAACGATGCGAGCGATGCCGAGCCCGAGCGGACTGTCGATGAAGACCTCGCTGTAGTTCGGCTTGTTGTTGCGAACCGACTTCAGGAGGTCGAGAACGAACCCCGAATAATCGAGGATCTTGTTTTCGACCGCCTTGTCGTAGGTCGATCCCTGCAACAGGAACCGGGTGGCGGCATTTTCGAGGATCACCTGGCCGATGCCCCCGAACAGCAGAAGGTCGTTCATGCTCTGGAGAATGATACCGAAACTGCCCCGATATTTGCGCGCGCGGCGATAGCCCTGGGCGATGGCTTCGGCGAGGCGGGACAAATCCTGGCCCGGGTTGTTGGGCATGAACTGCGCGGTTTCGTCGCAGATCACGAATCGCGGGCGATCGCGGGCCGAGAGGTAGAGCTCTTGCGTCACCGCGTTGATCACGACCATCACGACCACGTTGAACAGGTCGGGTATGGCTTTCAGGCGTTCGAGTTCGAGCACGACGAACTCGTCCGAGCTGATGTCGAAGGTCGACGGCCCATTGAAGAAATGCCCATAGGCTCCGTCCGACCCAAAATCGCGCAGGTTGAACGCGAGTTCGCGGGCGACTGGCTTCAGATGGTCGACGCGGTCGAGGTCGGCTGCGGCAAATTGCGGATAGGCGCCGAGCCACGCACGGACGGAATCGATGCCTTCGTCGGCATGGCCCTCGTCGATCGTCCACTGGACCGCCGATTTGATAAGGTTCCATTCCGAGGTCGAGACACCCTTGCGCGTCGCGGCATTCGCCATCTCGGCGACGATCGCGACCGCCATCGCGATCGCCGACTGCTTGTCCTCGCCGTCGAGCGCAAGCCCGAGATCGAAGGGGTTGAGAACGAGCCGTTCCTCACCGACGTCGATATAACGGCCCGAACAGAGGGTGCAGAGCTTGCGGTAGCTGCCGCCGATATCGATGATGCGGATCAGCGCGTTCTGCGCGAAATATTGGCGGCAAAGGTCATTGAGCAGGAAGCTCTTGCCGGCGCCGCTTTCGGCCGCGACGATGAAATTATAATTGTTGATGCGCGGGTCGAAGAGATCGAGCGTGATGAGCTGGCCCTTGCGTCCGGTGTAGAGCAGGGCAGGGCGGCCGCCGCCGCGGAAATCGGTCTGGATCGGCGCCATCAGGGCAGTCGCCTTCACCGGCATCTTGAAATCGCGCTCGAGCATCCTGATCGTCCGGCGTTCGGGATAGAGGCCGAACGGCAGGCTCGCGGTGAGCAGGATGGGATTGAGGTAGGATTCTTCCTGCACCATCCAGGGGAGCGGCTCGCTTTCCCAGAGGCGCTTCGCGCGCGCGGCCATCTCGCGCGCCTGGTGGCGGTCGCGGCCGAACACCCAGACGCAGGGCATCACCGAGACGAAGCGGCTGTTGCCTGCCTCGTCGAGTACCCAGCCGATCTCCTCGATCTGCTTGCCGACCTCGACCGCGAAGCTTCCCGCGGCTTTCTGCGCCGAGAGGATCTGCGCGCGCTTGTGAATCTCGAACTGCGAATGGTCGAAGAGGATGTTGAGGCAATAGAGGAAGGGCCCGCCGATCTGGTCGCTGTCCTCGGCACTCCCCCGCATCCCGCCTGTCAACCGGTTGGCGCGCTCCGCGGTGACGCGCCGCGCCGGTGCTTTCGGCGTCAGGCAGCGCGCGACCTGGTTGCCGAGAAAGACTTCCGGACCATCGAACGCGAGATCGGGGCCGGCATCGATGATCTGCTTGCGGATCGGCGGCGCCGCGTGGGCGGCTGCAGCCGTGGCGTAGACGCCGGGCGCGGCGTCGAAGACGCCATTGAAGATGCGCCGATAGAAGGCGACCATTTCTTCGGGCTCGAGGCGGCGGATACCGAGCTTGGCAAGCTGCTCCTCGATCTGGCGGCGAAGGTCGCTGTGCATCGGCGCGCGCGTCTTGACGGCAAGCAAGGTCCGGAAATCGCGCACGGGGATGCCGTGAAGCGCGGCGAGACCATTTCGCCCTTCGTTGAGATAGGCATGGGTTCGCCGCGCCGAAGCCTGGATCAGCGGATCGGGCCGCGTCTTGAGATCGAGATATTGGTCGAGCGCGGGCGCGATCAGCGGGTCGGCGAAGCTGATGAGCTGGACGACGCTGTTCTCGGGGAACTGGATATTGAGCAGACCGAGAAGGGCTTGGTGGACATGCGCGAACATATAGGCCGCGGGCGTCAGTTCCCAGGCATAGCCCCAGCCGTCGTCGATGCAGAGAAAGGCTTCCTCTTCCTCCACCCACGCTACGAGCGGCAGGAAGTCCGAATAACGGTCGCGCGCGACGCCGCGATGGAGGTCGGCAAAGGTGAGGCCGCCGCCCGTTCGCGTCCCGGGCGCCTTCACGGGCGCAGCTCGGCGGGCAGCGATATCGTTGGGGCTGGCTCGGTCCCGGGCGTCTCGCGCACCTGTTCGAGCACCGGCGCGCGCGTAGCGGCCGAGACGGGCGGGACAAGATAGCCGCCGACCACCCAGGAGGGGGTTTCGAGGACCGAGTAGACGAAGCGCGGCATGTAGAGCCGGTCGGGCCGATTGCGATCAGCATAGGGGAGGATCAGCGTCCGCACGGCCTGGGCGGGCCGCAGCATCGGCGTATCGGGTGCGTCGATAAGTCCCTGGAGCTCGCGATAGACGCTGTCGCGATAGCTACCGTAGGCGCCGGTGTCGCCGCGGCCGCGGCCTACCGCGCCGCGCGAGTTCGTTTTGAGCAGAGCTTTGTCGCGGGTGACCGGCGGGTCCGAGTGCGACGCGTGGCCCAGCGCCGCATCTTCATAGGCCTTCTCGGGGTGGATGCATTGGCCGTGATCGTCGTTCTTGCAGCTGAACTTCTCACTGTAGGGCGACATCGCCGATCCGAGCGCCGTGCAGCCCGACAGCAACGTGGGGATGACAGCGAGGGATGACAGCCATGCTTTGCGAATGGGGCGATCGTGTGGGCGGCAATGCATCATGAGTCCTCCTTTGCGCCGGTGGCGCGGGGTGAGAGCGGCCGTGCGAGGGTCGACCAATCATTGTGGATTGGATGCTCGCGAACCGGGGTTAGTAATCTTTGGATGGCCGCGTTTCCGGGTCGCGAACAAGGGCAGGGGCAGGAACCTGCCGGTCGGAGGCAGCGTCGTGCTTCCCTTCCGTCGGCCGAAACTAACCGGTCAGAATTTCTTCTGTTCGCACTTGCAGCATGAAATGAGGATACCCATATCCCTGATGCCTTTCAGGCATCCTCTCCCAAAACTTCGCAGGGTCGGCGTGAGCCGGCCCTTCTTTTTGCTGCCGGCTTAGGAGGGACGGTTATGCAGTGCGTTCAATCGCGCCCGCGCCTTTGCAGCCATGAGCGGATCGACCTCGCAGCCGACATAGCGGCGCCCGGTCAACGCAGCCGCCTCGCCGGCGGCGCCGGAGCCGGCGAAGAAATCGCCGACGAGACCGCCAGTCGGACAGGAGGTGCGCATAAGGATCGCGAGCAACGCCACGGGCTTTTCGGTGCGATGGAGGCCGCTGCGCACGCTGTTTATCTCGATCACCGATTTCATGATCCGCGTGCCGTCGTCATGATAGGCGCCGCCGCCGATTGACCCGGTGTGTTTCGTCCGCGCTCGCCTCAGTTGAACCGATTTGTTTCGCGTTGTCGCTGGTACGCGCTGAACGTCGTTGTAGACGTCTCTCCAAAGCGCGTCGTGACGATAATATTGCACGATGATCTCGTGGACTCGTTTGAAGCGGTCGGCTGCAAATCCGGTTCCGTTGGCTTTGCGCCAGACGATGTCCTGGGCGTAACGCAACCCCACTGCTTCGAAACGGCCAGCGTCGGCGAGCAGATAGCGTAACGAACCGAAGACCCAAAGCGAGCCTACGGGCTTGAGCAATGCCGCGGCGAGCGCATGCCGGCCTTCGACACGCCTGTCCCAGCAGAGGGTAGTGATGCAATAAGGAGGACCGGCAATGATCAGGTCATAGGGACCATGGGCGGCCGCGATCTCGCGGCAGTCGCCGCAAAGGACGGCAGGGCAACCCGCCAAATCAGAATTTGCTTCCGGCCGTCGGCTTGATCTCGAGGGTAACGCCCTCCTGGATAACCACGACAACATCTTTCGCGGCGCCGACTTCGACGATCGGACCGGCCTGGCGCGCGAGATCGAGATAGAAATCCGTCAGCTTGTCCGACGACTTCGAAAGACCTCCGGCGATCCCAGCCTTGGCGGCGTCGCCCGCATCGAGCGTCCGCACCGACCCAAGCGCTGACGTCGAGACGTCGCCGATGGTGTTCTCGACCGTCTGGCTGATGCCGCTGATCGTGCCGGCCAGGAACGCGCGGGCAAGGCTCGCCCCGGCGCGCGTGACAACCTTGCCCGACAGCCCCTTCTTTCCGTCCGTGTCCACGAAGAATCCCTTGATCGGTTGGTCGACCACCGAGCGTTCGTCGAAATCGACGCAGGACAGCGAGACGAGCTGGACCTCGACCCGCTCTTTCGCGAGGCTGCCCGTCGCGTTGCCGATGACGAAGCATCCCGAGAGGTTTGCCTTCACATCATTGGGCAAGACCGCGGGCGCCTGGACGCGGGCAATCAGCGGCTCGGGGTTCGAAGTCGCATCGCGGCTCGCGAGCGCGTCGATCCCGGTCAGCAGCCTCGCCTTCATGAAACCAGGCGGCAAATAGATCGTCCGCGTCTTTTTTTTAGCGCTACCTGGCGCGGCCTTCCCGTCGGCCGCAGCGACCGCTCCTGGCGCCGACACGGCGGCACCGATCGCGCCGATCGTCTTTTCGACGGGTGGTGCGGGCGGGGCAGGGGGAGCGGCAGGCGGCATGGGCGGCGCCGGGATTTCGCCCGCCATGCCTTCGGCTTCGCCGGGCGCCGGCGGGTAATCGGGAATGGCGCCGGGCAGCGCGGGCGGCAGCCCCGGATCGCCATCGGGAGACGAGGCGGGTTTGCTGCCGGGGATGACCTTGCCTTCCTCAATCGCCGCGACGCGCTCGCCGAGCAGCGACTGGCCTTCGAGGATCTTCTGGAGGTCGCCGCGCAGCTTCACCTCGAGGCTGTCGCCGCGGAGCCCCGCACCCATGTCGAGCTTGGTCGCCGCGGGGGCTTCGGGCTTGCTGTCATCACCGCCCGTGCTGGCGGTGTAGAGGCCGGTGCCGAGCAGCGCGACGACGCCGGCGACGCCGAGCTGCTTGGCGCGTAGCTTCTGCTTCGAGTTCATCCTCGCCCAGCGCTCCTTGAGCGCGAGCAGGGCTGGGCCACGCTCGGGCCGCGCGGATTCAGGTGGTAGCGGCTGGCCAATCTCGCCGAGGTCGAGCGCCTCCTGTTCGGGGGCGGCGGTCATTGTCCATCTCCGCGCCGGATGACGACCAGCCGGGCGCTCTCGCCAGCTTTGAGGGAAAGCCGGTCGAGCGTCACCGCAAAGATGTCGGAGCCGAGCGCACGGTCGAGGAACTGCCGTTCCTCCAGAGCCGCATCGCTGTCGCTGGTGATGCGATATTCGGAAGCCGAGAGGCCAGATCCTTCGATCTCTAGCTGGCGGCGTTCGGTGAGTGTCGCCGACGGCATAGCCTGGATCGTGATAAGGCCTGATCGCGGTGCGACTTCGGTGAAGCTCGCCGGCACGCGGTCCTGCAGCATGGCGAGGCTGATCGAGATGGCCCGCTCTTCCTCGACCAGTGGGCCGAGCAAATCCTCGTTGGCCCGCGCGCGTTGCGGACGACCGGGTACGAGAGTCACGGTCTGGGCCGGGATATCCGACGGCTCGGCGTGAAGCGGATAGATGGCGCCATTGCAGGAGATGAAGAACTCGCTCGGTGTCGTCACATAGGTGCGGGTGACCGCCCCCATGTCGTCGATCTCTTTGACGAGGAACTTGATCCAGGCGTCCGAGCCAGCGCGCTCGACGGCGATAGCCTTCTCGGCCGAGAACTTCACATCCTCGATCTCGCCGCCGACGCAGACGATATGATTGACGTCGCGGTTCGAGAGCCGGATCGTGCTGACCTGATCGGGTAACGCGGTAATCGCCTGCGCGAATGCGGAAGTCGGCAGCAGCGACGCGGCGCAAATGAGCGCCACGCCCGTCCTAGCGAGCCTGGACATCAAAACTCTCCTCGGTGAGCGAGACCAGCCAGAAGCGGCCGTTCTCGATGGCGTAGCGAATGCGAAGGTTGCCGCGGAATTTGCGGATGACGCCGCCGATGACCCGCACCTTCTCGATGGGGACGAGGATGTCGCGGTCGGTCCACTGGACTGGCTGGTCGGGGCGGATATAGGTTGCGATCGACAGCGTCGGGTTGCCGGCAAGCTCGTCGAGGATGCTGTTCAGGCTGTCGCGCATGCTGTTGTAGGCCGACGGATGGACGATCGAGAGCAGTTCCTGGAACTGCCGATCGGCCGAATAGGCCGAATAGGTTCCGGCAAGCGCGACGATGTTGCGCGTGATCGTGCGGATATAGGCGGCTGACGGTTTCGAGCCCGTCACATAGAGATCGCCACCGGCGCCGAACGGCACGACCACGGTGCGCTGCTTCTGGTCGGAGCTGTAGATGACAGCGCCGAGCACCGCGGTGATGCCGAACAGCCCGACGATCGCGAACTTGAGCAGCCGGTTCTCCTCGAACAGGTTCGACGAGCCTTGGACATAACGGTGGATGCCGAAGCTCGCCGGCTTGCCAACCAGCGGGTCGACGGGAGCGGTTTTGCGGGAACGCGAAAACATGGGCGCCCTCATTCGTAGAAGCGGGTCTGAGTCGGACCCGGATAATGACGGAAGCGCAGCATTCCCCATCGCCACGCGAGATGCGCGAGGAAGCCGCGCGGCTGCGCGCGCTTCCACGGCAGGAAAAGGAGAAGGGCCGCGATGAACGCCCAGCCGACCAGACCGCCGACGATGACGGCGACGAAGATGGTCGTGACCACCAGCACGAACTCGTCCGATCCGAACCAGAGGATCTGGACCGGCTTGTGCAGATACTGGGGCAGGCGTTCGTCCATCGACCCTTCTCCTCCTGCTTCACAACCCCGCGTCCGCAGGCGCTGGCCACGGGGCTTTTTCCGGGAGCCATCCTCCCGGTGACCGGATTGCAAGCGAACGGTGGAACCGGAACGATCGCCTGCAATCCGATGCCGTCAGATCACCATGCCAAAGGTCTGGAGGATCGAGTCCGCCTTGATCAGGCAGACCGCCGCCACGATCGTCGGGATGCCGATCATGATGTTGGAAAATAGCCGCGACACGCCGAACAGGAAGGCGGCGACGCCGCCGACGAAGCCGAGCGGGCCCTTGACCCCCTGGTTCACGACGATGTCGTAGATGTCGTAACCGAGGTCGCCGGCGACCGGCGCGGTGAACGCATGCGCGCTCGCGGCGATGATCGACAGCAGCAGCACCGGGATGCCGATGTTGGCGACCGAGAGCGCATTGTTTCGGAGATTTTTGATCACATTACTCACTTTCTCAAAAGTCGGGCTGTCCGCTGACCTGCCTGCCGGCATCGACGAGTATCGCTGTCGGCCGACGACTGCGCTGGACGGCCCGATGGGGGCGCCGCCGCCGGCATTCCGGTGCGCCCGGGCAGGGAGCGATGATGCTCCCGGTGCTCGGGCGTCCGCCAAAAAGGGGAAGGCGTCAGCGAGGCGCATGGGCGGTCTTCGCTGAAGAGAGGAACGCCTCGATCTCGGCTTGCTGGAAGCCGGAGATCAGCTTGCCGCCGGCGATCAGTGTCGGCGTGCCGGTGATACCGGCCGAGCCGACAATCCGCGCGTGGGCCTCGACCTTGGTGCGGCCCTCGGCGCAAGTTCGGAGCACCGCGGGCGCGGCGCCGGCGTAGATAGACTTGAATGCAGCCTCCTTGTCCGATGAGCAGAGAATATGCTCGGCCTTCGCGGCCGCCTCGGGATGGATGCCGCTGACGAAGAAGACCAGGCGTCGGACCGGCTTGCCTTCCGCTGCTTTCGCCGCCCAATAGCGGTCGAGCGCGCGGCAATAGGGGCAATCGGGATCGGTGAACTCGATGATGGTCGGCGCGTTCTCGGGGCCGACAGCGAATGCGACCGCAGTGTCGATCGCCTTCAGTCGCTTCGCCGCCCCGGCCTCCTGCGCAAGCGCCGTCAGGTTGACGCCGTTCTTGTCGAAGATCGACGCGAACAGCAGATGCTCGCTCTCGGGGGCATAGTACACGATGCGGCCACCGGCACTTGCCTGGTAGAGCGGTCCTTTCACCGGTGCCGGCCCGAAGTCCTCGAACTGGAGATTGGTGAAGGTCTGGTGGAGCTGTTGCTCCGCGTCGGCAGCAGCTTTTGCCAGTGCCATCCTCTCGCCGATTTCCTGGGAATTGGCGGCGGGGCTGATGCTGAACAACGCCGCAATCAGCGGAAGGCTTGCGACGGACAAAAGGCGCGAAGAGCAATCATCGGCAAAATTGCGTAGCATGTGTCCTCCTCAGCGCGGAGTGCGCCATTCGACATTGACCGGGGCGGAGACTGGGCATGAAGACATCATTGCGCCCTGACCGCTGTTCATGTGGAGGGTGGATCGCGGTTACGGCGCGGCGGGACAAGGCAGGGGGCACCGTGCTGCCCATAGCAGGCAGGAGAGTGCAAAGCGGGTCCGCCGATGAGCGCGCCATTTCTAAACGGAGCGGGATCCGGGTGATCCCAATCTGGCGACAAGCTGAACGAAACTTTCGGTTTGCAAGCAGTTCCCGTTGCCCGGCTCACGATGGCCGATCAGCATTGCACCTGCCGAACGCAGTCAATGCTTGGCCATTTCGGGCAGGAATTAAAATGACAATCGTAACCACCAGTCACGATGCATTGCTGGCGCAACTGAAGGAATCTTCAGGTCGACGGATTGAGGGAGAACGACGACGTCAATTCCTCTCGCAACGACAGTTCGCAGCGCGGGTCGGTATTAGCATTCGGTGGCTGCGCGAAATTGAGAGTGGCAATCCGGCCGTGAAGTTGGAGGATCACTTACGCTGCGGGGCGGCGCTGGGTCTCGCGCCAAGCCACATTTTTTTCCCACTGCTTTTTCACGCGCACGGCAAGCCTTTGTCGGCTGATCCGCCACATCACAATCAGGCTGATCTCGAGTATCGCTGTATCCGTCTGATCGCGCGGCACACACAGGGAAGGCGAACAACACCTTGACAGGACTAATTACCCACGGGTTGCTTTCATTTGAAGGTACGCCCCCAACGGTTT
>NZ_BCZQ01000036.1 GCF_001598815.1 Sphingopyxis terrae subsp. terrae NBRC 15098 | reverse complement strand
CGGCTCAACAAGGAGGTCAAGCGCCGCGCCGACGTCGTCGGAATCTTCCCGAACGAAGACAGCATCATCCGCCTCGTCGGGGCTGTGCTGATGGAGCAGAACGACGAGTGGCAGCTCCAGCACCGATACATGCAGATCGAAGGCATGGCCGAACTCAACCAACCCATGATCGAGGAGGAAAATCAGCCCCTACACATCACCGCCAAAGCCGCCTGACGATGGCCCACGGCCACAGCCGAAATTACACCACCTTGACGGACGCGACCCCACGCCGATGTGCCGGAGGACTTTATTCGTCAAGTGTGGGAGGTAATGAAAGACACGCCACATCACGACTATCAGCTCCTCACCAAACGGCCAGAACGCATGCGAGAACTACTATCGAAGCCCGGCTTTGATATTTTGCCCAATGCGTGGCTGGGAACCAGCGTAGAAAGCGCCGAGGTGGCCTACCGAATTGAGGAGCTAAGGCACACCAGAGCCGCAGTCAGATTTGTCTCTTTCGAACCACTTATTGGCCCGGTCGGCGAAGCTAATCTCGATGGAATTGCATGGGCGATAGTGGGAGGAGAATCAGGGCCAGCAGCCCGGCCGATGGCTGAAGAATGGGTTTGGCAAATCGAACGTCTCTGCCGCCGCCACGACACAGCGTTCTTCTTCAAACAATGGGGCGGGGTCAACAAGAAGGCGACTGGACGCCTTCTTGGAGGGCAGACCTATGACGAGATGCCTGCTTATATCGCTGGATAACCCAACTCGCTCCCCTGTCGATCAATCGTGTAGCCGCGGGCGTCGGATTATTGCTCATGCAGTATAGAAGAAAATAGTCTTCCGTCGATCCCACGGCGATCGGCAGGGGGCTAGAAACGTAGCAAAATAGACCTGCCAAGCACTCACGATGAAATTCTGCGATATCTTGCTTATTAGCTTGCCTTTGCGAACGATTAAACAAGCTGCCGAACATGTCTTCTTCATCTTGTTTTATGTCGTAAAATCTCTCTTCCCACTGATTTGTCCCAAAATACTCCGTAAGAGCGTTCCGCTTTTCTTCCGATAGCTTTTCATGCTTGTGACAAAGCTGCTGAACAGCAGCCTTCAAGTTGGCCAGAAACCAGACGTCGGCCTTCTGGGAAGCAGCCAGAACTTGCAACGTCTTCCATTTAACTTCCATCCCATACGGGTCGAGGAAAACAAGCGCCCGGCGCCTCACACCGCTTCGATCTCGCTCGCGCCATTCAGGCTGAGAAAATAGGTTTTGAATAAACTCGTTTGCGTCGCCAGCCAGAACCTGCGCGTCTCGATCCGGGTACAACTCCACCAATGCTTGCAGGGCTTTCACATGCCTCTTTTTAGCATCCCCAAATCGAAGATGGTGAAATGGGGGAGTGAGCGCCAACGCCCTCGCAGCACTGCCAGGATACTGCTTCTCGATAGTGGATATAGGTGCATCATCAAAAATGCCCCCAATCTCTTCTTTAGCTGTCCTCTCTCCTGTGCCGGCAAAAGGATCAACGTACCAGACATCAAATTTTCCACCGATGGCGCCGGTAAAAAACTTGCTATAGGCACTGATGGCCTCCAGTTTTAATTCTGTCCAGTCTCCACCAAATTCGTGCCTGCTATCGCTCATAAGCTGTAGCCCCCCCCGCTTTAGGTCACACATGCCTTACCACGATCGATGTTTGTATTTAACGGCAAATTGGCGCTGCAACCGAATTGGACTTAAACGACAATCATCTTTCCTACAATTCACCCATATGGTTCATTCTGTCGGTTTCACCCAACCGAAAGGACGAATCGATGGACGACTCCCTTTACGATCCCGCGCATTTCCCCGCCCCCGCCAGCTACCATTGGACACCCCGTCTCCAGCGCGAGTTTCTGGAGGCGTTCGCCACCAACGGGTCGGTGAAGATTTCGGCGGCGAAGGTCGGCATGTCGCCGTCCGCCGTCTATCAATTGAAACAGCGGCCCGAGGGGGCGGCGTTTCGGATCGGCTGCGCGGCGGCGGTGCTGATCGCGCGGACGCGGCTCGCCGACGAACTGCTCGACCGCGCGATCTGGGGGCATGACGAGACCACCGAACTGCAACGCGAGGACGGTCGCAGCTTCGTCAAGCGCCGCCGCATCGACAGCCGCCTTGGCCTCGCGATGCTCGCGCGGCTCGACCGCATGGTCGAAACGCGGGCGCGCGCGGGCGAGGAGATGCTGGCACAGATCGTCGCCGGCGACTGGCCGGGCTTTCTGATGCTGTTCGACGCCGCCGAAGCCGCGCGCGCCGCCGAAACCGCTCCCGACAGCGAAACGCCCGCCGCCGAAACCTCCGCCACCGACGTCCCCGCCGGCCTCGCCGCCGCGCTCGCGCTCTGGCTCGCGGGCCGCGACAACAATACCAATCCGCTAGCCGCGCTGTGGCGCGGCAGCGAAATCGCGAATGAAGTTGCGCAGATTTCCGCCGATTTTGGCGAAGAGCCCGAAAGCGCCGAAACGCCCGAAGAGGCGGCCGCCGCGATGACCGTCTGGTTCGACGATCATGCCGACGATTGGCGCACCGACTTTCCGCCGCCCGACGATTTTTACGGCGAAGAAGAAGGCCAGTTCGACGATCCCGCCTATGCCCGCGCGCTCGACGACGACGAACTCGAACGCTACGAAGTGCTCCGCGATGCCGAGACCGCGCCGCTGCGCCTCGCCGGAGAGGCCGCGCGCCGCGCCTTCTTTTGCCTGCCCGCCCCCGCGAACGACCGCGCGGCCTGTCCTGCCTCCGCCGCCGGACGCGCGGCGCAGGGCACGTAAAACGGCGCCGCGCGGCTGAATAAGGACGAATATTGCGGCGATCGTGGACAATAGAATGGCGCGTTTCGCCTATATTTCGCCGGTTCGGTGTGACTTGAAATCGGCGGCCTTTGCGGCGCGCAATTTTACCGCCATTTGCGCGGCACCTTGACTTTTCGGGAACAATCCTCCATATCGGCCTCGCTAACGTCGCCTGCGACGGAATTTGACGGCCTCTTTGGGGCAGACTCTTCCCTTCACACGCTACCAGCTCCTCCGGTGCTTTTGCCGGGGGATTCCCGTTTCTCGTGAAAGGAAACACCCTATGCCGATCGGCACCGTAAAATTCTTCAGCCAGGACAAGGGCTATGGCTTCATCGAAAATGAAGATGGCTCGGGCGACGCATTCGTCCACATCACCGCCGTCCAGAACGCCGGCATGACGACGTTGGACAAGGACCAGCGCGTCCAGTTCGAACTCGAAACCGGCAAGAACGGCAAGACGTCGGCAGTCAACCTCCAGTCGGCCTGATCTTGGCCAAAGAGGAAGTCATGACCTTCGAGGGGCAGATCAACGAGATCCTGCCCGACGGGCGCTTCGGCGTCACGCTCGAAAACGGTCATCGGCTGATCGTCTACACGGCGGGCCGGATGCGGCGTTTCCGCATCCGGTCGGTCGTCGGCGACGCCGTGCGCGTCGAAGTGACGCCCTATGACCTCAGCAAGGGCCGCCTTGTCTACCGCGAACGCGGCGGCGGGCCGGTTCCGCCCAGCCAGCGCAAACGGCGCGGGCTCTGATCCTTCAGGGGTCAAACGATACGGGATCGGCGCAGTGGCGCCGGTCTCCAAAAACCACAACATCCAAAGCAAAGATAAAGATGATGACGAACTTCTATAACAACCCTTCGATTTTTCCCGCTCTGCCCGCGCTGTCGCTGGCCGGCCGGGCGCAGACGGCCCGGATTTCTCCGGCCCGCGCGCCGCGCCGCCGCCCGACGCTGTCGCGCCGCGAGCTTCGGCGCCTGATCGCCGATATGGTCGATTGATCGACCGTAACGGATAACCGCACAAGGAAGCGCAGCAATGTCGGCCACCACCGAATTCTACATCGCCCAGGCGGACAAGTGCCGCACCGATGCCGACGCATCGTCGTTGACGCAGGTGCGCGACCGCAATTTGCGCGCCGCCGCGGCGTGGCAGGCGATGGCCGACAAGCTGCTCCACTCCGAACGCCTGCGCGCCGAAAAGGAAGCGCGGGTCGTGGAAGCGGCTGAAACCGGAACGACCGCGGCGCCCGCGCCCTGACGGGTGCGCCGCACGGGGGCGCGCGGCTCACGCGCGGCTCAGTCGATGGTGCGCCACTCCTCATGCACGATTTCGCGGGCAATCCGCCCGCCGCGCATGTGGAAGACATGCACCAGCCGCAACTCGACCCGCGCCCCGATCGCCACCGGCGCATTGACCATCCCGTCACCCGTCAGGCGAAAGCGCACCTTCATGTCGTCGACGACGCGGGTTTCGGTGGCAAAACGGTCGAGCGGTTCCAGTTCGACCTCGGCCAGCGAGGCGAACATGCGGCGGTAATTGGCCTCGATCGCCGCCTTGCTGTCCAGATACAGCCCCCGTCCCGGCACTTCCAGGACGATGTCATCGGTATAAAGGTCCATCACCGACGCAGGATCGCGCGCCTCATTCTCGATATGCTCCGCCGCCACCGCCAGATTGCGGGCCACCATCTCGTCGCCGCGGTCCATCACCTCCACCACCTGCTCCATTGCCGTCACCTTCTATCACAGCCTCCGGCGGATCGCCGATATAGGCAGTTATTCTGTCTAATGGCGCAATAGACAGATCATCTGTCTTGTGTCAAGAGGCTGCGATGACCGACAATCTTCCTCCCCCGCCATCCGGCGACGGCCAACGCCTCGCCCAGCTCTTCCACCTTGCCTACGACCGGCTCCGCACCCGCATCTACGGCCAGGCCCGCGACGCCGGCTTCGCCGACCTCCGCCCCGCTCACTCCAGCCTGCTGCGCAACATCGACCCCGCCGGGTCGCGGGTCGTCGACCTCGCCGAGCGGGCCGGCATGACGAAACAGAGCATGGCCTATCTGACCGACAGCCTGGCCAAACTCGGCTATGTCGCCGTCGGCCCCGATCCCGACGACGGGCGAGCGAAACGGATTGTGCTTACCGAACGGGGCAAAGCCGCGGTCGACACCCTTGCCCGACTAAGCCGCGAGGCCGACGCCGAGCTGGCGATAACGCTGGGCGAAACGGAAATGATGCGGCTTCACACGACGATGCGCCAGTTGGTCGCGGTGCTCGACTGATGCACTGCCGGAGCAGGGACAGGGGCCGAGGCCAATAGCACTACTTGCGCAACCTTCCGTTTACGTTAGGGTAAGCTCAAGACCATCTTGGAGAGACTGATTCATGGCCCTTCCCCCGATTTTCGACCGCCTGCGCCTGCCCGTCATCGGCTCGCCGCTGTTTATCGTTTCGGGGCCCGATCTGGTCATCGCGCAGTGCAAGGCGGGGATCGTAGGCAGCTTCCCTGCCCTCAACGCCCGGCCGCAATCGCTGCTCGACGAGTGGCTCCACCGCATCACCGAGGAATTGGCGGCGTGGGACCGAGCCAACCCTGACCGGTTGTCCGCCCCCTTTGCCGTCAACCAGATCGTTCACCGCTCGAACGATCGGCTCGGGGCGGATATCGCAACCTGCGAAAAATGGAAGGTGCCGATCACCATCACCTCATTGGGCGCCCGGGAAGAATTGAACCAGGCGGTCCACGGGTGGGGGGGCATCTCCTTGCACGACGTCATCGACGACCGCTTCGCGCGCAAGGCGATCGAAAAGGGCGCCGACGGACTGATACCCGTTGCCGCGGGCGCCGGCGGCCATGCCGGTACCCAGTCGCCCTTTGCGCTGGTGCAGGAAATCCGCGAATGGTTCGATGGCCCGGTGGCGCTTTCGGGCGCTATTGCGCACGGTCGCTCGATCCTCGCCGCCCAGGCATGCGGCGCCGACCTGGCCTATATGGGCAGCGCTTTCATCGCCGCTGCCGAAGCCAATGCCGACGACGGCTACAAGAACGGCATCGTCGAAGGGCGCGCGGCCGACATTGTCTATTCGAACCTCTTCACCGGCGTACACGGCAATTATCTGCGCCAGTCGATCGTGGCCGCGGGGATGGATCCCGACAATCTGCCCGAAGGCGACCTCAAGACGATGAACTTCGGGTCCGGCGGCAACACCAAGGCGAAGGCGTGGAAGGACATCTGGGGCTCGGGTCAGGGGATCGCCTCGGTCCGCGGCGTGCGCCCGGTTGCCGAATTCGTCGCCGAACTCGAAGCGCAATATCGGGACGCATGGGCCGAATTGCAGGGCAAGGTACGGCTCCAAGGTTAACCGAACAGCCGCGTGATCGCTTCGTCAAGATATGGGCGATCCGCGAACAAGCGCATCGGATCGCGCCGGTTGAGCCAAAAGCCCGCGCCATGGCGGTCGGTGAGCGCGCGGCGCATGGTATCCTGCAGCAACGTCAGACGCATCGCGGCCGCGCGCCGTGCCGCGCGGGCGTCGCGATTGATCTGCCGCTCGAAACATATCCGGATCATATCGACCCGCGCCGTCATCACATCATTAGAACCATGATGGGGCCGCGGTGGAGGGCATGGCCGCACGACAGCGCCAGCCGCTCGCACGCCGGCAGGCTCAATCCATTGCGCGGAAAGTCACTGAGGTAAAACCCTTCACTTTTCAGCGCTCCGAACATCGTCGCCATCTGCGGCTGGGCGAGAAGCGCGAGTGGGATCAGGTGATGGCGCTGAAATCCACGTCGCGGCGGCGGGGCGCCATACCACCGCCTCCCTGCCATCAAGGATTGCGGCCAAACTCGACCAAAAGCGCTTCGGACGATCCGCGCGGTGCCATCGATATCCACTCGCCCGGAACGAGGCCGGGCAAGCGACGCGCCCCTCGAACCGGGCCATTGATGATGATGTCGAGCGACAGCCGCGCAAGGCGACGCACCAGATCGGCAACGGTCCAACCGATCGGACGCGCGGCCTCCATCTCTTGTCCTCCGAAATGCGCAAGGCCACGCGTCCGGATAATCTCCGCGTCGCCTGTGTCGTGCTGCCGGAAAGCGATGAGGTGGAGCACCGGAGGCATCCCGCTCGCGAGCATCTCCGCAGTCGATGCCCGGAACTGCTTTGCGTCGGACCACAGCCGCGCTGGCCCCCAGAAGAAGTGACTTGCGTCGAAGAGATCGATCAGCAGCGAAGCCATCATGAAGAAATCGCGCATTGAGGGCTTCTCTTCGTCTTCGCTCCCGATCGGTGCGGGCTCGAAAAACCAGCATCGCCCTCCGGTCCGCCAATCGGCGGGAAGGCTGGCGGCAAGCGAACTCGTCGACGGATGCGCCGGATCGATACGCGCAACCGCACGATCGCCTGCTGGCGCTGCCGTGAGATACAAGTCGCCAAGGCGCAAGCGAAAGGCAGCGCCTTCGCCAGATGTTCCGGACACATCCAGCCGCTCCGGGCGAAGGCCCATATGACGCAGCGCGACTTCGGCGTCCGCCGGCAGGGTCGAAAAGTCATTTCCCGCAATCAGCGCGAAGGGCGCCGGCGCGGCGGGCAGTAATGACGCGGAGCTAATCCCTGCTTGCATGTCGGGCGTCCCGATGGGTTCGCGCCAGCATCGCAAAGCACACGCCGATGTTCAAATGCTTATTGGTCCGGTGCGGACGATCAGATGGCAACCTGACTTCCCAGTTCGACAACGCGGTTGGTTGGGAGACGGAAATACTCCATCGCGCTTTCCGAATTGCGCAGCATCCATGCGAACAGCTTTTCGCGCCAGATCGGCATGCCGGGTTTCTTGGCGGCAATCAGCGTCTGACGCGAGAGGAAGAAGCTCGTTTCGATCATCTTGAATTCGCCGCCGCACGCGGTCGTGCGTTTCAGCGCATCGGGCACGTCCACTGGCTGCATGAAACCATAGTGCAGGATCAGGCGATGGAATCCCTGCCCCAGATCGTCAAGCTGGCAGAGCTTCGTTTCCGGCACGAACGGCACGTCGGCAATCTTGATCGTCAACAGGATGATACGTTCGTGCAGCACCTTGTTGTGCTTCAGATTGTGAAGCAAAGCGTGCGGCACCCCATCGGAGGTCGACGTCATGAAGACGGCGGTGCCCGGCACGCGCGTTGCGCTGTTCGCCGCGGACTTCACGAACACCGGGATCGGCATCGCGCTTTCTGCCATTTCCTGCTGCATCAGCTTGCGACCGCGCGACCAGGTCGTCAGCATGGTGAAGATCGTCAGACCGATCGCCAACGGCACCCAGCCGCCATCGGGTACCTTGATCAGATTGGCGCCGAAATAGGCGACATCGACGATGAAGAATACCGCCAGAACGGGCAGCGCTTTCCACGCCGGCCAGCGCCACAGGCTGAACAGCACCACGCTCATCAGACAGGTGTCGATGAACATCGCGCCGGTCACGGCGATACCATAAGCCGCGGCCAGATTGCTCGACGAGCCGAAGAACAGCACGAGCAGGATGACCATGACCATCAGGCCCCAATTGACGACGGGAATGTAAATCTGCCCCTGCGCCGACGCACTGGTATGTTCGACCCGCAGGCGCGGTACGAAACCGAGCTGGATGGCCTGCTGAGTCAGCGAAAAGGCGCCCGAAATGACGGCCTGACTGGCAATGATCGTCGCCAGCAGCGCGAGCAGCACGACGGGGACGCGCCACGCGTCGGGCATCATCAGGAAGAAGGGGTCCTGAATCAATTGCGCCGTGGGCGCGACCTGTCCGGCAAGCACCATCGCGCCCTGCCCCATATAATTGAGCATCAGCGCGGGTAGCACGAAACACAACCAGCTCAGCCCGATCGGCGCTCGGCCGAAATGGCCCATGTCGGCATAGAGCGCCTCCGCCCCCGTTACCGCGAGGACGACGGCGCCAAGCGCGATGAAGGCTGTGAAGCCGTCATAATAGAAAAAGCGCATCGCGTTGATGGGGTTCAGCGTGTGCATGACGATCGTCGGATGATCGACGATATGCATGACCCCCAATACCGCGAGCATCAGGAAGTAGCCGAGCATGATCGGCCCGAAAAGCATCCCGACCTTCGCGGTTCCGCGCGACTGGATCGCAAAGAGACCGATCAGGATCGCCAGCGCGATCGGGACGATGTAGGGTTCGAAACCACGGCTGACATATTGCAGGCCTTCGGTGGCCGACAACACCGACATCGCCGGAGTGATCATGCTGTCGCCGTAAAAGAGCGCGGTGGCAAAAACGCCGAGCAAAACGATCGGCCAGGTCCAGCGAGCACCGCCCGAAGAGCGACTGATCAGCGCGAGCAGCGCCAGACTGCCCCCCTCGCCCTTGTTGTCGGCTTTCATGATCGTCATCACATATTTGAAAGTGACGACCAGCATCATCGACCAGAAGACGAGGCTGAGCACACCATAGATGTGCAGCTGGTCGGCTTCGATCGAATGATGGCCGGCGAAGGTTTCGCGGAAAGCGTAGAGCGGGCTGGTGCCGATATCGCCGAAAACGACGCCGACGGCGCCGACCGCCAGCTTCAGCGTGCCGTCACCGTGATGGCCGTGACCCGTTTGGCCCATTTCGATTCCGGTGGGCGCGGCGCTTTCGGCGCTTGCCTGACCCTGTTGCGACTCGACAGTCATTGGCGCGCCTTAGACCAGCGGGAGAGACAGGAATAGCATTGAATCAAGGCCCGGTCGGCGCATTGGGGGACAGGTCCGGCCCCATCGCCTGTCGCAATTGGGCCAGCCGCATCTCGAGGTCCGCGCGCCACGGCGCATCGGGCGGGGTGCGCGCCAGAAGCTGGCTCCATACCGCGTCCGCACCCTTCAGATCGCCGCTCTGCGCCATCGCAAGGCCCGCAAAGAAAGGCGGCGCGGGATGGTTCGGATCGCGCTTTGCGGCCTCATCGAACGCGAGCGCGGCGGCGGGCGACATCACGCCGCCGCCATGCGCAACAAGCGCATTGCCCAAGCCCACCCAAAGATCGACATTGTCGGGATAACGCTCCAGCCCCTTTTCGAGCGTTTGCGCAGCGAGCGCCGTCTTGCCGGTTCGCGCAAAGCCATCTGACATCGCGATCCACTGTGCGGCCGGTCCAAAACGGTCGGCCATACCCTGCTGACGATCGGTGATCGCCTCGCCGAAACCTTCAAGCTGTTCGGGCGCTACGATAGGCTTGCCGGGCAAGGATGGGCTACCCTGCAACGCATAACCGGCGACGCCCACCATGACCGCAGCGACAGCGAGCGGCCGAGCCGCTGCCGGCAGCTTGCCGAACAAGAAGATGGCGCCCAGCGTGATCAAGGCGACAAGCAATATCCACATCCAGATCATGGAGCGTTCTCCGCATCGCCCGCGTCGCGGCGGAAGCGTCCGAAGGCCAGCCATCCCCCGAGCAAAAGAAAAGCGAGCGGGCCGAGCCACAGCAGGGCGGTGGCCGCATCGAACGGCGGATCATAGCTGACCCAATTGCCATAGCGCGCGACCAGCCATTTGCGGATCGCCTCGGGGCTTTCTCCCGCGGCAATCTTGGTGCGCACCTCATGCCGCATGTCGCCGGCGAGCGGCGCATCGCTGTCGGCGATCGACTGCCCCTGGCAGACGAGGCAGCGCAGCGTTTCCATGAGTGCCTTCGCTTTTTCCTCCTGCGCGGGATCAGGAAGCTGCTGATAGGCATAGGGCGCCGGCGGCAGGCGATCCTGCGCGGCCGCAGGCGCAGCGGCCAGAACAAGCGAGGCGAGCAGGATGGTCCAGCCCCTCACTTCATCTTCTCCAGCTTGGCGACGATTTCCGGCACCTGCTCTTGAAGGATTACGCCCTGTATCTGTTCGCGGATGATCCCCTTTCCGTCGATCAGAAAGGTTTCGGGGACGCCCGACGAGCCGAGCGCGATCTGGACGCTGCTTTGCACATCCGACCCGATGCGGTCGAAGGGATTGCCATTTTCCCGCAGGAATTGCGCCACATCGTCGGGCCGGTCGCGGATCGCGATTCCGTCGATCGGCACGCCCGCGGCCTTCAGCGCCTCAAGCTGCGGCGCCTCGGCGCGGCACGGGATGCACCAGCTGGCAAAGACGTTGACGAGGCGCGGCCGCCCGTCGGCAAGGTCGCTGCTTTTCAGGCCTTCGACGCCGGCAGTTGCGGGCGGCAGGTCGAACAACGGCATCGGCTTGTTGATCCACTGCGACTGGATCAGCGTTTCGGGCGGAGTCGTCAGGCGATAGATGAAGGCCCCGAATAGCAGCGCGGTAATCGCCAACGGCATGAACAGGATCCAGCGGGTCTTCATGCGTAGCGCCCTTCGGCCTTGCGCGCGCGGTGACTGCGCCACAGGGTCAGCAATTGCGCGCGGCCGAGCAGCGACAGGGCCGCACCGATCGCGATCAATGCCCCGCCCAGCCAGATCCACCAGACCAGCGGCTTCCACCACAGGCGAAGCTGATAGCGAGCGGCTCGGCCATCGGCGCCGGTGACGGGCTGGCCGAGCACAGCATAAAGCTGCCCGCCCGGCCGCGTCAGCAGTGCAGCCTCATTGGTTTCGGTTGGCGCGCCGCCCATCAGCCCGGGAAAAGTTCGCGCCTCGGGCCGCAGGGTGAAGCTGTGTCCGGAAGGCGTTGTCGCGATCAGCGTTCCTTCGACCGCGGTGTAATTGGGGCCAGCGATCGGGCGGACGCCGACGAACTTCACCGTGAAATCATCGACGGTGACGGTCTCGCCCGGCGCGGCGGCCACCAGCCGTTCCTTGATGAATGCGCTTTCGGCGGCCATCCCGGCAAGCGCGACTGCGACGCCGAAGTGCGCGATCACCATGCCCCATGTCGGCAGCGGCGTCCGGCGCAGGTTGCGACCCCACAGCGGCGCCAGGCTGGCGACCGCCACGATCCCGGCGACCGTCATGCCAAGCAGCGGCAGCACGCCGACCTTGCCGCCGAACAGGATCAGGCCGAACAGCACCGCCGACCCGGCAAGAATCGCGGCAGGAAGTCGCGACCACAGCTTGCGCCCGTCGTCCTTGCGCCAAGCGAGTAACGGACCGGCCACCATGACCAGACACAGGATCAGCGCAAGCGGGCCCGCAACCTTGTTATAATAGGGCGGTCCGACCGAAATCTTTTCGCCCATGGCCTCAGCCACGATCGGATAGAGCGTACCGAGCAGCACGAGCGCAAGGATCGTCGTCAGCAACAGATTGTTGATGACGAGCGATCCCTCGCGACTGAGCAGCGCGAATTTCTTGCCTTCGGCGACGCTGCTGGCGCGCAACGCGAACAGCGTCAATGCGCCGCCGATGTAGATCGCCATCAGCGCGAGCAGAAAGGTTCCGCGTTCGGGGTCGACGGCAAAGCTGTGCACGCTGGTCAGCAGGCCCGACCGCACGATGAACGTGCCGACCATCGACATGGAGAAAGCGACAACCGCGAGCATCACCGTCCATGCGCGCAACGCGTTGCGCGTCGCGGTCACGCTCACCGAATGGAGCAGCGCCGCGCCTGCGAGCCAAGGGATGAGCGAAACATTTTCGACCGGGTCCCAGAACCACCAGCCACCCCAGCCGAGTTCATAATAGGCCCAATAGCTGCCGGCGGTGATCCCCAGGGTCAGGAAAATCCAGCTTCCCAACACCCACGGCCGCATGGCGCGCGCAAAGGCCGGGCCGATCTCGCGCGTGATCAGCGCGCCGACCGCAAAGCTGAAGGCGACCGACAAACCGACATAGCCGACGTAAAGCGTCGGCGGGTGAAAGGCGAGCCCGGGATCCTGCAACAGGGGGTTCAGCCCCTGTCCGTCCGGCGGCGCGATCGGCAGCCGCTTGAAGGGGTTGGACGAAAAAAGCAGAAACGCAAAAAAGCCAAGGCTCAGTGCTGCCTGCGCCGCAAGCGTGGCGACCAGCGTATCCTCGCGCAGCCGCTTTTCGAAGATCGCAACGAGCGCGCCCGACAGGCCGAGGATCGTGAGCCACAGGAGCATCGACCCTTCATGATTGCCCCAGGCGCCCGCGACCTTGAACAGCATCGGCTTCAAACTGTGGCTGTTGCGCGCCACCAGTTCGACCGACATGTCGGATCGCACGAAAAGCGCGATCAGCATCGCGAAGGCCGCGGCGGTCAAAACGCCCTGCGCGACACTCGCGGGCCGGACGAGGGCCGCAAGATCGCTCTTCCCGTTCCGCAGATAGAGGCTGCCGGCGACCAGCGACAGGCAGGCGAGCGCCGCCGCCATCCACAACAGCGCGAGACCCAGTTCGGCGATCATGCTTTCGGCGCCGCTTTCATGGCCTTGGGCATATCGCCCATTTGCGGCGGCATATAGCGTTCGTCATGCTTGGCGAGGATACGGTCGGCCACGAAAATACCGTCGGCCCGCATCCGGCCGTCGGCGACCATTCCCGAATTTTCGGCAAACAGATCGGGGACGATGCCCTTATATTCGACGGGGATCGACGCCTTGCCGTCGGTGGCGACGAAGCGGATCGTCACGCCGTCGGGCTGATGCCTGATGCTGCCGGCCGCGACCATTCCGCCCAGTCGCATCGCCTCGCCCACTTCGGTTTTGCCGGCCTGAACTTCGGCGGGCGTGCGGAAATAGGCCGCCTCGTCGCGCAGCGCGCTTGCCGCGAGAACCCCCGCACCGCCGACGCCGCACAGCGCCACCGCCGCCAGGATCAGTCGTTGATGCTTCGCCTTCATGTCCGGTCCCTGCGCAGCGCAGCGCTGCGCTTTTCAGCCTTCGTCATCGCCCGCCAGCTATGCCAGACCACCGCGCCGGTCAGGAGCGCGGTCAGCATATAGGCAGCCGCGACATAGGCCCATTGGCCGTTTCCGGTTATGACGCCGGTCAAAATTCGGTCCCCTCATCGTCCGCCAACCGGCGCAGGCGCGCCGCGACGCGATTGTCGGCTATGATCCGCCGCATGCGCATCAGCACGATCGCCCCGAATAGCAGCGAAAATCCGGCCAAGGTCAAGCCCAGCGGCCACAACAGGCTGCCGTCGATGCTCGATCCGCGCATGGTAATGCTCGGCCCTTGATGCAGGCTGTTCCACCACACAACGCTGCGATTGATGATCGGGATGTTGATCGCGCCGACCAGCGCATAAATCGCGGCACCGCGCGAAAGCGTTCCACCCTGCCGCTCGCTTTCGTCGCCCGTCGTCAACGCGACGAAACCGGCATAGAGAAAGAGCAGCACGAGCATCGACGTCATGCGGCCGTCCCATTCCCACCAGGTTCCCCAGGTCGGCTTTCCCCAGATCGACCCAGTCGCAAGGCAAAGCGCGGTGAACAGCATGCCGGGCACCGCGATCGCACGCGCGGCAATCCCGGCCAGCGGGTGACGCCACACGAGCTGCACCAGCCCTGCAAGAGCGAGCGACGTCCAACCACCCATGCCGAGCCAGGCGGCAGGAACATGAACATAGAGAATGCGTGCCGTTTCGCCCTGCTTGGCTTCACCCGGCACCACCGTCAGCCCGGCCCAGGCCCCGGCGAGCAGGAACGCCAGTCCCAGCCACAGCAGCCACGGCGTCAGCGGACGCGCAATGGCCAGAAAACGGGTCGGATTCGCATAGGCGTGCATCGCGCGCCGAGCCTTAGGCGAGCGCACGCCCGCGGTCTAGACAATTGACGCCATCGGCAGTGCGCACGAATGATATCGATAGCAATGCTTAGGAGACATAAAATTACTTAGCGTGCGGAGATTGTGTGGCTCAATTGCCACAGATGTCACCAAAACGAAATAATAGCGCCTCGTTCGACCGCGTGAGGGGTGGAAGCGTCGGCATTTCTCATCAAACCTGTGCAGGTCGTCTCTAGGGGCAATCAACAGGGAAAGATGACCATGAAAAACACGACCCAATTATCGAGCCTCGCGCTCGCCACCGCTCTTGTCGCAAGCGGGTGGACTGCACCGGCTTTCGCACAGCAAGGCGCCAACGACGCGGACCCAGCAGCAGCCATCGTCGTCATCGGCACGCGCCGCACCGACCGCACGGTTGCGGACAGCACAGTTCCGATCGATGTGATCTCCGGCGATGCGCTTCAAAACAGCGGAACCACCGAAACCAACAAGCTTCTCAACCAGCTTGTTCCCTCTTTCAATTTCCCCCAGCCGTCGTTGACGGACGGCACCGATTCGCTACGGCCGGCCACATTGCGCGGCTTGTCACCGGATCAGGTTCTCGTGCTCGTCAACGGCAAACGCAGGCATCAATCCTCGTTGATCAATCTCAATGGATCTGTCGGTCGCGGCTCAACTGCGGTTGATATGAACACTATACCGCCGCTTGCAATTGAACGTATCGAAGTGCTTCGCGACGGAGCTTCGTCGCTTTACGGATCGGATGCCATTGCCGGCGTGATCAATATTCAGCTCAAGCGCAGCGTAGGCGGCAAGGCGCAAATATCATTCGGAAAATATATCACGCAGATGGATGGGGTCGATCAAGTCGATACTGTTGATCCCACGCTGACCAGCCCAACCTTCGCCATTGGCACCAATGGATTCTATTCAGTCAGCGGCGGCGACAATCCCGTTATCAGCTATACCGGGAAAGACCGGAAGCGGAACGACGGCGACACATATACGATGGCAACCAACATCGGTCTTCCGGTTGGAGACAACGGCTACCTAAATTTTACGGCTGAGTATAAGGATCGGTCGCCTACCAACCGCTCGGGCCCTGACATTCGTCGCAATTACTTTGCTGCCGGCGACCCTCGCGAAACGACGATCGACCGATACTGGCATCGCTATGGAGACGGTGAATCGAAAGACATGAATTTCTTTGTCAATGCGGGCGTTGATCTTTCGGAAGCGGTCGAATTCTATACATTCGGCAGCTACGGCGTGCGCGACGGCAATGGTGCAGGCTTTTACCGTCGTTCGCTGGACATCCGCAATCAGGATTGGTCGGCATCGACGACTAGCTTCGTCCCAATCTACGCCGATGGTTTTCTGCCCCTGATTGAAAGTCAGATCGTCGACATTTCTGCTGCAGCAGGCATCCGCGGTGATTTGGGTGCCTGGAACTACGATTTGTCGCTTGTCTATGGGTCGAACCGACTGGACTATGGTGTATCGAACAGCGTCAACACGTCACTTGGCGGCGCCAACAGCTTGCGCAAATTCAATGCTGGCGGCTTGCGGTCCGGCCAGACTTCGCTGAACCTTGATGTCCAGCGCGAACTCGACATCGGCATCGGAAAGAGTGTTTCGTTTGCATTCGGCGGCGAATGGCGCAACGAAAATTACAAGATCGTGCCTGGGGAAGAACAAAGCTGGATCAACGGACCCTTCTCTGCCGCTCCCTACGGAGCTGCAGGGGGATCGCAAGTATTTCCGGGCTTTCGTCCGTCGAATGCAACGGACGTCTCACGGGATAGCTTTGCAGGATATGTCGAGCTCGACTCTGACATAACCGACAGTTTCACGCTTCAGTTGGCCGGACGTTACGAACATTTCAGCGATTTCGGCGACACGGTCAACGGCAAGGCCGCTGCGCGATTTGAACCGATCAGCGGGCTGGCCTTCCGCGGATCGATCTCCACCGGATTTCGCGCTCCTAGCCTCGCCCAACAATCGTTCCAGACCACATCGACGAACAATGTCGGCGGTCAGTTGATCGAGATCGGGACTTTCCCCGTAACATCCGCGGTCGCCATCGCGCTGGGCGCACAACCACTCAAGCCGGAAAAATCGGTCAATATCGGTGGAGGCGTAAGCTTCACCATGATCGGCGGCCTCAGCATCACGGCTGATTACTACAACATCAAGATCAACGATCGCATCACGCTGACGGAAAATCTGCAAGGCGCCGATATTGTCAGCACGTTGACGGCAGCAGGAATTACCGGCGTAAGTTCGGCCCGCTTCTTCATCAACGGCATCGACACACGGACGCAAGGTCTCGACATCGTGGCATCGTACCGCCTACCCGACTTTGGCGCAGGAACCGTCCGACTCAGCGCAGGGTTCAACCTCAACGACACGAAGATAACCGACCGCCGGACCTTCTCTGGTTTTACAGCTCAGCGGTTATTCGCTCGCCAGGAAAGCTATCGGCTCACCGAAGGGCAGCCCAAGGACAAGCTGAATGTCAGTCTCGATTGGGATTATGACAAAGTGGGCCTCACGCTTCGCACGAACCGGTACGGCAAGGTATTTCTTCCCAGCAGCTATTCGACGTCAGCGAACAACAATAACATTGACCTTGCGCCGGGCGAGGTACCCGGCGACATCTTTCTGTCGCCGAAATGGGTCACTGACATGGAATTGCGGATCAAACCGATCGAAAGCGTCCAGATCGCGGTCGGCGCGAACAATATTTTCGACGTTTATCCGGATCGCCTGCCATTCGGAACGGTTGACGGCGTTAACTATGGCCTGAACAACAGCTTCCTGCCCTATTCGTCGCAGTCGCCGTTCGGCTTCAGCGGTCGCTTCGTCTATGGGCGTGTGTCGGTCGACTTCTAAGCTCGGACGACATTGCTGAAAGGGTCAAGGCCGGGGGCTATGCCTCCGGCCTTGTCCATATCCAGCTTCCCGTTACGACGGCCGCGATGATCGGCGCCATCATCCACGGCCACGGGGCGAAGAGCAGCGCCAGCGCAATGCTGAAAACAAAGGCGGCACTTGCGGCAAGCTTGCCCCGGCGGCTGATCGCTCCCTTCTCGCGCCAGGCAACAATATGGTGTCCGAAGGTCGGATGCGTGAGCAGCCAGGCCTCAAGGCGCGGTGACGAGCGCGCGAAACAGAAGGCGGCAAGGATCACGAAAGGCACGGTCGGCAGCAGCGGCAGAAACGCGCCGAGCGCGCCGAGCCCCAATGAGGCCCATCCCGAAACCAGATAGAAATGCCGCTTCATGGGAGCGGCTTAGCGCGTTTTCGCGCGCACGCCATCCCATGTTGCAACCGGCCGATCGTCAGCGCCGCCCGATCAGCTTTTGCGCCATATGATCCGCCACCGTCGATGCCGGCGTGCCGCTTGCCTTGCTCTCGGCCCAGATCTCGGCGAGGCGACCCGGGATCAGGTGGATGCGGCTTTCGACCTCTTCCTGACTGCCCTGCCCCAGATATTCGAGCGCCACGTTGATGATGCCGCCGGCGTTGATCACATAATCGGGTGCATAGACGATGCCGCGATCGTGGATGCGCTGGCCGTCGGCGGCAGTCGCAAGCTGATTGTTCGCGCCGCCCGCGACGATCGGCACGCGCAATTTTTCGATGCTGCGTTCGGTCAGGATCGCCCCCAGCGCATTGGGGCTGAGCACATCGGCTTCGATTTCCATGATCGCGGCCGAGTCGGCGAGATCGGCACCCAATTCCTCTGCCAGCGCCTTCGCGCGCGCCAGATTGACGTCGGCAAGGGTCAGCTTCGCGCCTTCGGCCGCAAGCCGCCGCGCAACACCGCCACCGACGCTGCCGACCCCCTGGATCGCGATCCGCACGCCCGCGGCGCTGTCAGTACCCAGCCCTTCGCGGATCGCCGCCTTGATGCCCAGATAGACGCCGAGCGCGGTATAGGGGCCGGGGTCGCCCCCCGCCTCGCCGCTCGCGACCGGAAGGCCGCTGACATGTTTGGTCTGCTTTGCGATCTGGACCATGTCGGCGTCGGTGATGCCGACATCTTCCGCGGTCACATAGGCGCCGCCCAGCGATTCGACTGCCCGGCCGAAGGCGGCAAGCAGTTCGGGAGTCTTGGTGCCCGCTTCGTCGGCCAGGATTACGCCCTTGCCGCCGCCCATCGGCAGCCCCGCCATCGCATTCTTATAGCTCATGCCGCGCGAGAGGCGTAGCGCATCGACGATCGCGGCCGACCGCTGCGGATAGTGCCAGAAGCGCACCCCGCCCGCGCCGGGGCCGAGGTGGGTCGAATGCACGGCGATGACCGCCGTCAGTCCGCTGTCGCGATCGCGGAACATGTGAACATGTTCATGATCGTCGAAATCGGCGAAATCCCAGACTGCGGACATGGCGTCACCCTCGCGTTAAAAAATTACGTAGGGACGTAATAATGAAATAGCCCGCGCGAGTCACCCCCAAAGGGATCGCCGGTTTTCCGATCAACGAAAAGCTTTGAAAATGGGGCGATCGACGGGACTTGAACCCGCGACCCCCGGTACCACAAACCGGTGCTCTAACCAACTGAGCTACGATCGCCATATGCCGGGCGAGACCGCCTGCGACAGCGCGCGGCGATAGGCGCGGCTACCCCTTTCGTCAAGCATTGTTCGCATGGCCAACGCCGCCTAAAAGAGGCCATGTCCGGAAACGAGCATGTCGATATGGCGCCATCGGGCGCCGACCGCACCGCCGAGCGGCTCGCGCTGCTTCCCGGCATCCGACGCGCGCCGACTTCCAAGCTGCAACAATTCATGCTGGCGGGTTTTCTCGATCCCGCAACATGCGCCGGGCTGATGGCGCAGATCGACCGCGACGTGCGCCCTTCGACGATTGCCGATCCCAATGGCGACGAAGCGTTCCGGACCAGCACGACCTGCGACCTCGATCACCGCGATCCGCTGGTGCGGACGGTCAACGCTCGGCTGCACGACATCACCGGAATACCGCTGGATCATGGCGAGCCGCTACAGGGGCAGCGCTATGATGTGGGGCAGGAATTCAAGGCGCATACCGACTATTTCGACCCGCAAGGCGCCGACTGGGAGACCTATTGCGCGATTCCCGGACAGCGCACCTGGACATTGATGGTCTATTTAAACCAGCCCGAGGCTGGCGGTGCGACGCGCTTTCTCGCCACGGGCAAGATGCACCAGCCCGAAACGGGCAAACTCGTCGCGTGGAACAATGTCCGCGCGGACGGAAAGCCGAACCCAGAGACGCTCCATCACGGGATGAAGGTGCGCAAGGGCCGCAAATATATCATCACCAAATGGTTCCGCGAACGCGCCTGGCCATGGGCCGAGGGCGAGCTAGGCTGATCCGGCCGACCGTGCCCCGGCGCCTACCGAGACACGGCCCAAGCCTTTAGCGTACCAGTCGATACTGGAAACTCAGCGTCAACGTGTTGCCGACCTGACCCGGCTCGACCGGCGTCGATTTGGCCTCTGCGGCCATCATCTGCACGCGCGGCATGGGCACCGGTCCACCGACCGCGCCGCCTTCGCTGATCGAAACCAGTTCGGCGGCGCGATAGCCGGCCAGCTTGGCATAGTCCGCCGCCTTCGCTTCGGCGGCCTTGATCGCCGCGCCGCGAACGCCGACAAGCTGCGCATCGGGGTCTTTCATCGCGAACCAGGGGCCATCGATATTGGTCCCGCCCGCCGCGACGAGCGCATCGAGCAGCGGCCCGATATCGTCGATCTTCGGCGTCGTCGCCCGCACGCTGTTGCTGACCTGATAGCCCAGGAAGCGCGGCGGCTGACCGTCGCTACGATTATTATAGTCATATTGCGGCGACAGGCTGATGCCGCTCGTCTGAATATCCTCGGCCTTGATCCCGCGCGCCTTGGCAGCGGCGATCAGCTTGTCCATCGCGGTGGCATTGAGCCGCATCGCTTCGACTGCGGTCGGCGCGGTCGTCGTCACGCCGGCGCCCACCGTCGCCTGATCGGGCCGCGAACGCACTTCCTCGCTCACGCTAAAGCTCAGGATCGGGCCTTCCGTTGTCGCTGTCGTCACCGTCGAACCTCCCTGCTGTGCAATGGCCGGCGTCGCAGCCAGCAGCGCGATGCCGGTCGCCATGGCGGTGAACATATGCTTGGTCATGTCAAACTCCTGTAGGCCGGACCCCCGGCCGATCGTGGATACCTACCCCATACGCAGGACGGAGCGGGCCCGTTCCCGCCTTTGGGCGCTCGGCGCTTGCATGACGCTGAACGCCTATGTAGCGAGCCGTTCATCATGGCAGCTCCCATTCTCTCTTACGAAGGCCTGGCCCTGGTGCAGGGCACCGGCTGGCTGTTTCAGGATCTCGACATCTATGTCGGCGCGCGCGATCGGCTCGCACTGATCGGCCGCAACGGCGCGGGCAAGACGACGCTGCTCAAGTTGCTCGCCGGACGCATCGAGCCCGACAAGGGCAAGCGGACGATCGTCCCCGGTACCCACGTCGTACTGCTGGAACAGGAACCCGATTTCACGGGCTATGCGACGCTGATGGACTATGCGATCGGCGGCGCGAACCCGCCCGCCGAGCATGAGGTGGCGGCGATCGCCGACCAGCTTGGCATCGACATGGCACGCGAAGCGGCGAGCGCATCGGGGGGCGAGCGTCGCCGCGCCGCCATCGCGCGCGCGCTGGCGCAGAACCCCGACGTGTTGTTGCTCGACGAACCGACCAACCACCTCGACCTCGCCGCAATCGACTGGCTCGAGGGCTGGCTCTCGCGCTTCTCCGGCGCCTTCGTCGCCATCAGCCACGACCGCACCTTTCTGACGCGCCTGACCCGCCAGACCCTTTGGCTCGACCGCGGCGGCATCCGGCGCAAGGAAATCGGCTTCGGCGGCTTCGATGCGTGGATGGAGGCCATCTATGCCGAAGAAACGCGCGCCGCGGAAAAGCTCGATGCGAAGCTGAAGCTGGAAGCACACTGGCTCCAGCGCGGCGTGACGGCGCGCCGCCGCCGCAACCAGGGCCGGCTCGAAAAGCTGATGGAGATGCGGGCCACGCGCGCGGCGATGATCGGCGGTCCCGGCGTCGCCAAGCTCGGCCTGGCCAACGACGACGTCCGCTCGAAATCGGTGATCGTCGCCGACCACATCAGCAAGCGCTTCGGCGACCGCACGATCATCAAGGACTTCGACTTTCGCGTCCAGCGCGGCGATCGCATCGGGATCGTCGGCGCCAATGGCGCGGGCAAATCGACGCTGCTCAAGCTGCTCACTGGCGAAATCGAACCCGACGAGGGCAAGGTCACCCTCGCCCCCACGCTCGACGGCATCGTCATCGATCAGCAGCGCAGCCTGCTGTCGCCCGAAAAGACCGTACGCGACATCCTCGCCGACGGCGGCGACTGGGTCGAGGTGCGCGGCGTCAAGAAGCATGTCCAGGGTTACCTCAAGGACTTCCTCTTCGATCCTTCGGTTGCCGAGGCTAGCGTCGCCGCGCTTTCGGGCGGTGAACGCTCCCGGCTTCTGCTCGCCCGCGAATTCGCGCGCGAATCGAACCTGCTCGTCCTCGACGAACCGACCAACGATCTGGATCTCGAAACGCTCGACCTTTTGCAAGAGGTCATCGCCGACTATGCGGGAACCGTGCTGTTGGTCAGCCACGATCGCGACTTCCTCGATCGCACCGTAACGGTCACCCTCGGCCTCGACGGCTCGGGCAAGGTCGATATCGTCGCGGGCGGCTATGCCGACTGGGAAGCCAAGCGCAGCAAGCCCGCGTCGGCGAAAGCCAAGGCGGCCGGCGCCGATACCGCGCCGCCCCCACCGCCGCAGGCACGCCGGAAACTCTCCTACAAGGACCAGCGCGACTACGACCTGCTTCCGGGCCGTATCGAGGAGATCGAGAAGGAGATGGCGGGCATCGAAACCGAATTGTCCGACGGCAGTCTGTTCACGCGCGATAATGCGCGTTTCAGTGCCCTGACGGCAAAGCTCGACGCGTTGCGCGCGGAAAAGGCCGCAGCCGAGGATCGCTGGCTGGCGCTGGCCGAAGAAGTCGAAGCGCTGGGATAAGCCCCGCGCCACCGGCAAAGAAAAAGGGCGCTGCGTTGCCGCAGCGCCCTTTTACGAAACAGGATTTCGTATCGAAGACGGTCTTACTTGATACCGTCGCGTTCCATCCGCTTGCGCTCCATCTTGCGGGCGCGGCGGACGGCGGCGGCGCGTTCACGCGCACGCTTTTCGCTCGGCTTTTCGTAGTGACGGCGCAGCTTCATTTCGCGATACACGCCTTCCCGCTGCAGCTTCTTCTTGAGCGCGCGGAGGGCCTGGTCGACATTATTGTCGCGAACGATGATCTGCATACGCCGTGTCGTCTCCTGTTCGTCAGACGGCCGAGGCTTCCGGCGGAAATCCGGGTTGCCATAGGTCGCCGATATTCGGGCAATAAAAAGAGCGTCGCAAAGGCGCGACGTTCCGTTGGGGCGGCCACTAGAGAGATTCGCGCCAAAATGCAAGCCCCCACGCGGCAAAGCGTCGCTCTTCCGCGCGCAGATGCCCGCCGCCGCCATTGCGCGCGCCCGCTCGCCTGTGGCATAGGTAGCAAGACGAAACCGACAGGAAGAGGATCGCCCGATGGCAACCCAGCTCAAGCGCAACAGCAAATATAGCGAAGCCGAATGGACGGCGCGGCTAGAACTCGCCGCCTGCTACCGAATTTTCGCGATGATGGGCTGGGACGAAATGATCTTCAACCACATCACGGTGAAGGTGCCGGACGAGGACGGCAGCTACCTCATCAACCCCTATGGCATGCACTTCAGCGAAGTGACTGCGTCGAGTCTGATCAAGATCGACATCGACGGCAACAAGGTCGACGCCGACAATCCTTGGCACGTCAACAAGGCGGGCTTCGTCCAGCACAGCCTGTTCCACCGCGTGCTGCCCGACGCCCATGCGATCATCCACACTCACACCACCGCGACAACGGCGGTCTGTTCGCTCGAGGGTGGGCTCCAGCCTGTGAACTTCTATGCCTGCAATTTCATGGGCCAGCTTGGCTATCATGATTTCGAGGGTGTGACGGTGCGCGAGGAAGAGGGCGAACGTCTCGTCGAAAATCTGGGCGACAAGCGCATCCTGATGCTGAAGAATCACGGTCCCGTCGTGATGGGCAAGACGCTGACCGACGCCTTCATCAAATATTGGGCGCTCCAGCGCGCCTGCGAAATCCAGCTCGCAACGATGAGCATGGGCAAGCCGATCACCGTCCCCGAAGACGTGATCAAGGTCCATCAGCGCGACCTTTATATGGCGGCGATTCCCGGCCAGTCGGGCAAGGCCGAATTCGACGCGATGGTGCGCAAGGTCGACAAGATCGATACGAGCTGGCGTGACTAATCACCGCGTTTCGCTAAGACGGGCGGCATGACGAAATTCTCGGTCAACGACCGCCCGGTCGAATATCGCATGGATCCCGAAACGCCCCTGCTCTGGGCGCTGCGCGATGCGTCGAACCTGACCGGGACCAAATATGGTTGTGGCACCGGCGAGTGCGGTGCTTGCACCGTCGATATCGACGGCGAGGCGATCCGCAGTTGCCTTGTGACCATTGCCGAATGCGAGGGCCGTTTCGTCACCACGATCGAGGGATTGTCACGCGACCGCAGTCATCCAGTCCAGCAAAGCTGGGTCGCCGAACAGGTGCCGCAATGCGGCTTTTGCCAGTCTGGCATGATCATGACGGCCGCCGCGTTGCTGCGCAAGAACAGCAATCCCAGCGACGCCGAAATCGACGCCGCGATGACGGGCATTTGCCGCTGCGGCACTTACCCCCGGATGCGCGAAGCGATCCGCCGCGCCGGCCGGGTAATCCGGGGCGAGGAGCGCATCGCCGCTGCACCGCCGCCGGGCATCCGTCCCGACGATGCCGCACGCGCCGTCCCGGCGCTGCGCCCGGCGGAGGGAAACTGAACGACAGGCAACAGTCCGGTTCAGCGCTCACTCATCTGACCGGCGGTAATTTCCGATTCATCATCCCGATCGGCCGGGTGCCGCATGGGACATGGATCTGGAGTGTGCCGAAATGAAGAAGACATTCGGAGGATTGCTGATCGCAGCGACGATCCTCACCCCCATCGCGCCCGCCGCCGCTCAGGCGAATGGCGAGCGGATTCAGATTGCCCAGCGTGGCGATCGCGGCGACCACCGCGGCTCGCGCGGGACCGATGGCCGCCGTGGCGACTGGAACGGCGGCAATCGCGGCCAGAACCGGACCGCCCAGCCCGCACCGCAACCGCAGGCCCAGCCGCAGCAGCGCAATTACCGCACCGACCGGCGCGCGCCGCAGGGGCAGCCGAGTCAGGGACAGCGCAGCGATACGCAGCGCCCGCAGCAATGGCAGGGTCAGCGCGGCGACAGCCAGCGCCAGCAATGGCAAGGCCAGCGCGGTAGCACGAATGACCGCAGCCGCGATCGCAGCGGCCAGCCCGACCGCCGTTTCTATCGTCAGGATAATGACCGGAACGACCGGCGTTACGATCGCGACGATAATCGGCGCTATGACCGGAACGACCACCGCCGGTACGATAACAACCGGCGCTATGATAACGACCGTCGTTACGACAATCGGCGCAGCAACAACTGGAACCGCGGCTGGCGCAGCGACCGTCGCTACGACTGGCGCTGGAGATGATAGGTGCGATAGGCGATCAGATCCGATCCGACCGCCGCTCCGGTGAGCCACTGTCCCAGGAAATTGTTGACCTTGCGATTGGGGTGCAGCGCGCCGTGCGCGGCGTCGTGCATCAGGATCGCAAAGCCGAGCTGGCGTCCGCCGACGATCAGGACTGCGACCAGCCAGGCCAAGGGATTGCCGCTCCACGCCGCGAGGCCGATGGCAGCGACGCTGACGATCCAGCCGTGTGCGACGAGCCAGATACCGTACCAGGCGGAGGGCTTGGTGATCGCGACCCACTGCTGGCGGTCGAAAAAGCGATCGGGCGGCAAGAGGCGGACGGCGGGCATGCCCCGGTGTAACCCGTTGCGAAGCGAAACCCAACCCCTTCCATTTTGGCACAGCAATGGGGTTAACGATCCGCCCGCGGTAAGGATTTGGAAACCCCGCCGGCGACAGAGCGGTGGGCGGGACCAGATAGCGGGATTGGCGAACACATTGGGGGTCAGGCACAGCATCAGCCGGGGCGCAAGCGGCGGGTCGTCCGACGACGAATCGCTGTTGCAGACACCCGAATTCGTGGGGCGCATGATGCGCGTCGCGCAGCTGTGGCACTATGTGCTGATCGGCCGGACCGTGGCCTTCTTCGCTTTTGCTTTCGTCCCCGGCCTGTCGGGTTTCCTATCGCATCCGCTGCAATGGGCCACATTGGTTGCTGGACTGCTGTGCGATGTCGCGCTTACCGTTATCGGCCAATGCTCTCGCTTGCGCTGGGCGCATCGGATCGAATGGCTGCCGACGCTTGCCGCCGCCTCGCTGGCGCTGGTCGGCGCAGGAACATTCTTCGTTTCAATCGGCACCTTCGCAGCGCTCGGGACGCCTGACGCGCTGTCCCACCTCGATGCCTTTTCGGCAATCCGGCTGGGTACCGTTCTCGTAGCCGCGGCCGCGGCGGCGATTGTGCGTCCGGCCTTCTTTGCCTTCGCCGGCGGCACCGCGATCGGCGGCGCGATCGGTATCGCATCTTGGCCGTTCGGGATTGCGGGTATCATCTTCCTCGGCATGCTCGTCGTGATGATGCGCGAGGATATCCGGCATCAGCGGCGCGCGACGCGGGTGCGCCGCCAGTCGGGAAGCGAGCAGCAGCGGGCGCTTGGACTGATGCGCGATTTCGAGCGCGCCGGACGCGGCTGGTTCTGGGAAACCGACCGCAACGGCGACCTCGTCTATATTTCGCCGACCGTCGCGGCGAAGCTCGATCGGCCGGCCGAAGACCTGCTCGGGCGCCCCTTTACCGACATGATCCGCAAGCGCGGCGGCGCCGACGAGAGCGAGGAGCGCACGCTGGGCTTCAGCCTGTCGTCGCGGACGCCGTTCAACGACCTGACGGTCCAGGCGGCGGTCGCGGGCGAGGAGCGCTGGTGGTCGATTTCAGGCCATCCGATTTCGAACGCGCTCGGCAATTTTCAGGGCTTTCGCGGCAGCGGCACCGACCTCACCGAAAAGCGCAAGTCCGAACAGCAGATCAATCAGCTCGCGCGGTACGACACGCTGACCGGCCTCGCGAACCGCCTGCACATCACCGATCTGCTCGAGCGTGCGCTCAAGAATCATCTCGGGCAGGCGCAGCCCTGCGCGCTGCTGCTGATGGACCTCGACCGGTTCAAGGCGGTCAACGACACGATGGGGCATCCGGTCGGCGACCAATTGCTGCAACAGGTCGCGGCGCGGCTGACGCAGGTCGTCGGCGACAAAGGGCAGGTGGGACGACTGGGCGGCGACGAGTTCCAGATCGTGCTGCCGCAGATCACCCAGGTCGAAAAGCTGGCAGGGATCGCCAACGCGATCATCCTGAGCCTTGCCAAGCCCTTTCTGATAGAGGGCGAGCGCATCCGCATCGGATCTTCGATCGGTATCGCCATTTCGGAAAGCGACGGGATCGGCTCGTTGGCGCTGGTGCGTAATGCCGACCTTGCGCTCTATGCGGCGAAGGACGCCGGGCGCGGCGTCTATCGCTTCTATGCCGACGCGATGCATAACCAGGCAAGCGAGCGCAAGGCGATCGAAGACGCGCTGCGCGATGCGCTGGCAAAGGACGAACTGAAGCTGCTGTACCAGCCGATCGTGAATGTCGGCAGCGAACGCATCAGCGGCTTCGAGGCGCTGATCCGCTGGCAACAGGGCGGCGATGCGGTCATCAGCCCCTCGAAATTCATCCCGATCGCCGAAGAATCGAACCTGATCGTTCCGATCGGCGAATGGATCATCCGCACCGCCTGCGCGACGATTGCGCGATTGGGGCAGGAGTATCGCGTTGCCGTCAATGTGTCGCCGCGACAGTTTGCCAATGAAAAACTGCCCGCGACGATCCTGAGCGCGGTCGCCGCCGCGGGCATCCGTCCCGATCAGCTTGAGCTGGAAATTACCGAAGGCGTCTTCCTCGACGAAAGTCCCGAAAATCTGGAGATGTTCCAACGGTTGAAGCGCACCGGGGTACGGCTAGCCCTCGACGATTTCGGCACCGGCTATTCGGCGCTCGGCTATCTGAAGAAGGCGCCGTTCGACAAGATCAAGATCGACCAGAGCTTCGTTCTCGGCGCGGCCGATCCCAGCAGCATGAATGCCGCAATCATTTCGTCGATCGTCGGATTGGCGACGGCACTCAAGATGGAAACCACCGCCGAGGGGGTCGAAACGCACGACGACCTAGCGCTGATCCGCGGCCTCGGCTGCAGCCATGTCCAAGGCTATATCTACGGCAAGCCGATGACCGTCGAGGAAGTGCTGGCTTTGCTCGCAGACGGCAATGGCAAGGCGGTCGCGCAGGGTTACAAGAGTGCGCGCGAAGCGCGGATGCGGACCTTCCGGACGATCCAGATCGCGAGCGGCGGCTATCGCTATGAAGCGATTGTGCGTAATCTGTCGTCGCGCGGTGCGCTGATCGAAGGTTTGTGGAATGTCCCCGAAGGAACGTCGCTGTTGATCGAATTTGGCGCTGATGTGGTGATGGACGCCGAAGCGCGCTGGTCCGACGGGAACCGCGTCGGCGTCCGTTTTGCACAAGTGGTCGACATCGGCGCGCTGGTTGGCGGCGCCGGGGCGAAGGAACGCCGGACAGGCGGGCGGATCGACCGCGCCGCCTGATCTCCTGTCGTCAGTCGGCGATACGCCCGCGCGCCATCACCCAGCGCACATGTTCGAGGGTCGTCACATCGCCGAGCGGATCGCCATCGACCGCGATCATGTCGGCCGACATACCCGGTGCGATGCGGCCGATCTCGTTTTCCATCGACAGCAACCGGGCGGCGGTGGTCGTCGCGCTCGCCAATGCCTCACGCGGGGTCAGCCCCGCCTTGACGAGCAGCGCGAACTCGCCCGCGTTGCGGCCATGTTCGAACACACCGGCATCGGTGCCGAAGGCGATCGGCACGCCCAGCGCCTTTGCCCGCGTCACGGCCTGACCCACGCGGCCAAGCGTCATGCGGACCTTTTCCTCGACTGTGGGGGTGTAGATGCCCTTGCCGAGTCGTTCGCGCACGCCCTCGAACGCCATCAGGGTCGGGACGAGATAGGTGCCCTTGGCCTTCATGACCTTCAGCGCGGCATCATCGGCGAAGGTGCCATGTTCGATGCTGTCGATCCCGGCGGCGGCGGCCGCTTCGATGCCGCGCTCGCCATGCGCATGCGCCATGACCTTGAGGCCCAGCGAGTGGGCGGTATCGGCGATGCTGAGGAGTTCATCATTCGAGAAATGCGCACCGAGGCCGCGGCCCTGCTGCGACAGGACGCCACCGGTCGCGGTGATCTTGATGACATCGGCGCCGGCGCGCGATGCCTTGCGCACCTTTTCGGCGCATTCCACGGCACCCGTGCAGGTATAGCCCTGATCGAGTATAGCGTGGACATCTTCGCGGAAGCCCGTGACGTCGCCATGGCCGCCGATGATCGACAAGGGCACACCGGCGGCGATGATCCGCGGTCCTTCGATCAAGCCTTCGGCGGTGCCGCGGCGCAGCGAGAAGGCGGTATATTGCGCCGACCCCGCCTCACGCACCGTGGTGAAGCCGGCGCGCAGCGTGATCGCGGCATTTTTGACGCCGACGACAACGCCCCATTCGTCGGGATCGACCGCTTCGTTGCGGAAATCACCGCCCGGATCGCCGGTTAGATGAACGTGGAGGTCGATCAGGCCGGGAAGCAGCGTCTTGTCGCCGAGATCGATGACGTCGGCACCCGCCGGAGCGGCGGCGCGGCCCGGCTCGATCGTCATGATCCGGCCATCGGTGACGGTCACGGTCGATGGGCCAAGCGCGGGCTTATCGGGATCGGTGATGACGCGCGCGGCATAGACGAGCGTCGTCTTCGCTTCGGCGGCAACGCCGCCCAGCATGGCGGCAACCGCCACGGCGGCGAGCAGGCTTTTCTTCAGCATGATGTCTCCCCTGTCTTTCGCCCACCGTGGCGCGGCCAGAGCGTGAGGGCAAGGGGGAGGGTGCATAAAAGAAGGGCCGGACGAACCGGCCCTTCAGTTTGGCTTCTGATAACCGAAAGGAATATTACCAGAAGAAGTCGTAGATCACGTCAACGACCTGACCCGTATAGGTGTTCACGAGCAGCGCATCGTCATAATAGCGCACCCAACGATAGGGGCCGTAAGCGGGCGGCAGGCGATAATAGCCTGGATCGTTGATCCAGTACCGCTGGCTGTAGAAGAGCGAACCCAGCGAAAAACCGATGCTGAAGCGCGTGTAATTGCGGCCCCGGTACGGGTTGTAATAGCGCGGCATCCGGTAATAGCTCCGGTTGTGGTCGCGATAGCTGCACCACAAATATACGCAGCAGGCCGAAGACCCGGACCTTGCATTATCCAAGCCATTCCCGACCACCCGCGCCAGCCTAATGCGCAAGATCGTCCGCGACCTGACCGGACAGACATTTTTCAAACAACGCGTCGCCCAGTTCCGCTTCGCCTTCGTGGGATTGAGGGCGATGCTTCGCGGCGAACGGGCGGAGAAAAGAAGGGCGAGCACCAAGGCGGGAACGCCTTTCAACAAGCAATCCGACGATGGCGTCACATCGCCCACGATCGATGTTGCCGGCGCGATGACGGTTACACGGTCTGTCGGCCGCTTTCTACTCGTTCAGGCCATATTGCTCGCGGCGTCGCTGCTGCTCTACGGCTGGACGCCCTATCTGCTCTGGTTTGCCGGACTGGCGACGACCTTTCAGCTCTATCTGCGCATCCGTAACATCGCCGAACACGCCTGCACCGCGACAGGGAGCGACGATCCCTTCAGCCACGCGCGCACGACGCATGCCGGCTGGCTCGCGCGCGCGACGGTTGCGCCATATTGGGTGAATTATCATGCCGAGCATCACCTCTTCATGGGCGTGCCCTGCTATCGCCTGCCCCAAGTCCATGCCGCGCTCGGCCGCGCCGGCAAGCATGATGCGATGACCATCGCGCCGAATTACGCTGCGGTGCTGCGTCAAGTTACCGCTGCGGCCTGATCGGCCAATATCAGCACGCCGTCGGCCAGCCACCGGGCGAGCAGCGCGGCCAGCGTTTCCATCGCGGTCGCTTCCTCAACTTCGTTCACTAAATGCGCGCTGATATCCGCGAAACTGGCGCCGCGCCCGATCCGCACCAGCGTAGCCGCCTCGACCGCGGCCAGACTGCGAAAATGCGGCTGGAGTCCGCTGCGCCACACCAACACATCCACGGGCGCGGCAAGAACCGCCACCGCCGGAGGGGCTTCGCCGGCGTCGAGCGCGCTCCACAGGGCCGCGCTATTATGGTGCATGGTGAGCAGCCGCGCCGAAGGATGCAGCGCGAGGCTGGCGCCGACCCATTGCTCGCCGAGCATGCCGATCGCACCGGCATCGAGCGGCGATGCGTCGAGCGCGTCGAAGGCGTGGCGCAGCGCCCAGTCCAGCCGGGCAAGTTCGGCCAATTCGCCGTCTTCCGGAAAATGATGCGCGATAAAGCCGGGCAGCGCGGCGCCGTAATAGCGCAGATTGCGGGTCGTCGACGGGTGCGCCTTTACATAGGCATCGGCGATATGGCCGAATTGCGCATCGCCCAGATAGGCATGCAGCCGCTCGAAATGATCGGCGAGAACGCCGGTCAGGCTGGCGCGGTAATTGTTGCGATAGATGCCGATCCGGCGGGCCGCGCCGACGCGCGCGTCATCGACAATCAGGGCTTCGGCATCCGCATCCTCGCCCATGATCGCGGCGAGAAAGCGTTGCTGGATGGCGTACAGTGCGTCAGCCACCGACCGGCTCCAGCGCCGCCTGCGCCAGCTTGCGGGCCCGTTCGAGTTCGGACAACAGCGCCGCCAGCGGCGGAATGTCGTCATCGCGTTCGATCATCGTCGCGACGGGGCCGACCATCGCAATGGCGCGGGCGTAAAGATCCCATACCGCATCGCATACCGCTGCATCGTGCGTGTCGATGACATAATCGCCCATGTCGCTGTGGCCCGCGAGATGGATTTGCTGGATACGCCCGGCGGGCAAGCCGCTCAGATAGTCCAGCGGATCGAAGCCATGGTTACGCGCGCTGACGTAGATGTTGTTGACGTCGAGCAGCAGCAGGCAGTCGGCGCGTTCCGCCATTTCAGCCAGAAAATCCCATTCGCTGCGATCGGAGGCGCGAAAGCTGACATAGCTCGACGGATTTTCGATCAGGATCCGCCGCCCCAGATAATCCTGCACGCGGCCGATATTGTCGACGACGCACTGCAATGTCGGTGCATCATAGGGCAGCGGAAGCAGATCATGGCTGTTATGCGCGTTGATCCCGGTCCAGCACAGATGATCCGAAATCCAAAGCGGATCGACCCGATCGGCGAGCGCCTTCAGCGCCGACAGATAGGTGCGGTCGAGCGGCTCGTCAGACCCGATCGACAGCGACACACCGTGCATGACGATCGGATAATCGGCGCGAATCCGGTCGAGCGTCGCCATCGGGCGTCCGCCGGGCACCATATAATTTTCCGATATGATCTCCAGCCACTCGACCGGTTGGGGCCGCGCCAGGAAATCGGGATAATGGACGGGGCGCAGTCCCAAACCGAAGCCGGGCGACGGGATCGCGATCCGCTGATCTTGAGGCATGATTGGACTCGATTAATTCCTCCCGCACGGAGCCGGAGCGCCGTGCGGGAGGGAATGGCATCAGCCGAGGTCGCCGATGACGCCGCCGCCGGTCAGACACTTGGCGGCGGTCATGGCCTTGAAGCCATGACCCTTGCATTCGTTCTGACCCTTGCATTCGTTGGCCGAGGTCTTGCAGTCGGCCGTACCCTTGCAGCTGTTGACGCCATAGCAATGCACGGTGTCCTTGGCACCGACCGCGGCGCCCGAACTGCCGGCAGGCGCCGGAGCGGCCAGAGCGGCGCCGGCGAGTGCGAGGGCAGTGGCCGAAGCGGCAATGGCAGCGGCGAATTTCGTGTTGGTCATGCTATCCTCCGAAGACGGGATGGAGGGACAATATGTCCGTCCATGCTCCTATATTCGGAGGCGCGCGCGCGAGGTTACAGTCGGCGCTATTCGCCCGCCGCGACGAAACGGCCGCCCGCGCGATCCTTTACCGTGGTCTCGGGATCGAAGATCATGCCGTTCATCGCGACATAGACACCGGGCGGCAGCGTCTGCACCGCCGCCAGCGCAAAGCCCACATTGAACTCGGCGTCGCTAGCCCGCACCGATGCGGGCTGCATCGCGCCGGTCAGCACGATCGTCTTGCCTTCAATTCCCGCCAGCGTACGGCCGGTAACGACCATCGTGTCGGTGCCATGCGTGACGAGAACATGCGCCGAATCGCTCGCGGCGACTGCCGCGCGGATCGCCTCGCGGTCGGCGTCGGTGAGTTCCAGGCTGTCCTTGCGCATCAACTGGGTGACGCGGTGCGGCACATGAACATTATTCTCTCGCAGCATGTCGGGAATCGCCGCCGGCCCGATCTGGAACTCCGACAGCGCGTCGAAATAGACTTTGTCGATCGTCCCGCCGGTGGTGAAGATGTCGATCATGCCAAAGCTTCCGCAATCAGGCGCCGCGTGTTGTCGATCCCGAACAGCGCGATGAAGCTGCCCATGCGCGGACCTGCGCTCGACCCGAGCAGCGTTTCATAAAGCGCCTTGAACCAATCGCGCAGATTTTCAAAGCCATAGGCTTCGCTCTTGCCGATCTCATAGACGATGTTCTGGATGTCGTCGGCCGACGCATCGGCGGAAAGCGCGGCAAGCCGGTCGTCGAGTTCCTTGAGCGCAGCGCCCTCACCGCCCACAGGCTTGCGGCGCTTCAGCGTCGGGGCGACATAGTCGCGGTTGTACGCCATCGCATTGTCGATCAACCGGTCGAGCTCGGGCCAGGTCGCTGCGTCGGCGCCCGCGACATATTGGCCGAGGTAGCGCCAGATCTGGTCCTTCGCCGCATCGGCGCCCATCACGGCGACAAGGTTGAGCAGCAGCCCGAAGGTCACCGGCAGCACCGCGTCGGGCACATCTTCGCCGCGCGCGACATGGACGTGATGCACGGGGTTCCCCAGCTTCTTGTCGGGTTCCTGCGCCGGATAGCTTCCGCGCATCTGCAGATATTCGTCGACCGCCTTCGGGATGACGCCGATATGAAGTTGCTTCGCCGCCTTGGGTTCGCGATAGGCGTAGAAAGCCAGGCTCTCTTCGCTGCCATAGCTCAGCCATTGTTCAATCGACAGGCCATTGCCTTTCGACTTCGAAATCTTCTCGCCCTTTTCGTCGAGGAACATTTCGTAGATCAGCCCCTCGGGCTTGCGTCCGCCCAGCGCCTTGGCGATCTTGCCCGACTGGATGCCGCTGTCGGTCAGATCCTTGCCGTACATCTCGTAATCGACGCCGAGCGCGACCCAGCGCATCGCCCAGTCGACCTTCCACTGCAGCTTGGCACCGCCCGACAGGATGCTGTGGGTGATCGTCTCGCCCTCATCCTCGAACGATACGAGCCCCGCATCAGCATCAACCACCGTCACCGGCACCTGCAGCACGATCCCCGACTTGGGGCTCACCGGCAGAATTGGCGAATAGGTCGCGGCGCGCTCGGCGCGCAGCGTCGGCAGCATGATGTCGAGAATATCCTGATTGTGCCGCAGGACATTCTTCAGCGCTTCGTCGAACGCGCCCGAGCGATAGCGTTCGGTCGAGCTGACGAATTCATACTCGAAGCCGAAGCGGTCGAGAAATTCGCGCAGCATCGCATTGTTGTGATGCGCAAAACTCTCATACTTGCCGAACGGATCGGGAATCGCGGTGAGCGGCCGACCCAGATGCTCGCGCAGCATGTCGCCGTTCGGCACATTGTCGGGAACCTTACGCAGCCCGTCCATATCGTCGCTGAACGCCACGAGGCGCGTCGGCAGGCCGCCCGTCAGCGTTTCATAAGCGCGCCGCACCATCGTTGTGCGCAGCACTTCATTGAAGGTGCCGATATGCGGCAGGCCCGAGGGGCCATAGCCGGTTTCGAACAGCACCGGCGCGCCGCCGGGCTTGCCGTCGGGATAGCGTTTGATCAGCTTGCGCGCTTCCTCGAACGGCCAGGCCTTGGACGTTTGCGCGGGCTCGCGCAGCGAAGGATGAAGGTGCAAATCGGTCATGGGGCGCCCATAGCGGCAAGCGCCCCCGAATCGAAAGGCAAAATTGTCCGCCCGCCGCAACGGAACGGCGCCAGACATGGTTACGCCAAATTAACCACGTCCGTCCTAGCCTCGGGCCATGACGAGTCCCCACACTCCCATCACCCGCGCTCACAAGCGTACCCCGGTCGCCATCGAGGTGATCGTCAACGGCGTGCTCAACCAGATCGAAGGGCGCATCTGCGACCTTTCGGAAGGCGGCGCCCGCATCGACGGCGCGAGCATGCCGGCGCGATCCCGCTGCGAAATCCACTACGGTGGCCAGGTCGTCTACGCGATCGTCATGTGGTCCGAATTCGACCGCATGGGCGTGCGCTTTCCCTACGAGCTGTCGCACGGACCGCTGTTTAACGCGCTCGAACGCGCGCGCGGCGCCGCCAGCGCACATCCTGCGCAGATATTTCTGTCAAACCGCAGCCCAGGTTTCGGACGGCGCGGGCTGAGCTGAGCGATCAGAAGGGCGTGATGGTGACGCCGTCGCGCTCATTGTCCCAGATCATCGCCATGATACGCCACCCGCGTTCGGGGTCTTTGAATAGCTGGATCGAATTGATGCCGCGCCTCTCTGGCAGTGGGTCGTCGAGCGCCGAACGCGCTTCATAAGCGCTCCATACGTGCGCCATGTTGCCGAGTACGTCGATCCGCCGGGCAATTTCGAGCTCGAAGAAATCATTCTCGGCAAAGAAGGGCGTCGTATCGCGAGCATAGTCAGCGAGGCCCATGCTACGAAATATCGCGCGGCCATCGGCATCGACGCCCGTTCGGATCTGACGGGCCTCGGGATGGAAGCAATTATCCTGGCGCGACCAGTCGCGCGGCCCTTTCGGGCCAGAAATCATCGCATACATTTCGTCGACCACCGCGCCGATCGCAGCCTCTTCACCCATTGTGTCGCCCCTCTCATCAATCTCCCGCCGAAAGATGGTCGCTTTTCACGCCGCTGCAACCCGAAAGCGTGTCGCATCGATTACCCGCCTTGCCGCGTTCGCCTTTTGTGCCTAGCGTGGGGCAATGGCGCCCGATCCGCTCTCCCTCCCCGCGATCCACGCGAGCCATGTCGGCATCTGGATCGCCGACGCATCGGGCCGCGTCCAGCGCGTCGGACGCGGCGAAGCGATCGCGGCGGTCGCCGCAACCCCGCATGTCCTGCTCGGCGCGACGCTGACGGGCGACCGGCTGGGCTATCCCGAGCTGTCGGGGCTCGATCTGCTCGAACTCTTCGCCTTCCTCTTTCCCGCGCGCTTCGCGGTACCGACACCGGCGGGGATCGCCGCCGCGATGGGCATCGCCCCGCCCGATAGCGAAGCCGATGTTGCGGCGTTCCTGCCGCGCGCCGCCGCAGCGATGCTCGATCGCGCGGGCGATGCCGCGTGGCCCGAGCGCGAGGGCGCGTGGCACGGCCTGCAGGCGCTGTCGCGCCAGCGCTGGCCGTGGGCGCCGCTGCTGCAGCCGCGCATCGGCGCGCCCGAACGCAGCGAGCGCTGGCTGTTCGCGCGGCTGCCCGAATGGGAGGAAGCTGCCCCGCGCCCGCAGCCGCGCCAGGTAACGGTCAATCCCGACGATGTGACCGCCCGGCTCGACCGGCTCACCGGTGATGGCGCCGAACGCCGTGCGGGGCAGCGCGACTATGCCCGCGCCGCCACCGCGATCTTCGAACCGCGCGAACGCCGCGACCGGCCGCAGATGCTGGTCGCCGAGGCGGGCACGGGGATCGGCAAGACGCTGGGCTATCTCGCCCCCGCCAAGCAATGGATCGATCAGTCGGGCGGCAGCGTCTGCGTGTCGACCTATACCAAGGCGCTGCAACGCCAGCTGGCGCGCGAGACCGAGCGGCTGTACCCCGATGCCCGGACGCACCGCGAAAAGGTGGTGGTGCGCAAGGGACGCGAAAATTATCTCTGCCTGCTCAATCTGGAGGATGCGCTGCAAGGCGGCTTTTCGGGCCGCGCGGCCGTTCTGGCGCAGCTCGTCGCGCGCTGGGCGGCGTATACGCGCGACGGCGACATGGTTGGCGGCGATCTGCCCGGCTGGCTGCCCGCGCTGTTCCGCCGCAACGGCACGACCGCGCTGACCGATCGGCGCGGCGAGTGCATCTATGCGGGCTGCCCGCATTTCCGCAAATGTTTCATCGAACGCTCGACCCGCTCGGCAGCGCAGGCCGACATCGTCATTGCGAACCATGCGCTGACGATGGTGCAGGCCGCCCGGCCGCGTGACGGCGGCGCCCCCGCAACGCGGCTGATCTTCGACGAGGGCCACCATCTGTGGGATGCCGCCGACAGCATGTTCGCCGCCGCGCTCACCGGGCAGGAAGCGATCGAGATCCGCCGCTGGGTGTTGGGGCCGGAGGGCAAGTCGCGCGGCCGCCGCCGCGGTCTCGCCGCGCGCCTTGCCGATGTCGCGAGCTATGACGAGGCCGGCGACAAGGCGATTCAGGCGGCAATCGAGGCGGCGGGCCAGCTTCCCGGCGACGGGTGGCTCGCGCGCATTGCCGAGAACGACCCTTGGGGCGCGATCGAGCGGCTGCTCGTCGCGGCGCGCGGGCAAGTCTATGCACGCGGCGCCGATCCGAAAAATGCCGACAGCGGCTATGGTCTCGAGACCGAACTTGCCGATCCCGGCCCCGATCTGGTGGCGGCTGCCGCCGACGCGAGCGATGCGATCGAGGCGCTGCTGCGGCCGCTGATGGCGCTCGGCAAGCGGCTCGACGCGTTGGTCGACGATCCGCCCGACTGGCTCGACGGGCAGGCCCGCGCCCGTGTCGACGGCGCCCGCGCCAGCCTCGGCACGCGCATCGACACGCTCGGCGCGTGGCTGTCGCTGCTCGGGCGCGTCGGCGGCCCGGCCGACCCCGACTTCGTCGACTGGCTCGCGGTCGACCGTTTCGACGGGCGCGAATATGATATCGGCCTGCACCGCCACTGGCTCGATCCGGCGCGCCCCGTCGCCGATATCGTCTATGCGCCGGCGCAGGGCGTGCTCGTCACCTCTGCGACATTGCGCAGCGGCGCGCAGGCGGGCGACGACGCAGGCAGCGGCTGGTCCGACGCCGACATCCGCACCGGCGCGCGGCACATCGACGGCGGCGTCCGGCATTTCGCGGTGCCGAGCCCCTTCGACTATGCGCGGCAGGCCGAAGTGCTGATCGTCACCGATATTGCGCGCGGCGACCTCCCCGCCCTCGCCGGCGCCTACAGCCGCCTGATCGAAGCATCGGGTGGCGGCGCGCTCGGCCTGTTCAGCGCGATCCGCCGGCTGCGCATCGTCCACGCCCGCATCGCCGACCGCCTCGCACGCGCCGGGCTGCCGCTCTATGCCCAGCATGTCGACCCGCTGGACACCGGCACCCTTGTCGACATCTTCCGCGCCGATCCGCACGCCTCGCTGCTCGGCACCGACGCGCTGCGCGACGGAGTCGATGTGCCGGGTGAATCGTTGCGGCTCGTGGTCATGGAGGGGGTGCCGTGGCCGCGCCCCACCATCCTCCATGCGGCGCGGCGCGCGGCGCAGGGCGGCGGCGCCTATGACGACGCCGTCATCCGGGCGCGCATCGGGCAGGCGTTCGGCCGCCTGATCCGCCGCGCCGACGATTTCGGACAGTTCGTCATGCTGTCGCCCAGCTTTCCGTCGCGGCTGCTCAGCGCTTTTCCCGCCGGGACGCCGATCCGCCGCCTGCCGCTCGACGAGGTCGTGAACCATGTTGCGGCGGCGAACGGCGAACAGCGAAAAAGAGCGTTTGCTGCCTTTTCACCGTCATGAGTTTCCGGCAGAAGGCAGCGCAGCAGGGCTTTGGGGCCCGGGGGCTGGCGCAGCGGCGCGGGGAGAGATTTTGAAGACTTTGACTATCCTGCGTCATGCGAAATCGGGCTGGGACGCGACCGTCGAACGCGACTTCGACCGCCCGATCAACGCGCGCGGCCGTCGCGGCGCCGAACTCGTGGGCCAATATGCACGGCGGCAGGCGATGGCGATCGACCGCATCATCGCCTCGCCCGCGGTGCGCGTGACCGAAACGCTCGATCTGTTTCAACCCGCCGCCGGAATCGACGCAATCGAACCCGATTGGGACCGCCGCATCTATCTTGCCTCGTCGGCGACGCTGATCGATGTAATCCGCGACATCGGCAAGGACTCGCAGAATTTGCTGATCGCCGGGCATAATCCGGGGCTGGAGGACCTGATCCTCGAACTCGTCCCCGAATCGCCCGATGACGAACTGCGCGCCAAGGTCGAGGAAAAGCTACCGACATCGGCGCTCGCCCGCCTCGAACTCGACATCGCCGACTGGCGCGACCTCGATACAAAGAGCGCGCGTTTCGTTGCTTTCATCCGACCCCGCGACCTCGACGCATCACTGTCCCCCGCGATGGACGACGACTGAGGGGATTTGGCGGCTTCGAGGTGGGAAGCGGTAATTTTTGACCCAACCTCCAGTATCAACCCTTTCAGGCCTTCGGGCGTGTCACCTCACCGAACCAATCCCATGCACGTTCAGTGACACCGTTCGCGGTATGCGACTTGTGGCTGGACATGTCGGAAGGTGGATACAACCAGACGGTCCTCGGTGACATGCCTGATGACGTCAATTCGTTGCCCGCCGAATCATAGTCTTTTGTAAAAACCAGATCGCCGTCCATTATCTCCAGTATCTCTTTGATCGCGCCAACGGCAATACGAACGGCACGCTGGTCTTGATTCAACTCGCCCTGCCCAAATCGCCAACCCTCAATATGGGTGTGACTGATTTTCGTCGAAAGCATGATCTCGCTCTCTAGGATATGCGCGTTCAGACGCTCCAATGCACTGCAGGGCGACTGCCAAGAGTACCTCAACGCACCGTTGTTCAGGCGAATGATCTCAACTTCCCGGGCGGGAAGAAAAATTGCCGCCGCCGGAATGAACAGCTGTTCAATCCTGTTTGTTGGTTCGAGCGCTTGCATCTGACAAGCATTGCATCTTCTGGTGAAGCAAGTCCAATTGCTAGGAACGGCCGCGATCGTTCCCAGCCGCCCAAATTTCCCGATGCCAGCTTAGGCTAACACGTCGTGAGACCGGGCACGCCCCGATGCGGGCGCAGCGCATAGCCTTCGCCCTTGATCGTGTGCAGCATTGGCCAGTCGAAGCCGCGGTCGATCTTGGCGCGCAGCCGCGCGACATGAACTTCGACGCGGTTGGTGCCGGGATCGAAGTCGATCCGCCACACCGCCTTGAGCAGCGCGGCGCGCGACATCGGGCGGCCGGGAACGCGGGCGAGATGGGCGAGCAGGTCGAATTCGCGCTGCGGCATGCGGATCAGCTTTCCGGCGCGCTCGACGCGGCGGTCGATCAGGTCGATGCGCAGATCGCCCGCACCAAGCTGCCCGGCGGCCAATTGGCTGCGCCGGAGCAAGGCGGCGATCCGCGCCGCCACCTCGGGCAGGTTGCCGCGCCAGCCGAGCGCGTCGTCGGCGCCGCCGGCAAGCGCGGTCAGCCGGGCGGCGGGCGAATCGCGATCGGTCAAAACGAAAAGCGGCCGGCGCCCCGCGACCGAGCGCGCGAGACGGACGGCCGCAAGCGCATCGGCCGCCGCGGCGCCAGCCGATGAGCCCAGGAGCAACAGATCGAAACACTGGCTGAGCCAGGGGCGCAGCCCCGCGTCGGGGTCGGGCAGAATGTCGACCGCACAGCCCGCCGCGACCACCGTCGCGGCGATCCGTGCCGCAACGGCAGGCTCCGGATGATAGAGGGCGACGAGCAACTTCGTGTCGCCTTCTGCCGCCATCCCCGATGGATGCATCGTTCGCCCCTGCCGTGACGCAACTTCTTGTCGCGCCGCCGCCCCACCGGCATTGCACCGCCCCCCTGCTGTGCTAACCGGTAGCCATGACCAGTATCGAATTGCTTGACAGCGCCTTCGCCACCCTGCCCGACCTCGTTCGCGCCCACGCCGCCGAACGTCCCGATGCCGTAGCGGCCGCAGACCCGGCGCGGCGATTGAGCTGGTCCGAACTGGATCAGATGGTCGACCGAATCGCCGCGCGGCTGCAGCAGGACGGACTGGCGAAGGGCGACCGGACGGCGATTGCGGGCCTGAACAGCGTCGAACAGATGGCGGTCATTCTCGGCACGCTGCGCGCCGGCGGCGTTGCCGGGCTGATCACCAACAGCGCAACGGGCGAGCAGATGGCGGCGATGATCGCCGATACCGGGGCGCGTCACCTGTTCCTCGACAGCGCCGCGTCCGCAGGCCTCGAAGGCCAGACCGTCACCGCCAGCGATCGCATCGCAATGGACGGCAGCGACGTCGGCGTCGCGCTGGACGAATGGATGGCGCCCGCAGGCACCACGCCTGCGGCGGTCACGATCGATCCGCTCGACGGCTTCAACATCATCTATTCGTCGGGGACGACAGGAACGCCGAAAGGGATCGTCCACAGCCACGCGATGCGCTGGCAACACATCCAGCGCGGCGTTCCGGCCTATGGCCCCGACGCGGTGACGATCCTGTCGACGCCCCTTTATTCGAACACGACGATGGCAAGCTTTCTGCCCACGGTCGGTTCGGGCGGGCAGGTCGTGCTGATGAAGAAATTCGATGCGCGCGGCTTTCTGGAGCTGGCGGAGCGCGAACGCGCCACCAACACGATGCTCGTTCCCGTCCAGTACCGCCGCATCATGGCGCTCGACGATTTCGAGCGTTTCGACCTGTCCAGCTTCGTGATGAAATATTGCACCTCGGCGCCCTTCGCCGCCGAGCTCAAGGCCGACGTGCTGAAGCGCTGGCCGGGCGGCCTCGTCGAAATCTATGGGATGACCGAAGGCGGCGCGGCCTTCATCCTCGAGGCGCATCAATTCCCCGACAAGCTGCACACCGTCGGAAAGCCCGCACCGGGTCATATCGCTAAGGTCATCGACGAAGAGGGCCAGGAATTACCGCAAGGGTCGGTCGGCGAAATCGTCGGTCGCAGCCCGGCGATGATGACCGGCTACAACAACCGCCCCGATGCGACCAAGGCCATGCACTGGCACGATGCGGAAGGGAATCTCTTCTATCGTCATGGCGACATCGGCCGCTTTGACGAGGACGGTTTCCTGACCTTGATGGACCGCGCCAAGGACATGATCATTTCGGGCGGGTTCAACATCTTCCCGAGCGACCTCGAGGCGATCCTGCTCGCCGACGACCGCGTGGTCGAAGCGGCGGTGGTCGGCATGCCGAGCGAGGAGTGGGGCGAAACCCCCGTCGCTTTCGTTGTGCTGAAACCCGGCGCCGATGCGGAAAGCGTGCGCGCCGATTGCAACGCCAAGGTCGGCAAGACCCAGCGGCTGAGCGCGATCACCACCGTCGACGAACTGCCGCGCAGCCCGATCGGCAAGGTGCTGAAACGCGAATTGCGCGACGCCTACGCCCGGTAGACGGAGCGCGAATTGTTCAGATGGGGCGCCGCTGTCTCAGCGCAGCGCCGCGGCCAGCCGCTCGCGCAGTGCCACCAGCGCGGCGACCGGAATACCCTTCGCTTCACTGTGCGACGCCCGCGCGACCGGGACGTCGCGGGATATCGCGGCAGCGCCGTCGGGTTCCGACGACAACGCCTTGCGGGCGCCATCGACCGTATAGCCCTTCACGTGAAGCAGGTGATGGATGCGTTCCGCCAGCGCGATATCGTCGGGCCGGTAATAGCGCCTGCGGCCCGACCGCTGGAGCGGCCGAAGCTGGGGAAAGCGCGTTTCCCAGTAGCGCAGGACGTGGGTCGGCACCCCGATACGGTCTGCGAGCTCGCCAATGGCAAGCATCGCTCCGACCGCCTTGCCGTCCCCGTTGCGGCTATCGTGATCGCCCATCGGATACGACCGGCTTATTTGCCCGCAACGCGGGCGCGCATCGCCTGGCTGGCGCGAAAGGTCATCACCCGGCGCGGCAGGATCGGAACCTCGATCCCCGTCTTGGGATTGCGGCCGACGCGTTCGGCCTTGTCGCGCAGCACAAAGGTGCCGAAGCCCGAAATCTTCACATTCTGGCCCGCGGCCAGCGCGTCCGACATATGCGCGAGAATCGATTCGACGATCGTCGCCGATTCGTTTCGCGACAGGCCGACCTGCTGATTGATGCGCGCGGCAATGTCGGCGCGGGTAAGCGTTCCTGCTGTCATAATTGACCCCTCCCCTCCTGAAGCGGATGCACAAGAGGAACCCAGACAGCCCCCACCGTCGCGAGTCCCGGGATTATATGTAACAAAAGCGAATTAATCCGCCAAACTTAAACGGATGGAGCGTGGAGTTGATGCGACGAGCGTCGAAAGCCCGTTCGTGGACTGCAAAAACTAGACGCGCAGGACCGCCGCACCCCAGGTAAAACCGCCGCCCATCGCCTCCAGCACGACCAGATCGCCGCGCTTGATGCGCCCGTCGCGCACCGCAAGGTCGAGCGCCAGGGGGACCGAGGCCGCCGACGTATTCGCATGCTGATCGACCGTCAGCACGACATGGTCGGCGGGCAGGCCCAGTTTTTTCGCGGTGGCGTCGATGATGCGCTTGTTCGCCTGATGCGGAACGACCCAGTCGATATCCTCGGCCTTCAGCCCGACGTCGGCGAGCACCTCGCCCAGCACATTGGCAAGATTGGTGACGGCATGGCGGAACACTTCGCGGCCCTGCATCCGGACATGGCCAACGGTGCCGGTGGTCGAGGGACCGCCGTCGACGTAGAGCATGTCGCAATATTGCCCCTCGGCGTGCAGCCGCGTCGCGAGGATGCCCTGGTCGTCCGCAACGTCCTTTGCCGACAACACCACCGCCCCCGCACCGTCGCCGAACAGGACGCAGGTCGTGCGGTCCTCCCAATCGAGGATGCGACTGAAGGTTTCGCTGCCGATCACCAGCGCATGCTCGGCGGCACCGGTGCGCAGCATCGAATCGGCGACCGAGACGGCATAGAGAAAGCCGGAACAGACCGCCGCCACGTCGAACGCGATGCAGTCTGGCGCGCCGAGCAGCGCCTGGACCTTGGTGGCGGTGGCGGGGAAGGTGTTGTCGGGCGTCGCGGTCGCGACGATGATCAGGCCGATGTCCGCAGGCGACAGACCCGCCGCCTTCAGCGCCTCACGCGCCGCATCGGCGCCCAGCGTCGCGGTCGTTTCATCGGGTTCGGCGATATGGCGAAAACGGATGCCGGTGCGTTCGACGATCCATTCGTCGCTGGTATCGACGCGTTCGGCGAGTTCGGCGTTGGAAACGCGGGTGCGCGGGAGCGCCGAGCCGGTGCCGGCGAGGACAGCGCGCCGGGTCATGCCGCGGCGTCGCTGCGGAAATTGGCAAGATCCTCGGTCACCTGGCGTGTAATGTCCTTTTCGACGAGTTCGGCGCACAGATGCACGGCGTTCGCGACGCCCTTCGCATCGGCGCTGCCGTGGCTCTTGAGTACCACGCCGTTGAGGCCGAGGAACACCGCGCCATTGTGATTATTGGGGTCGAGATGGTGGCGCAGCAATTCGGTCGCCGGCCGCGAGATCAGAAAACCGATCTTCGACCGCACCGACGAGGTGAAGGCGCGCCGCAGCAGATCGGTCACGAACCGCGCGGTGCCCTCGATCGTCTTGAGCGCGATATTGCCCGAAAAACCGTCGTGGACGACGACGTCGACATTGCCGCGCGACAGCTTGTCGCCCTCGATGAAACCCGCGAACTCCATCGGCAGCCCGGTGGCATCGCGCAGGATCGCGGCGGCGTCGCGAATTTCGTCGGTGCCCTTGAGCTCTTCGGTGCCGATATTGAGCAGCGCGACGCGCGGACGCTCCAGCCCCATCGCGGTGCGCGCATAGGCTGCGCCCATCACCGCGAACTGGACGAGATTGTTGGCGTCGCAGTCGGTGTTCGCGCCGAGATCGAGCATGACGACGTCATTGTCGCCGAGCGACGGCAGCAGCGCCGCGAGCGCCGGCCGGTCGATGCCGGGCATGGTGCGCAGCGCCAGCTTCGACATCGCCATCAGCGCGCCGGTGTTGCCCGCCGAAACGGCGCCGCCGGCATCGCCGCGCTTCACCGCATCGATGGCGAGCCCCATCGAGCTGCCGCGGCCGCTCCGCAGCGCCTGGCTGGGCTTGTCCTCGCCGGACACGACCTTGTCGGTGTGGATGATGTCCGACGCGGCGCGCAGATTGGGGTGGTTGTCGAGCGCAGCCTTGATCTGCTGCTCGTCGCCGACGAGCAGGAACCGCAGGCCGTCGTGCCGGTGGCGCGCCATGGCCGCGCCGGCGAGCATCACGCGCACGCCGACGTCACCGCCCATCGCATCGATCGCGATTCGCGGTGTAAGGCTCATACCAACGCCCTCCGGCTAATGCTTAGGCGCCAGCCGAAACCACTTCGCGGCCGTTATAATGGCCGCAGGCGTTGCAAAGGTTGTGCGGACGCTTCAGTTCGCCGCAGTTCGGGCATTCCTGATAGGCCTCGACCTTCAGGCTGTCGTGGCTGCGACGCATGCCGCGCTTCGAGGGCGAGGTTTTTCGCTTGGGGACGGCCATTTTAAATCCTGCATTCTCAAATGTTTATACGAATCGGCAAACCCGGTGTTGTCACCCCCCGATGCCGGGGAATGACTGGCCCGCCCGCCGCGCCGAAAACCATAGCTGCCTTGGAACTGCAGTATAATCTTCCGCCGGAAGGTGCCTCAACGCCTGATGGTGTCGGGTGCCGGATCGGGCGCGGCTATAGCGTTTTTGCCCGCAAAGGCAACCCCCTCGCCGCGCGTGGGAACCCGGGCTGATGCACCTTCCCCGTCGCCCCTTGCCGTGGACGCGCGCCGGTGCCACATCTGCACCCGGTCGCGCCAGCACGAGCGCCGACCGATAACAAGAGGGGGAATTTCATGTTCATGTTGCCGATCAGCCTGACCATCGCCGCGGGCGCCGCCCTGCTCAACCTCTGGCTCGCGACCCGCGTCGGGCGCGTGCGCGGACAGGAAAAAGTCTCGATCGGCGACGGCGGCAACGACCGGCTGATTCGCCGCATGCGCGCGCAGGCCAATTATGTCGAGAATACGCCCTTCGTCCTGATCCTGCTTGCGCTGGTCGAACTGGGGATCGGCTCGTCGATCTGGCTGTGGGCGGTGGGCGCGCTCTATCTCGTCGGGCGCATCCTGCACGCGATCGGCATGGACGGCATGATGTGGGGCCGCATGGTCGGCACCGTTATCACCATGCTGACCCTGCTCGGGCTTGCGATCACCGCGCTGCTCTCGGTCTACCTGACCCCGACGAAATTCGTCAGCACCGAAGTCACCGAAACCGTCGCCATCCAGCCGCAATAGAATGGCGCAAGCGGGGCGGCCGCCTCAGCCGCCCACAACGCCGTCGGCGACATAGGGGTTGGTGCGCCGTTCCTGTGCAAAGCTGCTGTGCGGACCATGGCCGGGCAGGAAGATGGTATCGTCGCCGAGCGGCCACAGCTTGCCGGTGATCGAATCGATCAGTTGCTGGTGATTGCCGCGCGGGAAGTCGGTGCGGCCGATCGACCCCTGGAACAGCACGTCGCCGACGATCGCGAGCTTCGAGGGGCCATGATAGAAGACGACGTGGCCGGGCGTGTGACCGGGGCAATGGATGACGTCGATCGTCAGATTGCCGACCGTCACCGTGTCGCCATCGACCAGCCAGCGGTCGGGCTCGAACACCTCGCCCGTCATGCCGAAGCGCGCGCCATCCTCGCCCAGCCGCTCGATCCAGAAACGATCGTCCTCGTGCGGCCCTTCGACCGGCACGCCCAACTCCCGGGCGAGCACCCCCGCCTGCCCGCAATGATCCATATGGCCGTGGGTGACGAGGATCTTTTCGACCTCCACCCCCGTCTGCCGGATCGCCTCGCGCAGCTTGGGCAGGTCGCCGCCGGGATCGACGAGCGCCGCCTTGTTGGTTTCGGTGCACCAAAGGAGGGTGCAATTCTGCTGAAAGGCGGTGACCGGGACGATGGCGGCCTTGAGCGGCGGGTTGGGAGCGTTCATGCTCGCAGATGTGGGGAAATGCCGCGCATATGGCAAGCAGGGGTGCGAGGGGAGCGAAGGATGAAGAAACGTCTGGTTGCGACCGAGAAATGCTATTTCTCTCGGCTGCTGGCAGCTCTACAATCTGCCGTAGCTCGACGTTTTAGGTTGTTAGCGTCCGCGCTCGTGGTGTAATTTCCGGTGTAGGCGATGGTGTATTCCGGGGTGGGGCATGCCCCACCCCGGAATGCGGCGTCGCTGGTGGCCACCGGGTTCATCGTTATGGTGGAGTTTGCACACTTCAACCGTGACGAAGAGGAGTTCCCGATGACCGAGGACAGATTACTGATCGAAGAGCTTGCTGCGAAGGGCGGCCAACCGGATTTTTTGCGCACCATCGCCGAGAACGTGCTGCAGCTGATCATGGAGGCCGACGTTGATGGCCTGATCGGCGCGGGTCGCCACGAACGCAGCAGCGAGCGCGCGACCTGGCGCAACGGCTATCGCGACCGTTCGCTGGATACCCGGGTAGGCACGCTGAACCTGAAAATCCCCAAGCTGCGTGCTGGGTCCTACTTTCCGGGCTTCCTTGAGCCCCGCAAGATGGTCGAGAAAGCGCTGGTTGCGGTGATCCAGGAAGCGTGGATCGGCGGGGTCAGCACCCGGCGGGTCGATGAACTCGTCCAGGCCATGGGCATGACCGGCATCTCCAAGTCCACCGTCTCCAAGCTTTGCAAGGACATTGACGAGCGCGTCCATGCCTT
>NZ_BCZQ01000035.1 GCF_001598815.1 Sphingopyxis terrae subsp. terrae NBRC 15098 | reverse complement strand
GTGGCCACCAGCGACGCCGCATTCCGGGGTGGGGCATGCCCCACCCCGGAATACACCATCGCCTACACCGGAAATTACACCACGAGCGCGGACGCTAACCCCGGCCATCCTTCGTCCTTTCGTCCACGCCATCGGGCAGCCGCATAATACTCCTCCCCCGTTCGTGTCGAGCGAAGTCGAGACCCCACGACGGCGCGCAATGACGATAGGGCATCTCGACTTCGCTCGATGCGAACGGCTAAGGGGATAGCAAATAGAGGAGAGATGCAGTGTCCGAACTACCCCCCTCCGAACCCTTCGTCCCCGTGCCCGCCGATGCCGCCGCGAACACGCATTGCAGTGCGGCCGATTATGACCGGCTCTACGCCGCCAGCATCGACGATCCCGACGGTTTCTGGGCCGATCAGGCACAGCGCATCGACTGGATGACGCCGCCAACGAAGATCGCGGGCTGGTCCTACGATCCCGTCAGCATCAAATGGTATGAGGACGGCGTTCTCAACCTTTGCCACAATGCGCTCGACCGCCATGTCGCCGCGGGCCATGGGATGCGCACCGCGATCATCTTTGAACCCGACGCCCCCGATGGCGAGGTGCGGCACATCAGCTATGCCGCGCTGCTCGCCGACACTATCCGCATGGCCAACACGCTCAAGAAGATGGGTGTCCGCAAGGGCGACCGCGTCACCATCTATATGCCGATGATCCCCGAAGGCGCGATGGCGATGCTCGCGTGCGCGCGCATCGGCGCGATCCACAGCGTCATCTTCGGCGGCTTTTCGCCCGAGGCGATCCACGGGCGGATCGAGGATTGCGGCAGCGACTGGGTGATCTGCGCCGACGAAGGGCTGCGCGGCGGCAAGACGATCCCATTGAAGGCCAATGTCGACAAGGCGCTCGAGCGCGTCGACGTAAAGGGCGTACTCGTGATTGCGCACACCGGCGGCGACGTCGCGATGCGCGAAGGCCGCGACCATTGGTACGACGCGCTGTCGGCCGATGTCGGCGCCGACTGCCCGTGCGAACCGATGGGCGCCGAAGACCCGCTGTTCATCCTCTATACCTCAGGCTCGACGGGCAAGCCCAAGGGCGTCCTGCACACCGTCGGCGGCTACAGCGTGTGGACCGCGTCTACCTTCTGGTACGGGTTCGATTATCGGCCGGGCGAAATCTTCTGGTGCACCGCCGACATCGGCTGGGTCACGGGGCACAGCTATGTCGTCTACGGCCCGCTTCAGAATGGCGCGACGACGCTGATGTTCGAAGGCGTACCCAATTATCCCGATCACGATCGCTTCTGGCAGGTCGTCGACAAACACCGGGTCAACATTCTCTACACCGCGCCGACCGCGATCCGCGCGCTGATGCGCGAAGGCGACGATTATGTGACGCGCCACGACCTGTCGACGCTCCGGCTGCTCGGGAGCGTCGGCGAACCGATCAATCCCGAGGCATGGCGCTGGTATCACCAGCTCGTCGGCAAGGGCCGCATCCCCGTCGTCGATACCTGGTGGCAGACCGAGACCGGCGGCATCATGATCACGACGCTTCCCGGCGCGCATCCGATGCAGCCGGGCAGCGCGGGGCGCCCCTTCTTCGGGGTCCGGCCGCAGCTCGTCGATGCGGATGGCGCGGTGCTTGCCGACGAACAGGTCGGCGGCGCGACCGAGGGCAATCTGTGCATCACGCATAGCTGGCCGGGGCAGGCGCGGACGGTCTATGGCGACCATGACCGCTTCATTCAGACCTATTTTTCGACCTACAAGGGCAAATATTTCACCGGTGACGGCTGCCGCCGCGATGCCGAGGGCTATTGGCGGATCACCGGGCGGGTCGACGATGTCATCAACGTCTCGGGCCACCGCATGGGCACTGCCGAGGTCGAAAGCGCGCTCGTGCTGCACGATCTGGTCGCCGAAGCTGCGGTCGTCGGCTTTCCGCACGACATCAAGGGCCAGGGCATCTACGCCTATGTCACGCTGAATGCGGGGGTCGAGCCGACCGAAGAGATTGCCGCCGCGCTACGGCAGCAGGTGCGCACGGAAATCGGCCCGATCGCGACGCCCGACCATATCCACCTGACCCCCGCCCTTCCCAAGACCCGGTCGGGCAAGATCATGCGGCGGATTCTGCGCAAGATCGCGGAGAATGACTTCGGCTCGCTCGGCGACACGTCGACGCTGGCGGACCCGAGCCTGGTCGACGGGCTGATCGAAGGCCGGAAGAACCGGTAACCCTAACCCCTCCCGCAAGCGGGAGGGGGATTTAGAAATGGAAGTCCGGCAGTTCGGCTAGCGCTATGCCCAGCGCTTCGGCCCAGCCGTGCGACACATTGTGGAAATAGGGATCGTCGCGTTCGAAGCGGCGTTCGTGGACGCCGTGGAAATCGTCGCGTTCGTGGACCTTCAGGTCGATCGGCAGATCGACCCCGGCGTTGGCGCGGATCGTCGAATCGAACGAGACGCAGAGCAGCTTGACCGCATCCTCGAACGACATAGCGGGATCGTAGGACCGCACGATGATTGGGCGGCCATATTTGGTTTCGCCGATCTGGAAGAAGGGATTGTCCTCCCCCGCTTCGATGAAATTGCCCTCGGGATAGATCAGGAACAGGCGCGGTTCGGCGCCGGCAATCTGTCCCCCGACGATCAGCGAGGCGCGAAAGATCGATTCGGCGGCCGGCCCTTCGGCACCATAGCGCAGCACGATCTGGCGCAGCGTCTCGCCGATGATCGTCGCCACCTGGAACATCGACGGCGCCTGCAGGATCGACGGTTGGCGCTCTTCGGGTGCCTTGGTGCGTTCGTCGAGCAGGCTGACGACCGCCTGGGTGGTTGCCAGATTGCCCGCCGACATCAGCGTGATGACGCGCTCGCCCGGCACGTGCCAGCTTCGCATCTTGCGCACCTGCGATATGTCGTCGACGCCGGCGTTGGTGCGAGTGTCCGACATGAACACCAGCCCCTTGTTCAAACGCATGCCCACGCAATAGGTCATCGAATCCCCATCCCGCCCCTGTGCTGTCCCGATTATTGCTGCACCTGCAATTGGACAACCAGATTTTCCTGCGCCGCACCATAGCGCATGCCGCGAACCGGGGCGGCATCGCGATAGTCGAGCCCCGTTGCGACACGGATATAGCGCTGGTCGGGCGAATGGCCGTTGCTGACGTCGAAGCCGATCCAGCCGATATGGTCGAAATAGGCCTCGGCCCAGGCGTGGGTCGCGTCCTGATGGGTGCGGTCGTCCATGCTGAGATAGCCCGACACATAACGCGCGGGATGGCCCAGATGGCGCATCGCGGCGATGAAGATATGGGCGTGATCCTGGCACACCCCGCCCTCGCCCCCCAGCGCCTGTTCTGCGGTCGTCTCGGCATCGGTGACGCCGATGCGATAAGCCAGCCGGTCGAGGATCGCCGCCGACAGCGCATGCGCGCGTTCGATATCGTTTGCAAAGTCGCGGCCCAATCCGGCGGTCAGCGCGCGCACGCCCCGTCCCGCGCGGGTCAGCGGCGTCGGGCGGAGGAAGGTCCACAGCGGCATCGCCCCGCGATGCGCCCCGATCACCCCGTCGGTGGTGAGCAGTTCGACCGCGCCGTGGCAGCGGATGACAAGTTCGGCATCGCCGCCGTGCACCGCGATCAGATCGACGCCATTGCCGTGATGATCGACATAATGGAGCTGTTTTTCTCCGCCCTCGACTTCGATCGTCCAGTCGTGGATCCGCTGCTGGCCCGGCCGGTCCTTGGGGGTCAGGCGCAGTTGTTGCAGCGCATAGCCGACGGGAGCGTCATAGCGATAATGGGTGGTATGTTCGACACGCAGGAACATCGTCACTCCACGAAACGGTAATCGCGCTCGATCTGCATCGCGAGCGCCGAATTGGCGGACAGGAAATCGGTCAGATATTCGTGCAGGCCACCATCGAAGATCGCCTGGATCGGCCCCGCGAGCTTTTGCCGGCACAGGGCATCGGCCATCCGCCCTGCCTCGGTCTCTTCGCCATAGCCGCGCTGGAGCCAGGCAAGATTGTCCTGCATCTTGGCGCAGCAAAAGGCGAGGCTGCGCGGCATCTGGCCATAGAGGATCAGGAATTCGGCGATCTTGAGCGCGCTGATCTCGGCCCCGTAGAGCCAGCGATAGGCGCGGTGCGCCGACACCGACCGCAGGATCGTCTCCCACTGCACATTGTCGATCGAGGTGCCGATATGCGCGACCGAGGGCAGCAGCAGATAATATTTTACGTCAAGGATGCGCGCCGTGTTGTCAGCGCGTTCGAGGAAGGTGCCCAGCCGCGCGAAATTATAGCCATCGTTGCGCAGCATCGTGCCGGTCAGCGCGCCGCGCACCTGCGCGCTCTGCTGGCGGATCGCGGCGAGCACGTCGGGCAGATCGTCCTCGCGCACCGGCCGCTTGAGCAGGTCGGTCAACGTCATCCAGCTCGTATTCACCGCCTCCCACACCTCGCGCGTCAGCGCGGTGCGGGCGGTGCGCGCATTGTCGCGCGCGTGCTTGACGATCGACAGGATGCTCGACGGGTTGGCCGGGTCGCGCAGCAGGAAATCGACGACGCGCGCGGAGCTGTAATCATCGTGCGTCGCCAGGAATGCCTGATCGACCCCCGCGGTCTCCAATATCGAGCGCCATTCGGCGGGCGCCGTCTGCGACCGGGTGAGCGCGATGCGAAAGCCCGCGTCGATCAGCCGCGCATTATTCTCGCTTCGTTCAAGATAGCGCGCCATCCAAAATAGGCTGCCTGCGGTTTTGCCTAGCATGGGCGCGCCTCCCTCCCCTCCCGCAAGCGGGAGGGGCAGCGAGGCTTGGCAGCTTGCTGCCTAGGCGCAGCGGGGTGGGTAGACCGATCGCGCTGCATGCCCACCCCGCTGCGACTAGCGAACGAGTTCGCAAGTCTCGCAGCCCCTCCCGCTTGCGGGAGGGGGCTGAAACCGATCCCCGTGCCAAGCGCCATCCCCATCAGTCCTCCAACACCCAGGTATCCTTGGTGCCGCCGCCCTGGCTGCTGTTCACGACCAGCGATCCCCTCGTCATCGCGACGCGCGTCAGGCCGCCGGGGGTGATGGTGATGCCCTGCGGCGACATCAGGACAAAGGGACGCAGATCGACATGCCGCGGGGCAAGGCCCTTTTTGGTGAAGATCGGCACCGTCGAAAGCGACAGGGTCGGCTGGGCAATATAATTGCCGGGGTTTGCCTCCAGCTTGGCGCGGAACGCTGCGATTTCCTTCCGGCTTGCGGTCGGCCCGACGAGCATGCCATAGCCGCCCGACCCGTGCACTTCCTTCACCACCAGTTCGGGAAGCCGGTCGAGCACCTCGCGCAGATGTTCGGGCTCGCTGCATCGCCACGTCGGCACGTTGGGTAACAGCGCCTTTTCGCCGGTGTAGAATTCGATGATGTCGGGCATGTAACTATAGAGCGCCTTGTCATCGGCGATCCCGGTCCCCGGCGCATTGGCAATCGTGATGCCGCCCGCGCGATAGACGTCCCATATCCCCGGCACCCCCAGCATCGAATCGGGACGGAAATTCAGCGGGTCGAGAAAGTCATCGTCGACGCGGCGGTAAAGGACGTCGATCGCGCGATAGCCCTGCGTCGTGCGCATCGCGACCCGGCCATCGACGACGCGCAGGTCATGCCCTTCGACCAGTTCGGCGCCCATCTGATCCGCAAGGAAGCTGTGCTCGAAATAGGCGCTGTTGTGGATGCCCGGCGTCAGCACCGCGACAGTCGGCGTACCGCCGCACATCGGCGGCGCACAGGCCGACAGCGATTTCAGGAGGTTGATCGGATAGTCGCCGACCTCGCGCACCGGTACTTTCGCGAAGAGCTCCGGAAACATCTGGAGCATCGTTTCGCGATTCTCGAGCATATAGGACACCCCCGACGGGGTGCGGGCATTATCCTCCAGCACATAGAATTCGTCGGCACCGGTGCGGACGATATCGATGCCGCTGATATGGGTATAGACGCCGCCGGGCGGATCCATGCCCATCATCATCGGCAGGAAGGCATCGTTGCGCGCGATCAACGCGGTCGGCACCCGGCCGGCACGCAAAATCTCCTGCCGGTGATAAATGTCGTAGAGAAAGGCGTTGAGCGCGCGCACCCGCTGCTCGATCCCGCGCGACAGGCGCCGCCATTCGCCCGCAGCGATGATCCGCGGCACGACGTCGAACGGGATCAGTCGCTCGTCGGCGTCGGCCTCGCCATAGACGTTGAAGGTAATGCCAGTGGTGCGAAAAAAGGCTTCGGCCTGCTGCGTCTTGCGCTGGATGCGCTGGGCATCCTCGGCGTCGAACCATTCGCAATATTCGCGATAGGGCGGCCTGGTCCCGCCATCCCCGGTCATCATCTCGTCGAAGAAGGAAATGCTCCGACCCTTTCCACGCAACAGCCACGCCAACCGCGCACGATAAACGCGGCGCCCTGTTCCGACCTGCTACGTCGCCCGGCGGCTACACGGCCACCAAGCTTATGGGAAAGATGCTAATCGCGCCGCCGCGCGATGGCAAGCGGCCTCGTCACGGCGCGAAGGGCCGCGCGCACCGGCGCGCGGCCCCGCCGTCCTATGCCGTCAAAGCTGCCCGTGGCAGTGCTTGTACTTGCGGCCCGAACCACAGGGGCACGGCGCGTTGCGGCTGATCTCCAGCGCCGCATAGGGATTTTCGCCTTCGGGAAGATCGGGGCGCGGCACCTGCATCGGCGGCAGCGTGTCGGCGATCACGCCCAGCGAGCCGCCGTCGATATCGGCGCTGTTGTCCTCGCCCGTGAAGGGATCGATGTGCGTGGTCAGGAAGTCCGGCAGATCGGGCAGCGGCATCGGTTCGGGTTCCTGGAACTGGAAATCGATCCGCGCCACGGTGCGCGTCACATCCTCGCGGATATTCTGCAGCATCCGTTCGAACAGCCCGAAAGCCTCGGCCTTATATTCGTTGATCGGCTGCTTTTGCGCATAGGCGCGCAGGAAGATCGCCTGCCGCAATGCGTCGAGCGTCGCGAGATGGTCCTTCCAATGATGGTCCAGCGTCTGGAGCAGGATCGACTTTTCGATACCGCGCCAGCTTTCCTGGTCGACTTGCGCCGCCTTTTCGGCGGCGGCCGCGTCTGCCATCTGCTGGATGCGCTCTTCGAAGATTTCGGCGTCGACCGCATCTTCCTGCATCCATTCATCGAACGGCGGGCTGAGGTCGAGGATGTTCGCCACCCGCTCCTTCATCGCCTCGATGTCCCATTGCTCGGGATAGCTGCCCGGCGGGCACGCATCGGCGACGATCGCATTGACCGTTTCGGCACGCATCGCCGTCATCGCGTCATCGACCGTTTCGCTGTCGATGATCTCGCCGCGCTGTTCGTAGATCACCTTGCGCTGGTCGTTCATGACGTTGTCATATTCGACGACCTGCTTGCGGATGTCGTAGTTACGCGCCTCGACCTTCTTCTGCGCGGTCTCGATCGCCTTCGACAGCCACTTCGATCCGATCGCTTCGCCATCCTCCAGATTCTTGTTCATCATCTTGGCGAACAGCGTGTCGGGACCGAAGATGCGAAGCAGATCGTCGTCGAGGCAGAGGTAGAATTTCGACAGGCCGGGGTCGCCCTGACGGCCCGAACGGCCACGCAGCTGGTTGTCGATGCGGCGGCTTTCGTGGCGCTCGGTGGCGAGCACGAACAACCCGCCGGCGGCCTTCACCGCCTCTCGCTCGGCGGCGACTTCCTCGCGGATTCGCGCCTCGGCGGCGTCGCGTTCGGCGCCTTCGGGCATGTCCTTCAGCTCGTCCTCGATGCGGAATTCTTCGCTGCCGCCGAGTTTGATGTCGGTGCCGCGGCCCGCCATGTTCGTCGCGATCGTCACCGCGCCGGCGCGGCCGGCCTGCGCGACGATATGCGCCTCGCTTTCGTGGAAGCGCGCGTTGAGGACGCTGTGCGGCACGCCTTCCTTTTCGAGATAGGAGGACAGAAGCTCGGACTTCTCGATCGACACCGTGCCGACCAGCACCGGCTGGCCGCGCTCGTTCGCATCGCGGATCGTGCGTGCGATCGCGCCGAACTTGTCGGTGATATTCTTGTAGAATTCATCTTCCTCATCGATGCGCGCGATCGGGCGGTTCGTCGGAATGGTGACGACGTTCATCTTGTAGATTTCGAAGAATTCGGCCGCCTCGGTCGCCGCGGTGCCGGTCATGCCAGACAGCTTAGGATACATGCGGAAATAATTCTGGAAGGTGATCGAGGCGAGCGTCTGGTTTTCGGGCTCGATATTCACGCCCTCTTTCGCCTCGACCGCCTGGTGCAGGCCGTCGGACCAGCGGCGGCCATCCATCATGCGGCCGGTGAATTCGTCGATGATGACGACCTTGCCGTCCTTGACGATATAGTCGGTGTCGCGGCGGAACATCACGATGGCTTTCAGGGCCTGGTTGACGTGATGGACGACCTGCGTGTTCTCGATGTCGTAGAGGTTGCTGCCCTGGAGCAGCCCGGCGTTTTCGAGCAATCGCTCGACATGCTCGGTGCCTTCTTCAGTCAGGCTGATCGACTTCGCCTTTTCGTCCTTCTCATAATCCTCTTCGCCGAGCTGGAGGACCACTTCGTTGACGCGGATATAGAGTTCGGATTTGTCGTCGGTCGGGCCGGAGATGATCAGCGGCGTACGCGCTTCGTCGATCAGGATCGAATCGACCTCATCGACGATGCCGAAATTGAACGGCCGGTGGACCATCTGGGCGCGGTCGTACTTCATATTGTCGCGCAGATAGTCGAAGCCCAGCTCGTTGTTCGTCGCATAGGTGATGTCGCTGTTATAGGCGGCGCGGCGTTCGGTTTCGTTGAGGTTGGGAACGATGATCCCGGTCGTCAGCCCCAGAAAGCCATAAACGGTGCCCATCCATTCGGCGTCGCGGCGGGCCAGATAATCGTTCACGGTGACGACGTGAACGCCCTTGCTCTCGAGCGCATTCAGATAGCAGGGCAAAGTCGCCATCAGCGTCTTGCCTTCGCCCGTCGCCATTTCGGCGATTTCGCCGCGGTGGAGGACGATGCCACCAATCATCTGCACGTCGAAATGGCGCATGCCAAGCGTGCGCTTTGCCGCTTCGCGAACCGTCGCAAAGGCTTCGGGCAGGATGTCGTCGAGCGTTTCGCCGGCATCGAGCCGGGCGCGGAACTTGGGGGTCTGCGCCTTCAGTTCCTCGTCGCTCTTCGCTTCCATTTCGGGCTCGAAGGCGTTGATCTTGGCGACGGTCTTGCGGATCGAATTGACGTAGCGGTCGTTGGACGAGCCGAACAGGCTCTTGGCAATGCTGCCGAACATGGCGGATTTCCTTGGATTATCGAAAAGGGTGGCGGACGCGCCGCACGAATATGCAGAAAAAGGCCCCGATCATCGGAGCCTGGCCCGTCAGGGCAATGCCGAAAGGCTATTCGAGCGCGCGGTCGCTGCCGGTGAGGAGGCCGGGAAGATGCGGCGGAGCCGCCTTGCGCGGCTTGCCGCTACCGCCGCTGGTCGTGCGGCGGGTCGGGGTAGCGGTGGTTGGTCGGCGTTCGCTGTCGCTCGCCTCGGCCTTGTTCGCGCTTTCGGCGAGCAGGACCAGCGACCCCATTGCCACGGGCGTGGCAGGCGCCGCCATCGCCCGGTCCGCAGTCGCGAAGCCGGTGAGCAGCGCCAAAAGGGTCAGCAATAACCGCAAGAATCGCCCCTATTCCAATCCAACGCGCCGCATATAGCGCGCTGGTGCATGAACATAGGGTGAAAGGAGGCGGACGTCCAGAGGCGGCGCAACGACGTGCGACGCCCTCACGCGCCGCCCGATGGGCAATCCGTGACCACCGGCCCCTTCGTCTTGGCCTTCATATCGATCGAATCGACGCGCATCGTGATGTGGCTGGACCGGAAGAATTCGGGCGAGGTTTCGCAGAAGCCCGTGACGAGGGCGTCGGAAACCTGTTGCGGCGTTGCGTCGGCCCGCCATCCGTCGGGTCCGGTCACGGTAATCACCAGCGTATTGTCCTCGGCGTCCACCGCCAGAATCTGGATACCGCCCTCGAACACCATCCCGACGGTCGAGCGCATGGCTTCGACATAGTCGCCGATCGTCGGCGCAGCTTTCGGGGTTTGCGCGGTTGCGGCCGCCGGGATCGAAACAACCGCCAGCGCGGCGGCCAAAAACAGCTTGTTCATCGTCTGATACTCCCCTGCGACCCCACCTGCTCCATATCGCCGCGCGCATCGCTGTCAAAGCCCGTTTGCGCCGGGCGCCGCGATTGCGCTTGACGGGCGCGTCAACTTCGCCTGTTCTCTACTGACAATCATGTCAGGGAGGGCGGGATGGCACGGAAGGCGATATTCATCACCGGCGGCGGATCGGGCATCGGCCGCGCCACCGCGCAATATTTCGCAGCACAGGGCTGGTTCGTCGGGATCGCCGACGTCAACAAGCAGGGCATCGACGAAACTGCCGCGCTGCTTCCCGACGGCGCCTCGTCGCGCCACGTCATGGACGTACGCGACCGCGACCAATGGAAAGCTGCCCTTGCCGAATTCGCAGCCGCGAGCGGCGGTCGCCTCGACGTCTTGTTCAACAACGCCGGTATCGGATCGGGCGGCCAGTTCCTCGACATGCCGCCCGAAGAGGCGGACCGGCTGATTGCGATCAATTTCGGCGGCGTCGTCAACGGCATCTACATGGCGATGCCGTTGCTGCGCGCGACCCCCGGATCGGCGATCCTCAACACCGGATCGGCGTCGGGCTTCTATGGCGTCGCCGGGCTTGCGGTCTATTCGGCGACGAAGTTCGCGGTGCGCGGGCTGACCGAGGGGCTGGAGATCGAATTCGCCAAATATGGCATCAAGGTGCGTTCGCTGATGCCCGGCTTCATCGATACGCCTTTGCTCGATCAGGTCAGCGCCGACAGCAACGAGCCGGCCCGCGACCGCCTGTCGGCGAGCGGTTTCGAAATCTCGCCGGTGCAAGATGTCGCAAAGGCAGCGTGGGATGCCGTTCACGGCGACCGCGTGCATGTCCCCGTCGGCAAGATGGCGCGCCGCCTCGGTCGCCTCGCGCGCTTCTTCCCCGGCCTGATCGCCAAGCAATCGAAAAAGATCGACGGCCTCGGCGGCGCCGCGGCGCATTGACGCGCCGGTCGGGCGCGAAAGACGGTGTGCGCTACAGATTCAGAAACCTGCGGGAATTGCCGCTGAATATCTTGGCCTTCTGCACGCCCGACAGGCCGCTGTGATCGCGAACGAGCTGGCCGATGTCCTGCTCGCCGAGCGGAAACGGATGGTCCGAACCGAGCAGGATACGGTCTTCGCCCATCACTTCAACGAGCAGGGTCAGCGCGTGCGGATCGAACACCGCTGAATCGACGAAAAAGCGATCGACATAGGTCGAGGGCGGGTTCGGGCAATCGACACGGACGATGTCCCGATATTTCCAGGCATTTTCGACGCGGCCGAGCAGAAAGGCGAAGCTGCCGCCGCCGTGACCGAAACAGATGCGCAGGCTTTTCGGCAGGCGTTCGAAGGCGCCCGACAGGATCAGCGACAGGATCGAAAGCTGCGTCTCGGCGGGCATCGCGACGAGCCAGGGCAGCATATATTTGGGCATGCGTTCGCGTGCCATCATGTCCCACGGGTGGACGAGTACCGCCGCGCCCACTTCGGCGCAGTGGGTGAGAAAGGTCAAAATGCCTTCATCGTCGAGGTTGCGCAGTCCCATATGATTGCCGATCTGGACGCCAAGATGGCCGCATTCCATCGCGCGGCTGACCTCGCCGCACGAGCGGTCGATATCCTGCAACGGCACCTGCGCCAGAGCCTTCATCCGATGCGGCGCGTGGCCGCAAAATTCGAGCGCCGCGTCATTGAAGCGCTGCGCACATTCGAGCGCCTGCCCGGCAGGGCGACTATAGCCGAACATGATCGGCGTCGCGCAGATGATTTGCAGGTCGATCCCCTGCTGGTCGAGCGCTTCGACGCGGCGCGCGGGATTCCACAATATATCGTCGACGGGGCGGAACATCTTGGCGCCCGACATGATGAAGCCGCTGCCGTCGCCGTCATCGCGCAGCCACGGCAGACCGTCGGCTTCGGCGCGGGCGCGATAGGCGGCATCCATCGCCGGAAAGAAGTGGCTGTGCATGTCGATCACGGCCGCCCGTTGCGCTGGATTGTCCATCATAATTGTCGCCGCACCCTTGTCCTTCAAACACCCCGCGGGTCGCCGAAGCGCGCGGGCCATGCGGTTGAGTAACGACGGGTAGCTATCAACAATAATCCCGAGACTTGCCCTCGCTATTACAAAATGGCTATATCCTGTCCGAACCGGGTGGGAGATACATCATGCCAAAATTTCACGAGAATTTCCTGCTCGGACGCCTGAAGCTGCGTCAGTTGCGGCTGCTGACCGCCATCGCCGACGAAGGCACGGTGCTGAAGGGTTCGCAGGCGCTCAACATCGCCCAGCCCGCGGCCACGAAGAGCATCAAGGAGTTGGAGGACGCCTTGGGCGTCCAGCTCTTCGAGCGCTCGTCGCGCGGCGTCACCCCGACCGATTTCGGTGCGGTCATGATCAAGCATGGGAAGCTGATCCTTGCGCAGCTTCGCCATGCCGGCGAGGAATTGCAATCGCTGGAAGAAGGCCTGTCGGGGCGGGTCCATGTCGGCACATTGCTTGCGGCATCGACATCGCTGCTGCCGCGCGCGCTGGCGCGACTGCGCGAGCGGCGGCCGGGGATCGCGGTGACGGTCGCCGAAGGCACGATCGACCGGCTGATGCCCGGTCTGCGCACCGGCGACATCGACGTCGTGCTCGGCCGCCTGCCCGAATATCGCGAGCGCGAGGGCCTGAAGCAGGATGTGCTGTACCTCGACACCGTGTCGATCATGGTGCGCGCCGGCCATCCGCTGACGCAGCGCGCCGCGCTGACGCTCGCCGACCTGGTCGATCAGGCGTGGGTGATGCCGCCGACGCAGACATCGCTGCGCCGCCAGATCGACCAGGCCTTTCGCCACGAAGATCTGGAACCGCCGCTCGACGTGATCGAATCGGTGTCGATCCTGACCAATCACGCCCTGCTGATGAGCACCGACATGGTGGCGGCGATGCCGCATCAGGTGGGCATCGGTCAGGCGGGCCTCGTCGCGCTGCCCGTAACGCTCGAAGGCGCCAGTTCGCGGATCGGCGCGACGACGCATGCCAATGTCGAACTGTCGGCGGCCGCCGCCTATTTCATGGACGTCGTCCACGAGGTCGCCGCAGAGATCCGCAGCGAACTGGGGCAGGATCAGCCGGCTTCCGCCGAGGGCGACACGCGCCGCCAGACGAAATAGGCCGCAGCGATCAGCACTAGCCACGGGCCACCCGCAAAGACGGCGACCTGCCAGTCGGCATCGACCGCCATCGTCACACCGATCGCCCCCAGCAGCGCCAGCCCCAGAAGCTGGGCATAAGGGAAGAAGGGCATCTGCACCGGCAGATCGGCGCCGCGATGGCGCCGCCGAAAACGCAGGTGACTGACGAGGATCGCACCCCAGACGAGCAAACCACCGAACAGCACGATCCCGAAAAGATAATTATAGGCGAGCGGGGTGAGGATCGACAGCGAGGCGGCGAGGAGGATGCCGACGCCGGTGACGATCGTTGCGCGCATCGGGACATGCTGCGCATTCAGCTCGCCCAGCTTGCGCGGTGCATAGCCGCCGCGCGCGAGCGAAAAGAGCATGCGCGATCCCAGGTAGATGCTGGTGTTCATCGCCGACAGCGCGGCGGTCGCGACGACGAAGTTCATGATGCCGGCGGCATAGGGGATCCCCGCGCTGGCGAACATCTTCACGAACGGGCTTTCGGTAACGACCTTCGCCCCCGACTCCGTCCACGGCAGGAAGGCGACGATGATGAACAGCGCGAGGATGTAGAAGAGGAACAGCCGCGCCGCCATCGTGCGCAGCGCCGCCGGTATCGCCTCTTTCGGGTCTTTCGCCTCGCTCGCGGTGCCGACGACGAACTCCAGCCCCATGAACGAAAACAGCGCCATCAGCACCGCCATCCAGACGCCCGAAAAGCCGTTGGGCAGGAAACCGCCGGCAAGCCCGGTGACATTATGCAGCCCGACCGGATCGCCGACGATACCAAAGATACGGCTCAGGCCCACGATGATGAAGCCGACGATCGCCGACACCTTGATGACGGTCAGCCAATATTCGACCGACCCGAAATTATGCACCGCGCGCGTATTGACCCAGACGACCGTGGCCGCGCTGCCCAGCGCCCACATCCACACCGGCGTGTCGGGCAACCACCATCCCATATAGATGCCGACCGCAACCGCCTCGCTGCCGATCAGCAGCACCTGCTGGATCCAGTAGGTATAGCGCACGATGAAGCCCATCATCGGGCCAAGGTAGATTTCGGCATAGGTGCCGAACGAACCCGCCGTAGGATGGACGACCGCCATCTCCGACAGGCTGAACACCATGATGACCGCGACCAGTGCCGCGATCAGATAGCTGATCAGGACGCCCGGCCCGGCGTAGCCGATCGCGATGCCCGATCCCATGAACAGGCCGGTACCGATCGCCCCGCCAAGGCCGATCATGATGATCTGCGCTTTGCTGAGTCCGCGCTCGAGCCCCGCCTCGCGGTCGAGATAGGCCTGTTCGTTCATCGTCATTCCCCCTGCCCCCGCATTCAGGTCACCGCGTCGCGGATTTGATGCTCGGGCCGTTTCCATATCCCGTCATCCATGATCGTCACCAGCCGATCGACCGCATCCCAGACATCGGCATAGCCGACATAGAGCGGCGTGAAGCCGAAACGCACCGTATCGGGCGCGCGGAAATCGCCGATCACGCCCGCTGCGATCAGCGCGCGCATGATCGGATAACCATCGGCGTGCGCAAAGGACACCTGACTGCCGCGCGCCGCCGCCTCGCGCGGGGACGCGAGGGTGAAGCCATGGCCGGCGCAACGCTCCTCGACGAGCCGGATGAACAGGTCGGTCAGCGCCATCGATTTGGCGCGGATCGCGCCCATGTCGGCGGCGCGATGGATGTCCAGACCGACCTCGACCAGCGCCATCGACAGGATCGGCTGCGTGCCGATCAGGAACTGGCGAATGTCGCGCTGCGGCCGATAGCCGGGCTCGAAAGCGAAGGGCGCGGCATGACCCCACCAGCCGGTCACGGGCTGCAGCGCCTGACCCTGGTGCCGCTTTGCCGCGAACAGGAAGGCGGGTGAGCCCGGACCGCCGTTCAGATATTTATAGGTGCAGCCGACCGCGAAATCGACGCCCGCGCCACACAGGTCGACCGGCATCGCGCCCGCGCTGTGGCACAAATCCCATATCGCGAGCGCCCCCGCCGCCTGCGCGCGCGCGGTGATCGCTGCCATGTCGTGGATATGCCCGGTCTTGTAATGGACGTGGGTGATCGCGACCGCGATCGTGTCCTCGTCGATCGCATCCGCGATCTCGTCCTTTTCGCAGAGCCGCACCTCCACGCGCCCGCCGGTCGCGGCGGCAACGCCCTGGGCAATGTAATTGTTGGTCGGGAAATTGCTGCCTTCGAGGATCAAGACCTTGCGGTCCGGGCGGAGCGCAACCGCCGCCGACAGCACCTTGAACAGATTCTGGCTTGTCGAATCGCAGACGATGACCTCGCCGTCCCCCGCACCGATCAGCGGGGCAAGCTTGTCGCCGAGGCGCACCGGCAGGTCGAACCAGCCCGCGCTGTTCCAGCTCTTGATCAGGTCGGCGCCCCATTCGCGGGTCACCACGTCGTGCGCGCGCGCCGCCGCGCCCTTCGGCATCGCGCCCAGCGAATTGCCGTCGAGATAGATCATCCCCGTCGGGATATCGAAGCGATCGCGCAAGGGGGCGAGCGGATCGGCGGCGTCCATCGCCGCACAGGCGGCGCGATCGAGACTATCAAGCGTCATGGTAGCAAATCACCTTCGTCTGCGACATTTCGCGCGCCGCAAAGCGCACCCCCTCGCGCCCCATATTCCCGCGTCCGGCACCGCCGAACGGCATGGCGTCGAGGCGGTAGTCGGTCGAATCATTGATCATCACCCCGGCCGCACGCAGCCGCCGCGCCGCGTGGCGGGCGGTGCGGTGCGATTCGGTGAAGATCGCCGCGTGGATCGCGTAGTCGGCGCCGTTCGCGGCGTCGATGGCTTCGTCCAGGTTGGCGAAGCGAAACAGGCTCGCGATGGGACCGAAGGCTTCATGACAGGCCACCGGCGCGTCGCCCGGAACATCGGCAAGCAGCGTCGGCCGCACCAGCGCCCCGGCCCGCTCACCGCCCGTAAGCAGGGTCGCGCCGCGCGCGACCGCATCGTCGACCCAGGCGATGACGCGCGCCGCCTCGTCACCGCCGATCATCGGCCCGACGTCTGTTGCCGGGTCCAGCGGATCGCCGACGCGCAATGCTTCGGTCGCGGCGACGAGCGCGGCCTGAAAGACGTCATGGATCGCATCATGGACATAGATTCGCTGCACCCCGACGCAATTCTGCCCCGCCGCGCCAAAAGCGCCCGCCGCGCAGGCGGCCGCAGCCCTCCCGACATCGGCATCGTCCATCACGATCACCGGACCGTTGCCGCCAAGTTCCATCGCCAGCCGCTTGATCCCGGCCGCGCGGCAGATCGCCTGCGCCACCTTTGCTCCACCGGTAAAGCTGACCATCGCCACATCGGCGTGCCCGGTCAGCGCGTCGCCAAAATCGCCGCCGCGCCCGGTGAGCAGGTTGAGCGCTTCGCCGGGCAGGCCAGCGGCGAGCAGCAGGCGGGCGAGCCGGATCGCGACGAGCGGCGCCTGCTCCGCGGGCTTGAGCACAACGGCGTTGCCCGCGGCGAAGGCGGGACCGAGCTTGTGACAGACAAGGTTGAGCGGATCGTTGAACGGTGTGATCGCGGCGACCACCCCGACAGGTTCGAGGACATAGTGGCCCGACCGCGCTTCGCCGCCGGGAAAGCTGTCAAAGGCAAGCGTCTCGCCCGCAAGCCGCACCGCCTCTTCGCCCGACAATCGCAGCGTGTTGACCGCGCGCGCCACTTCGCGCCCGGCGGCGCGGATCGGCTTGCCCGTTTCCGCCGTGATCGCGGCGGCGAAGCTTTCGGCTTCCGCCTCGAGAGCGGCGGCAGCGGCATGGAGGATGCGCGACCGCGCACCGCTCGACAGATCGCGCATCGCCTCGGCACCGCGCAGCGCGCTCGCCACCGCGCGCGCGACGTGCGAAGGATCGGCGCAGGCGACCGCGCCGAGTGCCTCGCTCGACCACGGGTTGGTCACCGGCATCACCTGCTCCGCCGCTTCCCAGCGGCCGCCGATCAGCAGCGACCGTTCGCTGCCCAAGGCGGCGTGCATCATGGCTTATCCTTGCGCAGCACCAGATCGTCATATTCGCGGCTGTCGAGCAGGGCCTCGACGATCACCGGCCCGTCCGCGGCAAAGCCCGCAACGAGTGCCGCCCGAAATTCCGCCGGATCGCGCGCGACCGTTACCGGCACACCGAACAGCGACGGGCCGCCGATCGTTCCCTCGGCGCGCACCGGGGTGCCATAGATGGGATTGGATTTCTTTTCCTGCTTGATGCGGATCAGCGCGAGGTCGTTGTCGGTGAAGATCACGATCACCAGCGGCAGCTTTTCGCGCACCGCGGTCGCCAGTTCGCCCGCGGTCATCAGGAAGCCGCCGTCACCGAGCACGCAGCATACCGGCGTATCGGGGCGACAGAGCTTCGCAGCAATTGCTGCGGGAAGACCGAAACCCATCGCCGACCAGCCGTTGGTCATGATCTGCGTACCGGGCTTCGGCGTGCGCCAGTGCTGGCCGATCAGATGCGTGTGCGCGCCGACATCGCACGTCATGATGCCATTGTCAGGCAGCACGTCGCGCAGCACGTCGAGGGCCGCGCAAGGCCCGAAGGCGCCGTCCCGCCCCGCAAGCTTCGCGAACATCGCAGCCTTGCGTGCCGCGAGCCCGGCGAGATCCCAACGCTTGCTGGCAGCGGGCAGCGCCAGCAGCGCGTCGAGCGCCGGCGCGATCGCTCCGACGACCTCGGCGGCGACCGGATGCTTGTCGCGGTCGATATCGATGGGCGCGACGTCGACGCTGGCGAGCGCCAGCCCGTCCTTCATCCAGCTTTCGTAATTGAACTCGATCGGGTCGTAACCGATCGCGACGACCAGATCGGCCTCGGCATGGGTCTGTCCGACCATATCGGAGAGCGCATGGAAGAGCACCCCGGCGTAATTCGGATGATCCTCGGCGATCATGCCCTTCGCCATCGGGGTGAGCAGCACCGGCAAGCCGAAGCGCTCGGCGAGCGCGGCGATGCGGTCCTGCACCCCGGCATGAACGGCACCGAGACCGATTGCGAGGACAGGCCGTTCGGCGGCGGCAAAGGCGGCGACCAGCGCGGCGGTCGCGGCGGGGTCGGGCATCGGCAGCGGGTCGGCCTCGACCGCACCAATCGCCTGCGCTTCGACGGCTTCGGCGCTCATTCCCTGCGGCAGGCCGACATGCACTGCGCCGGGGCGCCCCGACAGCGCGATACGCGCCGCTTCGGCCAGCGTGTCGGTCGCGCTGTCCGCCGCGATCCGCATCGTCGCCTTTGTCAGCGGCGCGAACAGCGCCTGATGGTCGATCCCCATCTGGACCGTGCGGCCGCGCAGCGGTGCCGGCATCTCGTCGGTCAGCGCGAGCATAGGCGATCGGTCGAGCGTCGCGCCGCCGACGCCGGTCGCAAGATTGGTCGCGCCGGGACCGAAGGTGCCGAAGCACACTCCCGGAACGCCGGTCAGTCGCCCGCAGACGTCGGCCATGAAGCCCGCCCCGCCTTCGTGGCTGGCCAGCACGAAATCGATACCGTCGGTCGTGCGGATCGCTTCCATATAATCGACCCAGCCGCCGCTCGGCACGCCGAAGATATGGCGGACGCCCAGATCGCGCAGCCCCGTTACGACGTTACGGGCGACTGTGGTCGATGTCATGTGCGATCCTTCATCCGAGAGCCAGTTTCGCGACCGGCCTAGGCGCCGAAGCCATACACAAAAAATACCGAATGGCCGCCATGATATATCGATGCGGTTATAGGAAGCGGTTGGCTATGGTCCCGATGCCGTCGACACCGCCTTCGACGACATCGCCCGCGACGATACGGCCTACCCCCGCGGGCGTGCCGGTGTAGATCAGATCGCCGGGCCGCAGTTCGACATAGGTCGACAGCTCGGCGATGATGTCCGCGACCGGCCAGATCATGTCGGCGATGTCGCCCTCCTGCCGCGACTCGCCATTGACCGACAGCCAGATCCGCGCGCTGGCCGGATGACCGACCGCGGCCACGGGGCGAATCGGCGACAGCACGGCGCTATGGTCGAAGCCCTTCGCCATGTCCCACGGCCGCCCGCCGGCCTTTGCGTCGGCTTGCAAATCACGGCGCGTCAGGTCGTTGCCGACGGCATAGCCGAAGACGTGCGACAGAGCGTCAGCCGCCGCGATATTCGCACCGCCTTTGCCCAGCGCTACCACCAGCTCGATCTCGTGATGCAGATTGTCGGTGCGCGGCGGCATCGCGATGTCGGCGGTCGCTCCGACCAGCGCGTCGGCGGGCTTCGAAAAGAAGAAGGGTGGCTCACGCGTCGGATCGCCGCCCATTTCGCGCGCATGATCGGCGTAATTCTTGCCGACGCAAAAAATACGGCGAACCGGAAAGCGATCGGCGCAGCCGGCAATCTCGGCAGAAGGTGCGGCAACGGCAAATGGCAGGGTCATGAAAAGGGCGTCCTCGATATCAGGAAGACGGATAGAGCGCCGCGCGACACTTGCCGAGGTCGGCGCCCGCAAGGCCGCTTTCCCTCACCGCATTCCACGGGCTGCCCATCTTGTCTTCGGGGCGATACCAGAAGCCATAGAGCTTGCCGTTCGCCGCGACCAGCGTCGCCGCGCCGATGCTGCCCTCTTCCTTCGAATACCAGGCAAGCCGCATGATGCGCCCGAATACCGTCCCGCGCAGCGTGCCGAGCCCGTCGTTGTAGCAACCGAATATCTCATTGCCCTGCTGCCGCAACAGGATCGGGCCATATTCGTGCGAATAGACGCCGCTCGCATCGGCATCGGCAACCGCCGCGTCACCGCGGCGATCGAGCGTGCCGAGCACGGCAAGATCGGAAAGCCGCGTCGGCCCGCGGCCCTTCCAATTGCTGTCGATGCGCAGTCGGAGCCAGCGTGCCGATGCGGCCGTCGGCAGTTTCACGACGGTTCGCGCGTCCGCTTTCGCTTCCCCCTCGACCAGCTTTTCATAGGGTCCCTCCGGCCCCTTGTTCGAGCCGAGCAGCGCGAAGCGCCGGACCGGCGACCCTTCGGCGGTCTGCGACATCGATCCATCCTCACGCACCACCGGCTCGAACCGGTTGTCGAGCGCGACGGAATCGATCTTTCCGGTGCCAGCCAGCTCGAAATTCAGCGCGTGCGGCAGCGTGATGCCCTTGTCCGACAGCCAGCCATAGGCAGGCCCACCGTCGACAAGGTTGATCGCCCAGGTCGACCAGTGGCGCTTCGCCTCATTCCCGTCGGCTTCGGCGATGCCGCCCCAACTGATATGCAGGATATTGTCGCCCGCGGGTTCGGCGGGAGCCTGCGGCGCCTGTTTACCGGGCGTGTTCGAGCATCCGGCAAGGAGCAAGGCCCCCGCCAGGCCCATCGTGGCTGTGCGCATCGGTTTGTCCTTCTAAAACATTTCTTCCGTCATCCCGGCGAAGGCCGGTATCCCGACCTCGCGCCTCACCGCCGCGGCGAGACCCCGGCCTTCGCCGGAGTGACGAACAACTTTCTATTTCCGCTCGGGCCAGATATTCTTTGGCGCACCGAGGTTCGGCTTGCCGAGCAGCGGGCTCGACAGCGCGTAGACGCCGTTCACCGAAAAGGCCCAGATGATGTTGCGGTCATATTCGGTGTAGACCGCGAACGTCGAATTGCCGAACGTATAGTCTGGCATTTCCTTTTCGTTGGCGAAGCGCGGAACGAAATAGCCCGCGATCGCCGGCTTTGCCGGATCCTTGACGTCGAAAATCTGGATGCCGGCGTTGTAAAAGGCATAGATGGCAAGGCCCTGCCGGCCGCGCTGGGGCTGGGTCAGCCCGCCCGACCGTTTCGGTCCGAAGCTGCCGCGCCGCTGGCAGAAATCGGTGAAGGAAGCCTCGGGCGGCGGCGTCGGGCGCGGGAAAGTCGCCGCGACCTTCGGATGCGCGGGATCGCGCACGTCGATCGAATAGATCGGCTTGAACGGCTCGTAACAGCTTTCGTTCATCGGATAGCCGTTGGAAAAAACGAAGCCGGTGCGGTCATATTGGCTGACATCGACATTGTCGAACTCGGTCCCCGCATAGCTCGGCGGCACCGACAGATGGCCGAGCGTCTTCGGGTTCGCCGGGTCGCTGAGGTCGAAGCTGTAGAAGCCGAGGCCGCCCATGCCGCCGAAGCCGATCTTGCCACCCGCCTCGACCGGCTTCGACGTCACGATCGGATAGCGCGAACCCATCCAGCTCGTCCGGTTGCCCGCGCGCGGATTGGCGCGGTACGCCGCTTCGCTTTCGGGATCGCCGAGGCGCTGGCCGGGGACAGTGATCTGCGAAACGAACTTCGGATCGGCGGGATCCTCCATGTCCCAGACCTGATAGCCGGGCGAATAGAGATAGTCGGGATATTCGGTGAGTGAATAGCTGTCGTCGGGCGCCGACGAGAGTAGCATATACTTGCCCCCGAACCAGGTCGCCGCGTCGAGCGCGCCCGATCCCTGCTGTTCGCCCACCGGCGCATCGGGATGCTTGTAGTCGGTGGTGCGCGTCGCGATCAGGTCCCATTTGTCGGGTGTCGGGCCGTTCATAACGAAGACCTTGAAACCCTTGAGCGAATTATAGTGCCGCTGCGCAGCGACCTTGTCGGGCTCGCGGCGCTTGTCCTCCATCAGGCCGAAACGGCCGATCTCGTAAGAGGCGACCAGGACATTGCGTTGCAGCTTCTTGCTCCAAGCAACTGTGACGCCGCCGAAATAATCGGTGACCGCCGACGGATCCCAATCCTCGCTCGACCCCTTCGCGCTCCATACGCCGCCCTTCGACCAGATGATCTTCGCCTTGCGCGGATCGGTGACGTCAAGGATGCGCAGATAGTCGCGGTCGTGGGTGTAAAGATAGCGGCGGCCGGAAAAATCGACAACGTTCGCCCACGCATGCCAGGGCGACGTTACCGTTGGATAGAAGGCGATAACCTTCACATTCTTGGCATAGCTGTTCTGGTCCCAATGATCGAGCTGCCCCGGAAATGACGGCGGATCGTTGGTCAATCGGGTCGCGACCGGATGCCGGAAGCTGCCATCGGGATTCATGCCATAATCGACGCCCGGCACCGGACCCTTGGGAGGATTGTCGGGCGTCGCCGCGATCCAGGCTTTCAGCCAGGGATCGCGAACGTCGATCGGCGCGTCGGCATGACTGCCGCTCCAATCCGCCGCCATAGGCGCGGTCGCGCTGAGCAGAGCGGCGACTGCCAGACTGGTCCCCGCCATGATCTTGATACCGCGCTTCATTACGATTCCTCCCTCTCATTGCATCACAGCGTCATTGCGAGGAGCGAAGCGACGCGGCAATCCAGAGTAGGCGTAAACCGCTCTGGATTGCTTCGCTTCGCTCGCAATGACGATCGTTGTTGTCCTCATCGACCCTAGAAGCGGAACCGCGCGGTCACGCCGTAGGTGCGCGGCGGGATGTAGGTCGAATAGATGGTTCCGAACAGTTCGAGCTTGCTGGTGAAGTTGAGCTCGTTCGTGAGATTTTTCGCCCACGCCGTCACTTCCCATTTGTCGTCGGCATCGCGCAGACCGATCCGTGCATTGAGCAGGATTTCGGAGTCGAACTTCAGGATTGGCGTGTTCGGATTGTCGAAGAAATTCGCGCCGGTATATTGGAAATCGCTACCCAGAACGAGCACCAGATTATCGGCGATCGGCTGGTCGAGGTTGGCGGCGACATTGAAGGCATGTTTGGGCGTGCGGCGGCAGGTGTTGCCGTCGAGATCGGTTCCCTCGTCGTCGATGATCAGTTCGCCGGTGAAGTTGCAGCGCGAATAGGCATAATTGCCCGACAGGGTGAAGGCGTCGGTGATGCGCGCCTGGAAATCGAGTTCCAGGCCATAGGCGCGCGTACCGTTCTTCGCATTGAAGACGAAATTGTCAGGCGGCATTCCCGGCCCCGGCGACAGGAACTGGTTGGTCTGCAGATTGTCATAGTTGGTATAATAGGCCGCCGCATTGACGAACAGGCGCCGATTGGCGAGCGCGAGCTTTGCGCCGACCTCGAAGCTGTTGGCGGTTTCGGGGTCGAATGACACCAGCGCCTCGGCGGGCGTGTTCGCATCCTCGCCGGTCCAGCCGCCGGGCTTGTAGCCCTTGGCATAGCGGGCGTAGAGCGTGACATCGTTGCTCGGTTCGAAACGCAGCGTCGCACTCGGCAACCATGCATCCCAGCTGCGCGTTTCGCCGACCACGAAATTGACGGCCTCACCCTCGAACGACACGCCGGAGCGGTTGTTCGAATAGCGCTTGTGGTCATAGGCATAGCGCAGTCCGGCCTCGAAAGTCAGCTTGTCGGTGATGCTGTAGCTGAGCTCGCCGAAGACGCCGACATTGTCGTTGCGCGAGGTGGTGACGGTGTGGTTCGATCCCGGTGACGGCGTCGCGGGGGTGCCGCCATAGGCCATGGCGAAGGCGAATTCCTCGATCGCCTGATAGTCGGGGAAGAGGAAGTTCACATCCTCGGCGCGGCGGATATTCTCGTGCAGATAATAGGCGCCACCTTCGATACGGAGCGGGCCGCCGTTATCCCAGCGCAGGCGCAGTTCCTGCGAGAATTGCGTCACATCCTCGCCCTTGCCACTGTCGAAATAGCTGTCGGGAACGGTGGCGAGATAAGTGTCGAGCCCGGCGACCATCGCCGAGGTGATGTCGGGCGCATTGGTCGCGGGATCGATCGGGAAGTTGAAAAGCATCCCCGACCCGTCCTCGCGCGCCGTCAGCGAGCTGTCGCGATAGACGGTCTGCGACGTGACGCTGAGCCCGCCGCCGGCCTGCCAGTCGATCGTACCGCTGACCCCGTACATGTCGCTGTTCTGGAAACCCGTGAAATTATGATTTCCCGACCGCGGATCGGCGCTCTTGAAGGGCGCGTTGCGGTTCGGCAGCACGAAGCCCGGCAGGCTATCGATCGTCGGCGCATAATAGCCGAGATAGGTCACTTCCTCGCTGTCGCCCGGAATGAGGATATCGACCCAGCGCGCCCCGTCGCGGTGGCGGGTGTAGTCGGCAGCCAGATTGACGTCGAGCGATGGCATCGGTCGCCAGCGAAGCTGGGCACGCACCGACTGCATATTCTGGTCTTCCTCGTCGCCGCCGCGCAGATTCTTCGCATAACCGTCATGGCTGCGCGAACTGGCGACAAGACCCAGGCTCAACGTGTCGGACACCGGCCCGCGCACCGATCCGGCGACGTCGAGGCGGTTGTAATTGCCATAGGTCGCCTCGAACCGTCCTTCGAACGTATCGCCGGGCTTCTTGGTCACATAGTTGATCAGGCCGCCGACGACGCTCTTGCCGAAGCGCAACGCCTGCGGTCCCTTCAGCACCTCGACGCGTTCAAGGTCATAGAGGTCGAGCAGCGATCCCGTGCCGCGCGACAGATAGGCGCCGTCGACGAAGATGCCGACCGCCGCATCGGCGCCCGCACCCTGAATATCGGAGCCGATGCCGCGAATGAAGAGTTCGGTGTCGACCGCCCGCTCGGCGCTGAGCTTCAGGCCTGGAACGCGGTAGGCGACTTCGGAGAAATCCTTGATTCCGGCGCGTTCGAGCGCCGCGCTGCTGAACGCCTGAACCGAGATCGGCACATCCTGCAGGCTCTCCTCGCGCTTGCGCGCCGTCACCACGATCTCGTCGCCCGGTGCCGCGGCCGCAGCCTCGTCGGGTGCCGATTGCGCAAATGCCGTCGCCGGCGTCAATTGTGCCGCCGCGGTTGCCAGAAGCGCCCAGCGCAGATTCCCCCTAGATCCCATTTTCTACCTCCCGAGCAGCCATGCGCCTTTGCCTTCAAATGCGGCACTGTCGACACTGGCCTTGTTGATCGCCGGGTATGGATAGGTCGCCACAATATATCGATATAATAGATTATGCACGCATCACTATTCCAAAATGGCCATATCGCGAGCGACACTTGTTGCGCCGATCACCCGCCGCCGCCGGTGGCACGACCGCCCGCGCCCGAAGATGTCATTTTTAGAAAGACATAGGTCGGACGCCGGCCATCCCACCCGCGTCGCCGCGTGGTCAGCGCTCCGACATTGCTGGAAGGCCGTATCGTTCCGCATTGATGCGGCGGCCGGACAGAAATAGCCGTTATGATCGTACACAGCGCACCCACAGGTGCGCGGAATCGCCGGAAACAGTTTCTTCGCAAGGACGCTTGTCTTCGCCACAGCACGCTGATAGAGGCGCCCATCGTTGCCGCTTTAGCTCAGTTGGTAGAGCACATCATTCGTAATGATGGGGTCACAGGTTCGAGTCACCAAGCGGCACCACTATCTTTCCTGGGCAACCCCGACACATGCGGCTGAAAAGCCGTTTGCTTGAGCGCTTGATTGAGTCCTGTCTGGGATGCCTTTAGCAGCATCGCGTTACAGTTGGCCGCCTACCCTTTGAATTTGGCGTATACATTGCGAACCCAAGGACTCGACTCCCAGCCGCTCTCGATGACGCCTCGGCGCCGCCTGCTCGGCTCGGCCGAAAGTTCGATTTCAATCACAACGGCGCAACGCGTCGCCACCTGGCACGTCGACGCTTCAAGGCTCCAGTCCGCGCCAATAATAGATCATCGCGCGGACCGACTGCGTAATCCACGGAAGAAATTCCTCGTCACGCTCGGGATCGGTCACGTCGATCCAGCGAACATAGGCATCGAGCAGAAATGCGGTGATCGTTTGCGACAGGATATGAATATCGCCCGGCCCCTCGCTCTGCGGACCTAAAATGTCCGCCTGACGCTGCTCGATGCGGATCGCCAGCGCCTGAGACAGCCGATCGAAATGCACGCCGAATTCGGGATCATGCGACGCGTGGCGCACGAGGAGTTGCATGGCCGATCCATGTTCGCGGGCGACCTTCAGCGTGTGGCGGAGGCGCCCGGTCCACCAGTCGGTTTCGATCATGTCGGCGGTCAGCAGCGCATCGACGATTTCCTCGAGCACCGCGTGCACCAGATTGTCCTTCGATTTGAAATATCGATAGAGAATCACCTTCGACACGCCCGCGCGCTGCGCGACCTGATCCATCGTCACCTGCCGGATGCCCCGTTCGTTGAGTTCGGCCGCCGCGGCGATCAGCAGCTGTTCGCGCCGCCGCTCGCGATGCGCGCTCATCATCTCGTTATAGGTTTGCGTCACGGGCGCACGACCGGACGCGAACGGGAAATCCTCTCTGCTTTCATTCCGCACCCATCGGATTTTCGAGCCGATGTGGCAAGGGTGTTTACAACTGCGTGACTGAATGTTACGCGCCAGTAACACATGCGGGACATCGACGACACCCGCGGATAGTAGGGAGAGTGAAATGCAGAAGGGGGATACCCGTTTCGCGTCGTTGCTGCGTCGCGGCGCAGCCGTTCCGGCGCTTGTTTGGGCTTTGTCGGCATCCTGGGCCTCGGCGCAGACGGTGACACCGGAATTGCCGGCCGAAACCGCCGCCACGGCAGTGGATGGCGACGAAATCAAGGTCGTCGCGCGACGCCGCGAAGAAAGCATCACCGACGTTCCCGCTTCGGTCGGGGTCATGACCGGCGACCAGCTCGACCGGCTCGCGATCAAGGATATCGCCGACTATACCCGCCAAACACCGGGCGCGATTCTCATCGGATCGGGACCAGCCTATCTCAACGATGTCGCGCTGCGCGGACAGGGCGGCGGCCGCCTGGGCTTTTCCGAATCCACCACCGGCATTTATCGCGACGGTATCTTCGTTGCCGGGGGCGGGTTCGGGGGACGCAGCTTCGGGCGGATCGATTTTTACGATGTCGACCGCGTCGAGGTCTATCGCGGCCCGCAGGGCGCACTTTACGGACGCAATTCGGTCGGCGGAGCGGTGAATGTCATCAGCAAACGCCCCGATCTCGACTTCGGGGCCAAAGGCAAGGCCGGTTACAACAACGTCGACAATCTCGACCTGACCGGCACCATCAACGTCCCACTCGGCCAGACCGTCGCGCTCCGCATCGGCGGCTATTACGCCGATCAATCGGGCGGCTTCTATCGCGACCAGGTGACCGGCCGCGTAATCGACAATACGCTCGACTGGGGCATGCGCGGTACGCTGGGCTTCGGCATCGATACCGACAGCACGGCCTATCTGACGATCGAGCAGTCGCGGTCGGAGGCGCCCGGCTTTACCTCGATCGGCCGCAACCGGACGCTCGACCCCGATCCGTTCGTGCGCACCGGGCTCGACGCGATCGATCGCGTCGTGATCGACCAGACGCAGGTCATCGGCGAATTCACCCACAAATTCGACGGATCGTCGCTGACGATCCTCGCCAACTTCAAAGGCCGCAAGGGCGATCGCACCGGCGCCGATTTCGACCATTATCTGGGGATTCGCCTCCCCAATGTGGCACTCTATGACGCGCAGGGCGAGGATTTCGATCGCTTCGGCGCCGAGGTTCGCTGGGCATCGAGCGGCTCGGGGCCGTTGAGCTGGCTCGTCGGGGCCGACGCAATGACCTTTGTGTCTGAAGTCTATTCGAACCGCACGGGAACGGTCACCGGAAGCGGATCAACAGTCATCGCCCTTCGCCGCCAGCTCCGGCTGCAGCTTTCGCGCGAAGAGCTGCATTCCTACTCGGTGTACGGGCTGGTCGGCTATGATCTGACCGACCGGTTGAACCTGTCGTTCGAGGCGCGGTTCCAGACGGATAACAAGGATTTCCGCTTTCAGCAGATCGATCTCGACGCCACGACAAACGAGGCGATCCCGCTGACGAACTTCAGCCGAAGCTGGCAGCGTTTCCTGCCGACCGTTGCGGTCAATTACCGCGTCGATGACCGCGTCAGCCTCTATGGCCGCGTCGCCACCGGCTACCGTCCCGGCGGTTTCAACCAGTCGCCTGCTCAAGGCTTCTTCGATCGCACGCCCTATGACCCGGAGGACATCACCTCGGGCGAAGTCGGCGCCAAGGGAAGCTGGCGGATCGGCGCGACGACGCTGCGCGGGCAGATCGCGCTGTTCTACAATGAATCGCGCGACGTCCAGCAGACGACGACGCTGTCGACGACCAACCCGTCCTTCACGCTGGAGAATGTCGGATCCAACTATATCTACGGCGGCGAGCTCGAACTCGGGCTGCGCGCGCCGGTCGCGGGCGGTCGCTTCTCGGCCACGTTCAATCTCTCGGGCGCACACGGAAAATGGAAGGACGGCGCATCGATCATCGCTTCGGGTGCGGTTCTCGATCTCGCCGGAAAGACGACGCCCCGCGCCCGCGATTATATCATCAGCCTCAACGGCCAATATGACCATGACGTCGGGGGTGGGATGAATTTGATGGCGACCGCCAGCTATCAGACCGCGTCGGGCGGGTATGACGACGCGTCGCTCACCCGCAAGAGCGATGGCTATTCGATGCTCGACCTGTCGGCCGGCATACGCGGCGAACATTGGTCGCTGATGGGCTATGTCAAGAATGTCACCAACGATCTCTACACGGTGGTGACCGTCGGCGGGAACGACTATTTCAACACACCGCGCACCTATGGCGCAACGCTGAGCTTCGACTGGTGAGGCGCACAATGCTCCGCCCGCTGATGCTCGCCGCCGCGGCTCTCGCACTCACCTCGGCTGCGCAAGGCCAGTCATCCTCCGATAGCGGGCTCTCCCGCCCGCCAGTTGCTGCAGAGGCACTCCCGCAGCATCTGACGGTGCAGGGCGTCGAGCGGGATTTCCTCCTGCTCGACGCCCGTCGCGGCAAGGCCCCGGCGCCGCTTGTCATCGCCCTGCACGGCGGCGGCGGGAACGGTGCGACGATGGCCCCGCGCTGGCGCGACCTGGCCGAACGCGAAGGGCTGGTAACGGTATTTCCCGAAGGCGTCGGGCGCACGGCGCGCATGGGAACCTGGAACGCCGAGGGATGCTGCGGCTATGCGATGACCGAGAATAGCGCGGACATTGCTTTCGTTGCCGCGATCATCGATCGCATGATCGCCAGCGGCACCGTCGATGCGGACCGCGTGTATGTGACCGGAATGTCGAACGGCGGCATGATGACGCACCGCATCGCGATTGCCCTGTCGGACCGCATCGCGGCGGCCGCCGTGGTTGCGGGCGCGATGTTCGGCGGCGAGGCAATGCCGAAGCGGCCGGTCCCGATGCTCATCATGCATGGGGTCCGCGACCAGGTCGTCGGATATGACGGCGGCACGAGCCCGATGGCGCTCGTCGCGCGTTCGCAAAGCCGCCCTTTTCTTCCCGTCCGTTCAGCCGTCGACTTCTGGGCCGGGGCCGACGGTTGCACTGCCAAATCGACGCAGTCGGGCGACGGCGACGAAGAAATCACGATCGAAACGCACAGCGGCTGCCGCGGCGGAAGCGAGGTGATCTTCTATCGGCTCAAATCGGCGACCCATATGTGGCCGGGCGCGCCGAACCGGATGCAGATGCTGGAAACGACGCCGTACACTGCGCTCGATGCGACCGAGACCATCTGGTCCTTCTTCAAGCACCATGCCCGCAACTGACGATCCGCGATTGCTGCCCGGCCTGACGCGCCGCGAGACGTTGCTGGCCGGCGCCGCATCGGCCGCGCTGCTGGCCCTTGCGCCATCGGCTTCGGCGCGGGGGGCGCCCCCGCGTCGCCGCGAAGGCGAATGGCCGGTCTATGGCGGGACCAACGCAGCCGCGAAATATTCGCCGCTCGACCAGATCGATGCGAGTAACTTCGACAGGCTTGAAATCGCCTGGGAATGGACATCGCCCGACGCGAAAATCCTGGCCGAAAACCCCGATCTGCGTCCCGGCGAATTTCAGGCGACGCCGATCATGGTCGATGGCAGGCTGTTCACATCGACCGCCATGTCGCAGGTTGCCGCCATCGACCCGGCGACCGGCAAGACGCTGTGGGTTCATGATCCGCAAAGCTGGCGATCGGGCTATCCAACGAGCAAGGGATTTCTTCACCGGGGCGTCGCCTATTGGCGCAGCGGACAGGATGCGCGTATCGTCATCGGAACCGGCGACAACCGGCTGATTGCCCTCGATGCCGCGACAGGCGAGCGGGTCGCGGGCTTCGGGACAGACGGCGCCGTCGATCTGCTCATGGCTGCCGGGCTTGCGCGCGCCGATGCGCCTGCCGAACTGATCGGCATCACCTCGCCGCCCGTCATCTGCCGCGACACCGTCATCGTCGGCCAATATGTCAACGACCGGCCGACGCAGGCGTCGATGCCCGGCGGCACCGTGATGGGATTCGATGTTCGCAGCGGTCGGCTGAAATGGACGTTCCGCATGATCCCCCGACCCGGCGAACCGGGGTCCGAAACATGGGAAGCCGATGGCGCGGCGCGTACCGGCAACGCCAATCCCTGGGCGCCGATGAGCGCCGACGATACGCTCGGTCTTGTCTATGTTCCCGGCAGTTGTCCGACGAATAATTTCTACGGGGGCGAGCGGCCGGGCGACAATCTGTTCGGAAACACGCTCGTCGCCATCGACGTCGAAACTGGACGCCGGCGCTGGCACTTCCAGCTCGTCCACCACGACATCTGGGATTATGATATTCCGTGCGCGGGCAACCTCGTAGACATCATGGTCGATGGTCGCGCCATCCCCGCCATCGCCCAGCCCACCAAGCAGGGTTTCTGCTTCGTTTTCGACCGGCGTACGGGCGATCCCGTCTGGCCGATCGAGGAACGGCCGGTGCCGCAGTCCGTGCTTGCGGGTGAACACACCGCCGCGACCCAGCCTTTTCCGACCCGCCCCCCACCCTTCGACCGGCAGGGGATAAGTGACGACGACCTGATTGACTTCACGCCCGAACTCAAGACGGAAGCGCGCGCGATTCTGGCGCGCTATCGCAGCGGGCCGCTCTACACTCCGATGGGAACCGAACACACGACGATGGTGCCAAGTTGGGTCGGCGGCGCCAACTGGTGGGGGGCAGCGGTCGATCCCGAAACCGCCACGCTCTATGTTCCGTCGATCACCGCGCCGGTCTCGATGCAGTTGGCGCCCGACGGCAGCCGGATCGACGCGCCCGATGGCGACGTCGAAATCGCCGGGCGGTCGACGATCGTGCGCGGCCCGCAAGGATTGCCGCTGCTGAAGCCGCCTTATGGCCGGATCACCGCCATCGACCTCAATCGCGGCGAGATCGTCTGGTCGCGCGCCAACGCGCCGGGCGCGATGGATAGTGCAGCCTTTCGGCCGTTTGCACCGGGGTGGATCGGAACGACGTCGCGGACCGGCCCGCTGCTGACGCGGACCCTGCTTCTGATGGGGGAAGGCCCGCACGCGCCGCGGCAGTCGCGCAAACTGCTGCGCGCGTTCGACAAACGCACGGGCGATGTGGTGGGGGAGGTCGCGCTTCCCGATCACACGCTCGGGCCGCCGATGACCTATGCGGTGGACGGGCGGCAGTATATCGTCTGCGGCATGGGCTTTCGCGCGGCGCCGCACCGGCTCGTCGCGCTCGCCCTGCCCCGCTCGGAGGCAACGTCATCATGATCGGCTCGGCCCCCTCTCGCCGGACCCTGCTGGGGTCGATCGCAGGCGCGGGCCTGCTCGCAATGGCCGCGCCTGCACGGGCGGCCGGCGCAATCAAACATTATATTCTGGTCGAGCTGCTGCCGGGCGTCGATCAACTTGCGCTCGACCGCTGGTATATGACCTATCACGCCCCCGAAGTGCGGCGCGCCTATCAGGCGTGGCAGCGCAACTATGTCTCGTTCCGCTCCTATTTGCCGCCCGAAGAGGCGCGGACGCGGTTCGGCGTCGGTTACGGCCGGATGACCGAGATCCATTTCGACGCGATCGACGATTTTCGCGAAAGCCGCCGCAACAGCCTCTATGGCGACAATCTGGAATCCTTCACCCCGCCGCCGGGCGGTTGGGCGAAAAACAGACTGTTTCGCAGCACGACCGCCACGATATCGACCAATCCCGACCGGCTGTTCCTGTCGCAGCCCACCCCGCCGCGCGACCTTCCCTATATTCGCTGGATCCTGTTTCAGCGCTATCCTCCCGGCGTGGCGGTGGACGAAGGCGAGGCCTGGTTCGAGGCGGTTCACGCGCCGCAACTTGCCGCGCTACCTGGCCTGCGCCGCTTTGCCCGGTACAAGGTTCTCGGCGAACGCAGCCCTTTTACGCGGGTCACCGAATTATGGTTCGACGATTATGCGCAATGGCGCACAGCTTTTCTCGGCCCGCCGCCGATCTTCACACCGCCGCCATGGGGCGGCGATTTTCCCTATTCCGAAACGAAATCGATGTTCATCGGCGAACGGCCCGACATCGATTTCATTCATGACGAGCGCGTTATTCCATGACTGAGACCTTATCGGCCACCCTGCAATCGCTCGACGATCTGCTTCGCCATTCGGCCCGGCGCGCACCCGCGGCTCCCACGCTTGGTCCGCGCGCGGCGGCGATTGGCTTCGGCGATCTCGATGCGCGTGTCGATCGCATCGCCGGGGCGCTTCTGCAGGACGGTCGGCCGGGCGATCGCGTGGCGATCCTGGGACGCAATTCGGTCGAGCAGGTCGAACTGCTGTTCGGCATCCTGCGCGCCGGGCAAACGGCCTTGCCGATCAACTGGCGGCTCGCCGAGCGCGAAATCGACTATATTTTGGCCCATTCGGGTGCGACGCGATTGTTCGCCGACGCCGCCTTGCTCGATACGGGCCGCGCGGCTGCGTCCGGTCGCCCGCTTGCTGTGCACTCGCTCGACCCCGGAGCTTTCGCCGCGTGGCGCGATGCCGCAACGCCCGCCGCCGCGCCATCGACGTCGCGCGACGCGCTCGCGCTGCTGATGTACACCAGCGGCACCACGGGGCTGCCGAAGGGGGTGATGCTGTCGCACGGCAATGTCCTCGATTCGCTCTCGATCTTCGGCGAACCGCCGCTTCACCTCGGCCCCGACGATGTCGTGTTCGCGCCCGCGCCGATGTTCCACATCACCGGGATCGGCCCGGTGCTGCGCGCGGTGCAGACGGGCGCGCGCCTGATCGTCGCGGGTTACTTCGATCCCCACGACGCGGTACGGACGATGGCGCATGAAGGCGTGACCTATACCACGCTGGCCCCCGCGATGATTCAGGCTTGCCTCGCCAGCCCGGCGCTCGTCGAAACGCCGCCGGACCGGCTGCGCATCATCGTCTATGGCGGTTCGCCGATTGCGCCGGCGACGCTTGACGAAGCCCGGGCGCGGATCGGCTGCGCCTTCGCGCAATGCTATGGCCTCACCGAAACGACCGGCCCCGTCACGATCCTGACGCCGGAGGATCATGCGCCCGGACGCGATCTGCTGCTCTCTTGCGGGCGCGCGCCGGCGGGCGTCGAAATTGCCGTGGTCGATGCCGAAGGCCGCCCGCTCGCCGCCGGCGAAACCGGCGAGATCATCGTGCGCGGTCCCGTCGTCATGGCGGGCTATGCCGACGACGCCGAAGCGACCGCCGCGACGGTTCGCGGCGACTGGCTCCACAGCGGCGATGCTGGCTATGTCGATGCCGAGGGCTATGTGTTCATCCGCGACCGGGTGAAGGACATGATCGTTTCGGGGGGCGAGAATATCTACCCGGTCGAGGTCGAAAAGGCGCTGGTGGATCACCCGCATGTCGCCGACGTCGCCGTGATCGGAATTCCCGACGCAAAATGGGGCGAAACGGTGCTGGCGCTGATCGTGCCGACCAAGTCCGCTCCCGATGCTGCGGCGATCGATGCCTTCTGCCGTGGGCGGATCGCCGGATATAAATGCCCGCGCCGCATCGAGTTCGTCGACAGCATTCCGCGCAATGCGGCGGGCAAGATCCTGCGCCGCGCGCTGCGCGAACCCTATTGGAACCAGCACGAACGAAGGGTGGGCTGAGCCGGCACCGCCGCGAATTGAGGAGAGAGAGATGACGGTCCTGACTTATCGCCAGCCGATGGCGCGGCGGCACCTGCTGCGCCTTGCCGCGACCCTGCCGGTCGCCGCCGCGGCCTTCACGCCCGCAGTTCGTGCGATGACGCCCGCCGGAGCCGGCGATGCCGCCATGCAGGCGGCCTTCTACTACGCCTTCCCCCTGTTCGAATTTGCGCGGATGGAGCAGACGCTGACCGAATCCGTGGGCGGCCCGGGAACGCTCAACCATATCAAGCAGCGCTCACAGCTCTCCGACTATCGCTCGCGCAACGTCACCGCGCCCAACAACGACACCATCTATTCGTCGCTGTTCCTCGAGCTTTCGGGCGGGCCGGTAGAGGTGTCGATCCCGACGATGCGCCATCGCTATTTCTCGGTCGCCTTCATGGACGCGTTCACCGACAATTTCGCCTATCTGGGAACGCGTACGACCGGCGGCGAAGGCGGGCGGGTCTGGGTCGTCGGGCCCGATTGGAATGGCAAGGCGCCCAAGGGCGTTCGGCTTGTGCAATCGACCACCAACGATGCATGGATGCTCGCGCGCATACTCGTCGATGGCCCGGACGATCTCCCCGCTGCGGAAGCGCTGCAGCAGCAGATCAGTGCGACAGTCGCCGCGGGCCGGCCGCCGGCGCGCGGCTTCAACGTGCGCGCCGAACGCGAAGCGAGCGATGCCGCCAATTTCCTCGCGGTGGTCAATGAGATGCTCGCGCGATCGAAAGGCGGCGCGGGGCAGCTGGTGCGGGCCGAACGCTTCGCGGCGCTCGGCATCGGCGCCGACGCACCGCCGCCCTCGCCCGCCCTCCTCGCCGCTTGGGCGGCCTATCTGCCATCGGGTATCGCTGACCTGCGGCAGGGCTTTCTGTTCCGCGACCTGGTCGTCAACGGCTGGAGCTATCAGCCGCGGGGCGTCGGCGATTTCGGTACCAACGACCATCTGCGCGCGATGATCGCGCTGGGGGGTATCGCGGCGCTGGGCGAGCAGGAGGCGATGTATTTCCACGCAAACTTCGATGCCAGCGGCGAACGGCTGAGCGGTGCCAACAGCTACCGCTGGCGCCTGCCGCCCGGCGGCGTACCGGCCGACGCCTTCTGGTCGCTGACCATGTATGATGCGCAGGCGGACGGACGCTATTATCTCGTCGAAAATCCCCTCGGTCGCTATTCGATCGGCGACCGGACGCCCGGGCTGGTTCGCGAAGCCGACGGCAGCATCGTCATCTTGATCCAGCGCGATAGGCCCGAAGGCGCAATGGCTGCCAACTGGCTGCCCGCCCCGGCCGGAACGATGCGCCTCGCCCTGCGCGCCTATATGCCGCGAGCGGAACTCATCGAACGCAAGTGGCGCGTTCCGCCGCTGAAAAAGGTCGCCGCCAAGCCAGCGCCGGGCTCCTGACGCGATGATCGCGTGCGCGGGATCATCGGTCCTAAACCGACCGCGGATGACCGACGTGGCGCGAGAGAAACATGAGCGACACCCCTCACCGAGGTTTTTAAGCACGACCGTCGCATCAAATGATTGGCTCCTAACCTTGGCATCCGCTTGTGCTGAGGTCTTCACGTTCCCGCATTCGGCCGGCGGGAGGATATCTGCTCCCCGGCACGCCCGCTGCATCCATGCCATTGACGAAAACCGAATGCAGTAACTGGTCGCCGCGCGGCGCCGATGATTTTCTTTTCTATATTTTAGAATGGAAGCGGCAATTTTATCTCACTGTTTGGGAGGGTCGCCCCTGCGTAGACCGACTGCACCCCGAACGATCGGGATCACCGATCTTCCAGAGAAGGATTGCCAACCATGTCGATCAAAGCCACCCCGTCCCCCGCCAAGGCGCTGCTGGATCCCAGCAACCACGCGCTGGTCCTCATCGATTTCCAATCGCAGATGGCGTTCGCCACCAAGTCGATCGCACCCGAACTGCTTCGCAACAACGCGGCCCTGCTCGCCAACAGCGCTGCCGGCTTTGCCGTCCCGACCATCCTGACCACGGTTGCCGAGAAGAGCTTCTCCGGTCCGATGTTCAGCGAGATCACCGATGCATTTCCGGGGCAGGCGCTGTTCGATCGCACCAGCATGAACACCTGGGAAGACGCCGCCGTGATCGGCGAAGTCAATCGCATCGGCAAGGAGCGGCTCGTGTTCGCCGGCCTCTGGACCTCGGTCTGCATCGTTGGCCCCGTGCTCTCGGCGCTGGCACAGGACTATGACGCCTATGTCATCACCGACGCGAGCGGCGATATCTCGACCGAAGCGCATGAGCGCGCCGTCGAGCGCATGGTGCAGGCCGGCGCAAAGCCGATCACCTCGCTGCAATATCTGCTCGAACTGCAGCGCGACTGGGCGCGCGCCGAAACCTATGACCTGACCACCGGCATCGCTCGCAAATGGGGCGGCGCCTACGGCCTTGGGATCACCTATGCCAAGACGATGTTCGGCGCCTCCGAGGGCAGCCACTGATTTCACCCGCCGGACCGGAGGGTTGTTGGTTCCGGTCCACTCCATCCAAATGCTGAAGGGAATTTGTCATGAGCTATGTAACCACCAAGGACGGAACCCAAATCTTCTACAAGGACTGGGGTCCGAAGGACGCGCAGCCGATCGTCTTCCATCATGGCTGGCCGCTGTCGTCGGACGACTGGAACAACCAGATGCTCTTCTTCCTCGCCAAGGGCTACCGTGTCGTGGCGCACGACCGCCGCGGTCATGGCCGGTCGCAGCAGGTGAGCGAGGGACATGACATGGATCATTATGCGGCCGATGCGGCGGCAGTGATGGACCATCTCGACCTGCGGAACGCGGTTCATATCGGGCACTCGACGGGCGGCGGCGAAGTCGCAGCCTATGTCGCCCGCTACGGCATTCCGCAGGGCCGCGTCGCCAAGGCGGTGCTGGTGTCGGCGGTGCCGCCGATCATGCTGAAGACCGACCGCTATCCCGGCGGCCTGCCGATCGAAGTGTTCGACGGCATTCGCAGTGAGCTGGCGGCCAACCGGTCGAAATTCTTTCGCGACCTGCCCTCGGGCCCCTTCTACGGCTTCAACCGCGACGGCGCGAACGTCATTCCTGCCGTAATCGACAACTGGTGGCGCCAGGGCATGATGGGCAGCGCAAAGGCGCATTATGACGGGGTCAAGGCCTTTTCGGAAACCGACCAAACCGACGATTTGAAGGCGATCAACGTGCCGACGCTCGTCCTGCACGGCGACGATGATCAGGTCGTGCCGTACAAGAATGCCGGCGTGCTCCAGGCCGAAATCCTGCCCAATGCGACGCTCAAGATCTATGAGGGCTTCAGCCACGGCATGCTGACCGTCAACGCCGACGTCATCAACCCTGACCTGCTCGCCTTCGTGCAAGCCTGAGGCAAATAAGGGAGGACGGACCCCGTGAAAATCTATCTCGTCTCGCTGGGCGCCGGGCTGCTCGCCGGTCTTGTCTACAGCCTGCTCGGTGTCCGTTCTCCCGCTCCTCCGGTCGTCGCGCTCGTCGGGCTCGCCGGAATCCTGCTCGGCGAACAGATCGTCCCCGTCGTAAAACGGCTCGCCGATACCACCGAACTGGCCCGCTTCGTCCGCGAAGACTGTGCCCCCCAAGTGCTCGGCACGCCGGCGCCGCGCACAGAGCACGACGCATGAACCCGATCACTCGACGCCAGGCGCTTGCCGGCGCCGCCACCACCGCCCTTCTCTCATCATCGGAAAGCTTCGCCATGAGCCCCAAGGATCTGATCATCGTCAACGCCAAGGTGACCACGCTCGACAAGGGCAATCCCGTCGCCGAAGCGGTCGCGATCCGCGACGGAAAATTTCTGAGCGTCGGCAGCGAGCAGGCGGTCCGTGCCGCCGCCGGGCCCGATGCAACCCTCATCGATGCCAAAGGCCGCCGTCTGATCCCGGGACTGATCGACAGCCACATCCACGTCATCCGCGGCGGGCTCAACTATAATATGGAATTGCGCTGGGACGGCGTGCCGAGCCTCGCCGAGGCGATGGCGATGCTGAAACGCCAGGCGGAAAACACCCCGCCGCCGCAATGGGTGCGCGTCGTGGGCGGTTTTACCGAGCATCAGTTCGCCGAAAAGCGCCTGCCGACGCTCGACGAGATCAACGCCGCGGCGCCCGAGACGCCGGTGTTCATCCTCCACCTCTATGACCGCGCGCTGCTCAACGCCGCGGCGCTGCGTGCGGTGGGATATACGAAGGACACACCGAACCCGCCGGGCGGCGAAATCGTCCGCGACGCCGCCGGAACCCCGACCGGCCTGCTGCTGGCGCAGCCCAATGCGACGATCCTCTACGCGACGCTCGCCAAGGGTCCGAAGTTGCCCGAGGAGTATCAGCTCAACTCGACGAAGCACTTCATGCGCGAGCTCAATTCATTGGGGGTCACAAGCGTCATCGACGCGGGCGGCGGCTTCCAGAATTATCCCGACGATTACCAGATCATCGAAAAACTGCACCAGGATGGCGAGTTGACGCTGCGCATCGCGTACAACCTCTTCACGCAAAAGCCGAAGGAAGAGCTCAAGGATTTCGCGACCTGGTCGACCCAGGTCAAACCCGGCGACGGCGATGACACCTATCGTCACAATGGCGCGGGCGAGATGCTCGTCTATTCGGCCGCCGACTTCGAGGATTTCCGGGTCGAGCGGCCCGACATGCCGGCGAACATGGAAAGCGACCTCGAACCCGTCGTCCGCTTGCTCGCGGAACGGAAGTGGCCGTGGCGGCTCCACGCGACCTACGACCAGACGATCGGGCGCGCGCTCGACGTCTTCGAAAAGGTCAACCGCGACATCCCGCTTCAGAGCCTCAACTGGTTCTTCGACCATGCGGAGACGATCAGTGAGCGCAACATCGACCGCATCGCCGCTCTCGGCGGCGGCATTGCGGTCCAGCACCGGATGATGTTCCAGGGCGAATATTTCATCGAACGCTATGGCGCCAAGGCCGCCGAGGCGACCCCGCCGATCAAGCGGATGATGGAGGCAGGAATCCCCGTCGGCGCCGGCACCGACGCGACGCGCGTTGCGAGTTACAACCCGTGGGTCTCGCTCTCGTGGCTCGTGACCGGCAAGACGCTCGGCGGCACGACGCTATATCCCGTCCGCAACCGCCTCGACCGCGAAACCGCGCTGCGCTTGTGGACCGAAAAAAATACGTGGTTCTCGAACGAGGTCGGCAAGAAGGGACAGATCAAGGCCGGCCAGCTTGCCGATCTCGCCTTGCTGTCGGACGATTATTTCAGCGTCGCTGAAAGCGAGATCGTGCATCTGCGTTCGGTGCTGACCATCCTCGGCGGCAAGATCGTGCATGGCGAGGGCGATTATGGCCCGATCGCCCCCGCGCTGCCCAAGCCGATGCCCGACTGGTCGCCGGTCGCGACCTTCGGCGGCCATTATCGTCGGCCCGAAGGCGCGCAAAAGATGGCGGCGGCGTGCGGCTGCGCTTCGTCCTGCGCCGTCCACAGCCACGATCATGCCGCGGCGCTCGGCGCCAATATCCCCGCCGCCGACGTCCAGAGCTTCTGGGGCGCGTTCGGCTGCGGTTGCTGGGCGGTCTGACCGATGAGCGCGCCCGCCCCCATCGCCCGCCTGCTCGGCACCCGCGGCTTCTCAACCCTCGCTGCAGCGCTTCTTACCTTGCCTTATTGGACGAGCGGCATCGCCAAGCTGTTCGACCTCGACGGCGCGCTCGGCGAGGCGCGGCATTTTGGGCTCGAACCTGCGATACTCACCGTCATCGCAACTATATTCGTCCAGATCGGCGGATCGCTGCTCGTCATCCTTGGCCGCCAGGCGTGGCTCGGCGCGGGCGCGCTCGGCGTGTTCACCGCCGCGGCGACGCTGATCGCGCATCCCTTCTGGCAGGTCGCCGACCCGATCGCGCGCTTCCACGAACGCAATACTTTCCTCGAACATGTCGGACTGATCGGCGGCCTGATGCTCGCCGCGATCCTGCGGACGCAAAAATCATGACCGACACGGCTTTCCCTCCCCCGCGTCCGCTCGCAAGCCCGCTATTCCGCGCGCTGTGGATTGCTACGGTCGTCTCGAACATCGGGACCTGGATGCACGACGTCGGAGCGGGCTGGCTGATGACCTCGCTGTCGCCCGATCCGCTGATGGTCGCATTGGTGCAGGCCGCGACAACCTTTCCGATGTTCGTCCTCGCGCTTCCCGCCGGAGCGCTCGCCGATATCGTCGACCGGCGCAAGCTGCTGATGGGGGCGCAACTGTTCGGCCTAACCGGCGCGGCAATTCTGTCGGCATTGACGCTCGCGGGTCTGACCGACGCCCGGATCCTGCTCGCCTTTACCGCCGCCATCGCGATTGGCGCGGCCTTCTCGGCGCCCGCCTTCCAGGCGATCGTCCCCGAACTCGTGCCAGGACCCGCACTGCAACAGGCGGTCGCGCTCAATTCGCTGGGCGTCAACATCGCGCGCGCGATCGGCCCCGCGCTCGGCGGCCTGATCATCGCAGCATCCGGGCCGGGCGCGGTATTCGCCGTCAATTCCCTTTCCATCCTCGGCATCCTGGCGGTGCTCGCGCGCTGGCGGCGCGTCGCTCCCGATCGGCACCTGCCCGCCGAGCATATGGTCGGCGCGATGCGCGCCGGCTTGCGCTATGCGCTGCGCGCGCCCGAACTCAAGGTCGTGCTCGTCCGCTCGGTCGGCTTCTTCCTCTTCGCCAGTGGCCTCTGGGCGCTGCTGCCGATCATCGCGCGCCGCGACCTTGGGCTCGGCCCGCTTGGCTATGGCGGCCTCCTCACCTTCATGGGATTGGGCGCGATCGGCGGCGCGATGCTGATGCCAAAGCTGCGCGGCACAATGGGCGCCAATGCGATCACCCTCGCCGCCTCGATCCTGCTCGCCATCGCCATGGCGGGCTTGTCCCAGACGGCGCAATTCGCGACCGCCGCGGCGGCGTTGTTCGTCGCGGGACTCGCATGGATCGCAATGATGGCGTCGCTCAACGGCGGCGCGCAGGCAACCTCGCCGGGCTGGGTCAAGGCGCGCGCGCTCGCCATCTACCTGCTCATTTTCCAGGGTTCGATGGCGGCGGGCTCGACCTTGTGGGGATCGATCGCCTCGCACATCGGCGTGCCATCGACCCTGCTTGCCTCCGCCACTTTGCTCGTTGTAGCGAGCCTGATCCTCGCCTGGCGCTTTCCGCTCGACCGCGCGAGCGCGCTCGATCTTGCGCCCTCGTCGCATTGGCCTGCGCCGCTTGTCGACGGCGCGGTCGAACATGACAGCGGGCCGGTGCTGGTGACGATCGAATATCACGTCGACCCGGCGAAGCTGTCCGACTTCTTCGCCGCAATGCAGGCGATGCGCCGCATTCGCCGCCGCGACGGCGCGATCCACTGGGGTGTTTACGAGGATACCGCGGCGCCCGGCACGGTGGTGGAAACCTTCACCGTCGAAAGCTGGCTCGAACATTTGCGCCAGCATGATCGCGTCACCAACGCCGACCGCGTGCAGCAGGACGCGCTCGCTGCCTTTCTGAACGGCGAGGCACCAGTGGTGCGCCATTTCGTCACCCGCTGATGCGGCACCTCCTGCTCCTCGCCGCGCTCGCGCCCGCAACGGTTTTTGCGCAATCGGTCGAGCAGACCAATTTGCGCTATGACGAGGATTGGTCGCTTCTGCGCGACGTGCCGCGCGAAGGCTGGCGGCAGCCCAAATATGTGCCGCTCGATGACACGGGCGATGCCTATCTGAGCCTTGGCGCCGAAGCACGAGCGCGTTTCGAGGGCTTCGGCAACAATCTTTGGGGCGATCCGCCCGCTCCCGACGACGGCTATCTCTGGCTGCGTGTCATGCCGCATGCGGATCTGCACGCCGGCCCGGCGCGCGTCTTCGTGCAAGGTATCGCCGGCTATGCGCGCGGTGTCGGCGCGGGCAAGGGGCCGGCCGACGAAAGCGGGATCGACCTGTTGCAGGGTTTTGCCGACGTCCGCGTCGCGCTCGGCGGCGCCGGCAAGCTGACGCTGCGCGGCGGGCGTGAACTCGTTGCGCTCGGGTCAGAGCGGCTTGTCGGCATCCGCTATGGCCCCAATATTCCGCAGGCCTTCGACGGCGTGCGCGCAATCGCGGATATTGGCCCGGTCCGCCTCGACGCATTTCATCTCCGCCCCGTGGCGATCGGTGCCGGCGATTTCGACGACCGCACGTCAACGACCCGGCGGCTCGACGGGCTTTACGTGACCGTCACGCCCGCCAAGGACATCGGGGTCGACGCCTATTGGCTGGAATATACCAATGAAGCCGCGCGCTTTGCCAGTCGCACCGGGCGCGAAATGCGCGACACTTTCGGGCTACGCTTCTTCGGACGCCGCGGCGACCTGGGCTGGAATTGGGAAGCGATGCTCCAGCGGGGCCACTTCGCGGGCGACCATATTCGCGCCTGGTCGCTCGCGACCGAAACCAGCTGGAGCTTTCCGCAGGCGGCCCTGAAGCCGCGCCTGCGCCTTCGCGCGAACATCGCCAGCGGCGACCGCGATGCCACGGACGACAGCCTCGGCACCTTCAATGCGCTATTCCCGAAGGGCAAATATTTCGGCGAACTGTCGCCGATCGGGCCGCGCAACATCATCAACCTCCATCCCAGCGTCGATTTCGACCTTGGTGATGGGGCGTCGCTCGAACTCGTCGCCGCACGTTTCTGGCGAGAAAGCCCCGGCGATGGCATTTACGACATACCGGGCGACATCATCCGTCCCGCTGGCGGCAGCGAAGCGCGCCACATCGGCGACCAGCTGGAAATTTCGGTTGCTTGGCAAGCGACGACGCTTCTGTCCTTCGCCGCCTCGCTCTCCGCCTTTCGCCCCGGCTCTTATATCCGCGACACCGGACCAGCCCGCACGATCCATATGGTTGGAGCCGAGGCAATGCTGAAACTCTAGAGATCGATCATCCCGGCTAGCTCGGCGTCATCCTGTCCGAGCTCGACAAATTGTTCGAGCAGCCACAATGCCGCCGGGCCAGGCGGCGTATCACGGCGCCAGACGCCCGCAAAGCGATAGGTCCCTCCCGGATGATCGGGCATCGCAAGCTGGATCAGCGTTCCCGTGACAAGATCGGACTCGATCATCGGCAGCGGCATATTGCCCCAGCCTATGCCTTCGCGCAGCAAAGCGTGCTTGGCGCCGAGATCGGCAAGTCGCCAGGTCTTGGGGCTCGTCACCGAATAGTCGCGCCCCTCGGTGAACCGCGATCGGTCGGTGAGGACAAGCTGCGTATAGTCGCGTCCCGCGCCCGGCGGGATACGTTCCATCCGGCTAAGCGGGTGGTCGGGCGCGGCGACCGGGACCATCGGGATCGATCCCGCCGCTATGCATTCGACCCCCTCGACCCCGGCGGCCAGCGGCCCCGATATGCCAAGGATCGCCTTGCGATCGAGAACCATTGCGGTAATCGCCCCCAGCGCTTCGACATGAAGCCGGAGCTGCACCGTCGGGAACTCGGTCGCAAAGGCACGCAGCACCTTGCCGAGCCTTTCGGACGGCAGCATCACGTCGACCGCGAGATCGACCTCGGCCTCCAAGCCGTCGAGCATCCCCTTTACCTTGGCGCGCAGGCCATCGATTCCGACGGAAATCGCGCGTACTTCCGACAACAGCGCGCGGCCCGCGACGGTGAGTTGCGGTTTGCGCGTTCCCTCGCGCTCGAAGAGCGTGAGGCCGAGCTGCGCCTCAAGATTGGAAATACCGTAGCTGATCACCGAAACCGCGCGATTGAGCTGACGACCCGCCGCCGCGAAGCTGCCCGTGTCGACGATAGCAAGGAAGATGCGAAGCTGGTCCAGCGTCGGGGTACCGGGATTGTTCACTTTTCCATTTCCTCGAACAGTTCGATGCAATTTATCCCACTGAACCAAATGACGGGCAATGTCTAAAAGCTTCTCAACGGCAGCCACCCCGGCGCGCCCTGGAGACACAAAATGATCGAACTTCGCCCTTTCGACAGCCTTGGAGGCGCCAATCACGGCTGGCTCGACGCCAAGCATCATTTCTCGTTCGCGGGCTATCACGATCCCGCGCGCACCAGCTGGGGCAATTTGCGCGTCTGGAATGACGACACGATCCAGCCGCAAACCGGCTTCCCGCCGCATCCGCACCGCGACATGGAAATCATCACCTATGTCCGCGAAGGCGCGATTACGCATCAGGACAATCTCGGCAACAAGGGCCGTACCGAAGCCGGTGACGTGCAGGTCATGAGCGCCGGAACGGGTATCCGCCATTCGGAATATAATCTCGAGGACGTTACCACGAAGATCTTTCAGATCTGGATCGTTCCGACCCGCAGCGGCGAAGCGCCGCAGTGGGGCGCCAAGCCTTTCCCCAAGGGCGAACGCTCGGGCAAGTTCGTCACGCTCGCCTCGGGCTACGACAATGACAATGACGCGCTGCCGATCCGCACCGACGCGCGCGTCGTCGGCGCGACACTGCGGGCCGGCGAGACGGCCGAATATCCGCTCGGCAAGGACCGCAAGGCCTATCTCGTCCCGGCGACGGGCGCGGTGCAGATCGACAACCTCCGCGTGAATGCACGCGATGGCGCCGCGATCAGCGATGTGGACGTATTGCGCGTGACAGCGATCGAGGACAGCGAGATCGTCCTCGTTGACGCAGCATAACGACAGGTTGGAGCGTCGCCATCGCGGCGGCGCTCCACCACAGGAGAAAATAGATGATCCAGTTCAGGGATCGCGGCGCGCGTGGCCGTCACCAAGGCGGTCAGATCGACGCCCACCACAGCTTCTCCTTTGCTGACTATAACGACCCCAGGCATATGGGATTCCGGGCTCTTCGCGTGCTTAACGAAGACCGCGTCGTCCCCGGCGCTGGCCTCCCCGAGCACGGCCATCAAGACATGGAGATCGTGACGATCGTCCTGAAAGGCGCCGTTGAGCATCGCGACAATCTGGGCAACAATGCGACCATTCGCGCGGGCGAGGTGCAGCGGATGAGTGCCGGCACCGGCATCCGACATAGCGAGCGCAACCCCAGTGCCGACGAACCCACCCATCTGCTCCAGATATGGATCATTCCGGCCGAGGCCGGCGGCGCGCCTTCTTACGAACAAAGGTCGTTTGCCGACGACGGTGCGCGGAACCGTTGGGTCACGATAGCAAGCGGCGATGCGCGCCGCGAATCGCTGACGCTGCGGCAGGATGCGGTGATAGCGATCGCCCGGCTTGACGACGGCCAATTGATCGAACGACAAATCGACCCGAAGCGAGGCTATTGGGTTCAGATAATCAGTGGCATCATCGGCCTCAATGGCACCAAAATGCGCGAAGGTGACGGCGCCGCGATAGCAAGATTGCTCAGGATGACAGGATTGCGCCAGTCTCGCACGATGAAGGGCGCCATCAGCTTGTAAAGTATCTGCACCGCGAGCAGTGGCGCGGCGAGCAACGGCTGGCCGAGCAACAGCAGAAGCACCGAAAGGATCAGGATCGCGGCATAAATGCTTAGCAATATGCCCCGCGCCGGACTCGGCGGCCCCCATGCCTCATCGGCCCAGCGGGCGCCGCGCGCAAGACCCAGGCAAACCGGTATGAGGACCGCTACGTTGAGCAGGAGCGAGACGTAAAGCATCGGCGTCATGGTTCAGCCTTGCGCGCGCACCGGACCGAGCAGCATCGCCCGCGCATCGCCGCGGCATCGGTAGCTCAGCCACAAGAGATAGAGTGACAGGAACAGCATCCCGCCAAAAACCGCGACGAGGCCCAGCAGAAGCGATGCCGCGCTGAAATGCCCCCGCCACGCGGTCCAGAGGCCGGAGAGCAGCAGGAAGCAGAAGAAGTCGAGATTGAACTGGCCGGGCCAACTCATTGCCGCCATGTCGCCGAAAAAGACCGGCAGCAGATTCCAGCCGTGATGCGCGATGGTGACGCCGGTATAGGCGATGATGACGACCAAACAGATCGCCAGAAACAGCCGAAACAAGGTCATGCCAAATCCCCTCCCGATTCGCCCTGCGGCGATGCTTCCAGATAAAGGCAGCGCGCGAGCATCGCACAAAGGCCGATGCTGCCGGTCGCCAGGACGAAGAGGGTCCAAGGAACCACCCGCATCCCGACCGATCGCGCGCGCGGCAGGAGCAGCGACCAGGCGGCGCCGACCGCGAGCAGCAGATCGAACCAGATCTGATTGCCCCAAACGCCGGCCTGATGAAGCGGCCAGAAGCCGACCCAGCCGCCGGTAAGCCCAGCGTAACCGCTCCAGATCGCGAAGAGCGATGACGCAGCCGCCGCCAGCAGCCAGCTACCGCGCGCTCTGGCCGGGCGCGCGATTTTGACAAAGATGAAGGCGACAAAGACCAGCGCCGCGCCAATGGGCGCAAGCTCGAACAGCTTATGGTCAGGTCCGTAAATCATCAGATGCGAATCCATGTAGCAGTTGCTACATTCATATCGATCGCTAGCAGCGGGCGCAAGAGGTGAAGATGGTCAGCCGCGAAGAACAGCGTGCACGGGTCGAGGCCGCTCTGGCAGCGCATTTGCTCGACCATGGGCTCGCGCAGACGAGTTTGCGCGAGCTCGCGCGCGCGGCGGCGGTCAGCGACCGGATGCTGCTTTATTATTTCGCCGACAAGGCCGAGGTGCTGGGCTGCGCCGCGCAGCGGATCGCCGCGGACCTTGCCGGGCATATTGGCGAAGCGGTCGGCGAAGGCGAGAGGCTCGCACCGCTTGCCCTCCTCGAACGCGCCGGGGCACTCGTCACGCGCGCCGAAATCCGGCCCTATATGCGACTATGGGTTCAGATGATTGCAGCGGCGGGCCGCGGCGAAGCCCCTTTCCCCGCCATCGCCGAAGCGATGCTGGCCGGCTTCCTGGCATGGGTCGAGGCGCATCTTGCGATTGACGAGGCCGCCGATCGGCAGGCCGTCGCCGCGATGATCGTCGCGGCGGTTGACGGTCTCGCGATCATCGACATCGGCCGCGGGCCCGATCTCGCGGCCCGCGCTGCGCTCGCCATCCCCCATCTCGGTCGCGCTCTCTGATATGGAAAAGGCCGCCCCTTGCGGGACGACTTTTCCATCGCCAGCCAGCATGGGCTGCGCTCAGACAAGCGGCCGCTCCATGACCGAGGCCAAGCTCGCCAGCGTGTCAAACGCCGCATGCACGATAAGTTAGCCGCAAATGGACGCCCCCTCGCACGGCAATTATGTTCGCGTCGGACCGGTCGCCGCGAAAGCCGGTTGCGTGCCGCTCGCGCCGGGCTATGCTTGAGGGCGCATCGGCCCGAGGCGCGCGATGCCGGGTCGTAAGATGGCCTGCTGCCGGCGCATCTTCATGCGCTCCGCAGGAATATTCCATACCGCACTATCGAGGTCGATCTCCGACCACAGGGCTTTACGCAGCTCTCCGGGCCTGGCCATCACATGAGGCGCAATTTGACACCCGAGCCGCGTAATCGTGTTTCCGGTGTATGCATCGATAGACCGCAGCAACGCACCAACTGCCTCCGGTTCCAAGAGCGCAGCGTGGTGCGTCACACGCGGGGCGATCAGCGCCCCCCGCAACACGGCAGCAGGATCGCTCTCTCCTCTTCCAGTCGCGACCGCATAGCGGAAGACCCTGCTGGCGAAGGAGCGGGCGCGACGCGCCGTTTCATATTGGCCGCGCGCCTCGATCCTTTTGAGCACAGCCAGAACCTCAACGGGCTTGAGGTCGGCGACAGGCATGGTCGCGATAGGCTTGAGCTGGTCGAGGAGCCAGCTCGCCTTCACCGTCGTCGCATCGGCTCGCCCCTCGGCGACCGACTTGTCGATATACTCCTTGGCAATGTCACCGAACGTGTTTCCGGCATTGAACTGCGCGATCAGCTTCTGGCGCTTGCGCTCGGCAAGCGGGTCCACGCCCTCGCGCAACTTACGCCGGGCATCGTCGCGCAATTGCCTCGCCTCGGCCAAGCGCACTTCCGGATATGCCCCGAGCGCGATGCGGTTATCCTTTCCGAGGTGCCGATACTTGAAGCGCCAGAGCTTTGCGCCTGTCGGGCGCACCTCCAGATAGAGACCTCCGGCGTCCGCGCGTTTGTACGGACGGTCTTCCGGCTTAAGCGAACGGATCATAACATCGGTAAGGGACATCGACTCAACTCCTGCAAGCAGGTCTCAGCCGGTGCGACATCTCAAGCCAGCGATGGGGCCACCAGAAAATGGCCGTGGGGCCATCGCCTATTCCGGTGGCCCCATTTCGAGTGAGATCGAGTGGAATATCCTCGGACACCAAAAGACAGGATCAAGGAGAAAATGGCAGATTTCTGCCGTTTTGTCGATGGTTCTGGGATGTCAGGAGAGGGGTAAATGGTGCCCAGAAGAGGAACGCAACGGGGCGCCAAAGCGACGGATTTCTCACGCAAATCAGCAACGAGATATCGCCGAAACCATCATAGGAACCATCACAGATTTTGGCAAGTGACCGGCCCCCGCCGAGTGGTCCGGGCTATATGTTAGTGCATTGACGCCTCCATCGCCAGTGTTGGCCGTAGGTGGAGCGAAGCGGAACCGGAGGGCGACACTGGCGATGGAACGACTTCCGGAGCCGGTGGTCGATACCCGAGCGAGCTATGCGGCCGGACGGTGTTGTAATGCCGCCGCCAGGCTTCGATCAGTATCCGGGCCTCCGCGAGCGAGTAGAAGATCTCGCCGTCGAGCAGTTCATCACGCAGGGACCCGTTGAAACTTTCGCAATAGCCATTCTCCCATGGCGATCCGGGCGTGATTTAGAGCGTCTTCACGCCGACCTTCGCCAGGCATTCCTGCACGGCGGTCGCGATAAACTCCGGGCCATAGCACATTGGGAAGCAGCCTTTCGAAGGGCCGCGATGCCTTGATGGAGACAAGGGCGCGTAGCGCCCGCCGGCTTCATCAAGGCAGTCATGACCTGCCAGCAGGTCTCTAAAGAGAAGTTGTCGACACAACCCTTTGGAGGCTGACCGATCATGACCAAGCTGTATTCTACGCCACCCGACGCCGTCCTGGTAGCCATCGATATGTCGAAGCACCGCCAGGAGGTTCTCCTCGAACGACCGGAGGGCGGCCGCCGACGCCGTATGACCGTCATGGCAACGAAGGCGGACTATGACCGGCTGGCGGACGATCTGACGACCATCGGTAGGCCCGTGATCGTCGGCTTTGAAGCAACCGGCAACTATCACCGCACGTTGGCGCATCGATTGCTGTCCGCCGGGTGCGAACTGCGCCTGATTTCGTCGGTCGCCTTGGCCCGGACACGCGAAGCGCTGCACAATGGCTGGGACAAGAATGATTCCAAGGACGCGCAAGTCATCCTGCACATGCTGAAGGTCGGCGCGACCCAGCGCTATGTCGATCCGCTGGCGGCAGGGATCAACGATCTGCAGGAGATGTCGAAGACGCATGAAGCCATATCGAAGGCGAAGACCCAGACCTGGCATCGGATCCTCACGCATTATCTGCCACTGTATTTTCCGGAGATCGAGCGTTTCGCCGGCAACAGCCGGTCCGACTGGTTCCTGGCGTTGATCGAACGCTTCCCGACGCCGGGCAGCATCACCTCGATCGGACGCGAGGCGTTCACCGAACAGGCCTGGCCGCTGATCGGTCGCAAGGTCTCCAAGGCCCGGGTGGTCAACGATATTTACGAGACCGCCTGTGCATCGATCGCGCTGCCGATCGACGAAGATTCCACGGCGGTCGCCATGTTCCGCATGGTCATCGCCCAGGCACGCACCCTGATTCAGCAGCGTAACGAGATCGAGCGGATCGCCCATGACGCGCTGGCGACGAACAGCGATTATCAGCTCCTGCGCATGATCCCCGGTATCGGTCCGATCAACGCCCTGACGATCCTGGCCGAGGCCGGCGATCTGCGCCGGTTCAGCCACCATCGCCAGTTCCTCAAGTTCTGCGGCCTCGACCTCGCTACCTACCAGTCAGGGATATTTCGGGGGCGGACGAAGCTATCAAAGTACGGCAATGCCCGGCTGCGACGCACCTTCTGGATGGCAACGCAGGTCGCGATCCGACAACCCAACAACAGCTTCCGTGACAAGCTCTCCCGCTATGTCGATGGCCATGCCGACGACCCCGATCGCCGCCGCAAGGCGATGACCGCTCTCACCGCCAAGATGGCGCGCGTCGTGCACGCCGTCATCAAGGCGGGAACCGAGTACCGCCCGTTCGTCGAACGGGCGGACACCAGATGGAAGGACCCCTCTCTGCTGTGCCGTGAGGGCGCTACGGCGACCCTGTAGATAATGTTCGGGCCTTCCATCTGGCATGCGTATCTCATCTTAAGGACGGTGAGGACCACGATCCCGATGATCGATGGATCCTATGTTTGCTATGGCCGAGAGCGCCTTCCTTGACGATGGAAGCCATCTGGATCATAAAATCATCAGCGCCGATCACATTCGGCGCAACGAGATCTGCTGGCCTGTTCCCGCCGCTGCTTCCCAACATAGGACGTTGTCCGACCGTATATGCGCCGGCGGCCCGCGCGTGACGAACAATTCGGCCAGCGCCGCAAGCACGTCGTCGCTCTTCAGCTTACGCGCTACCGGCAACGCCATGCACTCCCGGCTCGCCTCGTCGATGATCGACAGGATCCGATATTTGCGGCCATCATGCGTCCGCCCTTCGACGAAGTCGTAGGACCAGACGTGGCCGGGATACTCGGGCCGAAGCCGGATGCACGATCCGTCGTTCAGCCAGAGCCGCCCGCGCCTCGGCTGCCTTTGTGGGACCTTCAGTCCCTCGCGGCGCCAGATACGCTCAACCCGGCTGCGGTTCACATGCCACCCCGCATTGCGCAGCAACGCCGTCACGCGCCGATAGCCATAACGACCATATTGCTGCGCCAGCGCAATGATATCCTCGGTGAGAGCCGCTTCGTCATCTGCCCCGCGAGGCACCTTGCGCTGTGTCGATCGATGTTGCCCGAGCACGCGGCAGACCCGCCGCTCGGACACCGGCATCATCGTTCTGATATGATCGATACAGCGCCTGCGGCGCGCGGGGCTCAGAAGTTTCCCCGGGCAGCTTCCTGCAGGATCAGCTTGTCCAGCGTCAGGTCCGAGATCGCACGACGAAGCCGCTGGTTCTCTTTCTCCAGATCCTTCATCCGACGCGCCTGGTCGGTCTTCAGGCCGCCATATTCCTTGCGCCACCGATAATAGGTCTGCTCGCTGATCGCGATCCGCCGACATGCTTCAGCCGTCGTCGCCCCCTGCGCTAGCACAACTTCCGCTTCACGCAGCTTGCCGATAATCTCTTCCGGGCGATGCTTCTTGCTCGGCATTCATAATCTCCTTCGTAATCCAAAATATCATCAATTTTGGACCACTCAGAAGGGGGCAGATCAGGAGGACCTACGCCTCGTACGTTTCGAGCAGGATAATGGCGGCCATACCTATTACGGCACCTATACTGCCTACAGCGGCAAGGCGATCTCCTCGGAAATCCTCCAGACCCGCGATTTCGAGACGTTCGAGCTTCGCCCGCTGGTCGCGTCCGTCAAGGTGGTGTAATTTCGGCTGTGGCCGTGGGCCATCGTCAGGCGGCTTTGGCGGTGATGTGTAGGGGCTGATTTTCCTCCTCGATCATGGGTTGGTTGAGTTCGGCCATGCCTTCGATCTGCATGTATCGGTGCTGGAGCTGCCACTCGTCGTTCTGCTCCATCAGCACAGCCCCGACGAGGCGGATGATGCTGTCTTCGTTCGGGAAGATTCCGACGACGTCGGCGCGGCGCTTGACCTCCTTGTTGAGCCG
>NZ_BCZQ01000034.1 GCF_001598815.1 Sphingopyxis terrae subsp. terrae NBRC 15098 | reverse complement strand
AGTTTCATGTCGGAGTCTGCCGATACAAATGAAATGCTCGTCACACTGACTGCCGACATCGTCGCGGCGCACGTCAGCAATAACAGCGTCGCGATTTCCGATCTCGCGATCCTGATCAATAACGTCCACACAGCCTTGTCGAACCTTGGCGAAAAGCCGGTCGAGGAAGAAAAGCCGGTGCCCGCGGTGTCGATCCGCGCGTCGGTGAAGCCCGATCACATCGTGTGTCTGGAAGACGGCAAAAAGCTGAAAATGCTTCGCCGCCACCTGATGACCCACTATGGCATGACCCCCGACGATTATCGCGCAAAGTGGGGCCTGCCGGCCGATTATCCGATGGTTGCGCCCAATTATGCCGAACGCCGGCGCGCGCTCGCCAAGGAGATCGGCCTGGGCACCAAGGGACGCGGCGGTGGCCGCAAGCGCAAGAAAGTCTGAGCTTTTCACGGCGCAGAATGCAGGGGCGGTGCCGGGGGGCGCCGCCCTTGTTCTATGCGCGGGGCGACCCTATACAGATTGAAGAAACAGGACGCGACCTGCGCGCTTTGCACGAAAGGCCATCATGCCCGGTTCCATCGATCTTGAAGCCCTTTGCCACGAAAAGGGCCTGCGGATTACCGAACAGCGCCGCATCATCGCGCGCGTGATTTCGGATTCCGAAGATCATCCCGACGTCGAAACGCTGTACGAGCGCGCGTCGAAGATCGACAGCGGCATTTCGATCGCGACCGTTTATCGCACCGTGCGCCTGTTCGAAGAAGCGGGCATCCTCGACCGCCATGATTTCGGCGACGGCCGTTCGCGCTACGAAGCCGCGCCTGAGGCGCATCACGATCATCTGATCGACGTCGAAACGGGCAAGGTGATCGAATTCGTCGATCCCGAACTCGAAGCGTTGCAGAAGGTGATCGCCGAACGGCTGGGCTTCCGCCTCGTCGATCACCGCATGGAGCTTTACGGTGTCGCCATCGATCGCAAGCGCGACTGATCGCGCCCGGATCACCTGGCGCTCGGTCTTTCGCCTTGCGCTGATGGTGCTGACGCTCCTTTTCCTGATCGTCCCGCACCTTTTCTACCGCGCCATCGGGCGGCCATCGCCGATGGTCATGGCCTTTCTGAATGCGGTCGGCTGGATCGCGGGGTTGCGGATCACGACGACCGGCACGCGGCTGCGCCGCGATGTCCTGTTCGTGTCGAACCATGTCAGCTGGCTCGATATATTGGCGCTCGGCGGTGCGGCGCGATCGGCCTTCGTGTCCAAGGCCGAGGTGGGCACGACGCCGCTCGTCGGCTGGCTCGCCGACCAGAATCACACCATCTATGTCCAGCGCGAGGCGAAGCGCGAGATTCACAATCAGACGAACGATCTGCGCAACGCGCTCGCGCGCGGGCGCCCGGTGACGCTGTTTCCCGAGGGGACGACGGGGCCGGGCGACGGCTTGCTGCCATTCCGGCCGTCGCTGTTGCAGGCGGTGATCCCGACGCCGCCGCGGCTTCAGGTGCAGCCGGTGTTCCTCGACTATGGGGTTGATGCGCCCGATATCGCGTGGCTCGATCCCGAATCGGGCCTCGACAATTTCAAGCGACTGCTGGCGCGCAAGCGGCCGATCACATTGACCATCCATTATCTCGATCCGCTACCCAACGATGCCGAGGCGGACCGCAAGCTGTTGGCCGAGGCGGCGCGGGCTGCGATCGCCGGCGCCATGGCGGAGACGCCAAACCCTTCCGCGATCAGCCGCCATCGCCTATAGGGCGCCGATGACATCCGACTCCCCCGCCAAAAATCCCGCCAAGACCTTCCACGTCAAATCCTTCGGCTGCCAGATGAACGTCTATGACGGCGAACGCATGGCGGAGATGCTGGGGACGCAGGGTTATGTTCCCGCCGCCGACGGCGCTGATGCCGATCTGGTCGTGCTCAACACCTGTCACATCCGCGAGAAGGCGGCCGAGAAAGTCTATTCGGACATCGGCCGACTGAAGCGCGAGGACGGCAGCACGCCGACGATCGCGGTCGCAGGCTGCGTGGCGCAGGCCGAGGGCGCCGAAATCGCGCGCCGCGCGCCGAGCGTCGATGTCGTCGTCGGCCCGCAGGCCTATCACCGGTTGCCCGACCTGATCGCGCGCGCCGAACGCGGCGAAAAGGCGATCGACCTCGACATGCCGCTCGAAAGCAAGTTCGGCGCGCTGCCGAAGCGCGCCGGCGGGCAGCGCCCGACGGCCTTTCTGACCGTGCAGGAAGGGTGCGACAAATTCTGTACCTATTGCGTCGTGCCCTATACGCGCGGTGCCGAGATCAGCCGACCCTTCGCCGACCTGATCACCGAGGCGCGCGCGCTCATCGCGGGCGGGGTGCGCGAAATCACCCTGCTCGGGCAGAATGTGAACGCGTGGGACGGCGAGGATGGCAAGGGCCGGGCGATCGGCCTCGACGGCCTGATCCGCGAGCTTGCGCGGGAGGACGGACTGGAGCGCATCCGCTATACCACCAGCCACCCCAACGACATGACTGACGGGCTGATCGCGGCGCATGGCGAGATCGACAAGCTGATGCCCTTCCTTCACCTGCCGGTGCAGGCGGGCAGCGATCGCATTCTGGCGGCGATGAACCGCAGCCATAGCGTCGACAGCTATTTGCGCGTCATCGAGCGCGTTCGCGCGGCGCGTCCCGATATTGCGATCTCGGGTGACTTCATCGTCGGCTTTCCGGGTGAGAGCGAGGCCGATTTCGAGGCGACGCTCGATATCGTGCGCGCGACCAATTACGCGATGGCGTACAGCTTCAAATATTCGCGCCGCCCCGGCACGCCCGCAGCGACGATGGACGAACAGATCGACGAAGCGGTGATGAACGACCGCCTCCAGCGGCTGCAGGCGCTGCTCAATCAGCAGCAACAGGCGTTCAATGAAGCGACGGTCGGGCGCGCGACGCGCCTGCTGCTCGAACGCAAGGGCAAGCATGACGGCCAGTTGATCGGCAAGTCACCCTGGCTGCAATCGGTGCATGTGACGGCGCCGGGGCTGGCGATCGGCGACATGGTCGATGTGCGGATTACATCGGCCGGGCCCAACAGCCTTGGCGCCGAGCCGTTGATGGAAGCGGTTGCCTAGTGCCGGCTTTGAGTTTGGGTGTCCCCGCGAAGGCGGGGACCCATCTCCTTTCGCCGCATTCCGGTGCCACGGGAGATGGACTCCCGCCTTCGCGGGAGTACACAGGTTGTTACTGAAAGAAGGAGCCCTGCCCACGTGTCGAAACGCCCGCTGACCGCCGCATCGCCCGCCGAACCTGGCGACCGCGTCCGATTGTCGGTGGAGTTTGAGCGAACGCAGCTTCTGGGCATATTGTTCGGCGAGTTTGACCGTAATCTGGTGGCGATCGAGAACAGGCTCGGCGTTTATATTTCGGCGCGCGGCAACCGCGTGCAGATCGAAGGGGAGGCCGAAGCCGCGGCGCGCGCGCGCGATGTGCTGACCGAAATTTATACGCGGATCGAACGCGGGGAAGAGATCGACAGCGGGCTGGTCGACGCGGTGATCGCGATGACGGCGCAGCCGACGCTCGACGGCATCATCCGCCACGAAACCAGCGACGCGCCGCCGGTGATGATCCGCACGCGCAAAAAGACGATCGTCCCGCGTGCGCCCTCGCAAATTCCCTATATGCAGGCGCTGGCACGCGACGACGTGATTTTCGCGCTCGGTCCCGCGGGCACGGGCAAGACCTATCTTGCGGTTGCGCAGGCCGTCGCCCAGCTCATCACCGGCAGCGTCCAGCGCCTGATCCTGTCGCGCCCCGCGGTCGAAGCGGGCGAGAAGCTCGGCTTCCTGCCTGGCGACATGAAGGAAAAGGTCGATCCCTATCTGCGTCCGCTCTACGACGCGCTGCACGATTGCCTGCCCGCCGAGCAGGTCGAACGTCGCATCGCGAGCGGCGAGATCGAGATTGCCCCGCTCGCCTTCATGCGCGGGCGCACGCTTGCCGATGCCTTCATCATCCTCGACGAAGCGCAGAATACGACGATCCCGCAGATGAAGATGTTCCTCACCCGCTTCGGCATGAACAGCCGCATGGTGATCTGCGGCGACCCGAAGCAGGTCGACCTGCCGCTGCCCGCGACATCGGGCCTCGCCGATGCGGTCGCGCGGCTCGAAGGGCTCGAAGGCATCAACGTTAGCCGCTTCACGAGCGCCGACGTCGTGCGTCACCCGATCGTCGGGCGGATCGTCGAAGCCTATGAGGGGCCGGGAAGCTGAGAGCGACGGCGCCCTAACGCGAAAGCCGTTCAGTCTTTGGAGCGGCTGGCGTCGATGCTCCATATCCCGGCGCCGCGCGTCGCGATGAACAGGAAGATGAAGGTATAGAGGATGATCGTCTCGCCGCCGTTGACGATCGGATAGAGCCCGTTCGGCGCGTGAACGACCCAATAGCCGACCGCCGACATGCCGCTGGCGATGAAGGCCGCGGGCCGCGTGAACAGGCCGATGATGATCAGCGCGCCCGCGACGAGTTCGATCGTTCCGGCGGCATAGAGCATCGGGTTGAGCGGCATCGGAAAATCGGTCGGGAAATTGAAGAATTTCTGCACCCCGTGCGCGAGGAACAGCAGGCCGGCGACGATGCGCAGCAGCGCATAGGCCTGTTCACGATATCCATCGAGAAACTTCATCACACGCCCCCTTCGGTCGTTGTCGATGCGCGACGCTATCGCAAAAGAGCGTCGTCGCGAAATTTTTTCGTGCGCCATGTCACAATCGACCGGCGCTGCCTCGTCATGTCGGCGCAACCCGAACAAAGGAGTGATGACATGACCAAGGTAACCGAACCCTTCGCCGCAGCGCCGCAGTTGATGAAGCAGTGGATGGCGGTTTCGCTCGCGGTGCAGGACAGCCTCGAGAAAAGCCTGACCGAACTCGTCAAGATCCGCGCCTCGATCGTCAACGGCTGCGCCAATTGCATCAACATGCACACCGCCGAAGCCCGCGCCGGCGGCGAGAGCGAGCAGCGCATCTATCTGCTGTCGGCCTGGCGCGAGGCGCCTTGCTATACGCCCCGCGAACGCGCGGCGCTCGCCTGGACCGACGCCTTGACGCGTCTGTCGCAGGGGCACACACAGGGCGAAGCCAAGGCGGCGCTCGAGGCCGAATTCACGCCGGAGGAACAGGTGAAGCTGACGCTGATGATCAACATCATCAACGGATGGAACCGCATCGCGGTCGGTTTCGACCTTTGGCTCGAACAGCCGGCGCGCGCCGCGTGACAGCGACGGCACCTTCGCATGCGGAAGCGGCGGATGCGGCGGCGAGTTTCGATCCGCTGCGTCCGCTGCTGACGCGCGTCGCCTATCGCATGCTCGGCTCGGTTGCCGATGCCGAGGATGTGGTCCAGGATGCCTTCATCCGCTGGCTCGGCGCCGATCGTGCGTCGGTGCATGAACCTGCTGCCTTTCTGCGGCGCACCGTGACGCGGCTTTGTCTCGACCAGCTCAAATCGGCGCGGGTGCGGCGCGAAACCTATGTCGGACCGTGGCTTCCCGATCCGATTGTCGGCGAGGAGCCCGACGACGATGTCACGCTGCCGCTGATGCTTGCGCTCGAACGGCTATCACCGCTCGAACGCGCGGCCTTTCTGCTCCATGACGTCTTCGGCGTCGGGTTCGACGAAGTCGCGGCGACGATTGGCCGCGATGCGGCGGCGACGCGCCAGCTCGCGACCCGTGCCCGCGCCCACGTCCGCGACGCGCGCCCGCGCTATCGGCTCGAGCGCGAGCGCGGACTCGAAATCGCCAGCGCCTTCTTCGCGGCGTCGCGGAGCGGCGACATGAGCGCGCTCGGCAATTTGCTCGCGGCCGATGTCGGCATGTGGTCCGATGGCGGCGGCAAGCGGCCCGCGGCGATGCAGCCGGTACTCGGCTTCAACCTCGTCATGCGGGTGCATCGCAGCCTGGCGGTCCTGCTCGGAAAATATGCCTCGACGCTGGTCGAGGTCGGGACGATCAACGGATTGCCCGGCTTCGTGACGCGCGAGGCCGACGGCGAATATCAGACGACCGCGCTGGAAATCGAGGATGGGCTGGTCGTCGGCATCTATGTCATGCGCAACCCCGACAAGCTGCGCCACATGCACTGAAGCCCCGCCCGATCGCGCTTCGCCGCAGGAGCGATTGCGCGCTCTGTATTGGGCGTGTAATACGGCGCGAAGAATGGCCGCTTTTCCTTTTTCCGATGATCCGCCGCCCCCGGCGATTGAAGAACCGCTGTTTCCGCCTGCCGAAGCGCCTGCGACGCCGGCGGGCGCGAAGAAGCCGCGGCCACGATGGCTGCGCTGGCTATCGCGCGGCTTTGCGGCCTTTGCGATCCTCTTCATCCTGCTCGTCGGCTGGCTGGCGATTACGGCGCCGCTGTCGAAATCGCTCGAACCGATCGCGCCGCCGCAGATTACCCTGCTCGCATCGAACGGCACCCCGATCGCGCGCATCGGCGCGGTAGTCGACAAGCCGGTGAAGGTCGCCGACCTGCCCGATCATGTCACGCAGGCCTTCATCGCGATCGAGGACCGCCGTTTCTACAATCATTGGGGCGTCGATCCGCGCAGCGTCGCGCGGGCCGTATGGAGCAATGTCACCGGCGGCCGCACGCAGGGCGGCAGCACGATCACGCAGCAGCTCGCCAAATTCACCTTCCTGACGCCCAAGCGCACGCTGGGCCGCAAGGCGCGCGAGGCGCTGATCGCCTTCTGGCTCGAGGCATGGCTGACCAAGGACGAGATCCTCGAGCGCTATCTGTCGAACGCCTATTTCGGCGACAACACCTATGGTTTGCGCGCCGCGTCGCTCCATTATTTCTATCGCCAGCCCGAAAAGCTGACCCCGGCGCAGGCGGCGATGCTGGCAGGGCTAGTGCAGGCGCCGTCGCGGCTTGCCCCGACCAAGAACCCCGATCTTGCCGAAAAGCGGATGCGGCTGGTCGTGCAGGCGATGGCGCGCGAGGGCTATCTGACCGCGGCTGAGGCGAAAGCGATGCGGCCGCCGCGTATCGACGTGCGCGAGCGCGACGACCTGCCCACCGGCACCTATTTCGCCGACTGGGCGCTGCCGCAGGCCCGCAAGCTCAGCGACATCGGCTATTCGCGCCAGACGATCACAACGACGCTCGACGCCCGTTTGCAGGCGGCGGCGCGGCGTGCGGTCAATCGCGCCGCGCTCGGCAAATCGCAGGTGGCGCTGGTCGCGATGCGCCCCGATGGTGAGGTCGTGGCGATGATCGGCGGGCGCGACTATGCCGCATCGCCGTTCAACCGTGCTACGCAGGCACGGCGCCAGCCGGGATCGACCTTCAAGCTGTTCGTCTATCTCGCGGCGCTACGCAAAGGCTGGCGCCCGGACGACAGCATCGCCAACGGGCCGATCGAAACCGGTACCTATCGGCCGAAAAATGCCAGCGGCACCTATTCGCCGAGCATCACGCTGGAAGACGCCTTCGCGACGTCGAGCAACGTCGCGGCGGTGCGACTGCTGCAGGAAGTGGGCGATGACCGCGTCATCGCGATGGCGCGCGATCTGGGCGTGACTGCACCGCTGGCCAAGGGCGACCCGAGCCTGGCGCTCGGCACCTCGACGATGACATTGATGGAACTGACCGCCGCCTATGCCGCGGTGGCGGCGAACGCCTATCCGGTCGTTCCGCACGCCTTCAAGAGCGAGGACAAGGGCTGGTTCGAAAATATGGTCTGGGGCCCGAGCCATTTTTCGGCGCGCGAGCATGACGGGATCGAGGACATGCTGGGCGCCGTGGTCAATCGCGGCACCGGACGCGCGGCGCGGCTGCCGATCGCCGGCTTTGGCAAGACGGGGACGAGTCAGGACAATCGCGACGCTTATTTCATCGGCTATACCGATGGGCTGGTCGTCGGCGTGTGGGTCGGCAACGACGATAATTCGCCGCTGCACGGCGTGACCGGCGGCGGCGTGCCGGCGCGGATCTGGCGCGATTTCATGGTACAGGCCAGCGGCCGCGGCGCCGAACCGAAGAAGGCGCCGCCGGCTGTCGATCCCGCGGGGCCGGTCCAGCCGCTTGACGCACCCGACGTCGGCACGATCCCGGTCGGTGACAAGACGAGTATCGGCGTCGAGGACGGCAATGCCGTCATCAGCACCGAAATCGGCGGCACGCGCGTCGATCTGCGCCTCCCCATCGGCGACCGTCAGCCACCGTCGGGGCAGGGGCCGCCCCCGACACCGGCAACCCCGCCGTCGCAGCCCCAGCCGGCACCGGCCCCGCCGCCGTAACGGGGGTGGGCAAGCGATTTCGCATGGCGCGCGGCGCGGCGCGGCAGTAGCGAGGGGCAATGACCACGCCGATTCTCTCCGTCGATAGGCGCAGCCGGCCAGCGGCCGCGATCCAGCCATGCTGAGCGTCGAAACGCACGAGGCCACCCCATGGCCCGACGATCTCGATTGGCAGGCGCGCGCTGGCGAGGCGGCTGCGGCCGCGCTCGCGCTGACCCCTTACGCCGCGCTTGCCGATGCCGCGCCGCTTGTCGAAGTGGCGATCCGCCTGACCGACGATGATGAGGTGCAGGCGCTCAACCGCGATTTCCGGGGCAAGGACAAGCCGACCAACGTCCTGTCCTTTCCGCAGGTTCAGCCCGACCTTCTCGAAACGATGAGCAACAGCGACGACGGCGAGATATTGCTCGGCGACATCGTGCTGGCGCGCGAAACCTGCCTGCGCGAAGCGGCGGAGAAGGGGTTTTCAGTCGCCGATCATGCGACCCATCTGATCGTCCACGGGACGCTGCATCTGGTCGGATACGACCATGTCGACGACCATGGCGCCGAGGCGATGGAGGCTTTGGAAGTGAAAGCCCTTGCATCGCTGGGCATCGCCAATCCATATGCGGTGCAGGATTAACGGCAAAAGCGAGAGACATGCCCGACGAGCAGGGGTCTTCGACCCGATCGGAAGAGGACAGTAGATCCGGCCTGTGGGCCGGAATACGGACGTTGCTGTTCGGCGGTAACAGCGAACCGTCGCTGCGCGAGCAGATCGAAGAGGTCATCGACGAGGCCGAGGAAGAGGGCGCGGAGCGCCGCGGCAGCAGCATCGTCGGCGATCTGTCGCCCATCGAACGCAAGATGCTGCGCAACCTGCTGCACTTCGGCGAACAGACGGTCGACGATGTGGCGGTGCCGCGCGGCGAGATCATCGCGATTTCGGAAAGCGCCAGTTTCGAGGAAATCGTCGCCATCTTTGCCGACGCGGGGCACAGCCGCTTGCCGGTCTACCGCGAAACGCTCGACGAGGTGGTCGGGATGATCCACGTCAAGGACGTGTTTGCCGTGCTCGCCGAAGGGCGCACGCCGCCGCCGCTGCTCGACCTGTTGCGCCAGCCGCTCTATGTGCCGCAATCGATGGGCGTGCTCGACCTGCTCGCCGAAATGCGCGCGAAGCGCACGCACCTTGCGATCGTCATAGACGAATATTCGGGCACCGACGGGCTGGTTACGATCGAGGATCTGGTCGAGGAAATCGTCGGCGAGATCGAGGATGAGCATGACGACGAGCCGACCGCGCTGTTCGTGCCCGACGCCGACGGCTGCTGGGACGCCGATGCGCGCGCCGAATTAGACGATATCGGCGAAGTGATCGACCCGCGCCTTGCCGAAGTCGATGAGGATGTCGACACGCTCGGCGGCCTCGCTGCGGTGCTCGCGGGGCATGTCCCGGCGGTCGGCGAGGTGCTGCACCACCCGAGCGGGTGGCGCATCGAAATCACCGAAGCCGACGAAAAGCGTGTTCATCGTCTGCGCCTGCATCCGCCGGTGGTCGTCGATCTGGAAGCCTCGGCCGATCGCGGCGCCGACTTCTGACGAATTGCCTTTGACGGGGCAAAAGACTAGCGGAAACCGGATGGACGTTTCGGACCTTCGCATCGCGCTGTTCAGCGGCAATTACAATATGACGGTCGATGGCGCGAACAAGGCGCTCAACCGCCTCGTCGGCTATCTGCTGCGCCAGGGAGCATCGGTGCGCGTCTATTCGCCGACGGTTGCCGAACCCGATTTCGAGCCGACCGGCGACCTTGTCAGCGTGCCGTCGATGGCGATCCCGAACCGCCCCGAATATCGCATCCCGCTTCACTTCTCGGCCCGCGTGCGCGAGGATATCGCGAAATTCGCGCCCAATATCCTGCATATCTCCAGCCCCGACCGTGTTTCGCGGCAGGTGGCGGCGTGGGCACGGCGGCGCAATATCCCCGTCGCCTGTTCGGTGCACACGCGCTTCGAAACCTATTTCCGCTATTACAACCTGTCCTTCCTCGAACCGATTATGGTCGCATGGCTCCGCCGGCTCTACCGGCGCTGCGACGCGCTGATCGCGCCGTCGGAAAGCTTCGCGCAGGTGCTGCGCGAACAGCGGATGAACTATGACATCGGCATCTGGACGCGCGGCGTGGAGCGCGACATTTTCCGGCCCGACCGGCGCGAGGCGAGCTGGCGGCAATCGTGGGGCATCGCCGACGACATGCCCGTCATCGCCTTCCTCGGACGGCTGGTCATGGAAAAGGGGCTCGACGTTTTCGCCGACACGATCGACGTGCTGGACCGCCGCAAGGTTCGCCATCAGGTCGTCGTGATCGGCGAAGGCCCCGCGGGCGATTGGTTCGAATCGCGGCTGCCGCAGGCAAAATTCGTCGGCTTTCAGGGCGGTCCCAATCTCGCCCGGGTGATCGCGTCGTGCGATATGCTGTTCAACCCGTCGGTCACCGAAACCTTCGGCAATGTCACGCTGGAGGCGATGGCATGCGGCCTGCCGGTGGTTGCGGCACGCGCGACGGGCAGCGCCAGCATCGTCAAGCATGGCCAGACGGGCTATCTCGTCGATCCCGGGTCGATCACCGGCTTTGCAGACGACCTTGAGCGCTATTGCACCGATGCCGGGCTGCGCGCGGCGCATGGTGCGGCGGCGCTGGCCGAAAGCATGGCCTATGAATGGGACGCGATCAATCAGTCGGTCGCCGACACCTATTTGCGGCTGATCCGCCAGAAGCAGCGGCAGCGGAGGTAGCGCGGCATGGCCGGGGATTTGTTCGGCGACGATGCGCCGGCCGGTGCGGGCGATGCCGCCGGGCCGGTTCCGCTCGCCGAACGGTTGCGCCCGCGCAGCCTCGCCGATGTCGTCGGACAGGAGCATCTGACCGGCGCCGAGGGCGCGATCGGGCGCATGGTTGCGGCGGGACAATTGTCCTCGATCATCCTGTGGGGGCCGCCGGGCACGGGCAAGACGACGATCGCGCGCTTGCTCGCCGAAGCGGTGGGGATGCGCTTCGCGCCGCTGTCGGCGGTATTTTCGGGCGTCGCCGACCTTAAAAAGGCGTTCGCCGATGCCGAAAAGATGGCGGCGGCTGGCAAGCGCACGCTGCTTTTCGTCGACGAGATTCACCGCTTCAACCGCGCGCAGCAGGACGGCTTCCTGCCCTTTGTCGAGCGCGGGACGGTCGTGCTCGTCGGAGCGACGACCGAGAACCCCAGTTTTGCGCTGAACGCCGCGTTGCTCAGCCGCGCGCAGGTGCTGGTGCTGCAACGGCTTGATGAAATGGCGCTCGCGCAGCTTGTCGACCGGGCCGAAGCGGATGTCGGGCGGAGCCTGCCGGTGACGGCGGACGCGCGGGCGGCGCTGATCGCCAGCGCCGATGGCGACGGGCGCTTCCTGCTCAATCAGGTCGAAACCCTGTTCGCGGCGGCGATCGCCGATCCCCTCGACGCGGCCCAGCTTGCGCAATTTCTCCACCGTCGCATGCCGGTCTACGACAAGGACCGCGACGGTCATTACAATCTGATCTCGGCGCTGCACAAATCGCTGCGCGGATCGGACCCGCAGGCGGCGCTCTATTGGCTCGCGCGCATGCTCGTCGCGGGCGAGGAGCCGCTCTATGTCCTGCGCCGCCTCGTCCGGTTTGCGAGCGAGGATATCGGGCTCGCCGACCCGCAGGCGCTGACCCAGTGCCTCGCCGCCAAGGACGCCTATCAGTTTCTCGGCTCGCCCGAGGGCGAACTCGCGATCGTGCAGGCGTGCCTCTATCTCGCGACCGCGCCCAAATCGAATGCTGCCTATGCCGCGCAAAAGGCGGCGTGGACCGCGGCGCGCGAAACCGGCTCGCTTGCGCCCCCCGCGAACATTCTCAATGCGCCGACCAAGCTGATGAAGAATCTGGGCTATGGCGCAGGCTATGCCTATGACCATGACGCCCCCGACGGCTTTTCGGGCGACAATTACTGGCCCGATGCCATGGCGCCCGCGACCTTCTATCGCCCCGTCGACCGCGGTTTCGAAAAGCGCATTGCCGAGCGTATCGCCTGGTGGGACGAGCGCCGCCGTGCGGCGCGGGAGGAGGGGTGAACGCTTCCCGTTTCGATGACTGGGGCGATGTCGTCGCCTTTGCCTGCGCATTGCCCGATGTCGAAATGGCGCCCTTCTATGGCACCCCCTGCCCGAAGGTGAACGGCAAGGCCTTCGTGTCGCCGGGCCGCGAGGCCGGCAGTTTTCACGTCATGTGCCCGATCGAGGAAAAGGAGCTTTTGCTTGAAACCGACCCCGGCATCTTCTGGCAAACCCCGCATTATGAAGGCTGGCCCGGCCTGCTCGTCCGCTTCGCGCCCGCCGATCCCGGCCGCGTCGCCGACGTCATCCGCCGCGCCTGGTGGGATCGCGCCAAAAAGGCGCAGCGCGCGGCGTTCGGGCCGCGGCCCTGACGTGCGCTGGCGGGCGTTTCTTGTCGCAGCCATGGCGCTCACGGCGATGCCGGCGCAGGCCGCGGACGCCGGGGCCGATCTCAATCGGGCTTGGGCGGCGGGCTATCGCGCCGCCTTTACCTGCTCGTCGCTATGGGACGGCGCGGGCAAGGCGATGGCCGATATCGAACGCGACGAACTGATGGGCATCTATCCCGAAATCGAGGCCGATGTCCGCGCGTTGACTGCCGATGTCGATCAGACGGCGCGCCGCGTCCTTGTCCGTTATCGCGACGACATGCCGCCGCGCGTTGCGCAATGGACCGGGCGGGACGGCTGCGTGACGCTGCCGGTCGGTGCCGATACTGCGTCGGGTCCCGGCGTTTCGCCGCAGAAGCGCGCCGACTTTGACGCCCGGTCATGGCCGCTCGGTGACCAGGGTGCGCGCGCGCCGATCCCGCGCGGTCTGACGCCCTATGAAGCGGCGGTGATGAACATTGCCGGTTTCGGAGGGCGGACAAGCGCGCTGCTGATCGTCAAAGACGGCCGAATCGTCGTCGAGCACTATCAGGCCGGGCACGACGTCCATACGGCGCAGCGGACCTTTTCGGTCGCAAAGTCGCTGGCGGCAACACTGATCGGCAACGCGGTGCTGCGCGGCAAGCTCGACGTGGCCGCGCCCGCAGCGATCGCCGAATGGCAATCGGCAGGCGATCCGCGCGCCGTCATCACCACAGAACAGCTCATGCGCATGGCAAGCGGGCTGACGAGCGACAGCGCCGGCAATCGCACCGATGCCATCTATATGGGCGGCGCATCGGTGCGGGCGTGGACGACGCAATGGCCGCTGCTCAACCCGCCGGGCAGCCGCTATCGCTATGCCAACAATGACACGCTGCTCGCAACGCTGTCGCTGAAGGCGGCGCTGGCGAAGGAGGGCGAGGCGCTCGATCCCGCGGCCTTTTTCGACCGGCTGGGCATGACGCGCACCTTCGTCGAACATGACAAGGATGGCGATTTCATCCTGTCGAGCCAGGTGTGGACGACCGCGCGCGATCTTGCCCGGCTCGGCCTGCTCTATCTGAACGACGGCATGGCGGACGGCGAGCGCATTCTGCCTGCCGACTGGCGGCGCTTCGTTTCGACGCCGAGCGGCCCGCAGCCGGACGGGCCATTCGGCTATGGTGCCGGTTTCTGGCTGCTCGACAAATCGGCGGGCGTGCCGTCCGATGCCTTCGGCGCTTTCGGTAATCGCGGCCAATATGTAGTCATCATTCCGTCGCGGCGACTGGTCATCGTCCGGCAGGGCTATGACGACGCGGCGCAGCGGCTCGATATTGCCAAACTCACCGCTGCGGTCGTCGCGGGCGACGACAAGGCCGGCGCCCGAAAATAAGGCCTCACTCCATGCCGGGGTAGCGCGCGAAGCTGGGCATCTCGTCCAGCTTTTCCATCCAGCCGATCCGTTCGGCGACCTGGATTTGCGCGCCCGCGGGTATCAGGTCGGGATCGTCGAGCGTCCCCGACTGTACGTCGATCTTGCCGGGGAAAATCTGGTTGTTGGTATAGAAGAGGCCGGTGCCGCAATCGCCGCAGAAATGGCGCCGTCCATGCTCTGACGAAGCGTAGATTTTCGGCGTGCCGCTGAGCTCCAGATCGGCCTCGGCAACCAGCGCCCACCCGACCATCGGCGCGCCGGCGTGGCGGCGGCAATCGCTGCAATGACACAGGGCGTGATGTTCGACCGCCGTTGGCATTGAATATCGGATCGCACCGCAATGGCACTGGCCGGAGGCGCGGGCAGGGGAATCGGTCATGTCTCTCTCCTTGGCTGGAAGGAGAACATACCATAAACATTTTTCCAAAAGCAATTACGTCGGCGGTCAGGCCGCGCGGTTACTCGCCCAGATCGACCTGGTGCTTCTGGGCCCAGTCGAGATATTGCCCGCGCGGGTTGGTGGCCGGGTGGGCGAGGATCGCCGGGACATCGCGGCGCAGCGCGCCAAGGTCGAGCGAGCGGATCATCGCCTTTACCGGACCGACCCCCGCCGGCGTAATCGACAGGCGTTCGATCCCGATGCCGAGCAGCGCCATCGCTTCGAGCGGGCGGCCGCCCATTTCGCCGCAGACGCCAAGCGTGACCTTCGATCCCGACACCATTTTCACGACCCGCGCCAGATAGCGCATCACCGTCGGCGATAGCCAGTCGTAGCGCTCTGCGAGGCGCGGGTGCGCGCGGTCGGCGGCGAAGAGGAACTGGGTCAGGTCATTGGTGCCGATCGACAGGAAGTCGAGGTGCGGCAGCATCAGATCGAGCGTCTCGATCAGACCCGGCACCTCGAGCATCGCGCCATAGCGGATCGCCGAGGGCAGCTTCTTGTTATGCTGTTTCAGCCAGGCGCGCTGGTTGATGAACAACTGGCGCGCCGCCTCATATTCCCAGGGTTCGGACACCATCGGGAACATCACGTTCAGCGTGCGTCCCGCGGCCGCTTCCATCAGCGCACGCGCCTGGACTTTCAGCAGGCCTTCGCGTTCGAGCGCGAGGCGCAGCGCGCGCCAGCCCATCGCCGGATTTTCCTCCAGCGCATTTTCGTCGACATTCATATAGGGCAACGCCTTGTCGCCGCCGATATCGACGGTGCGGAAGATGACAGGACGGTCGCCCGCGGCGTCGAGCACGTCGCGGTAGAGCCGCTGTTGCCGTTCGCGCTGCGGCAGCGTCGCCGACACGAGGAACTGGAATTCGGTGCGGAAGAGCCCGATACCGCGTGCGCCGGTGAGGTCGAGTGCGGCGACATCCTCACGCAGTCCGGCGTTGATCATCAGCTCGATCGGTACCCCGTCCTTGGTGACGGCGGGCAGATCGCGCAGCGACGCCAGGCTCGCGCGGCGCTTTTGCGAGATGACGAGCTTGGCATCGAAGGCGTCCTGTACCGCCTGCGTCGGGCGCACGTGCAGCGTGCCCGCGGCGGCATCGAGGAGCAGCATGTCGCCCTCGCGGATCGAGGTTCGGACGTCGCGGACCCGGCCCAGCACGGGGACGCCCATCGCGCGCGCGACGATGATGACGTGCGCGGTCAGCGATCCTTCTTCCAGGATCACGCCCTTGAGCCGGCGGCGATCATATTCGAGCAGCTCGGCGGGGCCGAGGTTGCGGGCGACGAGAATCGAATCCTGCCGCAGCCCGACTTGCGCCGCCGTCCCCATCTGCCCCGAAACGATCCGGATCAGCCGGTTCGACAGATCTTCCAGGTCGTGCATGCGGTCGCGCAGCAGCGCATCGTCGATCTGGCGCATCCGCATCCGGGTGCGTTGCTGGACGCGTTCGATGGCCGCTTCGGCGGTCAGCCCGCTGTCGATCGCTTCGTTGATCCGCCGCGACCAGCCCTCGTCATAAGCGAACATCTTGTAGGTTTCGAGCACCTCCTCATGCTCGCCGCCGACGCCGAATTCGGCTTGGCTCGCCATGCGGTCGATCTGTTCGCGCATCTTGTCGAATGCGGCGTAGACGCGGTGGCGCTCGGCCTCGATATCGTCGGCGACCGTATGTTCGATATGGACGCGCGGTTGATGGAAAACCGCGATCCCGGCGCCCATGCCGTCGACCAGTTTCTGGCCTGACAGGCGCTGCATCGACTGGTCGGTTTCGCCCGCATCGATCCGCGCCGCGGTATCGACCAGATCGGCGTTGGCGATCAGTTCGGACAGCACCATCGCGACCGTCTGCAGCGTCTCGATCTCGATCTCTTCATATCGGCGCGGTTCGGCATGCTGGACGCACAGGACGCCGACCGCGCGCTCGCGCCGGATGATCGGCACGCCGGCAAAGCTGTGGAACAGCTCCTCGCCGGTTTCAGGACGATAGGAAAAGTCGGGATGCGCCGCCGCTTCGTCGAGGTTCAGCGTTTCGATTTGTTCGGCAATCGTGCCGACCAGACCTTCGCCGAGGCCCAGTCGCGTGACGTGCACCGCCTCCTGCTTCAACCCGCGCGTGGCATAAAGTTCGAGCGCGCCTTCGCGCAGCAGATAGATGGAACAGACCTCGCTATCGAGGCATTCGCCGATGATGCCGACGACCTGGTTGAGCTTCGACTGCGCGTTGGTGCGCGCCGCCATCACCTCGTGCAGCCGCGTCAGGATCGTGCGGGCCGATTGGGCGGCGGATGTCGGCGGGGGCGGGGCATTGGTCATCGTGCAATCCTGCTAACAGATGCACGGCGCCAACGCCATTGCCCGGCGCGACTTTTATCCCGCTATTCTGGCGGTTTCAGTTGCCGCCGACGGGCGCCCCGGACGGTCCCGACACCGCCGTCGTGGCGGGCGCGGTCATCACCGGCGGGGGCGGGGCATATTTTGCGTCCCACGCGGCGACATCGGCCTGATATTTGGCATAGGCTTCATAGAAATCGACGAAGGGCTGGTCGAGCTGCGCAAGCTGGGCCGGAGCCTGCGGAATGACCTGTGCCGACGGGGTCGATGAGACGAGCTGGGCGACTTCGTTGGCGCGGGCGCAGAAGGCACGCTGCGCCGGCGGCTGCGCGAAATAGTTGAAAAGCTGCGTCGACAGCTTGTCGCGCGCGGCGATGCCGTTGGTGCGCGTTTCCTTGCCCAGATCGGCGATGACCGTCTTTTCGGTAGACCGGATCTGCTTGGCATGCGCCTTGATGATATTGTTGTACGCCGACACCAGCGTCGCTTCTTCGGCGCCGCGGCAGCCGATCGCCGCGACGTTGAGCGCAATCTTGAGCTGCCAGAAGGCGCGGTCGCCGCTGATGCCGCTGTTCGCGGTCATGAACCGGCCGTCAAGGCCGCGCGCGGGGAGGATTTGCGTAAGAGAGGCATTGCCGGGGGGCAGGGGGCGCGGCGGGATGACCACGGCCACCGGCGGCGGGGGCGGCGGCGGCGGGGGCGGGGGCGGGGGTTTCGGCGCACAGGCGGCGACGCTTGCCAGCAGGCCGGCAACGATGATTTTACGCGACAAATTCATGACCTTCTCCCCAGCCGCATGCTTCATGCGGCGTCAACCCCGTGCGTGCAAGGCCGTTTCGGCCTGTTGCACCAAAGATGCGATGATCTCTGCAACGCTCTCTTCCTGCGTTACCATACCGACAGATTGCCCTGCCATTAACGAGCCGTTTTCGACGTCGCCGTCGATCACCGCGCGGCGCAGCGCGCCGGCCCAATAATGTTCGATTTCCAGCTGCGCCGCCGCCATGTCGACGGTGCCCCCGTCGAGCAGATTGGCAACCTCGCGCTGCTTGGCGGTAAAGGCTTCGGTGCCTGCATTCTTCAGCGCACGGACCGGGATGACGGGCAGGCGCGGATCGATCTGGACGCTGGCGATCGCGTCGCGCGCGGAGGCGCGGATGAACGCCTTTTTGAAATTGGGATGCGCGATGCTTTCGGTGGCGCAGACGAAGCGCGTGCCGAGTTGGACCCCCGCCGCCCCCATTTCCAGATAGCCGGCGATCGCCTCACCGCGGCCGATGCCGCCGGCGACGAAGATCGGCACCTCGGCGGCGAGCGCGGGCAGGATTTCCTGCGCGAGTACGCTCGTCGAAACGGGGCCGATATGACCTCCCGCTTCCATCCCTTCGATCACCAGCGCATCGACGCCGGAGCGGACCAGTTTCTTTGCGAGCGCCAGCGTCGGCGCGAAACAGATCACCTTGGCGCCCGACGCCTTGATCGCCTCGAGGCTGCCCTTTGGCGGCAATCCGCCCGCCAGCACGACATGGCCGACGCCATGTTTGGAGCACACCTCGATCAGCTCGAAAAGCTGCGGGTGCATGGTGATCAGGTTGACGCCGAAATTGCGGGTTGCCAGCGCTTTCGTCGCCGCGATCTCGGCATCCAGCAGCTCGGGCGTCATCGCACCGCAGGCGATCACGCCAAAGCCGCCGGCATTGCTGATGGCGCTGACCAGGTGGCGCTCGGACACCCAGCTCATCGCGCCGCAGAGAATGGCGTAGTCGCTGCCCAGCAGAGCCGTACCGCGCGCCATGAGTTCGTTCAATTTGCTCATTGCTGCGCCTTTGCCAGCAGCCGCGCGCGCGCGCAATCCATTGCCGCGCACAGCCCCGAAGGCGGCACGGATTTCGCTGTTCGGCTGGGCGCGGGAAACTCTCCTTTCGGCGCCCAAAGCAAAACAATCATTGTCAACTAAAACAATTGGGATAGTCTCGGCGCCGAATCCACCAAAGGGGAAAGGAAATGTCATGACGTCGTCCCAAGACCCATCGCCCGGCGAGCGCGAGCCGCCCTCGCGCGCGGTTCAAGCCGTGCTCGATGCGCTTGAAAAGCTCCGTTTCGGCGCCATCCAACTGACCGTCCACGAAGGGCGGCTGGTGCAGGTCGATGTGACCGAACGGCACCGCTACCCCAACTGATTCTCAAGCTCCCAACGGGGATATTCCCCGCCACCTGCCGCAGACCGGACCACCGGATGTGGCAATTTCTTGCAACAGGAAATTGTCATGATCCCAAAGTCATCGTCTCGCCGCCGGGTCGCTCCGGCCGCCATCCCGCTTACCCTTCTGCTGCTTCTTGGCGACGGTCCCGCCTTTGCAGCCGAAAATGCCGCTGACAAAACCGCTGCAGCAGCAGACACAGTCGCGGGCGAAGGCCCGCAGGCCGCCTATGGCAATGAAATCGTCGTCACCGCCCGACGCCGCAGCGAAACCGCACAGGACGTCCCGATCGCCATTTCGGTGGTCGGCGGTGACCAGATCGACAGCACCGGCAGTTTCAACATCGGCCGCCTCCAGCAACTCGCGCCGACGCTGCAATTCTACACGAGCAATCCGCGCAACTCGGCGGTCAATATCCGCGGGATCGGTGCGCCGTTCGGCCTGACCAACGACGGTATCGAACAGGGCGTCGGCATCTATGTCGACGACGTCTATTATTCGCGCGTCGCCTCCGCGACCTTCGACTTCCTCGATGTCGCGCAGATCGAAGTGCTGCGCGGTCCCCAGGGCACGCTCTATGGCAAGAACACGACCGCCGGGGCGATCAACATCACGACGAACCAGCCGACCTTCGATTTCGAGGGCAAGGCCGAACTCAGCATCGGCGACCTCAATTTCAAGCAGGCGAAGGCGGCGATTTCGGGGCCGCTGTCCGACCGGCTGGCGGCGCGCATCGCGGTGTCGGCGACGAGCCGCCGCGGCACCATCTACAATGTCACGACCGACCGCTGGATACAGAGCCAGGACAATATCGGCCTGCGCGGGCAATTGCTGTGGAAACCCACCGACACGCTCAGCGTCACGCTCGTCGGCGACTGGAACAAGCAGGACGCTGTATGCTGCGGTTCGGTGTTCGTGCGCACCGGCGCGACGCAGCGGCCGCTCGCCCGCCAATATGCCGCGCTCGCGGCGGCGCAGGGCTATACGGTGCCGAGCACCAATCCCTTTGACCGGCTGACCGACCTCGATGCCAATCTCAATGCCGGGAACGAGATCGGCGGCGTGGCGCTGCGCGTCAAATGGGATGTCGGCCCCGGCACGCTCACCTCGATCACCGCGTGGCGCTATTGGGACTGGCAGCCCGAGAACGACCGCGATTTCACCGGCCTGCCGATCGTCACCAAGTCGCAAAACCCGTCGCAGCAGAATCAATATACGCAGGAATTGCGCTACAATGTTTCGGGCGACCGCGTCGATTTCGTGCTCGGCGGTTTTGCCTTCTACCAGCGCATCGACACGCAAGGGACGGAGGCGCATGGCGCGGCGTCGAGCCGCTGGACGCTCAATCCGACGAGCGCGCTCGCCAATGATCCGACCGTGCTCGACGGGCTGACGGCGCGCAACACGCAATATCTCAAGAATACCAGCCTCGCGCTGTTCGGGCAGCTAAGCTGGAAGATTACCGACCGCCTGACGGTCCAGCCGGGCGCGCGGATCAACTATGACAAGAAGGACGGCTATTATCAGCGGCTGGTGTTCGCGGGCGACGGATCGCCCGTGACGCGGGCGCTGACCGACCCGGTGTCGGTCGCGCGACTGGGCGTGTTCGCGCCGCAGGAATATGCGCCGAGCTTCAGCGACTGGAACTTCAGCTACGACCTGACCGCGACCTATAAGCCGGCGCGCGGCGTGCTGGTCTATGCAACCTATGCCAAGACGTTCAAGTCGGGCGGTATCAATCAGAATGGCGTGCCGACCGATGGCGCCGGCAACCCGTTGCTCGGCGCCGCGACGATCAGGCCGGAAGCGGTCGATCATTACGAAGCGGGGCTGAAGACCGAATATTGGAACGGGAAGGGGACGTTCAACGTGGCGATCTTCCGCACCGATATCGGCGATTATCAGGCCAATGTGAATAACGGACAGTTCGGGGTGCTGCGCGGCTATCTCGCCAATGCCGACAAGGTCCGCACACAGGGGATAGAGGCCGATGTGGCGATCCGTCCGAGCGAACGCTTCAATGCCTATGTCAACGGCGCCTACACGGACGCCAGATACCGGCGCTTCGTCGATGCGCCATGTCCACCCGAATTGTCGGGCGGTACGAACAGTCCCGCGAACTGCGATATATCGGGCGCGCGGCTGCCGGGCGTGTCGAAATGGGCGCTGTCCTTCGGCGCGGAAGCCAATGTCCCGGCATCGCTGTTCGGACAGGAGGGGCAGGTATACCTGGGCTATGACGGCAGCTATCGTTCGAACTTCTCGTCGAACGCGAGCCCGTCGATCTACACCTGGGTCGACGGCTATTCGCTGTCGAATATCCGCGTCGGCTTCCGGGCGGAGCGCCGCCTTGATGTCTTTGCCTGGGTCCGCAACGCCTTCGATCGCGATTATATCGATCAGCTTTTTGTCGGACCGGGCAATACCGGGCTGATCACCGGGCTGCCGGGCGACCCGCGGACGTGGGGCGGGACGATCAAATTCGGATTCTGACCGGCATCGGAACGCAAAGCCAACGGAAAAGGGGCCGCCCGATGGGCGGCCCCTTTCACATGCCGGCGGCGTTAGCGCTGCTGGCCGGGATTGCGCTCTTCTTCTCGGCGCTGCTCGCCCGGCTGGCGGTTCTGGCCGCCCTGCTGTTGCTGCTGACGGCGCTGTTCTTCTTCGCGATCCGCCTGCGGCTTCTGCTGGTTCTGGTTGGGGGTATTAGCCACTTTCCTTCTCCTTGCAGTCCGGCTGCAAATATCGCGGCCGGACCCATGAAAAACCCGCGGCGAACGCGCGATGTTCCTCGGTTCGTCGCATCCGCGCCCGGTTGTGGCGGCGGGGCGACGAGCGGCTGATCCCGATCGTCTTCTGGGCGTTAATGATCGGAAGGGTCGATCACTGAATACAGCTTATTCGGTTATGTCGATGGGAGCGCGCAGCCTATCCTCGACCCGTCAGAAGGAGAGGATAGCGTCATCGACTCGGCGCAATGCCGTTCGGCCCGACTTTGCCCGTCACGCGTCCGTCATCCTGCCGCGTCACGATCCGATAATCCAAAAGAGGAGAGATTGCATGAACGACCAGACCCCCATCGACGCCGCAGGCGGCTGTCCCGTCCACAAGGGCGGTATGCGCGCGCTGCTCGGCCGCACGAACAAGGATTGGTGGCCGGACATGCTGGCGACCGACATCCTCACCCCCAACGGATCATCCAACCCGATGGGCGAAGATTTCGATTATGCGGAAGCATTCAAATCGCTCGACTATCAGGCGCTGAAGGCTGACCTGACCGCGCTGATGACCGACAGCCAGCCCTGGTGGCCCGCCGACTATGGTCATTATGGTCCCTTCTTCATCCGTATGGCGTGGCACGCCGCGGGCACCTATCGCACCGCCGACGGCCGCGGCGGCGCCAACAGCGGGCAACAGCGTTTCGCACCGCTGGACAGCTGGCCCGACAATGGCAATCTCGACAAGGCGCGGCGCCTGCTTTGGCCGATCAAGCAGAAATATGGCAACAAGATCAGCTGGGCCGATCTGTTCATCCTCACTGGCAATGTCGCGATCGAAAGCATGGGCGGTCCGGTCTTCGGTTTCGGTGGCGGCCGCGTCGATGTCTATGAACCCGAACGCGACATCTATTGGGGTAGCGAAGATAAATGGGTGAACGAAGGCGTGCAGACGCGCATCGACCCCAAGCACGGCTTCGAAGTGATCGAAGGGCCGCTCGCGGCGATCCAGATGGGGCTGATCTACGTCAACCCTGAAGGGCCGCAAGGCAATCCGCACGATGACGAAGGCATGGCGCGCGACATGAAGGAAACCTTCGCGCGCATGGCGATGAACGACGAGGAAACCGTCGCGCTGACCGCCGGCGGCCATACGTTCGGCAAGGCGCATGGCAATGGCGACGCCTCGACGCTGGGGGCCGCGCCCGCGGGCGGCGATCTCGCTGCGCAGGGCTTCGGCTGGGTCAGCGGCGAGGAACATGGCGGCATCGGCGAACATGCGGTGACGAGCGGCATCGAGGGCGCCTGGACGAACACCCCCGACAAGTGGACCGAAAATTATTTCCGGCTGCTGTTCGACTATGATTACGAGCTGGTGAAATCGCCCGCGGGCGCGAACCAGTGGCAGCCGATCGGCCAGAAGGAAGAGGATATGGCGCCGGCGGCGTGGGATCCGAATATCAAGGTGCCCACGATGATGACGACCGCCGACATGGCGCTGAAGCGCGACCCGGCATACCGCAAGATCAGCGAGAAGTTTCGCAGCGACCATGAGGCATTCAAGGACGCCTTCGCGCGCGCGTGGTTCAAGCTGACGCATCGCGACATGGGTCCGAAAACCCGCTACCTCGGCCCCGAAGTGCCCGCCGAAGACCTGATCTGGCAGGACCCGATCCCCGCGGGCACCATGCCTTCGGATGCCGAGGTCCAGGCAGTGAAGGACAAGATCGCCGCGAGCGGCCTGACCGTCAGCCAGCTCATCAAGACGGCATGGGCCTCCGCGAGCACCTTCCGCAAGTCGGACTTCCGCGGCGGCGCCAACGGTGCGCGGGTTCGCCTCGCGCCGCAAAAGGACTGGGAGGTCAACGAACCGGCGATGCTGGCGAAGGTGCTCGATACGCTCGACGGTCTGCGCGGATCGATGTCGATGGCCGATGCAATCGTGCTGGGCGGCGTCGTCGGGCTTGAAAAGGCGATCAAGGACGCGGGCTTCAACGTCGCGGTGCCTTTCACGGGCGGCCGCGGCGACGCGACGGCGGAGCAGACCGATGCCGACAGCTTCGCGGTGATGGAACCCGAAGCCGATGCCTTCCGCAACTATCTCGGCAAGAAGAAGCTGGCGGTGAAGACCGAGGAAATGATGCTCGACCGCGCGTCGCTGCTTGGTCTGTCGGTGCCCGAAATGACCGTGCTGATCGGCGGCCTGCGGGTGCTCGGCGCCAATCATGGCGATCGCGGCCACGGCCATTTCACCAAGCGTTCGGGTCAGTTGACGAACGACTATTTCGTCAACTTGCTCGACATGACCAATGTGTGGAAGGCCGTCGATGGATCGGATGACCAGGAATATGTGGCCACCGATCGCAAGAGCGGCGGCGAAACCTGGCGCGCAACCCGCGCCGACCTCGTCTTCGGTTCCAATTCGGAACTGCGTGCGGTCGCCGAAGTCTATGCCGAGACGGGTCACGAGGAAAAGTTCGTGAAGGACTTCGTCAAAGCCTGGACGAAGATCATGAACGCCGACCGCTTCGACCTCGCGTAACCGGGCGGGCACCGGTCCCGAACATGCTTCGGGACCGGCCGCCAACCCTCATGGCGACGGGTCGCGACCCGCCTTCCGGGGACATGGGCCTGGAAGGCGGGTCATATTTTGTGCGGGGTACAAGGTCGAAATCCTTGAACGGTCGGCCGTTCGCCCGGCGACGGAGGTGCTAGAAGTCGACGTCTTCGTAATATTTGGGCGGCGTCACGATTTCCATCCGCTCGGCGAGCAGCGGCCGGAAGCTCGGGCGCGACTTGAGGCCCGAATACCAGCCCTTCGTCTGCTCGTGCCCGGTCCAGTCGATGCCGCCCAGATAGTCGGCGACGGAGATATGCGCCGCGGCGGCGAGATCGGCGAGGCTCATCGTCGCACCGGCGAGCCAGGTGCGGTGGTCGATCAGATAGTCGATATAGTCGAGATGCTGGTTCGCCGCCTTCATCGCCTCGCGTAGCGCGCCGCCGTCGGGCGGCTGGCGGTGGACGATGCGCTTCTGCATCCGTTCGAAGAGCAGCGGGCCGGTGACTTCGAAATAGAATTCCTGGTCGAACCAGGCGACCAGGCGGCGGATTTCGGCGCGATTGGCGGCGGTGCCGTTGATCATTGCCTTGCCCTCGACCGTCTCCTCGAAATATTCGGCGATGGCGTTGCTGTCGATGAGCACCTGGCCGCGCGCTTCGTCGACCATCACCGGAGTGCGCCCGGCGGGGTTCAGGTCGACGAATTCGTCACGGCGCTCCCACGGCGATTCGCGCACCAATTCATAACCAACGCCCTTTTCGCCGAGCAGCAGCCGGATCTTGCGCGAGAAGGGACAGAGAGGGAATTGATAGAGTTGCCACATGACCATCCGCATAGCGGCAGCGAGGCGGCTCGTCCAATGGCTATGGCGGACTTATCAACCGGGTCGGTTCGGGGGTGTCCGAAGGCAGCGTGCTATCGCCGAGCGGCGGCGCGTTCGGCTTCCCATTGCGCCAGAAGATCGCGCGCCATATCCTTGATAACGGGCGCGTAGGCGGCGACCGCGGAAGCGGCGTGGCCAGCCATGCGCGCGCTCGCGCGAACGTCGCCGCCCATGCGCTCGGCATAGCCGGGGTCGCGCCCCGCGACGTCGCCGACGGTGGCGTCGGGCGGAATGCGGGCCGCATCGGATGACGGATCGATCCGCGCGACAGCTTCGGCGAGCGGGCCGACGGGCATCTGCATCATCGCGCCGACCAGTGCGGTAATCGTGTCGGCCATCCGCTCCTGCGTCGCCGCATCGTTCAGCACCGCAGCAGCGTCGCGCGCATCGGCCGCCGACGCGGGGACGGGCGCGAGAAGCGCGAGGAGGGGAAGGGCAGCGCAGACCGGCCGCATGGCATCATCCTTTCGGGACGCGAAACATCGGTGCCGCACCTAGCGGCCCGACGCTTTCGCGCGGCTGAATGACCTGTCGTCTTGCGGCAGACCGGGGCCGCGATGCGGCAAGCGTCCCCGGCGAAGACCGGGGACACCAACTATTCGGCGGCGACCGCCTCTGCAGCGCGGTCGCTGAGCGGATGCGCGAGACGGCCGATCATTTCCTTGGGGCATACCTGCCAGAAACGCGTGCGCCAGCGATCCCAGTCGGCAAGCACCTCGGCCGACCATTTGCTGCCGGTTGCCGCCGCATGCTCCTCGACGAGTGCGCGCAGCGCGCCCTCCCAATGTGCGCTGTCGAGCCGTTGCCAGACGATCGATTCGGGATTGGCGCGGCGTTCGAAGCTGTCATCGACGTCGAGGACGAAAGCCATGCCGCCGGTCATGCCGGCGCCGAAATTCGACCCGACCGCACCCAGGATCACCGCCGTGCCGCCGGTCATATATTCGCAGCCATTGGCGCCGCAGCCTTCGATCACGACCTTCGCGCCCGAGTTGCGGACGGCGAAGCGTTCGCCCGCCTGACCCGCGGCGAGCAAGGTGCCTGCGGTCGCGCCATAGAGGACAGTGTTTCCGACGATGCTGTTATGCTGGCTGACCAGCGGGCTCGACACGGTCGGCCGCACGATGATGCGCCCACCCGACAGGCCCTTGCCGACATAGTCGTTCGCATCGCCGAACACTTCGAGCGTGATGCCCTGGCAAAGAAATGCGCCGAGCGACTGCCCGGCGGTGCCGCGCAGACGCACCTGCACATGGTCGTCGGCAAGCCCGGTCATCCCGAAACGCGCCGTGACCTCGGCCGAGAGGCGCGTGCCGACGGCGCGGTGGGTGTTGCGGACGTTATAGGTCAGCTGCATCCGCTCGCCGCGATCGAACAAAGGTTTCGCATCGTTCAAGATCTGCGCGTCGAGGCTGTCGGGCACCGGGTTGCGGAAATTCGGTCCCTGCGATCGGCGCTGCTCGTCGGGAGCATCAACCTTGGCGAGGATCGGATTGAGGTCGAGGTCGTCGAGATGCTCGGCACCGCGGCTGACCTGGCGGAGCAGCTCGGTGCGGCCGATCACCTCGTCGAGGCTGCGGCAGCCGAGCTTGGCGAGGATTTCGCGCACTTCCTCGGCGATGAAGGTCATCAGGTTGATGACCTTTTCGGGGCTGCCCGTGAACTTCTGCCGCAGCTTCTCGTCCTGCGTGCAGACGCCCACGGGGCAGGTGTTCGAATGGCACTGGCGCACCATGATGCAGCCCATGGCGACAAGGCTCAGTGTCCCGATGCCATATTCCTCGGCGCCCAGGATGGCGGCGATGACGATGTCGCGCCCGGTCTTGAGCCCGCCGTCGGTCCGCAGGCGGATGCGATGGCGGAGGCCGTTGAGCGTCAGCACCTGATTGACTTCGCTGAGCCCCATTTCCCACGGTGTGCCGGCATATTTGATGCTCGTCTGGGGCGAAGCACCCGTGCCGCCGGTGTTGCCCGACACGAGGATGACGTCGGCGTGCGCCTTGGCAACGCCAGCGGCAACGGTGCCGATGCCCGCCGAGCTGACGAGCTTTACGCAGACGCGCGCCTTCGGATTGATCTGCTTCAAATCGTAGATGAGCTGCGCCAGATCCTCGATCGAATAGATGTCGTGGTGCGGCGGCGGCGAGATCAGCATCACGCCCGGCGTCGAATGGCGCAGCCGCGCGATGAACTCGGTGACCTTGAAGCCCGGAAGCTGGCCGCCTTCGCCGGGCTTGGCACCCTGTGCGACCTTGATCTCGATCTCGTCGCAGGCGCCAAGATATTCGGCGGTAACACCGAAACGGCCCGACGCGATCTGCTTGATGTTGCTGTTGGCATTGTCGCCATTGGCATAGGGGCGGTAGCGTTCGCTCGCTTCGCCGCCTTCGCCCGACACCGCCTTCGCGCCGATCCGGTTCATCGCAATCGCCAGCGTTTCGTGCGCTTCGGGCGATAGGGCGCCCAACGACATGCCCGGGGTGACGAAGCGCTTGCGGATTTCGGTGATCGCCTCGACGCTGTCGAGGGGTATGCCCTGCGCGGGGAAGTTGAATTCCATCAGGTCGCGCAGATAGATGGGCGGCAGGTCGGCGACCCCGCGCGCGAATTGCAGATAGGTCGAATAGCTGTCGGTCGCGACGGCGGTCTGCAGCAGGTGCATGAGCTGCGCCGAATAGGCGTGCGCTTCGCCGCCCGCGCGCTGGCGATAGAAGCCGCCGATGGGGAGCGTCGTGACGCGCGCGTCGAACGCTGCCTCATGCTTCTCGGTCGCGTTGATGAACAGCGACTGATAGCCCTCGCCCGAAATCTTGGCCGGCATGCCCGGGAAGAGGTCATTGACGAGCGCGCGGCTGAGGCCCACCGCCTCGAAATTATAGCCGCCGCGATAGGAGGAGATCACCGCGATCCCCATCTTCGCCATGATTTTGAGCAGGCCGTCGTCGATTGCCTTGCGGAAGCGCTTCAGAGCATCGGCCAGTGCGAGCTCGCCGAACAGGCCGCGCGACAGGCGGTCGGCGATCGCCGCTTCGGCCAGATAGGCATGGACCGTGGTCGCGCCGACGCCGATGAGCACCGCAAAGCCGTGCGTGTCGAGTATCTCGGCCGAGCGGACGTTGATCGAGGCGTAGCTGCGCAACCCCTTGCGCACGAGGTGCGTGTGGACCGCCGCAGCGGCGAGCACCATCGCGACCCCGACGCGATCTTCGCCGATCGTCTGGTCGGAAAGGAACAGCTCGCTTCGCCCAGCGCGCACGGCGTCCTCTGCCTCGCGCCGGATGCGCGCGATCGCGTCGCGCAGCGTCGAGGCGTTGCCGCCGGTGGGGAAGGTGCAGTCGATCTCGGCCACGGCATCGCCGAAATAGGCGCGCAACCGGTCCCAATCGTCGCCGACGAGCACCGGCGAGTCGATGACGAGCACGTGCGGGCTCTGGCCCTTTTCGTCGAGAATATTGGCGAGGTTCGAAAAACGCGTCTTCAGGCTCATCACATGCCGTTCGCGCAGGCTGTCGATCGGCGGATTGGTGACCTGGCTGAAGTTCTGGCGGAAGAATTGCGCGACATGGCGCGGCTTGTCGGAAATGACGGCGAGCGGCGTGTCGTCGCCCATCGAGCCGATCGCTTCCTTCGCATCCTCGACCATCGGCGAAAGGATGAGCTCCATATCCTCCATCGTGAACCCCGCGGCGACCTGGCGGCGCAGCAGTTCGGCGCGGTCGAAGGCCGGCAGGCTCGACTTGCCGCCCTTGGGCAGGTCGGCCATCGTGCGGAAGCCCTTCACGCGCGCCGCATAATCGTGCGTTCCGGCGATCTTGTCCTTGATCGCGCGGTCTTCGTAGAGAGTGCCTTCGTCGAGATCGACGGCGATCATCTGGCCGGGGCCGAGGCGGCCCTTCTTGCGGATGCTCGCCTCGGGCAGCAGCACCATGCCGCTTTCGGAGCCGACGACGAGCAGATTGTCGGCGGTCAGCGTATAGCGCAGCGGGCGGAGCGCGTTGCGGTCCATCCCCGCGACCGCCCAGCGGCCGTCGGTCATCGCGAGCGCGGCGGGGCCGTCCCACGGCTCCATGACGCTGGCGAGGAAGCTGTACATCGCCTTGTGCGCGGCGGGCATGTCCTCGTCGGTGGCCCAGGCTTCGGGGACCAGAATCAGCTTTGCGGTCGGCGCATCGCGGCCCGCGCGGCATAGCGTCTCGAACACCGCGTCGAGCGCCGCCGTGTCGCTGGCGCCGGCCGGGATCACCGGCTTGATGTCTTCCGAATGCTCGCCGAAGGCGAGGCTCGCCATCTTGATCTCGTGGCTCTTCATCCAGTTCTTGTTGCCGCGGATCGTGTTGATCTCGCCATTGTGGGCGAGGGTGCGGAACGGCTGGGCGAGCCACCATTGCGGAAAGGTGTTGGTCGAATAGCGCTGGTGGAAGATCGCGACCCGGCTTTCGAACAGCTTGTTCGCAAGGTCGGGATAGAAATCCGCCAGACTTTCGGCGAGGAACAGTCCCTTGTAGATGATCGACCGCGCCGACAGGCTGCAGATATAGAAATCGGCGATCTGTGCCGCGATCACCTTCTTTTCGATGCGGCGGCGGACGAGATAGAGCTGCTTTTCGAATTCGTCGATCGACTGGTCTTCTGGCAGGGGCCCCGCGATCATGATCTGTTCGATTTCGGGGCGCGTGCGCTGCGCCTTGTCGCCGATCACCGATACGTCGACCGGCACCTGGCGCCAGCCGTAGATGGTGTAGCCCGCGTCGATGATTTCGGATTCGACGATCGTGCGGCATGCTTCCTGCGCGCCCAAATCGGTGCGCGGCAGGAAGATCATGCCGACGGCCAGGCGGTTCGGCAGCACCTTGTGCCCCGATGCCGCGATCGCATCGTCGAAAAAGCGTTCCGGCAGGTCGACATGAATACCCGCACCATCGCCCGTCTTGCCGTCGGCATCGACGGCGCCGCGGTGCCAGACGGCGCGCAGCGCCTCGATCGCCGCCTCGACGACACGGCGCGAGGCCTTGCCGTCGGTCGCCGCGACCATGCCGACGCCGCAGGCATCGGATTCGAGGTCGGGGCGATACATGCCGTCTTCGGCAAGCCGCTGGTGATCGGGGGTCGGGTAATAGGTCATGTCGTGGTTCCTGCCGGAATGGGCGTGGGTCAGGTCGAAGGCTTGAGCCGCTTGCGCGCGTTGGCGACGGCTTCCTGTTCGGCGTCATAGGCGGCCGAGGATGCCTTATCGGCCTCGGCCTCCAGATCCTCGACCTTCTGCAGATCGGCGTCCGACCAGTTGGAGCGGTCATACGCCTCGTCACAGTCACCGGCCGCGTCGGCCGCCGCTGCGGCTGCATCCGCGGCGTCAGCGGCCGCGTCTGCGGCATCGCCCGCTGCATCGACGGCATCGACCGCGGTTGCGTCCGTAGTCATGTCGTCGTTCCACATATCGCGGTTCTTCTTGAGCGTCTTGACGTCGACTTTCATCAGCTTGGCAAGCTTCGCCAGCTCGGCGTCGGTCAGGTCGCTCATCGCCTTTTCCTTGGGCAGATCCTTGAGCTTGCCTTCAAGCTCGGGGCCGCGGTCGATGAACTTGTTGATCAGCGGCGGCACGGCCTTGACCATCGCGATCATGACTTCGGGATCGGCCTGCAGCGACATCCATTCGGCGCCATAGGCCTGGCCCGTCGGGGTTGCGAGAAAGGCGTTGAGGTCGCCGAGCTGCTGCGCGCTGAACTTGCGGGCGTAAGCGCGCGCGAGGCCGTCGCGCATCGGCGGCTCGAGATCGCCGAGCGCCTCGCTGATCAGCGGCTTGATCACTTTGTTGATCTGATCCTCGCGTTCCTTGCGGTGCGGGTCGAACATATCGGCGATCGCGGTCTTGCTCGTCGCATCGAGCGCGGCGATCTTTTCGCTATCGACGCCCGTCTTGATCGAGAGCATCAGGTCCGACATGCTGCTCGTCTGATCCATGAAGGCGCGGAACAGCTTGCCGTACATATTGTCGAGCATCTTCTCGATGCTTCCCGCCGGGATCAGCGCGTTCGTCGTCTGCTGCGCCAGCGCAAGCTGCGCCGGATCGACCGGCGGCAGCTTGTCGACCTCGAAGATTTTTTCGATCAGCGCGATCGCCTGATCGATTTCCTTCTGCATCTTCGCCTTGGCGTCGGCGAGCGCCTGTTCGCTGTCGGGCTCGGCTTCGCTTTCGGCGGGCATCGCGACGTCGACCGCCTCGGCGATCGGCGCTTCCTTGGGCGCCGCATAGGCGTGGGCAGGCGTCATTACCATGGCGCCAGTGAGCAGCAGATTTTTGAACATCGACATCTTGAATCCCTTCCCCTGTTGGTCAGGCTGCCTTCTTTTCGCTTTTCGCTTTCGCCTTCAACCATTTCGACATCTGTTCGCTGACATCGCGGCCGTCGCGGATGCCCCAGACGACCAGGCTGGCGCCGCGGACGATATCGCCGGCGGCAAAAACGCCGGGGAGGCTGGTCATCATCGTCTGATGATCGACGCGCAGCGTGCCCCAGCGCGTGACCGACAGATCGGGTGAACCGAACAGGTGCGGCAATTCCTCCGGATCGAAGCCGAGCGCCTTGATCACCATGTCGGCGGGCAAGTCGAAGGTGCGGCCCGGATCGGGTTCGGGGCTGCGCCGGCCGCTTGCGTCGGGGGCGCCAAGGCGCATCCCGGCAACCGCGACCTCCTTTACATGCTTGTCGGCGGCGAAGCTTGCGGGGGCGGACAGCCAGACGAACTCGACGCCTTCCTCTTCGGCGTTGGCGACTTCGCGCTGCGATCCCGGCATATTCTCGCGGTCGCGGCGATAGAGGCATTTCACCGATTTGGCGCCCTGACGCACCGCGGTGCGGACGCAGTCCATCGCGGTGTCGCCGCCGCCGATGACCACGACATGCTTGCCTTCGGCATTCAGGCTGCCGTCGTCGAAGGCGGGGACCGCGTCGCCAAAGCCCTTGCGGTTCGACGTGACCAGATAATCGAGCGCCGCGATCACCCCCTCGGCGCCGTTGCCGGGGACGTTGATCTCGCGCGCCTTGTAGACGCCGGTGGCGATCAGCACCGCATCGTGCCGTCGGCGCAGCTCGTCCAGCGTTGCGTCACGCCCGACCTCGAAGCCTTGGTGGAAATGGATGCCGCTTTCGGCGAGCCGGTCGACGCGGCGCATCACCACATCCTTTTCCAGCTTGAAGCCGGGGATGCCATAGGTCAGCAGGCCGCCGGCGCGGTCGTGCCGGTCGTAGACATGCACCTCATGCCCCTCGGCGCGCAGATATTCGGCGGCGGTCAGGCCTGCCGGACCCGCGCCGACGATGGCGACCGACTGGCCCGTCGCGGGGCCGACATGGACGGGTTCGACCCAGCCCTCGGCCCAAGCGGTGTCGGTGATATATTTTTCGACGCTGCCGATCGTCACCGCGCCGTGACCCGAAAATTCGATCACGCAATTGCCTTCGCAAAGGCGGTCCTGCGGGCAGATGCGGCCGCAGATTTCGGGCATGGTCGACGTTGCGTTCGACAGTTCATAGGCTTCGCGCAGCCGCCCCTCGGCGGTCAGGCGCAACCAGTCGGGGATATGGTTGTGAAGCGGGCAGTGAACCGAGCAATAGGGTACGCCGCACTGCGAACAGCGCGATGCCTGATCGTCGGCCTCCGGCTGCGCGTAGCGCGCTGCAATCTCGTTAAAATCGCGCGCGCGTTCGTCGGCCGAGCGCTTATCCGGATAATGTTGTTCGCGCCCCACAAATTGGAGCATGCGTTCGGAAGCCATGCAAAATCCCCTTCGTTGAAGCGCGGATGCATGGCGGGAGCGCCGCTGTCACGGACATATTGGGCATTAGGGCAGCTAAGCTGACCTAAAAATATGCCACTTCAGTCGACCGAGACGAAGGTGCGCAATTAAGTTTCGCAATTAGTAAATTATCGGCCCTATCTCATGGTGAGCCAGATAAGCGCCGCGCCGCCGACGATGATTCGATACCAGGCGAACGGCGCGAAGCCATAGCGGGTGACCACGGCCAGAAACGCCTTGATGACCGCCCAGGCGACGACGAACGACACCGCGGCGCCGAGCGCGATCAGGCCCATATCGTTCGAGGTGATGGCATCGCGATGCTTGGCGAGCTGCAGCACCGTCGCGCCGGTCAGCGTCGGCAGCGCGAGGAAGAAGCTGAATTCGGCGGCGGTCTTGCGGTCTACGCCCATCGCCATCGCCCCCATGATCGTCGCGCCCGAGCGGCTGACGCCGGGGATCATCGCGAGGCACTGGACCAGGCCCACCATGATCGACTGGCGCAGCGTCAGCTTGGCGACGCCGCCGCTCTCCTTCGGCTTGGCCAGCTTTTCGACCAGCAGGATCGCGAAGCCGCCTATCACCAGCGCCCAGGCGACGACGACGGCATTCTCCAGCAACGTCTCGATATAGTCGCCGAACGCGAGCCCCAGCACCACCGCCGGAATGAAGGCGACGAGCAGGTTGCGTACAAAGGCGATCGCCACCGGATCGCGCCGGAAAAAGCCGGTGAACATGTCCCAGAATAGTTTGCGATAAAGCACGACGATCGCAAGGATCGCGCCGGGCTGGATCGCGATGTTGAAAATTGCCCATTTCGACGCGTCATAGCCGAGCAATTCGGTAGCGAGGATCAGATGCCCGGTCGAGGAGACGGGCAGGAATTCGGTCAGCCCCTCCACAATGCCGAGGATGATCGCGGTCAACCACAGGCTCATCGTCCGGCCTCCGCGCGCAGGGGGAGGGCGGGGCGGGGCGATGCGGCAAACTGGATCATGGATTTCCCGAAGCTGAAGACGACATGCGAAGGGGCGCCCGCGCGGTGCCGGACGCCCCTGTCCTGATGTCAGACCTACGCAGCGCGGACGGAATTATCCAGCCGCTAATTGCGCCGTTCGTCGCGCGCGCGGCTCAGCGGGCCACCGCAGCGAAGCGGCCATGGCGGCGATACTGGACGAGCCAGCCGTCGGCGACGTCGGCCAGCGCGGTGGGGGCGATGCCCAGTGCGGCAAGGCCGTTGGTGCCGTTGACGACATTGTCGTGCTGCAGCATCAGCCATTGATCCTTGGTGATCGGGGCGCCCGGCGCCCAGCCGAAACCGCTCGCCAGAAAGCCCGACACGGCATCGGGAACCTCAATGAACAGGCGGTTCCGTCCGGTCGCCTTCGCAATCCACTGCTGTAGCTCCAGCATGGTGAACTGCTGCGGCCCGCCGAGCTCGAGCGTCTGGCCCGGGGCATCGAGCGCCGCGACCACCGCATCGGCGACGTCGCCGACATAGACCGGCTGGAACTTCGCCTTCGGCGCGATAACCGGCACCGCAGGCAGCGCGCGGATCAGGCCCGCGAAGCGGTTGATGAACTTGTCCTCGCGGCCGAAGACGATCGACGGGCGCAGGATCGCCGCGTCAACGAAAGCGGCCCGCACGGCGGCTTCGCCATCGCCCTTGCTGCGGCCATAGGCCGAGGCGCTGGCCGGATCGGCGCCGATCGCCGAGACATGGACGAGCGCTTTCGCGCCCGCCGCCTTTGCCGCGGCCGCGACATGGCCGGCGCCGGCGGCCTGGACCGCCGCCATATCGGCAAAGCTGCCGACGAGGTTGATCACCGCGTCGCTGCCGGTCGCGGCGCGTGCGACGCTGCGGGCATCGCGCACATCGGCGGCGACGAACTGCGTCTGGCCCAGCCCGCCGAGCGGCTTCAGAAACACCGCCTGGCGTGGGTCGCGCTGCGCGATCCGCACGCGCGCGCCGCGCGCCAGCAGCCGCTGGACGACATAGCGGCCCAGAAAGCCGCCGCCGCCGAACACCGTGATCAATTGCCCGCTCAGATTCTGCATCACCCTTGCCTGTCTTGCCGATTCTCGAAGCCGGACGCCGCAGCGTCCCTCGCGTCCCCATGCCGCGAAGCGCCCGAAGGGGCAAGCGCGAAGGGAGGGGCAGGGCGCGCAAGGGCAACAAATCCGCGACTTTGGAATAAAATTTGCCGCGGGGCGGGCCGACGCGGTTGACAAGCCCGCCGCCCCGCCGCTAAGCGCCCGCTCCTACCCCGTGCCCAGATGGCGGAATTGGTAGACGCACCAGCTTCAGGTGCTGGCGATCGCAAGGTCGTGGAGGTTCGAGTCCTCTTCTGGGCACCATCTGTTCTCCTCGGAATGTCCGAGGACGTCCAGTAAGCGGCTGGTTTCTCACCGCTTTTTCGATGAGACTCGCTGAGTGGAATCCAGGCTGATCCAGCCGGAACCATCAGCGTACCATCAGCTTTGATGGTGTTTTTGATGGTTTCGGTCAGCCTATCGAAGGTGAAACCATCATGTCGCTTACCCACATCCAGATTTCGAACGCTAAGCCCAAGGAAAAAGCCTATAAAATGGCTGACGCCGACGCCCTGTACCTCGTGGTCAGGCCGAGCGGCGCAAAAGTCTGGCGAATGAACTATCGCTATCTCGAACGGCAAAAGACGCTGTATTTCGGGTCGTGGCCCGATGTCGGCATCGCGTCCGCTCGGGAACTTCGCGACGAGGCGCGCAAGAAGCTTGTCGCCGGGCTTGATCCCGCAGCGGAGAAGAAGGTCGCGCGGATCACCCAGAAGATCGCGCAGGACAATACGTTCAAGGCGATCGCCGAGGAATGGCTGGTGAAAATCGAACGAGAAGAGCGCGCGCCAGTCACGCTTCGGAAGGTGCGATGGCTCCTCGACATCGCCGAACCGATGATCGGCAGTCGCCCGATATCGAAACTCACCGCGCAGGAAATCCTGGCCGTTCTCCGTAAAGTCGAGGCGAACGGCCGATATGAAAGCGCGCGGCGCATGCGGAGCGTGATTAGCCGAGTGTTCCGCTACGCCATTGCGACCGCAAGGGCCGACCGCGATCTGGCGGCCGATCTCCGTGGTGCGCTGATCACTCCGAAGGTGAAGCACCACGCCGCCATCACGGCCCCGAAGGAAGTCGGCGCGCTGCTCCGCGCGATCGATGGCTACGCTGGTCACGAGCTCACCGCGGTCGCGCTTCGATTGACGCCGCATCTTTTCGTCAGACCGGGCGAACTGCGCCAGGCAGAATGGGCGGAGATTGATTCCCATGATGCCGTCTGGTCGATCCCGGCAGAGAAGATGAAAATGCGCCGCTCGCTTTGCGTCCCCCTGTCACGGCAAGTTCTTGCGATGCTCGAAGAGCTCCACGCCCTTACCGGCCATGGGAGATACCTCTTTCCGTCCTTTCGGACGCCCCGCCGTTGCATGTCGGAGAATACTGTCAGCGCCGCGCTTCGGCGGCTGGGCTACAGCCGTGAGGAGATGACGGCTCATGGATTCCGCGCGACGGCCGCCACTCTCCTCAATCAGATGGGAATGTGGCACCCGGATGCGATCGAAAGGCAACTGGCACATCTCGATGCCAATGCGACGCGCCGGGTCTACACCCGCGGCGAATATTGGGACGAACGTGTTCGCATGATGCAGCATTGGTCCGATTATCTCGACGAGCTGCGCGATGGGGCGCAAATTCTGCGCCCCGCCTTCGGCAAGAGTGCGACCTCGACCGCCTAGCGGCCGATCAGGGCCTTGAGGCTCGTATAGAGGACCAGCGTGGACCGGCCGACTTTGACGACCTCAAGGTCGCCGGACACGATCAACTCGTAGATTCTTGACCGACTGAGCCCTGTCAGTTCGACTGCGGTCGGAATCCGCACGGTCAATGGCTCCATGAAGACGATTTCGGACCGTGACAAATCGAGATCCTGCATTTTCCTTGTCCTCGGGATGGATCAATGTCGCGAGCGCGGTTCCAACGCAGCATTCGCCATCGCAAGCGTGCCGGTTGCTACGCCACCTCACAATAATCAGGGCAGGATCGTGCCGTTGAGCGGTGTCGCCGCGCCGCGTGACTTCGTCACCAGGTGGCCGCGAAAAGCACGGCAGGAGAGAGGGGGAGCTTGAGCGAAGTCTGATCTGATTGCGAGAATTCCAATGTCTGTTGCCCTTTCGACTCTCCATGATTCCGAATTGGAGGCTGCCGGGGCCGCACTGGTCAGGGGCCTTGGCGGTTTCTGGCAGGGGTCGACTGGAATGTGTCGCTGCCCAGCCCACGATGACCGAACGCCGAGCCTATCGGTTCGCGTTGGCGACACCCGACTCTTGTTCAAATGCTTTGCCGGCTGCGACACGCGCGACGTGCTGCGCGCCATTCGGCGGCTCGATCCGAATGCCTTGGGCGCAAAGGGCAATGGAATCGCCAAGCAGTTCAAGCTCGACCGATGGCTGCAAAAGCGCGCCTTCGATCTTTGGAGGGTCGGACGGCCGATAAATTGGACTATCGCCGAGACCTACCTACGCAATCGGTCGATTCACATCGCGCTCGACTCTTTGCGCTTCTGCGACCGAACTCCGCTCGGCAAGGGCAAGGCGGCACGGTTTCGCCCGGCGATGCTCGCCGCCGTTACCGACGATTCCGGTCTGCTCGCCGTCCAGAGGACCTTTCTCGATGCCCGCGGGCGGCGTGCACGCGACCTTCGCCATCCTCGACGCCTGCTAGGCAACCCCTGCGCCGGTGCTGTTCGGCTCGCTTCCGCCACCGAGACGCTTGGGATTGCCGAAGGTGTCGAGACAGCGGTTTCGGCGATGATTCTGCTCGGCATCCCGGTCTGGGCGACGCTCGGCAATGAACGCCTCCCCCATGTTGCCATCCCGAAATCCGTGAACCGCCTCATCCTGCTCCCCGACAATGACAATGCGGGACGCTTGGCCGTGCCGCTTGCAACCGAGGCCTATACGGCACCCGGGCGGCAGATCGGCACGATCTGGCCGTGGCACGGGCGGAACGACTGGAACGATGTCCTACGGGAAGGAGGGAAGGGGGTGGGGGACTGGCGGCGCCGAGTGGCCTGATGGTCGGGCCTCCGCCGCCAGGAGACGGACTATGACATATCCGATCGTATACGCGCTTGCGCGTAACTGCGTCGCTTCCCCGCTGAATGTCCGAACGGAAAGCGACTCCGACGCCGACGCCGAACTGGAAGCGATGATCGGCCAAGCCGGCTTCGTGCTCCAGAACCTGATTGGCACCGCAATAAAACGCAAGAAGGACAGCTACAGCATTTTCGGCGGCGGCCGGCGTCTCGCGCGGGTTCATGCCCTGATCGAAAAGGGCCAGCTTCCCGAAGACTTCTGCGTGCCGGTTATGGTGATGCCGGACGCGAAAAACGCCATCGAGCTCAGCCTCGCTGAAAACCAGAAGCTGCCGATGACCGCCGCCGATGAATGCACGGCCTTCAAGAATATGATCGAGAAGGAAGGCAAAACCCCCGCGCAGGTTGCCGCGCGGTTCGGCAAGACCGAGCGTTTCGTGCTCGGGCGCGTTCGTCTCGCCGATCTTCACGAGACGATCTTCGAGGCGCTCCGCAAGGGCGACATCACGCTCGAGGTCGCCAAGGCCTATGGCAGCACGTCCGACACCGTTCGTCAGGCCCGTGTGTTCGAGCAGTATCAGGACAGCTATTACGGGGACGACGTCTACACCATCCGGCGCGAGCTCGCCTCCGGCAGCTATCGCGGCGGTGACCCCAAGGCGCTGCTTGTCGGCCGCGAAGCTTATCTCGAAGCGGGCGGACGGATCGACTCCGACCTCTTCTCCGACAGCGCGTCCGAAAACTGGATCGACGGTGACATACTCGACCGGCTGACGGATGAAAAACTCGCGGTCGAAGCCGAGGCTATCCGCGAACGTGAGGGTTTTGGCGAAATCCGTGCGCTGCCGACGACGCGCGTCTCCTACATCGAGCTTGACGGTCTGAGCCCGGTTCGCGGAGAGATTCCGCCACCCACGGCAGAGGATGAAGCGCGCTGCGCCGAGATCGAGGCCGAAATGACCATCATCGGCGAAGCCGCGAACGAAAGCGACGACGGCATCACCGATGATGACGAACAGCGTTATCGCGATCTGGAATCCGAACTCCGTGAAATCCAGAATCGTCCGCCGGTGTTGTCCGATGACCAGAAGGCCTCGGCGCTCGCCTTCGTCGTCCTCGGTGAGGATGGCCAGCCCCGGGTTCATCATCAGGTCTACCGAACCCCCGAAGCGATGAGCGAAACCGATGACTCGGACGATGACCGCGACGATGCGGCTCCTGGCGGAGCATCAGGCAAACCCGCGATCAGCCAGCGGCTTGCTGACGAACTCGCAACGATGAAGGCGGAACTGCTCCGCGTCCATGTCGCCAGCGACCCGCGGTTCGCGCTCGATCTCGGGACGTTCGTGATGGTCGATGCCGCGCAGCGGCGTTACGGGGCGAGCGATCTCGCGAGCGAACTGAGGGCCGATGCGGCGCCGTCGCGCGTCATCGGGTTCGAGAGCGGCACGACGGCGGCCGAGGAATGGGCTAAGCTCGAAGCCGGACTCGATCGGAGCTGGATCGACCCCGATGCCGGTGTCACTGGCCGCTACGATGCCTTCTGTGCGCTTGGTGAGGAAGCACGCGCGGCATGGCTGGGTTGGGCGATCGCCCGTACGATCCACGCCGTGCCCGCCAAGACGACCGGCAGCGATTTCGTCGACCATCTCGGCTGCAAGCTCGGGATCGATGTCGCCGCCTGGTGGCGACCGACCGCGAAGAATTACTTCAAGCGGCTCACCAAGACGACGATCCTCGACCTGTTCGCGGAAATTGGCGGCAGCGAACTCGGCCAACGCTATGGCGCGTCAAAGAAGGATCTCCTTGCATCCTCGGCCGAACAGCTCTTCGCGGGCAACATCATCGTGGAAGCCGACGTCAAGGAAAAGGCGCTCGCCTGGCTTCCCGACGCGATGCGCTTCGAGCATCCCGTCGCTGCGCTGGCGAACGACGATGCCGACCTGGAGCCTGCTGATGCCGCCGAAATAACGTTCGACGACGAAGCGGTCGGTGATGGCGACGAGGACGAACCGATCGCCGACGCGGCCTGACCCGGCAAAGCCGACCTCGATTGGGGCCGTGACCACGCGTCGCGGCCCCTTTTTCATGCCGCCTTCCACCCTGGAGGAGAGGGGGGAGGGCTGTGTGCGGCGGGGGCAGGTGCCCCGGAGCCCGTTCAGGAGATCTTCCATGACCCTTCCGCTTCTCAATCTCGCCGAGACCCCTGATTCCAGCGCCCGGGAAAAGGCCGAGCGTCTTCACGGCGTAGCGCGGGCTCTGCAATCCCGGCTCGCCGACCCGCATTCGGTCACCCGTTCGCTGCTCAAAGGGCTCATGTCGGAGGCGTTCGGCGGATCCGATGCCGACGGACACTGGTCGATGCGCGACGCCTATGATGCGCTCGAAGCGGCGCAGGCTTCGAACATGTTGTCGCTCGGTGAAGACCAGAACCCGGACTGCCCGCCCGAAGATGCCTTCGCAGCCATTCTTGCATTCGAGAAGGCGCTACCAACGCAGACCTATCGCAGCGAGCATCAAGTCGAGATGCAACAGTTCAGCACGCCAGACGCGCTGGGCTGGCTAGCGACACGTGCAGCGGCGATTACGGCCGACGACCATGTGCTCGAACCGTCGGCGGGCACCGGCATGCTCGCCGCCCGCGCGATCGCCACGGGCGCCTCCGTAACGCTCAACGAACGCGATGCCTGCCGCGCCGCACTGCTCGCTCTCGTGACGAACAGCGACGTCACCACACACGATGCCGAATTCATTCACGACCGGCTGCCGCCGGATGTCCGTCCGACCGTCGTCCTGATCAATCCGCCCTTCAGCCGTAGCGAAGGCCGCGGCGAGGATCGCCATGCCGGCGCTCGCCACCTTCGCTCCGCGCTCCTCCGTCTTGCCGACGGCGGACGCTGCGTTGCGATTATGTCGCCGGGATTCGCGCACGACGGCAGCGGTGCCCGCGGCTATGTCTCGGTCGCCGAGATCGGACGTCCGCGCGTTGAGATCACCATTCTCGGCCGCCCGTACGTCAAGCATGGCACCGGCATCGCCGTTCGGCTGATCGTCTTCGACAAGGGCTGGATCGGCGAGACCGAACGCCACACCGTCGACTCGATCGAGGCGGCGCTGCCCATCGTGCTCGCGCTCCCGCCGCGATTGGGATCGTCCGATGAGCCGCCCCCGGCCACCCCGGCGGTGATCCCGTTCCGTCCGGCGCTCAAATCCGGATCGGCATCGCTCTTTTCCGGGCTCGCGAGCCCCAAGGTCATCGCGCCGTCGCGGATCGCCGCGAAGGACGATCGCGCCGAGCCGCTTGCTTACTCGGTTCGCGACGCGCCGCTTCCGGTCGGCGATCCGGTCGGCATCTACGCTCCCTGGCGGCTTGCGCGCATCGATATACCGGGCGCGACGCCGCATCCGGACAATCTCGTGGAATCGCTTGCCATGGCGTCGGTGCTGCCGCCGATCCCGCGATATCGGCCGCTCTTCCAGAAGCGGGCAAGCAGCGCGCTGTCCGACGCCCAACTCGAAGCGATCATCTATGCTGGCGATGCCTTCTCGCGCGACCTGCCGGGCCGATTCGTGCCCAACGAGGCGGGCGACCAACTCCGCGAGGATGCCGACGGGCACGCCTATCGCATGGGTTTCTTCATCGGCGACGGCACCGGCGTCGGCAAGGGCCGCGAGGGCGCCGCTATCATCCGCGACCAGTGGAACTGCGGCAACCGCCGCGCCGTCTGGATATCGAAGGGCGCGACGCTCCTTGAAGACGCGCGCCGCGACTGGACCGCGCTCGGCGGCCTTCCGATCGACATCCAGCCGCTCGATGCCTTTCCGCTTGGGCAGTCGATCGGCATGGCGAGCGGCATCCTCTTCCTCACCTATGCGACGCTCCGCTCGCAGCGTCACGATCAATGCTCACGTCTCCAGCAGATCCTCCAATGGGCGGAAGGCACTTTCGAGGGCGTGATCCTGTTCGACGAATCCCATTCGATGGGCAATGCGGCGGGCACCAAAGACGAATATCGCCAGGCCAAGGGGTCTGAACAGGGATTGGCCGGAGTGCGCCTGCAGAACGCACTGCCGCGCGCCCGGGTGGTCTATGAATCGGCCACCGGCGCCACCAAGCCCGAGAATCTGAGTTATGCCTCGCGGCTCGGGCTTTGGGGGCCCGACACGGCCTTCGTGAACCGCGACGCTTTTCTCGCTGCGATGACCGACGGCGGTATCGCGGCGATGGAAATCGTCGCCCGCGACCTCAAGTCCATGGGTCTCTACACGGCGCGTGCGCTCAGTTTCGCCGGCGTAGAATATGACCCGCTCGAGCATCGGCTGACGCCCGACCAGATAGAGATCTACGATGCCTATGCCGACGCCTGGGCGATCGTTCACCAGAACCTCGACGAGGTGCTGAAGGCGTCGAACATTGTCGACCGCATGTCGGGCGAGACGATGAATGCCATGGCCAAGGGATCGGCGCTCAGCCGGTTCGAGAGCGCCAAGCAGCGCTTCTTCTCCCAAGTGCTGATCGCGATGAAAATGCCGACCGTCGTTCGTTCGATCGAGGAGGAGCTGGCAGCAGGCCATGTCGCCGTCGTGCAATTGACCAGCACGGCCGAGGCGATCCTCGAGCGCCGCCTTGCGGGCCTTTCGCCGGACGAACGCGCCAACCTCGCGATCGACGTCTCGCCGCTCGATACGCTGATCGATTATCTGAAGACAGCCTTCCCGACGCGTCAGATGCGCGCCTTTCGCTCATCCGACGGAGCATTGCGCTCCGAGCCGATGCACGATGGCGACGGCAATGCTGTCCTCTGCCAGGAAGCGGTCGAGGCGCGCGATAATCTGGTCGAAAGCCTCTGTTCGATGCCGCCGGTCCCGGCCGCGCTCGACTTCCTTATCGCGCATTTCGGAACCGACGCGGTCGCAGAAGTCACTGGCCGCAGCCGTCGCGTTGTCATTGACGGGCAAGGCCGACAGAAGCTCGAGCGCCGCAGCGCCAGTTCCAATATCGCCGAGACCGACGCCTTCATGTCAGGACGCAAGCCGATCCTCGTCTTCTCGGAAGCGGGCGGCACCGGGCGCTCCTATCACGCCGACCTGGATTGTCCGACCGCGAACAAGCGGCGCATCCATTTCCTGCTCGAACCGGGCTGGCGCGCCGACATCGCGATCCAGGGTCTCGGCCGCACGCATCGGACGTACCAGTGGAAGCCGCCGGTGTTCCGGCCGGTCACGACTACCTGCAAGGGCGAACGCCGCTTCATCAGCACCATCGCGCGCCGTCTCGATACCCTCGGCGCGCTCACGCGCGGCCAGCGTCAGACCGGCGGCCAGAATCTATTCGACCCCGCGGATAATCTCGAAAGCAGCTATGCTCGCGAAGCGCTGACCCAATGGTATCATCTGCTCCATGCCGGCAAGCTCGCGAGCATCGGTCTCGAGAAGTTCCAGATTATCACGGGCCTGAAGCTCGTCGACGAGAATGGAACCCTGCTCGACAAGCTGCCGCCGATCCAGCGCTGGCTGAACCGCATCCTCGCGCTACGCATCGCGACCCAGGATGCCATTTTCGAGGAATATATGGGGCTCATCCAGGCCCGCGTCGACGCCGCTCGCGAGGCCGGCACGCTTGATCTTGGCGTCGAGGCGATCCGCGCCGAGCGTATCGTCGAGCTCTCGCAGCAGGTGCTGAGGGAGGATCCGGTATCCGGCGCCGAGACCCGGCTGCTCCGCCTCGAGCTTCACCTCAAACCGCGCGTCACGGGGTGGGCGCGCCTTGACAAGATCTGGGGCGGTTCCGCGGATGGCCGGTCTCTGCGGAACAGCCGTTCCGGGCGCGTCGCCCTTTGCGTTCCGTCCTGGTCGATCACCGACGACGACGGGAGGCCCGTCAAGATGATGGAGCTTGTCCGCCCGACAGGTTCGAACCGCATCCAGCTTGCCGGGCTCGCGCACACGCACTGGGAGGAGATCGACCGCAAGAGCTTCCAGAGCTTCTGGGAAGCCGAAGTGACCGAGGCGCTCGACAAGGTCGATATCGAGACGATCAGTGTCGCAACGGGTCTCCTGCTCCCCGTCTGGAACAAACTGCCGCAGGACGACGTTCGTGTCTGGCGGATCGACGACGCGGCGGGGACGTCGATCCTCGGCCGCATCGTCATGCCCGGGGCGATCGAGAAGCTGCAATCGGCTTTCGGCCTCACTTCCTCGATCATGCTCACGCCTGGCGAACTGATCGAGGCTGCCCGGCATGGCGACGGCGCCTTGATCCCTGGGCTGCACGGCGCACGTCTCGTGTCGGCGATGGTGAACGACAGCCGCCGGATCGAGATCCGGGACTTCCGGCCTCAGGACCGCGAATGGCTGAAAGCGCGCGGCGCGTTCAGCGAGGTGATTGCATACAAGACCCGGCTCTTCCTCCCGGCGGGAAAGGCCGATGAAATCCTGAGCACCATCATCGCCGAGCCGCCACAGTGAAATCGAACCTCTCATAGGGAGAGGGTCATGTCGCGGGCCTATGGGCAGGTCGACCGGCAGTTCGTCGACGGTTTCGACACCGCGATGCCCGTGCTGGAAGCCGGGCGAGCATGCCGCCCGCGACCTTGCCGACCGATTGCACCATATTCGAGCTTCTCGACGAGGGGGGACTTGCTGAACTTGGCTCGTCAAACGCGGAACCTACGCGCCTCCATGCTCGCCCCGCGAAAGCAATTCTCCGAAGGAGGGAAGGGGGTGGAGCGGGGAGTGGCGGCGGAATTGTCTGCCGACCACCAAGAAGATGGAGGTTCCCATGGCAGACCGGGCATCCGCCATGATCCGGATCGGCGGCACGATTTCTCGCAATCTGATACCCGCGCTTCTCGAAGCTATCGAATGCGATGGCGGGAAAGCCGATTGGGAAGGGAATTCGATCGAGTTTTCCCATATTGCCGACGGGCATATCCTGGAGGTTTGTGCCTATGAACTGATCGGCGGTCAGTTCGAATGTGTCGAAGCCTTCTGCTGCAATCACGGCATCGCCTTCGTTCGGCGCTCGGACGCGTGTTCCGGCGCATTCGGACCCGAGCGCGCGGTTCATACGGGCGATCGGGCGCCCCGACACTACGAGGTAAATGACGCTGACCAGATCGTCCTCAATCAACGAGAGCTGAACGACCTTGGTTCGATCGCTGCGGCGAGCGCCTGGTTTCAAGCGGGCGATTTCGCTCTGCCGCCCTTGTCCATCGGAACCCGCGAAAGCCCGTCCTTGTGCCGGGAGAATGGCGATGGCTGAACATTATCTCGAGGCAAGCTTCAGCTTCGCCTGCACAGATGCCGAGCTGGCGCTGCTCAAGGAGATATTCGGGGCGGCCAGCGACATGATGAGCGGTATCGTCGCACCGGCGCCAAGCCCGAAAATCCTCGAACTCTTTCCTCCTGAAGACGAAGATGATCTGTGGAGCGGCCTTGGCACGATATTCTGCGATGCGTATTTTCCCGATTTCGGTGCCCGTTTCGAGGCGGGAACTGCGTCGATCGACGGGGTCGGTCAGATCGCGCATATCTATGGCACGCCAACCTTCCAGCCCGACCCGGTCGCAACGGTCATCCATCGGTGCTGCGCCGAATCCCTTCTTCGCGCCGCTATCGGTTTCGAATGGTCGGAAAGCTGCTCCAAACCTCGCGAGGGCGAGTTTGGCGGCGGCTGGTGCGCCATCTTCGCGGATCGCATCGAGATGCATTCGACAAGCGAGGCCTTGTCGGCGGCGCTCGGGCAGTCCGCGCCGAGCGACCCGCCTCACCTGGAACGTGATGCCTGGACCGAGTATCCAGCCCACCCGCTCGCGGATTGGAAATACCAGATCGCGAACGACGACACACGCCTTGGCTATCGGGACTGGATTGCGGCGCGCGTGCTTGGCGAGCCGCACGATACTGCCGGGGACACCGACGCGACCTCGCCTGTCCCGGAGGCGCCCGGACTCTACCTGCATCTCTATCACGGCCGCAAGGATCCCGACGAAAATCTTGAAGACTGGGGGAGCGAAGGACCGGTGATCGGCCCGCTCGCCTATGTGCACACGACCTATATGTGCGACGTCAAGTTCGCGGCGGCTCCCGATGTCATGGACCGATTCTTCCCGGCGGTCATGGCCGAATGGTGCGCACGCGGATTGTCCAACGTCGCGGGTCCGCTCTGTGATTGGCGCCTGACCATCTTCGACGACTATGTCGAATATGACGGCATCTACTATGGCGACTGGACCGTGTTCGCCGCCACGCCCAGTGAGGTCGATGAGCGGTTCGCCAAGGTGGCGAAGGCGGCGTGATGGCGCACATCGTCAAAGGCTAGGCCCTCTGCCAGAAACCGGGCTGCACAATGTCCCGGCACCGCGATCCCATTCTCGAGGTTGTCTGCCCCAACTGCCACGCCGCGGTAGGTGTCGGCTGCCGCCGGCCGAGTGGGCATAGCGGGCCATTCGTCGAATTTCACACCTCGCGCGACATCCTCGCTGACCGCGAGGGCAAGTATGGACCGTGCCCGCTCGGGCTCTGCGGTCTCGGCTGCGTTTCGCCTCAACTGGGCCTGCCGCTGTTCGATTGAACCGCGGCGCCGCCAATCGGAGAGGTTTCCGCAATGCCCGAAATCATCCCCATCACCGTCTATCAGTTCGACGAACTGGACGAGCGCGCTAAGGACAAGGCGCGCGACTGGTATCGTCAGGGCGCCTTCGACCATGACTGGTACGACTTCGTCTTCAGCGACTTCGAGGCGATCTGCGACATCCTCGGTATCACGCTTCGCACCAACCCGGTTTCCCATGTCGGAGGCACAAAGCGCGAAGAGCCGCAGATATTCTTCACGGGCTTTGCCAGCCAGGGAGACGGCGCCAGCTTTGCCGGCAGCTACGCCTATCGGCCCAGATCATCGAAAGCCATCCGGGTCTACGCGCCGCAGGATGCCAGGCTTCACCAGATCGCCGATGCGCTTCGCTACATCCAGCGCCAGCATTTCTACCGGCTCAGCGCCGATATTCGCCACCGCGGTCGCTATTACCATGAATATTGCATGGACATCGCGGTCGAGCGCGAAGGGATCGCCTTCGGTTCCCCCGCGGAAGAAACCATCATCGAAGCACTGCGCGACCTTGCCCGCTGGCTCTATCGGCGCCTCGAAAGCGAATTCGAGTATCTGACGTCCGAGCAGGCCGTAGATGAGGCGATAACCGCCAACGGATACACCTTCGTGGAGAATGGCAAGCCGTTCGGCTGACCACGTCTTTCCTTGCCTCGCTGATGGGCGTCGATGGCAAGACGGTCACGTTCTGCACCGCCTGAGGGCTGCTCAAGGCGAACCGGCGCGGTACCGACCAAACGAGCGCGCACCACGCCATCTGACTGCCGGTCGGGAGGGAAGGGGGTGGGAACGGGGCGAGCCGGTCAGTGATTTCGGTCCGGCTCGACGTTCCACTCTTGCCGGAGATTTCCCATGACCAATCTTGTCCCCGCTGCCGACCGTCCGGTCGGCGGCGCCTATCGCGTCGATATCTCCCGCGGCCGCAACATCGGCCGCGTTTCGTCCGAATGGTTCTCGCGTCCCGACGACGAGCGCTTCCTCTCGCTGACCGATCTCTATGATGTCGTTCGCACCCGCGCCGACCGGGCAACCACGCGCGTCGTCGACAGCAAGGCGATCCGTGTCGAGGCGCGGAGCGATAGCCCCGAGCGACTCTCGCTGATGGTCCCCGACGAAGAGCGGCCCGTTGCGCCGACGAACTGGGCATTCGGACAGCTTTGCAGCCTCGTCGGCGCGCCCGCGTCCTATCTTCGCGAGCTTCCGGCTGCGCTTGCCGGCATCAATCTTCAGCACGGCCTCGTCGCGCACCGCGGCGAGCAGGTGAAACTGCTGCAGACCGACGACGGGCGGACCGAACTTCGCGCCGCGACCGGGCCCGAATATGGCCGTATCTGGGATTATGAGCTCGTGGAAGCGGTGATGAAGATCGCCGGCGACGGCATCGGGCAAACGCGGTGGAAGGTCCCCGGCGTGCTCGACTGGTCGAGCATGCACTATAATCCTTATGTCGACGTCACACGCGACACGACGACGCTTTATGCCTCCGACCGCGACGTCTTCATCTTCCTGGTCGATGACACGCACCCGATCGAGGCGGGCAAGCTACCCAATGGCGATCCCGATCTCTATTTCCGCGGCTTCTACTGCTGGAACTCCGAGGTCGGCGCGAAGACGCTCGGCATGGCGACCTTCTATCTGCGCGCCGTGTGCATGAACCGCAACCTCTGGGGCGTCGAGAATTTCGAGGAGGTGAAGATCCGCCACTCGAAATTCGCAGCCAACCGCTTCGCCCATGAAGCAGCGCCCGCGCTCGAGCATTTCGCGGACTCTTCGCCGATGCCATTCCTGAGCGGCATCAAGACCGCGCGCGAGCGCATCGTCGCCCGCAAGGATGAGGACCGCGAGACGTTCCTGCGCAAACGCGGCTTCTCGAAGGCCGAAACCGCAAAGATCGTCGCGACGGTGCTCAATGAAGAGGGCCGCCCGCCTGAGACGATCTATGATTTCGTGCAGGGCATCACGGCCTTTGCGCGCACCAGGACCAACCAGGACAGCCGGCTCGAAGTCGAGGGCAAGGCCCGCAAGCTTCTCGAAACCGCCCACTGACGTCCGAAGCCGCCGGTTCGTTCGATCCGGCGGCTTCCTTCCCATGGAGACCCGCCATGACCGATGCGCGCTACCGCTTGCTCGATACGATGCAGGACCTCATGTCCAACTATCTCCTCGACGAATGCCCCAACGATGTGACGTGGGAAGATTTTGACCCTGACATCGATGGGCTGCGTTCGAGCGTCGCGGACCTCATCGACAGGCATTGCCGAGGCGCGGTCTCAACCGCCGTCGTCGCTACCTACCTTGTCGATGTCGCATTTTTCAGCGGCGACGATTGCTTTGCGAGCGCAGTCTATACGATCGATGCTTCGACACCCGAGGGGGCGGAGCACCACGCGCTGTCGATGTCGCTCGACTGCATTTACAACGACCCGCGCATTCCGGACCTCTCGCGCGCCGCGACCGCGAGGCCGATGGACGATCCCGACGCGCCGATATGATTGTCGATCGGTCCCCACGATGGCGCGAACGGCGCTGTCGCTGGCTACCGAATGCGACGAATATCGGCCCAGGCTCCCTTTCCGTGGACGTCATCGACACGCGCCGACAGGCCTCATCCTTCGTGAAGGTCATCACTTCGCGAGATCAATGCCGGACGCCCGGCATGTCCCTTCTTGCTTTGGGAGCATGACCATTGCCGAAACGGTTCCGACGATGTTGAATCCATTCCAGCGAATTTGCGCCGTCGCATACGGTGAAGGCGACTTTGCCCACATCGAAAGCATCGAGGAGACCCACGATTTGGGCGATCCGCTCTTTGCCTTTCTCATGGCTGAGCTAGCATCGAGCGAGGGCTGTGATTGCCGGAAAGAAGCGCTGCGCCGCCTAGAAATGGCTGCAGCTGATATTCGCTGCGTTATCGACGCGATCGATCAAACGATTGTCATTTGATCGATCCAGCATGCCCAAGCGCCGTAGTTCGCCGAGTGCCGGCGCAGGCTCACATCAGCCGAACAGGATTATATCATGTCTGACATTGGCATCCGCGCCTTGGCGCAACTGCTCGCTCGTGCCCGTGCCGCCATCGAAACGCCGGCCGACCTCGATGACGCTGCCCGCGCCGCGGTGATCGAGGATATCGCTGCGTTCGAGGATTGCCTTGCGCGGGGATTGATTCCGTGGGGCTTCGACATCCACATCGGTTCAATCGATCATAAGCATGGCACCAACCATTATGCCGCGCTGACTCAGAAAGCCTTGATGGCGGAAGTCGCCGAATATTGCCGCGAGTGGTGGTCCGATATCGAAGATGGGCGCGATCCGGCGACGCTCGACGATCAAACGATCGCGGACATCTATTTCGATGATCATCCGAGCGAGAATCTCAAGACTGACCGCGTCCATATCGATCCGCTACTCGCCGACATGCAGACACTGGGCCCCGAAACCGGGCACTATTGCGTCATTGCCACGGCGCATCTGTCGACTGCGACGGCAGCCATGCTTGATGAATGGTGCGCGGCGGCAACCTCCGACCGGCCGATCAATGTTGCGAGTACCATATACGGATGGTTCGTTCCGGCGCGCGAGGTGGATGAGCCGGCGCAGGCCAAGCTACCGGCCGATCTTCTTGCCGCGATGAGATTTGCTCGTGCACATGGCTTCGACCATATCCTGTTCGACTGCGACGCTGGCAGCGTCGAGGCATTGCCGAAGCATGACTGGTGAAGCCGGTCCTTGGTATGTTTGGCGTAATTCCCATTAAGCCTGCGACCGCGCATCGAGCATTTCCAGCCGATCGGCGGCAAGCTCCGCGACATTGGCCTGGATCACATGGCCGCGATTGCGCAGGATTTCGCCGAGATCCCTGACCATCGTGATCAGATCGCCGGTCGCAAGCGGGCCATCGAGCGCGCGCAATAGATGGCGTTCTTCCTCGTCCAGTTCGCGCATCGTCATTCTCCGCGGGACGCAATTTTGGGCAGGCACGTAATCTAGCACATTCGGACGATCGTCGGCTGCGCAAATTCTCCTCTCGGCGATGAATTGCAGCGCCACGACGTGCACTGCACGAACCCGAGCCCGAGGGGCGCCCGCTCGCTTGCCTCCCGCTCGCCATCGATCGACAGATGTGGAACATCGCGGCTGCGGGCACTTGGGGTGCCTTCAATATCCCTGCGAAATGGGAGGAGAGAGGGAAGGACAGGGGCGGGCGCAATAGGCGTCCGGAGAAGGAACCTGTCCCATGTCATACGATATCGCGTTCCGCTTCCAGCAGGCGCTCGATCCTTCGGCACTCTCGACGCTGCCGGCCTGTCTCCACGCGCTGATCGCGGCGATCAAGGATTGCCGAAATGCCGGCAATCCCGACGAAACCGATCCCGCAGTACTGTTGCTCGCGCGGCATCTCGGTGCCGTTGCGGGCGCCACGGGCGGCGGCGACACCGCGCTTCGGCGCGCCTGCTTGGACCGCATCGCCGACATGCGCGGCAAATCCGCACTCGTGGTGCTGGCGCATAGGGGTGTCAGCTACGACGAGCAGGCAAAGAAGCTCTTCCATAGCGACGGCCGAAAGGCCCTGAAGCGGCTTGCCGAGGCCCTTTGCATGGAGGACGGCACCTATGATCTTCGATCGATCAAGGGCGGTATTGCCGTCAGCGGCGAGATCATCCTTCATACCGAGGAAATCTATGTCCAGCTCCGGCTTGGCATCGGATCCGGCCGTGAAGTGATGTTCCGCCGCGTCGCCGGGCGGAAGGATTATTGCGGCGACCGCAACCACTGGGCCGCGGTCGGCGAACTGCTCGAGCCTGACCGCCTCGCCGCGCGCATCCGGCGCGAACTGCACCTCGCCGAACCCGGAACGCCGCCGATGCGGCTGGTCGCTTGAGGAGAACGTCGATGAAAGTCATTGTCTCGCGTTCCCGCATCGCGGGGGCGCTGCCCCATTATGTCTATCGCGCGCTGGTTCCGGCCGAGGGTGTTGCGGTGGAGCGTATCGCGAGCGCCGGCACCGTTCACGCGCCCGGGGTCGCCGGTCGTATTGCTTGCATTCGGATCGCTCCGCTCATTGCGCCCGAGCGCTACCTCGCGATGCGCCCTGTCGAGCGGACGGCGCTTGCCTCGCGCGTCGGGGCAGTCGGACGCCGGATCGAGTGGCTGATCATTCGCACCTTCTTCCGGGAGATGACCGCGGACTCGTTACCGATCGTCTTCCAGCTCGATCCTGATCCGGGCGACGCCTGCGTCTGGGCCGACCTCGACGACCTAACCGGCATCTTTGATGCCGTCGAACCTGGGTTCGCAAGCCTCTCAGCTATCGACCTCGGTCTGCGTCAGCGCGACAGCCTCCGGGCTGCCTGATTGCCGTCATCGACGAGCCGCCCAAGGCGCCTGCCCTGGGCATAGTTACTTCACCCCAGCAGAAAGGGCCTGCGATGACGGTCATCGGACATAATGACATCCGGAAAGTCGAGAACTTCGACAGATATGAGATTCTCGCGCACCCGCTTCCCCATCGTGATAACCGCATTTTCTATCCGGCGGAACCCGATGGTTTTGGCGCCGTCACCTATGCCTCGCACGATGTGATGATTGCGAGGCCGACCGGGATCGGTAGCAAGGGCCGGCTCGCCATACTGATGCACCATGGCGGCGGTCGCCACGCTCTCGAATTCTACGAAAGCACCTTGCCCATCGCCTCGGCGCTGCTCGCGCTTCCGGAACGCGAGCAATATGCGCTCGCCTATACGATCTTCGAGCAAGCGGACGAATGCTCCGCCGGAGCGCGTGCCGCCGAGGCGCAACGATGGGCTGAGGCCTATGCTGAGGGCCGCATCCGGAAACGGCGTCGCGGGCGCGCGCGGCAAATCTATGTCGAAACCGCGGCCGAGAAGGCACTTCGCTCCGCCTGAAGCCTGAGCCGCCCGCACTCAATCGCTCGCGACCGATCGTCATCGGCCGGGAGGAAAGGAGGCGGGGACGTGCGGCGGCAATGAGGCTGCCGCGCAACCGGAGTATTCCCATGACGCTTCCCGCTCAAATCCGCCCTTCCGTCGGCGAGCAGCTTATCACTAAGGTGTCGCGCCTCTTCAACGGGACGATCACCGACGTTCTCAACGAGCTGTTCCAGAATGCCCGCCGTGCCGGTGCGCAGCGAATCGCCGTCGATCTCGGCGAGCATGAAGGCAATCCAGCCCTCTTTATTGCAGACGACGGCACCGGCATCGATGATCCCGCCGCCTTCGTGACGCTGGGCCGCTCTGACTGGAGCGACCAGATCGCACGGCGGGAAGACCCTGCCGGAATGGGTGTGTTCAGCCTCGCCGGCAAGCGCGTTACTGTGCGATCCTTCTCGAGAGCCGCCAATGCCGGATGGACGGTCACGATTCCCAAGGACGGTTGGCAGGGCGAAAATCCCCTAACGGTCGAAGCCTACGAGGTCCGCAAAGGCACACAGCTCGTCATTGCCATGCCCGCCGAATGGTTGCCCAATCTCCAATCGCGGGTCGAAGCAGCGGCGAAGCATTTCCCGTTGCCCGTCGAATTTCAGGGCGCAGTCTTGCCGCGCGAGGATTTCCTCAAGGGCGCCTGCCGGATCGAAGAGTGGCATGGCTGCCGGATCGGAATCTTCAGCGATTCCTATGACATCGCGAGCGATCCGCGCATCAATTTTCATGGCATCAAGGTTCCCTGCCGCATGCCCGCCATCGGGGAAATCGACGCACGGCGGAAATGGACGGTCCGGATCGACATCGTCGACGCGCCCTCGCTCCAGCTCGTTTTGCCCGCGCGCAAGGAGATGGTCGAGAATGCCGCACTCGCCGATCTGCGGGTTGAAGTGCAGGCGGCCATTTTCCGGACCATCGCGCTCAAAGGCCAACATCGCCTGTCGTTCAAGGACTGGAAGCGCGCTACCGAGCTCGGCGTTGGCCTTCCCGAAGCCAGCCCGTGGCTCTGTGCATGGCGCCCGCGAACCGCGGACGGCAATGCCTACGTCGAGGACGAGCGCGTCGAAGCTGTCCCAATGATCCTGATCCCCAGGCACGAGGCCGATATCGAACAATGCGCGGCGAAGGTGTTGACCGAGGAGAAGCTCGGCTTCCGACCTGTCTTCGCTGAAGACAAATTTGCCGGCTATCGATGGTATGATGTGCTTCCGCGCGTCCCCCGCCTGTCCTTTGCGGTCGAACGGGAGGGCGAACTGTTCCACTATGCCGACGACGACCAGATGCTCGATCATGTTGAATCGGGCTGGGTGACTGCGATCACCCTTAATGTTCCGATAGTTCGCTGCGCCGGGCTCGATGAACCCGCCGCCACGCTTCGCCTTCCCGTCGATATGCTCGTCTGCGCGAACGCGAGCAGCCATATCGGCGAAGCACATGTTTTTGTCCGGGAGGGCGCAATCGTCACGCCGCAGGCGCTCGCGCAGCTGATCGAGGATGCGGTCTTCACTTATGACGAGGATTGCGATAGCGACAGCTGGGGCAGGCAGCATGACGATTTCATCCGCGATGCGCGTAACCTGGCGAACAAGCTCCTCCTCGGAAAGGACGAGGCGCTTCTGGAACAGATCCGATCGGCCTTCCGCGACGATGTCCAATGGCTGATCCCCGAGGGTCGAACACTCACCCTCAAGGCCGATGTCGCCAAGGTTCTAATCGATCTGGCAGTCGCTGATCCTGAAACCGAGCCCACCGCTGCATAGCATTCGGACCATGACAGGCTGGCGACCTTGCGTCCGCTTCTACCCTTACCCCCACAGCCGGAGTGATCCATGACCGCCCTGTCACCCCTTCGGACGCGGCTCGCCTCGTTCGACCACGCCTATGCCGTTGCGATTCAGCTCCGCGGCGCGACCGGTCGTGGTCAATTCATCGTGTGCACCGGCAAGCCGATTCAGCCATTTCGTGTCTCTCCGACATTGCCGCCGCTAGGTGA
>NZ_BCZQ01000033.1 GCF_001598815.1 Sphingopyxis terrae subsp. terrae NBRC 15098 | reverse complement strand
GCCGCCCTTCGCAGCAAGCTCTTCGATCAGTAATCTGTCCTCGGTCATCGGGAACTCCTCTTCGTCACGGTTGAAGTGTGCAAACTCCACCATAACGATGAACCCGGTGGCCACCAGCGACGCCGCATTCCGGGGTGGGGCATGCCCCACCCCGGAATACACCATCGCCTACACCGGAAATTACACCACGAGCGCGGACGCTAACCGAAATTTCTGAAATGGTTGTAACTCTCGGAGAAAATGGCGTTTTCATGGATGATGGTATCATCCCTGACATCAGTGTCGGCAAAGCATGGGGCGCACGCTGGACCGATCAATGCTTGGAACGTACTTTTGGCGAGCGCCAAAAGTACGTTCATAATTACCCTGATTACTTTCCTCAATCTGTCTCTAATCCTCAGCATCCATGGTGCTATCCAGATGAGGCGCTGGCTTATTTCAGGAACTGGTTTCAAACGGAATATGTGCGGGGTGGCAAGTTCCAAAATTATTTGGAGAGCCAAGCACGTCAGAGCAAGATAACTACCGAAACTGCTAAACTTGCGATTGAATCTTATCGACCTATTCTAATCGGATAGAACACCTGAGGAGAACGTGCGTGCCCGTAATCATGCACTTTTCTACGTTTCTAAAGTTCTTAACTCTCGATACGGGAGACAAGATACGTCAACTTGAAAATTACGGCAAGCCGGGAGGATTTGATTTTTACAGGGCGTCAAGGGATGGAGTTTTGAACTACTCGGCGCACGGAAAATCACAAAAAAGTGTTATCTCGGAAATAGAGAAGTCGGCAGCCCAAAATACAGTATCACACAACATCGAAATTTTCGAGAATGTCGTAACGTGGCTGAGCAAACAGTCCGGCGATAGAATTGCGCCATCCCGAGGTGTCTGGCCATCTCCTTCCAAGGTTTTTTCAGTGCATATCGAACCCGAGATCGGTCTGGAGAAAAATGGAAAGCGGAAAATTCTAGCAGTTTACCCTCGCCGGGACCCGAGGTTAAATCGTGATAAAGCAGGTGCGGGGCTTCTACTTCTAAAGAAAGCTTACAAAGGGGCAGGAAACGAAGATTTCGGAATTTTGGACGCCTACGGTCAAAAGGCGTTCTGGAGCCCCACGAATGTTTCATCCACGCTGCTAGATATAGAAATCAATCTAATCGAGAGTGAGCTGAAGAGGATCATGGGATAGTGAGCTGGTACTGTAAGCTCAATTCAACGTAACCCCGCTCGGCACCGCTTTCACCCCCGCCGCGGCGAACAGCACGCCGCCGCGCACTGCTTCGGGGGAGCCTTCGAGCAGCGGCAGTTTCACCAGCTCGCGCGTCGTTTCGCTGTCGTCGTCGACGACCAGCCGCAGCGAGGCGATGCCGATGTCGCTGCGTTCGATCACCACGTCGCGGATCGTCGCCAGCGGCCACGACAGGCTGTTGCCGCGATAGAGGCGCAGGCCGTCGTGAAAGATCCAGGCGTCGCGCTGGCGCCACAGGCGGAAACAGGTCGACAGGCCGATCGCCGCGGCGATCATCGCCGTCGTCGCCACCGCATCGCCGAAGATCAGGCTGCGCAGCATCGCGCCCATGCCGTCGCCGCGCACCGGCTCCGCCTGCCCCAGCGCCAGCGCCGCCAATATCAGCGCACAGACGATCGCCCCCGCCAGCAGCGGTTTGGGCTTCAGCCGCGCGATCACGACGATCCTTCGGTCCCCATTGCTCATCACCCGCACAAATAGGGACAGCCGCGCCCCGACGCCAGCCCCGCCGGCGCAGTCCCCGTGCTCCCCGGCGAAAGCCGGGGCCCAGAGCGGCCCGCACCACCGCTAGCGCTCCGCCGCCACGGACCACGGCTTTCGCCGGGGCACACAGGCGGCCAGTCCCGCCCGATCCTCCCTGTGGCGAAGCCCGATCCTCCCTGTGGCGAAGCCATGGGGAGGTGGCAGCCCGCAAGGGCTGACGGAGGGGCCGCTGCGCGGCACGCCGTCCGCGCGCGCCCCATCGCTTCGCCACAGGGCGGGTCGCGGAAACACCGCTTGCACCCCGCCGCGTGCAACCGTATTACATAAACAACACAGCAAGGAGCCCTGCCCGATGTCCCTCGCCCTCTTCCTCGCCGCCGCGCTGGCGCCCGCGCCGCAGGCCCAACCCGCGTCGCCGCCCGCCGCCGCTGCGCAGCCCGCGCCGATGCCGACCGCCGCCGCGCTCGACGCGGCGATCGCGGCGAACGATGCGCGGCTGTTTTGGGCGGTGTTCGAAGGCTGCGATCCCGCCGCGTTGCCCGATCTGCTCACCCCCGATTACCGGATGCTCCACGACAAGGGCGGGCTGGCGATCGCCGACCGCGCCGATTTCGTCGCGTCGATGGAGAAAAATTGCGCCGCGCGCGCGCCCGGCGGCGCGCAGGCGGGCTATCGCAACCGCCGCCTGCTCGTCCCCGGATCGCGCATCATCCGCGCGCTCGGCGACTGGGGCGCACTCGAAGAGGCGGCGCATGTCTTTTTCGAATGGAATGCCAAGGACGCGCGCTGGGACATGGTCGGCGGCGCACGCTATATGCACGTCTGGCAATGGATACCCGCCGAAGGCCGCTTCCGCCTGTCGGAAAGCCTGAGCTACGATCACGGCGCCGCCGCCCCCTATCCCCCGCCGCCCGCCGACCAGACCCGCGCCGACTAGGGCCCGCGCCGCTTCCCCGCATTTTCCGCTTTCCTACAATTCACCCATATGGTTCATTCTGGCAGTTTTACCTTTTCGGAAAGGATCACTGCCATGTCATTCGAAACCGTCGCCGAACCCGCCGCCCCCGCCAGCTATCATTGGACCCCCGCGCTCCAGCGCGCCTTTCTTGACCATCTGGCCGTCACCGGATCGGTTCAGATCGCCGCCAGCCGGGTGTCGATGTCGCCCGGTGCCGCCTATCAGCTTCGCCACCGCGCGCGCGGCGTCGCCTTCCGCCTCGGCTGGGCGGCGGCGCTGCTCGTCGCGCGGGCGCGGCTTGCCGACGAGCTGCTCGACCGCGCGATCTGGGGAATCGAGGAATGCTATGAGCGCGGCCCGGCCGAGCGCGAGGGCTATCATTTCCACAAGCGCCGCCGCCACGACCCGCGCCTTGGCCTTGCGATGCTTGCGCGGCTCGACCGGGCGGTCGATGTCCGCGCCAAGGCGGGCGAAGACATGCTGGCACAGATTATCGCGGGCGATTGGGACGCCTTCCTCGCGCTGTTCGACGCGGCGGAGGCCGATGGCGCGGCGGACGGCCAGAATGCGGCGTTCGCGCTCTGGCTCGCGGGGCGCGACAACCGCGCCAATCCGCTCGCGGAGCTGTGGCGCGACAGCCCGATCGCGTGTGAAGTTGCACGCATTTCCGCCGATTGTGCCGAGGGCGATGCGCCTGCGGCCGCCCCCGATCCGACCCCCGAGGAAGAGGCGGCGGCGATGGACGTGTGGCCCGACGGCGAAAGTGGCGAGCTGCGCACCAATTTCCCGCCGCCCGACGATTTTATGGGCATCGAGGAGGGTCAGTTCGGCGATGCCGACTATGAACGCACCCTCGACGATGACGAAGAGGCCGCCTTCGCGGCGATCGTCGCGGTCGAAACCGCGCCGCTGCGCGCGGCGGGGGAGGCGGCGCGGCGCGCCTTTTTCGGGCTGGGGGCAGACGGAAGCCCCGATCCCGTGCCCGCTGCGGCGAATGACGCGGCGCGCGATGCGGCATCGGCGCCGCGCACCGCCAGCCGGTCCGCCCCGCCCGCGGGGTGAGCGGTGCGCAGGCGCGCCGCCGCCATGCTATGCTGCGCGCCTGAAAGGAGAAAGCCCATGCAACCCGTGACCGAAGGCGACCGCCGCAAGGAACTCGGCACCCTCCTCCGCCAGATCGCCGCGCATCCCGAACGCGACTGGAGCGCGGCGCGGCGGCGGATCGCGACGCTCAACAAGCTGATCGCGCGGCGGCCCACGCCCGCCTGATCGCTCCGTCGCGCGCGCCGGTCGCTCCGCCGCCCATGCGGCAACGAACGCCCGGCGCGCCGGTTTCTCGTCGGCAAGGCCGCCCGTCCCCCCTTCCCCCCTCCGGGCGGCCTTGATCGGACAATAAGGAGAAACCCGATGCGCAAGACCCTGATGACGCTCGCCGCCGGTGCCGCGATCGTCGCCGTTCCCGCCGTCGCGCAGGTCGGCCTTGGCGGCTCGGCCAACCTCAACGCGGGCGCCGCACTCGATCCCGCCGCCACCGTCGGCAGTGTGACCGACCGCGTCGGCCAGACGGTCGACAGCGTCGATGGCGCCGCGAACGATGCCGTCGATTCGGCGAAGCTGACGCTCGCAACGCGCGAACAGGTGCGCGCCGGTGCGCAGGTTACCGACGCCAAGGGCGCGAGCATCGGCACGGTGCAGGGCATCGACGGCGACAATGCGATCGTCGTCGACGGCGGCAAGCTCTACAACGTCCCGCTTTCGGCGCTCTACAGCCAGGCCGACAGCGTGACCGGCCCGCTGGTGACGAAGCTGCCCAAGGCCGATCTGTCGGTCCGCGCCGCGGGTGCCGCCGAAGCGCGCTGACACGCTTTCGGCCTTTCGGGGCCGCAATCGACGATCGCCGTCCCGTGGGTCGCGGGATGGTGACCGGAACGGAGCCGGGCGATGTGCCCCGGCTCCGTTTTTGACTCAGCGCAATGCACGGCGGCGCGGTTGGGGTAGGATCGGCGGATTATCGAAGCAGGAGGAAGGCCCCATGTCGCATACCCCCCACGAACTGGCCGACGCATTTCCGGGCGATGCCGCGGCGATCCACCGGCTCAAGGAAGGCGACGCGCATTTCGCGGCGCTGGCGGAGCGCTACCATGTCGTCAACCGCGCCATCCACCGCGCCGAGAGCGAGGTCGAGCCGGTGTCCGACGAACATGCCGAGGAACTGAAGCGGCAGCGGTTGGCGCTGCTCGACGAGATCGCTGCGATCATCGCGGCGGAGCGGACGGCATGAGCGGCGGCGGCGACGGCTTCGCCGCGGTGCGCACCGGATTGATCCTGCGGCTCGCCGACCTCAGGGCGCGCGGGGCGCGGGTCGCCGCCGACCTCACCGCGCCGATCAGCGCCGACGCCGAAGATGCGGCGATCGAACGCGAGGATGACGATGCGCTGGCGGGCGAAGATGCGCTGCTGGCGCGCGAAGTCGCCGCGGTGACGGCGGCGATCGCCCGCATCGACGAAGGGAGCTATGGCATCTGCACCAGCTGCGGCAAGGATATCGCCGCCGAACGGCTCGCCGCCAAGCCCGAGGCGGCGCTCTGCATCGAATGCGCGCGCAAGCTATCGGCCTGATGCGCACATGAAATGGCCCGCCCGGAGGCAGTTGGGCGGGCCAGTTTCAGTGCCGGGCGCCCGATTGCGTCCCGGCCATCTGTTATCTGCGTGCCGGTCAATCCGCCTCTTCGAACAGATCGACCGCATTGGCGGCGGTCGCCGACAGGCGCACTGTATCGCCCTCGACCGCGGCGACGAGGCCGGCGGGCAGATAATGGTGCCGGGCACCCTCGCCATCTTCGGCCTGGGGGCTGTCGGCCTTGGTCAGCTTGATGCGTTCGCCATCGACATGATCGACGGTACCGACATGGACGCCGTCGGCGCCGATGACGGCCATATGTTCCTTGATCGCGCTATGATCGTGTTCGGCCATGGTTCTTCTCCTTGCCGCGCCGCCGCCAGCTGATCCGGCGGCCGCGACAAGGATGATACGCATGGGGCGCCGAGTCGGGTCCATCGGCTTGGACGAAGCGCTCCGAAACCGCGCCGGCTTTCCAAGCGGCGACACGCGGGCTAGCCTGGCCGCCATGCGCTTCCCCCTTCTCCTCGCTGTTTTCGCCTGCCTCGCCGCGCCGCTCCCGGCCGCGGCCTGCTCGCCCGCGCCGGGTTATGCCGTGCCGACCAACATGGAACTGACCGCCGAAGCCGAGCTGATCCTCCTCGCCACCGTCACCGGCGGCACCCCGATGGACGAAGCCGACGCCCCCGACACGATGCGCGTCGACATACGGCCGATCGCGGCGCTCAAGGGCAATCTTGCCGACGCGCCGAAAACGCTTCCGATCGCGCTCGCCACCGGCCGCTTCGCCGCGCTCAGCAATCCCTACGAGCTCCAGCACGCCCATCCGCTCGCCTATATCGGCGGCTGCGTCCGTTACATGGTGCCGCTCGGCTCGAGCCTGCTTTTCTTCCTTGACCGCCACGATGGAGAATGGGGGCCGGCGGGCGGCCCCTTCTCGCGCTGGGCCGAAGATGTGCCGGGCGACGACGCGCCGTGGCTTACCGCGGTGCGCTTTTACCTCGAGGTGATGGCGCTGCCCGAAGCCGAGCGCGCGGCGGCGCTGACCGATCGCCGCGATACGCTGCGCGCGCGCCGCGACGACCCCGTCGCGCAATTGCTGGCCGACGATCTCGACGCGCAGCTTGCAGGCCCGAACAAGCCGCTGCGCGAGGCCTTACCCCCTGCGCCCGACGGCGACTAGCACCACGGGCGCCGATACCCTTCCCACGGCCGCGCCAGCCCCGCATCGATGAGCACGCTGCCGACGCTCACCCCGTCGCGGGTGGCGATGCGCAGCTTGCGCCCGTAACGATCGCTGTCGCGTTCGTTTTCTTCGAGCCGGAAGGCCCCGGAATTGAGCCAATCGCGCAGCCGCTCGGTCGCCTGGGTCCCCAAACGCGCCTCCTGCGCACAGCGCGGCGGATGCGTCTCCGGCGTGTCGATGTCGGCAAGGCGGTATTTCTGGCCCTCGAACCAGAAGGTGTCGCCATCGACGACGCAATTGCGCCCGCCTCCGGTATGACAAAATCCGAAATGCGCCGAATGCGGTTCCGGCGCGGCAGTGGGCCATGACAGCTCGGCGTGGGCCGGCGCGGACGCCTGCATCTGCAAAGCCGCCAAAGTTCCCGCAAAGGCTCCGGCTGCCGCCACCAGAACCCATATCCCCCCAGATCGGCGGGCGCGGATACGGCGACGACGCGAAGCGGAACGGATATCTGTCGGGTGCGGCATGCCGGCGAATTTGCCAGCGCAGGCTTACCAAAGTCCTGACGAGTCCGGTCCGAACCGCCAGCGACGACCGGCAGACACCACCACTGCGGCGCCATATTGATCAGGATCAATGCCGCCGCGCCGCCGCTAATCCATGTCAGGGCTTCCGAACCACCAAGGAGCCCCAGACATGACCGATCCCTTGACCCAAACCCCCGTTCTTCTTTTCGCGCTGATGATGGTGAGCTTCATCGTCGTCGTCGGCGGCCTCGCGACGGCGGATCTGGTGCGCAAACGGCGCGATTGACAGGCTCGCGGGCTGGTGCAGCCTGAAGCGGAACGGTAGGCTGCGCCATCAATCCCGATCCGAGAGGAACCTCACGATGTCACCGTCCCGCCCGCTCGCGCTTGCCTTCGCTGTTGCCGGCCTTGCCCTTCTGTCGCCGGTGCAAGCCGCCGACATGGGTAAGGCATCGCCCGACCCGATGGCATCTTTTCACGGCGGTACGGTCATTCCGGCGTTCGGCAAGGTCGCAAGTGTCACCGACGCCGATATGCGCATTCCCGCCGGAACCGAATTTCACATCGCATTCGACGTTGCCGCGGCGAAAGAGTCGACACTCAATCGCACGCTGGAATCGGCTGCTCGTTTTCTCAACATGCAGGTCGAAGCCGGCGTGCCGGCCGAACGCATCCATCTCGCAATTGTCGTGCATGGCCCAGCAACCTTCGATGTGGCGGGCGCCGAAGCCTATGAGCGAAAATATCCCGGCGCGGAAAATCCCAACGCCGCGCTGGTCGATGCCCTGATAAAGGCCGGTGTCCGCATTATCGTGTGCGGCCAGAGCGCGGCGGGACAGGGCGTCAAAAAGACCGATCTGCTCCCGGGCGTCGAACTGGCGCTATCGGCGATGACTGCGCACGCGCTGCTTCAGCAGCAAGGCTATACGCTCAATCCCTTTTAGCATCGCCGATCATCAGGGGGCGCCGCGCGGTTCGTCGTCTTCCACCCCGCCCGGTCCCAATTCATCATCCTCGTCATCGTCGCTGCGCTCGCCGCGATAGGCGTCCATGTCGATGCGGCCCGATCGTTCCATCTGCCGCATATGATCGACCAGATCCTGCGCGTCGTCGCCCTCGTCGCGTGCCGGCGCTTTCCGACTGTCTTCGAGCGGACGCGCCTGACGCGCCGCCGCAGCTATGGTTTGCGCCTGTGCGGGTTCGTCATCCTGTTCGCGGTTGACCATTTCGGGGGCGTCTCCGTCGGGGGAAGCGGGCATCGAACCATCTCCTTGATTGCGCCTATCGGCCCCAAGAGCCTGTGCGGCGGGAATGGATGGAAAACGCGCGTGCGGCGGCTACAGTTCCTCAGGCGGCGGTCGCCAGCACCTTGTTTTCGATGACCCGAATGAAGGCTTCGGGATCCTGTGCGCCAGGGATCAGCATGCGGCCGCCCAGGATGAAGGCCGGAACGCCGGTGACATTATTGTCGGCCCAATAGGCCTCTTCCATCCGCACCATCTCGGCATAGTCGTCGCCGTCCAGAATCGCGGCGGCGCGGGCCGCGTCCAGTCCGACCGAGGCCGCGATATCGATCAGAACGGCGGGATCGCTAATGTCGCGATTGTCGGTGAAATGGGCGCGGAACAGTGCGAGTTTCAGCGCGGTCTGAACGCCGGTCGCTGCCGCCTGATCGGGCTCTTCCAACGCCCCGGCCCAGGTGAGCAAACGATGCGCATCGAAGCTGTTGCGCATGCGAAAACCCGGCCCCCGGTTGAATGCAAAGCCGAGGTCGGCCGCAATGGCCGCCAGCCGCCCGCTATTGGCCCGGCTCTGTTCTTGGGTAATCCCGTATTTCCGGATGACGTGTTCGGCCGCATCTTCGCCCTCAGGGGGCATGTGCGGATTGAGTTCGAAGGGGTGCCATTGGACACGGAAGGCCAACCGTCCCTCAAAATGCGCCATGACCTTCTGAAACTTCAGCCAGCCGATAATGCACCAAGGGCACATCACGTCGGACACGATATCGAGGCTGAGGCGCGGCAATTCTGTTTGGGTCACGGTCATTCTCCTGAACCGTGCCACCAGCCTGCCCGATCGGTCAGCCCCCGGTACGGCGTTCCTTGCCCGACCGCCGGTCGCCCTGACGGCGCTCGGGGCCTTTGTAGTCGGGATCGTCCGCGACGCGCCGATCGCTCTGGCGCCGGTCCGAACTGTCCCGCTTGTCGTCATCGGATGTCATGTGCGGCCCCTTTCACACAGGAAACAGAAGCGCGACCCGATGTTAATTTACGCATAAACCGGCCTGCAACACAACAGGACCGAATTTCTCGTTATCGCTCAGCTCATTATGACGAAATCTCGACTCCTGAAGCCGAAGCCGAAGCGCGCGACAGCATATAATAGGCCGTGATCATCAGGCCGACCGACAAGGCTTCGATAATCATCGCCTGCACGATGCCGCTGTTGACCAGGTCACCGCTCGCGACCCCGATCAGGCGGCCGACCAGCGCGGTGCCGTAGAGCGCGGCAGGAACCAGCAGCGCGCGCGACCAGCCGCGCAGCAGTCCGCCGATCGCCGCGCCACCGGCGGCCACAAGGAAAAAGGCCGACATGTCGGCACGCACCGTGTTCGCGGCAACGCCGTCGGCGATGATTCCGAAGGTTTCGGTAAAGCTGGCAGGGTTCAGCACGCCGCGAATGCCGACGATGAAGAAGAGCAGCGCCCAGAGCAGAACCGCGCCGCGCAACACCCAATTGATCATGATCGTCTCTCCCCTTGCTTTGCGCCGAAGCTGCGGCATCGGGACAGAAAGTGCAATCTATTCCGTCGGCTCGGCCGCGAAGCTTTCCTCTATCCAGCCGCCGCCGAGTACGCGCGTGGGGTCGGCAGCATCATAGAGCACCGCCGCCTGGCCGGGCGCAACGCCATATTCGGGCGCGGCGAAGAGCAGTCGGTCGCCGTCCATCTGCGCCGGCACGGGCTTCGCCATGCTACGCACCTTAGCCAGAACCGGGCGACGATCGACCTCGGCAAGCCAGTTCGCTTCGCCGATCCGCGCACCCGCGACGGCCAGCGCGCGGCGCGGCCCCACGATGACGCGCTTCGCCGCTGCATCGAGGCGTATGACATAGAGCGGCTCGGCCTGCCCGCCGATGTCGATGCCGCGGCGCTGACCGACCGTATAATGGATAAGTCCCTTGTGTGCGCCCAGCACCGTGCCGTCGACATGCACGATCTCACCGCGATCTTCCGCCTCCGGACGCAGCTTGCGCACCAGCGTCGCATAGTCGCCGTCGGGGACGAAACAAATGTCCTGGCTGTCGGGTTTGCCCGCAACGCCAAGGCCGAGATCGCGGGCGATTTCGCGCACCACGCTCTTTTCGAGCCCGCCGAGCGGGAAACGAAGAAAGTCGAGTTGCTCCTGCGTGGTCGCAAAGAGGAAATAGCTCTGATCGCGGGCCGGATCGACCGCCCGGTGCAGCTCGGCACCGGCCGGCCCCATCATGCGGCGCACATAATGGCCGGTCGCGAGGCAATCGGCGCCCAGATCGCGCGCGAGCTGGAAAAGATCGGTGAATTTCACACCCATGTTGCAGCGGACGCACGGGATCGGCGTCCGGCCCGCGAGATATTCGTCGGCGAACTGGTCGATCACCGTATCGCGAAAGCGGCTTTCATGGTCGTGGACATAATGCGCGAAGCCGAGCCGGTCGGCGACCGCGCGCGCATCGCGAATATCCTGCCCCGCGCAGCAAGCGCCGACGCGCTTGGCCTTGGCACCATGGTCGTAGAGTTGCAGCGTCACGCCGATCACCTCAGCGCCCGACCGCGCAGCGAGCGCGGCGACGACGCTCGAGTCGACTCCGCCCGACATTGCGACCACGATTCGCCGATCCTTTAACGGACCGGCGAGCTGGAAGTCGGCCTGGGCCAGGCCCGCGGGTGAAATTACGGTTGCCATGATGCCCGCCATCTAGGGATCGGCCATGCAAAATGCCAGCTTTTCCGCGGCAGCTGTCAAGATATTGACGGGGGTTAAGCTTCGCTAACAAGCGATGAAATGGGCATTTACTGGACCTTAGGCCACACGCGCTAGAGAGGCAGCATGAACTTGCTTCCCTCCGACCTTCCGCATCCAGCCGATGCGACGAGCCTGTCGAAGCCCGGCTTCGACATATTGCTCGCCGTGTCGCGGGCGCGGCAGGCGGCGCTTCCGACGGTTCGCTTGCTGCGTGAGCGCGAGACCGACGAATCGCATGCCGCAGCGGTCGGCGCGGTGCGCGAAATGCTGGGCGGCGGGGTGCAGGCACTGGACGACGGAATGCTTCGTCCCGCGCGCTTCTTCGACTTGTCCGACGAAGCGAACGGGCTGCCCGAAACTGTGAACAGCGCGTTTACCAGAGGGTTTCAGCCGATGTTGAACCCCTCTTCTATAAAAGCACGGACGTCGGCTTTGCCGATCCCCCACGACGAAGATTTTATGGAATGAGCATGATCGAGAATCAGAAAATCCGGCCCGCCCAGGTCATCGGCCCCCTCGGGGAACCGCTGACGCTGGACAGTCTGCCGCCTGCGAACACCACGCGCTGGGTCGTTCGCCGCAAGGCGGAAGTGGTCGCAGCCGTCAATGGCGGCCTGTTGACCGTGGACGAAGCGTGTGAGCGCTATTCGCTGACGCTCGAGGAGTTTGCCGGCTGGCAGCGATCGATCGACCGCAGCGGCATGCCGGGCCTGCGCGTTACGCGTATCCAGCACTACCGCGATCTGTACGAGCGCCAGCAGCGCTTCTGATCGCATCGCGCGCGATACACGATGAAGGGGGCGCCTGCGGGCGCCCCCTTTTTTGCGTCGGAGCGGGACAGGAGCGGCGTGAAAACAAAAAATAGCATTGCGAAAGCATAGGCTTGCAAATTTTGTTGCAACCGATGCCAGCGGCGCGGCGTTGCCCCCCCTGTAACAAGGGAGAACTGTTATAATGCGCAAGATTGCTCTTACCCTCACTGCCGCTTCGGCCCTCGCGCTCGGCGCTTGCCAGAGCCCCGCCGCCGACAGTGTCGAGGATCAGGCCGAATCGCGGGCCGACGCCATCGATGCTCAGGCCGACACCATGCCCGATGGCGCCGCCAAGGAAGCCATGGAGAACAAGGCCGACCGCGTCGAAGAAATGGGCGAGGAAAAGGCCAACGCCATGGACGACAATGGCGAGGTTGCCCCGTCGGAAACCGGCGTCGGCGACACGCAGAAGAAGTAAGACTGTCCCCGACCTGCGCCCCCCGCGGGTCACGGACAGCCTAGAAAGGGCGCCAGCGCATGCCGCTGGCGCCCTTTCGCTTGTTCGTGATCTAAAAAATTCGCCCCTGTGACGTCGGTCACGGTGACGTCATGGCAGCGCCGTTAGAGCGATGTGCGTGGGACACGGGGGCTCCGACACCCGCGTTCTTCACCTTCCCGCCGCCGGTCGCGACCCCCGGCGGCGGGGAGGACCACCGGTCTATCCGGCACCGAGTTGCTTCAGCACATCCTGAACCCCGCGTGCGCCCGCGTCGCTGCGCAGCGCCTCCAGCGCCGCCGCGACGTCGATCACATATTCCGCAACGCCGCGCGATTCCTCCTTGCGTGTGCCGCCCATCGCCTTGATCAGTCCCAGTGCGGCGTGATTTTCGGACAGGATGTTCACGTCAAGCGTCGTCAGCCCTTCGGCGAGACAATCGACGAGCAGCGCCGCGGTCATCATCCGGGCGAGGCCCTGGCCGTGAAAGGCGTCGAGGATCGCGATCGAATATTCGCCGACGCGCATCTCGTCCCCGCCGGCGCCTGCCTTGTGCCGGACGGCATGAACCGCACCGATCGCCGGTTCGCCCTCGCATTCGGTGCAAATCGCGCCCCAGGCGATATGGTCGTGGCCATCGACATCGACCAGCCGCTCGATCACAGCATCGGGCATGGCCGGCGCGGGCGAAAAGAAGCGCAGATAGCGCGATTCGGCTGAGAGTTTCTGAATTCCGGCGCGGAGCAGGCCGGCGTCGTCGGGCCGGATCGTCCGCAGGCATACCGCGGTTCCGTCGTTGAGCACGCTGTGCACGACGATGTCGTCGATCGGCCTTGCGGGAGCGTGCACCCTTCGTCCTTTCCCGGCTGTCGTCGGTGTTCGGCAAGCTATCGCCGCCCGGGCCGAAAGACAATCACCCCTGCCGGAGGGTGCAGCCCCTTATTTTTGCGTGAAAAGTTGAAAGTAGCCCGCCGCGTGCTTTGATATTCGGAACGGCCAACAAACGAAATGGCCGGGTCGTGCAGATAATGGATTTCAAAAGCCCCGATTTCGCCGGGGGCGCCGCCTTTCCCGAAACGCTCGGCGGGCGGCTGGTGCGGTTGCGCAAGGCGCGGCAGCTGACGCAGCGGGATATTGCCCGCCAGCTTGGCGTTGCGGTGACGTCGGTCTGCTATTGGGAGCAGGACCGGTCGCGCCCCAAGCCGGCGCGGCTGCGCCGGCTCGCCGATGTGCTCGGCACCCCGCTTGCAGACCTGAACGGCCTCGGCGGTCCGCCTCAGTCGGCACATCTCGGCGAGCTGGTCGCGCAGGCGCGCCGCGAGATCGCTGAGGCCGCCGGCACGACACCGGCGAAGGTCAAGATCATCATCGAGATGTAGCGCGCGCCCTCAGGCGTCGTCGCCCATTCGCAGCGCCGCGATGAACGCCTCCTGCGGGATGTTGACGTTGCCATATTCGCGCATCCGCTTCTTGCCCTCCTTCTGCTTTTCGAGGAGCTTCTTCTTGCGGGTCGCGTCGCCGCCATAGCATTTGGCGGTGACGTCCTTGCGCAGCGCCGCGATGGTTTCGCGCGCGATCACCTTGCCGCCGATCGCCGCCTGGATCGGGATCTTGAACATGTGGCGCGGGATCAGATCCTTGAGCCGCTCGCACATCCCGCGTCCGCGCGCCTCGGCGCTGCCGCGGTGGACGATCATCGACAGCGCATCGACCGGCTCGTTGTTGACGAGGATGCTCATCTTGACGAGATCGCCGGGGCGGTGACCGATCTGGTGATAGTCGAACGAGGCATAGCCGCGCGAAATGCTCTTCAGCCGGTCGTAGAAATCGAACACCACTTCGTTGAGCGGCAGTTCATAGGTGATCTGCGCGCGGCCGCCGACATAGGTCAGATTCTTCTGGATGCCGCGGCGGTCCTGACAGAGTTTGAGGATCGAGCCCAGATATTCGTCGGGGACATAGATAACCGCCTCGATCCACGGCTCCTCAATCTCCTCGATCCGGTTCGGATCGGGCATGTCGGCAGGATTGTGCAGCTCCATCTCGGTCGGGCCGCCTTCCTTCGACCGGGTGAGCTTGAGCTTGTAGACCACCGACGGCGCGGTGGTGATGAGGTCGAGGTCATATTCGCGGGTCAGCCGCTCCTGAATGATCTCGAGGTGCAGAAGACCCAGAAAGCCGCAGCGGAAGCCGAAGCCCAACGCGGCGCTCGTCTCCATTTCGAAACTGAACGACGCATCGTTGAGCCGCAGCTTCTGGATGCTTTCGCGCAGTTTCTCGAAATCATTGGCATCGGTCGGGAAGAGGCCGCAGAAGACGACCGGCTGAACTTCCTTGAACCCCGGGAGCGGCGCCGCGGCGGGCCTTTTGGCGTCGGTGACCGTATCGCCGACACGCGCCTGCGCAACGTCCTTGATCTGTGCGGTGATGAAACCGATCTCGCCCGGACCGATCTCGACAAGGTCGGTCCGCTTCGGGGTGAAACAGCCGACGCGGTCGATCAGATGGGTCGTCCCCGCCTGCATGAACTTGATCTGCTGACCCTTTTTCAGCACCCCGTCGACGACGCGAACCAGGATCACGACGCCGAGATAGGGGTCGTACCAGCTGTCGACGAGCATCGCGACGAGCGGCGCCGCGGCGTCGCCCTTCGGCGGCGGAATCCTGGCGACGATGGCTTCGAGCGTTTCCTCGATGCCGATCCCCGACTTGGCGCTGGCCAGAACCGCATCGTCGGCAGGCAGGCCGATGATATCCTCGATCTCCGCCTTCACCTTGTCGGTGTCGGCGGCGGGCAGGTCGATCTTGTTGATGACCGGCACGATTTCATGGTCATGCTCGATCGACTGATAGACGTTGGCGAGCGTCTGCGCCTCGACCCCCTGCGCCGCGTCGACGACGAGCAGCGCGCCCTCGCACGCGGCCAGGCTGCGCGAGACTTCATAGGCGAAGTCGACGTGGCCGGGCGTGTCCATCAGATTGAGCTGATAGGTTTCGCCGTCGTGCGCCTTGTACGTCAGGCGAACGGTCTGCGCCTTGATCGTGATCCCGCGCTCTTTCTCGATGTCCATATTGTCGAGAACCTGCGCCGACATTTCGCGCTCGGTCAGCCCGCCTGTGAACTGGATCAGCCGGTCGGCGAGCGTCGACTTGCCATGGTCGATATGCGCGATGATCGAGAAATTACGGATATGCGAGAGAGGAGTCGTCATCGCGCGCCGTTAGCAGGGGAATTGCGCGCTGTCAGCACCGCCGCGCAGCCGCGCACGGCAACCGGCGCGAAAGGCGCAGAAAAGCGTACAACTTCACGCGCGATTGCGGCAGTTACGGCGTCCCGAAGGCGCCGCAGGACCGGGCGATGCCTGCGGCGCGGTGCGGTTCGAAAAATGGCGGAAAACTGCGCAACTTCACACGCGATTGCATTGTGCCGGCTGTGGCGAAGCGGACGCGCTGCGGCAGCGCGCCGGGCGCAAAGTGGCCGCCGCCGCAAGGGTCGCGCAGGAAAGGATGGCACGGAAGGCATGCGGCGAGGCTGGCATGCCGGAACAATGTAGGAAAGCGATTTCGGGCCGCCGGGAGCGGCGGTTCAGCCCGTCGTGCCGCGGTTCAGGCGATGCAAGGTGCTCAGCGCGGCTTCGAGCGCGAAGTCGATTTCTTCGTCGGCATCTTCGTTGGCGGCGACATCGGGCACCGGGACTGCGGCGGTTGCCGTCCTGGTTTCGCGGCGCCGGGCGAGCCCTGCCTCGAAGCGCGCGACCATCGCGCCGAGCGATTTGTCGGCGGGATCGGGCATCGCCGGTCCGGCAACCTTTGCGGGTTGAAGCCAGGGTTCGTCACCGGGCGTTTCAACCTCGACCGGCGCGAGATCGGCGAGGATCAGTTCATCCTCTTCGTCCGGCGCAGCGTCGGCTGCGGGCGGCGTATAGGGTGCCACGGCCGCTTCGACGATCTCGACAGCGTCCGCATCCTCGACGACATCGGCACCGGCAAGCGCCTCGGGTTCATATTCGGGAAGATAGTCCGCCGCGACCTCGGGCGCCGCATCGACCGGTCCCAGCCCCTGTTCGGGCAGGTCGCGCCCGGCGCGCAGCGGCGCACGCGGCAGATCGTCGGGGTGGAGGTCCGCGCGACGGCGCACCGGAATATCATCGTCGACAGCCTCCTGGCGGCGGCGCAGACGGCGCCCGAGCGCGGCAAGGCCCGACGCCTCGGGCTCGGCGATCAGAAGCGCGACAAAGGCCGCAATCAGCGCAGCGACGAACGCCATGCCGAGCGCCAGCGCGAGGCGGGCGCCATTGCCGACCGGCGGCACGAACAGGTCCGACAGACGGTCGAGATAGAGGTTCCAGCCAATGCCGAACACCCACGCCATCGGCATGACCGCGGCGAAGAGGAAGGTCAGCGCCGCGGCGCCGATCACCGCCGGCATCGCCGGGCGGAGCGCGCGCATCCAGGCGGCGGCGCGGGCCTTGCGATGCGAAACCTTGTCGGAGCCGTCGGCGCTGTCGTCCATATCGTCCAAATCCGTCGCTCCCGCAGAGGAGCCTGTCCTATAGCATCAAGCCGCGAGCGATGCAGCGCCGCGGCGCAGCAGTCTCTGGTAAACGGGCTCGTAACGCAAAATGTTTGACGACCAGTTACGATCGGCCTCGACGAACGCCCGCGCGGTCCGGCGGCGTTCGTCCCAAATGTCGCGATCGCGCAGCAGTTCGGCAAGGGCCGCGGCGATTGCCGGTGGATCGTCGGGCGCGAACAGCGTACCCGTGACGCCGTCGGCGATCAGTTCACGGTGGCCGCCGACATCGGACGCAGCGACGAGCTTGCCCTGCGCCATCGCTTCGAGCGGCTTCAGCGGCGTGACGAGATCGGTAAGCCGCATTTTCTTGCGCGGATAGGCGAGGATGTCGATCAGCGAATAATAGCGCTCGACCGCCTGATGCGGCACCCGGCCGACGAACAGAATGCGGTCGGCGACGGGCGACGCCGCCGCCTGGGCCTTGAGCGCCGCCTCCATCGGCCCGCCGCCGACGAGCAGCAGCCGCGCGCCGGGTTCGGCAGCGACGAGCGCGGGCATCGCGGCGACCAGATCGTCGATCCCCTCATAATCATAAAAGCTGCCGATGAAGCCGATCACCGCTTCGCCCGGCATGAGGCCGAGGTCGGCGGCGAGCGCATCGTCGCGCGGTGGCGGGTCGCCGAACAGGTCGAGGTCGACGCCATTGGGTGAGACGACGATCTTCGCGGGATCGACGCCGCGCGCGATCAGGTCGCCGCGCAGCCCTTCGCAGATCACCGCGACGGCATCGGCGGCGCGGACGGCATGGCTTTCGAGCTGACGGGTCAGGAAATAGCGCGCGCTGCCCTCGCGCCCCGTGCCGTTGCCGACCGCCGCATCTTCCCAGAAGGCGCGGATTTCGTATATCACCGGAATGCCGAGCCGTTTGCCGACGCGCAGCGCCGCGAGCCCGTCGAGAACAGGCGAGTGGGCGTGGAGCAGATCGGGGCGCCATTCGTCGACCAGCGCCGCGACACGGTCCGCCAGCGCGCCGATTTCGCGCCATTCGCGCCACGGCGAGCGCGCGGGCGCGATCGGCGGCGTGCGATAGAAGGTCAGCCCGTCGACGGTTTCGACGGGCGGTCCGGGGTCGGGATGGCGGACCCCCGTCACCCCGGCAACCGCCCATCCCTTCGCCGCCTGCGCCTTCATCAGCGCCCGGGTGCGAAAGGTGTAGCCGCTGTGCGCCGGCAGGCTATGGTCAAGGACGTGCAGGATCCGGGTCATCGGCCAAGCCTTTGCCATACAAGCCTTAACGCCGCGTCAACCCCGATCGGGTAAAGCCGCCGAAACGGGCCTGCGGGCCGCAGGGGAAGCCAGGTGCGCCGCCGATGATCGACAATTTTGCGATTGCCCTGACGCATGTGCTGATGGCGATCGCCCTCTGGCGCCTGCTGCACCGCGACGACCTCGACCGCGAAGTCGGCCCGCGCATGCTGTGGCAGCAACAGCGCGATGCCGAACGCATGGCGGCGATGGCGGCCGAGGCCGCGGAGGATCGCCGATCCGATGCGTGACCTTGCCTTCGTCGCCTTTCTGTTCGCCTTCATCGGGGTCGGCTTTCGCAAGCCGTTCCTGTTCGTGCTGTGCTTTTGCTACATCGACATCGTCGCGCCGCAGCGGCTCAGCTATTTCCTGATCAATTCGATTCCGATCTCGCTGATCGTCTTCATCCTCGCGATCATCGGGTGGCTCGCCTTCGACGACAAGCGCGACACGCGCTGGTCGGGGCGGCAGACGTTGATGCTAATCCTGCTCTTTTATTGCTGGATGACGACGATGGGCGCCGACTTTCCGGTCGAGGCGCTCGATAAATGGGGATGGGTGTGGAAGGCGCTCGTCTGGGCGATCTTCCTGCCGCTGACGCTGCGCACGAAGCTGCGCATCGAATCGCTGCTGCTCTTCATGCTGCTGTCGGCCGCGACGATCGCGATCGCCGGCGGGATCAAGACCGCCGCGGGCGGCGGCGGCTATGGCGAATTGCAACTGCTGCTGTCCGAAAATTACGGCCTGTATGAAGGCAGCACCATGTCGACGGTCGCGGTGTCGATCATCCCCGCGATCCTGTGGTTCCGCCGCCACGGCACCGTCTTTCCGCCCGACTGGCGCGTTTCGCTCTTCTGCTTCGCGCTCTGCTTCGCCTGCATGTTGCTGCCGGTGGGGACGCAGGCGCGCACCGGGCTGATCTGCCTGGGCGTGCTGGCGCTGCTGTCGCTGCGCGCGGTCAAGCACCGGCTGCTGTATATCATGGGGGCGGTGCTGCTCGTCGCCGCGGCGATCCCCTTCCTGCCGCAAAGCTATACGCAGCGCATGGAAACGCTGCAGGATTATCGCACCGACCAGTCGGCATCTACGCGCGTCGCGGTGTGGGCGTGGACGTGGGACTATGCGAAGGACCATCCGTTCGGCGGCGGGTTCGAGGCCTATATGCAGAACCGTCTGCGCGTCGAAACCACCGGGTCGAACGCCGATGCGGGTCGTCCCGGCGCGGGCGATCCGGTGATCCATGACGAACAGTCGCGCGCCTATCATTCGGCCTATTTCGAAATGTTGGGCGAACAGGGCTATCCCGGCACGCTGCTGTGGCTGCTGCTCCACATCACCGGCATCGTCCAGATGGAGCGGGTGCGCCGCCGTTACCTCAAGACACGCCGCGCCGAGGAGCAATGGATCGCACCGCTCGCGACCGCGCTCCAGCACGGCCATATCGTCTATATGGTCGGGTCGCTGTTCGTCGGTATCGCTTTCCAGCCCTTCATCTACATGATGCTGGCGCTCGAAATCGGGCTGTCGACCTATTGCCGCCGCCGCGAGCAGGAATCGGGACGCAACTGGATGCGGCCGCGCGCGCAGGGATTTGCCGCATGATCGCGGTGCAAAAGCCCCGCATGCTGCCGACGCTGACCGGGGTGCGCGGCTTTGCGGCGCTTGCGGTGCTTTTCTACCATATCCGCGGCGGCATGGCGGGCTATCTGCCCGGCCCGGTCATCGACGGTTTCGCGCACGGCTATCTTGCGGTCGATCTCTTCTTCGTCCTGTCGGGCTTCGTGCTGTGGTGGAATTACGGCCCGGCGTTCGTTGCCGAGGGGACGCGCGCCGCGCCGCGCTTTCTGGTCCGCCGCATCGCGCGCATCTTTCCGCTGCATCTCGCGATACTGGCGGCGATGGCGCTGTTCGCGCTCGCGCTGCTCGCCAGCGGGCGCGATCCGGGGCCGCATTACGGCTTTGCCGCGCTGCCCGCGCACGCGCTGCTGGTCCAGAATTGGGGCTTCACCGCCGATCTGCGCTGGAACGATCCGGCCTGGTCGATCTCAACCGAATGGGCGGCCTATCTGCTGCTCGCCGCGACGGGCGGCTGGGCGGCGCGATTGCCCGCCGGGCGGTGGAGCTTTCCGCTGTTCGCGCTGCTGCTCGCGGCGGCGCTCGGCGGCTGGTTCGCCGCGACGGGGCGCGCGGGGATCGGCGACGATATCGCGGCGACCGGCCTCGTCCGCTGCCTCGCCGAATTCTTCATCGGGGTCGCGCTCTGCCAGTGGTGGACGGCGCAGCGCGCGCGCGCCGACGGTGGCCGGGTCATATATGCGACCGCGGCGATCTTCGCGCTGTTCGCGGCGGTGATCCTGTTCGCCGACCTGCCCCAGCCTGCCGCGATCCCGCTGGCGATGGCGGCGGTCGTCATCGCCGCGCTCCAGGCGTCGCTCGCGCCGCGCCCGCTGCTGTCGGGGCGGCTCGCCCAGTGGCTCGGCGACATCAGCTATGCTGTCTATCTGTCGCACTTCTTCCTGTGGATCCTGTTCAAGCTGGTCCTTGTCGACGATCCGGCGATGGTCGCGCCGGCGAAGGTCGCCGCTTTCGTGGCGCTGACGCTCGCCGTCTCGCACCTGCTCCACCGCTGGCTGGAAGTCCCGGCGCGGCGGATCGTCCAGCGCGGCGGCGACGCTCTCTTGTCGCGGCTGGCGGCCGGGCGGCGAGCGCAAAGCCGCCAAGGCTGACGCCTGCCCGCTTCGCCCGCCCAAGGGAACCATCGCCCGGCCGGGACGCTTAACAAGGCATGCCGTCGCCGCGTGCCGCCCCCCGCCTGATCCATGTCGACGACAGCCTGCCCGGCATCCGCCGCGAACGGACGGCATCGGGCTGGCGCTATCGCGACGCCGCGGGCAAGGTGATCCGCGACCGCGCCGAAATCGAGCGCCTCAACGCGATCGCCCTGCCCCCCGCCTATGAGGATGCCTGGTTCTGCCCGGCCGCGAACGGCCATATCCTTGCGACCGGCTACGACGCGCGCGGGCGCAAGCAATATCGCTATCACCCCGATTTCCGCGCCGCGCGCGAAGCCGACAAATATGATCGCTGCGCCGCCTTCGGCCGCGCGCTGCCGCTGCTCCGTGCGCGGCTGGAAAGCGATTTGCGCCGCCGATCGCTGTGCGCGGACCGCGTCGTCGCGGCGGTCGTCCGCCTGCTCGACCTCGCCGCGCTGCGCGTCGGCAACGAACAATATGTCGCCGCGAACAGGAGCTTCGGCGCGACGACGCTGCGCCGGCGTCACGCGCGACTGGAGGGGCAGCGCCTCCGGCTCCGCTACCGTGCCAAGGGCGGCGCGCGGCGCGAGGTGACGATCAGCGACCGCAGCCTGGCGACCCTGGTGCGCCGGTTGCAGGACCTGCCCGGCCAGCATCTTTTCCAATATGAGGATGCGGACGGCCCATGCGCGGTGGGCTCCGACGAGGTCAACGCCTATATCCGCGAGGCGATGGGCGCCGATTTCAGCGCCAAGCATTTCCGCACCTGGTGGGCGAGCGTCGAGGCATTCGCCTGTCTGTACGACGCCACCGAACCGCCCTCGCTCAAGGCGATGCTGACGCGCGTCGCCGACCGGCTCGGCAACACGCCCGCGGTCGCACGGCGCGCCTATGTCCACCCCGCCATGATCGCCGCCGCGCAAGATCGCGGCGATTTCGCCACGGCCGCGGGGCGCCTGCCGCGCGCGACCAAATATCTTTCGCGTTACGAACGCGGATTTTTGACCTATCTGGAGCGCGCGCCCGATGCCGGCGCGCTGCTCCGTTCCGCCTGACCGACCGACCAGACCAAGAGGACCGACGTGACTTTGCCTTTCCTTGCCACCGCGACCGCCAACCCCGCCGCGCAGATCCGCGCCTGGTGGACCAGCAGCGTCGCATGGGTCGATACGCACTGGTTGCAGATCGGCATCGCGATCGGCGCAGGGCTCGTCATCTATTTCGCGCTGTCGCTGATCCGCGGCTTCGCGCTCAAGAAAGCGCAGTCGGCGCCGGGGCAATTCACGCTGACCGACATTGTCGGGCGGGTGATCCACAAGACCAAGTCGCTGGTGCTGGCGATCGTCGCGATCCGGCTGGTCGCGGCATCGGCCAATCCACCTGTCGTCGTCCTGCAGATCATCCAGTTCGTCTTCACCGTCGCGGTGGTGCTGCAAGTGGCGATCTGGGCGCGCGAAATCGTCCTCGGGCTGATCCAGCGCCGCGCCGCGGAGGGGCATAACGAGACGCTGGTCAACGCGATGGGCATCATCCGCCTGCTCATCAGCATCGCGCTGTTCGCGGTCGCGGCGATCGTCATCCTCGACAATATGGGGGTCAATGTCACCGGCCTGATCGCCGGCCTGGGCATTGGCGGCATCGCGATCGGCCTTGCCGCGCAGGGCATTTTTTCCGACCTGTTCGCGTCGCTGTCGATCATCTTCGACCGCCCGTTCCGCGTCGGCGAAGCGATCAAATATGACAATAGCGTCGCCACCGTCGAGCGCATCGGGCTCAAAAGCACGCATCTGCGGTCGGTCAACGGCGAGCTGCTGGTGATTTCCAACACCAATTTGCTGTCGAAGGAAATCACCAACTATGCCCATCTCGAACGCCGCCGCGTCCAGTTCGCGATCGGTGTCATCTATCAGACCACGCCCGCGATGCTGCGCGCGCTGCCCGACCTGCTGAAGGCGCAGGTCGAGGCCGAGGGGCATGAGTTCGTCCGGTCGAGTTTCATCGGCTTCGGCGCCTCGAGCCTCGACTTCGAGCTGGTCGCCGACATTCCGAGCGCCGACTATAACGAGGTCATTGCGGCCCGCACCGCGATCGGCATCCGCGTCTTCGAAGAGATGACCAACGCCGGCTACGACTTCGCCTATCCGACGCAGACGACCTTCACCGCGGCGCCCGACGGGACGATGATTCTCCCCTATGCCGAAAGCGTCACGATGAAGACGCCGAAGCCCGCCCAGTCCTGACGCTACGGCGCCGTAGCGCAAAGCCCTAGGCCCTTGTGCTACCCCGCCCCGCGGGCCTAGAACGCGCCCCTCGACAGACATAGAGGGGATAAAGGATGAGCGCGATGACGCCGCAGGAAATGAAGGAACTGGTCGGCAAGCCGCTCGGCACGTCCGAATGGGTGCTGGTCGATCAGGAGATGATCAACAAGTTCGCCGACGCGACCGGCGATCATCAGTTCATCCATATCGACGAAGAAAAGGCGAAGCTGACGCCCTTCGGCGGTACCATTGCGCACGGTTTCCTGACCCTCTCGCTTTTCCCCATGTTGATGGCCAAATCCGACTGCCCGCGCCCCGCGGGCGTCAAGATGGGCGTCAACTATGGCGGCAACAAAGTGCGCTTCCTTGCCCCCGTGCGCTCGGGCAAGCGCGTGCGCGGCCATTTCAAGCTGCTCGAGCTCGACGAAAAGCGTCCGGGCCAGTGGCAGCAGACGCTGGAATTCACGGTCGAGATCGAGGGCGAGGAAAAGCCCGCGCTGATGGCCGAATGGATCAGCCAGTTCTTCGTCTGACATATAAACCGGCATTCCGGCCGAACCTCCCCCGAAAAGACAACCGGAACCAAGCAGAAGGAAGTTTATCATGCGTGACGCCGTCATCGTTTCCACCGCCCGCACCCCGCTGACCAAGGCGGCGCGCGGATCGTTCAACAACACGACCTCGCCGACGCTGGGCGCCTATTCGGTCGCCGCCGCGGTCGAGCGCGCCGGGGTTGAAGGGGGCGAGATCGACGATGTCCTGTTCGGCGCCGCGATGCAGCAGGGATCGCAGACGATGAACGTCGCGCGCCTGATCGGCCTGCGCGCCGGCCTGCCCGTCACCGTTCCCGGCATGTCGATCGACCGCCAGTGCTCGTCGGGCCTGATGACGATCGCGACCGCCGCGAAGCAGATCATCGTCGACCGCCAGGACATCTGCGTCGCCGGCGGCGTCGAAAGCATCTCGAAGGTCAGCGGCAGCGGCAAGACCTTCTTCGAGGCCGACCAGGAACTGCTGGCGATGCACAAGGACATCTACATGCCGATGATCGGCACGGCAGAAGTCGTTGCAAAGCGTTACAACATCAGCCGTGAAGCGCAGGACGAATATTCGCTCCAGTCGCAGCAGCGCACCGCCGCGGCCCAGGCCGCCGGCAAGTTCGACGACGAAATCGTCCCCTGCAAGGCGACGATGGCGGTGGTGAACAAGGAAACGAAGGAAGTCACCTTCAAGGACGTCGTCGCCGACAAGGACGAGTGCAACCGTCCCGACACCACGCTCGAAGGGCTGCAGAGCCTGAAGCCGGTGATGGGCGAAGGCCACACGATCACGGCGGGCAACGCCAGCCAGCTTTCGGACGGATCGTCGGCCTGTGTCGTCATGGAGGCCAAGGTCGCTGAAAAGCGCGGGCTTCAGCCGCTGGGCCGCTATGTCGGCATGGCCGTTGCCGGCACCGAGCCCGACGAAATGGGCATCGGCCCCGTTTTCGCCATCCCGAAGCTGCTCGAACGCTTCGAGCTCAAGATGGACGACATCGGCCTTTGGGAACTCAACGAAGCCTTTGCCGTGCAGGTGCTCTATTGCCGCGACAAGCTCGGCATTCCGAACGACCTGCTCAACGTCAACGGCGGCTCGATCTCGATCGGCCACCCCTTCGGCATGACCGGCGCGCGCTGCGTCGGCCACGCGCTGCTCGAAGGCAAGCGCCGCGGCGTCAAATATGCCGTCGTCACCATGTGCATCGGTGGCGGCCAGGGCGCAGCAGGCCTGTTCGAGGTCTTCTGATTTGCGTCTGAATGCTCCGCGCATCGAGCCGGTCGATTTGGGCCGGCTCGATGCCGACCAGCGCGCAGCGCTTGAACCCTTTCTTGCCTCCGATGGCGGCAAGGTGGGCGGCGGCAGGATTCTCAACATCTTCCGCACGCTGGCGCAGGCGCCCAAGGCGCTGACCGCTTTCCTCGGCTGGGGCAATTATATCCTGTCGAAGCGCAATGCGCTTGCCCCGCGGGATCGCGAGCTCGTTATCCTGCGCACCGGCTATAATTGCCTGTCGGGCTATGAATGGACGCAGCACAGGCGCATCGGGCTCGACTGCGGCCTGACCGAAGACGAGATCGAGCGGATCAAAGCAGGACCCGACGCGGCGGGCTGGAGCGACATCGACCGCGCGATGCTGCGTGCGACCGACGAGCTGACCGCGGACCATTTCGTTACCGACGCGACCTGGGCGGCGCTGGCGCCGCTCGGCGACAAGGGGCGCATGGATCTGGTGATGACCGTCGGTCAGTACACGCAGGTTTCGATGATGCTCAACAGCTTCGGCATCCAGGTCGAGGCGGGTTGGGACGTCGATCCCGACCTGCGCGCCTGATCATTTGAGCCTGACCATCTTCAAGGGAGAGACGATATGAGCGGAATCGGCATTATCGCCACGCTGCGCGTGCAGCCGGACAAGGAAGCGGAATTCGAAGCCGTGTTTGCCGAGCTGGCCCCCGCGGTGCGCGCGAACGAGCCGGGCAACAGCTTCTACAAGCTGTTCCGCACCGCGGAAGCCGGCGTTTACAAGGTGCTGGAATGCTATGACGACGAGGCCGCGGTCGCAGCGCACCGCGCGTCGGACCATTTCCGCACCCTCGGCGCGAAACTCGGCCCCTGCCTCGCCGGGGCGCCCGAAATCGAGAGCCTGCCGGGGGTTTGAGGTCCTAATCTGCGGGCCTAAAGCGTCAGCCATCGTTCGCAATCGTCCCTGACCCGCGCATCGGCGTCGCGCAGGCCGCGTTCGAGCGCCGCCGTTCGTCCCGTCCCGTCTGCGACGGCGGCGAGCGCGGCGATGGCGCTGGCGCGCACCCGCGGCACCGGATGGCTGACCGCCATATGGTCGGCGATGTCGCGGGCGTTGTCGGTCAGGTGGACCGCACAGCGGAGCAGCGCTTCGGTGGGTGTAAGCGTCGGCCGGCTGGCGATCGTGCTCCACCGCGCGGCGTCGGTGCCTAGATCGACCAGATATTGGTCGCGCCACGGGACATGCTCGCCCTCGTCCATGATGTTGAGGCTGACCGAAAGCCGTTCGGGCGGAAGCTGGCTGTGGACGTCGCGGTGGGCGCGGTAGAGGAGCATGCGGCCCTCGCCCAAACTGCTGCGTTCGACGAAGCGCAGGTTCAGCGGCTCGCCGCGGCGGCCATCGACCGCCTCCGCATCATATTCATAATAGTCGCTGACATAGCCCGGACCCCAATAGCCGGCGGTGAGAAAGTGGAAATTATGGTCGTGCGGCACGCCATAGGAAAAGGCGCGCGCGCCGCTGGTGCGATAGGCCTCGTCGCTTGCCGAGGGCCAGATGTTGGCGCGCAGGAAGTGGCCGCGGCGGCTGCGGTGGAGCAGGACCACCTGCGCCGAATAGCGGTTCGCCGCGAGTTGGCCCGCGTGCGCCGCCTTGAGGTCGGCGACGAGGCGGTCGGCGAGGAAATCGCGGTTGCGTGCGAGGCCGCCGAGCAGCGCGGCGCAGCGATCGACGCTGGCGGGATCGCCCAGATCAACGCCGCTTTCGTCGAGCCGCGCGGCGACCTCTTCGAGATCATATTCGGGCGTCGGCGGCGGGGCGATCATCTGGGGCATGGGCATCCTTGGCGGCGCAGAAGGAAGGATAGAGCGCAAGCGTAGCGCCGGCGGCGGCGCGGACTTCGGAGTGCGGGTCGGCGGCGGCCATTGCAGCGAGCGGCGCGCGCGCGGCCGCCGGATCGAGCGCGACAAGCTGGCGCATCGCCGACCAGCGCGCGGCGAAATCGTCATCACGCGTCGCCTCGACAAAGAGCGGCGCGGCGTCGCGGCGACCGAAGGCACCAAGCAGCGCGAGCGCCATCTGCCGAAAGCTGGCGTCGCGGCGGGCGCTCGCGACATGGATCAGCCGGCCGCTCGCAATGTCATAGGTTTGCACGGGGAGCGATGACGGCGGGTGGACCGCGAGGTCGAGCAGCAACAGGTCGCCGCTCGCACCGACGAGCGTTATCGCCTCGCGCGCGGTGTCGAGGCGCAGGATCGTGCCTTTCGGGAGCGGTTGCGGCGGATCGCTTTCGCAGCATCCCGCCCCCGCCGCGGTGAAGGCCGGCCGAGCGGCCGCGCCGACGATGCGGTGCCGACGCAGCCGGGCGCTGCCGCCCGCCAGGATGCGGATCGCGGCAGCCCCGGCACGGAAGCTGGCGGTCACGGGATCGGCCGCGCCCGCAGTGAAAGGCTGAAGCAGCAGCGACAGGCGGATCGCGCCGCGCTCGGCGAGTACCAACCCGCAAGGCCCGTCGCCGCCGCCGACGAGGCGCAGCGGCGGCCGCGCGAAGGGATCGGCGGCAATCAGCGTCAGCGCCGCGGCGAGCCGCGCGCGGAGCCAGCCGATATCGGCGAGCCAAGGCAGCAGCGCGTCGATCGCGGCGGCAGGCGGCGCATCCGCGAGCGCGTCCATCGCGGCGATCAGGCCGCCGGGGCAGGTGTCTTTGGCGCGCCAGTCCTCCGCCAGAGCATCGGTGGCCTCGCGGGCTGCCTCGCAGCGTGCGGGGTCGTGGCGGGGGAAATGATCGTGGCGCGACATGGCGTGCGATCCGGGCCGACGCAGAGGCAGTGCTCCGCGTCGGCGCACGGTCAACCGCGCACGATGGTTGCAATGGTCACGGCGATGTCGAACACCGACCCGTCGGTCGTCGTGTCGGGACCGATCGTCGATCCGTACAGGCCGACCGCGGTGTCGAGCAGCGGCAGCGCGTCGATGGCAATGGGCGGAAATTCCATAATCCCTCCTGTCTGAAACGGCGGCGTCGATGCCGCCGGCGACAGGGCTAGGAAGGCGCCGGAGCGAAGCCCAATTAACTTCGCGTAATCGCCGGTGCGAGCCAGAGCGACAGGCCGGGTGGCGGATCGACAGGCGGCGTTTCGGTAACGTGACGCACCGCATCGGCGCGCGCGCGAGCCAGGATCGCGGGCGGCGTCGCAGCGGGGTGGAAGATATGGTCGGCTTCACCCAGCAGGCGCGCGGCGCGCAGCGTCAGATCGTCGGGATCGTCGCTGGCGAGCGCGATCATCTCAAGGCGCGCGGGCGCCGCCACATGATCGGCGGCGAGCCAGGCAGCGACGGCCTGTTCGTCCGGCCCGGCAACCGGATCGAGCACACCGCCGGGCACCAGCGCGGCATCGATCGCGCGGCGGCGGTCGGCGGCATCGGGCCAGCGCGCCTTCATCGCGCCGCGCGCGGTGAACAGCGCGGTCGCAAGATTGCCGAGGGTGGCAGGCAGCAACACCTCGATCCGCTGGCGCACCGCCTTGGCGAGCCCGGCCGACGCACCGCCGGTGCCGACCGCGATCGTTACCGGCGCGCGGTCGACGATCGCGGGGGTGGTGAAATCGCAAAGATCGGGCCGATCGACGACATTGACGAGAAGGCCGCGCGCGCGCAGCTCCGCCGCCGCCTCTTCGGCGCCCTCGTCCAGCGCAACAAAGGCAATCGCCGCGCCGTCTTCCCACTGCGGCACGATCCGCCCGCCGGCGCGCGCAATCAGCCGCGCCTTCGCATCGGCAGCCTCCCCCTCCCCGACCAGCACGACCGTGCGGCCCGCAAGGTTCAGGAAGAGGGGAAGCTGGTGCATCGGCAATATCCTTCAACCATTGCAAGCCGTGTGCTCCCGCGAAGGCGGGAGCCCATCTCCGGCAGGTGCCAACTCGAAGCGGCAGGAGATGGGTCCCCGCCTTCGCGGGGACACACATAATTTCGATGGAATTCTAGCCGAACGCAATCTTGTTCAGTCGATCCAGTCGGGGACGCGTTCGGCGGCCATGATCGTGCCGGCGGGGATACGGTCGGCAACGACGATATAGCGGTCGCCGTCGACGAGCACTTCGGGAACCAGGCTGCGGCTGTTGTAGGTCGACGCCATCGTCGCGCCATAGGCGCCCGCGGTGCGGAAAACGGCGAGATCGCCCGCCGCAACCTTGTCGATCACGCGGTCGCGCGCGAAGGTGTCGCCGGTTTCGCACACCGGGCCGACGATCGAGGCGGTCATCGTCTCGCCGCTCGGGCGCACCGCCTGGAAATCGTGCCACGCGTCGTAGAGCGCCGGACGTGCCAGATCGTTCATCGCCGCATCGACGATGACGAAATCGCTCTGCGCCCCCGGCTTGACCCACAGCACTTCGGTGAGCAGCACGCCGGCGTTGCCCGCGATGACGCGCCCGGGTTCGAACATCAAGGCGACGTCCCAGTCGCGGGTGACGCGCGCGACCATCGCTCCATAATCGGCGGGGCTCGGCGGGTTGTCACCCTCCTTGTAGGGAACACCGAGCCCGCCGCCGAGGTCGACATGGGTGATGTCGTGCCCCGCAGCGCGCAGGTCGGCGATCAGCCGTCCGACGCGGACGAACGCCGCCTCCAGCGGGTCGAGGCTGGTGAGCTGGCTGCCGATATGGAGCGCGATGCCGCGCAGTTTCAGGCCAGGCAGCCGCGCGAGCCGGTCGAATATCTGCGGAGCGACGTCGATGCCGACGCCGAACTTGTTTTCGGCCTTGCCGGTCGAAATCTTGGCGTGGGTGCCCGCGTCGACGTCGGGATTGACGCGCAGCACCGCCTGCGCGGTCATTTCCTTCCGCGCTGCGATCTCTGCGAGCGCGACGCCTTCGGGTTCATGTTCGATGTTGAATTGGCCGATGCCGCGGTCGAGACCAAGCGCCAGTTCGGCGCGCGTCTTTCCGACGCCCGAAAAGACGATGTCTTCGGGCGCCATCCCCGACGCGATCGCGCGTTCGAGCTCGCCGCCCGACACGACGTCGGCGCCATAGCCCTGCCGCGCGAGGACACGCAGCACGCCGAGGTTGGGGTTGCACTTGATCGCAAAGGCAATGTGCTTGCGCGGAATATCGGCGAGCGCGTCGCGAAACACCTGCGCATGGCGTTCGAGCGTCGCGCGCGAATAGACATAGACGGGGGTGCCGATTTCCTCGGCAATGCGCGGCAAGGGGATGTCTTCGGCGTAGAGAACGCCGTCACGATAAGCAAAATGATCCATGGAAAAGGTCCTGAACTCAGCCCGGAGGCGGCAAGTCGAAATCGTCGGGTTCGCGCTTTTCGGATCGTTTAAGAAGGTCGTCGCTGCGCGCGGGCCGGGCCTGCGCGTCAGGCGTCGTAAGCTCCTCCGTGGTCGGCTGGCGCTGTGCCCCGATGGGCAGCGCGGGCGGGGCCGAACCCGCCACCGGCTTCAGATCTTCCTTCTTGCCGCACGCGCCAAGCGTCACGAGCGCAGCGCTCGAAGCGGCCAGCAAAATCGTCGTGCGGATCTTTGCCATCACCTAAATCTCCAGCGCCGCGCGCGCCGCGGCAACGGCCTGCCTTACCCGTTCGGGCGCGGTGCCGCCATAGCTCATGCGGCTGGCGACCGACGCCTCGACCGTCAGCGCCGCGAGCGCGGCGGGCGTGACCGCGGCATGGATCGCCGCCGCTTCGTCCGCCGGAAGCGCCGACAATTCAACGCCGAGCTCTTCCGATCGTTTCACGCAGGCACCAACGATATGGTGCGCCTCGCGGAACGGCACCCCCGCCTCGCGCACCAGCCAGTCGGCCAGATCGGTCGCGGTCGAAAAGCCCGATGCGGCGAGCGCGCGCATCCGGTCGGTGCGAAAGGCCAGCGTGTCGACCATGCCGGTCATCGCGGCGAGCGACAGCGCGAGCGCGTCGAAGGCGCCGAAGACCGTTTCCTTGTCGTCCTGCAAATCCTTCGAATAGGTGAGCGGCAGCCCCTTCACGATCACCGAAAGCCGCTGGAACGCACCGAGCAGCAGGCCGGCGCGGCCACGCACCAGTTCGGCGGCATCGGGATTGCGCTTTTGCGGCATGATCGAGCTGCCCGTCGACCAGGCGTCGGGCAGGCTGACGAAACCGAAGGGCTGGCTGGCCCAGATCACGATCTCTTCGGCAAGGCGCGAGAGGTGAATCGCGGCAATCGAGGCGGCGGCGCAAAATTCGAGCGCGAAATCGCGGTCCGATACGGCGTCGATGCTGTTCGCCATCGGCCGGTCGAAACCGAGCGCCGCTGCGGTCGCAGCGCGGTCGAGCGGGAAGCTGGTGCCCGCCAGCGCCGCGGCGCCGAGCGGCGATTCGTTGAGCCGCGCGCGCGCGTCGGCGAAGCGGCCGCGATCGCGGGCGAACATCTCGACATAGGCGAGCAGATGGTGGCCGAGCGTCACCGGCTGCGCGACCTGCAGATGCGTGAAACCGGGCATGATGCTGCCCGCATGTTCGTCGGCGCGCGCGAGCAGAGCGTTCTGAAGCGCCTTGAGCCCGGCATCGATCCGGTCGCACGCGGTGCGCACCCAGAGGCGAAAATCGGTCGCGACCTGATCGTTGCGCGAGCGCGCGGTGTGAAGCCGCCCGGCCGCTTCGCCGACCAGTTCCTTGAGGCGCGATTCGACCGTCATGTGAATATCTTCGAGCGCAAGATCGACCGGCACACCGTTCGCGGCGAACTCGTCGGCGATCTGCGCCAGCCCGCGATCGATGGTTGCCGCGTCCGCGGCGGCGATGATCCCCTGCGCGCCGAGCATCGCGGCATGCGCACGGCTGGCGGCGATATCCTCTTCCCACAAGCGTTTGTCGACGGGGATCGAGGCGTTTATCTCTTGCATGATCGCCGCAGGTCCGCCACCGAAGCGGCCGCCCCACATGCTGTTGCTATCGGGAGTATTCGCCATCCGCCGCGTTCCAAATCTTCGTCTTGCCGTGCTGGCCCTGCTGATCGCCGGTTCCGTCGCGGGGTGCGATAGGCAAAAGGAGGCCTCGGAGCAAGCAGGCGCGGGCCAAGCAAATATTTCGCCCGGCGAAGCGGCGCATGTCCGCGACCCCGCCACCTTTCAGCATGTCGTCGAGCGCGGCAACGCCGGCAAGGCCGGACCGGTCGCCGTCTTTCGCGGTCCCGACGACGCGCCGGTGACGGTCGCGTCGTTTCGCGGCAAGCCGCTGCTGGTCAATCTGTGGGCGACCTGGTGTGCGCCCTGCGTCGCCGAAATGCCGACGCTCGATGCGCTTGCCGCGCAAAAGGCAGGCAAGCTGACGGTCGTAGCGGTGGCGCAGAATCTGCAAGGCGCCGCGGTCGTCGATCCCTGGTTCCAGAAGGCGGGGCTGAAGGCGCTGCAACCCTATCTCGATCCGCAGAACACCTTGTTGGACGCAGCGAATACCGCGCTGCCGACGAGCATCCTCTACGATGCGAACGGGCGCGAACTGTGGCGCGTGGTCGGCGCCATCGACTGGCAGGGCGAGGAAGCGAAGGCGCTCCTGGCCGAAGGCGGGGTATAGAATGAAGACGGCGGACGCGTAGCGCCCGCAGCCTTTTGAGACATAATCGTTTCGACAATCAGCCTTCGATCGAGACGCGCCCCACAGGATAGCCCTTCTTGCGCATCACCTTGGTATAATCCTTGTCGGCGTCGACGACTTCGGTCGCCCATTCGTCCCATGCATCCCAGCGATCCTCGCGGTCGGTTGCGCGGCCAAGGTCACTCTTGAGCTCCTTTTCAGCCTCAAGAATATCGGTGCGATAATTGTACCAATATTTATTGTACACACCGGCAATCGGCACGCTGCGAACCGGGGGGCGATCGAAACCCGGCGGCATCGACCCATAGGGGACCGTCGCCATTGCGGCACCGGCCGGAAGAGCCATAAGCGCCGCCAAAGTCGTCCATTTTTTCATCGTTCGTCTCCTTGGTGGACCCTGCTGGTCAGGAGAAAGAACGAAAGAGAACCGGCTTTTCTTCACGGACCGACGAGGATTCGACACGCCTCGCGGCGGAATCGTCCACGGCCGTCCCCGCAAGCGAGGCGGCGCCTCCGTCCGACGCCCCTACCCCGGATGCGCCTCGTCACCGACGCTCGATTTGAGCAGCCCGCGGAACACGTCCTGCGCGGTCCGTTTGCCCTGCGTCACGTCGAAGACGTCGCGCGCGATCGGCATCGCGATACCGTGGCGATCGGCGAGCGCCATCACCGTGGGCGCGCTTTTCACGCCTTCGGCGACCATGTGCATGTCGGCGATGATCGCGTCGATATGGCGCCCCTTGCCGAGTTCGACCCCGACGTGGCGGTTGCGCGACAGCGGGCTGGTGCAGGTCGCGATCAGGTCGCCCATGCCGGTCAGACCGGCGAAGGTTTCGGGGCGCCCGCCCATCGCGACGCCGAGCCGGGTGATTTCGGCCAGCCCGCGCGTCATCAGCCCGGCGCGCGTATTGTCGCCCGCGCCGAGCCCGTCGCCCATGCCGACCGCAATCGCGATGATATTCTTGAGCACCCCGCCGAGTTCGCAACCGAGCAGGTCGGTGTTGGTATAGACGCGGAACAGCCCCGAATGGAAAAGCGGGTGCAGCGCGCGCACGACGATTTCATCCTCCATCGACAGTACGCTCGCCGCCGCCTGGCCGCTCATGATCTCGCGCGCGAGATTGGGGCCGGTGAGCACGCCGACGGGATGGCCGGGCAGCACCTCTTCGATTACCTCGGTCATCCGCTTGCCGGTCGCGAGTTCGAGTCCCTTGGTCAGGCTGATCACCGGCACCCAGGGGCGCAGATGATCGCGTGCTTCCTCCAGCACCGCGCGAAAGCTGTGCGACGGCACGCCCATGACGAGGACGTCGGCGCCCGCCACCGCTTCGCCGAGATCGGCCGTCGCGCGCAGCGCCGTGGGCAGGCGGATGCCGGGCAGATATTTGCGGTTTTCCTGATCGCGGTTGATGCCATCGACCGTTTCGGCGTCGCGCGCCCACAAGGTGATCGGCGCGTTGCGCGATACCGTCGCGGCGACCGTCGTCCCCCAGCTCCCCCCGCCGAGGAGGCCCACTTTCAGGCGCATGTCTCTCTCCCTGTTTCGGGCGAGAGTGGCGCGCTTGCGCGCGATTGGCAAGCCGGTCCTCCCCGTGCCGCAGGCATGGTCCCCCTCCCCACCGCTGCGCGGCTGGGTGAATTCAGAGCCCGGCGAGAAAATCCTTCATCAGCGCGGCGGTGGCCTTCGGGTCCTCGACCATCGGGACATGGCCGACATGATCGAGCACATGCGCGCGGCTGTTCGCGATGCCCGCTTCGAGCACGGCGACGCAGCTGACGTCGATCAGCCGGTCGTGGCGGCCCCAGATGATCAGCGTCGGCACCGTCACCTCGCCCAGCCGGTCGTTGAGCGGCCGGTCGCGCATCTCGGTCGCAATAACCCAGAAGGCGGTATCGAGCTGATCGCGATATTTGAGCGCGTCGGCATAGAGCACCGGCTTCAATCGCGACGGCACGAAGGGCGGTTTGTGGACGACCATCGCGACGAGGCGGTCGGCATCCTCGATACCCGCCAGGACGAGCGGGTTATAATCCTCGTTCGCCGCCTGCTTCTGAAGGTCGCTCTCATTCGCGCCCGCGACCCCGGCATTGTCGATCAGGATCAGGCTGGCGAGCGCATCGGGAAAGTCGAGCGCGTAGCGCAGCGCGATCCAGCCGCCCATGCTGTTGCCCGCGATATGCAGCTGCCGCAGTCCGAGCGCATCGACGAATGCCTTCAGCCGCGCGGTCTGCGCTTCGATGTCATAGGCGAGATCGGGGTTGCGTTCATTCTCGCCGAAGCCGGGGAGATCGGGTGCGACGACATGATAGTCGCGCGTCAGAAAGGGGGCGAGAAACGACCAATTATCCTTGTCGCCCGAAAAGCCGTGGACGAGCAGCAGCGTCGGCTTCGCGCGATCGCCGCCCTCCAGATAGGGCCAGGCGCGGCCGTCGACGGTAACGCTTTTCTGCACCGTGCCGCCGCGCCGCCGGAGCAGCGCGCGACCGATCGCGACGAGGCGGCCGGGGAAGACGAAATAGAAGATCGCGAGCGCGATGAGCGGCGCGAAGAGGAGGATGAGAAGGATTTTCATTGTCTAATTCCCTCTTCCGTTCGCCCTGAGCTTGTCGAAGGGCCGTTCTTTCTTTCGGCGTTCACCAGAAGGACGGTGCTTCGACAAGCTCAGCACGAACGGACTTTGGCTATGGCCGCGGAACATGCGCGTCAAACCAGCCGATCAGATCGTCCAGCACCGCATCGCGTTCGGGCTCGTTATAGATCTCGTGGAACAGGCCGGGATAGATTTCGAGGCGCTTGTCGGCCGAGGCGACATGGTCGAACAGATAGTGCGACCCCGCCACCGAGGCGAGGCTGTCATGGTCGCCGTGCTGGAGCAGGATCGGCAGCCTGATTTTCGGTGCGCCTGCCTGCGCGGCCGCCATCGCGTCCATGAATTCCTTGCCGAGCCGCGCGCCGATCTTTCCCGTATAGACAAGCGGATCGGCAAGATAGGCGGCGACCACCGCCGGATCGCGGCTCACCCCGTTGGGATCGAGCGCCAATACGCCGAGGCGCGGAAAAAAGCGCGACAGAAAGCGGCTGATCCAGACGGTAAAGCGCGAAGGCGGCGCACCGGGGACAATCGCCGGGCCGGACAGTGCGGCGGCGACAAAGGCGTCCTGCCGGTGGATCAGGAACAGCGTCGCGATCAGGCCGCCCATGCTGTGTCCGAGCAGCAGGCGCGGCGCGCCCGGATGGTTGACCTCGACGAGCGTCAGCAGTTCGGCCATGCCGTCGGTGAAGGCCGAAAAGCGCGGGACATAGCCCCCCTCGCCATCCGACTTGCCATGGCCCCAATGGTCGACCGCATAGACGGCATAGCCGGCGTCGGTGAGCCGTTTTGCCACATGGGCGTAACGCCCGGCGTGCTCGGCATAGCCGTGCGCGAGGAGGATCACGGCCTTGGGCGCCGCGGCGGGAAGCCAATGGGTGACGTGCAGCATCGCGCCGACGCCCGCCGATCCCGGCGGCAGCATCACCCCCGCGCCGCTCACCGGACCGGCTTTTTGAGCGCCGCGCTGCGGTGGCCGGGGCCGTCGTCGCCGCCCTTGTCGATGCGCGCGAGGATGGCGTCGAGCGCGCGGCTGATCGCGGTCTGGGTGCGCACCATCTCGATCTTCGGCCAGGCGGTGCGCATGCCGGTGTCGATCAGTTCGTCGATATCGTCCTGCGACAGATCGGACAAAATCTTCGTCGGCGACCAGAATTTGGGCGGCCGGATGATGTTGATGTCGCCGGTATATTCCTGATTGATCAGCGAGCGCGCCATATTGGCGAGGCTGTTGAGCGGCGGCACCAGTTCGAGGGGCTTCTGGAAGATCACCATATTGGCGTTGAGCCACGCCTTGAAGGTCGCCATCGACGCATGCTGAATGGCCTCGATCGGCGCCATCTGCTTGCGCGTGTCGGTCGCGAAAGGCAGCGCGAGCGGGTTCGCCTGGCTGACGATATGATGGTTGACGCCGTAGAGGCGTTCGAGCCGCTTGGTCGGAATGTCGTGCGTCACCGACCCGTCGACCCAGCGCCGGTCGGGCTGATAGGGCACGCGCTTGCCCGCCTCGTCGCGCGCCATCAGCATGACCGGCGGAAAGACGCCCGGTACCGCGCACGAGGCAAGCACCGCTTCGCGGATCAGCACATTGGGCGCAGTGATCGCGTTGAGCAGGCGGCCGTTCTGATATTTTTCGGCCGGCGCGACCGATACGTTGAGATGCCGGCCGCTGACTTCATAGGCTTCCTGAAAGGTCAGGTCGGGAATGAGTTCGGCGAGGCGCGCGGCGACCTCATCAGGGGCGAGGCGGCGCACTTCGGGATCGCGGTCGGCGCTGGCGAGCTTGTCGCTGGCCAGAAAGGCGCCGACTTCGGCATCCTTGCGCGTGCAGACGACCGCGGCGACGATCGACCCGCCGCTCGATCCCGCGAGGATCGTCGGCAGCACGCCTTCGTCCCACAGCGCTTTCACGACGCCGACATGGAAATAGAGAAAGCTGCCCGACCCCGACAGCAGCAGCGCCGAACGGCCGTAGCAATGCTGGGCGCGGCGGAAGAAATCGCGCTTTTCGTCGCGCGGGATGCTGCGCGCCGCGGCGATCTTGCCCAGCGCGGAGACGACCTCTGCCACATAATCCTCGATCAGCCTTTTGGTGCCGAAGCGCGCCTTTTGATACAGGCGTTCGTGGCCCATGCCGTCGATATTGCCGTGGATGCCTTCGTTGAGGACGAAGAGCAGCCCCTTCACATCGCCCGCCGCCGACAGCTTGCGCAGCCGTTCGAGGCGGGCGCGGATCGCGCGATAGTCGAAATGCTTGCTTTCGTCGGCGTCGCGCCACACCTGCATCCCCGATTTGCCGTCGGCAGCAATCGCCGCTCTGGTCCAGGCGGCATAGTCGGGCGCCTTCGCCAGATCGGCGTCCACGCTGAGCGTCGGGGAAAAGATCATTCGATGGTCCTGCAACTCGCCTATTTTTTGCGATTCTTGCCGCTAGCGGCGGCTTTGGCAACCGGTTTCGCCCTGCCCTTCGTGGCAGGTTTCGCCGTCGGCTTTGCCTTGGCCGCGGGCTTTGCCGCCGCTTTCGGCTTTGCCGTAGCGGCTTTGTGCCCGGCAGCAGCCTTTTCGGGCGTGGGCTGAGCGGCGAGCAAGTCGGCGAAACTTTCGTCGATGCACGTACGAAAGAAGGCGATGTCGGGCATGATCGCGCGTTCGGAGATGATCGAGAAGCCGACCTGACCGTTATAGCTGGGGGTCGCGATGAACAGCCCCATATTGTTGGCGAGCGGGCCCGCGCCATATTGCTGCACAAGCTGCGCGCCCGCGAGATAGAGCGGAACCTGCGCGCCCGGCACGTTCGAGATAAAAAGATTGGTGCCGCGCACCGCGAACCGCTCGCTCGTCAGGATGCGCGCAACCGCCGCCATCGTCGCGCCCGGAATATGCTGCGACAGGTCGGTCATGATCCGCGCGCTGACGCCCGCCTTTGCCTCCTTCGCCTCCACCGTATAGTCGCGGATCGCCGCGAGGCGCTTCAGCGGATCGGCGATGTCGGTGCGCAGCGGCACGCTCATCGCGGTCACCTGATTGCCGGGACTGTCGGCCTTGCCGCCCTTGCCGCGCCGGTTGATCGGGGCGACCGCGACGACGCTTTCCTTGGGCAGTTCGCCATGCGCCTGAAGATATTTGCGCAGCGCGCCGGCGCAGGTCGCAAGGATGACGTCGTTGACCGTCGCGCCGGGCACCTTTGCCCGCACCTTCGCGATATCGGCGAGCGCAACCCGGGTCGCGTCGAACATCTTGTGCGGGCCGACGGGTGCGTTGAAGCGCGTTTCGGGGACGCCCGCGGTCATCCCCTGATCGCTGAGCATCGACTTGCGCGCCGCGGTCATCAGCGAGGGCGACACCTTGAGCAGCGCGTTCATGAATTTGACCGGCGATTGCATCGACGCGGTCCAGGCGCGCGTGGCGACCTCCGCGCTCGACGGCGCGCGCCCGAGATCCTCGACCGGCGCGCCGGGGATTGCCGGCGTCCCCTTGGCGTCGATGTCGCTCATCGCGATGAAGGCATGCGCGCCCGATGCGCCGTCGACCGCGGCGTGATGGACGCGGTGGAGCATCGCGAAGCTGCCCTTCGGGATGCCGGGGATGCGGTCGAGCCCCTCGATGATATAGATGTCCCAAAGCGGCCGGTTCATATCCATCGGCTTCGAGAAATAGCGCGCGACCGCGATGCAGAATTGCCGCCAGTCGCCGGGTTCGGGCAGGCGCGCGTGGCTCATATGCGCTTCGATGTCGAAATGTTCGTCCTCGACCCAATAGGGATGGTCGAGATCGAGCGGCAGCCGGTGGAGCCGACGTTTGAACAGCGGCGATGTGTCGACGCGCGACTGGACGTGCGCGATGATGTCCTTGAACCGCACGAAGCCGCCCGGCGCCGTCGACGGGTCGTAGATATAGATACCCATGATATGCGTCAGATTGTTCGCGGTCTGGGTATAGAGGAACTGGGCGTCCTGGGCGCTGAGTTGCTTAAGCATGCGAACCTCCATCCAACATCGATGATCCCGTCATTGCGAGCGGAGCGAAGCAATCTCCCGTCACCGGCCGGGCGCCGGGACAAAGGCGGGCGATTGCCGCATCGCCTGCGGCTCCTCGCCATGACGAACGCGGTGTCATGTCATTCTCCCGTCCCCGGCAATCGGTCGGCGAGCGCGAGCGTGGCCAGCCGCATCGATTCCATGACGTTGGCGAGCCCGCGGAGTTCCACGAGCAGTGCGCGGCGCGCGCGCAATCCGTCAGGGGTCGCGGTTTCCGCCAGCCCCATATGGCGCATCTGCGACAGGGCGTTGGCGAAGAGCAATTTTCCGATCGACGCTTCGCTGCTGATCCGGCGCAAGAGCCAGGCCTGCCGCCCCTCGATCAGCGCGGCGTCGAGCAGCGCCTTTTCATCGACCGGATCGCCGGGGCGCGCGCGCGCCAGAATGTCGGCAACGACCGAATAGGCCTCGGCAAAGGGTAGCAGGATCGCATGGCCGACCATCGGCTGACAGCGGCGAATGAGCTGCGCAACGCCGCGGTCGCCGCTCGCCAGTCGCTTGGCCCAGGCAGGGTCGATGCGCGCAAGTTCGGCCTCCAGCGCGGCCAGATGTTCGCCGCGCGGCGGGTAGAAGAATTCGAATTTGAACAGATCGCGCAGCCGGTCGATCCGCGCCCAGAAGGCGGCGGTCGAATCCTTGCTGTCGGCATCGCGCAGCTCGAACAGCGCCAGCTCGATCATCGCGCGGTCGAGGAAATGATGCGCGATGATGTTGCGATAATAGCTCGCCATCGGATGCTTGGCGGGGTCGATCGAATAGACGGTCTCGCTGCCGGCCTCGAACCGCGTGAGCAGGCCGCCCTCGACGAGCGTGTCGAGCGTCGCCGCGAGCGCCGCGGCGTCGCCGCCTTCGAGCTCGCGGCTGAGGCGGATGCCGCGCTCGCGCGCCCAGGCGGTGATGCGCGCGATCGTCGCGATCATCTCTGCCTCGGTCACGCCGCGCGGCGCGGTGCCGAGCAGGATGAGGCACATAACCGAGGTGACGGTAAGCGGGGTGACGCGGTTCGCCTCGACCGCGACAGCGAAGGCGATACGCTCCAGCGCGCGCCGGTCGTCGGGGGCCGGGGCCTCCGGAATGACGACGGGATCGCCGATGTCGAGACGGATGCGCCCCGACGGTTCCTTGAGGCTCTTCATATAGCCGATGAACCAGGCGAGGCTTTCAGGTTTCTTGGTCCGCCCGGTCTGTTCCGCGGCATATTCCTCGACATCGCGGATCAGGTCGAAACTGGTGACGAAGGGCACGAAATGCACCCCCTGCGTCCCGGTCGCGTGCGCGGCGTCGAGGACATATTTCATCAGGCCATATTTAGGCGGCATCAGCTTGCCGAGGCGCGAGCGAGTCCCTTCAAAGGCCCAGGACAGCGGGAAGCGCTTGGCGAGCAGCCAGGCGATGTAGTGGCGCAGCACCAGCTTGTAGACCGGCTGATCCTGAAAGCTGCGGCGAATGAAAATCATTCCCGAGCGGCGGAAGAACTGGCCCATGATCGCGAAGTCGAGATTGGCGCCGCCGAAACTGTGCAGCATCGGCAGGTCATTTTCATAGGCGAGGCGGCTGGGGGTCGCGCCGTCGATATAGGTTTTATGCGTGAACAGGATCGCGGTCGGATGTTCGCGCAGCACCGAGCGCAGCTTTGCAAGCTCGGCCGCGTCGACCTCCATCTCGGGCGCATAGCCGCCGAACATCATCCGGTCGAGCCGCGCGCGCAGGTCGAGGAACAGCGCACTGGGGGTCGCGATGACCTCCTTCATCAGCGGGCGCGCCTCGCGGTAGAGATCGGCGACGGGACGGCCGAGCTGGCCGGCAAGATCGGCAAGCGCGGCGCGGAATTTGGGGTTGGTACGCAGCGAGTCGGCAACGAAGCGTGGCACCTTGTAGCGGCTGCCGCGGATGCCGCGTTCGGCGACGTCGAGCGCGAGCCCCGCCTGCCGCGCGACGAAGCCCGCAAACTCGCTGCTCCCCTCCTCGCAGCCGTCACCGCCTCCGGTCTGCGCAAGATAGCGTGCCTTCAGCTCGGTCTGCGTTGCCGCTTCGCCGACAAGGATCTGCGCCCGGCGCCGGTCGCGCCACAGGATGAACCGCGCGCGCAGCGGCCCCGGCCGGCGCGGGTCGCCGAAGATCAGATGCCGAAATTTCAGCGCGCGATCGCGCTCGAAACCGGGGATGCGCCACGCGACGCGCAGCGGCACCACCCTGCGCGCAGGATCGCCCGCCAGCCGCGCCTTGAGCGCGTCGAGGTCGAGGGCATGATCGTCGTCGGCGATCGCGAGGCTGACCCACATCGGCGCCCCTTCCCCGCCCGGATCGACCGAGGTCGCATGGATCCAGTCGAGCAAAATCTGCCGCTCGATCCGGTTGCGCGCGTCGATGATGTAAAGCCGGTCGGCCACCTGCTCCGCGACGAATTCGCTGCGGGGCGTGCCGTCGGCCATGGCCTTAAACCACCGTCATTGCGAGGAGCGAAGCGACGCAGCAATCCAGCGTGGCGTAACCCGCCCTGGATTGCTTCGCTTCGCTCGCAATGACGAGGTGAAACATGGGCTAGGCCTTCTTTGCCTTTCGGGGCGTCGGCTTTTTCTTGGCGGGAGGCTTCTTGGTAGCCGCCTTCTTCGGCGCTTTTTCGGGTTTTGCCGTGGGCGCCGCCTCCTTCGCAACCGATTCCGCGACCGTCTCCTCGGGCTGGCCGAGGGTGCGCAGGAACATGTTGCGCACGTCGCGAACATGGGCGTTCAGCGTCTTCACCTGCCAATCGGACGTTTCGACCGGCGGCAGGACGGTGACGCGCACCGTCGCGGGGCGCATCACGAATTCGTTCTTCGGCGCGACGTCGGTCGCATTGTGGATGACGATCGGGACGATCGGCACGCCCGCCTGCATCGCAAGGTGGAAGGCGCCCTTTTTGAAAGGCTCGAGCTTCGGCGTCAGGCTGCGCGTCCCTTCGGGGGCGATGCAGATCGACTTGCCTTCCTTTTGAATGGCCTCGACCAGCGGTTCCATCGCCTTGATCGCGCTCTTGCCGTCGGCGCGGTCGACGAAGACGGTACCGCCCCATTCCATCAGCTTCCCCAATATGGGGATGTCCTTGATCTCCTTCTTCCCTACCCCGCCCATGTCGCGGCGGATGAGCTTGGCGAGGATCATCACGTCCGCCTTGCTCTGGTGGTTGAAGATGAAGATGCACGGGCGCGACGACCACAGGTGGCGTTCGTCTTCGACCTCGAGTTCGACGCCGGTGATCGCGGTGGCGAAATCGCCGAACAGCCCCATCGAGAAATTGACCGCCTCGCGCTGCGAGCGGGTGAGCGCCCAGATCGGCAGGCCGGCAGCGAAAGCGCCGATCAGCGAGCCGGTGGCGTAGATGGTACGCGTATAGTCGACCCAGGAGGGCGTGCCGCGGCTCGCAAAGCGCTGCACCGGCCAGTTTCGCTCGTCGGCGATCGCCTTCAATTTCATATTGGGATTGAGCGGCCGCGGTTTGCCGACGCGTTCGAGCAGTTCGATGTCGTCGTCGCTGTCCGAATAGAAATAGCTCTGATCGAGGTCGAGACCATATTCCGCCGCCAGTTCCTCGGCGGCGATCACCTTGCCCTCGCCGAAGCAGAGCGGGCGGATGATGTCGCCGGTGAACACGCCGTCCTCAATCTCATAGGCCGAGCATTTGATGTCGGATATGCCAAGGTCGCGCGCGGTCGGTTCGATCTGGTAGATCGTTGCCGATGAAATGATCGCGACGCGGTGTCCCTTGGCCTGATGCGCCTCAATGATCGCGCGCGTCTCGGGATAGATTTTGCGCGCGATATGCTTTTTGTAGAGTTCTTCGCCGAACTGGACGAATCTTTCCTCTTCGACGCCCTTCATGAATTTGGCGGCGCCGCTCATCAGCCCCGAAAAGCCGATCGCGCCCAGGCTGTGCTGCGCGATGACATTGGCGGTCTCGGCGATCTCCTCGACCGACATTTCGCGGCGCTGCAGCTTTTCGCGCAGCATCGCGGTCGCCGAATAGCCGGCGATGATCGTTCCGTCGAAATCGAAGAGCGCGGCGATATGCGATCCGGGTTCGGACGCGAGAACTTCTTCCAAATGCGGCTGCGGCCTTGGCACGCGCATCTCCCCCACTGGCGGCTGTACCGCCTTATCCCTGCACGATGACAGGTAAAATGGGGTTAATCAATGGCGCGAAAGAGTGAGCGCCCGTCCCAATTTCGTCATACCGGCGAAGGCCGGGGTCTCGCCGGTGCGGAAGGATGCCGGGTTGAGACCCCGGCCTTCGCCGGGGTGACAATCAGGGTTTGAACGCCGATGCCTCGCGCGCGAGTGTCTCGATCCGGGCCGGATCGAGCGGCCCCGCGGGGACGACCCAGCTACCGCCGACGCACAGCACCGGATCCAGCGCCAGCCATTCGGGTGCTGTCGCGGCGGTGATGCCGCCGGTGGGGCAGAAGCGCGCCTGCCCGAACGGCCCCGCGAGCGCCTTGAGCGCAGGGATGCCGCCGCTCGTCGCGGCCGGGAAGAATTTGAAATGCGAAAGGCCAAGATCCATGCCGCGCATGATGTCGCCGGCATTGGCCGTACCCGGAAGGAAGGGAATGCCGCTCGCGACCGCCGCCTCGCCGAGATTGTCGGTCAGCCCCGGCGAGACGATGAATTCGGCGCCCGCATGGATCGCGCCCGCCAGCATCGCGGGATCGAGGACGGTACCGGCGCCGACGACCGCGCCCGGCACCGCCTTCATCGCCGCGATCGCGGCAAGCGCGGCGGGGGTGCGCAGCGTGACCTCGAGCACTGGCAGACCGCCCGCGACGAGCGCCTCGGCCATCGGGACGGCGTCCTCGACGCGGTCGATGACGATCACCGGGATGACGGGGGCTAGCGCCATGATCTGGTCGATGGACTTGTCGGTCATTCTGTTTCCTTCGTCGCCCCCGCGAAGGCGGGGGCCGTTGGCAAGGGTGGCGCTAGGCCGATAGCGGCCCCCGCCTTCGCGGGGGCGACGGCTTAGGTGACGGTCTCCATCGCTGCCAGCACCGCCGACCCGCCCTTCTCCGCCTCGTCGGCGTGGTGACGGAACAGCGCGAACAGCTCGCGCCCGACGCCGAGTGCGGGCGGCGGGGCGATGGCGGGCGTCCGCGCGGCCCATTCAGCAGGATCAACGAGCGCCGTCACCTCGCCCTTTACCGCGCAGACGTGCACCATGTCGCCGTCCTGCAAACAGGCGAGCGGGCCGCTGATCCCGTCGGGGCCGGGCAGCGCCTCGGGCGAGAGGTGGATCACCGCAGGCACCTTGCCGCTCGCCCCCGACATGCGGCCGTCGGTGAGCAGCGCGACGCGGTAGCCGCGGTCCTGCAGCACGCCGAGCGCCGGGGTGAGCTTGTGGAGTTCGGGCATGCCGTTGGCGCGCGGCCCCTGGAAGCGCACGACGACGACGCAGTCGCGGTCGAGTTCGCCCGCCTTGAATGCAGCGAGCACCTGATCCTGATCGTCGAAGAGGCGCGCCGGGGCTTCGATCGTCCAGCGATCCGGGGCAACCGCGCTCGTCTTGATGATCGCGCGGCCGAGATTGCCCGACAGCAGCCGCATGCCCCCGTCGGGCGAAAAAGGCGCGGAAACGGGACGCAGCATCGTATCGTCGCGCGACGTTTCGGGTGCGGCCTCCCAATGAAGCGCATCGTCGACCAGCACCGGCTGTCCCGAATAATCGGCCATTGACCCGCCCACCGTGAGCACATCGCCGTGGAGCAGTCCGGCGCCGAGCAGTTCGCGCACGACATAGCCGATCCCGCCCGCGGCGTGGAAATTGTTCACATCGCCCGCGCCATTCGGATAGACGCGCGCGAGCAGCGGCACGGCGTGGCTCAGTTCGTCGAAATCCTGCCAGTCGATGATGATGCCCGCCGCGCGCGCGATCGCCGGCAGGTGGATGGCATGGTTGGTCGAACCGCCGGTCGCGAGCAGGCCGATCGCGGCATTGACGATTGCCTTTTCATCGACGCAGCGCGCGAGCGGGCGATAATCGTCGCCGGTCCAGCCGATTTCGGTCAGCCGGCGCGTCGCCGCACGGGTCAGTTCCTGCCGCAGCTTGGTGCCCGGATTGACGAAGGCACTGCCGGGAATGTGCAGCCCCATCAATTCCATCATCATCTGGTTGGAATTGGCGGTGCCATAGAAGGTACAGGTGCCCGCGCCATGATAGCTGGCCGCCTCCGCCTCGAGCAGCGCGTCGCGGCCGACCTTGCCCTCGGCATATAGCTGACGGACGCGGACCTTTTCCTTGTTCGCGAGGCCCGACGGCATCGGCCCGGCCGGGATGAGGATCGTGGGCAGATGGCCGAAACGCAGCGCGCCGATGAGCAGGCCGGGAACGATCTTGTCGCAGATGCCGAGCAGCAACGCGCCCTCGAACATCGCGTGGCTAAGCGCAATCGCGGTGCCCTGCGCGATATTGTCGCGGCTGAACAGCGACAGGTCCATGCCCGCCTGTCCCTGCGTCACCCCGTCGCACATTGCGGGAACGCCGCCCGCGACCTGCGCCGTCGCACCGGCTTCACGCGCGAAAATCTTGATCTGTTCGGGGTAGCGGCCATAGGGCTGATGCGCCGACAGCATGTCATTATAGGCGGTGACGATGCCGATATTCATCTCGGCGCCCGCGCGGATCGCGGGCTTGTCCTCGCCCGACGCCGCGAAGCCATGCGCAAGGTTGCCGCACGACAGATTGCCGCGATTGGTTCCGGCCTCGCGCTGACGCTGCATCAGATCGAGGTAGGCGGCGCGGCGCTGGGCGCTGCGGCGAGTGATGCGGTCGGTGACGGCGGCGATCGTGGGGTGGAGGGTGGTCATATTTACCTCGTCACCCCGGCGAAGGCCGGGGTCTCACCGTTGCAGCAAAATGCGAGGTCGAGATCCCGGCCTTCGCCGGGATGACGATCAAAAAAACTAGTCATGCCAGCTCGCTCCGTCGCGTTCGATGAGCGCGATCGCGCTCGACGGCCCCCAGCTTCCCGCGGTGTAGGTCTGCGGCGCCAGATCGACCGACGCCCAGGCATCGCGGATCGAATCGATCCATTCCCACTGCGCCTCGACCTCGTCGCGGCGCACGAACAGCGTCTGATCGCCCTCGATGAAGTCCAGCAGCAGCCGTTCATAGGCGATGCGCCGCCGCTCGCCCTCGAAACTGTGCGAGAGCGACACGTCGAGCGTGACCTCTTTGAGCTTCACCCCGTCGCGGTCGAGCCCCGGCTGCTTCGCCATCACCTTGACCCGGATATTCTCTTCGGGCTGCAGGTTGATGATCATGCTGTTGGCGTCGAGCCGGCCCGCGCCGACGCGCGCGAAGATATTATGCGGCACCGGCTTGAACTGGATCAGCACCTCCGACTTGCGCTGCGGCATCCGTTTGCCGGTGCGCAGGTAAAAGGGCACGCCCTTCCAGCGCCAATTGTCGATATAGGCCTTGAGCGCAACGAAGGTTTCGGTGTTCGACGGATGGCCCAGCTCGTCGGCATAGCCCGCGACCGCCGCGCCGTTCACCGCGCCGCTCGTGTACTGACCCTTGACGCTGTGCGCCTTGACATCGTCGGCGCGCATCTTGCGCAAGGACCGCAGCAGCTTGACCTTTTCGTCGCGCACCGCGGTCGCCGAGACGCTCGCCGGCGGCTCCATCGCGATGATCGCGAGAAGCTGGAGCATATGGTTCTGCACCATATCCTTCAATGCACCGACGCCATCATAATAGGAGACGCGGCCTTCGAGGCCGACGGTTTCCGCCACGGTGATCTGGACATGGTCAATCGCCTGCGCGTTCCACAGGGGTTCGAACAGCATATTCGCGAAACGCAGCGCGAGCAGGTTCTGGACCGTTTCCTTGCCCAGATAATGGTCGATGCGGAAAACGCGATCCTCGGCAAAGGCGCTGCCGACCTGTTCGTTGACCGCACGCGACGAGGCGAGATCGTGGCCGATGGGCTTTTCCATCGCGATCCGGCATTCGGCGCAGGCGATCCCGGCGGCGGCAAGACCCTGCGCGATCGGGCCGAACATCGACGGCGGGGTCGACAGATAGGCGCCGATCGGACGGTTCATCCGGTCACCGAGCATTTCGGCCAGCCGGTCGTACCCCGTCCCCGCGCCGGCATCGACCGCGCAATAGTCGATCCGGTCCAAGAAGGCGGCGATCACCCTTTCGTCGATGCGATCGCCCGCGAGATGGTCGTCGAGCGCGGCGCGCACCATCGCGTGCGCCCCTGCCCGGTCCATCTGCGAGCGGCCCGAGGCGACGATCGTCATCGCATCGTCGAGCAGCCCGTCCATGTGCAGATTGTAGAGCGAGGGGAAGAGCATGCGATGGGCAAGATCGCCCGTCGCCCCGAACAGCACCAATGTTTCGACTTTGACGCTCACAAATATCCCCTTGGATAACGGACAGGGACGGTGGCGAAAGCCCCTGGCGATTGCAACGCGCATACGTAAGCCGCATAGCTTTGCATCGCCATTGGCAAGCCGCCCGCTTCTGGCATAGGAACGCGCCATGACCGACGCGCCCATCCCCTATGATGTCATCGTGATTGGCGGCGGCGTCAATGGGGCCGGCGTCGCGCGCGATGCCGCGGGGCGCGGGGCGCGGGTGCTGCTGATCGAACAGGGCGATCTGGCGCAGGGCACCTCCTCGGCCTCGACCAAGCTGATCCACGGCGGGCTGCGCTATCTGGAGCATTATGAATTCGGCCTGGTGCGCGAGGCATTGGCCGAGCGCGAGATATTGTGGGGCATCGCACCGCACATCATCTGGCCGATGCGCTTTGTCCTCCCCTATCGCGACGGTCTGCGCCCGCGTTGGCTGCTGCGGCTCGGCCTGTTCCTCTATGACCATATCGGCGGACGCCGGAAATTGCCGCCGACGCGGTCGATCGACCTGGCGCGGCATCCGGCGGGCGCGCCGCTGCAGCCGCAATATGCCAAGGGTTTCGAATATTCGGACGGCTGGGTCGACGATGCGCGGTTGGTGACGCTGAACGCGCGCGACGCCGCCGACCGCGGGGCGCGGATCAAGACGCGCACCCGCGCCGACCTGATGCGCGTCGAGGACGGGTTATGGGTGGTCGAGGCGACCGGCGCGAACGGCCAAGCCTATCGCTTTACGGGCCGCAGTCTTGTCAACGCCGCCGGCCCCGCCGTGCTCGACCTGCTGCGCCGCGCCGCCGCGCCGCCCGATTATCAGATGCGGCTGGTGCGCGGATCGCACATCGTGGTGCGCAAGCTGTTCGACCATGATTTCGCCTATTTCTTCCAGCTTCCCGACGGACGCATCTTTTTCGCCATCCCCTATGAGCGCGATTTCACGCTGATCGGGACGACCGACCAGGATCATAAGGGATCGCTGGCCGACGTGCATGCAAGTGCCGAGGAAATCGCCTATCTGTGCGAGGGAGCGAACCAGTATTTCGCCGCGCAGATCGGCCCCGACGATGTCTTGTGGACCTATTCGGGGGTGCGGCCGCTGGTCGAGGACGGATCGGGCAAGCCCGAGGCGGCAACGCGCGGATACCGCATCGACCTTGACCTGGAAGAAGGCGCGCCGCTGCTCACCATCTATGGCGGCAAGATCACCAGCTACCGCCATGTCGCCGAACATGCGGTAGACGATCTGGCGGCGCATGTCGCCGCGCTGACCGGGGCGCGCTGGACCGCCGGCGCGCCGCTCCCCGGCGGCGATTTTCGGACCGACGGCGCGGCGGCGCTGAAGGCCGACTATCGGCTTGCCCACCCCTTCCTCTCAGCCGCGACGGTCGACCGCATCGTCAAGGCCTATGGCACCGACGCGCGGGCGTGGCTCGGTACGGCCGAAAACTGGGACGATCTGGGCGGCGAGATCGCGCACGGGCTGTCGGCTGCCGAAATCCGCTGGATGATCGACCGCGAATGGGCGCAGACGAGCGACGACATTTTGTGGCGGCGTAGCAAGCTGGGGCTGCATTTCACCGCCGAGGACATCAAGCGGCTCGATGCTTTTCTGGACGGCATCGCCGTCAAGCCCGCGCTTCCCGAGTAAGCGCCCTTTAGATTCCAGTTTTTCCGCATTTTCTGAATCGTCAGGTAATTCCACCTGACTGGAAAATGCTCTAGGCCCCAGCGGCGATCGCCAACGCATCGGCGCCCGCCGGAAAATGGCTGCGGCCCGTCCGGTCGTGCACCGCGTCCCACACCGCCGCGGCGACGTCGGCCTCGGTCGTGAAGAGCGCGGACTGCGCCATGCCAGCAAGGATCGGCGCAGCATGGCTGCCATAGGGTTCGGGCAGCACGTCGGCGAGCGCAACATCGGTGTTCGCGGTAAAGGCGGTGGTGGGGCCATAGCCCGGCTCGACGAGTTTCACCCCGATACCCAGCGGTTCGAGTTCGTGCGCGAGGCTGCCGGTGAAGCCCTGGATCGCGGTCTTGCTGCCCGTATAGGCGGCGGCATAAGGGAAAGAGGCGAGCGTCGCCGACGAGGTGACGTTGACGATCGTTCCCGACCGGCGTTCGCGCATCTGCGGGATCACCGCCTGCGTCATGGCGATGGTGCCGAGGCTGTTGGTGGCATAGACGTCGCGGATGCGACGCAGCGGCGAATGTTCGAGCGCGCCGAACAGGCCGATCCCCGCATTGTTGACGAGAACGTCGATCGGCCCGGCAGCGGCGACGGCGGCGGCGATGCTATCGTCATCGGTCACGTCGAGCGGCAGCAGGCGAAGCCGCGCCGAAGGTTCGAGCGGCGCGGCGGCCGGGTTGCGCATCGTCGCGATCACGGTCCAGCCGCCCGCATGAAAATGGCGTGCGGTTTCGAGGCCATAGCCCGACGAGCAGCCGGTGATCAGAATCCGTTTCATCATTCTTCCTTTCATCAGGGTGATGGAAAGGATCTAGGCAGAGAACGCGATACGATCTATAATGTGAAATCCGCAATTTATTACAGATAGTCCGGATATGGCCGACCCACTCTCCGATCTTATCGCGCTGCTGCGCCCCAGCACGGTCTTCGCGAAAGGGATCGGCGGACGCGGGCAGTGGGCGGTGCGCTATTCATCCTTCGGCGACCTGAGCTTTTGCACGGTGCTGCAAGGTCGCTGCCGGTTGACGGTCGATGGCGCCGATCCGGTCACGCTGATTGCCGGCGATTTCGTGCTGTTGCCTGCGACGCCGGGCTTCACCATGTCGGCCATCGACGCAGGGGCTACCTGCGATCCGGTCATGATCGATCCCCATGACACCACCGGATTTTCGGGCGAGATGCGGCATGGCGAGCCCGACGGTGAGCCCGATGTCCGGATGCTCGGCGGCTATTTCGCCTTTGCCTCGCCCGACGCCGGCCTGCTGGTATCGCAGCTTCCCGCCCTGATCCATCTGCGCGGAGCCGAGCGGCTGGCGGCGCTGGTGCAGATGGTGCGCAGCGAAGCGGACGGCGACAGGCCGGGGCGCGATCTGGTGCTCGCGCGGCTGGTCGAGATACTGCTGGTCGAGGCGCTACGCGCTGCGGGCGGTGACGAGGCGCCGCCGGGGATGCTACGCGGCCTCGGCGACCCGCGGCTGGCGAGCGCGATCCGCTGCATCCACGATGCCCCCGCGCACGTCTGGACGGTCGCGGCGCTTGCGCAGGAAGCGGCGCTGTCGCGATCGGCCTTTTTCGACCGTTTCGCGCGCACCGTCGGCGTGCCGCCGATGGAGTATGTGCAAAGCTGGCGCATGAGCCTGGCCAAGGACATGTTGCGCCGCCGCGCGGGCAAGATCGACGAAATCGCCGAGCGTGTGGGCTATGGGTCGGCGAGCGCGTTCAGCACCGCCTTTGCGCGCGCGGTGGGCGTGCCGCCGCGGCGCTTTGCAATGACGGCCGGCTAGCGCGGTTTGCGCGTCGGCTTTGCGGCCTTGCGCGCCGCTTCGTCGCGCAGCCTGTTCTCGCGCTCGGCCAGTTCTTCGAATCGGCAGAGCGGAATTGGTGCGGGCGGTTTCTTCTTGTCGGTCATCCTGCTCTCGTCGCCGCGGACCTGATCCGGGGTCCATGCGAGCTTGCGCCGCGAATGGATGCCGGATCAAGTCCGGCATGACGAAAATATGGCGTTACGCCGCCTCGGCTTCCGCACCCACCGGCAGGCGGATCATGTAGTCGAAGGCCGACAGCGCCGCCTTCGATCCTTCGCCCATCGCGATCACGATCTGCTTGTAGGGGACGGTCGTGCAATCGCCCGCGGCGAAGATGCCGCGCTGGCTCGTCTCGCCGCGATGGTCGACCTCGACCTCTCCGTGGCGCGACAGGGTGACGCTGTCCTTGAGCCATTCTGTGTTCGGCACGAGGCCGATCTGAACGAAGATGCCTTCGAGTTCGACCTGATGCAGTTCGTCCGAATTGCGGTCCTTATAGGCAAGCCCGGTCACCTTTTCGCCGTCGCCGAGCACTTCGGTGGTCAGCGCCGAGGTAATGATCCGGACATTGGGCAGGCTCGCGAGCTTGCGCTGGAGGACGGCGTCGGCGCGGAGCTGGCTGTCATATTCGATCAGGGTGACGTGCGCGACGATGCCGGCAAGGTCGATCGCCGCCTCGACGCCCGAATTGCCGCCGCCGATCACCGCGACGCGCTTGCCCTTGTAGAGCGGGCCGTCGCAGTGCGGGCAATAGGCGACGCCCTTGTTGCGATAGGCATCCTCGCCCGGCACGCCGAGCTGGCGCCAGCGCGCACCGGTCGAGAGGATCACGGTGCGCGCCTTGAGCGACGCGCCATTGGCAAGCACGACTTCGTGCAACCCGCCCTCGGCCTTTGCCGGGATCAGCTTTTCGGCGCGCTGCAGGTTCATGATGTCGACGTCATAGTCTTTGACGTGGCTCTCAAGCTGCGCGACGAGCTTCGGACCTTCGGTGTGCTGGACTGAAATGAAATTCTCGATCGCCATCGTATCGAGCACCTGCCCGCCGAAGCGTTCGGCCGCGATGCCGGTGCGGATGCCCTTGCGTGCCGCGTAGATCGCGGCCGCGGCGCCCGCGGGGCCGCCGCCGACAACGAGCACGTCGAACGCGTCCTTGGCAGCGATCTTTTCGGCCGCCTTGGCTTCGGCACCGCTGTCGAGCTTCGCGAGGATCTGTTCGAGCTCCATGCGGCCCTGACCGAAATTCTGACCATTCAGGAAGATCGTCGGCACCGCCATGATCTTGCGATCCTCGACCTCGGCCTGGAACAGCCCGCCGTCGATCGCGGTGTGGGTGATGCGCGGGTTGACCACGCTCATCAGGTTCAAGGCCTGCACGATGTCGGGGCAATTCTGGCACGACAGCGAGAAATAGGTTTCGAAGTGGAAGTCGCCGTCGAGCGCCGTCACTTGCTCGAGCACCTCGGCGCTCACCTTCGGCGGGTGGCCGCCGACCTGAAGCAGCGCGAGGACGAGCGAGGTGAATTCATGGCCGAGCGGGATGCCCGCGAAGCGCACCGCGACACGGGCGTCGCTCGCGCGGCGGATCAGGAAGCTGGGCCGGCGCGCATCGTCGTCGGTGCGCGTCACGCTGACCTTGTCCGACAGCGCGGCGATATCGTCGAGGAGCGCCGCCAGCTCGACCGACTTCGCATCGTCGCCGAGTGACGAGAGCAATTCGATCGGTTCACGAAGGTTCGTGAGAAGACCCTGAAGCTGCTGCTTCATATTGGCGTCGAGCATGGGGAAGATTCCTGCCTGGTTTCAAAGAAAATCCGTGTGCTCCCGCGAAGGCGGGAGCCCAGGGCCGTAGAGCGCAAGTGTAGCGAATTAACGCTCTGGGTCCCCGCCTTCGCGGGGACACACGGACGATTATACCTTAGATCTTGCCGACGAGGTCGAGCGAGGGCGCGAGCGTTTCGGCGCCTTCTTCCCACTTGGCGGGGCAGACTTCGCCGGGGTGGCTGACCCAGTACTGCAGCGCCTTGATCTTGCGGAGCAGTTCGGCGGCGTTGCGGCCCACGCCTTCGGGGGTGATTTCCAGAAGCTGGATTTCACCCTGCGGGTCGAGCACGAAGGTGCCGCGGTCGGCAAGGCCGACGCCCTGGCGCAGAACTTCGAAATTGTTCGACAGATTGTGGTTCTGGTCGCCGACCATATAGTAATTGATCTTGCCGATCGCCGGCGAGGTGTCGTGCCACGCCTTGTGGCAGAAATGCGTGTCGGTCGACACCGCGAACACTTCGACGCCCATGTTCTGCAGCGTCGGATAGATGTCGGCGAGGTCTTCGAGCTCGGTCGGGCAGACGAAGGTGAAGTCAGCCGGATAGAAGAAGAAGACGGCCCACTTGCCCTTGACGGTTTCGTCGCTGATTTCGACGAACTTGCCGTCCTTGTACGCGGTCGCGTTGAAGGGCTTGATGGTGGTGTTGAGCACGGACATGGAGAGCCTCCTTTTGTTTGTGGAGCCCCCCCCCCTAGCGATTTATGTTGCAGTGCGGAAATTGGAAATCCGCGCCGCCATGATCGATTTTATCGATCAAAAACGCCTTGAATTGTCAATCTTTCGAACACATGTCGCGCGGCTTGCATCATCGTCAGGACCAGCTTCGCGCCAGCTTCTCCGCCGTCGCGTCGATCGCGCCCGGCCCGGTGTTGCCGACCAGCGCGTAGGACATGTCGCCGCGGCGCCAATAGGCCACCGATTGCGCGCCTTCGCGCACCGCGTCGGGGCGTTCGGGCGCGCCTGAACGCTGGTGCAGCGCAAAGAGCGACAGTGGATCGCCCGCCTGGGTGCGGACCGCGACGAGCAGGGCCGGGCCGCGTTCGGTCGGGAAAAGCTGAACGTCGGTGATCTTCCAGCTCTTCGGCACGCTGGGAATCGCGATATTGGTGGTGCTCGCAATCTCGCGCGCGTCGTAATGCGTCGTTTCGGCCTGCGAATCGAGCTCGGCGCGCATCATCGCGATGCGGTGCGACGAGATGGCATAATCGACATAGGCGGGCGGTCCCTGGGTTGCGACGAACAGCAGCGCGACAACCGCTGCGGCGACCGAGGTGCCGCCGACCGACATCCAGCGACCCCAGCGCCGGGCCGGCTCTGCCAGATCACGGCCGAGCGCCGCGACCGCGGCGGGCATCGCGCGCCTGTCCTGCGCCAGAAGCTGCAAGGCGCTGCGTGCGCCGAGATCGCCCATCACGCGTGCGGCGAGGTCGGGGTTACGGCGCAGATGATCCTCGACGGCGAAACGCCCTTCGACATCGAGTTGCCCGTCGACATAGGCGGTGAGTTCGCTTTCGTTCGGCCCGTCAGTCATCCTGTCCTCCAACCAGTCGCAGCGGCGCGGCGCGGCGCCGTCCGTCCGTGTCCTCGCGTCCATTTTCGAGATCGCGGAGCGCCGCGCGCGCGCGCGCAACGCGCGACATCACCGTTCCGATCGGGACGGCCAGAAGGTCGGCGCATTGCTGATAGCTGAGGCCTTCGACCGCGGTCAGGTGCAGCACCGCGCGATGATGGTCGGGAAGCGCGGCGAAACTGCGCGCGATTTCGCGCAGCCGCGCATGATGTTCCTGCGCCGCGTCGGCCTGCGTCGCGAGCGTATCGGCGAAACGATCGTTGCGCCGCGCTTCGGCCGCGCGGCGGCGGGTGCCCGATACGAAGACATTGTGGACGATCGCGAGCAGCCAGCCGCGGCGATTGCCTTCGGCCCGAAAGGTATCGCGCCGTTCGATCGCGCGCAGCAGCGCATCCTGGACCACATCGTCGGCATCCTGATCGTCGCGCGCGAGCGAGCGTGCATAGCGTCGCATCGCGGCGAGATCGCCATCGATATCGGGATCGGTGTCGCGGCCCTTGCGCATCGAAACTCCTCAGGCGACTCTCGCCAGTGCCGCGACAGTAGCGGTTCCGGCGAGCCGGCCATAGAGCGCCGCGACCCCGGCGAGAATATCGTCCCAGCAATAGCGGTCCGCGGCGACCGCGGCGGCGCGGCGCAGCACCGCGAGCTGCGCGGATTCGTCGATAAGCTGCGCGATCGCATCGGCATAGGCCGCGGCGTCGTGCGGCGGGACCAGCAGGCCGGTGCCGCCATGCACGATCAGCGACGAGGCGCTGGGAACGTCGGCCGACACGACCCCGATCCCCGATGCCATCGCCTCCAGATTGACGTTGCCGAAAGCCTCGGTCACGCTGGGATTGACCAATATGTCGGCGCTGGCCACCGCGCAGCCAAGGTCGGCGCCGGCCAGATGGCCCAGGAAGGCGACATTGGGCAGCCGCCGCGCCAGCCAGTCACGCGCCGGTCCTTCGCCGACGATCATCGGGCGCACATTATAGCCGCGCGCGCGGAGCGCCTCGATCGTGTCGGCAAAGACGCCGAGCCCCTTTTCGAGCACCAGCCGCCCGAAAAATAGCGGCACCACATCGCCGGGTGTATAGCCGAGCCGGGCACGGAAAGCGTTGCTACGCAGCGCGGGATGAAAGGCGGTACGGTCGACCCCGCGCGACCAGATCGACACATTGTCGCGGCCGTAGAGCGCCGCGAATTCGTCGAGGATCGGCGGCGTCGGCAGAAGGATATGATCGGCATCGCCGTAAAAGCGCCGCAGATAGGCCTCCATCGGCCGGCGCAGAAAGCCGAGATGATAATATTCGGGGTAGGTTTCGAAGCGCGTGTGGAGGCTCGCGACTACCGGAATGCCCGCGGCCCGCGCATATTTTTGTGCCTGGCGGCCCAAGATATCGGGCGCCGAGAGATGGACGATATCCGGGGCAAATGCCTCGAGGTCGGCGCGGGCAGCGCCCGTGAAGCCAAGCGCGAGGCGATATTCGGGGCGCCCCGGGATGCTCGCCGAGCGCACCGAGACAATATCGCCGACCGATTCGAACGCCTTCGTCGGCGCGGTCGGCGAATAGATGCGGACCGCCATTCCTGCGCGATCGAGCAGATAGGCGACGAGGCGGTTGAGCGCCCGATTGGCGCCGTCGCGCACGCAGTCGTAATTGCCCGAGAAGAGCGCGATGCGCAGCGGCCGGCCGGCGGGCGAACGCCCCGCGACCCGCCCCGATTCCAGAACATGCTTCATGCCCGGTTTACGCCCCCGCGGCGCGGCTTATTCCATCGGCGCGCTCGGCACGCTAAGATTATGGCTACAAAGGAGAGACGGAGATGATCGGACTGTTCGCGGCGATTTCGGCGGCACTGGCGGTCGCGGCGGGTGCCTTCGGGGCGCATGGCGCGGCGGGACCCCAGGAGGCCGACTGGCTGCGCACCGGCGGTCTGTATCAACTGGTCCACGCGGTTGCGGCGCTCGCGATCATTGGGACCGCACGCGGCCCGGCGATCATGCTGCTGATCGGCGGCGGACTTTTTGCCGTCACCCTCTATGCGATGGCGCTCGGCGGGCCGCGCTGGCTGGGCGCCGTCACACCCGTGGGCGGCACCCTGCTGATCGCCGGCTGGCTGTGGGCCGCGTGGCTCTACTGGCGCAGCTGATCGTCAGCCTGTGATCAGTTCCTTGAGGGGTGTGTCGGTATCGGCGAGCTGTTCGGGGGTTGCGGCGGTGCCGGCGGTGACGAGCATGCGGCCCTGGACATAATCCTTGGTCGCGTTGACGCAGTCGAGCGCGATGACCTTGCCGGCTTTCAGGTAGACGACCGAGAAGCTGCGGCTGGCGGGATCGCCGCGCAGCACCGCCTGGTCGTGGCCCGTCGACAGCCCGGCGGTCTGGAGCTTGAGGTCATATTGGTTCGACCAGAACCAGGGGATGGCATGATAGGGCGCCTCGGCGCCGCAGATGCCCTTGGCC
>NZ_BCZQ01000032.1 GCF_001598815.1 Sphingopyxis terrae subsp. terrae NBRC 15098 | reverse complement strand
CGTAGGACGGTCGCGAGCGGAATGCCCTCGGGGCTGGTCAATGCCTGCGGCATGGGAGATTCCTTTCCTTTGGGAAAGGCGGGGCGGCGAGGGGGCCGCCCGCGCCGGTCTATCAGTATTCGTAGGCCCACATGATCGTCAGGACGCGGGCTGTGACTGCCGGGTCAGCCGGGTTCGCCGATCCCCACTCAAGAGAGGGGTCGTAATAGTCGATTTTGAAATAGCAGACGGCTTCCTGCCACTCGAACCGTCCGAAATCCCGCTCGGGGCTGTCAGGGCTGAAGGCGTCAAAATCGCGCACAGTCCGGAGCAGCTCGGCCCGCTTGCGCCATCCGCTCCACGTCGTCACGTCGCCGATGCCCCCGGCGATCCCCGCCGTCATGACGATGCGATCAAGGCCGGTCGGCTTCGTAATGTTAGCCCGCAACGTGTCGTTCAGCGCGGCGATGCGTTCGATATGCGCGGCGCGGTCGGGAGCGTTCTGCATGGTGTTTCCCTTTCTGGAATAGAGCCGAAGGCGATGGCTCACATCGACTTCTGGCCCTCGCCGAGAGCGGGGGGTGAATGGGCAAATGGGGCCGATCGGGGGGGAGGGGGATCGCCCGCCCTGCACAAGCCGCAGGCGCGGAAGGGTGGGGAGACCGCCCCGATCGCCAAGCGGAGCGCGTCACGCGCGGAGACGGTCCAGCCCTTGCACAGAGGGGGGCGGCGCCCCCTTCATCCTCAGCGCCGCCAAAGCGGTGCCGTCGGTATTGCGGCATTCTGCCGCGCAGCGTCACGGCCGCGGCCAACTTGGGGCCGCGCACATCAGCGCCGCGATCCGCGACGCGGATCTCGCTTCACCTCGTTCGTGCTTTCGAGAACCGCTGCACTCTCTGGGCAGGCGGGAATAGGGAGCCGGCAAGCCCGAAGGCTTGCCGTCCGTTTCAGGCGAGGATCGTCACCCGGATGGGACGAAACCGCTTGCGGGTTCGGTCGGAGCGCAGCGTAGATAGAGCCGTGCCGAAGGCCGCCCCCGCCCTTGCATCTTATTGCTGATCCTGATCCTGCTTGTCGGACTTTGCCAGGATCGAGAAGGTATCGGCGATCAATTCCGTCCGATATTGCAGATTGTCGGGCTCACCATGGCTGCTTTCGCGCACGCGGCCCGTCACATGCACCAGGTCTCCCTTCTCCGCATTTGCGGCCTGCTGGGCGACATTTGAGAAGCACACCACGCTATTCCAGAGCGTCTCGCTCTTCCACTCCTCACCATCCCGGCGATTGTAGGTCGCGCCGACGCTTACATACGTCACCTTGTCGCGCTCGCGCTTATTGCCCACATTCCCGATAACCCGAAATTCTGCGATGTTCCTCGGCATAGTCTTCTCCTCCTTCAACAAATGACACGAAGAAAACGGGAAATAATTGAGCTAATCCGCTCGCTGTTCATCATGACGGAAATGGTATTTCGCGATGTTTTCCGGCGTTGCGTAGGTCTGATACGCCTTCGTCCAATCCCGGCTAATTGCCTGTTGCGCGGTTTCGAGTGGCACCTGATGCGTGCAGACCAACCGCCAAAGCACATACGCCAGGACGTTCTTGTCCGCCGCGTTCGCCTGCCCGAGACGCGGTTGCAGCCACAAATCCTTCATGTCGAGCGGAGCGCCGCCGATGGAAATGGGGATCAGGTGGTCAAGCTCATAGTTAGCCATGCTTTCGCCAGGATGCTGCTGATCCATAAGGCGGCGCTTCATCGGCCCGGTGATCGAATAGGGAGGCCGCGCCGCTTTCGCATATCCGGGCCGGCAAATCGTGGCGTCGATATTGGCCTGATTGATGGCCGGATCGACGGCGCCGGTGACTTCGGGGGGCGGAAGGATGCTCGCGCGATTGAAGGGCAAGATCGGACTGCGGAGCGATTTTGAGAAGCCGGCGACGGCATCACAAAATTGCGTCGCTCCTGTCGCGGCGCAGCCGGTCGGATCGTTCGGCCGTGGGGCACGGTGATCGGCCGAAGGCCGGTGCCAAAGCATAACGGCCACGAGTATCGCGAAGCCGCCGAGAAGCGCCCGCGCTCTCAAGCGCGGGCAGCCAGCTTCGCCATCAAGGCGTCGTTCCAGTCGCAACGGGGGGGAGGGGGGACGATGACCACCGATCGGCCATTGCGGGTGAGGTTTTCCCGGCCGCGCTCGATCCCCTCGGCCGCGGCCTTTCCGTGCTGCGAGTAAATCACGATGCGACGCACATGGTCGGGAATGTAGATCTCGCGATAGCGTTCGACGCCGCACACGGCCGCGCAGCCGGAAAGGTCGTTGAGCACGATCGCGGATTCGGCGTCCTCATAGCCTTCGGCCAGGTTCATCGTATCATCGGGCGGGGCGCCGATCTGGACGACACTGCCGCGCGGGTCGGCGAGCGTGCGCTTGGGCTCCTCCAGGGCGCGGGCCTTCTGGCCATCGCGATCGATGAATATGCGCAGGAGCGCCCGAAATCTCCGGCCCTCGTGCATCGGTACGAGCAGCGCCGGCAGGAGCAATCTGCGGCCTCGCTCATAGGTCATGACGCTTGGCGAATATCGGGCGATCGTGGTGTGGCCGATGCCGCGCCCGTCCGCGTAGAGCTGGGCCGGGGTGCCGGCGATCGGCATGGCGCGGGTCCAAATATCCTCGGCGAGCGGAGTGAGGTCGCGCGCGGGGGCTTCCGGCGCCGAGCTGGGCGCGTCGATCGCCGGATTGATACGCTGGTCGCGCAGCGCCGAGATGATCTCGTCCTGGGTGCAGCCGGCGAAACAATGGAAAAGGACTGCCTTGCGGCCCGGCGTGACGGACAGCGAAGCCGTCTTGTCAGCGTGCGCGGGGCACCGGACCATGCCATGCTTGCGATGCCATGTGCCCTTCAGGTCCGCGACGATCTTACGCGCTGCTGTTTCCGGCGTGTGCGTCATGGTGTCCAAATAACAATATAGGACGAAAATGGACAGAGATTTTTCGCCGACGGGTGATGGGATGGCGATCCGCCGAGGCGCGTCCGAGCGCGAAATTGAGCGCCAGTATTTCCCTCTGGCCTATCAAACGCGCGATCTCGTCGCCTTCGATCCCGATTTCGACGATCGGGAGCCACGACGGTCGCCATTTGAGCGCAGGTCAAGCCGCTTGCTCCCGCTGGGGAGCATTCCGGCGCCGCAGGCGACGGTCCGACAGTTGATCCAGTCGGTGAGGTTGCGGTTTTGGCGATGCGGTTAGGCTAGGCGGGGCCCGTCAGGGCTAAACGTATCGGCCGTCCAGGCCGATTCCGCTTCTCCCTTCTTAGAATATATAGACTTCCTAAGAGGAGCAGTGTTTTTCTGACACTCACGGGCTGCGAGTTCGAGACGTTGACGCTGATCGAGCCGGAAGGCGGCATTGGCGAGGTCGGTGCGGGCCTTGGGATCTTCAGGCATCAGCCGACGCCGTTCGCCGCCCGACGTATTGGCGAGCATCGCCGCATGATCCTCCAGAACGGTTTCGCGGCGCACCTCCTCGTCGTCAGGGATGGGGACGTGAAGGCCGATCAGCTTCGCCAGCCATTGGGGAAGCGCGAAGCGATAAAGGTTGGAGGTCTGCTCGGAGCGCGCGCCGTTCGTGTCGTCACGCGAGTAGATGAAGCGCCTGATCCAGTCGACCAGGCCGATCGCCTTCAGGATGCCGAGCGAGCGATGCACGGTCGAACGCGAGAGGCCGGTCCACGACATGATCGCCTCATAATCGGGGGTCAGCCAGCCTTTTCGGCCCTGCTCACGCCGCAGCATGGCCGTGAGGACGCGCTGACACGACTGCGTGAATTGAACCAGGGCCTCCTCCCTCTCCGTAAGGGTACGCAGGCCAGCGCGGGCTTCGCTCGCCAGCTTGCGACCAAGGTTGAAGGTCAGCTCGCCGGCGACATAGAGCCGCTTGCGAAGATCGTTCCCGAGGCGCTGGGCGAAGTCGGCCTCCTCGGCGCTTTCGGTCCGGACGCTGTTCGCCCATATTTTGCGGCGCGTGATGTGGAGCCCGCCAGTCGGCCGCCCCCCCTTGGGGGTGCCGACGATCGCGCGGGTCGCGTTGAGGAGGACATTGCTGCTGGTGCTCTTGTGCTGCTCAAGCCCACATATCACGCGCAGGGGCAGAACCGGCACGCCGGACTGCCGCTGGGTAGCCTGCAAGTCCAGTGCGGTGCGAATGTCTTCGTAGGAAATCCCTTCGGCGCGCAGCTCGTCCACCACGGAGTCAGCCGGCACCGTCGATTGTCGCAGGGTAAAGTCCATCGTTCGTCCCCTCGTGCAAGGGGCCGTCAGCGAACAAAGCAGATGCGTGGCGCGAATCGCGCATCCCTTGAGCCTGCGCTCGAAATGCTCTAGGAGAGGGGCTGTCTGATGGCCCTTGGCATCGTTTGGCGACGATGCTCCTAGTTCATCGGGTGCCCGGCCTTCGTGCCGGGCATTCGTTTATGTGCTCACGGCCCACATACCCCTTGGATTGGCGGGGGCCGCCCTTCGGCCCCGCAATTTCATGACAATGAATGACAGCCCGCGCGGGAGCGCGGAAGCATCGGAAACTCGTGCTTTCGAGAACCGAAGGCACAAAAACTCGTGCTTTCGGAAACCGAAAGGCGCCCCCTTCGTGCTTTCGAGAACCGTTTGTTCGTGCTTTCGAGAACCATTCTGTGCGCGGCTATCGGGTTTGACCGAATCACTAGCCAGGCGCACCGCGATCAGCATGGGGGTGCGGTGGTCCTCGGGATGATCGTCACCTTGGCGGAGCCGGCGCGAGGGCCGCGCTTTCTCTTAACGTCCTCGTTGGTATTATCACCTAATACGATGCGATAATCGGGTATAGAGTCCTCTTCCGCTATGCCCTTCAAAGCATGGCGAAAATTCTTTACGGGATTTTGATACCCAATTTGCAGACGTAGGTCTTCGATATCGACGTCAATAGCGCCATTTGCGCACGAAGCGCGCGCGACTTCATAAAGACGGCGTTCAACAGGCCCGATCTGAAAGTAATTCGGCGAGTAATCGAGAACTTCCCGGTCACGCAAGATCGCGCGATAGAGCCAGTCGCAGAGCCGGACGCGGACCGCCTTGAGACGCCGATCGCCGGTGCGCGTCTTGGTATAGGTCAACCGCGCTTCGGAGAGCCAGGAGAAGAAACCCGCCTCGCCCTCGCCACCAGCCTCGATGTTGGTCTTGATCTGCGTGCCTTGCAGACGCTCAAGCGCGTCCGATAGGCGGGCGTAGGATCGGGCTGAGCTGTTGACCCCGGTTACGCGAAACAGGTCGTGCGCGGTAAAGTAGAAGTCCTGCGAGACTTTCTCGCCCGAGTCGAGCTTTGCTACAAGCAGACTCGCAATATAAAGCAGGACTTCCTTGTCGTAGATAGTCGCGACACCGCGCGGACCCGGCCCAATCTCGATGGAAACGGCGTCCGTCCTATAGGCCAGCGGCTTCATCCACGCCGTTTTAGTCAGCGCAAAGAATGGATAGGCCATCAATGATCGCTCGCCGCGGACCTCGGTGAGCAACGGGCTATCAAGGCTGAAAAGCTCGCCCTGAGTCGTAGGGAGCGTCGTCATGCCGGCGCCGCCTTTCTAATGGTCCCCGAAAGCACGAACGGGGAGGCGATCTTCGTGCTTTCGAGAACCATTCCGGCCGACTCTAACTGCACGCGCTCGGCCGCGATCGAGGCCGAGCGGCTCACCATCACTGCTCACCGCCTTGGATGAGTTCAAGCTGGACAGCAGGGTTGGAAAGGTCGCTGCCAATCTCGGCGAAAATCATTTCGAAGACAGGGCCATAAGGCATATTCCGAAAGCGGCGTTGAACCTGCTGCACATAGTCAGCCAGTTCGTTCGCGACGATCGGCGAAATGCGGCGCAGCGTCGCATCGCCATCGGCCGCACGCTGCACGAAGTCGTCGGGACTGACGGTCGCCATGCACTTGCGGATGATCCGGGCGACGACGGCATCGCGAGAGCGCAGCCGATACCGCTTCTTCAAGGTGTCGATCTCGTCGATCAGCCCCGAAGGCAGCGCCATGTTGAGATTCTGGTGCCCTGTCGCATAAAGCTCGCCCCGCTGTTGCCGGACAAGCTCCTTTACGGTCATTCTCCGAGTCTTGGTGCGCGGGCGTGCCATGAGTCCAATTAATGAGCGAATGACGATTCTGTCAAACGCTCCCGCACGCGATGCTGTAAATTAATTTTTCTCGCGCGACGAACCGTTCCCGATATAAGCTGTAGCATTGAGAACACGGCCAATCGGCCGTGATGTCGCACCGATAGAGACCTTTTGGATGCCGAAGTATCTCCAACTGGAGGAGGTTGGAACACCTGCTGCGCAGCTTTTCGGGAAGCGGCTGAAGGAACGCCGACTCTCGCTCGGCTATACGCAAGCGCAACTGTTCGAGCAGACCGGCATCACGGCTGCATATATTTCCTTCATCGAGCGCGGAAGAGCCAATCCTACCCTCGACATGATGGTCAAGCTGGCGGAAGCCGTAGGCGCTGAGGCATGGGATATGATCCGCCCATGTGACGAGGAAAGCGCCAAAAACCCTCCAAAATGAACATACTTATTGCGACGGAATATCATTGCACTGCGGTCGCGACATGAATTAGACACACATAGATCAATCGGCGCCACCTCACGAGACGCCACGGAAGAAGAGGTCGCGACCGAACCACAGGGGCCTATCGGGGGGGAACCGAGGGAGTTTGTGTGGCTAAAGGCGTCGTTTTGCGGTCCCGATTCGGGGATCGTGTGAAAGTGTTGCTTAATGAGACCGGGATTTCGACTGAAGAACTGGCCGAGCGTAGCGCAATCCCGGCCAAGCGTATCCAGAATATGCTAAACGGGTCTTTTATCCGCATCACGCTTCGGGACATGAGCATCATCGCCGCGGCCCTCAACACCCCCCTTTACAACCTTCTTGCCCCGACTGATGCGCCGCTCCCTGTCGTATCGTTCGAGGTAGTTGAAAAGCGTGGATCTCGCGACTCCTAGCTCCTGCGCCACGTCGGTCGCGGTCGCTCCCGGCTTGTCGAGCTTTGCCCTTATCTCGGGAAGTTTGTCGGGATCGAGAAGGCGTTTGCGACCCTGGGGCGCGGTGTCTGCCGGGTGGGTCTTGATACCATGGATATGCCTGTAATGGCCGTCCAGGGTATCAAGCAAAACGTGCATCTCGCTTGTCGCACCGGGTTCGATGACAAGCTTTTGTGACACGATCTCAACGCTGATGCCGGCACGCAACGTCTTAGCCAGCACGCGAATGAGCATGTTCGTTGAAAGCGCCAGGCATGATAGGTCGAAGACCTTGATCCGATCTCCAGAGGCGAGCTTGATGCCGTTGCGTGCGAGCAGTTCGCCGAGCTGGTTGAAACTCTTTTTCCCCGCCTCCACAACGATGTCATCAGGGCTTAGGACCGCCTTTTGATCTTCCAGGGTCGCCGAACCGGGTGTTTCCGCAAGGAAAGCGACGGTTGTTCTCAATCTTCTGCCCTTTGCGCGATACGCCTCACCGAAAGGGGCCGTCAGCCCAAAGGCTCCGGCTCCCCTAAAAGCCATGTTTTCTATGCTAGGCTTGCTGTCTCGGCAACATGGTGAACGAGGGGAGGGGAGATGAACACACCTTCGTAACGGCTCAAAATCCAATTCCCCGGATGCGATTGAGTGTTGCCATGATCGTCAGTATCGTCCACTATTTTTTATGGACTGTATCTGACGGAGCAGGCGTTCATGCTTCCAGCGGTGCTTACGGCAAAGGCGATTCAGCTCTGCGCAGCAGGGTTGGGCGCTGCCGTGACCACCCCGGCACCGCCCTACGCGATCATCGTTCACACGGGCGCCTCGCTGACCCGTCAGCCCGACAATGAGGCCGACGCAGAAGCGACAGTGCGTGATCTGCTTGCGCTCGGCGCGGACTTCGATGCCGGACCGCTTGCGATCAAGGGCCGGGACTTCGCGACATACGGCATCACTCCGGCATCCGTGTTCGACCCGTGCGCGCTGGCGCAGGTCGATGATGGTTCGCAACGGGCCTCCATCCCCACCACGGCTACGGTATCGGGGGTAACAGCGCTGCTACGGCGGGCGTTTGCCGCCCGCATCACCGACACAATCAGGCCCATGAACGCGACATACGGGGCGCGTTATAGCTGGCACAAATTCGGGCAAGCCGTGGATTTCGTCCCTGCTGCCGGCGTCAACTCGATCACGCGCGACCAAATCCGCGCCCTTATGGGGCAAAGCGGCATCCGGCTCATAGAGCTGCTTGGGCCGGGGGATCGGGGTCACTCCAATCATTGGCATATCGCGTTCGCGCGCCCTGGACAGGTCATCGACCGCATCCGGCCCGTCGAAGAGGACGAGGACTGGATCGTCAATGTCGCCAGTGCCGACGTTCGCCGTCCATCTGCAATCTCTGGAACCGATGCGCCCTCCGCGCCCGTGTCGGCCCTGCAACCCACCGAGAAAGCGCCGCCCCGATGGGACGTATTCGCGGCGGAAGAGTGGCGCGTATCTCATGGAGGTGGTTCATGATCGGGCGATTGTTGAACAAGCTGGGGGGCGCCTCGGGGGCGCTTTCCTTGTGCGGCGCTGGGATTGTGGCGGTCGCCGCGCCGCAACCGGCCTATGCGTCGGATTGGGGTTGCCAGGTGGTTCTCTGCCTCGCCACCCCCGGCTCCCCCACGAAATATGCGCAGTGCGTCCCGCCTATCACGAAGCTCTGGAATGTCCTCGCCATGGGCGGCTCGTTCCCGACATGCACGGGCGTCGGCATTCGCACCAAGAAGGTGAAGCACGGCTATAATCTGACGGTCACGCAGTCAGACGGTGCCGTGTCGAGCTACGCGCTCGACACGCGATACCAGACGGTGACACAGCAATGATCTACGCGGTCGCCGCCATTGCCACGCTGGCGCAGCAATGCGCGCCGGAAATCGCGACCGAAGCGGTTGTGCCGCTCGTCATGACGGAGAGTAGCGGCGACTCCCTCAAGATCAACGTCAACAAGGGGCCGCGCGTTCGTGCCGGCTCCGTCGCTGAAGGCGCAGCGATCGTCCGTCGCTATGTCGCTGCTGGCTACACCGTCGATGTCGGCTTGGCCCAGGTCAATTCGGCCAATTTCGCGCGCCTCGGGGTCTCGGTCGAAGAGGTGTTCGATCCTTGCACCAATCTGCGGCTCGCTTCCGCTGTGCTGCAAGAAGGCTATGGTCTGGCAACCCGGCATTACACGGGCCTCGATGCGATCTCCGCGACCTATTCGCTCTACAATACCGGAACGCTGACGCGGGGATTTCGCAACGGCTATGTCGGCCGCGTGTGGTCGGCCGCGGCCGCGCTGGGTTCCGTCCAGGCGCCGCCAGCTCTCCCCGTTCCTTCCACGCCCGCGAGCGACACGCCGGCCTCGAATAACGGGCCAGCGAACGATCGCGATAGCTGGGTGGTCGGCCAAATTGCTTCCAACGATATCGAGGTCTTCAAATGAGCGAGACCAATTCCATCGCGCCCAGCACGCGCGCCGATACGCGGCTCGTGGTCAGCAGCTTTTCTCCCAGCGCCGACTATCGCGACCAAGAGCAAGTCGCGATCTATGCTGGGAAGGATGCGACTTTGATTGCCACCACGGGCAACAGCCGCGATCCGCTCGCCGAAGATCGCGCCCGGAAGCTGGTGGCGGACCCGGATTTCAAGCGTCTGGTGGAATCGAGGGCGCCGGAAGCCAAAGAGGCTCTGGGCGTCGGCACGCATATAGACGGACAGGGCGGCGTTCGCCTGCCCGAGCAAATGTCAGCGCTGAGCCGGCCCGGTTCGGAAGGCGCTCCCGATGTGGTGATTGCCGAACATGGGGCCGATCACGGCAAAGACCTTGCCGAAAGCCTCGCCCAAAGCGCGTCCATCCAATCGGCGCTTGCGCAGGCCGCTCCCGAACGGTCCACGTTCGAGATCCCGCCCGATATGGCGAAGCGGTACTCCATGCGGGTTGTCGAATCCCCCGATGGTGGCAATCGACGCCTCGGCGTGTTCTTTGCCGGGGATCGGTTGAACCCGTCGCTCGAAATCATCGATGACCGGATCATCGCCCGCGACGAAGATCCCGAAACGATAGCTGCGCTGGTCAGACTCGCGCAGCATAATGGCTGGGAAACGATTGACGTTCATGGGACGCCCGAGTTTACCAAGGCGGTATGGGAGGCCGGCTCCCGCGCCGGTTTGACGGTCAAAGGTTACGAGCCGTCGTTCGCCGAAGCCGAGCGGATGGCGGGCCTGCGGAGCCGGGAAGAGGAGCGCAGGCAGGAAGCGGCGACGCGTGGAGCGCCGGCCAACGCCGCCCAAACCGCCGAGCGGGCCGTGCAGGCCATGGAAACGGTCGCGAGCGCCGCATCGGAAAGCGATGGCGCCGTCGGCTCCCCGGAAGTCGATGCGAGCGCCCAGCGCAGACCTTCTCCGGCCGCAGCTCGCGAAGCCGGCGAGAGGGCCGCGCTCGACGAGCGGGCGATCGTCGAGCGCGTGTTCGAGCGGGGAATCCGGGAGCTGGAGACGAGCGGCGATCCGCGTGCGCGCGCGGTCCGCGAGACGGCATCGGCGCTGGTCGATCAGATCTATGGGGCTCAGGAGGAGCGGGCGGTCGCGCGTTCGACACGCGATCAGGATCGCCAGCCCCAGCCCGAGCGGGACGCCCAGGTCGTTCGCGAGGAGCGCCAGCGATCAGAAGAGGCCAAGCGGCATCGCGATAGCGAGGAACTGGCTGACTTATTTCTCCACGGTGCTGCCGACACGATCGCGGCCGAACCGCGCCTTGCCAACGCGCTCCAGGCGCAGGCGGCCATGGAACAGCATATCGCCGAGGTCTTCAAAGGGGATGCGATGCAGGTTGCGTCGGAGACCCGTGACAGTCGGCAGATGATCTCGGACGTGCTTCGGCGCGGCCTTGATGTGTCGGTCCGCGAACCGGCTCCCGTTCGGCGAATAGAGCCGGTCCAGTCCTCCCCAACATTGGAGAGGTAATTCCAGCCATGGAGTACCGTATGAAATTCACATCGAAGTTGGGCCGGATGATGTCCGATCGCCGCGCCCGCCAACTCGTCGGCTTCGCCGGCGCCCTGGCCCTCATCTCGATCGCGCAGCCGGCCCTTGCGGACGGCACCGCCATCGAGAGCGGCCTTACGACCATCAAGACATGGATGACCACGATCGCGTCCGTGGTCGGCATCATCGCCGTGATGGCCGTCGGCTATGCAAAGCTGACCGGCCGCATGGATTGGGGGCGGGCCGTCACCGTGCTGATCGGGATCGGCATCATCTTCTCGGCCGCGACCATCGTGGGCTGGATGGGCGGATCGGGCAGCTAACATGGACAAGCTGGCCGAGGATAAGGTCTTTCTCGCCCTGACCAGGCCATCGGTGTTCATGGGATTGCCGCTGGAGGCGATCCTGCCGATCATCATGGTCTGCATGGTTTTTTGGGGGATCATGCACAATCCCTTCTTCCCCCTGGCCATGTTCGGAGCGCTCTACTTCCCGGCCCGCATGATAGTCCACTACGACTACAATGCGTTTCGGCTGTGGGGCCTTTGGTTTCAGACCGTATTTCTCTCCAAAAACCGCAAATTCTGGGGGGGCGGGAGCTACTCTCCCGTCCGCCTGTCCCAAGGCGTGAAGCGGAAGCAATTCGGCAATGGCTAAATTCACCCTGAAGCACAAACAGGTCGCCCTTCGCGAAGCGGATGACATCAAATTCATCCCCTACACGCGGCATGTCGATGACACGATCGTCGCGCTGGAAGACGGCTCACTCATGCGGATGTATCGCGTCGACGGGCGGCCGTTCGAGACGAGCGACATCGCCGATCTCAACACATGGCATAACAAGCTCAACATCGCGTGGCGCTCGATCGGTGACGATCGGGTTGCCCTCTGGACGCACCTCGTCCGCACGGCGACGGACCCTATCCTTGAAGGCGAGTTCCATTCCGATTTCGCCCGCACGCTACAGGAGCGTTACGCGGAGCGGCTGAAGGAAAAGGTTCTCTACCACAACGAGTTTTACGTCACGATCATCGTGCGGCCCTCGAACATGGCCGGCGACCAGGTGACACGCCTTTTCGCCAAGCGCCAACCCGGTGCGGAGATTGACGATCGCGCTCTCGCGATCATGGCAGACAAATGCCGCGATTTTGAATCGCTGCTGGCGGACACAAGCCCGACGCCGCTCTCGCTCTACGAGCATAACGGCAACCTTTTCTCGCAACCCATGGAGGTGCTGCACTTCATCCTGACCGGCGACCGCATCCGCGTGCCGCTGTTGAACGGGCGGCTCGGGCAGGCCCTCTATACGTCGCGGGTGATCTTCGGGCGCGAGGCCGCTGAAATTCGGCTCCCCGACAAGTCGCACTGGCTCGGTATGTTCGGCGTCCGCGAATATGTCGCCACGACGCGGACGGGGCAGTTCAATAGCCTGCTGACGCTCGATTTCCCGTTCGTGCTGACGCAGAGCTTCGCGCCGCTGGTAAAGTCCGTGGCGAGCGAGCGCTTCACGAAAAAATACAAGCAAATGGTGTCGTCCGACGATGCCGGCGTCAGTCAGGCCATGGAGCTGCTGGATGGCGTCGATGATCTGATGGCGAACCGCTTCGTCCTGGGCGAGCATCATTTGTCGATCGCGGTGATGGACGATGACAAGCGGCGCCTGCTCGATCGACTCTCCATTGCGCGTTCCGCCGCGGCCGATACCGGCATGGTGATGGCCCGCGAGGACGTGGCGCTGGAAGCGGCGTTTTGGGCGCAGCTTCCCGGCAATTTCAAAATGCGGGCGCGGCCTGCGGTCATCAACAGCCGCAATTTCGCAGCCCTCAGCCCGTTCTACACCTTCCCTGCGGGTCGCAAGTCGGGGAACCATTGGGGCGAGGCGGTGACGCTTCTCAAGACGCGCGCCGGCTCGTCCTTCTGGTTTAATTTCCACCGGCAGGACATCGGCCACACGCTTATCATCGGCCCCACCGGCGCAGGCAAGACGGTGCTGCAAAACTTCCTGCAAGCACAGCTTGAAAAGACAGGGGCCAAGCAGGTCTTTTTCGACAAGGACCGGGGCGCGGAGATCTTCGTGCGTGCCTGTGGCGGCACCTATCTGGCCTTGAGGAACGGCGAACCGACGGGTTTTGCCCCGTTGAAGGGTCTCTCGCCGACACACGAAAACATGGCGTTTCTCCGCCAGTTCATCCGCGTGCTGGTGCGGCGCGAAGGGCGGCCGCTCACGGTCGGCGAAGAGAAGCTGATCGACGATGGCCTTGATGCGGTGATGAAGCTCCCTGCCGAGAAGCGATCATTCCACGATCTGCGTGAGTTGCTAAGCTACTCGGACGCGGAGGGCATCGGTGCGCGGCTCGAACGCTGGTGTTCGGGCGGCCCATTGGGCTGGGCGTTCGATGGCCCGGTCGATGAAGTGTCGCTGGCGGCCCGCTTCGTCGGTTTTGACATGACGGACTTCCTCGAAAACCCGGAAATCCGCACGCCGATGATGCTCTACCTTTTCCATCGGGTCGACGAGCTGCTGGACGGCCAGCGTGTCGTGGTGGACATCGACGAGTTCTGGAAGGCATTACAGGACGACGCTTTCCGGGCCTTCGCACAGGACGGTCTCAAGACCTTCCGCAAGCGCAATGCGTTCATGGTCTTCGGCACCCAATCCCCGGCTGACGCCCTGCGCTCGCCGATTGCGCATTCGATCATCGAACAGACCGCGACGAAGATCCTCCTGCCCAATTCCGATGCCAAGAAATCCGACTATTGCGACGGTTTGGGCCTAACGGAAGCGGAATACCGCCTGATCCGCGAGGATCTGACACCGGAGAGCCGCTGCTTCCTCGTCAAGCAGGGCCACACGTCCATCGTTGCGAAGCTCGATCTCGGCGGAATGGGCGATGAATTATCCGTGCTTTCTGGCCGCGCCGAAACTCTGGCGGTCATGGAAGATGCCATTGCCCGAGCGGGCAACGATCCTGCGGCGTGGCTGCCGCTCTTCTACGCACATGAAAGGAGAAGCTGATATGTCGCTCAAGCACATCATCATGTTCGCAGCGGCGCCCTTGGCGCTCGCTGCGACCGCCGCCCCGGCCTCGGCGCAGGGTATCCCGGTTTTCGATTCCACGGGCTACATACAAGCCCTCGCGACCGTTCAGAACACGATCAAGATGATCGAACAGGGCGAGCAGCAAATCTCGACCGCCACCAACACGCTCAACTCGCTGCAAAAGCTGACGAACGTGAACAGCATCGCATCGAGTCTCTTCAATTCTCAGACGCGCAACCTCCTGCCAAACACGACCATCGACGCACAAACGCTGTTAGGCGGCGATCTGACCAAGATCGGCTCGCTGGGCTCGCTCGCCAGCAGCATCCAGTCCCGCTACACGATTTCGTCCTCCGGGTCGGACGCGGACACCGCCTACAACCAGGCGCTCAAGGATGCGACCGGCTCTGCCGCTGCTACGGCCGCCTTCGGCGAGAACACGTTGAACGTGACGCAGCAGCGGATGCAGCTCCTCGATCAGCTCCGCGAGCAACTGTCGAGCGCCAAAGACCCCAAGGACGTGATGGACCTGAACGCCCGTATCTCGGTCGAGCAGGCGCAGCTCCAGAACGACATGCTGAAGTTGCAGGCGATCCAGACGGCTCAGTTTGGACACGCGAACCTTGCGATCGCGACGGCGCAAACCTCGGCTGCCCGCAATGCGGCCTCATTCTACGACGCCAACACTCTCAGGAAGTAACCCATGCGAAAGCTGCTCGTCTTGTGCTTCGCCCTGGCCGCTGCCGGCTGTCAACAACAACCCCCTGCGGTCCCGACAACGGACGAGCTGATAAAGAATCCGCAGCTTCTCGCGGAATGGAAAACGAAATGTGACAGCGGGGAATACAGCAATCTCCCTGCCGATCAGAAGGATAATCTTTGTTTCACGACGCGAGAAGCGCGGCGCTCGATCGCCATGCAAAAGATCAACTCGAAATGATCCAGCCACTTTGAACAAGGTATAAACCGATGGCAGGAAGTTCGCCCAATCTCATGGTCCTTTTCACGACCATGTATGGCTATGTAGAAAGCGCAATTACATCGGCCGTGGCGAGCTTCGGGTCCGGTCTTGTCAGCTTCGTGGCTGCGCCACTCGGCGTCGCCGCGACAATCTACTTCCTGCTTCTGGGTTTCGCGGTTCTTCGCGGCGCAATCCAGGCCCCCTTGCGCGAGCTGGTATTCCAAGCCGGCAAGGTCGGCTTCGCGATAGCAGCAGCCAGCGCCGTCGGCTACTCGGCGCTCGTCGTGAACGTCGCCACGCAGCTCCCGTCCGACATCATTTCGGCGGGATCGGGAACGCCTGTCACTAACCCCGGCACCACTTTCGATACCTACGTCTCCGATACCGGCAAATTGGCGTCGCGGATGGAACAGGCGAACGCGACCATCCAGCAGATGCCTTCACAGGGAATCACCGATTTCCGCACGCCGCTGATCCAGTTGCAGTCCGCGCTTGTGACCTATGGTTGCATCGGCGTCCTCTATGTGTTCGCCTTCCTGTCGGCCGCCGTCGGGTTCTGCATCGTCATCTTCGCGAAGCTGGCTGTGTCGATCTGCGTTGCGCTCGCGCCGCTCGCGCTCGCCTGCCTCTTATTCAACTCCTCGCGCTGGCTCTTTGATGGCTGGCTCAAACAGACCGCGAATTACATCCTCCTGATGGTCGTCATGGCGATCATGACGAAGTTCATCACCGGCCTTCAGGAAGCCTCCATGGACGGCATCATGGGGTCGATCGGCGATGCGTCCAACTTTGTCCAGATGGAGGATACCTACGCGGTCCTCAACACCGACCTGATGATTGTGGCGACCGTCGCGTGCTGCGCGATTTACATCGTCGGCACGATCTTCTTCTTCCAAGCGCCTTCGATCGCTTCGGGCATCGCGGGCGGAGCGTCCTCGGGTGGCCATGGCTTCCTGCAAACCGGCATGAACATGGCGGCCAATCGCCTGATGTTCCGACGCTTGGCCGCGAACACGCCCCGCGCTGGTGGAGCCCCCGCGACTGGCGGCTCCGTCGCTCGATCTGCTTCCGGGGGCGGCTGACCGCTCTCCACTCATGAACCTTGGGAACATCGCGGAAAAGACGGACGGAGATTCTATGAAAAGGCTGACTATCGTGGCGTTAGGTGCCCTCGCACTTAGCGGATGCACCGGGACTCACATCAAGCCCGCTCCGGTATGCGACGGCAAGCATCGCCGCCCCGCCAATCTCTACGGCACGATTCTGCCGACACTCCCTGTCCCGCTGCCCGCATCGCAAGGTGGAGGCGGACAGTCCATGGTGGCTCCACCGGCAGCCTCGCCCGCACCTGATGTCCCCGGCCCGGCGCCGCTGCCGGCGCCGCCAGCATCAGCCCCCGACGCCGGCCAGGAACCCGCCACGCCTCCGAAGCGAGGCGCCATGAACACTCTACCGTCAGCGCCGGGGACGTCCCAGCGGGCCGTTGCGCTGTCCTACCTCCCCTGCTGACGAAGGGATCGACGCCATGGCTACGGTGAAGGCAGAAGATAAGGAAAAATACCTCGAAAGCGCGAGGACGTGGGAATACGACCGAATGCGCGCGGCGATCCAGTCCCGGCGCGTGGCGTGGACCGTCGCGGGAGGGGCATGTGCGCTCGCGGTCGCGTCTGTGGCGGCTGTCGTCATGCTCACACCTCTCAAGACCGTACAGCCCTATGTGATCCGGGTTGATAAGACCTCGGGCGAGGCAGAGATCGTGACGGCCCTCAAGGGGCCTCAGCCCCGCACCTACGACGATGCGGTCAATCGCTATTTCATTTCGCAATATGTGCGGCTGCGCGAGGGCTGGTTGAACGATGCAGCTCGTGAGAACGCCTATACGGTGATGCTAATGAGCGACCAGGCTGAAGGCGGCCGTTATCTCAACGGCGTTCAATCTGGCAACAGCAATGCCCCGTCGAACATCTACGGCGACAAAGGCTTCGTCTCGATCGCAATCCGCACGATCAGCTTCCTGAGCCCGACCGTGGCGCAAGTCCGCTACACGAAGATCATCACGATGGGGCAGAACACGCCGGTCGCGCAGAACTGGAACGCGATCATGACCTTCAAGTTCACCACGGCCCCCGAGCATGAGAAGGATCGCAACCTGAATCCTCTCGGCTTCCAGGTCGTGAATTATCGCTCTGACCCGGAGGCGTGACATGACCGAACAGCCGAAGACCATGGACGGCGCCGATCGCGTCGTGATCCCCTTCCTCCCCGCGCTCCGCAAGAAGCTGGGCGAGCGCCTCTCGCCTCCGGCAAGCAAGCTGGTGGTGACGGATAGCGGCGCCAAAAGCCGTTTCTGGCGTGGTGTCGGGGCGGTGTGGCACCGGCTCGTCGTCTTCTCGGTCGTTGGGGCCGTGGCCGTCACGCTCGCTCCGCATCCGGCTATCGCATCCGAGACGCCCGTTCCTGGCCCAAAGGATGCGCGGGTCCGCAACGTCAACTACGATCCCGATCAGGTCGTGACGATCGTGGGCAGTTTTCGCCATGCGATCGAAATCCAGTTCGGCCCCAATGAAACCGTGACGCAGGCGGCGTTGGGCGACACGATCTCATGGCAAATCGCGCCCGTCGGCAACATCGTGTTCCTCAAGCCGCGCGAGAAGGCTGGCGGAACCAACCTGATCGTCGTCACCAACGTCAACGGCGCGCCGCGCACCTATCATTTCAATCTCACTCTCGGCGCCGGCGAGGCAATGTATGGCATCCGGTTCCATTACCCGCGCGAGGAGCGAGCTATGGCGACGCTTCAGACCCAGCTCGCCGAGGTACAGGCCGCGCGCGCGGTCGAAAACAACATCACCACAGCCGCGCTCGATCATGCCGTGATCGAAGGAACGCGAAACATGAATTACACGGTGCAGGGCGACTCCTCGCTCCAGCCCACCGAGATCTCCGACAATGGCGAGTTCACGGTGCTGCGCTACCCAGGCCACGCCGACATACCTTCAATTTTTGCCGTTGACGTGGACGGGACCGAGACGATCGTTCCCTACGACGTGCGCGAGGATTTTGTCGTGATCCATGCGGTCTATCGGCAGCTTCGGCTCCGTCGCGGCAACGTGGTGCTGTGCATCTACAATGAAGCGCCCCCTCGCAACGATCGCGGCGATCGGACGGGGACCGTCTCCAACATCGTCGAACGTAAAGTGAAGGGGCAGTAAGATGGCCGATAACCTCATTGACCGCGGCGGCGAAGTCGGCGCCGATACCGTCCCCCCCAGCGAGCAGAGCAGCCCCATTGCGCGCAGCGGCGGTTGGGGAAATATCGCTTTCCTCGGCGCCGGCCTCGCACTGATCGGCACCATGGGCGGCATTGCGATCGGCTATGGTGCATTCCACCATTCCGGCTCCGCAAAGCCCGCCGAGCAGCCGGCAAAAGCCAGCGATCGGGCCGTGGCCGATGTGATGGGATCACCGAACGCGCAGCGCGCGCAGCTCGCCGGCCAGCTCGGCCAACCCAATGCCCCGCAAACCGATATGTTCGGCCGCCCGATCGCGGCGACGCCTAACCAGGCTACCGATGCGAACGGGAATCCGGCGCCGGTGTCGGCGAATGGTCAGGAGACGCCAGAGCAGAAGCGAGCCGAACAGGCACGCTCGATGGCGGATGCTGCGCGCCGATCGCCGATCATGGCGTTCGGCAGCACGGGTATCGCATCCGCCGGATCACCGGGGACAAGCCTCGTCTCGGCCGAGCAACCGCAAGGGAATGGCCAGCCTCAAGGCGATGGGCAGGGCCAAGGGCAAGGCCAGCCAGGCGGCCCGCGCAACTTCGGGGCCAGCGGCTTCGGGCAGAATGATGATGCCGGCCCGTCGGGTAAGGGATCGACCGATTTCAGCGATCAGCTCAACCATGCGGCGATCCAGACAGTACGGGCGAGCGTGATCCCCGATCGGAGCCTTCTGTTGAGCGCTGGCACGGTCATACCCTGCACTCTGCAGACGGCCATCAACTCGACGCAGGCGGGCTTCGTGAACTGCGTCATCAATCATGACGTCTATTCGGAAAATGGTCGCATCGTCCTGCTCGACAAAGGGACGAAGGTGCTGGGGCAATATTCGGGCGGCATCACACAGGGGCAGGCTCGCTTGTTCGTCCTATGGACGCGCGCACTCACGCCGCGCGGTGTGGCGATCGACTTGGGATCGCCTGCGGCTGATAGCCTTGGCCGCGCCGGCCTGCCGGGAGGCGTCGATACGCAGTTTTGGGCGCGCTTCGGCATGGGGCTTGTGATCTCGGTGCTGGAAGATGCGTCGAACATCGCCAGTCGCGCCGTCGCCGGCGAAGGCACCTACTCGACACAGGTTCCGGGCAATACTGCACAGACGGTCCTCAACCAAACCATGCAGATCAAGCCGATCCTGAAGAAGAATCAGGGCGATACGGCTGCAATCTTCGTCGCCAAGGATTTCGATTTCCGGTCCGTCTATGACGTGCGACTGAGGCGCTGATTTGTGGCGTCGTCGATATACCAGCACAATGCGGCGCCGATAGAGCGTCACCTAGCCCGCGAGGACGTGACGGAGCTGGTCATCAATGAGCCGGGCCTGATCGGCTTGGAGACGCGCAACGGTTGGGAATGGCATAAGGAGCCGGCATTGGACAATGCGGCCCTCATGACGCTCGCGAAGCTCATCGCAGGTCTGACCAAACAGGATGTCACCGCCGAATATCCGATCGTCTCCTCGGTTCTTCCGGGAGGCGAGCGCGCGCAGGTCGTCGTCCCCCCTGCCGTGGAGCGGGGCTTCGTCTCGATCACGATCCGGAAAGCGTCGGGCGTCTCTATGGACATCGACGATTTCGACCGCGCCGGGCTTTTCAGTGAGGTCCGCGCTCATGGCCTGCATGAAGAGGTCGACTCCGCGCTGATGCGATTTCGCGAGGCCGGCGACTGGAAGGGCTTCTTCCGGCTCGCGGTCGAATCCCGCAAAAATATCCTGATCTCCGGCGCCACGGGTTCCGGCAAGACGAGCTTCTCCAAGGGCCTGATTAGGCTCATTCCCGATTACGAGCGCATCCTGACGATCGAAGACACCCGCGAGCTGGTGGTGCCACAGCGCAACCACGTCCACATGATGTATTCTAAGGACGGAAAGGGCCTTCAAAAAGCTGGCGCAAAGGAATTGCTGGAATCGGCGTTGCGTATGCGACCCGATCGCATCCTGCTCCAAGAGCTACGCGACGGCACCGCCTTCTTCTATCTGCGCAACGTCAATAGCGGCCATCCAGGCTCGATAACCACGGTCCATGCCAATACGGCCGAAGGTGCGCTGGAACAGCTTACGCTGCTGGTCAAGGAATCGGAAGGCGGCAACGATCTCGATCGGCACGACATCCGCGCCCTGTTGCGCTCGCTGGTTGATATCGTCGTGCAGATGCACCGCCTTCCCCCAGGTGACGGGAAGCCGGCGCGCTATCGTATGACGGAAGTGTGGTTCGATCCTGCGGGCAAGCCTCGCGATTAGATTCGAGCGGAGGATCGCATTATGAGCGGCAAAATGGTTCGCAACCAAGGGGCGTCCGAGCCGGCCGCCATCGCGTTCCTCGTCATCATAGGCTTGATGATAAGCGCCGCGATCGGCGCCGTGGTGGTCCTTTGGAAGGCGCATCTCCTCTCGGCGCACACGCCCTGGGCGCGCGTTCCGGGTGCATTATGGTCGATGCGCCACTTGCCGATCGTGTGGAAGCCGTTTCTCGCCGGTTTCTTCATCGCCTTCGCGGTCTGCCTGATCGGTATCGTGTCGTCGCTTTTCACGGGCCAGAAGCTCCACGGCGAAGCCCGCTGGGCGCGGATCGGCGAGGTCCGCAAGGCCAAGCTCTTGGAGGATGCCGGCATTCTCCTCGGCCGCATCAATGGCAAGTTCATGCGCTTTGGGGGAACCGAGCATGTCTTGCTCGAAGCACCCACCCGCGCCGGCAAGGGCGTCGGCGTCGTGATCCCGAACCTTCTCCAATGGCCGGATTCGGTTGTCGTCCTCGATGTGAAGCAAGAGAATTGGGCGGCGACAGCAGGCTTTCGGATGACGAACCTTCGCCAGCAAACACTCTTGTTCAACCCGCTCGATGCCCACGGTCGCACATGCCGCTACAACCCGCTCGCGTACATCAACCGACGCGATCAGGTCGAAGTCGTCAACGAGCTGCAAAAAATCAGCGTCATGCTTTTTCCCCTGCCCCTGCAGGGCGAGACGTTTTGGGCGGAAAGCGCAAGGACGGCGTTTCTCGGTGTCGCGGCCTATGTCGCCGCCACGGTGGATGATGGCGACGATGCGCTCCCCTTCACCATCGGCGAAATCTACCGCCAATTCGCCGCCGGCGATGCACAAAAGCGATTTCCCAAAATCATCTCGCAGCGCGAGCGGGAGGGCAAACCGCTATCAGGGGCGTGCGTGTCGGCGCTGCGGGATTGGATCATGGCCTCGGCCAATACCTTCACGTCAACCCGCCAGTCCGTCACCGCCAAGATCAATCTGTGGCTGAACCCCTATGTCGATGCGGCAACGGCTGTCAGCGATTTCGATCTGCGCGAGTTCCGCGACAAGCGGATCTCGCTCTATCTCGGCGTCTCGCCGGATGATCTGGATCGCGTGGCACCGATCTATGGCCTGCTTTTCCAGCAGCTCATTGACCTCAATGTCCGCGAGCTGCCCTCGGGCAACAAGCACCAGGTTCGCTTGCTGCTCTTGCTCGACGAGTTCTCGCGCCTCGGCCGCGCGTCGGTGATCGCCAATGGCTTCAGCTATGTCGCCGGCTATGGCATTCGCCTCCTCCCCGTCATCCAGAGCGGAGCGCAGCTCGAGAACGTCTATGGGCCGAAAGTCGCCACGGAGATTGAATCCAACTGCGGCGTCCAAATGGTCATGCGCCCCGCGACCAACGATGATGCGAAGGATATTTCCGAACGGCTTGGCACTTATACGTTTCGCGCCAAGTCGCGCTCCTTCGGCATGTGGGGCCGTGGGGGCGGCTCGGTATCGGAATCCGATCAGCGCCGGCCCCTGATGCTTCCTCAAGAGCTGATGCAGCTCCCCGAAAAGGACATGATCGTCCTGCGCCTCGGCATCCCGCCCGTCTATGGCAAGAAAATCCGCTATTATACGGAGAAGGCCATGGTCGCGCTGACCAAGATCCCCGCACCGCAAATGCCGAACATTCGACCCGATCCCACCGCACCGATAAACAGCCTGCGGGTGATCGCCGCGGCCGAGGCGGATGATAATGGCGCCCTTGGCTCGGCCCCGCCTGCTCATGGTCCTGGGCCGCAATCCGGAGGCGGAGGCACGGCCCCGACCCACCATCGCTTGAACCAAGCCGCGATCGCCGCCGCCATGGCCGCGCCTGCCGGGGAACGCACCAGCAAGCTTTTCCAACATATTGTCATGGTAGGCGAGCCAAAGGTCGCTTAGCGTTATGTGATCTTACCCTCGTCGGTGCGGTGACGCGAAGGCGGATCGGCTGCACAAGAGAGGCAGGCGCCTTGAAACCGATGGCAGTTTTTGCCATAATGGTAGTGAGGTGATTTATGGCTTCGATGAACGTCTCCCTTCCGGACCCTATGCGGGATTACGTCCAGCGCCGCATCGACAGCGGGCATTATGCCAGCGTGAGTGATTATGTTCGCGATCTCATTCGGCGCGATCAGGGCGAGACGCAGGATGTCGAACGGTGGCTGCATGATCTTGACGCCTCGATCGAACGCGGCCTTGCCGATGCCGAGGCGGGGCGCACCCACGACCTCGACGACGCCTGCGATGCTATCATCGACAGGATTCGGACACGGGCAAGCGCTCAGCCGCAATGAAAGTCATCCTGACGCCGGATGCGCTGGCCGACCTCGATCACATCGCCGAGCATATCGAAAAGGACAATCCCGCGAGAGCCATCAGCTTTGTTGAGGAATTGCGTGAGGCGGCCCGTCGCCTTGCCGATCTGCCCCAAGGCTATCCTCTGGTGCCTCGCTATGAGCGCTACGGTATCCGTCGCCGTTCCTATCGCCGCTATGGCATCCTCTACCGGCCAGAAGCCCACCGTATCCTGATCCTGCGCTTTCTTGGCCCCGGTCAAGATCATGATCGCGCGCTCCAATTGGTGTGAGCGATCGCTTGCTAGGGATTGATCGGAGCGAAGGCGGGCCAGTCACGACTTTTGAGGCCGGGCTGTGACAGGAAGCTCGGGCCGTCCAGCAACAGCGTCATGCGCGTGTAGCCGATCCTGAGGGATTCGAGCGGCACCGCTCGCAATGTCTCTTCAAGACCGGCATATCGCTCGTCCGAGATCACCACATAGTTTATCCTGCCGGTCGAACATTCGATAAGGGCCTCGACAACCCGGCCCAGATTCATCCCGCTCTTGTCATCAACCGCCATGCCGATCAGGCCGGTCGCGGTGAACAGGTTCGGCGTATCGGATCTTTGGCTGGCTGTTTCGGCCGATCGGCCGCCATCCTCATATTTGGTCTGCTGCCCCAACCATCGCCAGATACCAACTAGGTTCGTCAGCATCAGGAATCCATTGGTGGCAACCAAGGCTGTCTGTCCTGTGGCGTAGCCCAATGTGGTCCAGCAAACCGAGCTGATGCTGAACACCACGAAGCCCCAGCCCGTCACGCGCGCGCCCAGGTTGGAAGCCGTCATCATCGCCGCGATCATCGTCGCGATCGTGGCGATCCAACCGACGAGACTTATCATTGTCCCACCCCTCGCTGCGGCCCGCGTGCGGGCGGCGCAACCGGCAACGCCTTCACGCCGGCTGCGCCGACGCTTCCGTTGTCGGGAGCGAAACAGCCGCCTCGCTCGTCAACAGCCGGAAGGTGAAGCTCTCTTGCAGGTACAGCTCGACCGCCTCGGCGGTGTGGCTGAGATAGCCGATCGACAAATCCTGTCCGAGATCGAGTTCGAAATCGCCGCCCCGCGTTGTCAGGACGACGCCGCCCATGATGCCCGGCGCCCAGATGATATCGCCGTCCACCAGACGATTGATGTGCTGGAGCACCGGATAGCCCTCCTCGCTGCCGCCGCTGATCGCGGTGAACGGATCATCGCCCAGCACCAGTCGATAAGGCCCCTCGACCCCGGCAAGGCGCAACCGATCGACGGCTTGGGCGACGATGGCGGGATATCCGGCGACGGCCGTGGGCAGCGGCACCGGCTCGTTGCTCGCGCCGGGACGGATGCCGCCGATATCGGCAGCGGCATAGCCATCAAAGATCGCGCGATTTTCGGCAAAGGCGATCGTGCGGGCGGCTTCCTTGAGCGGTTGCCAGTCCGAATCCTCGGAGCCGCGCTCCACATCGTCGATCGCCGCGCGGGTCAGCGTGAAGGGCACGCGCAGTTCGACCACGGCGTTGACCGCACGCCGCACGGCTTGGACGCCATCGCTGGGCGCATCGATCGGCTTGGTGTGGCCCGTTCCCACGGCCGCGAGCGTGGCCCCCTTCGGTTCCGGCACGTCCACGACGCGGCGCGCGGCCAGATAGCGCTTGAGAGTTCGGGTCGCTTCTTGGTCGATTTGCGCCCAAGCGGCGTCGGAGATGGGGGCGAGTTCGCGATGGAGGTTATTCATGTCCTGCCTCATCTTTGAGTGATCCAATGCGCAGCGATCCATCCGATGCTGACGAGGGCTCCGGTGCCGGCGCCGTGGATGCGGGCGCCTCGGCTACCGCCTCATCGCCATCGGCCGTGGCTGGCTCCGGCGTTACCTCGTCCAGAAAATCAGCCGACGGCACGAAATAAAGCGAGCCGGTCACGGCCCGGCTAACATCGAGCAAGCGATCGTAATTGCCGGGTGGCAAACCGATGAACATATTGTCGAGCATCCGCTCGATGCGGGTCGGCGAGCGGGCGTAACCGATGAAATAGGTGCCGAACTCGCCCTTACCAACATCGCCGAACGGCATGTTATCGCGCAGGATCTGGAGTTGCTCGCCGTCCTCCTCGATGTTGGTGAGCACGTTATGCGCGAAGCTCGGCTTGGCCGCCTCGTCCAGCTCGATGTCCGACAGCTTCTCGCGCCCTACGATCTTCTCCTGCTGCTCCACGGGAATCGCGTTCCACTTGTCGAGGTCGTGGAGGTATTTCTGGACGATCACATAGCTGCCGCCAGCGAAGACCGGATCGTCCGCCGCCCCGATCACCGTGGCATCTCTGGCTCCCTGCTCGACGGGGTTTTCCGTCCCGTCGACAAATCCCAGCAGGTCGCGATCGTCGAAGTAGCGGAAGCCATGCACCTCGTCCGTCACCGAGGCGAAGCCGGCGAGACGCTTCACGATCTGCGCCGCCATCTCGAAACACAAATCCTGACGCGCGGCGCGAATGTGAAACAGCAGGTCGCCGGGCGTCGAAGGCGCATGATGGACGCCGCGGATTTCCCGGAACGGATGCAGTTCCTTCGGCCGCGGCGCTCCGAATAGCCGGTCCCAAGCATCGGAGCCGATCCCCATGATGCAGGAAAGTCCGCCGTCTGCCGCCCGGAAGCCCACGCCACGAACCAGCGACGACAGGATGGCGCAAAGACCCCGCACCCCCGCTTCCGGCTTCTCCCCGGCGCCCATCGAGACGACCAGAAAGATCGCAGCGCGGGTAAGCCGGGCATCGACGGCCTGGGAACGAGCGGTAACATCTTGAGAGACGGTAGAAGGCACGTTCAACTCCCTGAATGGTCGGGCAGGACCATCGCTATCACATCCCAGCAAGACATGGCCGGTGCTCGATCATCGGGATCGCCACACCCCAATCGACAAGACTCACCATAGTCCCACTCCCCCCTGTCGCCGGCGTCCAAGCGGCTAAAGCGCCGCCTTTAGATAAGGCGCGGTCAGGCTGCCTTGCGCTTCGGCAACATCGTGAGGGACGCCGCTCGCGATGATCCGGCCACCATCTTCGCCAGCGCCAGGCCCCAGATCGATCACCCAATCCACCTGTGAAATAGCTCGCATGTCATGCTCGACGACGACGACCGTATTGCCGACATCGACAAGGCCCTGCAGGTGCCGCATCAGCCGATCAGCGTCGGAAGGGTGAAGCCCCGAAGTCGGCTCGTCGAGGATGTAGATGGTGTTGCCACGCTGGGCGCGTTGCAGCTCGGTCGCGAGCTTGATGCGCTGGGCCTCGCCGCCCGACAGTTCCGTCGCCGGCTGTCCAAGCCTCAGATAGCCGAGGCCAATCTCCCGCAGCACATCGAGCGAGCGCATGACGGACGGTTCGCTCGCGAAGAAGTCGCACGCCTCGTCCACCGTCAGCTCAAGCACCTGGGCGATGTTGCGGCCGTTCCATTCGACTTCGAGCGTCTGCGGATTGTAGCGGCTGCCATGGCAGGTCGAGCAGGGCGCATAGACGCTGGGCAGGAACAACAGCTCCACCATGACGAAGCCCTCACCCTCGCACACCGGGCAGCGGCCCTGTGCGACGTTGAAGGAGAACCTGCCCGGGCTGTAGTGGCGCCGGCGCGCCAGTGGGGTGTTCGCGAAGATCTTGCGCACATGATCGAACAGGCCGCTGTAGGTGGAGAGGTTCGAGCGTGGAGTGCGGCCGATCGGCTTCTGATCGACCCGCACCAGCCTGCGCACATGCTCCATGCCCGCAACGATGCGGCCTTCGGTCTCTTCCCGCGCAACATCGAGCAGCGGATCGGTATCCTCCTCCTCGGCAGCCGGCGTGCCGCCGAGTTGTTCCGTCACAAGCTCCGGAAGTGCCTGGCTGACAAGACTGGACTTGCCCGATCCTGAAACCCCGGTGACGGCGGTGAAGCAGCCAATCGGTAGCGCGACGTCGAGCCCGTGAAGATTGTTGCGGGTCACACCTTCAAGACGGAGCCATGCTTTTGCTTCGCGCGGGGTCCGGTCATGGGCGTCAGGTTCTGCGAACAGATAGCGACGGGTGATCGACGCCTCGACGCCGGCAAGCCCTGCGATCGGGCCGCTGTAGAGCACTTCGCCGCCCTTTTCGCCGGCACCTGGCCCCACATCGACCAGCCATTCGGCATGGCGGATCACGTCAAGATCATGCTCGACAACGAACAGCGAGTTGCCCGCCGCCTTCAGCCGCTCAAGGATGGTCAGCAACGCTTCGCCGTCTGCCGGGTGCAGCCCCGCCGATGGCTCGTCCAGCACATAGACCACGCCGAAAAGCTGTGACGACAATTGAGTGGCAAGGCGCAGGCGTTGCAGCTCGCCGGAGGAAAGCGTCGGCGTGCTGCGGTCGAGCGAGATGTAGCCAAGGCCAAGGTCGATCAGCGGGCCTAGCCGTTCGAGCAGCTCGGATGCGAGACGCTGCGCGGCGACCCGCTTCTCATCGGAAAGATTGGGCGTGCGGCGCACGTCAGGCGCTGCCTTGTGTGCCGAGCCTCCCGCCGCGACCCTACGTTCAACCGCCGCATCGCGGGCCGCCTTGCCGAGAACATGGCCCTTCAGGGTCGTCGAGGCGCTACCATACTCGCCATGGGCGACGGGCGTGAGCAAGTCCCGGAGCTTCAGCACCGTCAGGTCGCCAAACTCGGCGATGTCCAGGCCGGCAAACTTCACCGACAGGGCCTCGCGCTTCAGGCGCTTGCCGTCGCAGGTCGGGCAATCGCGGCCGATGATATATTGCGAGACACGCTTCTTCATCAGCGCGCTTTTGGTGTTGGCGAAGGTCTCCAGCACGTAGCGACGGGCGCCGGTGAAGGTGCCCTGATAGCTCGGCTCCATACGACGCTTGAGGGCAACGCGCGTCTGTTCGGGCGTCAGACCCGCATAGACCGGCACCGTCGGCGTCTCGTCGGTGAAGAGTATCCAGTCACGATCCTTCTTCGGAAGATCGCGCCATGGCGTGTCGACATCATAGCCGAGCGACACAAGGATATCGCGCAGGTTCTGGCCGTGCCACGCCGGCGGCCATGCCGCGATCGCCCGATCGCGAATGGTGAGACTGTCGTCGGGCACCATCGTCTCTTCGGTCGCGTCATAGACGCGCCCGATGCCGTGGCAGGTCGGGCAGGCCCCGGCCACGGTGTTGGGGGAGAAGTCCTCCGCATAGAGCATCGGCTGATTGCGCGGATATTCTCCGACGCGCGAATAGAGCATCCGCACCAGGCTGGAGAGCGTCGTCACGCTGCCAACCGAAGACCGCGCATTGGCCGAGCCGCGCTGCTGCTGCAACGCGACCGCGGGCGGCAACCCGTCGATGGCGTCAACCTCCGGCACGCCGGCCTGATCGATCAGGCGGCGGGCGTAGGGCGCGACCGATTCCAGATAGCGGCGCTGTGCCTCGGCATAGAGGGTGCCGAAGGCGAGGCTCGACTTGCCCGATCCCGATATGCCGGTGAACACCACGAAGGCATCGCGCGGAACGTCCACATCAACATTCTTGAGGTTGTTCTGCCGCGCGCCGCGCACTTGTACGAAGCCGGATCGCGGCGCGCGTTCCTTGCCGGGGGTGGTTTGAGGCTCCTGATCCTTGCTCATTCGGTCACTTTCACCCGGCGCGTCACAGATAAATGAACTGACGGTAGAGGCCGTCCAGCTCGCCCCGGATCGTCTCGGCCCGATCCTCTTGGCCGTGATCCACCGCCGCGAGCAGCGCCTGTTCCTTCTCCGTGATCCGGTCGCAAAGCTCGTACAGGTTCTCGCAGAAGGCTTCCGAATGGACCGACGGCTCTTGCCCGTAGGGCTGCGCCGACGCCAGGCCGCGAACCGACGAGAGCGGTGTGACGTCGTTCTCCTCGTTGAAGGCGATCTGGCGCTGTCGCCGGCTCTCGGTCTCATCGATCGCGGCCCGCATCGCCGGCGTCACCATATCGGCGTAGAGGACAGCGGTGCCGTTCACATTGCGCGCGACGCGGCCGATCATCTGGATCAGCGCCTGGGCCGAGCGCAGGAAGCCCGCGCGGTCTGCATCGAAGATCGCAATCAGCGACGCTTCTGGGATGTCGAGCCCTTCGCGCAGCAAACTGATCCCGATCAGCACGTCGAACTCGCCCACGCGCAGGCCCTCGATGATCGCGACCCTATCCTCGACCTTGATGTCAGAGTGCATGTAACGCGCGCGAATGCCTTCGCTTTCGAGGAAAGCGTGCAGCTCCTCGGTCGCAACCTTGGTCAGCGTCGTAACCAGCACGCGCTCATCGCGCTGCGTGCGCTGCGCGATCTCGCGTAGCAAATCGTCACGCGCGCCTTGGGACGGGCGGACTTCCACCTTCGGATCGAGCAGGCCGGTCGGCCGCACGATCTGTTCAACCACCCTGCCTTGCGAGGCCTTTACCTCATAAGCGCCGGGGGTGGCGGACACGAAGATCGTCTGCGGCTTGACCTGTTCGAACTCGTGGAAGCTCAGGGGGTGGCTGTCCTTCGAAGACGGCAGGCGGAAGCCATAATCGATCAGCGTATCCTTGCGGGCCTGGTCGCCCCGGAACATCGCCGAGATCTGTGGGATCATCACATGCGATTCGTCGACGAACAGCAGCCCGTCCTTGGGCAGATAGTCGAGCAGGGTTATGGGCGGGAGCGCAGGGTCACGACCGCTCAGATAGCAGGCGTAATTTTCCATGCCCGAGCAATATCCGACCTCGCGCAACATCTCGGCATCGTTGGTGATGCGATCATAGAGGCGCGCCGCTTCCGTCAGGCGGTTTTCGCTGGTCAGCCGTTCGACCTGCGTTTCCAACTCTTCGAGGATCGCCGTGGCGGCCTTGCGGGCCTGATCTGCGGTCGCCGCCAGAACAGTCTTGGGCGAGACAAGATAGTGATCGGCGCTTTCCATCGGCTTGCCGGTCGCCGCATCGAACCATTGGAGCGACGCGATCACGCCGTTTGCCAAACCGACGCGCAGCGCCTTATATTCCGAATCCGCCGGGTAAATCTCAACAGCGTCGCCATCAGCGCGATAAGTGCCGCGCTTCAGCTTATGCTCGGCCCGATCATATTGCAGGCGCGCCAGGCTGCGGAAAAGCTCTTCCTGTCCCAACCGCGCGCCCTCGGTCAGCGGAACCTGGAGCGCGCGATAATTGTCGGGATCGCCCATGCCGTAGATCGACGATACCGAGGCGACGACGATCGTATCGCGGCGCTCGATCAGCGATTTTGTCGTCGACAGGCGCAACCGTTCCAGATGCTCGTTGATCGAGGAATCCTTCGGAATGAACTCATCGCGGCCCGGCAGATACACTTCCGGTTGGAAATAGTCGTAATAGGAGACGAAATACTCCACGGCGTTTTCAGGGAAAAATCGCCGCATCTCGTCATAGAGCTGCGATGTCAGCGTCTTGTTGGGGGCAAGGATCAAGGTGGGGCGCTTCAGACGATGGATGATGTTCGCCATCGTGAAGGTCTTGCCCGAGCCCGTGATGCCCTTGAGGGTCTGGTGATGTGCCCCCTCTTCGACGCCGGCGATCAGGCGCGCGATCGCTTCGGGCTGATCGCCTGCCGGCGTGTATTGCGAGTGCAGTATGAAAACATCGGTCGACACTGGAAATCCTCCTGCCGGTTTCGCCCCCGGCGCGCGCTAGACGCACGGAGGCGATAAAGGGATCATATCTGCTTTTTTGCGGGCGGCGGTCCATGGTCGCTGTGCGCGTTCCTGATCTGTCGAACGGTCCACCAGACACCAAGGACGGCAAGGGGAACCAGAGCGGCGATCACCAGCTCGGGCGCCACCATGTCGTGAATCCCCGGTATGCCCTTGATGAGATAGGAGAGCAGGCCGATCACATAATAGGAGATCGCCGCGACAGACAGGCCTTCCACGGTCTGTTGAAGCTGCAATTGCAGCTTCGCCCGATTGTCCATCGAGGCCAGCAGATCGCTGTTCTGGCGTTCGAGTTGCACATCGATCCACGACCGCAGCAGCGTGGTCGCGCGCGCCAGCTTGTCGGAGAGATTGGCTTGCCGTTCCTCGATCACGCGACAGGTCCGCATGGCGGGCGCGATCCTGCGATGGAGGAAGTTGCGCCAGCGATAGCAGCCCGGGACGAAGGTTTCGCCGAGCGCTGCAAGCCGCTCCTCGACGATTTCATAATAGGCACGGCTCGCACCGAAGCGGTAGAGGCTGGACGCCGTGTCCGCCTCCAGCTCGGCCGAAAGGTCGGTCAGCCGGGAAAGTAGCCCCTCGCTGTCGCGGCGTGCAGATTTGCGCATCTCGTTGGTGATGGCGGCAAGGCGCTTCTCTATGCTGCGCAGATGCGGCCCCAGCGATTGGGTCAGTGGGATGCCGAGCAGGGCCAGCGTCCGATAGGTCTCGATTTCGAGGAGCCGCTGTGCCAGCGCGCCAAGCCGGATCGGCGTCAAACCGCGATCGAGGATGAGGATGCGGGTTAGCCCATCGGCGTCCTGACGGAAATCGGTGACGATATCGGCCATGCCATCCTCGACGAGCGAATGACACCGGCTGATCGGGTCGAAGCGATCGATATAGGTCGCGGTCTCTTCGGTCCACGTAACAACGTCCAGGCGGACGCCGCAAATGACCGGCCCGGGCGGCGTAAAGCCGTGCTTGAACGGATCTTCACCCGCCAGCTCCCCGGTGCCCGGATCGAGGGGCGCACTCCACAAGTAGGTCGAGAACTCGGTGTGCTTCTCACAGTGCAATTTACCCTGATCCCAGGTCAGGCCATGAAGAGGTGTGTCCTGATCCGGCAGCGGGGCGCCCATCCGGCTCGATATTTCCGCGAGGGTCGCCTTGTCCTTCGTCAGATTGCCCTCGTTCATGAAGGCGAGCTGCACCAGGGCACGCGGCGCATCTATCAGCAAATAAGGGCGCGCATGAACCTCGTCGATGGCAACCCGCCTATTCTCATAGGTGGGCATTCCATAGACAGTTGAACCGCTGTTCTCGGCGCTGCCCTCTTCACTCAATCGCCTTCCCTCCCCTTGTCATGGTCCTGCCCGGCATCGTGCTGAGCGAGATCGCTGTAAGTAATCAGACGCGAGCCACGATATCCTATGCCGTGGGTCCACATCCAGCTTAGTGCAACACTCATCCGATTTTGCGTCCCGATCAGGAAGTAGATGTGGATCAGTTTCCACATCCACCACGCCAGAACACCGCGCAATTTGAACCCGCCCATATCGACGACCGCAAGGCTGCGGCCGATCGTCGCCAGATTGCCTTGATGCCGGTAACGGAACGGTTCCGAAGCATTCTGCCCCTTAAAGCGCTGGCGGATCAGCCGGGCCACATATTGTCCGGCCTGCTTTGCAGCCGGCGCGAGACCGGGCACCGGCTTGCCGTCATACCCGTTCGAGGCTGCGGTATCGCCGATCACGAAAATGTCGGGGTGTCCTGGCACTGTCAGGTCCGGCCCGACGACCACGCGGCCCGCGCGATCGGCTTCAGCGTTCAGCCAGCGCGCGGCGGGCGAGGCCTGAACGCCTGCTGCCCACAAAATCGTTTCAGCGGGAATAGGCACACCGTCGACCACGACCCCATGCTCGGAACATTCCGTGACCGGCTTGCCGAGCTTGATTTCGACACCGAGCTTTTCAAGCGCCTGAGCGGTATAGGCCGACAGATCTTCCGGGAAGACCTGCAGGAGCCGCTGCCCGGCTTCGACCAGCACCACCCGCGTCGCGCGCGGATCGATCGACCGGAAATCGCGCACCAGTGTCAGACGGGCAAGCTCCGCGATCGTGCCGGCCAGTTCGACGCCGGTAGGCCCGCCGCCGATGATAACGAAGGTCTGCAAGGCCGCACGGCGCGCGGGATCGCTCTCGCGCTCGGCTTCTTCGAACGCGACGAGAAGGCGCCGGCGAATGGTGGTCGCATCTTCGAGCGATTTGAGGCCCGGAGCATAAGGCTCCCATTGGTCATGCCCGAAATAGGAATGCCGCGCGCCCGTCGCGATGACGAGTGTGTCATAGCCAAGCGTCGAGCCGTCTTCGAGAACGACGCGCCGGTTGCCCGTGTCCACGCCTTCGACCTCACCGAGCAGAGTCCGAACGTCCTTGCGCTTGGCGAAGAGCGAGCGGATCGGCCAGGCGATCTCCGATGGCGACAGCGACGCGCCCGCGACCTGATAGAGCAGCGGCTGAAAAAGATGGTGGTTGCGGCGATCGACAAGGGTGATGTCAACGCCGCTCCCCGCGAGCCGCTGGACGGTTTCGAGGCCGCCGAAGCCCGCGCCCACGACCACCACGCGATGGCGACCGGAGGCGGGGTCATTGCTGGACGCGATTTCGCGCATGGCCGAGGATGCCGCCGCGCTCATTGGAACAGCGCCTTGGCATGATGGCCGATATGCTCGCCGATGAAGCTAGCGATGAAATAATAGCTGTGATCGTAGCCGGGTCGCAGGTTGAGGATCAGCGGGTGCCCCGCAGCCTCGCAGGCCGCCTTCAGCAGATCCGGGCGCAGCTCGCGATCCAGAAACTCATCATCCATGCCCTGATCGACGAGCAACGGCAGGCGCTCGCTGGCGGACTTGATGAGTTCGATGGTGTCGTAATGCTTCCACCCGGCGCGATCGTCTCCGAGATAGGCCGTCAGAGCGCGCTCGCCCCAAGGCACCTGGCTCGGCGCGACGATCGGCGAAAAGGCCGATACGCTGCGATAGCGCCCCGGATTGCGCAGAGCGGCAACGAGTGCGCCGTGCCCGCCCATCGAATGACCGGCAATCGCCCGGCGATCATCGGCCGGAAATGTGGCTTCGATCAGCGCCGGCAATTCCTCGACGACATAATCGTACATGCGGTAGTGGGCAGCCCAAGGTTCCTCAGTCGCGTTGACGTAGAAGCCGGCGCCCTGTCCCAGATCATAGCTGGGATCGTCGGCCACGCCTTCGCCTCGCGGGCTCGTGTCCGGCGCGACGAGGATGATCCCGTGCTCGGCAGCGAAACGCTGCGCGACAGCCTTCGTAATGAAATTCTGTTCGGTGCAAGTCAGGCCGGACAGCCAATACAGCACCGGCACGCGACCGTCCTTCACCTGGGGAGGCAGATAGACGCCGACCTTCATCGGGCAACCCAGGCTGATCGAGTCATGCTGATAGACGTCCTGCCAACCGCCGAAGCTGGCGTGATGTTCGACACGTTCCATTTTTGTTTCCTTGCTTCGACGGTTGGTGGACGGTGTGGTGATAGGCGCCCTTTTCCTGGCTGTGGTGCGGGGGGAAGCGCCGGCGCCTGTTCCAGCGCCGGCGACAGCCAGTCATAGGGTTGCCGGTATCGCCCTCACCTTCCGGCTTTAGATGAAGGTGTACGAGCAGACCTTGTTGCCCGCCGGATCGCGCAGATAGGCCGCATAGGCACCCGGCAGGTGGCCCCGCGGGCCGGGCTGGCCCTCGTCGGTGCCACCAGCGGCGAGGCCGGCCGCGTGGAAAGCGTCCACTTCGGCGGGCGTCGCGGCGGCGAAGCCGACCGTCACGCCGTTGCTGGAGGGCGCTTCGCCATTGCCGGGACGGGCAATGATGAAAGCAGGCTTTTCGCGGCCGTAGAGCACCCAACCATTGCCGAAGGGGCCGAGGTTCTTGACGCCCAGGGCGCCCAGAGCGGCGTCGTAGAACGCTGCCGACTGCTCGACATCGGCCGCGCCGATGAAGACGTGCGAGAACACGCCGTTGCCGGAGATAACGGGATCAGCCATGATATTCTTCCTTGAGGTTAACTATTGAAATTGAAGGTTAGAGTTGAGGGATCAGTAGTGGATCACGGTGCGGATCGACTTGCCTTCGTGCATCAGATCGAAGGCTTCGTTGATCTCATCGAGACCCATGGTGTGGGTGACGAAGGGCGCCAGATCGATTTCACCCTTCATGGCGTCCTCGACCATGCCGGGAAGCTGGGTCCGTCCCTTGACACCGCCAAAGGCCGACCCCTTCCAGACCCGGCCCGTGACGAGCTGGAACGGACGGGTGGAGATTTCCTGGCCCGCGCCAGCGACGCCGATGACGATCGACTGGCCCCAGCCACGATGCGCGGATTCCAGCGCGGCCCGCATGACATGGACGTTACCGATGCACTCGAACGTGTGGTCGATGCCCCACCCGGTCATCTCGATCAGCACTTGCTGGATCGGCTTGTCATAGTCCTTGGGGTTGATGCAGTCGGTCGCGCCGAACTGACGCGCCAGCTCGAACTTCGTCGGGTTGGTGTCGATCGCGATGATGCGTCCTGCCTTGGCCTGACGCGCGCCCTGGATCGCGGCGAGACCGATGCCGCCCAGACCGAACACGGCAACCGAGTCACCCGGCTGCACCTTGGCGGTGTTGTGGACCGCGCCGATGCCGGTGGTGACGCCGCAGCCCAGAAGGCAGACATGCTCGGGGTTCGCTTCGGGGTTGATCTTGGCGAGCGAGACTTCGGCGACGACGGTGTATTCGCTGAACGTCGAGCAGCCCATATAGTGATAGAGGGGCTGGCCGTTGTAGGAGAAGCGCGTGGTGCCGTCGGGCATCAGGCCCTTGCCCTGCGTTTCGCGAACCGCGACGCACAGGTTGGTCTTGCCGGACAGGCAGAACTCGCACTTGCCGCACTCGGCGGTGTAGAGCGGAATGACGTGATCGCCCGGCTTGACGCTGGTGACGCCCTCGCCGACCTCGACGACGATGCCCGCGCCCTCATGGCCGAGAACGACCGGGAAAATGCCCTCCGGATCGTTGCCGGACAGCGTGAAAGCGTCGGTGTGGCATACCCCGGTATGCGTGACTTTGATGAGCACTTCACCTTTCTGGGGCGGTGCGACATCGATCTCGACGATTTCGAGCGGCTTGCCTGCCTCGAAGGCTACGGCGGCGCGAGATTTCATGTTTGGATCTCCCTCTTTTCTAGAACCGGACCGCCGGTTGCGAGTCCCCGTTTCGATATCTCGATTCGGAGCCAAGCATACTGGCTGGGAGTATGTATAAGATACTCCTAGCCAGTATGCAAGAGGGATAATGTCTGAGGGTGGTGAAAGCGCCCGACAGGGCGTTACGGCTTCGGAAAAGCGCAGCGCCATGGCTGATGCTGCGTTCCAGAAGGGGGCGGCTTGCCGATCCGGGGGGGTGTTAGATCGACAAGCCGGAAGGGGGTGTGCGTGCGGCAAGCAGTCCGCCCCCAACGGCTCAGAATGCCCCCCGACATGACCGGGGGGCATTCCGGGTTAGATGGTCAGGCCGCCACAGAGCCGTGCGGATCGATGACGTACTTGAACGCCGATCCGTCATCGAACTCCTTGTAGGCCGCCGGCGCGTCCTCCAGCTTGATGATCTTCGTGTTCATCATCGGAGTCAGATAGGGCATCCGATCGTTCAGGATGGCCCGCATGAGGGCGTGGTTGTAATTGGCCGTCGGCGACTGGCCTGCCGACATCCGCGGCGACTTGATCCAGCCACTGGCCCAATCGACTTCCATGCTGCCCTTCTTGTTGTCCCGATTCTTGGAGATCGGATTGGGGCAATATACGCCGACCGTGCTGGTCATCCCGCCGAAGCGGACATATTTCAGCAGGGCGTTGGTGACGGCGTTCTCGACGATCTGGTCGGACTCCGCCCCGAACCCGCGACAGTCGAGGCCCACATAGTCGATGACGCGATCGGCCTCGCGCTTGCCGGTGATCCGCTCCAGATGATCTTCGATCGGAATGCCGTCCGACAGGTTGATGGTCTCGACGCCGTGCGGCTTGAGCAGATCGAGCCGCTCCTGAATGAAGTCGGCGACGATGATGGCGCCGGCACCGAGGAGCTTCGCACAGGCGGCGCCCGCGCGGCCGACAGGCCCCGCGCCGAAGATCAGCACATTCTCGCCGACGATATAGGCCGGTTGCGCCGGCCAGTCGGGAGCGGCGAACCCGTGGAACGCGGTCGGCAACACGTCCGAAAGGAGCGTCAGATCACGGATCTTCGCCATGGCCGCGTCCTTGTCGGGGAAAGCCAGCAGATTGAAGTCTGCATAGGGCACGAACAGGTAATCCCCCTGCCCCCCGGTCCATCCACCCAGGTTAAAGCCATAGGCGCCGCAGTCGACTTCGGGGTTGGTGTGCTCGCACACGTCCGAGCGCATGTGCTTGCAGTTGTAGCAGCGTCCGCAGCCGACGTTAAAGGGAACGGACACGATATCGCCGACCTTGATATATTCGACGTCGGAGCCGACCTCGATCACCTCGCCGGTCATTTCGTGGCCCATCGTCATCCCCTTGGGGACTTCAAACGAACCTCGGTAGATGTGAAGGTCGCTGCCGCAGATGTTCGTGGTGACGATCTTGAGAATGGCGCCGTGGGGAGCTTTTTTGCCCTGTGGAGTAATCAGCTCCGGGAATTTGAAGGTGTTGACCTTCATTTCCATCGGTTTCTCGAAGGTTACGATCCGGTTGCCTGTAGCCATCAGATATCTCCTGCGTTTTTTCACGCCCCCCCAAGTATTGACGAGAGTAGGACTTGACACGGATCAACATGCCGCACCGAATTAATTCAGCGCAGCATAGTAGTGTCGTTGCCAGTCTCATCATTACCGTCTTGGCAGAATGGCGGCGCTTCTCCTTCGGAGCAAACTCGAAGATTCTATCCCAAGATCGGAAATTCCTATGACCAAGCTACAGGAGAATGACTGCCGCAATGCAACAAGATGATATATCATATTCCATTGCAGCAAGCATAATGTTTCTGGAAGACAAGGCGCAGTTGAAGTCTATCAGGGTGACGCCCTATGCGCCCGTTCTCTGGACTTGAGTTGTGTTGGCGCAATGGTGCCGGTCTCTCTATCATCCTCTGACAGAAAGGAGTTCTTATGAAACGCGCTATTGTAACAGGAGGATCGGGGCTAATCGGTCAGGCTATATGTTCCGCCTTATTGGATGAAGGTTGGGAGGTGGCATCCTTCGATTTGAAGGAAGGAGCGATCGGTCAACAGATCCATTGCGATCTTGCCAGCGAAGAGTCCGTAGCCGAGGCTTTTCGTGCCCTTGGCTGGGATCGACTGGACTTGCTCGTCAACAATGGTGGGCTTGTTTACGACACATTCATGCAGCTCGGTGACACCTCGCTCGACCAGTGGAACAGCACCATTGGCAGCCATCTGACCGGGGCCTTTCTGATGTCGCGAGCGGCATTGCCCCTGCTCACCGATGGCAGTTCGATTGTCATGATGGCTTCCACCCGCGCGTTGATGTCCCAAGGCATCGACTTTGCCTATGCCGCTGCGAAAGGTGGCATGGTGGCACTCGCGCAGGCGCTGGCGGTGCAACTTGGCGCCAAAATCCGGGTCAATACAATCGCACCTGGTTGGATCACCAATGACACGAATCTGCGCGCCGAGGACGAGGCGCAGCATCCGGTTGGCCGGGTCGGTCGCCCCCAGGACATTGCCGAGGCCGTGCTATATCTGGCGTCCGCCGGCTTTGTTACCGGGCAAACGCTTGTGGTCGACGGCGGGATGACCAAGAAAATGATCTACGTCGAATAGTGGGTCGCGCGACCGTTCATGCTGCGATAGCACGGCATGAACGGTCAGCCCCCTTCGGGTTGGAACTGGCGGTACAGGTCCAGAGCGGCCTCTATCGAGGCCATTGTCTCGGGTGCGCGGACTATTTCGAACAGCGCGGCTGTGGGTGTCGATTTCACCCCATTTCTGGGCATGGCCAATCCAACAGCGGCATCTGCGCCCTCACCTGCGACTTCAACCGCCCGAATGTCGGAAATCCGAGCAAAATAGGTTGCGAGAGATTGCGGAAGGACGGTGGCATATCGCCCACTTGCGATATGGGCAGCGAGAACATCGACATTGTTGGTCCTGATCGACTTTGCGGCACGGTGCCCGAGTCTAGAACGCGCGGCTTTGGGTAGCGCGCAGTCCAAGATGCACAAAGGCAGCTCGGCGACATGATCCCATGAAACCTGTCGCGGGAGCGGGTCGCCGGATGCCTGGAAAACGACGATCCGCTCCCGGTAGAGAAGGTGCGTGTCAAAGTCCTCCTCAGATATGTCTTCGAGATAGACCAGCGCCATGTCCATTTCATGCGTCAGCAAGGCTTTGGTCAGCGACGAGGTTTGCGCTGTGCAAATGCACTGTTCGAGGAGCGGCATCCTTTCAGCGAGGGCAAGGCTGAGGATCGATGCCATGATCGACGTGGCCGACAGCACGCCCAGGCGAATTTGACCTTCCAGCCCACGTTTCTGGGCCGAAAGGTCGCGCTCCAGCCCCTCGCAGTTGCTCTCGATCTTCTTCGCCCAGGCCAGCACAGTCTCACCTTCCGATGTGAGTCCGTCATAACGCCGGCCATGCCGCACGATCTCCACACCCAAGTCCTGTTCGAGCTGCTTGATGCCGGCGGAAAGCGTGGGCTGCGACACGTTGCAGCTCTTGGCTGCCCTACCGAAATGGCCTTCCTGATCGAGCGCAATCAGATATCCGAAATTCTTGACGATCATAACGTGTTCTCATCCAGTTGCGATTTTCCAGTGGAACCACAAATTGCAGTCCCGCAATCAAGTTATGATGCCGGTGGCACGCGAAGCTGAATGAAAATACCAAAGCATGGAACTGGAAAAATGTAGATACGCCGCTTAGGGCGATCTATGAAAATACCAACCCATAAGTCGTACCACGCGAAAATTGGGCGCACCGTCATTATATTGCCGATCGGTAAAAAATTGTTCTTATAAATCTATATACAGGTACTGCGGTTTCTAAGACCTACTTAAGATAGGTTCGCAATATCCGCATTATACCCTCCATGTCGTCGTCGAATGGGCTGGCTCCATTTTCCCCATGCGCGCCGTTGGCGGGGCCGAAGGTCTCACGGAGATGGCCTTCCATCACTTCTGCCATCAACCCGTTGGTGGCGCCCCGCATCGCCACAATCTGTTGGAGCAAAGGGGCGCAATCCGTTCCGGCCTCGATCGCGCGTTCAAGCGCTTCCGCCTGCCCCTTGATGCGACGCAGGCGTGTTATGGCCCGCTTCTTCTCTTCTGGTGAATGTGGCATCGCGCTTTCCTGACTGTTGATATGCACATACTATACAGGGGGGGAGTTTCAACCCTATCCTGTGCCTTGCGCCGCGCTGACACCTCAAATTTCGGCCGAAGCGAGCCTGAACCTTCCCCTACGCCTCCAGAAACATCGAACGCCAGACCTGGGTTCCTACCCCCTTGATACTGGTGGGGAGTATGATATATTGCCGGCCCGATCGGATCGCTGCACCAAAGGAAATGGCGCGCGTCCGGCCCCCAAGCCCTGTGTTCGAATCGCAAAGCCTCTGCAGAGGACAATCGGACGAACATCGGCGGGACAAAACAGGGAGGAATGTTGGTGATTGAGAATCTCGATCCGGTAATCCTGGCCCGGGCGCAATTCGCGTTCACGGTCTCATTCCACTTCATCTTCCCGGCCTTCTCCATCGGCACGGCAAGCTATCTCATGGTGCTTGAAGGGTTGTGGTTGAAGACCGGCAGCGGTGTGTATGCGAACCTCTATCGCTACTGGCTCAAGATCTTCGCCGTCGCGTTCGGCATGGGTGTGGTCTCGGGCGTGGTGATGTCCTACCAGTTCGGGACGAACTGGTCGGTATTTTCGGCCAAGGCCGGTCCGGTCATCGGCCCGCTCATGGCCTATGAGGTTCTGACCGCGTTCTTCCTTGAAGCCGGTTTCCTTGGCGTGATGCTGTTCGGCATCAACAAGGTAGGCAGGGGCCCGCATTTTTTCGCGACCTGCATGGTCGCCGTCGGGACGCTCATCTCGGCGACCTGGATCATTTCCGTGAATAGCTGGATGCAGACGCCGGCAGGCTATGCGATCAATGCCAAGGGCCAGTTCGTGCCCGCAGGTTCGTGGCTTCCGATCATCTTCAACGCGAGCTTTCCCTATCGCCTCGTCCATACCGTCATCGGCGCCTACCTGACCACGGCAATGGTCGTCGGGGCCGTAGGAGCATGGCACCTTCTGCGCGACCGCGCGAATCCCGGCGCGCGCAAGATGTTCTCCATGGCGATGTGGATGGCGGCGCTTGTGGCGCCGATCCAGATTCTCGCGGGCGATCAGCACGGCCTCAACACGCTTGAGCATCAGCCGACAAAAGTTCTCGCGATGGAAGGTCATTATGAGGCCAGCCCCGAGGGCGCTTCGCTCATCCTTTTCGGCCTCCCGAGCAACAAGGATGCGGTGGTCCACGGCAAGATCGAAATCCCCTATCTGGGATCGCTGATCCTCAAGCACGATCCCAAAGCGCCCCTCCCCGGCCTCAACGACTTCCCGCGCGATCGCTGGCCGCCCACGCCGATCGTCTTCTGGTCGTTTCGGATCATGGTGGCGATGGGCCTCGCCATGCTTGGGTTGGGCCTCTGGAGCCTGCTCGCCCGCTGGCGCGGCAAGCTCTATGACTGGCGCTGGCTGCACCGCGCCGCTCTCGCGCTTGGTCCGTCAGGCTTTGTCGCGGTCATAGCAGGATGGGTGACGACGGAAGTAGGCCGACAGCCCTTCACCGTATACGGCCTGCTGCGAACCGCGGAGTCCCACTCCCCCCTGGCCGCTCCGGCTGTCGCGGCGTCCCTCGTCGCTTTCATCCTCGTCTATTTCGGCGCGTTCGGGGCCGGCACCTATTATTTGCTCCGGATGATGGCAAAGCCGCCCGCAGCCGGTGAACCGGAACCGTCCAAGGTGCCGCAACGCGCGGCGGGCATCACGCCGGCAAGCGGCGTCGTGGCATCAACCGGACGGGAGGCATGAACGTGGAGCACCTCGATCTCACCATAATCTGGGCCGGTATCATCGGCTTTGCTGTCTTCGCCTATGTCGTGATGGACGGGTTCGATCTGGGGATCGGCATCCTCTTTCCGAACCTTTCGGTCGGAGGAGAGCGCGATCAGGCAATGAACTCGATCGCGCCGGTCTGGGATGGCAATGAAACATGGCTCGTGCTGGGCGGAGGCGGTCTCTTCGCGGCCTTTCCTCTTGCCTACGCCATCATCCTTCCCGCGACCTACCCGCTCATCATCGCGATGTTGCTCGGTCTCGTGTTTCGCGGGGTCGCATTCGAGTTTCGCTGGCGAGATCCGCGCCATCGTCCCTTCTGGGATGTCGCCTTCAGCTTTGGGTCCGTTCTCGCGGCGTTCTCGCAGGGGATCACGCTGGGCGCGATCCTGCAAGGCGTGCGGGTCGAGGCCGATGCCTATGCAGGGGGATGGCTGGATTGGTTGAGCGCGTTCAGCCTCTTGACCGGCGCGGCAGTCGTGATCGGATATGCGCTTCTAGGCGCGGCCTGGCTGGTCTGGAAAACCGAAGGGCCGGGCCAGGAACGCGCCCGTCGACTGGCATTTTGGCTCGGCGGGGCGACGCTACTCGCGCTTTTCGCCGTCAGTGCGGCGACGCCGTTCCTGACCTATGACTATTGGCGACGCTGGTTTGCGATGCCCGGCGTGCTTCTCACCGCGCAGGTTCCTCTGCTGGTGGCGATCTGCGCTGCAACCTTCTTCTGGAGCCTGAAGCGCGGCGCGGAGCGCCTGCCCTTCATTATGGCGCTTGGCCTGTTCTTTCTCGGTTTCGTTGGGCTGGGGATCAGTATCTACCCCTATGTTGTTCCCCGCGCCGTCACGATCTGGGATGCAGCCGCTCCCCCGCAAAGCCAGCTCTTCATGCTGGCGGGTGCGGCCGTCATCATTCCGATCATTCTCGGCTATACCGCGTGGGCCTATTGGGTGTTCCGCGGTAAGGTCGGCACGCATGGGTATCATTGATGGACGAGCCTAAACCTCTCGGTCGACGGCTCGCCTGGATGGTCTTAATCTGGGCGGCCAGCGTTTTGGCGCTGGGGGCTGTCGCGCAGGTCATTCGCTTCATCCTCAAACCCTGACGGCAGCTCGTTTCGACGAGCTGCCGATGGAAATGCTGGCAAACAGGCGAAGGACATTCCACGGAATATGATCGTTCGATCGCAACCGAGCTTCCAAGATATCATTTTCACCGTGCATGGCTCGATCCTGCCGCGCATCGCACGGAGGCTGGCGGCGATCGCGGTCGTCAGTGTGATCGCCATCCTGGCCGCCCAAGCCCATCCCGGCATTTTCGCGCGGATTTCGACGATCCCTTTCACCCTGATCGGTATCGCGCTCTCGATCTTCATGAGCTTCCGCAACAATGCCTGCTATGCGCGATGGTGGGAGGGGCGGCAGCTTTGGGGCGAGCTAATTATCTCGGCCCGTTCGTTCGCGCGCGAGACATCGCTTCTCCCTGACGAGGATCGGCGCGCGTTGCTCCATAGCATATGTGGCTTTGCCTGCGGCCTCACCGCACGCCTTCGCGGCGAGGATGAAATCGCCGCCATTGCGCCGTGGGTCGATATCGGCCCGGCGACAAAGAGCCCGAACGTCACGAACCTCGTGCTCGATCGTATGGGGCGCAGGCTGCTCGAGCTAAAGCAGACTGGCGTCATTACGCCGATTCACTATGCCGTCGTGGCAGAAGACATGCGATCCTTCGGCAAGGTTCAGGGCGCTTGTGAGCGGATATCCACGACGCCCGTGCCGTTCGCCTATTCTCTGCTGCTCCATCGCACCGCACTTATCTTTTGCGTGATGCTTCCCTTCGCGCTCGCAGGATCACTCGACTGGTGGACGCTCCTGCCGGTGCTCCTCACCGCCTATACCTTTTTCGGCCTCGATGCGCTGGGTCACGAGCTGGAAGACCCGTTCGGCGTCGAGCCAAACTGTCTGCCGCTGTATGCGATGAAGCGGACAATCGAGCGGGATATGTTGTCGCTGCTTGGCGAAGAGGATCTACCCCCGCCACTGGAACCCCATAAATCTGTCCTGAGCTAAATTTGCACACTCCTTGATACTGGTAGGGAGTACCCTATATTCGGGTGCTGTGCTGGATAGTCGCGTGCTTGGCCCATGCGCCCCCGACTATCTGACCCCCAAGGTCAAAATCGAGGAGCTTGTGGCGATGGCAAATGGATGGGCACCCGATAGTGCGGTGCAGGACCAGATTGATGCAACGATCATGGACGCGGTTTTCGCCGCCCGATCGCGTCTGCCTTCCGGCGAGGGTAGCACCGACTGCGAGGTGTGCGGCGACGAAATCCCGGCGAAACGCCGCACGGCCATACCCGGCGTAAGAACCTGTGTCGCCTGTCAAAGCGAACGCGATAAGCGCCCGACCTTCACCGGCATCAATCGCCGGGGCAGCAAGGACAGCCAGTTGCGCTAATTGCGCTAGGGGGCGGCCAACCACGTTATTCGAGCGCCGCTTTAGCGGCGCTTGGGATGAAGGGGGCGCCGCCCCCCTCTGGACAAGGGCTGGACCGTCTCCGCGCGGGCGCGCTCCGCTTGGCGATCGGGGCGGTCTCCCCACCCTTCCGCGCCTGCGGCTTGTGCAGGGCGGGCGATCCCCCTCCCCCCCGATCGGCCCCATTTGCCCATTCACCCCCCGCTCTCGGCGAGGGCCAGAAGTCGATGTGAGCCATCGCCTTCGGCTCTATTCCAGAAAGGGACAATAATGGGTGTTACGAGTTTTCCTGCCGGCCTGCCCAATGTCGGCTATTCCATGCAGGCAGCCGCGATAGCGAGCGCGCTTGTCGAACGTGAGAACGCTGCCGACAACCGAGCAAAGCTGCGAGAGTGGCTAGATAGGATTGAAGGCCCCTTCCAACCCCTGTGGATCGACTTGGACGAAGGCCGGCATTTTGCCGAATTTCTGACCAACATGGTACGTGTAGGATCAGGTCTTGAGCCAGGCTCGTGCGAAGATCGTGTGCCGTAGCCGAAGCTCGACCACTCAAGCTGACAACCGCGAGGAGGCCCCTAGCGCCGCCTGCTGTTATCGGCCTCGATCGCGCTCGACCGCTCGCCGGCGTTCGTCTCCCGCCCTCTTGGAAGCGACGGGCGCTCGCCCGCCTCGATCCGATCGCCCAACTCGCCATGCAGCGCCGCCAGCTCGGCCGAAAGCTGCGCCTCGCCGATCGTCCCTTCGCGCTCGCGCTCTGCCTTGGCGAAAAGGTCCAGCGTCGGGGCAAGCTCGGCCTCCGCGAACAGTGCGACGCTTGGGCCAGCGCGCCACACCCGCGCTAGATCCTCCGAACGCGCCTTGCGCGCTTGCGAGGACCGATCTTGCGCTACCGTGCCGTGCGGCAACGCCGGCAACGCATCGCCGCGGCCATCGATCTCCGCGCGGGTGAGTGCCGCGAGCTGATAGCGCAGCACCCGCGCCTCGGGCGTGTCGGTGGGCGATGGTTCATATTGGCGGCTCAAGACATCGACCAGCTCGGCCGTGCCGGCGCTCTTGATCGTGCGCCGCCATTCCACCAGGGCGCGGCCCTCTGCGACATGATCGGGGGGTTGAAGGAGCATGAAGCGTTCGAGCAACGGATCATCCGCCACCTCGACGGGCAGAGGCATCCGGTTGCCCATAGCTGCGGCATAGGCGAACGCGGCAACCTCGGCCGTCTTCGCAAAGCCCGCGCGGTTCACGTCGCGGTCCTCGATCAACCGCCCAAGGATCGTCTCCAACACCGGCACCAAGTCCGTAACGCCCGCCTGACCGGCGTCGATCGTGTCGAGCCGATGGAGAATGTCCTTGTGCGTCGCCTCAATCCGCGCGTTGCTCTTCGCGATCGTGTCGAGCTGGCCCTGCACCATCGTAAGGGCGTCCAGCACAGCCGCCATGATGACGTCGTTGCCTTCCGTGGTCATCGCCGTGGTCCATCCTTATCGCGTGCCCGATCGCGCTCGCGTTGCTCTCGATCCCGCTCCTGGGTCTGTCGCATGATGTCATCCGCCTTGCCAGGCTCCGGCGCCGGAGCCGACCGACTGGCCTCGTCCATCAGCGAGCGCAGACGATCCGATACACCAGAAGGACGCTCGGCATTTGCGCCGCTCTGCGGCTGCTCGCGCGCCGACAAGTCGCTCTTGCCCGCCTCGATCTGCTCGCGCATCGCCTTCGCCCGCGCGAGCGCAGCGGCAACCGGATCTAGCGCCGGGGTCACACCTCCGTCGCGACCAGGCTGAGATGGAGCATCGCGCTCGCCCCTCGCCAATCGATCCGCCCGCACCGAATTGGGTTCCGGCGCCGGCATGGAAGCGACGAATTTCTCAAGGCTCTTGGCGATCGCCTGATCGGCGAGCGAGGGGGACGATGACAGCTCCGCAATCGACCGCTCATAGGCCGTCAACACCGTCGCCCGCTGATTGGCAAGGACAGCGTTCACCGGATCGGGAATGCCTCGGTCGCGGAAGCTCCGCGCGCGTTCGGCACGGCTTTTGTCCACGCGCGGAACCTGCCCCTTCTCCCGCACTTTCTTCGCCGCGATCGGCTCATGCTTCGGGTCGATGCCCCGCGCTCTCGCAGGAGTGGCGTTCGCCTCAATACCTCGATCTCGCAGCTTCGCCGCAAACCGCTGCCGATAGCGAAAGAGGTCATCGCGGCTCGGATGGAAACGGCGGCCATCATGATCGCGGCGCGCGAAAGTGAGGTGAACGTGGGGATGGTCGCGATCGACATGGAGCGACGCCACCCATGATCGGTTCGCAAACTCTTCGCGTGCGAAGTCCAGCGCCGCCTCTCTCAACCGCTCGGGATCGGTGCCCGCAGGCATGGAAAGGATCATGGAAATGGACGTAGCGCCCTTGCGACGCGCATCATCTCCCATCTCCCATTCCTGCCAATCCTGGGCAAGAATTTGCATGTCCTTCCCGTCGTGGAGAATGTCGCCATCACTCGTATAGAGCGGCACTTGCTTCTCCGCTCCATGCCCAAGGCGGCTGATATAAGAAAAGTTTGCGAGGACGTGCCCACCGCCATGTTGACGTCCCGTGATACGGACCATCACCTCTGGCGATCGTCGCGCGGTGCGATCCATCGCCGCGATTGCACGCCCGCTGACGCCCGCATGTGAGCCTGTTCCAAAGGCGTGTTTCGTCTGCGAGCTGGGACGGAACGCCGTCCCCGAATGCGACGATTTCGGAACCATAGCGGCGAGCGCAAAGACAAGTATCGCGTCACCCGACTTCGCACTCTTGCCCTTTCCGCCACCTGATCCCATCCGATACTTCTTGGGAGGCGCATAGACGCCCGCCATGGAATCGAGCGTGCCGGGGGAGAGCCGGAAACTCACTTCCCGGCATCCTTAAATGCCCCGGTCCAATAGCCCACTTCGCCCCCAACATATGAGGACAGCTCTCGCCGCGTTGCGAACAGAAGGGCCTTCAGGTCCGCGCAGGTTTCCAGGAACGGTTCGGCGATCCGGGCCAGGTTAAGCGTGCTCTCCGGCTGATTGGCCGCGTTCATCGCATGGACGGCTTGGTTGATGTTTCGGCCTATCGCCAGCACCTGCTTACGTACCTTACCGATCTCTGTCTGTGTAACCGGCGCGAGACGAAGCATCCCAGCTTTGTCCCAAAGCTGCCATCGTAGCGCTCGCTTGATCCATTCATTGCGGGTGAGACGTAGCGGCGTACCAATCCTGTCAATTGCCTCGATCTCGCTGCGATGGAGGCGCACCGTCACGCGAACCTGATCGTCAGGATGTCCCCGTCCCTCCTCTACGCCGATTGGAAGATCATCGTTCTCGGGAGAAAGCGCTGCCCGCGAAAGGACGTTCGCGATCCACGCACTGCGGGTTTGCCCATTTGCGGAAGCGATGCGGTCGATCTCGGCGATCAGCTCTTCCTTCAAACGCAGACTTACCATCATCCCTACAGCCCCGTGCAGCGGCACCACATCAGCCAATGTATTACATTGGTGCCATGTGGCATATCCTGCCATACCTAAACCTTGCTTCTACCTACCCCTCGAACCTCCATTTCTCAAGCCCAAACCGATAAAGACGTGGAGGAGGAGGTGCCTGTTTTCGGCGCCCTTCCCTCCCCTCGCCACCTCGGCCCACGGCGAGGCTTCATCAATCAAGCTGTGCGCCTTTGGCGCGCGTCATTCGTTTAGTTTTTTGCGACCGAGAGCATAACACACATCTGGCTTTCTCAACCCTCATTCGGCATGATCCGGCCGTCAAATCCTGCCATCGCAATCGGAGTAACCTCATGGCTCGCACATCTTCCAAGCCCGATCTTGCCAGCATCAAGGAGCGTCGTGAAAAGCTCCAAGCCGAGTTGGCCGAACTAGATGCGCAGGAGAAGGCCGCTGAGGCTGCGGCTCGGGATGCTGGCAGGCCCACTCTCATTTCTGCCCTCGACAAGATCAAGATCGCAGCCATGGAAAAGGCGGAGGCAAAAGCCATTGCAACGGCAATCTCGCAGCATGGCGCTAAGGCCGTAGCCGCTCATCTGGCATCATTGACTGCGGCCTAAGATCCATCGGAAGGAACATTCGCGGATGAAGAATCGACGCAAGCCGAAACCCCTCTCCTTCGCCGATCATCTTGGCGATCTGCCCGCAATGCTCACTGACCCGGTGCCTTTTGGCGTCGCACGTCCGCTCCGATCGGACGTGAAGCTATCCGACCTCCTGACTGCGGGCGACATCACCGAAGTCACACCGATGGAATCCGACAGGACGACATGACCCGAGGTTTCGCGGGCATCATATCCGGTTGCGATGGTCTCTTTGTCCGACGATCGCAGCCGTCACCGTTCGCCCCGCCTATTCCCCTCCACGATGGCCCGGAAGTCCTCGATCGACTTCCAATAGGCTTGGTGGCCTTTCTCCTCGGTGTAGGCGATAAACCACTCGATCAGCTCCTCCGGTCCCTTCACATAGACCGTCGCCGTAGGCTGGGCGACGCGCTTCCGGCGAAGCACACCCCTGCCCTGACCGCGATCCGTAAATCCCACCCGCTCGGCTCGGTCCATCGCCTCGCGTTCCCTCATAGGGTCGTTGACGATCGGCCCCTTGGGCATCCCGCCAAGGTCCAGTTTGGCGGGTGCGGCACCCTCCTCCTTTGGTTTCTCGCCGCTCTTGCTGAAACCGAAGTCGGTCATGCGGGATACTCCTCTCGCAGCGCAGCCACGACGGATTGCGCCAACTCGCCAGCGTTCTTGATCGCGTTCTCGACCTGTTGCCCGGAGCCCTTATCCAGCTCGGATAGCAGCAACCCGAACTCGAAAATGTCGCGATAGGCTGCGCGCTCAACGAGCGACGTATCGAGTAATGGCAGCTCGGCCGCGTTGATAGCATCGACGATCCGCTTGGCCGTTTTGGTCGCGATGGCTGCGTTCGTTCGGCTCCTGACAAGGCGGAACGGGATGCTCCTTCGCAGCGCTTCCTCCTCCTCTTTGATCGCCCTGACGGCTTGCGCCGCCAGCTCCGCATCGATCGGAGAAAGATTGAACGGCACGAGGACCATGTGCGACCGCGCCAGCGCCCGCGAGGTCATCTGCGAAGCTGATCCCTCAAGGTCCACGATGACGAACTCGTCTTCGTTCGAAACGCGGTCGATGGTGCTAATCATTTCCGCCTGGGTCGGCCTTGGGATCACGCGATAGGGCAAATCCCTCCCCGCCCTCTCCCGCTTCTGTGCCCACTTTTCGATGATGGCGTTGGGATCAGCGTCAATAACGGTGACGCGCGCCCCGTTTGTCGCGAGCGTGTCAGCAAGGACAAGCGCGAGCGTCGTCTTGCCGGCACCGCCCTTCGGATTGCCTATCGAGATAACCGCCATCTTCGACCCTTCACTAATCGATCAATCCTAAAGCGATCCAATCGAAAGCCATTGGATTTCGACAGTGATTGCGAACGGCAATCTAAAGCCTGTCACAAGGCATGTCCATTGCCTTTCGCCAGCCTTGCGATTTACATTGGATAGCGCAAGCCACTCGCACGCCTTGCGATTGCCTTTAGATTGCTAAATGGAAATCCTTTTAGCAATCGAGCGGGGCGGGCTCTGCCGCCCCGCATCGACCTTAATCCTCGCCGTCATCCTCGGCAGGCTTGCCGTTATAGGCGAGGGTGGCGAAGGCGTCGGCGATCAGGTCCACGCCATAGACCGTCTCGCCCTGACGATCATACTGCGTCTGACGGACCCGGCCCGTGATGTGTACCAAGTCGCCGGAGCCCATCTTCTGAACGCGCTCGATGCCCTTGCCGAAGACGGTGACGCGGTTCCAGTGGGTATCGTCCTGCCACTCACCATTGACCTTGCGGCCATAGTTAGCGGCGACGTTGATATAAGCCACCTTGTCCAGAACCTCGATGCGACCGACGCGACCGATGATGCGAAATTCAGCGATGTTCCTCATAATGCCATTCCTTCATACGTCGTTGCTGACGCACTTTTCCGGGGCGGCACCCCTGACGCGGGCAAGCTGAAAAACGGAGGGTCCGCTTGCGGAAACCGTAGGCGCGCAGCGCCGGTTTTCTGCTTGGGGCGCAGACCGAACCCGCATTAGGCAGGGATAGACGCCCAGGTGCGTCAGACAGCAACGCCGTGAAGGAAGCTCGGCGCTGGAACTCGATCGCCACGCAGACAGGCAGACCCGTCGATTGGGTGGATTAGATGACGACCATCACGCCGCTTTCTTGGCCCTCTCGGTCTGACGGGGAGGGGAGGGGAGGGCTGCCAGCTCGCCTCCCTGTGCGGCCTTGTCCTTGTCGAGCCGTTTATAGATGGCCTGACGGCTTACGCCCAACAGCTTCGCGACAGCCGCTGCGCCCATGTTCGTCGGCTCGGCCATCAAGGTCTTGGCCTGCGTCCATTGCTCGTCGCCGATCAATGCGGGACGGCCGAGTTTCTTGCCTGCGCGGCGCGCCGACTGGAGGCCGGCATTCGTGCGCTCCCGGATCACGTCCCGCTCGAACTGAGCGAAGGCACCAACCATATGGAAGAAGAGACGCCCTGCCGGCGTCACCGTCTCGATCTGCTCTGTGAGCGATCGAAACCCTACGTCCAGCCCCGCAAGCAATTCCAGCTCACCAATCAGAGCGGGGAGGGACCGACCAAGGCGGTCCAGTCGCCACACCATGATCTCGTCACCGGCACGCACCTGGCGCAACATATCTCCGTATGCGGGTTTAAGGACCATCGACCCGCTGATGCCCTTGTCCTCAAAGATGGCCTCCGCACCCGCCGCGCGGAGCGCGTCGATCTGTAGGGCTAGGTTCTGTTCGCCAGTGCTGACACGGGCATATCCGAGTTTCATAATCGGCCCTTTGTGATATACTCGCTTTGTTCTGATCGGCGTCGGAATCGCTGTCAACCAAATGTGCAATTTTTTGTATTTAGTTGACAGCCGCAAATTCGCCAGTTTTTGTGCGCTGCACAATCCCTGAAAATGCTGGAGATTCTTTTTAGCGCAGGGTTCGTGGTTGTCAGTCAACTAAACCACCGTTTTGTTGACATCATGTCGCCCTTGCAAGCAGCCGTCTTTGCCACCTTGAGGGAGGGCCATCCGGGAGACGCTCGGCTCTTCGGATTGAAAGAAGCCACAATGAGCATAGACTATCTAGGGTATGGTGCGGACGGCATGGTTTGGAGCAATATCCTATGGTGAGGGCGGACAAGACCAAAGCAGTCAGAATCATCGACCACTTCGTACTCGGCGGGTTCCTTGTCTGCGAGAATCCGTTCAGCGCCGCGCACCAGCTCCAGCTCCGCGTCCGTTTCAACGCCTTGGACAGCCGCGTATCTCAGGCGTGGTCGCGTACTGTTATGGCAATGCCTGGCGCCATTATAGCGGCATTGGCAGCGGGACCAATCTATCGGGGGGTGGGCCTTCCGCATGATGCGATTTTGCCGATGGTGCGGCTCGCGGCCTCTTTCCCATTTCTCGTCCTTGCCTTCGGCATCGCGATCGGCGTGCCGGCCTATTGGAAGCGCCGTGGTTTGCAGCAGGAAGCCGCCCGCCTAGAGATGCGGAAACGCTCTCGGAATTGAGAGGAAAGCACATGCCAAGCCTGCATCGTCCGATCGACGATCGCGATCTTTCCAATTACCCCCTCAAGCGGATCGTGATCGAGCTGCAGGCGCCCAAGACTGCAACGGTGAACGACATGCTGCAAGATCTGGATGAGATCGCGGACCGGCTCCGAAATGGGGAGACCGATTTCGCCGCGGAGGCGCTGTTCGGCTACCGGGTCGCTGTGGGGGAGGGCGTGGCGGCTCTCTTCCATGAAAGCGCGGGTAGCAGCGAAGCCGCATCGTCCTCTTGAGTATGCACAGCGCTCAATCCCGCTCCGACATCATTCTTCGCTACGCGCAGTCCATGACTGCTTGCTTCGGAGCCCGCGCCGGTGAGGTGGCGGCCTTACAGCGCGACCAAGCCCAGGCCATTGATCCTCAAGCTCAGCGAACATGGGCGGCGATCTGCGTTGCATTGGGGCAGGGTCCAATGCTCAGGGTTGCAGACTAGCTTACAATCAATCCGACGCCTGCTAGAAGGCGGCCATGCCCAAAGACCGGACCAAATGGCGCGCCGATCGCGGATCGCGCGCACTCAAGCGCATCGCTGAAATCGAGACCTCGATCACGGTGCTCACCGATGACGATCTGCTGGACCTCGCCGACATATTTTCGGGCGGCGATAGCGCGATCGGTGAGATCGCCGCCTTGGAAATGGCGAAGCGCAATATCAGCCTTGGATAAATGGTCGCCAACTTCAACAGGCTGGACGATCTCCGCCTAGCATCCATGAACGTGAAAGCGGAGTGTGGGAATTGCGGCCATGTCGGCATTGTCGATGGGCCGAAACTTTGGCGATGGTTCGCCATTCATCGTTGGGATGCGACGATGACCAAAGTCGCCGATCACATGCGTTGCAGCGTCTGCCGGCGTCACCCGACCATGCTGACGCCTACCGAAACGTCCCCGTCGATGGACTTCGGCCCGTGCAGCGAGGCCGAATGGAAAGCGGTCGTGGCGCGCCTGCGGAGGTAAAGGAAAGCGACGCGATTGTGGAAAAGCGACGAACCGCCAACAAGGCGTGTTCCCAATATGTTCCTATGCGCGTTATGAGGGAGCAAGAGACAGGGATTCTGAACATGATGCTGCCGACCGCGCAGCCGGTCCCGCTCGCCGATATGGCGCCGGGGCTCCGGCTTAGGCCGATCGGCGTTGCGGGAGCTGGCTTTCCAAGTCCCGCCCAGGATTGGGAAGAGGACGCCATCAACCTGGCCGAACTGCTGAGGCTCAACCGGGCCGGCAGTTTTGTCTTCCGTATCGACGGGTCCAGCATGGTCGATGCCGGCATCGCGGATCGCGACGTGGTTGTGGTCGATCGCGATGTGACCCCGCGAAGCGGGGACATCGTGATTGCGATCGTCGCGGGCGGATTCGTCTGCCGCCAGCTCGTCTATCGAGGCCGCGTGCCGTATCTGGAGGCACGCAACAGCCGCCAGAGCTACCCGGAACAGATGGCGGACGATCAGACGGAGATATGGGGCGTGGTGCGCGCCGGTGTCCGCGACTACCAGCGGTAGGCGCGGCCGATGACCTACGCGATCGTCGATATCGCAAACTTCTACGTCAGCTCTGAAAGGGTATTCGATCCCAGGCTGCGCCGTGTGCCGGTCGTCGTCCTGTCCAACAACGACGGCTGCGCGATAGCGCGGAGCGAGGAGGCCAAGGCCCTCCATATCAAGATGGGCGAGCCGTTTTTCAAAATCCGCGACATCATCAAGCGACACGGAATCGAGGTCCGATCATCCAACTACGAACTCTATGCCGACATGAACCGTCGCTTCAACGCGGTGATCGCGGAGCATAGCGACATCGTGGAGATCTACTCGATCGACGAAAGCTTCTACCGTCTCCCCGTCCTGCCGAATGGGTTGGGTGACGTGGCTGCGGCGCACAGGTTGCGCGAGGCCATCGCCCGCACCACAGGGCTTCCCACCCGCATCGGGCTCGGCCCGACGCGGGCCTTGTCCAAGGTCGCGAACGCGCTCGCCAAGGCCACGGAAAAGGTGTGGGGCGGTGTCGTGGATCTCCATGACAAGGAGCTACGCGCGCGCCTCTTCGCCGAGTGGCCGGTCCATGAGGTCTGGGGCGTCGCAAAAGCGCTTTCCGTTCGCCTTCATCCCCTTGGGGTCCGCACAGCGGCCGATCTGGCGGCTCTTCCTCCGGCCGTCGCGCGCGATGTCGGCACGGTCGTTCTGGAACGCCTCGTGCGCGAACTGAACGGTATCGAGTGCGACGATTTCAAGCCCGAGCCGGAGGCGAGCAAGGCGACGGCCGTCACGCGCCAGTTTGGCGCGCCTGTCACCGATCTCGCCGAGCTGCGCGAGGCAATGGTGCGGCGCGCGGTGCGCGCGGCCGAGAAGATACGGCACCAGGCCCTCATGGCGACGCGCCTGATCGTATTCGCCCACGGCTCGCGCTACCGACCCAACCCGCCATCTGCGAGCCGTCAGACGCGCTTGTCGCCGCCCAGCAACGATCCGCGCATCATCGCCGGACTCGCCGGCAAGATGATGGAGGCAATGTATCAGCCGGGGGGTGTCTATACGAAGTGCGGCGTGCTGCTGGAGGAGCTGGTGCCGGAAGGCGCGGGGCAAGGCGATCTTTTCGCCGTCGCCGATCCTCGCGCGCCCGCCCTGCTTGCGGCGATGGATGGCCTCAATGATCGCTATGGGCGCGGCACGGTCCAGCTCGCTGCGCAAGGCTTTGGCGCGCGAGGATTCGATACCAAGCGCAGCCATAAGAGCCCGTCGTGGACGACGGACATCAATCAGATACCGATAGCGAGGTAACGTCGCGATGGGGATAAGCAAAATGGAGGATTAGGCTCCACTCGATTCCTGCTCTGGCTGATATTCCCCCAAAATGACTTCCTGTTCATCGGGCCTCTGCGGCTGCCGAACCATGATGATTTTCCCGTCCCGACAGGAAGGGATCGGCTGTTCCCGCTGCCGGACCCAGTTGGCCTGCTTTTCCTCTGCCAAGGCACATGCTTCGTCATAGGAGTCGGCGACGCCAAGGGCGGAGCTTCTGTCATGCGCTCCGCCATTGAGGCAACGCACGTCGATGCGACCGTCAGGGCGGGTCCGGCCAAAGGGATGGTCCCACCACGCATCCAGTTCTGCCTTGCTGCGCTGGTCGTTGGATGTCTCGTCAAAGCCCGCCCGCAAAGCCGGATCGAGCGGGATTCTGTTTGGCATCTTAGTCGCCTTTACGATGGTTCGACGTCGTTTTGTCTCGGTCCTGGTGGCCTGTCCTCTTCTACCCACGCGAAGCGAGTGAGGGGAGAGGGCAAAAGACTACCTGCGGAACAACGTGGAGGGAAGGCCGGGGATACCGCCCGATCGCCAAGGGAGGCAGCGGAACGCGGCCGAGACGGTCCAGCCCCTGCACAGAGGGAGCGACGACCCCTTGTTGCCGGCGACGCCAAAGCGGCGCTCGATCATCGCGGCTGAAGGCCGGACAGCTCGACCAGCGCGGGCCTGGTCGTAGCGTAGCGCAGCGAAGACCAAGCCCGCGCTCGCGGCACCGGCCACGGGGCCGATCTCGATCAGCGCCGCGATCCGCGCAGCGGATCTCGCGTCATTATGGACGCCCATAGCGGGCCTATGTAGAAATGCGGGAATGGCGATCGAACCGCTCTTCCCGCGCTGGGCGCGATCCATCGGCGCCCTCATCGGCTCCAACGCGCTCGCGCGCTCGCAATGCTGTGCCTGCGGGATTCAACAGCGTGTTGATCTGGAAGCCATGGCCGCGAAATTCGGCGGCACCGCAAGCCTAATCGGCCGTGTGGATCGGTGCAGCATCGTCGCTTGCTCCGGGAGCGTGTTCTATATGGCGGCCCGGACCTATGGCCGCGCATGGATCATGCTTGGACAGGCGAGCGAGTGCGAGGAACGGGCGCCAGCTCGCGACGCGCGCGCTCTCGTGCCGCTTGCACAAGCCGGTGCTGATCGGTCCCGGTAGCCGCCTTCAGAGGCTATCTCTCGATATCGTCTCGGCCGTTAGGCCGCATAGGGATGATCGACGGGGAAGGGGCGGAGCGTTGTTGGGCCAGCTCGCGGCCGATGCCGTCGGCGAGCGCAGCAAGGCGATCGAGAGCCGGGGCGCCGGGATCGTGCCGTATCGTGATGTAGCCGCTCTCGATCTGCCCTAGCCGCTCGGAGAGGGCCGCCATATTACCTTCCCGCGCGATCCACTCGCGCCGCTCTATGGCCTGCTGCTCGGTCGCCGCCGGGGCCTTCTGACGCAACACGGCAAGCCTCGCCTCCTCCGCGTTGCGCGCGGCCTGGTTCGCGGCGATCGGCGCGACCGCGCCGATCTCGCGCGCCGCGTCCAGCACCGTCATGCGCCGGTCGTAAGGCTCCTGATCGCGGCCCCGCTCCAAGGACTTGCGAATGATCTCCTGCAAGGGATCATGATGCCGGTAGGTGTGAAGCTGCTGAAGCATCAACACGCCCGCCCGATATTCCTCGGGCGTCTCCAAGCTCAACACCTTCTCTTCGGTGAGGTCGGGATAGCGGAGATTCATAACCGCCACGTCGCGCGCGACATAAAGGTCATCGCGCGACTTGGCGCTGACGTTGGTGGTGCCCCAATCCAGTTCGTGCCCGTTCTCGCGAGCGAGCTGTTCGGTGAAGCTGCGAAGGGTGCGGCTATTCCCTTCGCGGAAGGGGTGGAGATAATCGAGCCGCGCATAGGTCTGCGCCATGGCCTCGGACATCTCCAGCGTGTCGAGGCCGGATAGCGCCTTGCCGCCCTGCAGGGCGGCAAGCGTCGGGCCTAGATGCTGATCCGTCTCGGATCGCAGCGCATACGGCACAACGATGCGGGCGCTGCTCGCTTCTAGCGCGCGCTGCTTGAAGTGGCCCGGTGCATCGGGCCGAAACTCGCCGGGGCCGTGGTGCGGCAAATCCTGAAAGATGCGGCGATGAACCTCGCGCAGATGGTCAACGTCAAACTCGCCCCGAACCGGGTCCAGGGCGAGTTCAACAATGCGCGCATAAGTGCGCGCGGCTTCGTTTTGTTCAACCAAGGCGAGCGGTGTCGGATGCTCCAACCGCGCTGACAAACTCCTCCGTGGTCAGCTCGCCGGCGATGAAACGGGCGTTGATCCGCTCGATCTCATCGGTGAGGATTCCGCCCTCGTAGCGGACGCTGCCACGGGCGAAGCTGACCGCCTTTTCGCGGCGCGCCCGCTCGGCCGCGCTGATGGCGGGACGCGGTGCGGGGAAGGGCGTGTTCGCGTTCATGGCTCGATCCTTTCAACAATCGGGCTGGCACAACGGTCTAGCGGAAATGGGTGAAAAAGGCAAGAAAATCGGCCAATTTGGTCCCGATTTTCGCGGCTTAAGAGGCGACCAAATCGGGGGCGCCGAGCGGATTCGGCCTGCCTATTCGATAGGCTCCAAGTCGCGAATTTCGATAAACACCACCTTTTCGCTGCGTTCGCCTCTTACGGGATCGAGGAAGACATAGGTGTGATCGTCAAAGATCACGCTGCACAGGCGCCAAATGACGCCCTCGCGGCCGAGAACGCGCCGCTCGATGCTGCCATCGACCGACCGCATGGAGTCCTTGACCCGCACGCGCTGCCCGACGCGAAGCCAGTTCGCGGCCGAACGCAAAAGCTTCTCCTTCTCCATGGGCGATAGTGGCTGGCGATCGCCCGGAGGACCAAAGGTTGCAAGCGGATTGCCCTTGATCCGCTCCAGCTTCGCGGCGAGCGTTTCGCGGGGCGGCATCGTAAAGGCGGGACGGCGAGGAAGACGGTGATAGTGGGTGATCGACGGTCCATCGAATAGGTCGGGCTGTACCCCCATCGTCCGCTTGCGAGCCATGTCCTCCCGATATTGGCGACGCCAGATATCATCCTTCGTGGCCGGTGCCGGAGCGACCGCCTCGCGCTCGATCTCAACGATCTCGGCCGCTTCATCGGTGGAGAGTTCCGCCATTGCCGCGTCATCCTCGGCGCTGCCGCGCTCGGGGAGCCGGGTGAGACCCTGCGCGAGCATCACGGCATGAGCCGCGCGCGCGATCTCTTCGATCTCCGCTTCCCGGTGTTTCGATGGAAAACCCACGTCCATCGCAATCGACCAGGCAGAGGTCATGGTGCGATGGTGGGAGGTCAGCTCCTCCCCGGCGCGATTATGGCGGGTCGATGTGTATTCGCAGCGCCACTTGTCGGCTCCCGGCTCTCGGACATAGCGCCCGACGCGCGCGCCGATGGGCAAGGACCGGAGTGCTGGAAAGACGGCCTGCGCCCGCTCGACGGGCAAAAGGGCATCAAGCGCCGCGCGGAATTGCTGGAAGTCGAAGGCGCTCATCTGCCTGTCCTATGGTGACGGGGAGGAGGTGGGCGGCGCTGGGCCGCCCCCCTCGATCACGCTGCGGCGCGCTGGGCCTCGTCCGCGTCCATGGCGGCGAGGATGAAATTGCTGGCGGCCTGTGCTGCGGTCGCGGCCTGAAAGATCGCCCGTTTGTCGTGCCGAAGGGCGCTCAACCAATGGTCGATATAGGCGGCGTGGTCCTCCCGTTCGGTCGGCTCCATGCCAAGGGCGGCGCAAAGGAAGGCGGCCCCGATCTCGGCAAC
>NZ_BCZQ01000031.1 GCF_001598815.1 Sphingopyxis terrae subsp. terrae NBRC 15098 | reverse complement strand
CGACCGGCACTCAGCGAACTCGAGGGATGGAAATCCCGGCTCGCGGAAGCTCTGGCGCGCGATCGCTCTCCCAGGGCCGGCGCTTCGCGGAGAGCGTGATCTACCGAAAACAGCTCCTTGGCCGGCGCGCGGTTTGCACAATCGAGGTAGGCGCTGGGGTTTCCAGAGCGTGAGAGGTATGTACAGATCGCGCTTGAAATCGCAAAATGGTCGCCGGACTGGAGCAGCCTCCGAGGCTTGGTTCGAGAGCTGACCGAGCATAGTCACTGGGAATATCATGCCCCACCTGACGGACCTGCATCTCGAAAATTGGCTGGCGCTATATTCGGCGGCTGCGGTCTGCTGTTCGATTTCAGTCCTGATCTCAGTGGGTGCCGTGTTGGCCCAACTCTACCGCGAACAGGCCTGGACGAGACTGAATACTTTCAGGGCGGTGCTCATGTTCGGGCCAAAGACCTGGTGGCGCTGGCAGAAGCTCTACCTGCACTCGACGCCTGTCACGCTAGCCATCGTAATCTCGTTCGCGCTAACCCTGCCCTGGGGCTAACCGCCGGCCGGTATCCCCTGATCAGAACTGGAAAGCGCTGGATAGGCGATCGAGCACTTGGCCCCGCTCGACGTCCGAAGGCGTGAGCGCCACGACTGGCGCGATCCGTTCCAGGCAAGCTCGCATCACATTTGACTCAAACTGTCTCGCGCTCGGTTCGCTCAGCGCCTCGATAACGATCTGCCTGACCTCTCCCGTCAAGCGTGAACGTGCTTCGAGCAGGAAGTCCGGCCGGCAGGCGCCTAGAGGCGTTAGCCGATCGAAAATCGGCTTCTCGATGACCATGTCGACGCCCGCCCGATCAAAGGCTGGGCGTGCCTGCAGAATCGAGCGCAACACGTGTCGCTCGAATTCAGTCGCGATCGGAACGAAGCGCTTGCCGGAAAATACAGGCTGCGCATAGGCTCTCAGTGCCGCATAGCCGCTCGCCTCTGGGTGCTCGCCGACAACGACAATTACGAGATAGGGCCCTTCGATCCGATTGTCTCGTACGGACGGGGATTGCACGCGGTTTTCAATTCTCACCGGGTCGCAGCCCGCGGGGTAGATCATGGCCCCTTGGAATCGCTGGGCGAAGAGGGTGAGGAAGCCCTGCGGCGCATGGCCAGGAGGCCAACGCCCAGCGAGAGCGCGGATGCCTGCAAAGGCCCGCCGGCTGAGCAGTGCTTCACCGTGCGTCCAGAGCAACCGACCGAGCTCGATGCCGGGCGCGATTTCAATGGCTCCCGCCGCCCTTCTAAGCGTCTTGAATTCGTCCACGATCGATCGTTCCGGAGGCTCGTGCGCCGCAGGAGCGATGACATTGAGGCGGGAAACAGCCAGCAAACGCCATAGCAGCCTTGCGAGCCTGGGAACGGACGCACTTCGAGTGCGATCATCGCTGCCGTCATCGGCGGGACGCTGCGCCAGCTTTTCGGGCACTGGCTTCAGCACCTCGAAATAGGCCGTCGGCGGATCAGCCTGCGTCTTCCCAGTCAGGGCATGCGTGAATCGGTTGGTGACCTGGTCGCGGAAGAACGGGCAATCCACCTCATGATCGGGGCGCCTGCCCCCCGTGAGGCGCCTCAGATAGTAGGTTTCTGCCTCCGAAAGAAACGCGGGAGTCAGGATCGGCGGGTTCTGGGCGGTTCCGAGGCAGTCGCAGGCTATCCATTTCGAACCTGCACGCGCCTGCTGCACAAGCATGATCCCGGCTTCCTCGTCATGGCGCGAGCCATGACCTGTATACCAGCGCACTAGCGCCGATCGCAGTGGGTCCGGGAGCGGTATTCGCGCCGCGCTTCGCCCGTTACTCGTCCGGTCTATCAGCCACATTGTCACACTCGCTGCGTACTTTCAGCGCAAGGCTTCCTCACTGGAGCCGGGTTGACAATCAGATTCTCCGCATCCTCAACTTGGCTAGAAAGGTTGTTGGGAGTTCTCCAATGCGTTCGTTCGTAGTGAAGTTCGCTGTATTGTGGCTCGGCATTTCAGCGTCGATTCTAGCGCCAGCATCGGCCGCTACGCCCCGGCGAGTAGCGCTGGTCATTACGATGCCGCTGACAAATCAAGCAGCAGAAAACGGCCTGCCTAAGTCAGCTTCGGCGCCTGCAATTCCTATCGCGCCGCCCGCAGGGCAAGCTGCTCTCACGTCGTTCCGAACCCACGACCTCAGTCGACGCTGGGTCCGGTTCGAAATGGAGAACAGCTTTGTTTCGGCGGCATCCGCGTCTCCGACCGAACTCTACGACAGCCGGATGTTGGAGGCAGCGAAGCTGTCGCCCGTACAGCGAAGCTGGGTCGTTGATATACCTGACTGGATGAAGACCGAAAGTGCCGCCACGTCGGTGACAGTCAGCCCCGCAAGCTGTTCTAGTATTCCCTACCGCCAAGCAGGCTTTCTTGATGCCATGACTGAGCAGCGCCGGGCTGGGTATTACGCGATGATGAGCGACATCGCTTGCCGGCATGGAATCCCCACCGGTCTTTTCGACGCGCTGATCATTCGCGAGAGCAGATATAACGCCGGTGCCACCTCCACGAAAAAGGCATACGGATTGACCCAGCTGATGCCCGGCACGGCCGCCACCCTTGGGGTCGACCGCTTCGACATCGAACAGAACCTCTCCGGGGGCGCCAAGTATCTCCGCCAGATGATGGATCGCTTCGGACACGTCCATCTGGCCCTGGCGGCTTATAACGCCGGACCGGGCCGAGTGCGGAACGGCGCGCTGCCTCGCATCGCCGAAACCCTGTCCTACGTGGAAAACGTGTTGCTCGACTGGCGTCGGTTGACGGGCTTGTCGCCAACGCCTGTCGTTGAAATTGCGGCCGCGCGCGCAGCGTCAAGGCCGTCGCTGCAGGCGGTTCGAGTGGCTACGGTGTCGTCGTTCTAAGAAAAACGTTTCGGATGGGGAAGCGTGGGCCGATCACAGGCCGATGCTCGAGATCTGGGAGAGCACGTCACGGCGCGCCATCACGGCCGTAACCTCCTTGATAAGCTTCTCGACCACGGCTTGACGAAGTGGCCCCGCCCATTCTTTGCGAACCTCCGTCCCATCCAGGCCCTCGATCTCATCGAGCGCGGTAACGAGCATGGAAGGAAGCTCCTTGAAGGCGTCGATCAGCATCGAGATCGAGTTGGCGAAGCGTTCGTCGTGGAACAAGGGCCCGACGAGAGGGGCGTCCACTGCGATGGCCACCTGCATCAGCGGGATGCCGAGCGCGACCAATATGCGGCGAAGTTCCGGTACGGACATTGTCGCGCGTTTGGCAGGGTCGCTGTGAAGCAGCAGTCCAAGCCGGCTTTTGCTGATCTGTGACTGTACAGCGAGCTTGCGCTGCCCGGCATTCTTTTCGGCCATGGCATTCACGATCAGGGGGACCAAGTCCCACTCCTGGTCGGTCGCCAAGCAATCGGCTTGGTCCGGTGCCTCCGTTCGGGCAAGGGATGACATTCCAGAGCCCCCTCTTCTCTGCGTTTCAATACGAAATCATAGCTCCCCCAGCTTGGCAACCCTGTCTGGCCCTTCTCACCTACAGCATCGGTGCGGCAAACTACTTGAGCGGCACGATATTTTGCCTGCGATCTTGTGACTTGGGCGACGCTTCGTCATCGCCTTGATCGAGTTGGAGGCGTCGAAGGATACGTTCCGCGTTCCGTGTCGCGACATAGTCGAACAAGAGGATCGAAACGGTATCGGCGTCCGAAAGCCTCGACCCAAGCAGAATTCCAAGCCGCTCTTTCACGTTCGAGAGCGCGTCTGCGTTCGACTGGCTGATTCTGAACCGAATGCGGATTCCACCGCCCGAAGGAACCGCAGTGAGATGATCCCGAATCGTAGCTGGCGGATGATCTTCAAGCGGGCAGCGGCCATCCAAGATCAACTTGCTCATGAAGGTCGTCAGCGTCTGATAGCGCTTCGTTTGATTTGAATGCAGACGCAAGGTCTCGGTGGTCAGGTAAAAAAGGGGTTCGGAGATATCGAGGACGTAGCTGCATGAGCTTCCAGTCATTGCATCAGTCCTCAACTGTCCTTCATCGGATGCGGTGAGGCTCCCAAGCACATACGCTGTCAGATCACCTTCGCCTCGAGACGATTCTGGTTAGCGATTCTAACCCCCGAACTATTTCTGCGCAATCCGTCCGCCTGATGATGCGACTCGGGAGCACGGTGCCCCGGATCCTGGGGCGGGCTGCCCCGGCAGGCGGGGCACGCCTCCCCAGATAAAGGGGCGACTCGCCCCCGAGTCGGGGGCAGATGATCGCCGTTCCGAAATAAATCCACTGAGCGACCGCGTGACTGGTCCGTCCTCGTTGCTCGTCCTCCGAATTCCGTTCCACCTTCTGGGTGGGCGCGGAACAGTCGCGTTCCATTGAAGGGAAACTCTCATGCAGTCTGTCTTAAAGTATGGCGGTCGTGCGGAGCTGGCGATCTTTGCGCTCATCGCGGTGATCCTTGCCCTCTTCGTCCTGACTGGTCCGGCGTTCGCCGGCGCCGACACCACGTTCAACACGGCTCTTACAAAGTTCACCGACTTTCTAGAAGGATCAGGCGGCAAGATCATTACGGTCCTGTCCTTGGCGGGCGGGATCGTCGCGCTGGCCTCCGGCCGCTTCTCGATGGGTCAGATCGCGATCCCAGTCGGCGTCGGCGTCGGAGCGGGCACCGGTATTCCAATCGTCACCTCCACTGTGACGGCGACGATCTGAAAGGTCCGACGGTCGGCCGGTTTAGCAGATCCGGCCGTCCTTTGGGGGAGGGTGGTGAAATGGCCAGCGACAAGTACGTCATCCCGTCTCATCTAGATGACCCGGAGCTGATCGGGCTGTGGACGTTAGATGAATTCCTGGCGATGGTCGTCCCATTCGTCTGGGGAATCCTGTCTCAGCATATCCTTATTGGCATGTTGCTCGCGGGCGGCGGCTGGTGGGGACTGAAGAGAGCTAAGGCAGGTCGGGCGGTCTCCTGGCTGCTTCACATGGCCTATTGGCATCTTCCTGCCGGGTTCACCGGCATGAAGGCCACACCACCCTCCTATCTCCGGCTGATGGCGGGCTGAGATGGAGATCTCCTACACCCACGCACAGAGCCAGCGCGTCCTTAAGCAGCGTAACCTGCTGGTGATTGTCGCAGGCATTCTGGGTGCGCTGTGCGCAATTCTTGCACTCATCACCGCCACGCGAGATCGGGAAGTGATCCTTCAGCCGATCCTGACGTCGCCGCTCGTTGTCAACAGTTCGGGCGTCTCGCGTGAATATCTCGAATTGATCACCCGCGACACCGCAGTCCTGACCCTCGATCGAAGCCCGGCCAACCTCGAATATTGGATGAAGTCGGTTCTCGAGATCACCGCGCCAAGCGCGCAGGGGAAAATTCGCGCGGACCTCATGAAGATCGTGAACGAGCAGCGGGGCTCCTCGATTGCGCAATTCTTCACCATCCAGACGATGGAACTCGATCCTAAGAAGCTGCAGTCGACCGTCACAGGCGATCTGCACACGATCGTCGGCAACAAGGTCGTCTCAAACGAGCGCCGCACCTTCCGCTTCGATTGGCAATATTCCGGACTGTCCCTGAAGCTCGTGGGCTTCGGAATGGTGACGACCGGCAAGGAAAAGGATCAGTGATGTCGGTCTATGCGTTTGGCAGCGCCGCTTTTGGCGTCGTCTTCCTCTCCCGCTTTTACTGCATTTTGAGCCGATGCCTCGGTGCGTTACTGGTGGCGGCCAGCTTGTTCCTGATCGTGTCGCCCGCCTGTGCCGACCAAACAGTCCTGGCCGCGGATGGCAGCCAGGTCGACTGCGCAGCGTCCGCAAAGGACCTCACGCGCATTAGCCTCGTCGAAGATGAGTTCGCGTCGGTGTCGAAGATCTCGACGGGCAACCCGCAGGACGACTTCTCGGTGGTGAACGAGCCGGTCAGAGGTGACATCTACCTCTCGGTGCCTGAAGGTTTTGGCCGGCACGCGCTCTCCTTCTTTGCGACCAGCAAGCGCGGCTATGTGTACAAGATTGTTTGTCGCATCGCCGGAGATGGGGCCGTCCAGGTCTTCATCTCCAACCCGGCGATCGCCAAGGATAAGGCCGACCAGAACGTCGGGCCACAGGTCGCCGCCGCGACTGTCAATCCGCAGGAAGCGGCGGTTGAGCTCGTCCAGGCGATGTATTCCAACAGTGTCGTAGCCGGCTACGAGATGCGCCAGCGCGCCCTCCGGCCGGTCTATGTGGGTCCGCTCAAGGTCCAGATGATCGCAGAATACCGCGGATCGGATCTCACGGGCCGCGTCCTACGGATTGAGAACAGAGGCCCAGCGCCGGTCACACTCACCGAGGCGACCGTTGCGCCCGCCAGCGCGCTCGCGGTCTCGATCGCAGAGCCCAAGCTCGAACCCGGGAGGGTCACCACGGCCTATCTCGTCTCGCAAATCGGGAGGCAGTGACATGGCTCTTGGCGATTTCTTCAAGCACAGGCGCGAACCACTCGATGGGACGAGTGAGGAGGGCGTTTCGCCCGTCGCCGGCGATCTCTCCGCCAACGAGAGCATCCGCAAGAAGCAGCGCCTGCTGCTCGCGGGCGTCGCTGGAGTGGGACTCATTGTCTCCTCTTTTTGGATCTTCGGCGGCGACGACAGCGCGCCAGGCACAAACGGGGATGAGCCCGCCAAGGTCGAGGTGTCGACCAAGGACATGGTCAACAAGAACCTCAACCAGCAGGAGTGGATGGCGCTCTCCGAAAACCAGATGCAGTCCGTCGAAAACCAGCTCAAATCGGTCAACGGTCAGCAGCAGCGCATGGATCAGCTCGCGCAGCAAATCGAGCTGCTGAGGGGCGAGAATACGGCGATGCGCGCCGACGGAGCCCGGGTGCTCTCAGCCTACCAACAGGAGAACGAGCAGTTGCGCCGCGAGGTTGCCGCAAGCCGGACGGCTCCACCAGCAGCGGCCGCAGCCGGTCCGGCGGCCATGTATGGGCCGGGCGGGACTCAGGCCTACCAGCGGGCGGACGGACCGGGCCCGGGCAAGGGTGGAGGACCGTTCAGCGGCGGCGCGGAGGTGAAGACGGTGAGCTTTCAGACCGCGGACAGCGGCAACGCCACCCGAGTGGCAAAAGGCACCACCACCTACAGCGACAGCGTCAACTATCTGCCGCCCAACAGCTTCGCCAGCGCCAAGGTCATCGTTGGCGTCGACGCGAGTGCGGGTGTCAACAGCCAGACCGATCCGCTGCCCGTCGTTCTGCGTGTCACCGGACCCGCGCGCTCAGTTTACCAGAACGGTCGGCTGCTCACGACCAAGATCGAAGGCTGCCTCATTAACGGCGCGGCGCGTGCGGAGCTCTCGAGCGAGAAGGTCTATGTGAAGCTTCAGAAGATGACCTGTCCACAACCCGGTGGCCGCTACGCGGTCTCCGAGGTCAAGGGCTTCATAGCCTTTGCCGGCAAGACGGGCATTCGCGGAAGAGTCGTTTCGCGCGAGGGATCGCTGGTCACCCAAGCCTTCATTGCTGGCCTCGCGGGCGGGTTCGGCCGCGGCTTCTCAGCGAACGCGAACTCAGTGTTCCAGGGCACCAACATCAGCACGAACGGCAAGCGTGACAAGCTTTCGGCAGGCGAAATTCTCGAAGGCGGCTTCGGCGAAGGCGTCGCCCAGAGCGGCGACATGGTCTCAAAATATCTGATCGAGCGCGCCGAGCAATACCAGCCGGTGATCGAGATGCCGACGGGCATCGATGTGGAAATCGTCTTTCTGGAGGGTGTCTATGTCCGCAACTGATTATTTGCGACGGCTCCGCGTACGCGCCCGACCGGCGCCCGTCGTCGCTGCTGCCGGCGCGCTTTGCCTCGCCGGGATCGCCCTCGCGGCGGACGCCGGAGGAATCCAGGAAGCCCAGGTGACCGGGCTTCTCAAGACCCGACTTCCCAAGACCGAGCTCACGAAGGTCAATTGTGGGAAGATCGAGGGCCTCTGCGAGGTAACAGCTGGTGCGAACCTCTTCTATGTCAACCACGGCGCGCGCTACCTGATCATCGGCCGTGTCTATGACATGGAGACGCGGCAGGACCTGACCGCCGCCCGGCTGCTCGAGATCAATCCTGACATGCTCGTGGGGGGCGCAGCCAAGGCGAATGCGGCGGCCGCGGACGGGGATAACGGATCGGGCGAAGCTGCGCCACTGGCACCCGTCGCGGCGGCCGCTGGCCGGGCAACGAAGCCCATACGGCCCGAGGCTTTGAGCCTCTCCGGTCTGCCATCCGAAGGAGCGATCGTCTGGGGGAACCGGGCCGCCAAGCAAAGCATCACGATTTTCACCGACTTCCGCTGCGGCTATTGCAGAGCGCTGGCCAACGTGCTCCGCGGCATGGATGTGAGAGTCATCGAGCGGCCCATATCGGTGCTCGGCAGCCGCGATATTGCGGACCGTGTCTATTGCGCGAAGAACCAGGAACAGGCGCTGCATGCAGCCTATGCAGGCGAGCCGTTCAAGGCGCCCGCCGCGTGTGACACGAGCGGCCTTGATGCAAACGAGCGCTTCGCGCGTCAGCACGGCCTGAACGCGACGCCGGTCATTGTCCGCAGCGACGGCGCGGTCCTCGAGGGATATCGGCCCAAGGACGTCCTCGAGGCCTGGCTTCGTGGAGGCAAGCCGTGAAGGCCGCGAGTGCCGGCCACGCGCCGCTCATTCGCGCTTCGACCGCACTCGCGGCACTTGCCTGCCTCAGCGGATGCGCAACGTTCGGTGGAAACGTGAAGGGCAGCTTCTCGTGCGCAGCCCCTGACGGAATCTGCGCGCCCTCCTCGTCGATTGACGATCGCGCGCTCGCGATGATCGCAGGTGAAGGCGCCGCAGAGCCGGCTCCCGCGCGGTCGGCGTCCGCCGGCCGGGGCGCGCCGCTCTCCCGCACCGCCGCCACTGGGCAACAACTGCCGCTTGGCCAAGTCGATGCTCGGCGGACGCAGGAACGGGTGCTACGGATCGTGTTCCAGCCCTATATCGACGAGCGTGGCCGCCTGCACGAGGCAAGCGCCGTTCATGCCGTCGTCCAAAGCGGCGAGTGGCAGCAACAGACGCTGGCCGACGCTGCGCCTATCCCTGATCGGTCCCTCGCCGCGCAAGTTCCCGGACCAGGCTCGCTTGCGGATGCCGTGGACCGTTCCGACCTCGCGAGCGAGCAGGCGGTCGATCCTGGCATTCCCGATCCTGCGGTCGTTGCCGCCGCCCGCGCGCGGCGCACCGATCCGGTGGAGGCGATCCAGAATGACGTTGCGGCTCGTCTCGCCCCTAAGGCGCGTCGCACGCCCGTGCAGCCGGCGATCGCCAAGTCCGCAAAGCCCGCGGGCCGCCAAGCCGAGGGAGGGTCGCCACAGGTGACGGCGCATATGCCGGTGGCTGGCGCCGGCGGCACGGGTCCCCAATCAGCCTCCTCCGCTTCAGCACCATCGTCAGCCGGGAACATGAGCTCGGACACCGAGGCGCTTGCCCGCGTCAAGGCTGCACCTGAATACAAGGCACAGGCGTCGAAAGCTCAGAGCGATGCCCGAGCGGCCGCCGGCGAAGGCGGGGACGTCGATGCACCCAAAGGGAAGGCCACGGTCCGCGCCGCTGGGTTTCCCGCCGCCGTGCCCGAGGAAAATTGAGATGGGGACACTCCTTGACGATCTCCTCTCCGGCATCTTCGGCGACAGCAAGCGGCCAGACGCGCAGCGCCCGGACCTCGCCGTTCCCATGCTTGCGCACTGGCTGCCCTACCGCAGCTATGATCCGAAGACCGGCATCTTCTACAACAGCGCATCGCGCGGTTTTGTCGTCGAGGTGGCGCCGCTGGTCGGCGCCGACGAGCGGACCGGCGAAATCCTCTCGCAGTTTCTTTCAGAAGGCATCCCTGCGCCGGGCTGTCTTCAGTTCCACCAGTGGATGTCACCACGTGTCGGCGAGCAACTGTCCAAATGGTATGTGCCGCGCTACTCGGCTCGCGGCGTCTATGAGCGCATGGCCAAGCATCGGGTTGATTTCCTGACCGGTGGGGTTTGGGAGTCGCTTTCGGCCGACGCGCCCTTTTGCCTTCGCAACCATCGTGTCGCCATCTCCTATTCGACGCCGGAATCCTCCAGCGTCACGATCGAGCAGATCGTCTCGTTGATGGAAGGGCTGATTTCGGCGCTCCAGTCGATTGACGTGTCGGCACAAACGATGGACCCAGTCGCGCTCATCGGCTGGATCGACGATATCACTTCGCCGACCACGGCCGCCGGGGACGATGCCGTCAGCTACAATCCGCTCGATCCGATTGCCGATCAGGCGATCCGCCGCGACATCGAGCTGTCGGTCGAGCCGGATCGCATGCTGCTGCGCACCGAGCGTTTCCGCCCAACCGGAAAGACCCTGAAGGGCGCGCCCGAGATCGGGGAGATCTACCCGGATGTCTTCGACATCCGCTCATTTTCCGTCCGCAACCTTCCAACCCGGTGGGCGCCTTGGGATGTGGCGCGCCTGATTGGCGACATGTTCACCGACAAGCTGCGCATGCCGTGTCCAGTCGCGACCAACCTCTGCATAGAGTTTCCTGACCAGCAGGCCTCAACCAACAAGGCAAGCTACAAGTTCATGCGGACCACCAGTCTCGCGGACTCCAAGTCGTCACGGTTCCTGCCCCAGTTGCGCGAGCAGTCGCAGGAATGGCGCTATGTGAACGAGGAGATCCGCCAGGGCAGGAAGCTTGTCCGTGTCTTTTACAGCGTCACGTCGTTCTCGCCCAAGGGCAGGGGTGACAGCAATGAGCGCGTTCTGAAGTCGGTCTATCGGGCGGCCGGCTGGGACCTCCTCGACGACCGCTACCTGCAGGTGATGGGTCTACTCTGCGCCATGCCCATGACGATGGCAAACGGTCTTTCGAGGGATCTTGAGCGCATGAAGCGGATGCGCACGCTCCTGACGACGACGGCAGCCAACCTCGCGCCGCTCCAGGGCGAATATCTGGGCGGCACGATTCCCCATTTGCTGCTCATCGGTCGCAGGGGTCAGCCGTTCTTCTGGAGCCCGTTCGAGAACAGCGCGGGCAACCACAATGTCGCGGTATTCGGCAAGTCGGGGTCGGGCAAGTCTGTCGCCCTCCAGGAACTCTGCGGGTCCCTCTGCGGTGCCGGCGCCAAGGTGGTGGTGATCGACGATGGCCGTTCATTCGAGCACTCCGCCAAGCTGCAGGGCGGCGCCTTTGTCGAGTTCACAATGAGCTCCGGCTTTTGTCTCAATCCCTTCTCGATGATCGACGAGGCTCAGGCGGCCGAGGACGAAGACTATCTCATCGACTGCATGGCCATGCTCAAGGCGATCATCAACCAGATGTCCCGCCACATCAACGTGCTCGACGACACCGAGCGGGGTCTCATCGACGGCGCGGTCAATCACGTCTGGGAAGCGCATGGGAGCAAGGGGTCGATCGATCTGGTGATCGAGGCGCTCGAAGCTACCGGCAACCACCTGGCATCGAACCTCGGGATCGCAATGCGTCCCTTCTCGGCCGCGGGCACCTACGGCCGCTTCTTCCAGGGCGAGGTGTCCTTCGAATTGTCTGCCCAGCTTACTGTGTTCGAGCTCTCCGATCTCTCTGCGCGAGAGGAGCTGCGCAGCGTCGTCCTCACCGCCATCATGTTCATGTCGCAGCAGATGATGCGCAAGCTCGACCGCTCGATCCCGAAGGCATTGCTGCTCGACGAGGCGTGGCAGATGCTCCGCGGCGGGGCGATGGCCGACTTCATCGAAACCTACGCCCGCACGTGCCGAAAATATGGTGCCTCGCTCGTCACGGCCACACAGTCGCTCAATGACTATTACAAGTCGGCAGGATCGATCGCAGCGCTTGAGAACTCCGACTGGTTCGTGATTCTTCAGCAGAAACCGGAGACCATCGCCGACTTCAAGAAGCACGATCGCTTCGAAATGGACGGCTACACCGATGCGCTCCTGCGCTCGCTGAAGCGCAATGGCTTTGAATATTCGGACATCATGATCAAGGGCCCCGATACCGTCGCGGTCGGGCGCCTGGTCCTCGACCCCTATTCGGCAACGCTCTTCTCGTCGAGCCCAAAGACATTCGCCGCGATCGATGCGCTGATCGCCGGGGGCTTGAACATGGACGAAGCAATCGAGCGAATTGCCTTCCCCGACAATCCCGAAAAATGGGCGGCCAACCTTGTCCAGGCGGACGAGGTTCCGATCGCAGCGGAGTAGATGACATGGCGACAGGAATCGATGATGGCGGCGATCGCCCCCGGTTTGGGCCGAAGCTCACGCACCGAGAGTGGCAGTCGGTCCTCTATTTCATGCTGCACGGCCTCGGCTTTGTGGCCTCGGTTCTTCTGACGACCTGGGGGCTGTTCTTCCTGTTCTTCCTCGCGATCGGAGGCTTCTCGTTTGACGGGTTCATCCATCAGCTGAACAATTTCACTACGCGTTACGTCGCGGCGGACACCGCGAGGACCGGCGCTTTCCTCAACATGTTCGCGATCGCGCATATGATCCTATCCACCGCCCTCATCATCTTCCGCCGTGATCGCATCCTCTCGGCGCGCCGCGAAGAGGGAGTTCCGCGTCATGGCTGACCAACCCCAACTCGATCTTCCCCCTCCCGCGCCTATGACCCCGGCAGCGAAGCGCGGGGTAGGCTTCGGAGGGTTCACGCGGGCCCAGATCCTCGCCGGAGTTTTGCTGATCGCAGTCATCGTCTGGGGAATGTGGGTGACGCGTACACTCACTGCGCCGAAACAGGACCATATCGTCGCTGCCCGCCTCTCGGCCCTTGTGGGCGAATATGTCGAGGCCCAGCGCTTCTCCGGCTCGCCACCAGATCGCGTACGCGTCGAGATGCAGGCGTTCATGTCTTCGCTTGACAAGGAGCTCCAGCGCCGAAGCGCGAATGGTCAAGTTGTACTGGTCGGCGAAGCCGTCCTCACCAAGAATGTGCCGGACATTACCGACAGCTTGAAAAAGGCGGTGTTCGCCTCGGGCGTTCCCGAGCCCAAACGCCTGTCGGCCGAAGAGCTTCAACGGATGCAGGAGCTCTCCGCGGCTCAGGCAGCAATCGCGTCAGCAAGGCAAGCGACGCCGACGACAACGGGCGCAATCGATCCGATGGCCGCAATACCGACGATGGCACCTCAAATTCTCAACGGACCAGCAATTGCGCCGCAACCCACGCCCTTGCCTGCGCCAGGGGCGTCAGTCTCGACTTTCGGAGGGCCAGATGGCAGCGGCGCCCAGTGAACCGGCTGCCCCGCGGTGGCGTCCACGCAAGCGGCTGTGGACGCTTCTCGGCTTTGCCGTCGTCGGGACACTCGGCCTTGGCGCTGTTAGCGCCTGGCGGCGCGATCACGCGCTCTTGATCAACGCGACGGACTCGCTTCCTAACTGGGCGTTCCTCATCAATCTGAAGCAGGTGCCGGCGCGCGGCGACCTCGTGTTCTTCGATCCGCCGAGCAACGATCTTGTGCGACGGCACTTCGGCGCCAAGCCGCAGATGTTCGGTAAGCTCGCCTATGGCATGCCGGGCGATGTAGTCGCGCACGCAGGCGCCACCGTCACGATTAACGGCAAGCCGGTCGGACGCATGAAGTCGCTGACCAGGCTAGGTGAGAAACTGACTCCTGGCGGTGTCGGGCCTGTGCCCCAAGGGTGCCTCTATGTTGGAACGCCCCATCCCGACGGCTTCGATAGCCGCTATGCTGAGATTGGTTTTGTCTGCCGCCATCAATTCGTCGGTGTCGGGGAGCCGATCCTGTGAAGCAGCTGCTGGCAGGTGCGGGCAGCGCAGCTCTCCTGTGCGTTGTCGTGCTCGTCGGTGCGCCGCGTCCGATCGAAGCGCGCGATTATGGTCGGGCAGGGCACACCTTCCCCGTCATTGAGCCGGACCTGCTCTCGGCGATCGAAGCGCGGCTGGAGCGCGCCAAGGCGACGGGCGAACTCGCGCGAATCAACGAAATGTTCGCCAAGCGGGTTGAAGCCACGGTGCGGCGGCCCGTGCCCGTCGCGGGCGTCACCCCGGCTGTCGAAGCACGCGTTTGGGACTTCGACCCAACCGTCCGGATCGAGCGCGACATACATGACCAGAAAGGCAACCTCGTCGCTGCCGCCGGTCAGCGCATCAACCCACTCGATTTCGTCGCGATCAGGCAGGATCTCGTGTTCATCGACGGCGATGACAGCAATCAGGTCGCCTGGGCGACGAACAGATATACCGATCTGAAGGCCAAGATAATCTTCATCAATGGCTCGCCGATCGAGCGGATGTCGACCCTGAAACGCCGCTTTTACTTCGATCAGGGGGGGAAGCTGACCGCCAAGTTCGGCATCGAGCACACCCCCGCCGTCGTTCGTCAAGTCGGCCGCGTCATGCGTGTTTCCGAAGAGGTGCTGAAGAAGGGGAGGGCAGGCTGATGCCGCTGTGGCTCGATCTCCTCCGCACACCGATGGCAGCGCCCGAGACCCGTGCGCTGCGCCGATTGCGTTTGGGGTGGCAGGCGCTTTGCCTGCTCTGCTCAGCGACGGCCGGGTTCTTTGGACCGCTCCATCGTTCGATCGGCCGTCCGGCGGCCTATGGCGCTGCGGTACTGCTGGCGACAACGACAATATGGTCCGCAGTCTACCTAATCCGGAAGCATCGCGCGGATACTGCATTCCTCGAGCGAACCGGTGACGCGGCATGATGAAGCGCCTGTTCCACTCGATCGTCATCCTCGCCGGTATTGTGATCTTTGGGCTTGCTGTCTCGTCCAAAGCGGAGGCGGCGCCGACATGTCACGGGAAGTTCGTCAATCCGATCACGGACGTCTGCTGGTCCTGCCTCTTTCCGCTGTCGGTCGGTGGCCTCAAGATCTGGCCGAGCGGCCGACCCGACCCCAGCAACCCACCATCACCGGTCTGCGCCTGCGCTGATCCGCTCCCTCGTATCGGCATCGCCGTTGGCTTCTGGGAGCCGGCCCGGCTTGCCGACGTGACTATGAAGCCTTGGTGCTTCCCCAATCTCGGTGGCATCCGCATCGCTCCAGGCTTCGACATTGGGCAAGGCTATTTGGCTGGCCCGTCGATGGTCGGCGGGAGGTCCCAAAGCACCGCCAAATGGCACGTCCACTGGTACGTATATCCGCTGCTTTATTGGATGGAGATCCTCACCGACTTCGCCTGCTTCGAGCAGGCCTCGTTCGACATCGCCTACATCACCGAAGTCGATCCACTCTGGCAGGACGACTCCCTAGCCGCGCTTATCAATCCCGAAGCTATCGTCTTCGCCAACCCAATCGCGCAAGCGGCATGTGCCGGCGATTGTATCGCCGGCACCGTCAACCTGCCGCTCGACCCGCTTTTTTGGTGCGCCGGCTGCCAGGGTTCGATGTACCCGCTCAATGGAAACATCCCGGCGTCCATTGGCCATGTGCAATCGTCGCGGCTGGCACTGTCGCGCTTCGCCTACAAGATGCACCGTGAGGCGCTTGCCTGGGGAACAATGGGCTCGAAGGGCCTCTGCAAGAAGTACCTGATGCCGATAATGCGGAAGCAGCAATACCGCTTCCAGATGGTCAATCCGATCCCGACAGTGAACGGGCGCTTCGCCTGCTCCGCGATCGGTGCCTCGACGATGCCGCCGGACGCAGGCCGCGCCTATCCGGTCGGCGGCGAGGACATGGGTTACCTCGTCTGGCGCAAGCGCAACTGTTGCGTTTTCTAGGAGACTGACGGTGCGCCTTATCCCCTTGAGTGTCCTGTCCATCCTCGGCGCCGCCGGGTTGTCCGCCGTCTTGGCGCAGACGGTGGACGGGGTCGACGTCCAGGCCGTGAAGAAGCGCTCCGCCGATCTGGCTGCCGAAGCACAGGCCTTCGTAGATCAGGTCAAGGACCGGGGCGAGCAGTTCCGCGAGGAGGCTACGGCAGTCCGCGAGCAAGGCACGACCAACATGCGGCAGGTCGCGGCCAAGGATCTGCCCAAGGGGCCCGGAGGGCCCATCGACTTCGACGAGATCGTCCAGGGCGCCGCAAAAAACGCCAGTGCGATAGGCGGCGAAGCCCCCCAGTTCATCGTCTTTGCGAGCCTTTCGATCCCGGACACGGCCTTGAAGCAGCTTGTACGTGACACGGCAGCCGCTGGCGGAGTGGTGGTCTTCCGCGGATTTCCGAAAAACTCCGCCAGGGAGTTCGTCGCGCGCATTAGCAAAGTCGTCGACCAAGGTCAGTATGCCAACATCGGCATCGATCCGCGCCTCTTCCGCGCCTTCGATGTTCAGGCGGTGCCGACCTATGTGACGGTTTCCTCGGATTTCGATCTGTGCGCCGGCTTCTCGTGCGCGACCAAGGTTCCGCCGTACGACCGCATGATCGGCAATGTCACGGTCGAATATGCACTTGCAACCTTCGTCGACGGCGGCGGCCCGGGTGCGAAGGTCGCCGGCGTCGCGCTTGCCAACATGAAGCGCGCCAGACCGTGACCGCGCATCGCCTGATCAGCAGCCTGTGCGTGCTGCTCCTACTGACCGAGCCGGTCAGCGCGCAGACGATGACGGTCGACGAGGCCCGCGAAGAGGGCAAGGCGATGGCGCAGGAGAAGAGGAAGGATTCCTCGCTCGTGCCATCCAGCGACGCACAGGCAGCAGCCGTGCCAGGATATACCGGCACCAGCCAACCCCAGAGCATCTACTTCGACGATCCCGACAAACTCATCTCAGACGCGCGGACGATGAAGTCCAGCAACGAAAGCTATCGGACGTCAACCGACGCCGACAGGACCAGGCCATCCTTCAGCAACGCCGAAATCCTGGCGACGACGAAGCGCGCCACCACGGTGGAAAACGATCCCTCCACCTATCTGGAAGGGGAAGCGATCTCGAGCGGCACCGGGGCATGCACACCGCTCCCGCCAAGTATCAGTGGAACCGGCTATTTCGAGGCGACGTGCAATCAGGGCACGAAGATCACCCCGGAACCGCGATCCTGCTCGATCACGCTGACGCCTGAGACGAAGACGGTCGATGCATACAAGTTCTTTGTCGTTCCGAATGGTGCCTACGGCACCCCCTTCGCCAGGTACGATGCGATCACGCCGCACATAGCTGATGGAACCTGCAAGCCCACCGGAGTGGTGATGAAGGCATGCGCGGCCCATCGCCTCTATGGGTTTCCCACCAACAAATTCTGCAAACGCTACTACGCAACGGAATATGTCTGCTCGCGAAACCTGACCGATTTGTCCCAACTGCCGAGTCCGATCACCGGTCAGGGCTGGCATGCTAAGACGACCGAGACGCAAGTGACGATGAAGCGCCTCGACGGTTGCGGCGCGCTGGCGGCAGACTCGACGTGCACAGCCAATCCCGCCGGTGAAGTCTGCACCGAGGGTCCTGAGACCAGGATAATAGGTGGCGTACCGATCACGCAGAAGTGCTGGGCGTGGAAGCGAGACTTCACCTGTAACACACTCACGCCTGCCAATGACTGCGGCGATCTTGAAGCGAACCGCTCGTGCCGCTACATCCGTGACGAGTGCCTTGATGACCCACGCTCCGGCCCGTGTAAGGTCACCGAGAGGGTCTACCGCTGCCCAACGCCGGCGAGCAACGTCACCACCAACAAGCAGTATATATGCGGAGACGATGTCTACTGCCTCAACGGCGATTGCGAGCCGATCGTGCGCGAGGCGTCAACAGAGTTCAGGGACGCTCTGGTCGGGCTTCATGCGCTGGACCAGGCCGGCAGGGAATTCGACGATACCAACTTCCGTGTGTTCACCGGCAAACGAGACACCTGCCATAAACCGGTTTTTGGTCTGATAAACTGCTGCGCTGGCAAGGTGTCCGGCGCGATACCTGTCGCCGCGGGCGCTGCAGCCCTTGCGGGCGGTCCGGCGGCGATCGCCGCGTTCGCGACGCCATTCCTCGTCCTGTTCGCCTGCAGCCAAGACGAAATGAAGCTCGATATCAAGGACCGCATGGGCCTGTGCCACAAACTCGGCACCTACTGCTCGTCGAGCTTCCTGGGCATCTGCAAGACGAAGCGAACCGCGTATTGCTGCTTCGAGAGCAAGCTTTCGCGCGTGCTGCAGGAACAGGGGCGCGTCCAACTCGGCAAGCCGTGGGGCAGCGCCAAGAAGGAGCAGTGCCAGGGCTTCACAATCGATGAGTTCGCGTCGCTCGATCTCTCCAAGATGGATTTCACGGAGGTCTATGCGGATTTCGTCGACGCGGCGAAGCTACCCGACGAGGTCGAGACGCTCTCCGACATCCAAGACAAGATTCAGGCCTACTATGACCTTCACGGCAAATGATGCGGGTACGGCCCGTTCGCCCGCAAAGGCCTCTGTAGAGCTTCAGCGAAGGGGATAGATCATGCCGCCATCCATTCTCGAACTGCCGCTCCTTTTAGCGAGTCTGGCGCATTGGACGGCGCCCACCTTGCCCGCCGTACCGCAGCCGCTTGCGCATCGTTGTGGCGCGAACGTCAAAACCGCGGTCCCGGACTGCTGCCTGCGTCTTGCGGTTCGAAGTGATCCCGGCGTGAACGCACCGCGGCAGCTTCGGACCGAGCGTCCGTTACGAACCGATGAGGAGGTCACGAGCGATGTCAAACAACGCTAATCTGTCGATGATCGTCCTCGCCCTTGCGGGGTGGATAGCGCCCGCAGCGGCTCAGGACGCTCTCGTACCGGGCGACACCATAGAGCAGGACAAGCCCGACGACTTCTACTGCGGTGAGCGGAAACTCGGGCAATGGTTTTACTGCACCAAACCCAAGCCGGCTGACCAGGCGACCACTGCACCCCCAGTTCGGCAGGAGAGCGCCGCAGAGCGGATCGCTGCGATAACCAAGCAGCTCGACGAGCTGAAGGCGCGCGCGATCCTCGAGCCGACCGAAGCGAACGTAATTGCCTATGTGCGCTTCCAACGCGAGCAGCTTGATCGCGCGTCGACCTTCTCCGACACGTGGCAGCGCGCGCTCTGGCAAAACCCGGAGCTCGATTACACGCTACAGCGGCCGGTTACCACCGTCGGCAAGAGGCTCTGGCTCGACAATCGCAAGGCCGATCGGGATGCCGTGCTGACAAACCTGGGCCAGCGTTACGGCCTTTTCTACTTCTACGCACAGCGCTGCGGCGCGTGCGAGGTGTTCGCGCCAATCCTGCGCTCGGTCACTGACAGCCACAGGCTGACGGTGATGGCCGTCTCCATGGACGGCGGACCCAGCAAGGACTTCCCGAACTATGTGGTCGACTCCGGGCAGCGCGCCCGGATGGGCGTGCCCGGCAATGAGACGCCGGCCCTCGTCCTTTTCGACACCCAGACCAAGCGGACAATCCCTGTTGGCTACGGCGTTCTGAGTGCGGATGAGATCATGGACCGCATCTTCATGCTTACCAACACGAAGGTGGGGAGCGATTACTGATGGCACGTTCAGGAAAGAAGCGATCGGGCCGATTGCTAGGGCAGAGGCTCGCAACTGGTCTCGCCCTGGCGGCGGCATCGCATTTTGCCATGACCGGCGTGGCGCGGGCCGACGTCGCGTCCCAGATGAATGGTTTCTTCAACGATGCAGGCGGCGCCGCCAACGTCACCGGCCCAACCGCCTTCCAGGGGCAATCCGCGGGGTACTACTCGCTCGGGAATGTCTGGACGCGTTTTCCTCAGAAGAGCGTGTCGCCGTTCAATCTGCAATTACCGGGCGCGCGGGCTGGGTGCGGCGGTATCGACCTGTTCGCCGGCAGCTTCTCGTTCATCAACGCCTCGGAGATCGTGGCGATGCTGAAAGCCACGGCCAACAACGCGCTGGGTTTCGCGTTCAAGCTGGCGATCGACTCCGTGTCGCCCGAGATCGGTAAGGTCATGGATGAGTTCAGCCAGAAGGCTCAGCTTCTCAACCAGATGAATATCTCGAGCTGCGAGACGGCGCAGGCCCTGGTTGGCGGCATCTGGCCGCAGATGGAGACCACACGCGCCACGATCTGTGAGGCTGTCGGCAACAGCCAGGGCGTTTTCTCGGATTGGGCGGCCTCGCGACAGGGCTGCAACAACGGAAACAGACGCGACAGCACCATAGCTGGCAACACCGATGCCAGCATGAAGGACCAGCTCGTCGGCGAGCCCCATAACTATACGTGGGAGGCCCTGAAGAAATCCGCCAAGTTCGGCGCCTTTGACCAGTCCTTCTCGGAATATATCATGACGTTGGTCGGTACCGTCGTCACCACACCCTCAACCGACCCATCGGTTGGCGGCAAGGTCGTGATGTTCGGGCCGGCGGAAGAAGCTGTGGTGACGGCTTTGCTCGATGGCACTGCCGATGCCCCGGCGGTGAAGATGCTGAAATGCAACGACACCAATTGCTACGATGTCGGGGAGCAAACACTCACCGTGCCGGCCTCGTCTGCGTTACGGCCCCGTATAGCGTCGATGATCCGATCGATGAGTAGTAAAATCCGGACCGACACGGCGCTCGATGCTGCCGAGAAGCAGCTGCTCAACCTGGCGACCGTGCCGATTTACAAAATCCTCGCCGTTCAGGCCTACGCCCACTATGCGCTCACGGACGGCGAAATCCAGACGCTGTCGGAGATCGTGGCAGTCGATCTCCTGGCGGCCATGCTCGACAATATGCTCGACCGCGTCGAGCAGGCGCAGACGCACTACCAGACCTTCGATCAAGCGACCGCGACGCAGTGGAAACAGCAGATTGCCGCAACCCGGCAGAAGTTCGCGCAGCGCGATGTGAAGCTTTCGAACAAACTGCAGGTGACGATGCAGATCATCGATCGCAGCATCATGCTTGAGTCGACCCTTCAAAACTCGATGACACCCGGGATGTCTTCCGCCCTCAACTTTTCTCGCGGGCTAAACGCCCAAGGCCTGATGTAGGAGCGTGGGAGCGAGGCAATGCTGGAGGTTTTCACGGTCGGCGGCGGCGAGTATCTCGTCAACACCTTCAATGCCGTCGCCGCCTGGTCTGGAGGCGGGGGGTATCGATCCCTTATCCGCGTCGTCATGGTGATGGGCCTGATTTACTCGCTGCTCGTCGTTGCCTTTACGCTAAATTTCCGCGTCTGGATGAACTGGTTCCTCCAGTCCACCTTGATCTATCTCTGCTTAATGGTGCCCACCATCGACGTGAAGGTGACCGATCGAATAAACCCTTCGCTCGCACCGGCGACCGTCGCCAACGTTCCCTTGGGACTCGGAGTGTTGGCGAGCTTCACGACCCAGATCGGCGACTGGCTGACCCGAACGGCCGAAACGGTGTTCGTCATGCCTGGCGAGCTCAGCTATTCGACGAACGGCATGGTCTATGGCGCACGACTATTCGATGCGACCCGCAATTTCATCATCCGCGATGCCGAGTTCTCGACGAATCTCGAGGAGCATTTCAAGAAGTGCCTGTTCGGCGATGTCATGCTCTACCGGAAGTCGCTCACTGTCCTTGCTCAGTCGAAGAATCTGTGGAGCGACATCGGGCCGGGTTCGGAGGCCCGCTCGCAGGAATGGCTGGAGCGACAAGGAGACGGGACCGTCACCAGCGCGATCGTCACGTGCCGGCAAGCCTATCAGATGCTCGATGCCCGCTGGGCACCGATGATCGAAGCGAACACCCCGTTGTGGGGGAAGGAGCTATATCCGAAGCTCAGCAATGCGTTGGCTGCTGACAAGCTCAAACATGATCTGCCGATCGCGAACGCCGCGTTCACCGGCTCGGGCAGCAGCTATAGCGATTCCATGCGGCAGAACACGGCGATCAACGCGTTCATGCAGGCGCGAAATAGTATGGCGGGTGGATCGGGCGCGGCGACGATCGACACGTTCGCGCAGACCCGAGCCGACATCCAGGCGCGCAACACCTACAATTCGATCGCGCAGCAGGCGATGGCTTGGGTGCCGATTCTCAATATCGTGCTGACCGTCGTGTTCTTCGCGATGTTTCCGGTGATCTTCCCGCTTTTTCTGATGCCGCAAACCGGGCTCGCGTCGCTCAAGGGCTATGCGATGGGGTTCTTCTATCTCGCTGCCTGGGGACCGCTCTACGTCATCCTCCATATGATCTGCATGACGCGGGCGGAGGCTGCCTCTGCTGGCGTCGCCGCCGGCGGGGTCACGCTAGGCACCTACGCCGGCATCGGCGCGGTGAACGGGGAGACGGCGACGATCGCCGGCTTCATGCTGATGAGCATTCCGTTCCTGGCCGCGGGGCTTGCGCGCGGTGCGATGTCGATCGCGGGTCAAGCTACCTCGATGCTCGCGCCAGCGCAGAATGCTGCCGAGGCGGCGGCACTGGAGCAGACTACGGGCAACTATTCCTACGGCAATGTGAGCTGGGCAAACGCGACGTCGAACATGCGGCAGAGCGATCAGTGGTCCGTAGCGCCGAGTTTCATGGGCGGCGCGACCAGCGTCGGTTGGCGACAGGACAATGGCGCGGTCGTGTCGGGCTTTGGCAACGGCCAGGACGTAATTGATATGAACGGGGCAATATCGCGCCTCGGCTTTACCCCGACCATGAACAGCGGGACGGTCGCCGAATGGCGGGAGATGGCGAGCCAGGCGCATCGACAAGCCCAAGCCTACGAAAATGCGGCCCAGGACATTCTCACCAGCACTCACACGAACCGCAGTGCGTTCGGTACATCTTCGGAGCGCTCGTCCGGCTTCGAGTCAGGAAGCGGGCGCACCGCGAACACCAACCTCGAACAATTTGATCGGACAACGGGGTCCAGCTCGCAGGGAATGGAGGAACGCTCGTCGACAGGCCAAAGCCAGAGAATTTCGCAAGGCCACGAGCGGTCGGCAGGAACGCTCGACCAGGTCACAGGCGGGCTGACAGGCGGGATCGGCGGTGCTGGACGGCAGGGTGGTGGAAAATCCGGTGGCCGCGGACTGCTGCCCAATGTCGGCGGAAACATCGGAGTCAGCAAGACCGGCAACCAGCAGGATACCTTGCGGTATGGCACGGACGAAACTCGTTCGACGGATAACTCGAGCTCGTCGTCGAGCGGCGTCCGGGACGAGCACTCGAGCGGTAGTGGAGCATCTACCTCCGACGGCACTTATGTGCGTTCAGGGACATTCAGCCGCGGATCGTCGACGGTTTCCTCCTCTCAAGGCACCGAGGACGCGCTTTCCCGGGCACGATCCTATTCCGAAGCTGCCCGGCGCATGGAAGAATTGTCGCAATCGCTCGCGCGCGATGCCAGCTTTGCTGAGTCTCACGGTATGCAGCTCAGCGAGAATATGAGTCAGGACCTCGCGCAATGGTATCGGCAGCAGCAGGCGCTTCATCCGAATATGGATGCCCCCGAGCTTTGGGCAACCAATCTCACGCCGCAGCAGCGCGCGGTGCGTGAAGCGATGATCCAGCAATGGGCCCAGGAGAAACGCGACGCGCTTTGGACCGAGATCAGCGGCAGTTTGCAGGATCCATCGCTGGTCGACGTGAATCGTATAGACATCGGTAGTGCCGACAGCATCCGCGCGACCTATCGCCCGCATGGCGTTGACCCGGTCGGCAAAGGAGGCGGTGCGGGAGACCCTGGCGCTGCCGCGAGAATTATCGCTGACGGGCGGGCGAAGCTCGATGATGATAGAGCAGCGGCGCAGGCCGCGCGAAATAATCGCGGCCAAGCGAACGTCGATTTGCAATCAGAGGTTGCCCGCGATCACGATCGGGGCTTTTTCAATGATACTGATCTACGGAAGTAGAATCAGGTTCAGAGCACGAGGAAAAGGTAGATCCCGGTCGCAGCGAGCAGGAAGAGTGATATAATACCGCCGATCATTCGCCCCCGCGTCAAAGGCGCGGCGTCGCCATCGTCACCATAAATCTCATGTGGCATCGGCTCGGCGGGCCGAATGATAGGTCCGGCAGCGTTGTGCTGTGTCAGCAAATACGTGGTGGTATCGACCATATCGCAAAATCCTGGCGCCGCTTATATCCGGTTCCAGGTCTGATCGCAACGAATTGAAGGACATCGCAGGCGTTTCGCCACGGCTACGGCGCCATAGGTGGGTCGCGCCAAGGGCCTCCCTCCATCATCAATTGACTGGACCCGGAAATTGCTTGTCGATCGTGGCTATAGGCTGATCGAGCCCTGAGGCGGGCCGACCGGTTACGGCGCAATGCCGCACGCGGGCAGATCGAAAGGACCTGCCAGCCAGGCACTCAGATATTCGGCCACCATTGCGAGAAAGCGCTCGCGCTGGTCGGGAGCGGCCCGGGTGAACATCTCAAGCGGCCAGGCAAGCAGGCTGTCGAACGGACGCGGATGGATGGCGAAGCGTGGCGCGAGCGGGATTGCCAGCTCGGTCGCCGCGGCTGCGAACAAGGCGCGCTGGACGTGGCCGTTGCCATCGAGAAACGGGTGGATCTTGCCGAACCAGCAGAACAAATGGGTCAACGTCAGCAGCTGCACGAAAGGCGTCGCGGACCTGGCCGGCACCAGCTCGCGACGGACCTCGGACAGCAGGAAATCGAGTGCCGCCACGACTTTCTCCGGCTTTTCGAAGGAGAAGCTCTTTTGCGGGCTAAGAATCTGCGGAGCGCCCATGCGGCGGCGCTCGAGTGAAGTCCCCACCGTGCCCCTGCAGGTGCCGGCATATTCGGAAAAACCGGGCGGGGTGAATTCTTCAAACAAGGTTCGGTGAAGGTTTCGCGGATCGGTCAGTATGGATGACCGATAGGCGGCGTCGACAAGGATGCGCCGTTGGAGATCGGTGCACGCCTGTGTCATCGCCGCATGGTAATTCGGCATGGTGTAGGCCTGCCATTCTGGCACTGCGCCAGTAGCCGGCACTACAGAAACTCCTCACCGGCATGATCGTCGAACATCGCAGCATCGCGGACATAGCCCGCGACCGTGTCGAGCGACTTGTGCCGCGAGTGGTCCTTCATCTTGAACAGGTTCGCACGTTTGGCGGCCGCTTCGGTCAGAAAGCCGGCGCGCAGCGAATGTCCCGAGAACAAGGCCGGGTCGAGTCCGGCGGCCGAAGCGCATGCCTTCACCAGCCGGGCCACGGTCTTGTCGGTGATCGGATCGGCCGTCAGCTCATCCCCCCGGGTCAGCCGGCGAAACACTGGGCCTTCCCGCGGCTTGCCGTTTACGGGATCCGGTCGGGTGAGATCCGCAGCCTCCAACCAATCGTTGAGCAGGTTTACGGGCCGGATGTGTCGGCCTTCGGGAATTGCGATCTCCTGGCCTTCCGCATCTTGATCGCCTTTCGAGCGTGGGACCGTGATCCGCGCACCGGACGCCTCGAAGGTGAGGTCGGGTAACCGCATGGCGGCAATTTCAGAGCGGCGGAACGCGCCGGCCATGCCGACCGCTAGAATGGCGCGATCGCGTTTGGCGCGCAGACCTTTGCCCTTGATCGTCGCGAGCATCGCTGTGAGTACGTCCGCTGCCGCTGGCGCTTTCTGATCCTTCTTGCGCGCATATTTGCGGCGCACGCCCGCCATCATCTGCGCGATGAGGCCGGCGGCGTCCCGCGCGCTCGGCGAGGCGAGACCCGCGTCCCTGTGGTGATGGTTGATCGCTGCGATCCGCCGGCCGATCGTCACCGGCGCGATGCCTGCCTCAGCCTCGACATGGGCGAACAGGGCTACGATGTCGGGGTGCGCCGGCAACGCCTCGACGTTGCGGGCGTCGCAAAAGTCACAGAAGCGCTCCCAGTCCGAGGAATAGGCTTTCTGGGTCGACCCAGCTTTGGAGGCAGCCAGCGTGTCGCGCGCGCCTTCGATCTCCGCGAGAAGGTCGGCTGGAAGGTTGGTCGAGATCGGAAGCAGGTCGCGGGCCATCTCGTGCAGCCTAACGGAGCCACCTCTCAAAGCCAAATCCTATGTCCGAGAATCGCGTTTATCGGACACAAGCCGCCGCCATCTCGTGGCTCGCCGACGCTCGATCGCCTCAGGCTTTGATCGGCTCGCGGCCGGCGACATCAGGATTTCGCGCTTCATGTTTGGTCACCTGTCCGATCGACGGACCGAGGCGGCGCGCTCGCGGCGACGATCGCGGCACTGTGAATGCTTGCAAGCCTGCGAGCCTGCCGAAAATCGAGGCGCACCGCCATGTAGTTCCGCTTGTCAGGCACAAATTAGCGTGAAGCTCAGCGTCTGCGCAGTACTGCCAACACTTCAGGGGTCACGGTATAGACCGCCTCGCGCTGTGCGCCGCGGTTCTGATGGTCGACCCGGTATCCCTGATAATGGCGGCGTAACAGGCCAATCTTGCACAGATCCGATACTGCGCGACTGACATTGCATCGACCCGAACGGCGCACGCGCTCTCGAACCTTTGCTTCGACATGACGTTCAGCTTCTGCAGGATCGGCGGGAAGCGCCTTGGCCTCTTCAAGCTCCACGCGCACGGTTTCGACTGTCGATCGGCGCCTAGCATCGCGCTGCGCCATCGGGACAAGCGCATCGCAGAGCCAGTCCCTGACAGGAACGGCGGCGCCGTCGATCAACACGTTCGGGCCTGCGCTTCCTCGTTCGTCTGCAATCTCCGCAATCAGCTGGAGAAGCATATAGCTGAATTTCGGGCGTGGAGATGCTGCAGCGATGGCCGCCATGAGCGCCGGCATGTCCATGCTCTTGCGGGCAACAGCGGCCTGTTCGAAGAAATCTGCCTGATGGAACATAGAGTGAATCTACGTCTCATCAAAGCCAATGTGAATCCCTCTCATCGCTCTTCAGGGATTTTTTTCTGCCCGATTCAGCGGTTCTGGGGTCGGGCTCGGAAAGCGCAGCTTGACTCCTTCGGTCATCGGAGAACAAATAAGGAACGAACCAACGTCTGCCGAGTCTCTTGAATGCCATGCGTCAGTCCACCATCCTCGAAGATCTGCGAGCGCGCATTGCGCGTATCGAGGGGACGGGCGCTCAGCACGGCGCGATTCCGTTTGGGATCGGCGAGCTAGATCAACGATTGCCAGGCGGCGGCATTGCCGCGGGCGCACTGCATGAGATCGCCGGAAGTCCCGAACTCGCTGACGACGCGAGTGCGACGATCTTTTTGGCTGGAATCCTTGCCCGCATCAACGGGCCGGTGCTTTGGTGCCTTCGCTGGCGCGACCTGTTCGCCCCCGCCCTTCATCTCGCGGGCCTCCATCCCGACAGGGTGATCTACGTCGAGGCGGGCAGCGACACCAATGTCCTGCTCGCTGTGGAGGAATGCCTGAGGCACGCTGGCATTGCCGGCGTTGTTGGAGAGGTAGCGAAATATTCCACTACCGCATCGAAGCGGCTACAGTTGGCCGCTGAGAGCTCGGGCGTCACCGCGTTCATCTTCCGGCGCGCAGCGAAGGCCGAACAAGCGGCAGAAGGAACGGCCGCGGTAACGCGATGGCGGGTCACGGCTTCGCCGAGTGAGGATCTCGGGATACCGAGCCTGGGGCGGCCACGCTGGCAAGTGGATTTGGAACGTGTGCGCGGTGGCAATCCGCACGCCTGGATCGTGGAGGCGTGCGATGCGACGGGTCGTATCGCTCTTCCTGCCGCACTGGTCGACCGACCGGCTGCGGCGGAAGATCGCAAAATTGTCGCCTGACCGCCGGGACGGCCTAGCCCTGGGGCATCCAATCGCGACGGCAATACCGGATCATGGAAGGCGGATCATCGCCGCAATCGATGCCGAGGCCCGAGCGCTCGGTATCCGCACAGGCATGACCGTGACGAAGGCGCGCTCGCTCGCGCCAGAACTGCAGGTCGTCGATGCCGAACCCGAGAGCGACCTCCAAGGCCTGCGCGATCTCGCGCTATGGGCGGGGCGCCGATATTCCCCGTTCGTCTCGCCAGACGCGCCCGATGGGATATGGCTCGACATCACAGGCTGCGCAGGGCTTTTCGGCACGGAAAAGGCCCTGCTCAAGGATCTCCACCGGCGGGTGGCGGCATCGGGCCTGAACCTGCAGATCGCGGTCGCCGACACCGCCGGCTGCGCGCATGCCGTGGCGCGGCATGTACCCGCCGGGCGGCCGGTGACGATCGAACCGGGCGCCCACCGCGCGGCTATCGCAATCCTGCCGATATCGGCGTTGCGATTGCCGGCGAGCGATGTCGATGGCCTACGCCGGCTCGGCTTCGAACGGATCGAGCAACTCATCGGAACGCCCCGCGCCCCGCTTGCCAAACGGTTCGGCCGCGAATTGCATCGGCGATTGGATCAGGCGCTCGGGCTCCTGCGCGAGCCGATCGAGCCGATCCTCCCTGAGCATCTGCCGCGCGCGCGGCGCGGTTTCATGGAGCCGATCTCGACGCCTGAAGCTTTCGCCCAGGTGATTGGTGATCTGGTGAGCGATATAGTCGGGCAGCTCGCCTGCATCGGCAAGGGCGCGCGCAGGCTCGATTGCTATTTCCATCGCGTGGACGGCCACAACCAGGCGATCCGCATTGGCACAGCGGTGGCGTCGCGCGATGTCCGCCACCTCGCCAAGCTTCTCTGCGCGAAGATCGAGACAATCGAGCCAGGCCTTGGCATCGAAGCGATGACCTTGGTGACGCCGCTTGTCGACGCTTTGGCTGCGCGACAGGGCGAAGGACTGGAGAACCCCCGGCGCGGACCTGACCTCGCCTCACTCGTCGACGCGCTCGCCAACCGCTTCGGGCAGCGCAGCCTTCACCGTGCGCAGCCGCAGGCGAGCGCCATGCCCGAGCGATCGAGTACCTCATTGCCGGCGCTCGCAAAGCAGAGCGGCGCGAACTGGGATGACGACCTACCGCGCCCTGCCCGCATGTTGGATCGGCCCGAACCGATCGACGTCGTCGCTCTCTTGCCCGACGACGCGCCGCGCCTCTTCATATGGCGGCGTAAACGCTACCGGGTGACACGAGGGGATGGCCCGGAACGCCTCCACGGAGAGTGGTGGCGAGAAAACGGTGACGAAGCGGATAAGGCGCTGATCGTCCGCGACTATTACCAGATCGAGACCGAGACGGGCGGCCGCTATTGGCTGTTCCGGCTTGGTGATGGCGTCAATCCGGCGACCGGCACGATGCGCTGGTTCATCCACGGCGCATTCGCATGAGCAGCGAGGAAGCCAACTATGTCGAGCTGCAAGTCACCACGCATTTCAGCTTCCTGCGCGGTGCATCATCGCCCGACGAGCTGTTCGCCGCCGCCGCGCTGCTGGGATTGCCCGCCCTCGGTATCGTCGATCGCGGGTCGGTCGCCGGCATCGTGCGGGCATGGGATGCTCAACGAACGACCGGCGTCCGCGCAATCATCGGGTGTCGGGTCGATTTGAGCGACGGCACAGCCCTGCTGCTCTATCCCACGGACCGCGCGGCCTATGGCCGGATGTGCCGGCTCCTCAGCGTCGGCAAGGAGCGCGCCGGCAAGGGCGCTTGCCATCTCGACTGGACGGACATCGAACAATGGCATGAAGGGCTCATCGCGATCCTCAGTCCGGACCGGGCTGACATGGCGACCGAGATGGCGCTGGCACGAATGAAGCGGATTTTCGGTGACCGCGCCTATCTCGCGCTCTCGGTTCGGCGTCGGCCGAGGGATGCGATCCGGCTGCGCGACCTCGCGAACCTTGCCGCCGCGGCGCGCGCTCCGACGGTGGCGACCAATGACGTGCTGTATCACGCGCCGGACCGCCGGATGTTGCAGGACGTGGTCACCTGCGTTCGCGAGGGATGTACCATCGACGAGCTGGGAGGCCGCCGCGAACGGTTCGCGGACCGCCACCTGAAGCCCGGCCAGGAAATGGAGCGGTTGTTCCGCCGCTACCTCAAGGATGCATCGCCAGTCACGCGCACGCTTGAGGTTGCCGCGCGGTGCGCTTTCAGCCTCGAAGAGCTTCGCTATCAATATCCCGATGAGATCAGCGTGCCCGGCCGCACGCCGCAGGAGGAGCTCGAGCGGCTGACTTGGGAGAAGGCACCCGAGCGCTATCCCGAAGGGGTCGACGACAAGGTTCGGGTTCAACTGAAGCATGAGCTGAAGCTCATCGCCGAAATGGAATATGCGTCGTATTTTCTCACAGTCCATTCGATCGTGGCGGAAGCGCGGCGGCGCGAGATCATCTGCCAAGGGCGTGGCTCAGCGGCGAACAGCGCCGTTTGCTATGTGCTGGGCATCACCTCAATCGACCCCGTCCGCTCGGAGCTCCTTTTCGAGCGGTTCGTGTCGGCCGAGCGGCGCGAACCGCCGGACATCGATGTGGATTTCGAGCATGAGCGCCGGGAGGAAGTGATCCAGTGGATCTACGAAACTTACGGACACACCCACTCTGCGCTGACGGCGGTCGTGACCCGCTTTCGCGCTCGCGGCGCGGTCCGTGATGTCGGCAAGGCTCTGGGGCTGAGCGAGGACATGATGGCGGGACTCTCAAGCTCGGTCTGGGCCTGGAGCCGCGAAGGTGTCGAGGAGAAGCATGCCGAGGAGCTCAATCTGGACCTCGGCGATCGACGGTTGGCGCTGACCTTGGAATTGGCCCGCCAGCTCATCAACACGCCTCGCCACCTTTCCCAGCATCCTGGCGGCTTTGTGCTGACGCGCGACCGCCTGGACGAACTCGTGCCGATCGAGCCGGCCGCCATGGAAGACCGCCAGGTCATCGAGTGGGACAAGGACGATATCGACTTGCTGGGCTTCATGAAGGTCGACGTTTTGGCCTTGGGCATGCTGTCGTGCATGCGGCGCGCGTTCGAGTTCATGGAGAACGACAAGGGGCTGAAGCTTGATCTCGCGACCATTCCCGCCGAGGATCCCGCGACCTACGCGATGATCCGCAAGGCGGACACTTTGGGTGTCTTCCAGATCGAGAGCCGGGCACAGATGGCGTCCATCCCCTTGATGGCGCCTCGAACATTCTACGATTTGGTCATCCAGGTCGCGATCGTGAGACCCGGTCCGATCCAGGGCGACATGGTCCACCCTTATCGTCGCCGTCGCAATGGCCAGGAGAAGGTCACCTATCCGACCGAAGAACTGCGGCGCGTGCTCGAGAAGACCTTGGGCGTGCCTCTGTTCCAGGAGCAGGCCATGCGCGTAGCTATTGAATGTGCTGGCTTCACCCCAAGCGAGGCGGACCTGCTGCGACGCGCGATGGCGACCTTCAAGCTGACGGGCGGCGTATCCCATTTTCGGGACAAACTGATCGATGGCATGGTCTCACGCGGCTACGATCAGGATTTCGCAGAGCGCACGTTCAAGCAGATCGAAGGCTTCGGTTCCTATGGCTTCCCCGAAAGCCACGCAGCGAGTTTTGCGCTGATCGCCTATGCCAGCAGTTGGGTGAAGTGCCATCACCCCGACATATTCTGCGCGGCCCTCCTGAACGCCCAGCCCATGGGCTTCTATGCGCCGGCGCAGATCGTGCGCGACGCGCGGCAGCACGGGGTCGAGGTTCGCCCGATCGACGTGAACCACAGCCGCTGGGATTGCACGCTGGAGCCCACGGGCGGCCGCTACCTCGCTGTGCGTCTGGGTCTGCGCATGGTGACTGATCTTGCCAATAAGGACGCCGCGGCCATCGTCACTGCGCGCGCCGATCAAACCTTTGAGAGCGTCGAAGAAATCCAGCGCCGATCGGGCGTAGGCCGGGGCGCTCTCGACCGTATCGGCGAGGCCGACGGATTTGGATCGCTGGGGAGCACCCGGCGCCAGGGACTATGGAGCGTGAAGGGACTCGGCAACGCGGCGCTGCCGCTGTTCGCCGCGGCGGACGAGCGAGAGGGCAAGTTGCGAGAGGAAGCGATCGAACCGACGGTCATTCTTGCGCCGATGGGCGCCGGCGCTGAAGTCGTCGAGGACTATCGCGCGTCCGGTCTGTCGCTACGTGCCCATCCCCTCGCCTTCCTGCGCGACGAGCTGCGCAGCCGCAAGATAATCACATGCGAGGAACTTCAATCCGTGAAGGACGGCCGTTGGATCAATCTCGCCGGGATCGTGCTGGTCAGACAGAAGCCGGGCTCGGCGAAAGGGGTCATGTTCATCACCCTCGAAGACGAAACGAATGTCGCCAACCTCGTCGTCTGGACGAATGTCTTTGAGAAACATCGACGCATCGTGCTGGGTTCGTCGATGATGGGTGTGCGGGGTCAGGTCCAGCGCGAGGGCGAGGTGATACATGTGATCGCGCAGCGGCTCGAAGACCTGTCGCCGCTGCTCGCGAGCGTCGGCAACCGGGCAGATGTCGCCGATATCTACCGGGTAAGCCGTGCCGACGTGGTCAAAAGCCCGATGCGCCCTGATCCACGCGACCCGGAATCGCCGCTCGGCCGGCAGCCGCGCGACATCTTCAGTCCTGATCTGCGGCTAGGCTCGGGCATCGTTCCGGGCCGGCAGACCGAGGGGATCAAGGTCAAGCCGCGCGACTTCCGCTAGCCGCCGAGAATCTTCTGCTCGCCGAGCCCCATGAGATAGCCAACATAGTCGTCTACGCCCTCGGGACCTTCCGGAGGCGGCCGGCTTTCTGCCTCTGCCATGGCGTCGGTCGCGAAGCGTGCAACCGCCACGGCATCACCTCGCCACCATGGCTCCACTCTCGCAGCGAGCGCTGTCTCGAAGCCTGCCATGTCCTCGGCGTCGATAAAGAGGAGCGGCGCGATCTCAGCGAGCGCTCTGTCGGCTGTTGCCAGCAGGAACCGTTTGGTCTCGTAAGGCTCCGTCATCGCTCTCCGTGACAGATCACTCAGATACGTGACATCCCAGGCGGCATTGCGGATTCCGGTCAGCGCTCGCTGCCGATCCGGCGACCGGAGCTGCTTGAACAGCCCCGCCTTGGCGGCGAACGGCGAGAAGAACATCGAGCTATAGAGCGCTGCGGGGCCTGCGATAATGAAATCGCTGGCCATCCACTGATAGAGCCTCTCGGCACGCTCGCGCGGACTCATCGGTGAGAGTTCGAGTTCAGCAGCCTTGAGCAGCACCACGTAATTGCAGCGCCAACGATGGAATGGCTGCGCGAGGTCATACTCTTCGCGGTCGGCCGGGCCGGTCGACGGAAGGGCGTCAGCCCTGCCGAGAGCCACATCGATCCAGGCATGCGCCTGCCCGACATCGGCGGAACGAAACCACTGCAGTTCCTCAAGCGCGGCTTCGTTTCCGTGCGCGTGCGCCAATTCACGAAAAGCGATCACCGGCTCCAGGTCCAAATTCATGGATTGAGACAAGGCCATGAGGTCGACGGCAACCTGGGTTGGACCATCGAGCGGCCTGCACACCCCTTCCTTCGCAATCTTCGCCATCCGCGACGCGACATTGCGATCAACGAGCACGACGGTGCTCGACCGGTCAATGAGCTCCGCATAGAGAAGAGCTTCGATCGACACCAAGCCCGCCGCTGGCGCGATGAACCCTGGGATGAGGCTGTTAGAACCGGCGAGCCTCGACGCAATCGCCTCGACATCCTCTCGCGGGAAATCGGCCGAAATCCGAAAAAAGATGTTGGCGTCTTCTTCGAGGTTCATCGGCTTCTTCTATCACAATGGGAGAGGGTTCAAGGCTCGGCGAGCAGCCGCGGCATCGGAAAGTCAGACAGGCTATTCGGGCCCGCGAGAAACGGGCTCGAGGAAGCGATCTACGAGATCATAATACTGCCTGTTGTCGGCATAGACATATTGCTGCGCGCTCTGGATCGATATGCGGTTCGCGCTGTCGATCAGCGCTGGCGGCTGAAGGGCATCAAGCTGATTCAGGAGATCACTGCTGTAGCTGGCAAGGAAGATCGCCGTCGGCGACAACGGCAGCGAGATCAGGCAGTCCGGTGACGCGAGCCCGGGCAGCATGCAGATCGGGAAGTCGCTGGTAACGAGTCCGTAGGGCCCGTCGCGAAAATGAAAGACGCGCCAGTCCATCCGCGCAATGTCGGCTTTCATCTGCGGAAGCTCGACCAGGCCGGGGATAAGGGTGGTGCCGAAATCCTCGACCAGGCCATTAATGCCACGCTCGCGCAAAAACTCCATGAGCGTCGGCGGATCGGTAGCCCGCCGCAGCGCTTCATATTCCTCGGGCCGCTTGACGATTTCCTGCGCCAGCGTCTCTGACGCATCGGCCTTCAGTTGCCTGAGAAGATTCGGCAGGCGGACAAGCAAGGACATGAGGAAACGAACCCACGCGATGCGCAGATCCATCGGCAGGACCGGCCGGGTTTCGCTCAGTAGGATACGCAGCGCCCGCGAAGCCGGGTCGTCCACCTCCGGCCCCATGAATTCACGCTCGATCGCGTTTCGATGCTCCGGCGCCGCCCCGATACCCCGACCGTATCGCGGTCGGCCTGCACATTGCGATCGGCAGGATCGACGTCCGCGTCCGCGTTCACAGCGCGGATGGCGCGATCCAATGCGTGCTGGATAAAGCCGCGGCCAATTCGATTATCGGTGTCGCTCTGCCAGGAGTAGAAGATTTGGTGCGGCATTCAGGTGACGATTCTCGTTATTGGCCCAGGCCCCCTAGCTAACATGCCTTCATCGTTCGGGCAGCAGTTACAGGAAAGCCCCCCTCCTTCAGCCAAGTGATTGTCATCAATGACACTTTACCAAGCGTTTCTGGGTAAAGTGTCACGGATGGCACACCGTGGGTGATCTTATCTTCGAGTTCCTTGACCCCGTACCAATTGATCCCACAAACAGCTCGAATGGATTATGATTTCTCGTCACTCTCCCACTCCGATTTCGAGGATCTCGCGCGTGACCTGATCGGGCGGGAGTTCGGCGTCCGGTTTGAGGCGTTTCCCGAAGGGCCAGATGACGGCATGGATGGCCGCCATGCAGCGGCCGACGGCAACATCATTCTGCAGGCAAAGCATTACATCGGGTCCGGCGCTTCGAAGCTGAACTCGAAGATGAAGAGCGAGCGCACCAGTATCGATGCGCTTCAGCCCACGCGCTACGTCCTCGCCACGTCGGCGCCGCTCACTCCGAAGAACAAGGCAACCCTGGTGGCGACAATCGGTCCCGCGCTCCAAAGCACCGGCGACATATTTGGCCCGGGCGACCTGAACGCCCTGCTGCGAAAATATCCCGATATCGAGACGGCGCACCAGAAGCTTTGGGGTCAGAACACGGCCGTCCTCAAAACGATCGTCACCGCGGCGGTCGCCGACGCCCTCCCGAAGCCAGCACCGATCCCGCCGGCGCTCGCCAACCTGCTGCCCGTGCCGGGCGACGCTGACTCTTCAGCAGAGCCTCCGGCTCGAGACACGCTCTTCCTCCTCAAGTCTTCCCCAGCCGATGACGAGTTCGCATTGTGGCTCGCGCCGAAACTCGAAGCGGAGGGCTACCGGGTGTTTGCCGACATCCTGACATTGCAGCCAGGTGACCGCTGGCGGCGCGAAATCAACCGCGCCATTGAGCACCGCGCCGCCAAGGTCTTGCTCGTCTGCCGCAATGCCACGGCCGACGACCAAGCGATACAAGACGACCTGGACATCGCGCTCGATGTTGCGAAGGCGATCGGCGACACGCGCTTCATCATCCAGCTGAAGCTTGAGCAGGGCCGCAAGATGAAGGGTCTGGGCGACGCGATCGCAGTCGATTTCGTTCGCGGATGGGGAGAGGGTCTGAGCACGCTTTCTGAGGCTCTCAAGCGCCAGAAAGCTCCTCGCCGCACGGAAGGGGCTGTGATTGACCCGAACTGGGAGCTGTTCCGGCGGCGGGGTGCGATACCGCTCAAAAATGAGCCCGAACGGTTGACGTCAAACTGGCTTCGTGTCGTTGAAGCGCCGGATGCAATCCATTTTTACGAGGCGACTGGCGTGATCGATGCCGATCGCCTGAAGCGCGCTGCCGCAACCCACGCTTACCCCATCGCGGTACAGGGCCGCGGCTTCCTGTCATTCGCGGACCAAGACGAAATCGACGACGGCTTTGCATCGGTCGGGCGCTTTAAGCTCAAACGCAGCATACCCCTCAAGACGTTCGTCGAGAACGGCGACGACAAGCTCCGGCTTGAGAAGCAGCCGGCCCAGAACATCATCAACGTGATGCTGAAGAGGGCTTGGTACGAGTTCTGCAAAGAGCGCGGACTCCTGGAATATCAATATTCGGGAGGTGTGGGATTTCATGCTTCGCCGGATCTCGCCGCCACGGGCCAGCGCATTCCATGGGGCAAACAAGGTGCGCGCAGGTCGTCGATGCTGCGCAACGTCGCGAAGGGCCATATCTGGCAGTTTGGCGTGACTGCCCTCCCCGCTTTTTGGCCGTTTTGGCACTTTAAGCTCAAGTCGCGGGTGCTCTTTGCAGGTGACAATGGCACGCCGGCGGGCCTCGAGATCGAGGATGCCAAGAAGTTGCATCGTCTCAGGCGGACGATCTGCAAGGGCTGGAGGAACAAGCAATGGTATGGCCGGATGCTGGCATTTCTGGAGCTTATCTCGGGCGAATCCGCTTACATTAGGCTACGCCTTTCCGCGACGGCGGACGCGGTGTTGGAAGCTGCCCCCATCTTGTTCTCGTCGCCTGTTAGCACCGACCTTCCCGACGCCCTGGACGCCGATGAGGAGGAAACGGATCTCAGCACGCTTGGCCGCCCCGAAGCCGACGAGGAAGAGGTGGCAGCATGAAGTTCGCCGAGACATCGCTGATTGTCGAACACCTCCACGAACCCGAGCTTGAGTTTGCTTATGGCCAGCCAAGTCCGCACCCGAAGGACGGGCTCTTTCTCTATGGGCCGCATGCCCGCGCCAAGAAAACGCGCGAAATTCGCGTCGGTGTTGTTGGCACGACAGACGGCATCAGCCATTTCCGTGGCTGGGCGCGCAAGTTGCAGCAGGTGGTTGCGGTCCCGCCGCCCGGCAAAGGCGAAAAGCAGGACCGACTGCATCTCGCCAACTTCCCCGGTCTAGAAGAGACGTTTGGCATCACATTCGAGCCGGACGAGGTGAGCACCCTCTCGATCCCGCTGGCCGACATCGACAAGGCGACCAGCATCCTCAACCTGCACGAGGCCGTCGACAAGGTGGCCAAACTCTACATCGATCGGGTGCGCAAGCATCTCCGGAACGAGGAACAGGCGGTCGACGTGTGGGTCCTTGTCCTGCCCGAGATCGTCTACGAGCGCTGCCGGCCGGGTTCGAAGCGCGCGGGCGTTGCGATGGAGGTGGGCGACTTCAAACGCCGACAGAAGGTGAAGGAGAGCCTCCCACTACTCGCCGCCGCCGGCGTTATCGACCAGAGCAATGAGGATATCTTCAGCGACGTCCCAGACTTCCATCGGCGTATCAAGGCCGAGTTCCTGACGATCGCGCCCACCCAGCTCGTCCGCGAGACAACCCTGGCGCCCGACGCGTTCTTGAACAAAGCCGGGTATCCGGTGCGCAAGACGCAGGACGCCGCCACGGTGGCGTGGAACCTCGCGACCGGTCTCTATTACAAGACCCAGCCGAAACCGCCTTGGCGCTTGGCGACGGTTCGGCCCGGTGTCTGCTACATCGGTTTGGTCTATAAGAGCCTGCCCCAAGATCCTGAGGGTCATGCTTGCTGCGCTGCTCAGATGTTCTTGAATGAAGGCGACGGCGTCGTCTTCCGCGGCGCGAACGGTCCGTGGAAGACCGGCGACTACGAATATCATCTCAAGAAAGTCGCTGCGAAGCGCCTCCTGAGCATGGTCCTCGAGACCTACACCGAGATGCATGGTGAGCCTCCAAAGGAGCTATTCATTCATGGCCAGACCTATTTCAACGACGAGGAGTGGGATGCCTTCTGCGCGGCGGCACCAAAGGGCACCAACGTCGTAGGCGTGCGTATCCGGACGACGGGCGGCGAAACCAAGCTGTTCCGCGACGGCGACTATCCCGTCCTCCGCGGCACCGCGCTGCTGCTTGATCAGCAGACCGCCTACCTTTGGACGACCGGCTACGTGCCGCAGCTCGACACCTACATCGGACCTGAGACGCCCAATCCGCTTCATGTCACGGTGATGAGGAGCAAAAATGCGAAGCCCGACATTCGCACGGTCCTTGCGGACATCATGGGCCTCACCAAAATCAACTACAACAGTTGCAACTTTAATGACGGCCTGCCGGTGACGGTGCGATTTGCGCGAATGGTAGGTGACGTTTTGACGATGGGATCTGCGAAAGGACAGGAGAAGCAGCCCTTCAAATACTATGTCTGATGGCGCTCGTCGGCATCAGACATAAGGGAGTGAGCCAGATAGAAGCCGATGCAGTCAGTGTCCCTAATCGAAGGGTAGCGCAGCGGCAGAGCCGCCGCGACGCGATCGTTCAGGTCGCGGCTGGATATTTCTTCGAGCACGGCTATTGCCGTCCTTGATCTCGGTCAGAACCAGCCGTCCTTGCGCCCTTCGTTGCTGTCGCTCAAGCGTCGGCCGTCGACTGCGGAGCGGCGGACCTCCAGCTCGACTTGATCGCCCTTCCGTCGCGTCCGAAAGTCAGCCTCGCTGAGGCCATTGCGGCGCGCGTAATCCTCGGCCGCCTTCTCGCTACCGAACTTGCCACCTTCGTCAAAATCCCATGCCATGGTCAGTCTCCTTTCATCTGGCCGGCACCGCGCCGGCGCTTCGCTACAAATCGAGGCCCAGGCTCCACTCCGGGAGCGGCGGCAGCAGGTCCGCCTTGTCGGGCTTGAGGTCGGCGGGCGCCTTAAGATCATCATCCTTGGAAGGCGCCGCCGCCGGCAGCGGGCCCTCCGGAAGCGGCGGCAGGTCAGCGAGGATGTCCTCCTGTGTGACGAGGTTGATGCCGTCGATTGGGCCGGGGTCGAACTTGACTCGCTCGGACCCGGCCTTCTTGCCGTCGATGTCGAGGCGGCCGAGCGTTTCGAGGGCCGAGGTCTTGTTGCCCGGATTGGCGTCGAGCTGACGCTCGAGTTTCTCCTTATCATCGACGACCATGGTAAGATCGTCGCGGACACGGGTCACGCCCACGTTGAACAGGCGCTGGTTGGACAGGTTGCGCTCGTGGCTGTCCATGACGGTGATGGCTTTGTCGGTCGTGATACCCTGCGCCATGTGCATGTTGAGCGCGTAGGCGAGGTCCAGGCGCGAGAGCATCGGATCGCCTTGGTCGAGGGTCAGGGTCTGCCTCGCCGCGGTCTCGACGGTGACGCCGCTCGCATCGGCCGACAGCACGCGCGCGAGCGCGGCATTGTGCAGATCCCGCGGTTTGTCATTGGCGGTCCAGCGGATGCGGTCGCCCTCACGCACATGGAGATCCTTCTTCTCTGTGAGTTCGAGGCGATCACGCTTCTCCGTTGGCGAGAGCTTCTGGGGGTCGAACCGGATCTTGCGCCGACCGTCTGACAGTTCGACCTTGCCCGTGGGAAGGACCTTGGTGACGTCGTAGCGTCCCTCCCCGAGCCCCACGTCCTGCGCTCCGCCGCGCCCGACATCGAGGGTTTGGCCGGGCCGATAGGAGGAGGCATAGCGGAGCTCCTCCCGGGTGAGATTGACCCGCTCATAGACTGTCAGGTGGATACCTTCGCCCCGCACGCTGCTTTCGGCCGCGAGCCCGTCCTGGATGCGCTGGTTGATGATCGCGCGGGACTCGCGCCCCGAGGCGAACACGGCGGTGGCTGCGCGGTCGTCGTCACCGAGCGCGAGCCACATCGCGGCGGCGGTCTCGGGCGGGCTTTCGCTTTCATGGACCTTGTCGCCGAGGACCCGCATCGCCTCGCCGGCTTTTCCGACATTGGCGAGCGCGGCGACCGTGCGCAGCGTGTCGGTGCGCTGGCGGATATTCTCGTCCATGCGCGCCATGGTCCCGCCGCCGGCCTGGATCATCGCGAAGGATTTGCCGGCGTCGATCGAGGAGAGTTGCTGACGATCGCCGACCAGGACGAGCTTGTCGACCCCGAGCGCGCCAGCGATCTGGTGGAGTCGCAGCATGTCATTGCTCGACACCATCGAGGTCTCGTCGACCACAAGCATGGCGCCGGCGAGCTTGGCGCGCGCATCCTCGAACTGCGGGCCGTCGCGCTCGGTCACGAACTTTTCGTTGGCGAGGACGAACGAGGCGATCGTCTGGCTCTTGATCCCCGCCCCCTCGGCGAGATCGGCGACCATCTTATTCTGGAAGGCGAGGCCGAGAACCTTGCGACCCTCCGCTTCGGCAACGCGCGCGACGGCCTGGAGCGTGGTCGACTTGCCGGCGCCGGCGATGCCCTGGATCGCAACCGTGCGATCGGCCGAGGAGAGGATGAGTGTCGCGGCACCGAGCTGGCCCGCATTGAGCGGCCGGTCCGCCACTGCCTGCAGGCGTTCGGGCGCGTAAGTCGCCGCCAGAATCGGCGCCGCCTTTCCGGCACCCTTCTCGACCGCGGCAAGGATGCTCTCCTCGGTGCGCAGTGCCTCCTGCGTCGTCAGCATCTCGACGCCCTTGTCGCCAATGCGCGCGACCCCCTGGATGAGTTGGCGGTTCTCGATGAGCTGGCCGATCCGGTGCTCGACCGTTTCGATCGTCACCCCCTTGAGGCCGAGGTCCAGCGCGGTCTTGGAAAGTTGATGGTGGCCGAACGCCGCCTCGCGCTCGGAAAGGATCCGCACCGCCGAGGCAACCGCGAGCTGCGAGCGCGCGACAGCCGGCGATTTGGTGGCGCGGGCAAGCCCACTATCGACCATCGGATCGGGCGAGCGAAGGAAGCCGCCGATGATCTCGCGGGCGCCGGTGATCGCATCAGTGACCGCGCGAAAGCCCCGTTCGAGACGGCTGTCGGAAAGGCCTTGCCCAGCCCGCGCCTCGGCCGAGGCGAGCAGGCTCTTGCCGTCGAACCCGAGCGCGGCCGCCTTGTCGATCCAGCCCTGGACGAGGGTTCCCCGGTCTTCGACATTGAGCTTGGGATCGCGGGTCGTGCTGGTGACGCCGTCGCGCCCCTTGGCGGAAACGATGCCGAGCTCGGCAGCCTTTTCAAGGATGGCCTCACGCCGCTGACTGAAGGCGTCGATCACTGCCTTGGGCACACCAGCGATTTCGAAGGTGCCGTGCTTGCCCTTCGTTTCGACCTGGTAGCCAAGCTGCTCGAGCCCCGCGCGCAGGAACGCGTGGTAGATGGCGCCGATCGTCGTGTTGTTGCTCCAGATCTTGTCGGCATGGAGCGCCTGCCATTTGCCGTCGGGCATGCGGGTCAGATTGGCGACGACGGCATGGACGTGGGCCTGTGGATCGAGGGCCCGGCTCGTATCGTGCTGGAAGAGCGCATAGACGAGATTGCCGGTGCGCACGGGCACCTTGCGGCCCTCGACGTCTTTACGACCCTCCGCGAGATTCTTCTCGACCCAGGCCATGGTCTTCTGGACCGCGCTCATGTTCGCGGCGAGCACGCGCTTGTCGCCGGCAACATAGGCCATGACCGACACCGACTTGGGCACCGAGAAGGTGAGATCGATGCCATTGCGGCGGTTCTCGACCTGGGCAACGCCCTCCCCGCTGGGTAGAAAGCCGCTCAGCGTTTTCTCGAAATCGTCGCGTGCGACCCCGCCGGTGAGCCCGAGGCTGGCCGCCCCTTCCCCGCCCCAGGCGCTGACCTCGGCCGAGCGGTCGGCCGTATAGTAATTATCCTTGAAATCGTCCTTCGCGAAATAGTTCGCGGCACCGGCTGCGGAGCGGACCGAGGCGATCGAGTGCATGGGTCAGATCCCCATGTCGAGATCGTCGCCGTCGCGCCCGGCCGCAAACCCCTGGCGCAGCTCGATGAGGGTCTGATCTTCGACCTGGGGTGCCGGTGAAACGGCGCCGCGAGCATCGCGACGATCACCCTCGCCCCGCGCCGTCGTCGCCTGCTCGCCATTCTTTCCGAGCGCCTTGTCGCCTGCCCGCGCTGCAGGGGCCGACTGCTCGTTCTTGTCGTCATTGCGCTGGGTGGCACGAGCCGGGTCGGCGCTCTCTTCCTCGGATGGTGTCTGAAGGATCCGCGCCGCCATCTCCTTGGCGACATTGCTCGCCTCGACCACCTCGTCGATGATCTGCGCGGCACCGTCGCGGCCGCCGGCCTCGCCACCTTCTTCGCTAAATGCTTCCTCGCCGCGCCTGGAGCGAACGGGCTGCATCGAGGGGCGCGGAATGAAGCCGCGCGCGACCTCAGGATAGTCCTTCCACTCGAGCAGGATCCGCGCAGCCGGAAAGCCGTCCGGGAATTTCACGAAGCCGTGCATCGAGGGCAGGTTCGTGATGTCGTCGGCAATGACGAGAGGCTCCACCTGCTTGCGCGGAGTTAGCGTCGAGGCGTCGCGGTTGTTGTTGTAGCCGTAGCTGTAGGCCTCATCCATCTGCCGCACTTCGCGGTTGCCGATATATTGCGAGCACTCCTCGGCGGTCTTCAATTCGCTGGTCGCAAGGATGAGCTTGGTGCGCGCGAGCGAAGCGAGATTGCGGGCGCCTTCTTCGCCATAGACCTCGACCAGTTTCTGGAAGCTGTGGAGCCCCAGGATCATCGCGCCGCCGAAATTGCGGGCGGTCTGCAGGCCCTTCTCGATCGCGGGCAACCGATGGAGCGCGCCGACCTCGTCGAACATGAACCAGGTGCGCAGCGAGCGCGTGCGCGGCAGGGTCATGAGGCTGGTGATGGCGAGGTTCATCCACAAGGTCAGCAGCGGCTTGTTCATCTCCAGATCGTCGTAGTCGGAGGTGACGAAGAGGATGGATCCGGGTGCCCGGTCGACGGTCATCCACTGGCGGATCGAGAACTGCTCGCCCTCGTCGGGGAGGAAGCGAAGAACCTGCGCGTTGGTGTTGAACACGGCGCGGATCGATTCCGCCATGCGGGCGGCTTCCGGGGCGGTCAACGGGTCGGCGATGGTGTTGGCAAGGAACCGGTGAACGCGCTTCAGGTCGGCCGTCATCAGGTTTTCGGAAAGCGCGAGATTGCTGGTCTGGCCGCGCTCAGCCAAGCGGACGCACATCTCGATGAAGAGCGTGCGCGCCGCAAGGGCCCAAAAGGGTTCGGAGGAGCCGCCGTCCGACGGGATGAGCGCCGCGGCGGCCGAGGTGAAATGGCTGTACGTCGAGCAGTCGTTGAAGATCGACCAGGCCGGGCAGCGCTGGTCCATCGGGTTCAGGATCGTGTCGCGTGCGGGATCGTAAAAGGCTTCGACATAGGCGCCGGTAAGGTCGAAAATGACCGCATTGTCCTGCCGGGCCCGCATCTGGGTGACGAGACTCCGAAGCTCTGTGGTCTTGCCCGCGCCGGTGGTGCCGATCAGCATGGTATGAGATTGCTCGAGCCGGTGCGGATAAGAGACGCCGGCGAGCGAATAGGGATGATGAATGCCGCCCGCCTTGCGCTCGAGGAAGGGCAGCCGGAGCACGGCGGCGGGCGTCATCCGGGGGAAGAATTGGTGCGCGTCCTCCTTGAATTTGGCGAGGTTATGCTGGGCGATTTCCGAAGCCAGCATGTCCCGATCAACGAGCATCGCGCCGCGCTCATGGCGTTCCTGAAGGATCGTCTTGCCGCGTCGGCGGGAGATGTCGATGAACCAGATCGCGAGCGGCGCGACGACGAAAACCGACACCAGAAGCGAGCCGATCAGGGCGCGAATCGTGGTGTCCCAGGCCTTCTGGACGGCGGGGATATAGGGCACCGCCGGCATGATCGTTTTGAAGACTTCCCCATTGGGCAGGGTGACGTTGACGCGCTTGTTCGGATTGAGGTCGACCCAGTTCCACAGCGCGGAATAGATCTTCATGCAGACGAGCTGGAATCCGTGCTCGTCGAGGCGGATCGAGAGGATCAGGAACCAGGCGGCCAGGAAGGCGAAGAACCACGCCAGCAGAGGCAATTTGGCCCCTGAGAACCACATCAGGATCTCGTGGGTGAGAAGCTGGGAGCCGCGCGTGAAATTGCCCGAGTTTCGCTGCACGCGGCCGCGCGCGGAATGGTGGGTCAGCGGGATGTTTTTCCCGTTCGAGCGGATGTCCTCACGCGCCATGATATTGCACCAGGCGCTTGTCGGTTTCGGCGACGAGACGGTCGCGCAGTTCGGGATATTGCTCGCGGATGATGACGTCCAGGGCGAGCTGCTGGAACTCGCTGATCCGGGCGAGCCGGCGCTGGCTGGCGGTCAGGACATCGGAGGATGACAGGAAGACGTTGAGGGCCGACCGGATGATGTCGGCGACGCTCAGTTTCTGCTCGGCGGCAATCGCGCTGAGGCGGTCCCACTGGGAGCGCTCGAGGCGAATATTGTAGTGCCTGTAACTGGTAGCCAAGACCAACCTCCTAGCAGGGAGGCTGGTGGGGACTGAAGAACGGCTCTATTTATAGCGCTCGGGCCGGTCACGGGCAAGTTGAACGTCATGCCCCCTCCCCTCGTAGTCTCGCATACTACGCAGAAATGGCCGATTTCCGCCGATCTCATGCGCCGCCATCGCCGTACTACAACATACTCTCTTTTCCTTCCGCGCTAACCCGTTGTGTAACAACGGAAACCATGCACCTTCAGGTGCGTAGGGTGTGCTAATCCTAAGAGACCGATCCCAGGTCCCGGGCCTGTCTGATGATGGTCGGAGGGGGCCTGTAGCCAGGTCCGGCCAGGCAGGGTCCGCCGTGAGGCGGAAGCGAGAGTCATGACGTCGCGGCGCGGCCGGTCGCATCTCGAAAGCGAGGCAGATGGATCCTCACCGCGCTCGGACGCAGCGCCGAGGCGCGGAACCAATGGCGGCCGTCAGGCCCCATTGGCAGGTGAGGATCGTGACCCGAACGGGCGGAGACAAGGCTTTGCCTTGGCTCCGTGAGCTTGGCCGGCGGCGTCCCACAAGGGGCGTCGGCCGCCCAGCGAATAGAGCCGTCATCGGGCCAAAGCCCGATGCGCCCAGAGCCTCAATTCTTCTTCCGGCCGCCCCATGCTGCCGCTATACTCGGTCCGTTCATAGCCCGATTAGCCTTCACAAGAGGCACCTATGGCAAAGACATTGGAACAGGAGCGTTTGGCACTCGAAGAGGACGAGCGGAAGCTGGAGAGCCGACGCAAACTGCTCGAAGAGAAAGAGCGGCAACAGGCAATTGCGACGATCGAAAGATCGGGCCTGTTGAAGCTCGAAGCCAACCGTCTCTCGGCCCTCATGGATCGGTTCAAGACCCTCGGAATCGAGGCAGTCGAGAAGCGATTGACGGCCTGACCGTCCTGCCGCGGCAACGCCGCGGCACGGCTATGGGGGGTTCGATGCCCCCCATGGCCGTCTCTCTCCCAGCAAAAAAAGGGAGAGGCCGTAGCCCCTCCCCTGATCCTTAGAACTCGTCCGACATGCGGCCCGGGACCGTGTAGACCACCCGGTCGATGAGCCGCATCGGCAGCGCGTCATAGTCGCCTTCGTCGATGGCGATGTAGCGGCCGGGCTCCTCCTCGATGACATGCTGGTCGAAGAAGCTGTGTAGGGCGCGGCGCTCGGCGAAGGCGAGAGCGGCGAGATAGGCAGCGGCGTCGGCGTGGGCGGCGGTCGAGATGATCTGCATGGCAGTGCTCCTGTCGTCTTGAATGACAGGGAAATGGCCGTCGTTGAGGGAGCCGGCGGGTCAGGGACGCCGGCATAGCCGGCGCCGCGAAGCGGGGAGTGGGGGTGCCGATTTTGTCGTGGCTGGAGCGCAGCGAAGCGGAGCGGAGGTCGCGGCAAAATTGGGGGCACCGCTCATCCTTGACGCGGCGGTTCCCTCAACGACATCCTCGGAATTCTGTGAGAGATTTTATCCTCTGAAGGGTGCGCCAATGTCGCCCCAAGGATCATCAAAGCATGATCCCGCGCGGCGGCGGCCGAACCGCTGGACAGGTCCATTAGCCCGCGCATAGCAGGTGCGTCTTTCGGACGGTTGTCACCCGTCGGGTTGGTTCGACCGTGCGCCTGTGTTAGGTCCCTGATGCGCTGCAGAACGGGCAGCGCCGGGACTGGTAATCCCGTCGAGAACGGCAACTCGGGGTGAGCTTTTACGCCGGGGTGCCTGCGCATATGTCCAGGTGCCTCGGCACTAAAAGCGTAGGCGCATGTCTCGACGTGTTACCAGCCCCGGCTCCCGCGCCCAGTGCGCGGGAGTTGATCTGGTCGGGGCGTGCCGGCATCTCCTTGGAAGCCTCAACGCTCGGGGTGATGCTATGGATCGCAATGCGAACGCGCCGACCGTCCAGCGGGCGCTCGGTCTGGCGCTGATGCGGCAGGCACTGGAGTATCTATCCAGGATCGGCGAGGACGAGGCGTCGCGTCATCTGAGCAATGCGATCGACGCGCTGTTGAAGCCGAAGAATGGTCGGGAAAAGACCCCGGCCGCCTGATCGCTGAGCGAGCCGATAGCTAAACGCGAAAGGGCGGCAGGCTCTCGCCCACCGCCCTCTTTCACTTCTTCTTGCCGCCCTGCTTTAGGGCGGTGATCACAGCCGCGAGTCCAAACAGGATCTCTGCGAAATTGTGCCATTCCATCGCTCTGACTTTCAGCGATGGGGACGCGCCCCCAGATTGAAGGGGAATACGTTGCAACGCGCTTGTCCGGTGTTTTGAGGGGCCGACCCCTATTGTCCTGGTTCGCTTTTCTGGATCTGGGTTCGCTGTTTGCTGGCTTTTCGGGTTCGCTGTTTGGATCTGAGTTTTTGCTGGCTGTTTTCGGTTTGCTGTTCTTACTGTCTGGGTTTTGATTTTTCGGTTTTGCTGGTCTGTTTCGCTATCCAAGTGAGGGCGTGGCCACACCCTCCCCGGAGAGATTGGACGCGACCCTTCGGATTTCAAGGATGCCGCGCGCGGGACGTTGATGAGCTTGGGCCATTGGGCCAAAAAAGGGCGCGCCAGCATGTGGCGCGCCCTTCTTCATACCGTCGATCGGGCGGAGGCTTTGCCCATTCGAGGCGGGAACTATCGTCGGCATCAGCGATCGCGAGAAGACGCTCGAGCCGCTCGAGCATGGTGGAAATTCCATGTGCTTCCGCGCGACGCCGTATCGCCGGATTGGCAAGCCGACCACGGATCGTATCGATCGGGATTTCGCCGACATCGTCGGGGTTGAGCCCGAGGCCTTCGAGCAGTGCATGGGCATCGCTCTCGGCGAGATCGAGCTCATCGCCATGATCGGATGTGAGCGATGGACGCAGACGGATCGCGCGATCACTTTCGTACCACCAGACCGCGATCCGCCGGCCCCGGAACTGGGCTTCGTCGAGCACGGCGATCACCGCGGCATCATGGTCGAAAACGCGCGCGAGCGAGGCGAGCGCGAGCGGACAGACGCGTGCTTCGAAGTTGAGCGCGAGCTCGCGCTCGTCGTCGCTGTCGGGATCGAGCAGGGCGAGGCCTAGGCGCTCCCCCTCCTCCCGCAGATAGGCACGGAAGGCAGCGAGCTGGCGGGCATTGATGGTGGCGACAGGCCCGGGTTGATCGTCGGAGGCGGTAGCGATGCGGAACGTGATGGACATGGGCGTCCTCCCTCGTTGGAACTGCTCCCTCGCTCCTCCTCTCCTCGATCCGTCCCGGGGGTTTCGGCGCACCAACGACCGAAGGTCAGTCCCCGGCGGCGCGAGGGGGCTCGATGCCCCTGAGCGCCGCATAGCGACATGAGAAAAAGAAGGAGAGGCCCCGACCGAAGCCAGGACCTCTCCGCTCGGGGCTCACGCTCCCTGTTTGATGCGTTGGTGCGCGAGGCGGACGATGTGCAGCGGAACGCCCGCCTGCCGAAGCTTCTGGGCGAGGTTCTGCTGGATGCCCGAGCCTTCGCAGACGACGGCTTCGACCGGCTTCAGACCCAGGATGCGGTCGTTGCGCACGAAGGCCGCCCGGTTCCCCTGGCTCTTGTCGAGGCGGAACTGGATCACCTTTACGCCGCGCGATGCCGCCCATGCGTGGGCCACCGCATCGCAGCCCTTGGCCTGTGCGGTTGTGGCGAGGATCATTTCCGGAACGCGTGCCTTGATGCTGTCGAGACCGTCCCAGAGCAGGTCGACATCTTCCCAGACCTGACCTCCCGAGAAGGCGACCACCGGGCCTTCGGGTGCGAACTGCTCGCGGCGTTCCCGTGCGCGTGAGGCCAGATAGTCGCGCGCGTCCACCATCGAGGCGGTCAGAGCGGACGAGACCCGGCTTCCCCGGACCGGCGAGAAGGGCTTGCCGGTTTCGACGCGGTAGACCTCGGCGGCATGGTCGCGCATGCACTCCATCGCCTCGCGGCACCCCTGCAGCGTCTGGCAGAGGAGCTGCGTGTCTTCGAGTTCGAAGGCGTAGCTTTCCGAGGGGTCGTAGTTGCGCGCGAGGTCACCGAGCTTCTTGGCGGCGTCATCCTCGCGGCCTTCGATCCGCTTGGCGACGACATGGAAGCTGTTGGCGAACCCCCAGGCGAGATCGCGGGCGAACTCCTCCATCCGGGTGTCGCGCAGCACATCGAACATCGTGGCCATCATCATTTCGACGGCGACGCGAACCTGATCCGGATCGGGCATCTCAGCCTTTTCCGCCGGATCGACGATGGTCATCTTCGCCATTTCGTCATGCTCGAGGAACGCACCCTCGTAAGTTTCAACCTGGGCATCGTTGCCGCGGCTCGCTGCGATGTGGCTGGCAAGGTCTGCGAAGTTCGTGAAATTGGTCATGATAGCCTCCGTTGGATCTCATCCACTCGATGAGGCTCTCCTCAGGACGTGCGGTGGTCGGGGCAGTCAGGGACGTTCACCGGGGCCGGACCCCGGTTAACGCCGCGCCAGCGGGGAGCGGGGGAGCCGATTTTCTCGGGTCCGGTGCGAAGCGAAGCGGAGGACCGGGCGCGTGAAAATTGGGGGGACCGCTCATCCTTGACGGGCTCGGATCCCCGCACGTCATATCTAGGAAGTCATAAGAGAGAGATTTTTTAGGGCACTCCCCTCGCCCCCGGACCCCGCAAGGTGATCGTCACCCGGCAGGGCGGAGACCCGGAAACCGGGGCTCCGGGAGCCGCAGGCGAGTAGAGCACCGGGCCCGTCCAGCGGACGGGATGCCCCGCCTCTTCCGCGGTTCACGCTGGTGCAGCGAATGTTGGTCGAACCCTGCCCACGAATCTGGCAAGTGGCGGACATGACGACGAACAATCCCTTTGGGCCAGGAAGCCCGCTCAACGATCTCTACAAGCGCCAGCGCGAAATGGCCGATTTGCTCAAGCTCGCGCGAGGGCCAGGCTATGAGCTGCAACAGCGCATGAAGGCGCTCGAAGGACCGTTGGCGGCCTATCGCGACCTGGAGAAGACCGGTGTGCTGGCGCAGATCGCCAGCATTCAGAACAGCGGAGTGCTGAGCAACCTGCTTTCGAGCAGCACCTTTCATGCGGCCAATATGGCAGCGCTGCAGGCGCGCTCGACGCCCTCCTGGATGCTGGCGCTTCAGAGCACCGCGCTGAGCGTAGCGCGCAAGGATCTCGGCATCCTCAAGACCCAGCAGCTGCTGGCCGCGTCGACGGGCGCCGATATCCTCAAGCTCGCAGGGCTGGTCGACACCAATCGAACCTTCATCGAGAAGATGGTGGCGGGCTCGAAATGGACCGAGCAGTTCCGCGCTCTCTCGGATCGGTTCGCGCCGAACCTCGCCGGCATCAAGCTGGCCGCCGAGCAGGCCCGGATGCTCGACATGATGACATTGCGTGCCAGCGCGGAGCTCGTTGCCAAGAGCACGGTGGTGATCGTCGCCGAACAGGTGCTCGAGGCGCACGGACTGATCGAGGCGATCGGCCATGCCGACAGCCAGGCGCAAAGCATCGGCCTGTTCGCACAGCTCCTGTCGCTGGTCGGCACGATCTTCGCGGGGCTGCAGGAGAACACGCTCAAGGAGATCAAGGGTGTCGGCGCGATCAAGCTGATCGAACTGGTTCTGATCGCGATAACGATCTGGCACTTGATGGTGCCTGCCGACTTGTCGCCGGCCGAGCAAAAGGCGTTCACGGAGATGAACGTCAAGATCGAAGCGGTGCAGGACAAGCTCGACAAGATCGTGACGGCCAACGAGGCGGCCGACGCATCCTATGTCGAGGGCCTGCCGCGGGCCGAACTGAAGCGCGACGCGGCGATCCGCCGCGAGCCGCAAGGAAAGGCCCCGGTGCTGATGCACGGGGTCGAGGGAACGCAACTCGCGGTCAAGGAAACGCGAGGGAAATGGCGCCTCGTGGTCTACCGCGATCTCCTGACCGACCAGCTGTCCGAAGGCTGGGTCTATGCGCCAGCGGTGCAGATGCTGGACGAGCCCGCTTCCTGACGAAAAGGTGGATGGGCGGCGCCGGAGCGCCGCCCTTGCTGGTCAGAAGAAGTCGATCTTGTCGGCCCGGATCTCGCAGCCGTAGCGGGTGATGCCTTCACGATCCTCCCAGCTCGAATAGTGCAGGCTGCCGCTGATCGCGACGACGTCGCCCTTCTTGCGGGAGGCGCCGGACCGGGCGAGGCCGTTGAAGCAGGTGACCTTGTGGAATTCGGTCTCCTTGGCGGTGTAACCGGTGGCCTCGTCGACATAGGTCTTGCCGTCCTTGAGCTTCACGCGGTCGGTCGCGACGATGAGGGTGGTGACGCTGCCGCGGGTCTCGGGATCCTTGGCGACGCGGCCGGCTAGATTGACGTTGTTCATGGTTGTGCTCCTCGTTGGGTCCAGCGGCCTTCCCGCCGGTGACACCGAAGAGCGGCGTGCGGGATCGGCGTGCACCGCAGCGCAAGCGAAGGGGAACCCCTGGAGGGAGCTGGCGCGGGCAGCCGCGTAGCGGCAACACGGGCGACCGGACCGGGTTGCGGGCCGGGACCGTTCGCCGCAGGTGTCGGGAACAGGCGAAGGAAGGACGCTGGACTCAATCGGGCACCGGCCCACGACGCATCGATCGCCGGCAGCGCATGACCAACCTGGAACCTGGCTGCGCTTCAGACCCCGGTCATGACGCCGGGTGGACGAGGATGGTGACTGGCTTGCCGCGAAGAAGCCCGGCTCAGCCGGGAATAATCGTCCACAAGGACAATGTGCCGTCCTTGCCCTCCCAGTCACTGCCGACCCGGGTGAAGCCGGAGCGCTGGAGGTTGTTCCTCATGGTGTTGCTGGAGGTCGTCGCGAAGGTCGGTTCGGTGATGTGCGCGACGATGGCGTCCACCAGCCCGCCCGAAAGGTGCCTGCCGCGCATATCGGACGCGATCACGACATAGCCAAGTTCGGGCGCGACCTCGAACCCCGCGATCGGAACGGCGGCCGCGGCGAAGCCTTTGCGCCGATAGGTCGCGGCCGGGGTCTTCCATGCGGCGGCAGCGACGATGGGGTTGGTGTCCGTCTCCCGTAGCAGCGCCACGCAGCGGGTCCGCTTGAGGCGCATGAGAAGGTCATCGACCGTTCCCGTGACGGCTTTGCCCTTGACGACAAGCTCAACGACCGCGCGCTGATCGATCGGATCGAGCGCGTTGAAGTCACCGGACCAGGGAAAGGGATCGTCAGCCATGCACGTTTCTCGGTTTCTGGGATGGTAGCAATGCCGGTTATGTGGTGGGCGCGTAGTAGATAGCATCGAGCATGGCGACGCGCGCGTCCCACAGTTCCATGTCGCGGCCAGATGGCCGGGCGGCATTGTACCAGGGCGCTTGCCGGATGGGCTCGATCACCCAGTCCCAATAATTGTCGAGGGTCAGCATCGTTGGGCGAAAATCGAGCGCAACTGCCAGGCCGGGCTTGTTGCCGCCGTTGACGCAAACGAAGACGTCCGGGCGCTTCATGGCGAGCAGACGGGTTGCAGGCCCGAGCCGGGCGGTCCGGGACGAGCCGTAAAAGGCGTCGGTGAATGCCTGGACATAGTCGCTGAACTGGGTTTGCGTGACGGCTCCGCGCTTGGGGATCGAATCCAGCGCCGCGGCGAGGGCCGCGTTCTGCTGGCCGATCCGCTCGGCGAATGTGCCGGCGCCGCCCATGGATCCGAACCAGCCCCAATCGAAGTCGTCGAGACCGGCGGCCTCGGCTTCGATCCCGCCAAGTACGCCGGCGGTCCCCTTCCATTCGGCGACGGAAAGATCGGCAAAGGACGCGGTCTTGGCGAACATCTGCTGGATCTCGCGAACGAGCTTCATGCGCTTTTTGAAGTCGTGGTGCGTGTCCTTGCGGGCGAGCTTTACGAAGTCCCGCCAGGACATGATCGCGAGCGGCGAGGTGATACGTGCCCAGTCCTTGGCCTCGGCGGGCAGGACCGGGTTCTTCGGCCTCGGCGCTTTGCGCGCGGCCTCGGCCTGACGGCGATAGCTATCGGCGAGCTTGCGGGTGATCGGCAGATGAAGCGGCGCATAGCCCGCGAGCTGGTCACGCACCTGTTCGAAGAAGGCATGGTCGGCCGCGCCCTTCACATGGACGCTGGCCTCATGGTTCGATCCGAGACCTCCCTTGGTGAAGTTGGCGCTGCCGACGATCGCCTCGGCCTTGGCGCCGGATTGAAAGTAGAAGATCTTCGGATGGAAGCAGCCCGGCCGGTTCTTGGCAACGAAGGCGCCCGGAACATCGGCAAGGCGCTCGATCAAATCGGGATCGGTGGCCGAGAAGTCGGCGCCCAGCAGCACCGAACCGAACTTGGCCTTGGCGGCAAGCAGGGTCTCGGCGATATCGGTCAGTTCGCCCCACGCGACGGCAATGGAGATCCGTTCATGCTTTTCGATGAGCGCGGTCAGGCGGCGCGCGATCTTCTTTGCGTCCAATAATGCGATTTGCATACCCCGCCCCTGTACCCCCGCTCTATTTGGTAAGTGCTTAGCCAGGTGCTTGGGACACGCATAGAAATTCCCGGAGATTGACCGGGATCGGGCCAATCAAACGAAAAAAGGGCCCGCTTCGCGAGGAAGGCGAAGCGGGCCCGAGAGAGGAGCGGTTGGCGGGGGTCAGTCAGCCATTTCAGGCGTGCGACCACGGCGACGACCGCCGCCAGCCGGTGCCTCGCCGCCGAAAGCGCCTTCGGCCGAGGACTCGCCCAGACCGTCACCGGAAGCGGGCGGAGCGGTTTCGCCGGCACCCGGCAGCGGCGGCAGACTGTCGTCGGCGGCAACCGTGTCGGTGGGCGCGTCGCGCCGGCGGGTGGGACGGGACCAGACGACGTTGTATGAGCCGTCCTCCTGGCGGAAGGCCGAGATGTAGAGCGGCTTGTCGAGGCTGGGATCCTCGATCTTGCCGTTGAGGAAGCTCTCGCCGGTCGCGTTGGACGACAGTTCGAACAGCGATCCGACCTGGACCCACTGACGGGCGGCCGAGAGCGCGAGGATCTCGAACTTGGGAGCGCGCGGATTGGCGGACTGGACGGTGCGCAGCGCGATCACGATCGCCAGCGTGAGGGTCGAAATCTTGCCAGTGTAGGTGCCGCTGGCGTTCTGGGTGATGGTGCCGATGTTCATGGGTCGTCTCCTGAGAAAGTTCGCTCGAACCCCTTGTCCGAACACCTTCTCTCACCCCCTCCCCTCCTCGGCCGTTCGGCCGAGTAAGGCGCGCCAGCGCCGCTCCGATCGGTGCCACTGCGGCGCCGTCGGTCGTTTCAGGTCATCTACAAGCTGTCCCGGGTCTCAGGTCCCTGGCCGCGATGCCGGCGAGCGCCACAGGGCGATGATGTCCTGCATCTCCTCGGCAAATCCGAGGCTGTCGATATAGACCGCACCGCGATCGTTCTGGCCCAGGAAGCCGATGACGGTCGTGATGTCGTTGGCGATCGCGACGTCGAGCCCGAAGATATCGGCTATCTGGAAGTGGCCGAGGTCGGGCCCGTTCCACCAGGCCATGAGAAAATCGGCGACGCGCTTCGACTGCCCGGTGTCGCTCATCGCGATCGGGATCAGCCGGGTCAGCGCGGCCCGCGCTGAATCATAGTCGGTCGCAACGGTCGTCATCGACGGTCTTCCCGCTGAGGCTCAGACATCTTCGTAATCGATCGAGAGACTGGCCGCGAGTTTCTGGATCTCGTCATGGCAGACGGGATCGGCGATATCGCGCTTGCTCAAGCCATCCAGGATATCGTCCGGCACACGATCGCCGAACAGGAGGACCGCGAACTCGGGACCATATTGGTAGGACGTATAATAGAGCCCTTGAGCGGACGGACAGGCGGCGTGAATCTTTTCCGCCCAGCCCCGCGTCACCGGATAGGTGCTCCTTGGACCAGCCAGGAGGGCGTTGCCATTCACGCCGATCTTGCGTTGACCCGTGATCGTGATGCTGACCAGGTTGAGGTCATGCTTCGTGCGCACATAACTGTGGGCGTGTAGCCGGTAGTCATCGGGGTAGACGATCTGGGGGGGCGCGACCTTCGTGCGATTGCGCTGCGGGCTGTCAGGGCAGCGCAGGATAATCTCACATGCAGCACATTCGAACGATTGCGCCGCATAGATGGTCGGGATGATGGCGCCGCCAGCATCGCGGATCGGCGAGAAGCGCGCATTCCCCTTGTTCGTGCCGTTGAACTCGGCCGAGCCGAATTCATCGAGATGAACTCGATGCAATTCGGTCCCGGCCTTGAGCAGATGATAGTCCTCCTTCCCAACCTTCATCGTGGCTGGGTTGGGGATTTTCAGGCTGACCCGCATCAGCCATGGACCTCGGGCTCGATCTCACGCTCGAAGGCGGCGATCACAACCTCGGGTTCACTACCCAGCGACGCGCCAGGCGAGTCCTCGAAATCGAGATGAGGCCGGGTTAGCCAGTGGAGCAGCCGAAAGCTGGTCCAATGATCGGGCTTCTTGGCGATGATTTCGCTCAGGGCCGGATAGATCCGGCGACCCTCGACATCGAACTGCAGCAGCGGATAGGCGGCTCGACCATCGACCGTGAAGCGGAGCAGCTCGTTCTTTTCCTCCTTGCGCTTCATCGTGGCCGACGGATTTGCGCCGGAGAGACCGAGCAGCTCACAGGCCTGGGCCTGATCCGCCATTTGCGTGCTCGCGAGGATCCGCTCCTGAAGGCGAGCCCGATTGAGCGCGGCCTTGAGTTGCGCGTCGTCACCCGTCGCGAGATTCTCGCGGAGCATCAGTCGATACTCCGAGATGAGTTTTTCGAACTCGGTGGAGAATTTGTCCTGGAGATAGCGTGCGGCAACCTTCTCGAATGCCGTGACAAGAAGCTTGACCGCGGCTGCCGGCAACTTGGCGCCGCTCGCCTTGGGTGCGGCCTCGGACGCACTCAAGGCAAGTGCTTCTCTGAGAACGACGAGATTGTCTGGATCCTGCCCAATCGAGAAATCGACCACGACATGACCATTGCCGGCGACGGCGGCGATCCGCGGCGATGCGTAGAAGGCGCGCTTCTTGCCGCGCGCCCGGCGCGGCGTGCGGACACGGGCCTGTGTATCGAGAGTGGATGCGGCTACCATCGGTATATCCTAGTTTCGCTATATCGTGTGCTCCATATAACACAAATAGCAGAGATTGCGAGTCCATTGTGATCGGCGAAGTGGGAGTGACCATCGTCCAACCGGCAGGACGGCCTGCTAGTGGACCGATCCGAAGAGCCTACGCTTCGCCGCCGCTTGGTGGGATCCGTCCTTGACGCCGATCGTCTCGCGCATCTCGTCCCCTAGCCTGACGGCGAGATCTTCCGGGACAATGGCATGCGGCTCGACAATCGCGATCGCGGCCTCTGGTGTCAGCAGCTCGCCAGGCTCGGTGCCGATCCAGATGAGAGCCTCCCCTTCCTCGGGCTCGTCCTCCGTGACGAAGAAGACCTGCGCGAAAAACGTCTGCAATGGCCTGTCCCAACCGATGGTGGCGCACACGACATGGGGCTGATCGGCCTTGGGCTGGAGATCGTGACGGCTCATCCACATGTCCTCCGAATACGATGTTGAACATGACGCGCAGCGCCCTCGGCGCTGCTGATCGCCTTGCCTGCGGCCGAGGCAGCCTGACGGGCACCGGCCTGGCGCAACAAGGTACGGGCTTCGCGCAAACGCTCAACTGCAATCGCGATCGCTTGCCCATGCTCGGGCGTCGCCGGCGTGATCCGACGCATTGCATTTCTCCTGATGATCTGTTGAAGGGGGAAACGAGACAGCCTAGTCGTCGCCGGGAAGCATGATCGTCATGACCCGTGTCGTGACGCTGGGGTCGGCCGGGTTTTCGGACCCCCATTCGAGCGCCCGATCGTAATAGTCGATCGTGAAGCGGACGGTTCGGCCTCGAAGGATCAGCTCGCCGCGCGCTCGCTCGGGGCCGTCCTGGGGCGCGAAAGCGTAGCGGCGAACGGCCCCAAGCACCTCGGCCTGGGCGAGGATCTCTGCTTCGGGCCCTTCGGCCTCGGTCAGCGCCGCGAGGTAGGTGGCGGTGATGACGGTTCGCGCCGTGCGGTCGAGGCCGAGCCGACAAAGGTCGTTGAGCTCGGCGATGCGGGTCGTCTGGTCGGTCATGCTGCCTCCTTGAGTCCGGCATTGAAGCTGTCGATCCAGGCCTCCATGGTCGGGCGCTCGGAGAGCGGCACGAAGCTGGCGGCGTCCTGGAAGCGGATGAGGTCGGTCGGGGCGTCGCGCTGGATCGCCGCGACCTCGGCCTCGGCGAGCAAGCGCTCGGCGCGGATGAAATCGGTAATCTTCCCCGGCTTCGTCTTGGTCGAGCGGCGCCAGAGTCCCTCGACGGTGCGCAGTCGTGGTTCCGCGCGGGCCTCAATGAGGACGATGAGACGCAGGCACCATTGCGGGAGCGCGCGCACCTCCTCGGGTCGGATCGCGCCGCAAAAGAAGCAGCTCGACTTGGGCGGAACGGGCAATCCAGCCTCGACGATGCGCGCTACACAGCGATCGCGTGTCCAGTTCCAGTCGCGGAGCGGGCATCGGCAATCGAAGAGAGGGTCGTCGATCGTCGCGGCATGGGCATAGCGGCGGCTGTCCGCTGGGGACGCGTCATAGCCGATGAGGCGGATGACCCGTTGCCCGCGCGCCCATGCGGCCTGGGCCGGTGCCCATTGCTTTAGGAAGGTATCCTGGGGAGCCACCTTCCATTTGAGCGAACAGCTATGGCGTCCCATGCTGATGCTGGGAAGCGTCGCATTGGTCAGGACATTCTCCAGGATCGTGAAATAGGGCGGCCAGTTCTTGAACCGCCGCGGCACATAGCGGACGATCTCGTAGGGGATGCCGCGAGCGGCCATCCACCGGGCCATGATCGCCTGAAATTCGTAGGTCTCGGGCTTCTCGGCGCCGGGATCGGCGGAAAGAACAAGATCGGGCGGTTCGCCCCTTGCCTCGAGTTCGACAAGGAGGGCCGTTGAATCGACGCCGATACCATAGGCGAGGACGACGGGCGGCGGGGCAGCGACCAGGATGGTGTCCACCAACCGCGTGCTGTTGGGAATGTGCATGGGGTTCTCAGCCTCGATCGCGGCCCATCGCCGCGACCTCGAAAACCCCCCTCCCCTCGCTATTCGCCGGCTGCGCGGCCCTCGGCCTCGTCAGGGAGGTCGAACTGAAAGGTCGGATGGGCCAGTGGCAGGGCTTTGGGGTAAGGCAGGCGCGGCAGCGCGCGGCCGTTACGACGGGCTTCGCGCGTCAGCTCGAAGCAATAGGCGTAGAGACCCGGCTGCTGATGGCGCAGGAGGTGGCGGTCGCGCTGGAGCCGCCAGAGCCATGCCGCAGGTGTCTCCCCGAACCCCGGCGCCGGCAGGCCAAGCGAAACGAGCTGATCGATCGCACCGGAATGGCCTCGTTCGCCGAGACGGATCTTTGAGAGCGTCCGCCCAGCGATCGTCGTGTTTCCGGCGCGCAGGACGGTCCGTGGCCTCGTGACCGCCCGGTGGGCTGCCGAGAGCGCGCAGTAGACGCGGCCAATATGTCCGACGCCTGGATCGCTGTAGGAAACCACGGCCTCGATGCCAGGCTTCTCACGACGGAGATGGCGAAAGGCCCGCGCGACGAAGAAGCTCTCCCCGTTTTGGGGCACTGCGTCTGTCAGGATCAGACGTGCCAGCACGCAGCCGCGGTCCGGATCGGAAAAGCCGGTGTGCCGTGTTATCACCGCGCCGGTGGTTGGCACGGCGAAGACGGCGACCCCTTCGAGCGAGGCCCCGGTGCCATAGAGCCCGACGGCGAGTTGGGCCGCGGGGTAACTCGGGAGATAATGGTGGCACTCGATGAAAGCACGCGCGAGGTGATGGTCGATGATCTCGACAGTGTAGGATTTAGGGTCGATGACCGTGAGATCACGAGCCCATAGCGCCCGGCGTTCGCGCCAGCGCTGGCTGCGGGTCGTTTCCATGCTTTGGGTCCCCAGAGACTAGCGGGCGGCGAACCTCGTCGCCCCGCCGAACAAGCGAAGCGCGCGCGCCATCTCGTCGCGCAGCCGGGCCTTGCTTCCGACGACAATGGTCGGAACTAGCAGGTCGCCGTCAGAGCTGGTGAAGCCGTGCGCCAGTGCGCCGCACTGTTCGATCGAAAGGAGATGGCCTTTTCCAGGCGCTGGCCCCTGATAGCGCGCTGTAAGCTCGCCGAGCTTGGCGGTGAGGCCCTTGGTCGCCTTGGACCAACGAATGTGGCCTGCGCCGACATTCTTCCCGGCCTTGCGGCCTCGGCCCATCCATAGCTTTACATGCGCCTTGACCTGCAGCGGTGTGTTGCGAGTGCGCTCCCGATTCCGGCAGGTCGGTAGTGCGGCGGCGTGAGCGTCGATAACCCTCAGATATTCTCCATGTAGTGCGACAAGGATGTCCTCAACGTCCATGCCCGCCAGAAGCGCGCGAAGACGATCTTCCTGCTCGGCACTGGCAATGAGTTCATCGGCACGAGCCGCCGTCAGTTCGTCGCCGTCTGGCACGGTGGACGCGCCGGAAATGAAGCCGTGGGCCGCCGTGAGGATGATCGCACGGCCGCCGTAGCGACCTCCCGTCTCGCGAAAACGCTCGAAGATCTCGCCTCGACCAAGCGCCGATGCCGGGTGATCGCCAAGGATGATGACCCGGCGTGACCACGCTGTCGGTCGAGGCCCGTCGCTGGGTTTCGGCCAATCCGAGGGGAACGATCGCGCCGCTATTTGGGGGCGCAGCCGGATAGGCGTTCGTTCGGCGGCGAGATTGGTTCGGCGGGCCGCATCGAAGAGATCATCGACGTCGCCGCCACCGTCGGCGAACCCGCGATCATAGGCCGGCCGCTCTACGGATTTGGATGGCGCGCGATGATTCCAACCCGCCTGAGCCGCATGCCAGCCATCGGCATAGCGGATCGCCTGGTTCCAGTCATAGCCATAACGGTCCCTGCCGCGCAGGATCGCCGTGTCGCGCTCGTCGCCGCGTCCAGCGATGGCGCGCTCCTCGGTGAAGCTGAAATTGCGTGCCTGGCGCTCGGCCTCGGCCTGTGCGGCAATGGCATCGTTGACCGGCTTCATCGCTTCGACACGCGCACGGGTGCGCGCCATGCGGTCTGCCGCCGCAGATGTCGGCGGCAGGTCGGGATAGTCGCGCCAGGCTCTCGCGAGCGCCTCTGCGTGATCGGGCGCGCGGCCACGGGCTAGCCAGGTGGCGGTCGAGCAGGGATCGAAGGGGGAAATATTCTCGGCACGGATCATATGCTCGGCCTCCGTCGACGTCAGGCAAAGAGGCGCATGGGCTGTTCAACCGGCGAGGTAAGGCGCAGGTCGCGCACCAGGCGGGCGGCGAAACGGTCGGGCGCCATGAGGTCATTGACCGATGCCCAGTGATTGCGATCGCCGCAGTGGTCGTCGCGGCCGCTAACCCGGCGATAGAGGACTTCCCGGCCTTGGCCCGAACAGCCCAGCGAGAGCTGCACCCAGGCCTCCTCGCCATGGAGCGTGATTTCGCCGGAGACCGCGGGGCCGCCCTTGTTGGAGCGAATGTCGTAGCTTCCGTCGGAAAGACCCAGGGCGCCGGCCAGGCGCCGCATCGCGGAGCGGCCCTCGGAATGGAAAAGCCGCTTGGCGGCCTCGTCATAGCTGACACCGCGATAGGCCAGGTTTCGTAGTACCGGGGTCCGGCGAATTTCGGCGATCTGGCCCATGCAGGTGCGGCGAAGCTCCAGGCTGGACGGCCGACCCTCGCACACCGCATTGAGATGGCGGACGAGCAGGATCACGGCAGGATCGGTTTCGGCATCCTTGCCAGCATTGCGGCAGTCCTTGATCGCGGCGCCGATGGCGTGGAGAGTGGTGCCGATTGTGATCAGCGAGCTAGGATCAAGCGCTTGCTGGTGGCGCATGGCGACGTCGTAAGTCATGGGGAGATTCTCCGGTCTCGAGCACCAATCGGCTCAACCGCCCCTCCCCCTCTCTCCTTTCTCTCCGGTCAGCTGGCGAAGCCGTCCCGGTAGATGTCGGCCGCCTATTGCTCGATCCACGGGAAGGTCAGCTCATCATGGTCGAGATCGCCGGACTCGATCAGGGCGCGGATTTCTGCGCGGGCCTGGGCAATCGCCGCTTCCCACGAATCGCTCGGTGTCACGTCGATCGACAGATGCGCGATCGACGGAAGGCGTCGCGGCCGCCGTGAGAGCCGGTCGTGCTGGGCGCCGACCCAGTCTTCGAGGTGTTGGGCGACAAAGCGGTCGGTCTTCGAGACTCCGGCCTTGCGTGCCGACTGGCGGGCGCCGATGCCGTAAGCTTGGCTGTCGATCGAAGCGACGCGGTGGCTGAACGGGAGAAGGAAGGGCAGCACCTCGCCCTTGGCGCCGAAGACGTGAAGACGCACGCCCACCGGCAGGATCTGGTCGAGATGATCGATAACGGCGATCAACCCTTCGGGTCCGTGAACGGGCCGGCGGCACATGCTGCCGACGCCGATAAGGGCGCCGGGTTTCATCGCCATCCATAGAGCGTCGACACAACGCCCATAGTCCTCGGGCAGGCGGCCTTGGATGACAGGCATCAAGGTTGCGCCAATATCGTGATCTTCAGCGAGCCTGCGGCAATCGCGATTGGCGCGAATGGTCCGCGAAATGCGGTCGATGACCACTTCACGATCGCGCACGATCTCGGCCTCGACGCAATAGTCGGCACTGGCCCACCAGCGGAACGGGTAGGCCGCGGCCAGCGCGACATAGTCGGGAAGCGACCAGGGAAACCCGCCATAGCGGGCGGTGGCGACGAAGCCGGCGGAATCAAGACAAAGTGCCGCGAGACCATCAGCGTTGGCGAGGTGGCGCAGCCGCCATCCGATCCATTCCCGCCAGCCCCGCTTCTCGGACCAGCGGGAGAGGCAGTTTGCGGAAATGAGCGCGGCTTGGCGCAACGACCGTGCCCGCGCGAGGATCGGGCCCTCACCGAGATGCGGAAGTCCGACGATGACCTCGATCGACATGGGGTGCTCCATGGAATGGCGGTCGCGGTTGACGGCCTCGGATGTTCACGTTACGTTCCGTCGCGCAGGAGATTCGCCATGACGACAGACAAATTTCGCGACCGCTTCGACCTCGACATCACGCTGCGCGACGCGGCGCTGGATGCCGAGAATCGGCCGACGCGCCGGATGATCGCGAACGCGTCGATCGGCATGGACGTCGAGGACGCCTATTATTCAGTGCGCGAGCTGCGACAGGCGGTGGCCTGGGTCCATGAGGGCGAGCCCTCGGGCAAGGCAAAACTGACTGCGATCCTCGCGAACGATGGGGCGGACGATTTCCAGCGCTGCGTCTATTTCTGCCTCGCAGGACGGGGCGTTGTCGCGATGCTCGACGATCTCGAATGGCTTGAAGACCTTCTTGAGCGCCGTGGCCGGGTCGCGGGCGAGCAGAAGCGGCGGAAGGGTTCGCGGATGCCGCTGACCAATCCCTATGTGGCCGATTCGCCCGACGGGCCGATGGTCAAGTTGGATGCCGATTTCGAGCAGGGCCCGTCCTGGTGGGCGGACCCCGCGCTGATCGACTGAATCGTCAGCGCTCGCAGCGCAGCCTTTCGCCATGCCGCCAACGGGACGGTTCGAGCCACGTCCCGGCAAAGGCCCCTGCCCTGCGGGCTCTCGCCTGGGTGAATGCCGACTGATATCGCGCCGCTCGGGCCGAATCGCCGCGCAGATATTGGGTCTCGGGCACGGCGAGGCCGGCGCGGATCATCCGTTCGCCAAGATCCTGCCCATCGACGGTCACGATTGCGACTGGGCGACCGTAGCTGGACGAGGGCGTCAGCTGGATCGTTGCTTTCTTCGAGCGGAGCGCATTCGCCGCGAAATCCTGTGCGGCCTTGCCGCATTGCCAGCAGCCGGCGACCTTCTGACACAGCTGCCGGCGCTCGAACGCATCAACCCCAAGCAGCCTGAAATTCACCGCGACCGTATCGCCGTCGAGGGCTCGGGCTTGCGCATCGAAGGTTTGCGGCCTCGCCGACGACGCCGCGGCGGTCATGGCAAGCGCCGCGAGCATGAGGCCGGTCGTGTGCCGCATCACGAAACCATCTCCACCTCGACCATGTCGGTGGCTGACGGCGAGCTGCAGACGCGGAAGGGTTGGAGTGGATTGACCGTGCGCACGATGCTCAGCGGCTCGCACCGCTCGTCGAACAATCGCGACGCCACGCGGTTGGCGTTCTCTCGGCTGCAGAGCAGGAAACGCTTGGGTGACAAGTCGTCAGTCTGGGCGAACATGGGTGCTCCTCGTCGATGGAGGCCTGATACAGGCAAGGCGCCTCAGGCAAAGATGGTCTTATGGACCTTGGTCACCGGCACCAACTGCCATGCCCGGTCACGGAAGCCCGTGATCCGGTAGCGTTGGCAGGTCTCGGGATCACGGAAGCTGACCCGTCGGCCGCGCTTCTCGACGATGAACTCCGACCCGGTATGTCCGTCGACGAACTCGAGCGGCGTTTCGAGCCTGATCCGGTCGCCATCCTCGATCTTGCGGGTGCGCCGCTCGAGCCGGGCGCGGCAACGGCGACGCCAGTCTTGGGCGTGACCATTGTCTGTCGGGGTCAGGAGATCGAGGATGCTCTGCGGACAACCGTCCTCACAAGGACCCATGGATTCCTCCATGTCCTTATAGCCGAACTGTTCGCCGGTCTTGCTGCCGGGGCACCAGTGGACCTTGCAGACGATGGCAAAGATCTCGCCGCCGACGCCATTGGTCATGACCTGGGTGGCAGCATAGTAGGTGCGGTTCTGGGGACAGGATGAAGCCAGAACCCTCAGCCCTTTGGAGCCGCCATCGACCTCGCGCGTGTAGGTGAATTGGGCATCGAGATAAGCCTTGGCGGTGGGGTGCCCGCCCATCGAGGCAAAAGGCATGGTGAGCCATCCCATGACTGAACTCCTTGTCAATTGAATGGAGGAAAGCGCCGGGTCAGGCGGCCTCTGCGAGTTGCCCAGCGGACCCGGGCCGAACGTCCGCGGAAACGGTCCCGACCTCGGTCGCCCCGAAGGCGCGCAGATAATTGAAGGCCTGCTCGGCCTTGGAAGCGGCGTGGATGATCGCGGTCTTGTCGGCGCGCAGGATGCCGAGCCAGTGGGCGACATAGCTGGCATGATTGTCATGCAGCTCGTTCGGTAGCCCGAGATGGGCGCAGACGAGGCCGCTTCCGATCTCGGCAAT
>NZ_BCZQ01000030.1 GCF_001598815.1 Sphingopyxis terrae subsp. terrae NBRC 15098 | reverse complement strand
TCCTGCGCGAGTGGGCCGAGATCATACAGCCGATGAGGGTTCGGCAGAGTTGAGGTTGTTCGGACCACGAGTTGAGCGGCTTCTAATCGTCTTAGACGCGCTGTGAGGACGTTCGCGCTAAGTCTGGGAATAGCGCGCCGCAACATCGAGAACCGCAAGGGCTTTTTGTGCAACGCTATCAGTATGGACAGCGCCCATCGTTCCATCAGTAGGAGAAACAACACCTCTGCATCAACAGGATCATATTCCTCCTCTCCGACAGGCTTCGGTTCAGCAGGCAAGCTGGACGCTTTCGATGTTCAAGAAAATACTCCAATAAAACCTTGCGCTACTATCCGGCGTTTTGCCGATCGTTTCCAACAGCCAACTTTTTGCGACCGCCTCGAGCGATAGCGGATAAATGTTGGGACAATGTTGCGGAAGCGTGGAGAGGCGCGAATTGGCGCGATGACCGCGCGGCGATTGTATATGTCGGCTTAGGTTTCGGCGTACTCGTGAGCTTCTCGTCCGGCACGCGTGGAAGGCTAAGGAGAACCCCCTCGACCACGGAGCCCGGCTGAACATGGCTTAAGTTTCCGCTGAGACGCGAAGGTGAATTCTGAGGAAGCCCGACCGAGCGAGCCGGGGCTCGCCATTTTGGATGCCGCGCAGAACGAAGGCATTCGGCTGCCATCCTAGGAGATTCTTTATGGACCGGATTTTCACCAAAGTGGCCGGGTGGTCGGCTCACATTATGGGGCATCCGCTGGCGTTCATTATCTCTACCCTGCTCGTGCTGATCTGGGCGGCCAGCGGGCCGCTGATGGGCTATTCCAATACCTGGCAGCTGCTCATCAACACCGCGACGACGGTGCTCACGTTTCTCGCGGTGTTCCTGATCCAGAACAGCCAGAACCGCGATGGCGCTGCGATGCAGGCGAAACTGGACGAAATTCTTCGCGCGCTGGACAAGGCGCGCGCGGAATTTGTCGGCATTGAGCATCTGACCGATGCCCAGATCGCGGAGATCCGTAAAGCGCTCGAGCGCGACATCAGGAACGAAAATGGCAAAGACTGCACCGCTGGGCCGACAGTCGAGCGCCTCCTGGCGCGCTATTGAATGTCGCCGAGCACATCGGGAGGCCTGTGCTCGCGGTGGATATCGGACTCATCAACACCATAGCCGACGCGGCACGGCTCAAGGCTGCTCCCTTGTAGCGTGTGAGGCAGTCATGACTGAGATGAAGCGACCCGAAGATGCCCCTCAGAGTGTCAAGCCGCATGGAACGCCCATGGCATGACTACTCTGGGATCGCTCTTCCATGAACATGCTACGTTCGTGTATTGCTTTGGATATTATCTCAGCGGTGACAACGCGGTTATTACTCTGCACACACCAATTCATGAAACGACCTATAGCGATTCCACTCTCGACAATGAGGCGATCGACGTGATCCCGATCGCTGAGGGGGCGACCGTGGTCCACTTCTGGAGCCGCCTCACCGCTGGAAGAGCGCATCCCCGCCGGTCCGCATTCGGTCGATACTCTGATCCTTGCAGTGCTCCCTCGAGCCGGAGACTCGTGGCGAATCAAGGCGCTCGAAAACGTGACGCTGACCAATCCCCTGACCGGCGAGGCGGTATTGCGCGACCGGGACAATGTCGGAGGCTAAGTCAGGCCGCCCACCATATCGGGCCACGCTACAAGCGTCAGCGCTGGCTGCACTTGAGATCGATCGTGCCCATCGTTAGCCGAGAAGGAGAGCCGCCGCCGGCGGCGATTTCCTCATCCACACAACGCTGCCTCGGCGTGCGGGTGTCCTTCGGCCGGACGGGTACCACGTAAAGCTCGCCGTATCCCGGCACATTGACTGTACGGGGTTGCGAGCGGGTGTCGCTCGACGGCACGGGCTTGACGTAGACGGTGCCGTGCCCCGGTACGTTGACGATGCGCGCGTGCGGACTGGTATGCTCGCGCTCGGCCGACTGCGCAGCGATCGGCGAGGCCGCACTGATCGCGAGCATCGCGGCTGTCATTGCCGGCGCCAATGATCCTTTCCTCACCATAGAGAAGTATATTGTCTTGCCGGCGCTTCACATCAAGTTGCTGCCGCAAATGAGATCCATCTCAGTTCCGATTGAGTTCCGGACAGGGAAGCATTGACAGCCAGCCCCAAGCCCAAGCCAGTCGCCTTGGCAGCATTGGCGCTTGCATCGCGCTGCCTGGCCCCAGCGCGGGGAACACATTGCCAGACAGCTCCGATCGGGATGATATTGCCTGCTCCCCTTCGCGGGTCCCCGTGTCGGCTTCCTCCGCTTCTACGAGCCGAACCCTCCGCCCAGCGCCTGGTGAAGCCGAACATGCGCTTCCAACTGCATGAGGCGATTGGCGGACAAGTCCTGCTCGGCGTTTCGCCGCCGCTCCTGCGCGTCGAGCCAGGCCCGCAACGGCGCCGCACCTGCGCGGTAGCGTACGCCATAGAGCCGTTCCGCCTCCGCCGCAGCCGTGTAGGCGCGGAGGAGCGCGCCGCCCTGGACCACGAGTTCGGCGCGGGCCGAGAGCGCGTTCTCCACCTCGCCGAGCGCGGTGTAGAGCGACTTGCGAAACAGGATCACAGCTTCCTCGTAGCGCGTGCGTGCAACCGCCGTATCGAGCCGCATTGCCCGCGCGTTGAGGAATGGAAGGGTCAGACCGGCGCCCAGCGCAGCAACCGGATTGGCAAGGACATTGAGCAGGCTGGTGCTCGAGGTGCCGATCGAGCTCGTCAACGTCAATGCCGGATAATAGCTTGCACGGACCGCGTCGCTGCCTGCCAGGCTTGCACGCAGGCGCAGTTCGGCCGCGCGCAAATCCGGACGCCGACCCAGCAGCTCGGCTGGAACTCCCGCGGCGATCGGTGGCATGGGCGAGCGATCGAGCGCCTGCCGCTCCGCCGATGCCGGCGGATCGCCGGCGAGCAACATCATCAACGCCTGACGGGCCTCGGATCGGGTTTGACGGAGCTGGCTGAGCGCCGCTTCCTGAACGGTAACGCTCTGTTCAGCCTCGCGCCGTTCAAGCATGGAAACGGCGCCGGCGCGGTACTGGACGTCGACCAGCGACTGGGTGCGTCGAGCATAGTTCAGGCTCTGGTCGGCCGCGGCGATACGCTCGTTGGCGGACGCGATCTGCCAATAGAGCGTGGCGGCCGTGCCGACGAGCGACAGGAACGCAGCGTCCCGATCTTCCGCGGTGGCAAGGGCCTCGAAACGCGCAGCATCGCGCTCGGCGCCCAGGCGGCCGAACAGATCGGCTTCCCAGCTGATGTCGATCGCACCAGCCCCGCTTTCGATCGACCGCTGGTTTGGCCCCGACAGCGCACGACTGGCGCCTGTCGAGAGATTGCCGCCCGGTATCGGCCGCAGCGCATTGGCCGTGAGGCGCGCCTGCAGGGTTGCGCGGCGGACTCGAACAGCCGCCGCGGCGAGATCCGGATTGCGCTCGATGGCGAGGTCGATCACCGCATCGAGGGAGGGATCGCGAAATTCGCGCCACCAGCGATCGTGCCGCATCGCCGGCAGGGGATCCCGGTCGGACGATGGCGCGTGGGCGAAGTTCGGGGGTAGTGGAACGACTGGTGCAACATAGGGTGTGCGGCTCAGAGGCGCGCAGCCCGTCAGAATGAGCGCCAGCGAGGCGGCGGCGAGCGGCTGGCGCATCAGTCGCGCGCCAGTGCCACGACCGGGTCGAGCCGCGCGGCGTTGCGCGCGGGCAGGAACCCGAACAGGATGCCGATCGCTGTCGAGCAGACGAAGGCGAGCATGATCGACGGCAGGCTGAAGATCATTTGGAACTCGCTTCCGCCAAGGCTCATGACAAGGCCGAGGCCAAGCGCAAGCGCCACACCGGCCGCGCCGCCGATGAGGCAGACCAACACCGCCTCGATGAGGAACTGCTGGAGGATGTCGCTTTGCCGGGCGCCAACCGCCATGCAGATACCGATTTCGTGGGTGCGCTCGGTCACCGACACCAGCATGATGTTCATGACCCCGATACCGCCGACGACCAGGGCGATCACGGCAATCGCGGAGATCAGCAGCGTCAGGGTCGCGCTCGTTCGGGAGATCGCCTTGCGGACCTGGTCGGAATTGAAGACGAAGAAGTCCTTCGTCCGGTGGCGCTGCGTGAGCAACCGGGTCACGGCCTGTTCGGCGGCGCCGCTCGAGACCCCGTCCGCGACGCGTATCGTGATGCTCTCGAGCCGCCCCCTGCCGAGAAGTCGTGTGGCGACAGTCTGATACGGCAAATAGACGGTCGGGGTCGATCCATATCCGCCGCCCGGGCTCGGCGCCAGGATGCCGATGACCCGTACGGGCGTCGCGCCCAGCAGGATCGTCGCGCCGATCGGATCGGTCGGGCCGGGGAAGAGCGTCCTGCGGGCCTTCTCGTCGAGCACCGCCACCTGACGGGAACCGACCGCAGCCGATTCGTCGAACACCGCCCCCTTTTCAAGGCGCAGCCCGCGCACGCGGAAATGTTGCGCGCCGACGCCGTTGACCTGGCTCGTGACGGCCCGCTCGCGAAAGCGGGCGGTGACGCTGGTCGAAAGGTTCGGCGAGACGCTGTCGACATAGGGTTCGCGGGCGAGCGCCGAGGCATCCGTTTCGACAAGAGTCGCAATTTCGCCGGCGCGCGGGTCGCCGAAGTCGCGGCCGGGGAAGATTTCGATTGTGTTGGTGCCGAGTTCGCTGATTTCGGCCATTACCTTGGCTTCCGCCCCCTTCCCCAGGGCCACGACCGAGACGACGGAAGCGATGCCGATGATGATGCCGAGCATCGTCAGGAAGGTCCGAAGCCGGTGCGCCGCCATCGCCAGCAACGCCATGCGGAACGCTTCGCCGAAACGGTCGGCGATCGCCCGCCATTTGGAGGCGGCCGGCTGACCGGTGGCCCGAAGCTGCGAGCGGTGCTCACGTGAACCGACCGGCAAGGTAGGGCGGTCGGCGACGATGATCCCATCGCTGATCTCGATGATCCGTCGCGCGTGGGCGGCGACACCCATGTCGTGAGTGACGATGATGACGGTATGGCCTTCGGCATTCAGTTCCTGAAGGATCCGCATCACCCCCTCGCCGCTCGACGCATCGAGCGCGCCAGTCGGCTCGTCCGCGAGGATGACGTCGCCACCATTCATCAGGGCGCGCGCGATCGAGACGCGCTGCTGCTGCCCGCCGGAGAGCTGGCCCGGTCTGTGGTGCAGGCGATCGCGCAGGCCGAGCCGCTCGAGGAGCATGCGGGCGCGTTCGGCACGCGCAGTCGGCGTCCGGCCCGCATAAATCGCGGGTACGACCACATTGCCGGCCGCGTCGAGGTCGGCGAGAAGATGGTAGCGCTGGAAGATGAAGCCGAAATGTTCGCGGCGCAGCGCGGCCAGTTCGTCCGGATCGAGGGCGCTGACATCGCGGCCGGCGAACCGGTACGTTCCCGACGTCGGCCGGTCGAGGCAGCCGAGGATGTTCATGAGCGTCGATTTGCCCGACCCGGAGGCGCCGACGATCGCCACCAGTTCGCCGGCGTGGATCTCGAGGTGCACATCCCTGAGCACCGCGATCATGTCGTCCCCGGCCGGAAACTCGCGCCGAAGGTCACTGAGCTGCAGCAGCGGCGGCATGTTCATATCAATAGTCCAGGCTCGTGCTCGCCGGAGCGGCCGCAGCCTCGGCGATCACCACCTTTTCGCGCGGGGTCAGGCCAGCGAGGACGACGACGTTGTTGCCGTCGGAAATCCCAATCCTGATCTTGCGTTCGACGGGGCGGCCGCGGGCGTCGAGCACCCGCACCGAATAGCGCCCCATCCTGTCACGTTGCTGCAGTGCGGCCACCGGCATGATGACGGCACGTCGCATCCGCGCAAGCATCACGGTGACCTGCGCGGTCATCGAGGGTCGGAGGTGACCGTCGGCATTGGGAACGTCGAACAACGCATTATAGTAGACCGCCGCGGGCGTGCTCGTCCCACCCTGGGAGGTGCCCTGCCCGCCGCTCTGGTCCGCCGAGATCGATTCTGGCGCCGGCTCCACCTGCGCGATGCGCGCGACGTAGCGCCGGTCGGGATCGCCGATGGTGGTGAACCACACCGGCTGTCCCGGCCTCACCTTTTGAATGTCGGCTTCGGAGATTTCCGCGCGGACGGTCATCACATCGAGCCGGGCGAGCATCACGATGGTCGGCGCGGTCTGGAACGCGTTGAGCGTCTGGCCCTGCTTGGTCACGACCGCGACCACCACGCCGTCCATCGGCGCCGTGATGCGGGTAAAGCCGAGATTGATGCGCGCCGTATCGACCTGAGTCCGCGCCTGCACGAGCTGGGCATCGAGAGAGCGGAGCTCGCTTCGGAGCGAACGCAATGATGCGCGGGCCGCCTCGAAGTCCGCGCGTGCCGTCGCGTCCGCGGCGAGCATCGTCTGCTGACGCCGGAAGGCAAGGTCGGCCTGTTCCATAGCCGCCTCACGTCCGGAGCGTTGTGCCCGCAAGGTTTCCTCGGCCGCTTCCGCACTGCGCAGCGCCAGTTCCTGCGGCCGGGGGTCGATGTCCGCGATGAGATCGCCTGCACGGACGTGCTGACCGAGCGTGACATAGAGGCGCTTGACTTGGCCCGACACCTGCGCGCCGACATTGACCAGTTCCTTGGGACGAAGCTTTCCGGTCGCAAGGACGGTCTGGTCTATGTCCCCGACCGTCACCGCCGCCGTCGCGAGGTCAGGTTTTGGCGGCTCGCGAAAGAACACCGCCCAGAGCGCCACGCCGAGAACGAGCAGCGTCACCAGAACGAGCGCGCGGGAGCGAGGAGTCGACAACCAGCGCACCGTCAACGGCGAGCTGCCATCGGACGGGCTGGCGAAACAGCTCCCGTGGTAGCGGTCGGGAAGACCAAAATTGACCTGCAGTCAGTCGGAGGCTTCGTGCCGCCACCGTAGCTGGGTCGTCTATCTCGCGTCGGCGTCATGACTCGTCCCGGGGAGGTTGAGCGAGGGCCATGCCCCGCCTCCATGGGTGAACGGTGGATACATTGTCGCGATATGATGGAGACGCTGACATCCTCCGGTGTCTCCACTTTGTCTCAACATACCCACCACGGTCGAACAACGATCCGCTCCTAGAAGGATCATCCAGGACACCGCCTCGGTGTTCATTCGACTTCGGAGGATGCGATGCGCAAATGTGGGCACATGGCGGTGGCGCTGGCGGCAATCGTCAGCCTGACCCTGCCGACGGGAGCGGCCGCGCAGTCGTGGGGCTGGCACGACCGATCCGGCGATGAGTGGTACGACGGCTACGGTGATGGGCGCGATGACGGTTATGAAGATGGCCGCGACGACGGCTACGACCATGGCTGGCGCGAAGGCTGGCATGACCGCGGCCGTCACGCGCGCGAGACCGCCTATTATGATGACGAGGATGACTATCGTTCCTATCATCACTGCCGCCGCCGGAGCGGTACGGGCGGCCTTATCGTCGGCGCGCTGGCGGGCGGACTGCTTGGCCGGGAAGTCGCTCGCGACCGTGGGGCCGGAACGATCATCGGGGGCGGCGTGGGCGCGCTGGCCGGACGCGCGATCGACCGCGGCCAGAATCGCTGCTGAACATGGACGTCGCGACCAGAGCAGCCGCTTCCGCTCCGTTCAGGCAGGTCGGCAACGCCGCGCCTGCGTGCCCGGCTGACCTGGGCCCGCACGCGGGCGAACCGCATCGGGTGGCGCTGTTTTCGGGGAACTTCAACTGCGTGCGCGACGGCGCCAATCGCGCGCTGAACCGCCTGGTGGCGCACACCCTTGAGCGAGGACATGCGGTGCGGGTCTATTCGCCGACCGTCGCGCGACCTGCGTTCCCGCCGGCCGGCGCGCTCGTCTCGGTACCGTCCTGGCCGATCCCGTTCCGGCCGGAATATCGCTACGCCCCTGGCCTGCCGCGCGCGATCGCCCACGATGTGCGTCGCTTTGCCCCCACGCTTGTGCATGTCTCCGCACCTGACGGGCTCGGCGCAGCGGCGATCCGGCTCGCGCGGGCCATCGGCGTCCCAGTCGTGGCGAGCGTTCACACCCGGTTCGAGACTTATCTGGAATATTATGGGCTACGTCGTCTGCGAGGCGTGGCCGAGGCTTGGCTGCGCCGGTTCTACGGGCGGTGCGACGCCGTGCTGGTTCCAAGCATGGAGGTGGCAAAGCAGCTCGCGGGGATCGGAATAGAGGCGACTCACATCTGGAGCCGCGGGATCGATCCCGAGGAATTTCATCCCTCGCTACGTGATATGGGTTGGCGCCGTTCCGTCGGCATCGCCGACCACGAGCTGGCATTGCTCTTTTTCGGACGGCTAGTCGCGGAAAAGGGTTGCGATGCCTTCGCCACCACGATCGCCGCGCTTCGCAATGCGGGCATTCCGGTTCGCCCCCTGATCGTCGGAGATGGTCCGGAGCGCTTGCGCCTGGCGCGCCGGCTGCCTGACGCTGTCTTCACCGGTCACCTTGCCGGCTTCGCGCTCGGAAGGGCCGTGGCCAGCGCCGACATCCTCCTCAACCCGAGTCTCACTGAAACGTTCGGCAACGTCACTCTCGAGGCCATGGCTTCGGGACTTCCTGTGGTGGCGGCCGATGTCCCGGTGAATCGCGTCCTGATCGAGTGCGGCCGATCAGGACTGCTCGTCTCTCCAGGTCTCGTCCCCGCCTACTCAGAAGGGGTGCGGCGCCTGATCGCCGAGCCGGACCTCCGCCGCACACTGTCGGACGGTGCCCTCGCCAGCGCGATGAACTTCAATTGGTCCCGCACACTTAACGCTGTCCTTCGCGCTTATGGGAACGCCAGCGTGACACCAGTTCGCTAAGGCATGTCACGAACGACGGCATTCGTGATCGATTATTGATCGCTCGAACCGCCGAAGTCGACGCGCAAAGTGACGCAAACTCCTTCTTTGCCACGTTCAGTGCGCGGCACACAGGCGCGACACAAGCGTGCCGGCAAGTCTACAATTCAACAACTTCGGCTAGCTGAACATGACGGCATCCCATCCTGTCGAGTGCGCCATCATTGCAATCCGGTCCGGGCTACGCGGGGTTTGTGGCAGCTACGCCAGAAGCGATTGTATGCCCGGCGTTATAGCCGTCAGGTCGGATTAGGCAGGCTGCCACGCTGTCGTCACGGACTTCGAGCCCAGCAAAGCTGGCACTAACGAAGTCCACCGCCTGTGGGTGAAGCCATTCAGGCAGAGGCATCCGCATCCCGCTCTGGCAAGACAGATGCAGCCACTTGCCCCGCGACAGCAGACGATAAATGCTCGTATAGGTTCCATCGGCAAACCTGAGGGCGCGGTCGGCCACGCGCTCCCCGACGCCAAGCGCATCGCCGAACAGATCACCGCCCAGATAGCGCAGGTCGAACCCCGACAGCACGCCCGCCAGCCTACGGTTTACCTCCGGCAACTCGAGCAACTCTGACATCTCTGCTCGGAGTGCCAGATGCGCGAGGTCGAACCCGGTCATCACAGCGCCTTGCGCCAGGGTGTTGCGGGCGAGTTGCGCGCCAACCGGTCGTCGTTCCTTCTGATAACTGTCGAGAAGAGCATCGGGCGCTACGCCGTTCAAGACTGCGGCTAGCTTCCAGCCCAGGTTCATTGCGTCCTGAAGGCCGACATTCATGCCCTGTCCTCCGGCCGGCAAATGGAGATGCGCGGCGTCGCCGGCCAGGAACAGGTTGCCCTCGCGGTAACGCGCGGCAAGCCGGGTCTCGTCGCCGAAGCGGCTGAGCCAGGTTGGATCGCTCAGTTGCACATCCTCACCCAAGACTTGGCGTGTCGAGGACGCGAGTTCCTCCAGCGACAGCGGCTCGCCGACAGGGATCCTCATGCGCCGAGGATCGATGACGATCACACGTGCCACCCCACCGGGGCCGACTGGCACGATCGTCACCCCTCCGCGCTCATTACTGACCGTTCGCACGGGCGGCCCGTTCGCACCTTTCAGGCGGACATCGCCCATCATGATGCTCACGGTGGCATCGCTTCCCTCGAAGGCGATGCCCGCCGTCCGCCGCACGATGCTGTGTCGTGCATCTGCTCCGACCACCGCCCGAGCACCGAAGACGGACACGCCGCACTCCTGTCGGGCGGATAATTGGTAGCCTTCCGCTGCATCGCCGGTGATGCTCTCGACCATATGTCCGCGCAGGAACTCCACACCGAGTTCACGGGCATGATCTTCGATCAGTGCCTCTGTCCGGCTCTGCGCCAGGAAGAGGGTGAACGGAAACTGCGTGTCGAAGCTCGAAAAATCGAGGCGCGTATCCAGCGCCGCATAATGGCCGGTCGGGATCGGCTTGCCCTCGGCAAGGAAGCGATCTGCGATTCCGCGCATCGCGAACAGCTCGACCGTCCTGCCGTGGATCGTCAGCGCCCGCGACTGATCTGTCCGCGCGATACGACGCTCGAGCACGGCAACGTCGAGTCCGGCGAGTTTCAGCTCGCATGCCGTCCACAGCCCTACAGGGCCGCCACCGACCACCACCACATCAACCTTCTTCATCGTGGGCCTCCAATCTAACGTTGTTAGATTGCTCTAACGGTGTTAGAGGGTCAACCATGGCGATCGAGAAACAGGCGGTTGTGCGCACGGCCCTCGCACTCTTGGACGAGGTAGGCAGCGACGGACTGACGATGAGGGTGCTGGCGAAGGCGCTGAACGTGCAGGCGCCGACGCTCTATTGGCATTTTCCGTCCAAGCAGGACCTGCTGGACCAGATGGCCAATGCGTTGATCGCACCAGTGTTGGACACGGTGGATGTGGATGCCGACCCGGACGATGTGCTCCGATCCCTAGCCGGGGCCCTTCGTGCAGCCCTGTTGTCACGGCGCGATGGCGCGCGAATCTACGCCGGTACGTACGTGATGGGCGATAACGTCCTCGCTGTTGGCGACGCCGCGCTGAGTGCGCTGCTCCGTAAAGGCTTGGATGAACGCCTGGCGACAGACTCGATGTTCAATCTCGTCTACTATGTGCTTGGCTTTGCGATCGAGGAGCAAGGCTTCGCTGCGCGATGGCGCGAAGAGACAGCCGACGCGTCGGTTCGGCAGCAATTTCAGGATGCCGCTTCCGGTCGCTTTCCCGCACTCGCACGATGCCTCGACGCCATCTTGTCGGGGAGCTTCGAGACCAGATTCGAGCTAGGTATTTCGGCTTACCTCGCGGGACTTACGCCCCCAGGCTAGGGTCAGTGCAGATTGATCTGAGCCTCACGATCGGATTCAGGCTCCGAGAAGTGGCCGGGATAAGTGACCTGTTTTGGCTGAGGGAGAAGCAGATGAAGGGCCAGCGGCCGTTCTTTCCCAGAGGAACCACGGTAAACTCCGGGTGGAATTTATACGTCCCCTAGCAGTTTAATACGGAATATTGCCACCCCGCCGGCCTTGCTCAAGAACGGCTCGACCCGGTTACCCTCCGTCCTTTATTTCAGCAGAAAACGGACCACGAGGTTGGTCGTGACCTCCTGAACCCCGGGCATCAGCTTCGTTGAGTCGGCGGCCGCTTCAGCTCCGGCGTACGCGCGCGTTGTGATCATCGGAACATTCGTAACCGGGCTCTCGGAAATCGATAGAATGCGGTCCACGTTCAAGCCTGAGAGGCGAGAGTAAAGGGCAGCACGCTCGCGTGCCTTGGCAAGCGCGTCGGTGCGGGCTTCGTCCAGTGCCACTTCCGGATTGTCGGTCAGGAAGGTCGGGCCATCGATCTGGTTCGCGCCTTCGCGCACGAGCAGATCGAGGATAGATCCGGCACGCGCGACGTCGCGGAACCTGACCGAGATGCTGTTGGACGCCTGATAGCCGGTTATCACCGGAGCCTTGTTCTCTGCATAGATATACTGCGGTTGCAACGAAATCTGCGCCGTTCGAAGATCTCGATCCTCAAGCCCACTCGCCTTCAGCGACGTGACGACGCGCCGTACCCGGCTGGCATTGGCGCTCAATGCTTCGGCAGCGGTGGGCGCCTGGGTGACGACCCCGGCGTTGACGGTTACCAGGTTTGGATTGCGCTCCGCCTTGCCCTCCGAGACCAGTTCCAGCACCGTTCCGTCAATGAGCGTGGGTGCCGCCGCCATCTGGGCAGTCGCGGCGACAGGGCAGATCGCCGTGGCGATCGTCAGGGCGAGCAAAGTTCCTGTAAGGCGCATTTCAGTTCCTTTTGTTGGAGAATAGGCGGTCAAAGGGACCGCGGCTGTACGGAGTCATTCGGCCCGCCAGCCATGGGCACGCGCCCGGTTCCAGAGGAAGCCTGCGGCAAGCAGCAGGATCATGACGAGTTGGGCGAGAAACGTCTCACGCGTTGGGTATACTCCCAGCAGTTCGCTGCGGGGGACACCCGGCCATGATGTTATGGGAAGATAGCCGGCTTCCTGGAGTGCGCCGCTGCCCTTGCCGATCAGCACGACCGCTAGCCCGGCGACGAGGACCGAACTGTAGGCGAAGAACGTGCCGACCGGCAGTGAGCGGCTGTACCGGAGCATCGCAAGCGCGATCAACGCGAGCACGAGAAGTGCCGCGCCAGCGCCCGTCAGGACGGCGCTCCCCTGTCCCTGCGCCCAGATCGCCGCATAGAACAGTATCGTTTCGAACACCTCGCGGTAGACCGCGATGAAGGAGAGCCCGAAGAGCAGCCATGCAGAGCGGCGGTTCAGGGCGCGACCGACCGTCTCGCGAATGTAGTGCTGCCACGCATCGGCCTGGCTCTTGCCGTGCATCCAGATCCCGACCCAGAGCAGAACCAGCGCCGCTATCACACCGCCGAGTCCTTCCGTGAGTTCGCGACTGGCCCCGCTGATCGTGATGAACGAGATCGCCGCAGCCCATGTCGCGGCACCTGCGGCGAGCGCGGCGATCCACCCCGCGTGCACATAGGGAAGGACGTCGCGTCGTCCAGACTTGGCGAGAAAGGTGATCATGGCGATTACGATGAGGAGCGCCTCGAGCCCTTCCCGGACGAGTATGGTGAAGGCGGCGACGAAGCTGGACGTCGTAGAAGCTTGATTTGAGCCCAGAGCGACTTCGGCATCCCTGAACAGGCCGTCGAGCGCATCGGCGCGCTCTCTGACAGCCTTGAGTGAGTCGCCTCTGCCAATGGCGCTCCGCAGTTCCGCCATTGCCTCTTCGATTCGGATCATCAGCGCCTTATCCCGTGCGCTCAGCACCGCCTCGACCGGCTCGAACCCATCGAGATAGGCCGAAAGCGCGCGCTCGGTCGCGAGCTTCCGCTGGCCCCGCGCATAGGCCGCCAGCGCGTCTGCGAGCCGGGTGCGCGCCAGTGTCAACGTACCGGCGGCGGGCGCCGCGAAGGCTGCCTCGGGATGGCGGCGCAGATAGGCAAAGACTGCGTTCGCCTTGTCCTCGCCGATGTCGCCCGCAAGGCTGGCGGACGTCATCCCCACCAGCGTCTCCGGGTCGGTTGCGCTGCGCAGGGCAGGATCGCCGCGCCAGATCGCCTCGCCTTCACGCGCCAGACCCTCAGGATAGGCGAACGATCCGGCGTAGAGAGCGAGCGCCCAGCGATCCTGCGGCGGCAGCTGCGCGAAGCTTGCCATGCTGGTGCCTTCCAGACCCTGTTCGATGACCTGAAAAAGCGCGAAAATGCTGCGTTCGCGGGCGCGCGCTGGATCGGTGAAGGCGATGGGCGGCGGATCGAGACCGGCGGACTGCGGACCATCGCCCTTCCCGGCCGCGCCATGGCAGCTCGCACAATGCTGCGCGTAGAGGGTCCTGCCGCGCGCGAAATCTGGCGCGACCGTCGGCGCAAGCGGCACCGGATAGGCCTTGATAAGTTCGGCCGCGAGCCCGCGTGCAGCGCCAGCGATGACCTGTGGTGGCGCCTTGGCGGCGATGTGCCGTTCCAGCGCCGCCGCCTGTCGCACGAGATAGGCCTTGGCCGGAGATGAAGGAAGTTCGTCAATCAACCTGGACGCGGTTGCCGAAAACTCTTTCATTTCGGCATATTCCGTGGGGTTGACTACCCTCCCCGCCTCGACCGCCTCGGGATAGTCGACGGCGACATAGTCGAGCAGTCGCCAGACTGTCTGGACGGGAGCAGGCTTTGCGGACGCTGGCGCGGCGAGACAGATCGCGCAAAGGAGGGCGAGTGCGCAGCCCCAGATCCAGTTATGCCCCGCGATCGGACGATTGAAGAAGGACGATGACACATCCGAGACGTGCCGAAAATCTGTAGGCACGATCGCGAACCTTTGTGCTCAAGATGGAAGAGCGACGATCTTCTCTACCTGCGACGTATTCGCAACAACAAACCTCGAGGATTGTTGGTCATCTATGAAGAGTGTGTGGAGGTGGAGTGCTCCACATCTCCTCCACTGCCTCTCGACGCAAAGCCCACCTTAGCCTGACAGACGTGACCATCCCGCGCGAAGGCTTGCACCGCTTCGCTCGTCGTCCATGCGATTTTTGAGAGCGTCGTCCTAAAGTCATGAGTGAAGCCGCGATCCTGCCCGTTGCGCATTCCGATGCCCGCGCGCGTATCGAAATCCTGGATGTCCTGCGCGGGATCGCGATCCTCGGCATCTTTTTCCTCAACATTCCCACCATGGCGCAGTTGTGGCTGAGCAGTGGTGAGGCGGCGGCCTCGGCAACTGGACTCGATCAGGCCGTCGGCTGGATCGACGGTCTGATCCTGGAAGGGACCCAGCGCGGCATGCTGGAGATGCTGTTCGGCGCGGGGATGATGCTCCTGACCGCCAGGGCCATGCGCGACGACGGACCGATCGGCGTCGCCGACACCTACTTCCGTCGCAATCTCTGGCTGCTCGGCTTCGGTCTGTTGCACCTGTATCTGGTGAGGTGGCCGGACGACATCCTTCACATCTACGCCATCGCCGCCTTGTTTCTGTTCCCGTTCCGTCGTTTGACCCCCTCGTGGGCTTTGGCCCTCGGCCTGGGCTATGCCCTGTTCACCGTGGTCGACGGGGCTGTTGGTGCCTTTAGCGGCTACGATGGCGATCTTACGTCCGGTGCCTGGTTGGCCCAAGAGGCCGCGCCGGCAAAGATCGACCCCGCCCCGGGGATGTGGGACATCGACGATGTCGGCTCATGGAACGGCATCGTCGAGGCCGTGAGCACCATGCTGATCGGCGTCGCGCTCTTTAAATGGGGCATCATCCAGTGCCTGCGCTCGCGCGCCTTCTATCTGGTGCTGGCCGTCATGGCCTATGGCGCGGGTTTCGCAATGCGGCTTTGGAGCATGTCCGAGGTCGAGGGCAACGTCCCGGCAGGGCTGGATATGAGCGAACTAGGCAGGATCGCCGTAACCGTCGGCCATGTCGCGTTGATCAATCTGGCGTGGAGCAGCGGGGTTGGCCGTCGCCTGCTCGGAGCGTTTGCCGCCGCCGGACGCACTGCCTTTTCGCTCTACGTGATGCAGAGCATCATCGGCATCTGGGTGCTTTTTGCCCCTTGGGGCGTCCTGGACGGGGGCAGCCTCGGTCCTGCCGGTCTGGCTGCTGTCGCGGCGGTCGTCGCGAGCTTACAGCTGTTGGTCGCCAACCTGTGGCTTCTCCGGTTCGAAAGCGGCCCGCTCGAGTGGCTCTGGCGCTCGTTGGTCAAATGTGGCTGGCACGACAGTACACAGCCTCGCGCGGCCCTGCCGGTTTGACCCCGCTGGTCCGCCTCGCGCGGCGATCCGGACGACGGGGGAGAGCTGAACTCATCGATGAAAGTGACGGTGGGATCACTCCCGCCGTGCGATGTCCCGCGAACGCCGGCTGCGACCTACTACATCCATCAACCGAGTGCCCCTAAATCTATTTTCCGCTTACGGCACGCAACGGCGAACCGCAGGACCGAAACTGGGGCGGTAGCGCCGTGTCAACGCCTGGCTCACGCGAATACCAGCTTTCAGGTTTTGCCTCCCGCGCGGCCGTTCATGGCAGATGAGCACACAGAATAGGCAAGCGCGTTTTCCTAATTTTGGATCAGCCTTATTAACGTTCCGTCCGGATCGATCAGCGCGCCAACCGTAAGCCCGCTCGGTTCCTTCTTCGGAGCGTGCAGACGGGGCCATCCTTCGCTTGTCTCCGGCAAGTCTGCATCTTTGCAGATCTTATAGAACCCAGCGAGATTCTCGAGCCGGATACAGCAGCTAAACCAGCTTGTAGCCGGATCAAGCTCAGGGTGGGGAAAAAACTCCAGCTGAATGTTACCACGGCGAAGGATCATCCACTCATCGTCGCGCCAGGCTTCTTTGAAACCGAGCCTTTGGTAGAAGCACGATGAAGTTTCAAAGTTTCGGCTGGGTAGATTTGGCGTCGCGTGATCGGCCATCTTCTTATCTCCATATGAGATTGAGCATGTCGCGAAATTCTCAAAACTTAAGAGGTAGCGAAGTATAGGATTTCTACGACCAGAGAGCTGCTACGCGTCCGCCCAATCCATCGGCCACATGTCGGGCCTCTCGCCGTTGAGCGGACCAATCATCGGCCTTCCGTCGCAGATACGCTTCGCGCGTACTGGCCAGCCATCCTGCAGCTTATCAGGCCGGAGGGGTATGGGCCATTGGGCGGCAACGTCCTTGGGCGCGAAATCTCCCCGACAAGCGTTCTCCAGATGCGCGCAAGCGTCAGCAGGACATCGGGGCGAGTGCATAAGACGGATAGCAAGTCTGCGGCATAAGGATTCCGGCGGAAGGGGAACTGGTCTTATTCATGCAACTTTGGGACGGACCACCTTCGATGTATGCTCCTAGTCAGACAAACTTAAGTGCGCGCGAGAGGTGAGACCTCGGTTCCTGGATGATAAAACCCAGAGGTGTGTCGATGCTCGCCGGATTGCTTTTCATATCACGCAGCTGGCTGCTGACGCGTCACGCAGTGAATGCTGCCTCCGCCTTCGCAGATGCGATCCACGTTGAGCTGCACCACTTCTCGTCCGGGATGGAGGCGAGAGAGGATTTCGAATGCCTTCTGATCGGCAGCCGCGTCGCCGAACTCGGGCATGACTAATCCGCCGTTACAGGCATGATAGCCAATGTAGCTCGCAGCGAACTCATCGACTTTGACGTCCGAGCGAAGCGCCCCCGGTCCGTGCACGATGACCACCTCCAAACGTCGCCCGCGTGCGTCGGTGGCGGCCTTGAGGATGGCGATCGCTTCCTCCGCTGCGCCGAACCACAAACCGTCGTCCTCTGATGGGAGCTCAGCGACGACGACGCCCGGCCGAACCCAGCGCACAAACGCATCCGGATGCGCGTCCGTGATATCCTCACCGCGAAGCCCCGGGATCCAGATGACCTTCTCGATGCCGAGCGCCGCCCTCAGCCGATTTTCGAGTTCTGCTCTCCCGAGCCCCGGATTGCGATTCTCGATAAGGAGCGTGCTTTCCGTCGTGATGAGGGTGCCTTCGCCATCCACCTCGATGGCGCCACCATCGGCCACAAACCCGGTATAGAAATGACGAACACCGCACACTGCAGCAACGCGTCTGGCGATCCCTGCGTCGGCCTCGTGGATCTGCTTGTTTCCCCAGCCGTTGAACCCGAGGTCGGCGACTGCCATCTGCCCTCGCTGGTCCAGGACAAAAACGGGGCCTGAATCCGCTGCCCAGAGATCGTCGACGGCCATCGGATGGACCTTGACTGCGGGACCGCAGAGTTGTTCCGCCTCGACAGCTTGCTCCGGGCGGGCCAGCATGATCACATCCTCGAAGCGGGCCACAGTCTGAGCCACCCTCGCCAACACTGGCCGCACTGCCGCCAAGCCTTCGTCGCCCCAGATGTCGGCTCGTGCAGGCCATTGCATCCAGGTTCGCGCATGGGGTTCGAACTTGCCCGGCACTCGACGAGCCGCCGCAGCCTTTCCATTCGGCGGGAGTTCCTTCGCCGGGAATGCCAGCGGCCGCTCAGCTGCGGCCTGGCGGGCAGCACCGAAGACTGACAGGGACGAGGCGACATTCAACAGCATGCGGCGGGTCAGGCGCATGTTCTTGTCACCCATTGCGGTCGATGATCGGGGGCCATGAAGAAGTGGTCGAGACCAGCACGGCTGGCCGCCCCATGGGTACGAGCGACGCTGCAAGTGACTGCCTTATCGAAGACGAGCGACATATGAGGTGGCGTCATCGACCCATGCTCTTCAAGCGGTTGCGGATGCACCCTTTTCGCGGAGCGTTCGTGGAGGAACGATGGCGATTTCGTGGAGGGCGTAGGAGGTCGGCGTGAAGGCACCTCTCACACCGCGGCAAGGAGCGCGGCAAGGAGCGCGGCGAGGATGAAGAGAGGTGCCAGCGCCGTGCGCGCAAACGTAGGGCGGTAAGTCAGCGTCAGCGTCACAAGTGCGGCAGCCAGGCCGACGATTCCGGTCCATTCGACGAGCGCGATCGGCCAATCGCCGCCCGCTATGCGCAGCGCCGCCGAGCCCGCCAGGGCGCCCCAGCCGCCGATGCGGCACGCGGCGCGGCCCGGCGCGGTGCGGGGCCATCCGGCCTGTGCCGCATGCCGCTGCATGGACAGCGCCAGTAGCGCGAGCCCGGCCGATGCCAGAAGCAGGGACGAGGCGATCATGCGGCGGCCCGCCTGCGCCGGGGAGCCGGGGGCTTGTGCCGGGCGGTGACCACCGCGATCGCGATGCCGGCCCCGCCAAGCACCAAGAACAAAAGGTCCGCTGCCACGAACAGCCGGTCGCCGCCCAAGGCGCCGCCGGCGAACAACCCGCGGCCCGTCGCGATTGCCGATGCCAGCGGCAGCATGAGCCACGTGGCACCACACAGCACCATCAACCAGGCCCAGCCGCGTCGGGGCGGCATCGCCACCGCATAAAGAACGGCCGCAGCCAGAACGAGGAAGAACAGGCTCACCTCCGCCTCGGCGCGTCCCGCCAGCGTCGGTGAAAGCAGCCGGTTCGCCCACAAGAAGGCAGCGATTGCGAGCGGCATGCCGGCGACGATCCCGACCGTGATCCGCGAGACAAACCGATGACCGGTCCGGGCCGGGTCCCGGCTCTGCGTCCACAGGATCAGGCCGGTCGCGATCGTCGCGCTGAGCGCGAGGCCGCTGAGGAAATAGAGCCAATGGGCTAGGACGGGCGTAAAGCGGCCCATGTGGAGTCCGTAGAGGATGTCGTAGGTGCGCTTGGCCGGGCGGTCCTCGGCATAGAAGCTGACCAGCCGGCCGGTCGCCATCGCATATGTCGAGGTTGCCGCGCCATAGGCCAGCTGGTCGCCATCGCTGCGCGTCACCCGCAGGACGGCAGCGGCGTCGCCCGGATGGATCACCGCGACCTGCCCGATCGTCCCCCCGTCGAACCGCGAGACCGCATCGCGAAGCATCATCCGAACGTCGGCCGGCGGTGCGGCCCGACCGGTCGCAGCCGGCGCGACGAGACCGGGCGCCGCCTCCGCCACATACCGCGCCATATCGTCGCCGTAGCGCGCTGACGCGGCCCAGGGCAGAGTGAGCGCCACCAGAGAGAGGACGCCGGTCAGGGCGATCATCAGATGGAACGGCATCGCGACGACGCCCAGGACATTGTGCGCGTCGAGCCATGAGCGCTTGCCCTTGCCTGGGCGCAAGGTGAAGAAGTCCGCGAATATCCGCCGATGCGTGACGATCCCGGAGATCAGCGTGACCAACAGCATCATCCCGGCCGCCGACGCCAGCAACCGCCCCCAGGGATAGGGCAGCTGCAGCTCGAAGTGAAACCGGTAGAGGAACTCGCCGCCGAGCGTATCGCGGATCCCGTCGGGCCGCCCGGTGATCGGATCGAGCGCCACGAGGCGGTAGTTCCGGCCGCCGTCAGCGCGGGGCGCTTCGTAGCTCGCGATCGTGGCCGATGAGCGGGCGTTGGGGGCGCTCAGATACCAGTCGGGCGACGCCGGCGCTGCCTTCGCCAGATAGTCGAGCGCGGCGGCCACGGCTTCCACCTGACCGGCGCGGCCCACGATTTCCGGCCGCATCCAGTCGCCGAGTTCGCCCTTGAACACGGTGGCTGTTCCGGAGAGTGCGATCGCGTAGACGAGCCAGCCAAGCGCAAGGCCCGCCCAGCCGTGCAACCAAGCCATCGATTGGCGAAAACTCGCAGGTTGGGCCGTCACGTGGGCAGCCCGGCAGCCCAGGTAATGATGGTCGCTACGCCTCCGGCGAGCGCGAGCCCGCCCCAGGCGCGGCGGATGCTCGACGCGCCGAACATCCAGATTGCGGCCGCCGGCATGGCGAGCACGCCCACGATGGTGCCGGTCACGACGGCCTCGGCGTCGCTGCCCGGCCACAGCCGCGCCAAAGCGTACGCAACAAGCGCGGCCAAGGCATAGGCGCCAACCGTCGCGCCCAGCGTGCGCGCGGCGATATCGAAACGCTTTGCAAGCCGCATCGCCGGCGCGTCAGAAGCGATAGCCGAGGCTGGCGACGATGTTACGCTTATAGCCCGGCCCGCATGCGGAGCGCGGCGAGCAGCTCGCATAATAATGCTTGTCGAACAGGTTGGTCGCGTTGATCGACAGGGTCCAGCGATCCCGCTCCAGCGCGATCAGCGCGTCCGCCAGGGTGAACCCCGGCGTGACCAGCCGCTCCACGGCCCCAGTCAAAACGATGTCGCGGAACACGGCCGCATCGGCGGACTTGCCGACGTAGCGAACGCCGCCACCGACGCGAAGGAGGAGGTCATGCGGCAGGACGAAGGTCTTTTCGCCGAAGACCGACGCCTGGTGTGTCGGAACCCCCGAAATCGGCAGCGCCTCCCCAAGCGTGTCCGGGCTGCGCCCGGTGCGGACGTGGACATAGGAATAGGAAGCCAACACGGTGAAGTTGCGCGCCACCGTGCGGCTGGCCTCGACCTCGACCCCGCGAGACTTCACCACGCCTTGCTGGATCTGGTTGTTGCCGTTCATCGGATCGGTCTCGATCCGGTTGGTGCCCTCGATCGTGAACGCGCTCACCGCCACCAGGGTCTCCCGGTCGGGTTGCCATTTGATCCCCGCTTCATATTGCGCGCCCTTCTGCGGCACGAATGGCACGCCGTAGAAATTCCGGCCGATGGTCGGGAGAAAGGATTCCGAATAGCTGACATAAGGCGCTAGCCCCGGCAGCGGGTGCAGGACGAGACCGGCGCGGAAGGTGGTCGCCTTGTCGACCTGTCGCGGAGTTCCGGCGACATCGCTGACCGCGCGATCGCGGCGTACGCCCAGCAGCAACGTCGCGGCCTCGCGGAAGTCGATCTGGTCCTGAAGATAGAAGCCGAGCTGGGTGTTGAGCGCCCGGGGATCATCCACGAAGTCCGCGGCGGGCACATTCGCCGGATTATAGGCGGGTGCGTAAATGTCGATCGGCCCCGCCGGAACACTGATCGTGGCGCTGCTCAATCGCGAGCGCAGGTAATCGACGCCGAGCAACAGTTTGTGGCGAAACGGACCCGTGGAGAAATCGGCGCGCAGGTTGTTGTCGGTTGTGAACATATTGGCGGTGCCGCGGGAATCGTAACGGCTGCGGCCGATCACGCGCTTGTCGGGATCGAGAAACGGGTTGACGAGACCGCTGAACACAGTTGCCTCGATCGCGCCATTATGCGCGGTCGAATGGCTGTAACGCAGCGTACCGCTATAGGTCAGCGCGTCGGAGAAGCGGTGCGTCACCGACAAGGTGCCAGCCAGCTGTTCGCTGTTGTAGAAATTGTGGCTTGGTTCCCCAAGGTACACCCCGCGGGGCAGTTCGCGCCCTTTCGGCGCCAGCAACGTGGCGCTGATCGGCAGGAAGGTCGAGATCGAGGCGGCGCGGTCGCGCTGGTAGAGGCCCTGCAGGACGATGTCCGTCCCTTCGCCTGGCCTGAAGCGAACCGAAGGCGCCAGCATCAGCCGGTTGTCCTTGCCGAAATCGATCGGGGTGCCGGCGTCGCGGAACAGCCCGACCAGCCGTGCGGCGCCCGTTCCATCCGCATTAAGCGCGCCGGTGATGTCGCCTTCGATCTGCTTGCGGTCGAAGCTGCCATATTCCACGCCGATCTCGCCCCGGTTGGTGAAATCGGGCCGTTTGGTCAAACTGTTGACGATGCCGCCGGGCGCGCCCTGCCCGTAGAGGACGGACGATGGCCCCCGCAGCACCTCGATCCGCTCAAGATTGTAGATCTCGGTTCGCGGAACGAATGAAGAGTCCGGCATCCGCATGCCGTCGACATAACGCGCGGCGTTGAACCCTCCCCGCGCGGTCACATAGTCGAAGCGGAAGTCCGATCCGTTGGGCTCGGTGCGCAGCCCGGCCGAATAGCGCAATGCCTCCTGAAGGCCAATGGCACCCCGGCTCTTGATCTGCTCAGCGGTTACGACGCCGATCGCCTGCGGGATCTCGAGGATGGCTGTATCGGTCTTGGTCGCGGTCGTGGCGCGCGTCGCCGTCACGACGATGTCGCTGGCGTCCTTCTCGGACGAATTGGCGACCTGGGCGTGCGCCTGGGATGCCACGGCGCTGACGATGAGCGCGGCTGTAAACACGGGGCGATTGAAGCTGTTCATTCGACGTCTTTCTCCAGTCGCGTGCAATGTTGCGAATGCGAACGATTCGCAAGAGCTATAGCTGCCGTCTGGAGAAAAGGTTGGAGAGTTGGTGTAGACTCCGTGGAGAGCGCCTAAACCGCTGCCTGATGCCGCGGCAATTCGAGACAGAAGCAGGCTCCCCCGTTACGGGCCTTGTAGGTCGCATCACCGCCATGCGCGCGCGCGATCGCCCTTACGACCGCCAGCCCCAGGCCGCTTCCCATGTGGGGAGAGTCGGGCCTCGGATAGCGGCGGAAGGGTGTGAACGCTTCCTCCGCAAGCTCCGGGGAGAGGCCGGGCCCCTCGTCGACAACCTCGATCAGGGCGCGCCGATGATTGAGGGACAGGATGACCCGCAGCCTTCCGGGTGTCGCGTGGCGTTCGGCATTGTCGAGCAGCGCCATCAAGGCCTGCCTGATCCGCACGGGATCGGCGTGGAAGATGCCGGGTTCCAGCTCGGCAGCAAGCGAAAACCCGGCCGCTTCGAGTCCAGGGCGCATCAGGTCGAGGACGGCGCCGAGCTCCTCGGCCATGTCGATGTCGCTACGTATCAGCTCCAGCCGGCCGCTATCGACAAGGCTGACGGTCCGCAGGTCCTCGACCAGCCGGGCGAGCCCCTCCGCCTGGAGTTGAAGCGACCGGAAGAGCGCAGGATCGGGTTCGAAGACACCGTCGGCGAGCCCCTGGAGGCGCCCGCGCAAGATGGTCACGGGCGTCCGCAGTTCGTGGGCGATCATCGCGTTCCAGTGCGCCACGCCGGCCGAAGCCTTCTCGAGATTGGCGGCCATCCGGTTGAAGTCCCCGATCAGGGCGGCCGCCTCGCCGAGCGTTCGCTCGCCCGCAACTGCCCGCGCCGCCAGATGGCCATGCGCGATCTCGCGCGCGCTGGTGGCGACAGAGTTCAGGGGCGTGAGGATTTGTCGCGTCAGCCGGACGGCAGCGCGCGCCGCGACCGCCGCTCCGACCAAGCTGATCGCCCCGATCGCCAGCCACTCGGGGTTGCTCGGCCACCAGCTATCATCGTCGGGCATGAGTTGCGGCGCCACGCTCAGGACCACCGCATAGAAGCCGTAGAGACCGACGACACTCGCCACCACGCCGCCCAGCGTGGTCGCCAGCATCGACAAGAGGATCTGCCGGCCCAGCCCGCGGACCGCTGTCATCGCACGTCCGCCAGTCGATAGCCGACACTGCGGACATTGTTGACCAGGCCCGGCGCGCCGGCCTCTTCGAGCTTACGGCGCAGCTTGCTCAAATGGCTGTCCACGGTCCGCTCGAGCGCTTCGCCGCCAGGGAGGCAGGCGTCGATCAGATCGCCCCGGCTGAACACCCGCGACGGCGCGCGCGCCATGTGCGAGAGCAGACGGAACTCGGTCAATGTGAGCGCCGGATGGACCGGACCGGCCTCGGTCAGGACCGTGGCCAGATGGCTGTCGAGATCGATTTCGATCGAACCGACGCGGAGCATATGGCTGGCGGTTCCGCCGCTCCGGCGCAGCACGGCGCGCGCCCGCGCGGCCACTTCGACGGGATTGAAGGGCTTCACGACATAATCGTCGGCGCCGATCCGCAGGGCCTGCAGTTTGTCGATGTCCTGGTCGAGCGCGGTCAACATGATGACCGGCGTCCCGCCCCGGCTGCGCACTTCCGACAGCACCTGCCAGCCATCGAGTTTCGGCATCAGGACGTCGAGCATGATGAGGTCCGGCTTCAGCAGGAGATGGAGATCGAGCGCGCTGCGGCCGTCGGCCGCCCGCACGGTGCGCATGCCTTCGCGTTCGAGATAGGCCGAGATGATGTCGGCGATTTCCGTTTCGTCCTCGGCGATCAGGACGAGAGGATTGTCAATGTCCATTGTCTGCCTCGCTAATTGCGCAATGTAGGCTCGCTGGACCGGTGATTACCAGCGGTCTGCACAATACCTCCACACTACCGACACGCTACGCCCACCGCGACCGTTCATAGCCGCCGCTTGTCGAACCCAGACGGAGCTTCCGGTCATTTCACGTGCGCTGACGAGTTGCTTCCTGTTCGCAGGCGCCCTGACCCTGTCGGCGTGCGGCGCCGAGCAGCAATCGGATATGGTGGCCCCGGCTGTCGTCTCCGTTGTCCAGGTCGCGCCGGAACCGGTCACGGTGGTGGACGAACTTCCCGGTCGCGTTGTCGCCTACCGCATCGCGGAGATCAGGGCGCAGGTCGGAGGCATCGTCCAGCGCCGCCTGTTCGAACAGGGCAGCGAGGTGCGTGCCGGCCAGGCGCTCTTCCAGATCAACCCCGCCCCGTTCCGGGCAGAGGCGAACATCGCGGCGGCGACCCTGCAGCGCTCGCAGGCGGCCTTGGGCCGCGCCCGCGTCCAGACGCGGCGCCTCGAGCCGCTGCTCGGCGCCGACGCCATCAGCCGGCAGGCCTATGACGATGCCGTGACGGCGCGCGATCAAGCGGCGGCCGACGTGGCCCAAGGCCGGGCCATGCTTGAACGGCGGCAGCTCGACCTCGGCTTCGCCACCATCCGCTCGCCGATCAGCGGGCGCATCGATCAGGCGGTGCTGACCGAGGGCGCGCTGGTCGGCGTCGGTGACGCGAGCCCGCTAGCGACCGTGCAGCAGATCGACCGCGTCTATATCGATGTGCGCCAGCCCGCTTCGAGGCTCACTAGACTCCGCGCGCTGGCGCGAAACGGGACCGGCCAGGGCGCGTCCGTCGAGATCCTGCCCCCGGAGGGAAGCGCCCATCCGATCAGGGGCACACTGCTCTTCTCGGGCATCAGCGTCGATCCCGGCACCGGCGCGTCGGTGGTACGCGTGGAGGTTCAAAACACCGGGCGGGTGCTGCTTCCCGGCATGTTCGTGCGCGCCCGACTGCCGCGCGAGACGCGGTCGAACGCCTTGCTGGTCCCGCTCCAGGCAGTGCAGCGTGACGGCAATGGTGGGGCGTGGATCGATATTGTCGACGCCCGCAAGAAGGCCGCGCGCCGCAGCGTGAAAACGGGCGCCGAGATCGACGGGCGGGTGATCGTCGAGCAGGGTTTGAAACCCGGCGAGTCGGTGATTGTCGAAGGGCAGGATCGGGTTCAGCCCGGCGCCGCGGTGAGGGCGATGCCGTGGCGCGGCGAGCGTCCCGGCCCCGGCCGGCGCTGAACGCGAAGGATCGCCATGCCTCGCTTCTTCATCGATCGGCCGATCTTCGCCTGGGTGATCGCGATCGTCATCGCGCTTGGCGGCATCCTCGCGATCCCGCGCCTCGCGACCGAGCGCTATCCTCAGATCGCGCCGCCCAGCATCAGCATCTACGTGACCTATCCCGGCGCCACCCCGCAGACGCTCAATGACAGCGTCGTGGGCCTCATCGAACGTGAACTGTCGAGCGTTCGCAATCTGCTCTATTTCGAGAGCTCGGCCGACGCATCGGGCTCGGCCTCGATCACCGCGACGTTCAAGCCCGGCACGGACCCCGAGCTTGCCCAGGTCGACGTCCAGAATCGTCTGAAGGCGGTCGAGCCCCGCCTGCCGCAGGTTGTCCGTCAAACGGGGCTTTTCGTGGAAGCAGCTTCGGCGGGCTTCCTCATGCTCGTCAATATCGGGTCGCAGGGCGGCCAGTATGACGAGGTGACACTGGGCGACTACGCCGTGCGCAACGTGGCGGACGAGCTCAAGCGATTGCCCGGTGTCGCGCGGATCCAGGTGTTCGCCACCGAGCGGGCGATGCGGATCTGGGTCGATCCTGCGCAACTGATTTCCTACGGCCTCGCGATGGGCGACATCACGGCCGCCATCGCCGCCCAGAACGTCCAGATCGCTCCGGGCGCAATCGGGTCCGAACCGACCGTGGGGCAGCAACGGGTCACGGTGCCGCTCACCGCCGAGGGCCAGCTGCAGACCCCCGAGGAGTTCCGGCAGATCGTTCTGCGCGCCAACCCCGACGGATCGAGCGTGCTGCTCGGTGACGTCGCGCGCGTGGAATCAGGACCGCAGAACTTCGCCTATTCGGCTAAGTCGAACGGCCGTCCTGTCGCCACGCTCGCGGTCCAGCTCTCGCCAGGAGCGAATGCCGTCGCGACATCGGCCGCTGTTCAGGCGAGGATGACGGAGCTTGCCCGCTCGATGCCGACGGGCATGACCTGGTCGGCGCCGTTCGACACGGCACCGTTCGTCCGCATCTCGATTGAGAAAGTGGTGCAGACCTTGGCCGAGGCGATGGTGCTGGTGTTCCTCGTCATGTTCCTGTTCCTCCAGAAGATCCGCTACACGCTCATCCCGGCGATCGTCGCCCCGATCGCGCTCCTCGGCACGTTCACCGTGATGCTGGCGGCCGGCTTCTCGATCAATGTGCTCACCATGTTTGGCATGGTGCTGGCGATCGGCATCATCGTCGATGACGCCATCGTGGTCGTCGAGAATGTCGAGCGGATCATGGCCGAGGAAGGGCTTGCGCCGCGGGAGGCCACCGCCAAGGCCATGCAGGAGATCACGGGCGCGGTGATCGGCATCACGCTCGTGCTCTCGGCGGTGTTCCTCCCCATGGCGATGGCGAGCGGCTCCGTGGGCGCGATCTACCGCCAGTTCGCGCTCGCGATGACGATCTCGATCCTTTTCTCCGCCTTCCTGGCGCTGACGCTCACGCCGGCGCTGTGTGCGACCTTGCTCAAGCCGGTTGCCGGGTATGGGGGGAAGAACCGGTTCTTCGCCTGGTTCGACCGCTCCTTCGACCGGCTGGCGGACGGGTATCAGGGTTGGGTCGCTCGGCTGATCAAACGGTCGGGCAGAATGATGGCCGCGTTCGCGGTCGTCGTCGGCCTGCTCGGCTTCGCCTTTGTGAAGCTGCCCTCCGCATTTCTGCCCGAAGAGGATCAAGGCTATTTCTTGACCTCAATCCAGCTCCCCGCGGACGCGACGGCCAGCCGCACCTGGGAGGCGATCGGCGTGCTCGAGCGTCACAACGCCGGCCGCCCCGCCATCCAGTCGAGTGAGAGCATGCAAGGGTTCAGCTTTTCCGGCAGCGGCCCCAATGCGGCCTTGATGTATGTGGTCCTCAAGGACTGGGGCGAGCGGGGCGACGCCACCGCCGCCGATGAAGCGGCAAGGGCCAACCGCGCGGCCGCGACGATCCTGGAAGGCACGGTCACCAATCTGCTGCCCCCCTCGATCGACGAGCTCGGCACCACGTCCGGCTTCGCGCTCAGGCTCGAGGATCGGGCGGGACGCGGCAGCGCGGCGCTCATGGCGGCACAAGACCGGCTGCTGGCGCTCGCCGCCCGAAGCGAGGTAGTGACCGGCGTCTATCCCGACGGCTTGCCGCCCGGCAGCAGCATCAGGCTCGTCATCGACCGGCAGAAGGCTCGGGCGATGGGCGTTCCGTTCGCTGCGATCGCCGATACGCTGTCCGGTGCGATCGGATCGTCCTACGTCAATGATTATCCGAACCAGGGCCGCGTCCAGCAGGTGATCGTCCAAGCCGACGCGGCGTCGCGGATGAAGCTCGACGACGTGCTGAACCTCCACGTCCGCAATACCGCCGGCAACATGGTGCCCTTGTCCGAGCTGATCACGCCGCGCTGGGAACGAACGCCGCTCCAGCTGACGCGCTACAACGGCTACCCTGCCACCCGCATCTCCGGTTCGGCAGCGGAAGGCCGGTCGAGCGGTGCGGCGATGCGCGAGATGGAACGCCTAGCTGCCCAGCTTCCCCCCGGCTTCGCGATCGAGTGGACCGGCCAGTCGCTCCAAGAGAAGGAGGCGGGCGCACAGGCCCCGATGCTGCTGGCCCTATCGATGCTGGTCGTATTCCTCGTCCTCGCGGCTCTTTACGAAAGCTGGTCGATTCCCTTGTCGGTCATGCTGGTCGTGCCCCTGGGGCTGATCGGAGCCGTCGCCGCGGTCATGCTGCGTGGGCTTCCCAACGACGTGTTCTTCAAGGTCGGCCTGATCACCATCATCGGCCTCAGCGCCAAGAATGCAGTCCTCATCGTCGAGTTCGCCAGGACCGCACGGATGCAGGGCAAGACGACGGCACAGGCCGTGATCGAGGCGGCTCGCCTGCGGCTGCGCCCGATCCTGATGACCAGCCTCGCCTTCACGCTCGGCGTGGTGCCGCTGATGATCGCCGGCGGGGCAAGCAAGGAGACGCAGCAGGCGATCGGGACCGGCGTGTTCGGCGGCATGATCAGCGCCACCGTTCTCGCCATCTTCTTCGTGCCGGTGTTCTTCGTCGTGGTTCTCGGTCTCGTCGAGCGGCTCGTTCGGCCGAGGCGTGGCGACGGTCTGGCCGCGGACAGGGAAGACTGACGATGCGTGCATTCGCTCTGCCCGCCATTCTGCTCATCGCCGCTTGCTCGATGAACCCGAAGCTCGAGCGTCCCGCACTTCCCGTCGCGCCTACCTTCTCGGGCGCCGCGACGAATGAACCAGCGAGCGCGGCGGCGATCGAGTGGCGGGACATGTTTCGCGATCCGCGCCTTCAGCGGCTGATCGCGCTCGCGCTCGACAATAATCGCGACCTGCGGATCGCCGCGCTCAACGTTGAAGCCGCGCGTGCGCAATCCCGGATCGCGCGCGGCGCCCAGCTCCCGGTTTTTGACGCGGCGGGCAATTATACGCGGGAGCGAATGCCGATCGAGACGAACGCCGGCGCAGCCGGACGGACCGGTCGCAGCGAGTTCGGTCAGTTCAGGGCCCAGGTGGCATTGACCAGTTTCGAGATCGACCTGTTCGGCCGCTTGCGCTCGCAGAGCGAGGCGGCGTTCGAGCGCTACCTCGCCTCCGCGGAAGGACGCCGCGCCGCCAGGATCGCGCTCATCGGCGGCGTGGTCGATGCCTATCTCGACGAGCGCCTGGCGGAGGAGCAGCTGGCCTTGACGGAGCGCACGCTCGTCGCCTGGCGCGGCTCCCTCGCCATCACGCGCCGCCTCAGAGCCGCCGATCAGACCAGCGGTCTTGAGGTGAGCGAGGCAGAGGGGCTGGTGCGGCAGGCCGAAGCGGACCGCGAGGCGCGGACCCGCGGACGGGCACAGGCGGTGAACCAGCTCCAGTTTCTCGTCGGCGCCCCTCTTCCCCCCGAGCTCCCACCGCCAATCCCTCTGATGGGGCAACCAATCCTGACTACGCTGCCCGCCGGGCTCCCGTCCGAGCTGCTCGCGAACCGGCCGGACATCCGCCAGGCCGAGCATGAGCTGATCGCCGCCAATGCCGACGTGGGCGCTGCGCGCGCGGCTTTCTTTCCGCGTCTGTCGATCACGGGGTTGCTGGGGATGGCGAGCCCCACGTTTGACGGGCTGTTCGAAGGCGCGGGCGGCAGCTGGTCGTTCGTACCCCAGATCACCAACCCGATCTTCCGCGGCGGTGCCCTGCGTGGTGAACTGCGACTGTCCAGGGTTCGCAAGTCGATAGCGGTCGCGCAATATGAACGCGCGATCCAGGCGGCCTTTCGCGAAGTCTCCGACGGGCTCGCAGGCCGCGCGACCTATGCCCGCCAGTCGCAGGCCCAAAGCGCCGCCGTCGATGCGGCGGGGCGAAGAACATCGCTGGCGAACCTGCGCTATCGGGCCGGCGTCGACAGCCGCCTGGAACTCCTGGACGCACAGCGCAGCGAATATGCCGCGCGCCGGACGCTGCTCGATCTCAAGCGCGAGGAGCTGTTATCCGCGAGCGGACTTTATCGCGCTCTTGGCGGGGGCGATCGTTGAACGAGGTCGCACGATCACGAAGGAGCAGGACGTGCATTATGTTTATCTCACAATAGCGATCGCCGCCGAGGTCATCGCTACGTCCTTTCTGAGACTGTCCGACGGGTTCACGAAGCCCCTGCCCACGCTCATCGTGCTTTGCGGCTACGCGGTGGCCTTCTATCTTCTGTCGCTGACCTTGAGGACGATGCCGACTGGCGTGGTCTATGCGATCTGGTCGGGCGCCGGGATCGTGCTGATCGCGGCGATCGCCTGGATATTCCAAGGCCAGCGGTTGGACCTCCCCGCGATGCTGGGCATGGCTCTCATCCTCGCCGGCGTGGTCGTGCTGAACGTCTTTTCGCGCGTCGTGCCCCACTGACGAACGCTCGGCGGGCCGCACTCACCGGATCGATGGCGAGGCCATGCTAAGCCGGCAGGGTCGATCGAAGAGAACCTGATACTTGGCTGTCGGGGTGCTATGTTTCGCGAGAACCGCGTAGTCGAGAAGCGAAGGCAGCGAGTAATGTCAGAAGCACCGCAGGAACAGAACGGAACATACCTTGTCAGCGTCTCTGAAAGCGGCCTGTCGGTGCGAATCAATGGTAAGCGCCATTCCATCACTTGGGCGAAGGTTTCCAGTATTGCGGCAGGAGCATCGAAGCGGGATGGCAACCTGGTGTTCGTTGCGATCGGCATTGACGGAGAAGATGGCGAGCGCAGCCTGATCGTCGGCGAGAATGATCCGATCTGGATCGATTTGCTCGCGCTGCTGCATGTTTGCCTGCCTGTCGCGCCATTGGAGGCGTGGGCCGCGGGCATTGCCGCCATTCCTGGAGCCTACACCCTTTATCGGCGCTCGGCGCACGCCAAGATGGAATAACGAGCACAAACTATTGTCGAAAAAGACCGGCTGAATTACGCACAGCCTTAGGGTTGAGAGCCGAGCCAGAGACAAAAGCTCTTTGCGTCCAGTGACGTGCTCCCCCGAAACTCCGCCAGCCCAGTGCCGAAGAATTCAGATCGTTATTCTGTCTTCTGCGTCCCTTACCTAGTCCGCGAATGTCAACGTTGAGGTATGAATGACGCTTGCTACATCCTGCCCGCCCAGCTTCGCCGCCTTTTCCTCGGTATGCGACGTGCTGACGAGATAGCGGCCAACACCCTGCTGCGGCACCTCAAATTCGCCCTTGTCATCGGATACGAAGGCTTTTTGCCAGCGATCCGGTGTGATGACCGTAACCTTCGCGCCGGGCAGAGGCTTGCCCCGGAACATCACTACGAGCCGCTTCGCTCCAGCGGTCACAGGAACCAGTTCCAAATCCAGTGCCGCGTTTGTCTCGGCGAGACCGCTGCGCGCGTAGAAAATGGCGCCCTGCATAGTTTCCCCCGACTTCCAGGGCGCGAAGACAGCATCGTCACGGACGCGGACGTCGCCGGGACCCACTTCCGCCTCGATATGATTGGATCGGCGAATCAGCGGGACCGGCCTGCTGGAGCTTCCGACGAACTGCGGCCTCTGCAGGTGATGAAATTCGGGGTCGCCGGCGTCCGGCATCACCTCCGCCGGCTCGCCCAAATAGATGCGCGCAGGCCCCGTCGCATTGCGCTCGATCCAAACTTCATGCGCAGCTGCGGGGTTGCCCGCGAGTGCTACGACCAGAGCAAACAGGTAGCTCGTACTCTTCATCATCTGGCTCCATTTCTAGTTTTGCGTCACGTTAATGCCGGCTCGACAACGACTAGCGCGGCAGTCCAGTCAGGTGGCCGGGCCGCGGGAGTTGGCGGATTGCGATAGATTCTAACTTCCGGTTCGACGCATCACGCCCAACCAGATTAGAATTTGTAATTGGCGCTGAGGGTGAAGTTCCGCGGCGCGCCATAGCGATACTGGCTGTAGAATCCGATCTGAGCGTAATAGGTTTTGTCGAACAGGTTCTCGAGATTGGCCTGGACCGAGAACGTTTCGTTCACCGCCAGGCGACCCATCAAGCTCACCAACGCGTAGCCGTCCTGCTGGAAGCGGAACGGCGCGTTCGTCACCGGGTTGCTGCCGACCGAATAGGCCTTGCTGCGGTAATTCACCCCGCCGCCAAAGGTCAGTCCATGCAGCACGTCGGGTAGCGTGTAAGTGGTGAACAGCTTCATCAGCTTGCGCGGCTGTTCCACGGCGATCGCATTGCCGGCCGCATCCTTGGCGGTGAACTGGCTGTAGCCGAAGTTGACGTTCCAGTTCTCGAGCGGGCTGCCGTTGATCTCGACTTCGAAGCCTTTGCTCTTCGTTCCTTGGGCGGCGCGATAGAGCTGTTGCGGCAGTCCGCCACCGGGAGGCGAAACGGGTGCGCCGTCGATGACGGCCAAATTGTCTTGCTCTATCTGGAAGAGTGCAACCGATGTTTGCAATCTCTCGCCAAAAAAGGCGCTCTTCAACCCAATTTCATAAGCGTTCCCCTCGAGCGGATCGAGCTGCCGGAAATTGCGATCGAGCGCGCCCTGGGGCTGGAAGATTTTCGTATAGCTCGCATAAAGGCGATGGTTTGGCGCGACGTCGTACAGCGCGCCGAGATAAGGGATAAAAACATTGTCGTCGCCGTAATCGCTGGCGACGCCATAGCTGATGCCCTGCTGCTTCCAGCTGGCCAAGCGTCCGCCGCCGATCACCTTGAGGCTGTCGGCCAGATTGATGCGTAGCGCGCCGTACAGACCGGTCTGCTTGATCCGCTCTTCGACCGCACGGAATGGCGTGGTCGAAAAGTTGGGGCGGGGAAATGTCCGGCTGGTCGCGTTTGCGAACTGGACGTTCTGTCGGGACGCCTCGGCGGGCGCCGCGAACGTATCGGTGCGACGCTTCTGAAGGCTCGTCAAACCGCCCAGAACCAGTTCGTGGTCGCGTCCGAACAGGCTCACGGCGCCTTTCAACTGTGCGTCGAAGCTGTTCTGTAAGCTAACCCCGTCGTCACTATAGGCGTTACTGCCTTGGATCGTCCCGGTCGCCTTATCGACATGGCCAAACAGATAGAGAATTTCGGTTTGCTGCGCGTTCTTGAGGCGGTTGTAGTTGGCGACGATGCTCCAGCGGTCGCCGAGATCCTGCTTGATGCTGGCGAAGATGTTCTGATTGGTGGTGTCCCAGTAGGTCCAATCCGCAGTCGGACTTTTCGACCTCGGCCACACCGCGAACGTCCCGTCGCTATAGAAGGTCGGGAGATTCCCCCAGGACGGAGCGTCCTTGTCGGTTTGCTGGTGGCTGATGCCAGCACGGAGCAATGTACTATCGGTCAGATCGGCGTCTACTGTGCCGTACAGCACGTACTTCTTGTTGTGAAAGAGGTCGATGAAGCTGTCACCTTGTTCATAGCGGCCGACCGCACGGACACGCACGCGCCCATCGGACGTCACCGCGCCGCCAATGTCGGCCGACCCGCGCCACGTGCTCCAGCTGCCGTAGCTGCCGTTGACGTAGCCGGCCAGGTCCTTGCTTGTGGCATGCTTCCGGACGAAGTTCACCGAAGCGGAGGGATCGCCGGCGCCGGTCAAAAGGCCGGTCGCGCCGCGCACGATTTCAACGCGATCATAGATCGAGACGTCGGCGCTCGTCTCTCCCGCGCCACCGGCGAGCGTCCAGGCGAGTGGAATGCCGTCATATTGGAAATTGCGGATTTCGAAACCGCGCGCGTAAAACTGGTTACGAATGTCGTCGAGCTGGTTAACGGAGATACCTACGCCATTGGCCAGTACGTCCGCGGCGGTGATCAGATTCTGGTCGAGAATGCGCTGCGCGGTAACAATCGTGACCGACTGCGGGGTCTCACGTACCGTCAGACCGAGGCCTGTGGCCGTGTCGATCTTGTCAGGCAGAGTGTAGCGTCCCGTAACGACGATATCGACGTCTGCGTGCCCTTCCGTCGTGTTTCGAGTCTTTTCTTCCTCTGTAGTCTGCGCGACCGCTGGAAGCGCCGATACTACGAACGCGGGTCCGAGGATTAGCGCTGTCTTAAGTCTCAATTTATGTCCCCACGTTCCAATAGATGAACGCCAGTCTCGGCGGAACGAGTATCTCCTCGCTGCTATTGATTCGCAATAGCGCACCTAAGACTTTTGTGGCGGGGGTGTGTAGGTTCCGTGGAGCGAGCAGAGCCTTCAGTGGGAGGCGCGACACCCGCACCGCATCACTAACTTACCTTCGTTCATGTCCCGAGAAAAACGTCGCGATTAGAAGGTGCAAACAGGCATCCGATTCGAGGATCTTGAGCCCAAAGGGGCCGTCGTCTCCTTCAACCCAGTGTACGCCGCCCCCTCCGCAACATCTACGATCAGCATCCGCATGGTGGACTTGTCGTTGACAAATTGAGATCCAGGAAGCGGTTGAGCCTATCGAGCGCAGCTTGATCGAGGTCGTAAGAGCCGGACTTCTTAACGATGGCAGACGACAGCACCATCCCCGACCGGTTCATCTTGAAACGAACATAGACGGTGCCTTGCTGGCGTGCGGCGCTGAGCCATTCGCGCTGATCGGTGTGATGCTTTGCTCGAATCGCCGTCGCACTGGCGCACCAGCGGTGACGACGACCACGGTTGCGGATAAACCTCGCGAGCGAATCAACATCAAGGAAGTGGTGAAGTAATGAACAACAGTGAACTCGCCGATAAGCTGGCCGCCGACCATGGCGTCGCCAAAGCGGACGCCCGCAGGTTCGTCGACGCGATCTTCACTGCGATCGGCGATGCCGCCGCCAAGGGCGACGAAATCGCGCTCAATGGATTCGGAAAGTTCAAGGTGAAGGACAGCCCGGCGCGCGAGGGCCGTAATCCCGCCACCGGTGAGGCCATGACGATCAAGGCCTCGAAGAAACTCGCATTCGCGCCAGCCAAGGCAATCAAGGACAAGCTGAACGGCTGAGGTGCGCATGGGAGAGGCCCTCCCGTCGGGCTAGGCGTGAGTCTCAGCCGAGCCTAGTAGAGGTTGTCCTTATAGTCCTTTTCCAGGCCTTTCTTCAGGAGCCCGGTGACCCCGGGTACCGAGAGGCTGGCGCGGGCCAAGGTGGGGCCGATGCCCCTGACCTTGTTGAGCTTGATATGCTCGACGAACAATGTGGCCGGATCGATGTCGCTTTCGGCATCGGCCGGCCACAGGTTCGCGCGCTCCAGCGCGGGACTCGCGCACATCTCAATACAGCTGATGTCCACTCGAATTGCGAGCTGCGGCGTCTTGTCCTGCACGGTGAGGCGCGCGCGAGCGGCTTCGTCGGTCGTCAGCCGGGCCTCGCCGCGTAGTACGGCGACGTGCGAGGAGCCTGGGATAAGGAGCGCGAGCGCGACATGCGCTCTGTCGAGGATATTGCGAAAACTGTCGACACGGCGGTTGCCCGGACGATCGGCGAACCAGAGGGTGTCGCCGTCGAGTTGCGCCAGGCAGCCGGCAGGATCCCCTTTCGGGCTGAGGTCGGCGTGACCCTCCGCGCCGATTGTCGCCAGCGCCAGGAACCGGCTTCGCGCGACAAAGGCCGCTATGTCGTCCTGCGTGCCCGCGATCGGTTGCGCCGACCACAGCTCGGAGCGGATCAGCGCCTTGGCGCAATGGCCGTAACACTCCTCCACCGTGATGCGGATTTTCTCGGCGTCGACGCCGGTCACCCGACCGTTGACGCGCAATGTCTCGCCGATGCCGGGCAGTAGGAACAGCGAACCGAACCCGGCGCCCGACCGCGCGAGCGTGGGATCGTCGAGAAGCGCGATCGGCAGCTGCAGTTCTCGTGCATCGCCGACGGCGAAACCAGGGATGCCGCCGGCCAGCGTGACGCCGACGCCGGATCCGCCACCGACTGCAGCGAACATGACGGGCGACTGACTGATCCAGCGGAGCGCACCGGCGTCAAGATGATCGATGACCTTGAGGTGCATTGGCGGTGGAGTCTTGCCGATCACGCTTTCCAGTGCCTCGACCGTGCTGATCGCGGCCCCGCTCATTGCAGCGTCCCTGACGCAGGCTGGCCGAGCGTGAGCGCCACCATGATCCGTGCCGAGCAAAGCGCGCAGTCGAGCGTCGCCGCTCGTCTTCTCGGACAGTTCAGGCATTGGCGGGGTATGGAGCCGTTCACCAAGCCGAGCAGAAGATGCTCGTCGTCGGACAACGTCAGCGCCTCACCGACCGCCATCGGCCGACCGAGCGCCGCTTCATAAAATAGACAGAGGCTGTCGAGCACCGGCGCAAGAATCGCGCATTCGTGCCGGTCGAGTGTCCGGCTCAGGCAAGGCTGGACCGATCGCCCGTTGTCGCGCGCTTCCCGCCAGCACCGCGCGGCGTCGATCAGAATCGCTGGAACGCCCCTCGTCTCGAACGCGTGTGCCGGGAAATTGCGGGCCATGCTTTGTCCTTCCTACGCTGCCCCTCTCATCGCTTATTGCGAATTACTCGCAACTACTAGCTCTCGATGATGACTTCGACAAGTCGGAATGAAGGCTTCAACCGGACAAGCAATGGCTAGAGCAAATCGAGCGTAGGGCACCAGCAACCGCGAGGACCGACTCACGCGCAAACGAGTACCAGGTGCTCCGAACGTGCGGCGCCTCGATTTCCTTATCATTTTGGAGAAAGCCGGGCCTCTCACGGAGACCAGTCAGTGTCGCTAGCAGCGGTATGAATGCTCAAACCTAACCGATGCGGACCCGCAAGATCTCCACGCAATCGCCATACTTGCTCCACGAACCCTCCGCGAAAGAAGTGCATCTAGAGGGACGCCAAGATGAACCTACCGCGTTGGCCCGTGGACCCAGCAACGAGAAATTCGGTGATTTTCATGGCATCCGCGAACCGGTGGCTAGTTCTGGCCATCGTATCCTTAGCTTTGTTCCTGATCGTCATCGACATGACGGTGCTCTATACGGCGCTGCCCAGCCTTACGCGGGACCTCGGCGCGTCCGCGGCGGAAAAGCTCTGGATCGTCAACGCCTATCCGCTCGTGGTCGCGGGGCTCGTACCTGGGCTCGGCACGCTCGGCGACCGGCTTGGCCATAAGAAGCTCTTCATCGGCGGACTCGTGGTCTTCGGGCTCGCGTCGCTGGCCGCCGCTTATGCATGGGCGCCGTCTGTTTTGATCGCGGCGCGGGTCCTGCTTGCGATCGGTGCGGCGATGATGATGCCGGCGACTCTCTCGATAATCCGGCTGACCTTTCACGACGAACGCGAGCGTTCGCTGGCGATCGGGATCTGGGCGGCGGTCGCCTCCGGCGGCGCGGCGTTCGGTCCCATCGTTGGCGGTTTGCTGCTTGAATATTTCTGGTGGGGATCGGTCTTCCTGATCAACCTGCCGATCGTGATCATCGCTCTTGTGCTCGGCGTGGCCGTCATCCCGGCCGCATCGGCACGTAGCAATCGCCCCTGGGATCTGATCGCCTCGGTCCAGATCATGACGGGCCTGGTCGGGGTCGCCTACGCGATCAAGGAACTCGCAAAACCCGCCCCGTCCTATGCGGCGATGGGGACGGCCGCGTTCATCGGCGTTCTGGCGCTCATCCTGTTCGTTCGCCGGCAGAACCGCTCCGCGCATCCGCTGATCGATTTCAAACTGTTCCGCGACGGCGGCTTCTCGGCGGGCGTTGCGACGGCGCTGATCGCTTCGCTCGCGATCATCGGGGTCGAGCTCGTGGTCAGCCAGCGGCTCCAGCTCGTTCTCGAGCTGTCGCCGCTCCAGGCCGGTCTCTTCATCCTGCCGGTTCCGCTTGGCGCGTTCGTCGGCGGTCCGCTGGCTGGTATCCTGCTGCCGCGCTGGGGTGGCGCGGTCATCCTCTGGCGCGCCATGCTGTTGGCCGCCATCGGGCTTGGGGGATATTTCTTTCTGTTCGAGGCAGCCGCGATCTACCAGATCGCGAGCCTTGCGGCACTGGGGATGGGAGCCGGCACCGCGATGACCGCCGCATCGAGCATGATCATGCTGTCGGCGCCGTCGGATCGCGCCGGAATGGCGGCGTCCGTCGAGGAAGTGTCCTATGAGCTGGGCGGGACGTTCGGCATCGCCATCCTCGGCAGCCTGCTGTCGGCGGTCTATTCGGCTTCGCTCGTCCTGCCTGTGTCGTTGGGAGCGCCCGACCTCGCTTATGACGGGCTCGATCAGGCGCTGATGGTCGCCGAACGATTGGATGGCGCCTCGGCAGACGACCTCCGGACGCTCGCGCGCGCCGCGTTCGACGAAGCGTTCGTCGTCGTAATCGGCGTTGCGGCGGCAATCCTTATCGCAACGGCCCTCCTCATCCGGCTGAACACAGGTCGGATCACCGCCGGGCGGGAGATGAAACATGACAAATGAGAACCACGAACAGGACGACGACCTTGATTATGACGCGCTAGCGGCGAAGCATGTGTCGCTGCGGCGCGTGCTCGGGCTGTTCAAAGCCTATCGCGGCCGCCTGGCCGTCATCCTCGCCCTCATCCTCTTGTCATCGGCAGTGGGGATCGCCGCGCCCTTCCTGCTGCGCGCCATCATCGACGAGGCGCTTCCCGCCGGCGATCTGAACCTGCTGGCGCTGCTGGCCGGCGGTCTGATCGCGATTTCCTGCGTCGGCACCGCCGTCGGCGTCCTCCAGGTGCTGATCACCTCGAAGGTCGGCCAGTCGATCATGCACGATCTCAGGGTGCGGGTGTACGCACATCTGCAATCCCTCTCCCTCGGCTTCTTCACCACGGCCCGGACGGGTGAGGTCCAGTCCCGTATCGCCAGCGACATCGGCGGACTGCAGGCGCTCGTCACCCACACCGCCAGCGAACTGACGCGCAACGTCAGTGTGGTGGTGATGACCATCATCGCCATGCTGGCGCTGGAATGGCGGCTGGCGCTGTTCTCCTTCCTCGTCCTGCCGCTCGCCGTCTGGATCAGTCATCGCGTCGGGCAGTTGCGTGAAGAACTCACCTACGAGCAGCAGCTGCGGATCGCCGACATGTCCTCGGCGGTGCAGGAATCGCTGTCGATATCCGGCATCATCCTGGCGCGCACCATGGGCCGCACCGGACATCTGACGCGGCGGTTCATTCACACCTCGCAAGGCGTCGCAGACCTCGAGACGCGATCGCATACCGCGGGCCAATGGCAATGGGCGATTATCGACCTGGTGCTTCAGGCGCTGCCGGCGCTCACCCTTTTGCTCGGCGGCCTGTTGATGAGCCAGGGCGCCACCGCAGTGACGATCGGCACGCTGGTCGCCATGATCGCGCTCCAGGAGCAGCTTCTCTGGCCGCTCGAAGAAGTGCTGGAATCCGGCGTCGAGATGAGAACGACCCGGGCCCTGTTCGCGCGCATCTTCGAATATCTCGACCGGCCGGTCGAGATCCGCGAGCGGTCGGACCCGGTCGTTCTCGACCGCGACGGGATACGTGGCGCCGTGCGCGTCCACGATGTCACCTTCGCCTATGACAAATCTGAGCCGCCGACGATCGACGGCGTCTCGATTGACATCCCAGCCGGGTCGCACACCGCGATCGTCGGCGCCACCGGCTCGGGGAAGACCACGCTCGGCTATCTCCTTGCACGGCTGTACGATGTGGATTCAGGCTCGATCAGCTATGACGGCGTCGATGTCCGCGATCTGAGCTTTGAGTCCTTGAACGACTCGCTCGGCGTGGTCACGCAGGATCCTTACCTGTTCAACGCGACCATCGCCGAAAATCTGCGCTTCGCCAAACCGGACGCGACCGATGAAGAGTTGATCGCGGCCGCCAGGATCGCGCAAATCGACGACATGATCGCCTCGCTTCCGGAGGGCTATGGCACTTTGGTCGGAGAACGCGGCTATCGCTTTTCCGGCGGTGAGAAGCAGCGCCTCGCGCTGGCGCGGACGATCCTGCGCAATCCGCATGTCCTTTTGTTGGACGAGGCGACCAGCGCCCTCGACCCCACGACCGAGCGAGCGATGTCGCAGGCGCTCGAAACCCTGGCCAGGGATCGCACCACCATCACCATTGCGCATCGGCTTTCGACCGTCCGGCACGCCAACCAGATCATCGTCATGCAGAAGGGGCGCGTGGTCGAGAGCGGCGATCATGATGCGTTGCTCAAGATTGGCGGCGTGTACGCAGAGCTGGTGCGGTCGACGCACTGAAGTTGCCTTCGCCGCTCATTCAAGCAGCGCCATGCAGGCTCGTCGGGCCGCTCTCCCGATACTTCGCGACTTGGAACGCGCTCCCATCCGGAACGTGAAAAGCCGCGGCGGCCGCGCGCGCCATGACGCAAAGCCCGCCTGCCGGGCGTGAGGGCTCCATCGCGCGCTTGCGTGATGCTTCTTGCGATCACTAGCCCGAGTTCGACGCCAGCATCGTCGAGCGTATCGTTCGGCGCAGCGCTGGAACGGCTAAATAGGCGTGGTAACCAGCTGTGGAGCAAACCACTGGCCGTGTTTTCACTGCGAGGACAACAGTATCGGCACCAGCATGGTGGACTTGGCGTCGGCAAATTTAGGTTCGGGACTGGGTACCCTGCTCAACGCAGGAAGAACTCGACAGGGATGGTCAACTCGACGACATCAGGCCTGTCCGCGGGAATTGCGGGAAGCGGCTGAGCGCGGTCGAGGGTTTGGAGCGCGGCTTGGTCGAGGTCGTAGGAGCCCGACTTCTTAACGATGGCAGACGACAGCACCATCCCCGACCGGTTCATCTTGAAACGAACATAGACGGTGCCTTGCTGGCGTGCGGCGCGTGCTCTGGCTGGATAACGCCGGTAGCGCTCCAGTCGGGCGAGGATCAATCCTTCCCAATCTGGCCGTACGTCATTGGACAATCGGTCGGCGGTCGGAGCGGCGACGCTTTTGGGCGCGGTCGTTTCCGGCACGGCAGGGCCGGGATCAACGATCTTTACCGGCGCACGCAAGTCCCGCGCCGACATGGTCGGTGCCGCGATCTGGACGAGCGGGATTGGGATCGGCTCGGTGACCGGCTCAAGCTCGGCTTCCTGCTTTTCCACTTGTTCCCGCCCCGGCGCCACGTTGCGGACCGGTTCTGGGGGTGCCGCCAGCGGTTGTAGCTCTACCACCGTCAGCGGCGGCGAGGTGGCCCGCACAGGCTGGTAAACTGTCGTCCACGTGAACAGGGCGGCAGCAAGGACCAGCCCTATAACCGCGGCAGTGCCGGCAATGCCGAAAAGGCGTGTGCGCCAGTCCATCGGCTGATCACAATAACGGCTGTAGCTGCGCGAGAACTCGGCAAGTTGCGGGCTCGCCACAGGCACGGGCGACGTGTTCCCCCGCTGCAGCGGACTGTCAGGACAACAGGTTCGGAAGACGACATGGTCCTCGAAGAGGGTGGCTCCATCATTCGCAGCGGCGAGCTGCGCCCCGCGGTAGTTTCCCGGTTTCATTGTGATACCCCCGGCTCGGGCCGGCGTACGATCCATACCGCCCAGAACAGCATGAACCCCGCTCCCGCGCAGGTCAGCAGCGCGCCGGGCCGGACGTGGAGCCAGAACAGCCCAAACCCCGCCGCCATGCCGATGCATGCCGCGATCTTGGCATGGCGGGGCACGGCGCCCTCCGCGCGCCACGCACGCACGCCCGGTCCGAAGCGAGGATGATCGAGCAGCCATGCTTCCAGTCTGGGGGATGAGCGCGCAAAGCAGGGCATCGCCAGCACCATAAGGGATGTGGTCGGCAACAACGGCACGAAAATGCCGACGATGCCGATCGCAACCAGCATCAGGCCGAGGACGAGCCAACCGGCGCGCGCCGTTCGGCCCCGCCGGAGCAGGCCGGCCTTCGAAGTTTCAGTCAAGCCGCGCATCGACATGGGCCTGGACCTGCGCGAAGGCTTCCAGCGCGCCTTCTCTGGCGCGCGTTTCTTCATCATCGCTTAGTTCGACCGCATCGAGCGCGGCGGTGAATGCGCGCCAGTGGGGAGCCGGGCCTTCGAGCGCAGGCGCCAGATGGCGGGCACCGACATCATCGGTCAGACCAAGCTTGTGCGCTTCCTTGCGCAACACGGCCGCGCCCATGTTGGATCCTTCGGCGACATAGAGCCAGCCCAGCGCGGTGCCCATGTCCACCGGGCCCCCGGCAATGAAAATCGGCGATCCTGCATCCGGCGTTGCGACGCCGAGATCCTCCATATCGGCGATCACGAGCGGTAGCCGGCACCGGTGGACGAGATCCGGGAAGGCGGCTTGCAAGCGCGATTCCGCATAGAGGGCTGCCACGTCGCGGTGGAAGAGATACTGAATCGCCAGGAACCGCTTGTAGCGGTCGATCGTGGCGAAGGACGATGCCGACATGATCGAACGGTCGACGCCCTCATGGACAGTGCTGGTCAACGCCTTGAGGCGCTTCGCGCGGCTTTGCGCCTCAATGGACCGTTCGGAGGTGGTTACGTTCATGGACAATCCCTTTCCGCTTGTTTGTCGAATGGAAGTGTTCGGGGGTGGCGGGCTTTGGGCCGCCACCCCCTTTGGATCGTCGCCCAGGGAGGGAGTGAAGCTCGGCCTGGGGGACGAAGTCGGTGAATGGGCTCGCGTCGCATGGGTCTGCGAAACGGCTTCCATGGCGGTCGCAAATGCTGACTGAACGGTCTAGAAGACATGGCTCAGCCTTACGCTGGCGGTCGTACGCTTGTAGGAATACAGCCAGTCGATGTTGCTCTCGACCCGATTGTCCTGAATCACGAACTCGGGTGTAAGGCCCGCTAACTTCAGCACCGGGAAGCGTGCGATCGCCGTGATGTTGTATTGGTCGTCTCTGCGCCTGGCTTCGAATAGCTCGCTATAAGCGCGATGGTCGCGGCGGCGGTATGAACCGATCACGAGCAGGCTCGCGCGAGTGCCGAACGATTTGCTTATGCCGACGCGCGCACCCCATTGCCGATAGGCGTCCTCGGCCGCCTGGGCATCCTTGGTGATAAAATCCGGTCCGCCAAACAGGGTCCAGCTTGGGGAAGCGAGGTAAAAGGCCGTCAGGCTGACGTCTGTTTGGGGCCCGTCCTGTGAGGCGAAGGCGCGTTGGCGATAGTGAAAATCACGATAGTTTGCTTCCGCCCGGAATAGGATGTTGTGCGCGGCTGTATGTGACCAATCCAGATTGGCGCCCCAGGCGGTGTAGAGCACCGAGGGACCAAAGGTGCTGGCCTCGAACGAGGGCGACAGCGAAAGGCTGTTGCGAGCGGACTGATACTGATAGCCCGCCCGCGTGATGAGGGTCGCCTGCGAATAGGCGTTTTCGTCCGGATAGATGTCGCCGAACAGAAGCGCGCTGGCGCGTACGCCATGATGTCCGGACATCGGAATGCTACGTCCCAGGGTACCTTCGAAATTGATGCCGGCGGCCTTGATCGGATCGGGCACCTTCCGGTCGATGAGGCAGGTGCCGTCCTCGCTCGCGAGAAGGCAAGTATAGCTGGCCGAAGACTGGTTGAGATTGGTGCTGTAGCCGGGGCCTATGGCGATGGTGCCCCGCCAGCCTCGCCGTTGCTTCAGGGCAGCAAGGAAGGCGTCCACGCTGCGGACGACCCCTACCGACTTGTCGCCCTCGGCGACGAGCTGGACGCGCACGTGCTCGAATGCACCCCGCGCCTCACGATCCTTCCGGTTCTCGAACAGCACGCGCGCCAGTTCGAGTTGCCCGGACAGTAGGCCGGGATCGAGCTCCACCAGTTCGCGGTAATAGCGCTCGGCCTCGCTCAGCTTGCCGGTCTGGCGCGCAAGCGCGCCCCTCGCAAATAGGAGGAGCTTCGGATCACGATCGGGATAACGCTCATAGGCAATAAGGAACCGGCGCACGTCGGCCCATTGCTGCCGCCTGACGGAGATATAGAGGGCCTGCCCCATCTCATCGACATTATCGCCGACGGAATAGCTATTGCCGTCGATCTCCAGAGAAGTTGGCGGCCCATCCAGCGCATCGGCGCCGTCAAGAATCTGCGATTCCGCCTTCCGCTGCTGCCGTTGTATTTCCTGGTCGAGGCGCAGTCTTGTATCTTGCTCGCCAGCGTTCTGCGCGAGAGCCGGCAAGGGAAGGCACACAACACAGGCACATAAAGTCCGGGCCAAGCTGGAGTTGTTCAGAGTCGGCATGCGTGGTTTCGGCTTCCGCGGGGCATTCACCTAAGAAGGATCAGGGCCGGAAAATCCGGCCCTGATCCTGTTCGAATGCGCGATTACTGCTTACCGCCGAAAGCGGCGTTGTACTGGCGATTGCTGAACGTCGCGATCCCGGCGAGCGCCTGCGCGGCAGAGCCGAAGAACTTGCCGCTCACACTGCCGCCCGTCGCCAGCGTCGTGCTCGTGGCCGGATTGGAGGCGGTGGCCCCGGACCCTGTGAAACCGCCGGCGGCAATGGTAGCGGTGCCGATATTCAGGGCGTAAGTCGCCGACGAGATCGAGCCGGTCAGCGTCTTTGTGCCGAAATTGGCATTGAACGTCCCGGATAGTTGGCCGTTACCGGCGTAGTTGCTCAGTCCGTAGACATTATAGCTGGCCGTACCGCTGGTCGGGATGCTGCCGGCGGCCGTGGCGCCGGTGCCGCCAAAATAGACGGTGTGGTCGCCGGCGGAGGCCGAACCGGTTTGGCTCCACTCGCCATAATAGACATTGTGGCCATCGACCTTTGAGAAGTCGAAACGGCCATATTTCGAGTGATCGGAGATTGTCCCCGAAGGATTATTGACGGTTGTCACGCCGGGACCGGCACCCACCGGCGGGGAAACAGCCTGCAAGCCTTCGAAGTCGACAAACCATCGAACCGGCATAGTCGGCAGATTGGGCACCCAAATGCCGACCTTGCCGGCGGAGTGCGGCCCCCCGACCACAGTGCTCGTGCCGATCCGGACCCTGGTGTTGTCGCTCGTACCCGACGTTATCTGGGCCTGTGCGGTGCCTGCCATGGCAATGGAGAGCGCCATGGCCCCAACGACGGCTTTGAGATGTGCGAATTTCATACTACTTCTCCTGCGATCGAAACACCTGACGTTCAGGTGCCTTCATCCAGGGTCGTCGCCGTCATCCCGCTTTGCTCAAAATGATGGATGCGGTGGCGGCCCTGAACCTCTGTCAGAACCTTCCTGTCAGGCTGAAGCGCACCGTCCGTCCCGGAGCGGGCATCATCGAGCGTGAAAGCGGGTCCATATAATAGCGGTCATTGAGGTTCGTGCCGGCCAGCTCGGCGCTGAACCGCTCGTTGATCCGGAAGCGCGCATAGGCATCGAACGTAATGATCTCGCCCCAGGTGTAGGGGATGTTGAGAGAGCAGCCGCCGACGCAGGTCTCGCCGGTGGTCCATTCCCCGATCGGGTCTGGATTGTCATAGGCGCTGTACCAGATCAGTCGCCCGCCCACCTCGAGACGCCGGTCGAAAAAGCGGCCGCCGACGTTCCAGTTGACGCTCGTCTCCGGCGTGGCCTGAGTCAGCAGGAAGCTGCTGACGAAGCCATATTTGACGCAATCGGGCACACGATAACCCCGGGCGGCATCTATTCCGACGGCCGTGCTTTCATCGCACACCTGATTCTTGGTCATATGACCGGCGCTGAGGTCGGTGAAGAAGCGGCCATTGTCGAAGCGCGCCTGAAGCTCAAACCCAGCGATGGTCTGCTGATCGAGATTGCTGAAGAACAAACTGCTGTTGCGCTCGATCACGTTGTGCGTGGTGTTGTGATACCAGGTCAGCTTGACATCGGCATGCTGGCCGTCGCCGCGCAACCCGAAAAGCGGCCGCAAATCCTGGATGAAAGCGGCTTCCCATGACTTCATGCGCTCCGGCTTCAAATCGCGCAGCGGATCGATCGAAGCGGAGAAGCCAATCGTGCTTTCAAACAGGCTCGGCCAGCGCAGGGCTTCGGCGTAACGGACATATGCCCGGCTGCTGTCGCTAAAAGAGAGCGTCGCCGATGCGCTGGGAACCCACCCATGTCCGGATTTACGTTTTGCTTCGGTGACATCGACGACGATGTTTCTGCCGCCTGCATTGCAGGTCCCTTGAATATAGTTAGGTACCTTATCGAGAAACCCGTTTATGCAAATGTTGTCGGCACGCCGGTATTTGCCGTTCGCATCCGGTACCCAGTCAGGGCCAGCGTGGGTCCAGGTGAAGGTGTAAGGATTGGCGGCAAACTCGGCCACTTCCCGGGCTATGACAGCTTCCTGTTCGGCTGGCGTCGCGCCCCAGTTATTCTTGTCGTCGGCCCAATATTCCCGGCGAGACGCCGCATAGGCCTCGACCGAGGTTTCCAGCGTCTGGTAGTCGGTCATACTGCTTCTGGCGGTATAAACAGGCACTGACCCGCCGCTGGCTGCGATCAACTTCGGCAGGAAATCATCCTTTGCCCAATAGCCGGTATAGGCCAGGCCAGCATTGAACTTCAGGAAGCTGAACGGTTTCCATTCCCCGCTTAGATTGATGCGATACTCCTCACGGCGGCCAGCGCGGGGATAGGCACGCACGCCGGGGAACGTTCGTGTGACCGCATAATCGTCGTCCGAACTGAGCTTCTCATGCTGCCAGTTGCCTTCGAGCAGGAAGCTCAGCGTTGAAGACAGGTTGAACTGGTTGCTCGCACTGAAGCCGAAGCGATGATTCTGGGAATTCGCGATTGCGCTGTTGACGATGATAGGCGCTGAAGGCGAGGCAACATTGGGAAAGCCGCCGGCGCTATAGGTGTCGCTCACCGTGTTGGTCAGCCAGGCCGTGGCCTTGAAGTCTATGAAGCGGCTGTCCGGCTGCCATTTATACTCGGCATTATATGCTTGGGCGTGGACCTTGCTCTCGGGCCACTGGATATTGCCGAAGGTATAGCCCTTGCCCATCGTCATGATGCGAGAGGGCATGATCTCACCGAATCTCGAGCGGGTATCGCGAAAGCCGATTTGCAGCGCCTGGTCGTCGGCGATGTGCCAGGTGCCCTTGAGCATGATGGAGTCCATCGCGCTCGACGTGTTCGGCACCTCGTTGCCCGGCTTGTAATGGAGGCCGAGCACGCGCACGTAGTTGGCCGCGTTGAGCTCCAGTTGGGCCTGCTGGTAATAATCGGCCCCATGCTTGCCGGCAAAATAGTTGCCGCGCTCACGAAAGGCATAAGCACCGAACAGCTCGAAATCGCCGACGCGCCCCGCTGCCGCGATCCGGATCGCGCGATCACCGAAAGAAAAGGCCTCGTTGTCGTCCTTGGTGCGTAAATTCACCCGCAGCGAAGGATCGCCATAGGGGAAGCTAGCCAACCAGCTCGTTGGAAAGCCGGGCACAGCGCGATGGTCCTGCCCCGTCAGCAGCGTCGGCCAGCGCGGCTTGGTCGAATTGTTGCCGCCTTCCAACTTCGCTTCGATGCCGAAGGTCTGACCGGGCTGGAGGATGTCAGCGGCGTCAAGCGTGTTGACGATCACGGCGCCGCCGGTCGAGCCATTGACCCCGCGCGTTGAAACCGGTCCCTTGAGGACCTGTATGCCTGAAATCAGGCTCGGATCGATATAGCTGCGATTGCCAGCGCCATTATAGCCCTTCCAGACGGTTAGCGCCTGTTCGGTGCCGTCGATGATGACCGGAACACGGCCCGGCCCCTGGATGCCGCGAATGCTGGGATCGAGCGCCCCGCCGTTGCGCGCATCGCCGCTGAACACATTGACCATGCCCTTGAGCACATCGGCGGTGTTGGTGCCCCTGTAGCGCTCGACTTCCTCCCGGCTTGCAAAGGTGGTGGAAACATCCTGATCGTAGACTTCATTTTTCCGGCGAGCGTCGCGCTCTATGCCGGTCTCGTTCGCCCGGGCGGTTTCATCGCCTTCGACCCGAAGGGAATCCAGGACGACCGTATCCGGCCGGAGCTGATCACCTCGCGCAGGCTGCACTTGGCGCAAGGACACGATCCTTCCTTCGATACGCGCTTCAAGGCCGCTGGAGGCAAGCAAGCGATCGAGCGCCTGCGAAGGCGTCATTGTGCCGTGGACGCCCTGCGTAGAAAGGCCGCGGACCTGATCGGCGTCCATGCTCACCTGAAGCCCCGACTGCCGACCAAAATCCGCCAGCGCGCTGGCCATCGACTGCGCCGAGATGTTGAATCGCCGCGCCTCGGCCTCCACTACCTGCGCGTGCACAGCTCCCGGAACGAGCAGCCCGCTGAACGATGCCGAAGCGAGCAGCGCACTCGCCAGAAGCCGGCGGCCACCATGACTTTTGAAAATACCCCCCGAACGCACTTCGCCCGTACCTCTCGACCTAAGTTTAATGCTCAATCTGCATCGCTAATGCGAAGCAGTCGCATATCTTAGACGTTCGAGCGTTCAGGAATTCCGGAAAAAAATGTCGATGACAGGAAAAAAGCTCGCGGTTCTAGCCAACGGTCACGATGCGCAGCCACGGCGAGACCCGGGAAACCTTCACCCTATGCGCTCGCGCAATCGCCTCGAGTGCCAGATCGGGGTCGCGCAGATCATAAATCCCACTGACACGGCGACGCATCAGGCCCGGTCCCCTCGCGACAATAAAGCCCTTATACCAGGGGCGGAGGCGTTCGATCACTTCGCCGATTGATTGATCGCTGACGATAGCAACCCCCTCACGCCAGCTCGCGACGTTTTCGGGGCGTATCTCAGCGAGCGTTGACGCCCCCTTGCTCAATGAGAGTGACTGGCCAGCAACCAACTCTACACGGGCAGGCGGGGCAGCATCATTCGTTGCCACCGCGACGCGACCGCGCTGAACGGCGACGTCGGTTCCGGTGTCCGTCTTCCGAACGGAAAAGGCGGTGCCGAGAACGGTCACGATGCTATCACCCGCCATGACCCGGAATGGCCGCGCCTCATCATGTGCCACGTCGAACCATGCTTCGCCTTGCAGAAGTTCCAGATACCTCCCCTTCGCGCCAGTGGTGAAGGCTATCGCCGTCGCCGGCGCGAGATGGACGGTGCTGCCATCATCGAGGCTAACAATGCGCGGTTCCCCAGCTCGCGAGACCTCATCCGCTCGAAGCTGAAGTGCAATACTGGGTACAACGATCCAAGCAAGGCACGCCGCCACCGCAAGCGAGACAAACGCCCTGGCGGACATGAACTTGGAGAACGAAATTGGGTGCGCCGATCCCGGTGGTGGCCTGTTCTGAGACAACGGCCCGGCGGCGGAAATCAAGTCAGAAACGTGCTCGGTTTCCTCCCAGGCCGCGAGATGCGCTGGATGAGACGTGAGCCAATTCTCGAATTCCGCGCGCAACGCCTCGTCATCCGGCTCATCGTCAAGCTGCAACATCCAAGCAGTAGCCCGGCGGCTTATTTCGCCCGGCGTCCGCTCCTCCGATCTCCCACTCATTCTGTTTCCATATTGATGAACGCGCCGGTGGCATGGCCCTCTAAGGCTGTTACCCATTCAACGAACGGCACGCACATAATTCCGGGAAATTCTGCAGAGGCGGCTCATTGGCGCTGCCGTAGCGCCCGCTTGCAACACTCTACCCCATCCATAACAAGTTCCTGCGCCAAGCTTTTCGATATTCCCAACTCTTCCGCGATCTCCACCAGTTTCATTCCATCAAAGCGATGCATTTCGAAAGCCCGGCGGGTGCGTTTCGGTAGCTGCGCCACGGCCTTATGCAACATGGCAAGCTCGTCCCTAGCCTCGGCGCGCGAATGCTGCGAGGGCTCATTGCTCGGCACTTGCGTCGTCGCGCGATCGGCGCCGCCCACGAAAACCCGGTTTTGTCGTGTCTGGTGTCGGTGTCGGTCCAAAGCAAGATTATGGACGATCCGAAACAGGTAACCGCTGGGCTCCTCAAGCACGCTCGTGGTGGCGACCGCGCGGAACCGCAGCCACGCATCCTGCACCACGTCCTCGGCCTCGTTAGGATCGCCCGTAATCCTCGTCGCATAACGAAGCAGGTCCGCCTTCGCCGCAAGGAAGACATCAAGACTCTCCATTTTTGACACCCGCTACGGCAACCTCTTTCTGCCAGTGAATTAGGAGCGGATCGGGTAGCATTTTCTCTATTGCGAACCAATCGCAAACTCCCGCCGCGATCTGCGGTGCACCAAATTGCACCGGGCAATTTCGGCTACCGGGGCGCGTTCACCCGCACTGACGCCGTAGAGGGCTCCGTTCCCCACACTGCGTTGTTCGTGCATATGAGCCGGACAGCCGCTGGATTACGTGGCTTGAGGTTGGCGGAACTGTTCCGATCCAGAACCAATTCCATTCCATTCCATCGTATTGCCCCCGCTCCCCGGCTGTCCCCCGCTGATTGCCAGCACGTCCACGCACGATATTCACCGGGGATATATGTGCTGCTTCCGAAAGCTATTCCCGCAGGTGTGTATCCAGTTGGCTTTGCTCACCCAAATCGTTCGCGATTTGACTAGCTAATCTTCGCCATCAGGCGGCCCGCCGCACCCTGTTCTGCCGCTAGGTTGCGATTGTAGGCGAGCGGCATGCGCGGGCTCTTCCAGCGAAGAGCGTCCATGATGCCGGCAAGATCTTCGCCGCTCGCGAACAGGTCCTGGTTGAGCCCAACTCGCGTCGAGTGAGCACTGATCCCCTTGAGCAACCGAGCGAGGTCGTCGCTGGTAAGATCGTCCAGGGCGCCGCGGTCGAACGCTCGCTGGACGATCGCCCGAAAGATCGGTCCGATAGACCCGGGGTGCAGCGCTGCCGACCCAAGATCATACTCCACCCGCGCCGGCACCGCCGGCCTCGAGAGCGTCTTGCGTAAATCCCAGATCTCGCGCGCGGAGATGCTGTCGATCGGCCTGCCCTGCACCGCCGCGCGCGCCGTGTAGCGCCGCACCTGCACGCGTCGGAAAAGCGGTCCGCTCCTGATACTTGCGGCATCGGTCCAGGCTGCGATCGCGCGCACCGACCGCGGCGACAGGAATGCGGTTGCCCCCTCCCCTTCCTGGTCGCCCTTGCTGCGCGGGATGGCAAGCAGCCGCGCCTCAGGGTCGAGTGCCTCAATGATATGCTCCACGCACACGGCCACCAGCTCGGACGCCCGCAGGCCGCTATCGTAGGCAACCGACAGGAGGGCGCGATCGCGGAGCCCCGGCAAATCGTCCGCACAAGCCTCCAGGAGCGCCCTGACGTTGATCCCACGGGGTTTGTCCCTCTCGACGTCCTTGACTGGCCCCTTGAACCGCAGCGGCCGCGCCTGGCGCTGCGAAGTCCCCTTCTCGCGGCGGATGGCGCGGAGACGCAGCTTGATCAACTCGGCCTGGGTCGGATCCTTGAGGTCGAGCAGCTGGTGGATCTTGGCGATCGATGCCTTGTAGCGGCCGAGTGAAGCGGGCTTGGCCCCCTGCCCCGCCCGCGCGTCGAGATAGTCGGCGACGATTTTGGGCGTCGCCGGCAGCGCGACCCGGTTCGTCCGGCGGCACCACAGATCGAACGCCTCGAGGTCGGATTTGAGCGCACGGACCGAATGCGGCGAACTTGCAGCCTGATATGCCGCGATCAGCTCTGGGTTGATGACGATTCGCTCGCCGGCGCGCATCTGCGTTACGGTCCAGGCGATCTCAGGCATTGGCACGGCCGGCGCGGCGACGAGCGCCCCGGTCGGAACGGCAGAGTCGCCGTTTTCTGGGCTTTCCACCTTGTCTGTTCCACTCGCCTCCATCGATGGCGATGTAGCGCACGTATAGAGAAGCGTCAAATCCGCTTATGTGATAACTGCAATTATCACAGGTTCATCTTGCGTCAGTCTAAGAGACAACAACCAAAGGGTGACTTTGGTTGAGATAGGAGATAGGCTCCTACAATGCCTCGCCCGGCCCCTCCCCTCTTGTCGATCGGTCGACTTGATGGCCGTCTCTTTGGAAGCCCGGCGCGAGATATCTGGCTTGCCCGCGCTCGCGTGAAAGCCGCAGCGACTGTCGCCGGTATCGCCGGCGTTCCGGTCGACCCGGACTCCATCCTTGACTGGATTTGCGGACGCACCCCGCCGCCTCGCCACAGCGAGGGCCTCAACGATCCGCTGTCGGTCGCCGCAATCATGCACTTCCTGCTCCTGGGGGAGGATGGCCCCGACTCCCTTGCCCGCGCTTCGCTCAATACACTGCGCACGTTGCTCGACGATCGCACGCAAGCCGAGATGTGGGGCCGCGATGACCTTGTGCGCTTCGGCCGGGCCTTCAGGGAGGCCCGGGCAAGGCTCGGCGCCCCGTACCCCTCCCCTACCCTTCTAGCAGTCGCAGAGCGCCTCCAGGCGATCCATAGAGAGCTGGAGATCAATCCGACGGAGGGCCGCCGCGTCACGACCATCGATGGACGCCTCCTCAACGTCGATCCGAGAAGCTTCGGGATCGTGTGGCTGCTCGCCTGCATGCTGCCCAAGGCCTTGGCTGCGGCGGGCGTGACGATACAGCAGATCCCCTCCTTGGTGTGGCTTCCGAAGTTCCTGACCGGGAGCGCCGCCGAACTCGCCGGGGAGATCGAGACTGCGCTCGGTCGTACCGCCTGGTCGGGTCTCGCTGAACTCGACAAGCTCGAACGCGCGGTCGCCGCCCTGTCCTCGGACCTTGGCGTTACTCGCCGGAGCAAGTTGCCAACGCTCATTCGCCTAGAATTGGCCTACCCTGGACTGCGGGTGCCCGCGATCGCCCGGTTGCTCGACATATCGCCGCAAGGCGCGGCGAAGCTTGCTGCCCAGGCCAAATTGGCGGCCGCATAGGATCACTGAGGCCAATGCTGGTCCAGGAGCGCCCGGATCGCCTGCTCCGCATCTTGGCGTGTCGCCCCACCCTTGTTGAGCAGCGTCAAGCGGATCCCCTTGCGATCAGCGCCCTCGATCCTGAGCACGGGCTTTCCGCCGGCACTCGATACCGTCTCGGCTTTTCCTGTCTTCTTGGGGGATCCTGTCTTCTTGGGGGCATCGACCGCGAGGCTTAGCGTCTTGATGACTTCCAGGATCGATTGAGCCTCTGCGCCAGCGTCCCGCGCTTCCGCAATCCGCGCCGCTTCCGCGAAGGCCCTCGCCTTGCGGTCATCCGGCTTCAACAGCGCCTTGAGCGCTATGGCATTGCGGACGCCCAGCTCTTGGGGATTGGCAAAGGCCCGCGTCAGCTCGGCCGGCAGACGCGCGAGATCGAGATACCGCGTGAGCCAGCTCTCGCTCACATTCAGGCGTTCGGCCATCGTCCGCTGTCGCCCGTCATAATAGAGATCCAGCGCCCGGAGGTAGTCCCTTGCCCGCTCGAGATCGGTCAGATCATCGCGGGCTCTGTTCTCAATGTCGGCAAGCCGGAATGCCTCCTCATCGCCGATCTCCCTGACGTCGACGAGGAACTTGAAATCAGGATAATTGTGCGAGCGCAGCCAGCTTATCGTCCAATGCCGCCTCGCACCGCAGATCACCTCAAAATCAAAGTCAGCGTCGCCCGACACGCGCCGGACGATTGCGGGCATCTCCTGGCGCCCTTGGGCCTTCATACTCTCAATGAGATCGGCGCAGCGCTCTTCGGTGAGCAAAGCGTAATCGCGGTTGTGGCCGGCCCACATGCGGCAGCGAGCCGGGTCCACCAGCTCATGGGTCCGGGTAACGATGGCTCCCGACGCGAGGTCAGACAGCCGGTTCGATCGGCCGGTCAGGACGTTCGATGCGATCCCGGTTCGGCGCTGCGGCGCAGGTTCATCCGACAGATCGATCCCTGCCGCCAGATCGGCCGCAAAGCCACTGTTTTTCCTGCTCATGCGAGCCTCCCTTCACCGAAATTGCACGCGTGCAATTTTCTTCGTTCTTCCGATCTTGCACGCGTGCAATTCGGTATTTTCATGCCAGCGCAGCCTTTCGCAGAGCCGGTTGGTGGCTCGGCCACATCGACCGAATATCGACCTCGATTTCACTGTTTACGCCGTCGAGATAACCCAAGCATCGGTTGCGAACCGCCGAACTGGTGGCCGGTCCATCGAGCTCATAAACAGTCATGAGCCGTGCGGTCGCATTGTCAATCTCGGCCGAATCCTTGAGCGGCGTGCGGACCATCGCGTGGCCGAACAAGGTCCGCATCAACTGCAACAGCTCCTTCTGCATCGACTTGTTTTCGTCGACCTTCGAGGCCACAAATCGGAGGAACTGTAGCTGCGGCGCCATACCTCGCTCTGCAAGCTGTTCGATCGTCTCGTCGAGCATCGAAAGGAAGGCGGCAGTCGAGGAGAAGTCCATGACCGTCGGCGGGACCGGCACCACCAGCGCGTTCGCGGCACGAAGCACCGACAGGGAAATCGCCCCGAGCGCGGGCGGCGGGTCCATCACGATGACATCGAAGCGATCGGCAATGCTGTCGATACCGACCTTGAGGCGGTTCAACAGCGCATCGAACCCTCCCCTCGCCATCCGCGCGGCCAGCTCATACTCCGAATTGAACAGCCGCAGATTGGCCGGGATCAGCTCCAGACCGTCAAAGTGAGTCTTGCGGAGCGCGTAATCGAGTGAGGTCCGTTCATCCTCCCGGAGGAACGGATAGAGCGTGTCGTCCTCGGTCAAGTCGAGGTCAGGCACATAGCCGAACAACGTCGTCGCGGAGGCCTGGCTGTCACAGTCGACGAGCGCCACCCGATAGCCTCTGATGGCGAGATACTGGGCGAGATGGACAGCAACGGTCGATTTCCCCACGCCGCCCTTAAAGTTCTGAACCGCAATGACGCAGGGCGGGTCTCCCGGTGCCCGATATGGCCGTGTTCCGAAGACACCCCGCATGTCATTGAGCTGCGCCAGCGTATAGCGTTCACGTCGGTTATTATCGCCTCGCGAGGGCTCTGGCAGGCGGCCATCCTTCTCCGCGTCGCGAATCGCAGCCGGTGTGCGGTTCACCAATTCCGCAGCCTTGCTGATCGTGAAAGTCGGCTCGCGGCGGTCATCAGCTCGTGCGCTACGCGCAGAATCCCTCAGCTTTTCCAGCACCGACGACGTTCGCGCGGCAAGCGTCGCAACCGAGACGAGACGTTCGGCTTCCTCAATATCGAGTCCGTTAGACACATGCCCACCTTTCGCAATCAAGCAGGTGGTACTTCAACTTGCGCTTTTCGGTCAAGAACATCACAAATTGCGAAAGTGCGCATCCGCTCGCGGCGTGCTTTCTGCGCTTCTGCGGTCCTATCCTGACTCGGTGGGGGCTGCGGAAAATTGCACGCGTGCAATTTTCTAGCCCGGCCGTCCCCGGCGCGTAAGGAAGGCTTCGCAGAATCCCTTCCAGGACTTCTCGAGTTTAGACCCTGAGAGCGTATTGAGACGATCCCCCATATGCTCACGGTATGCGTCTGCGATCAGATCGACGTCCCATCCACCACCGTGGCGCAACCCGATCCCACGCGCCGCATCCTCGGTCACGCCAAAGTGCAGCTTCCCCCGCGGGAAACGCGCCCATGGCTCAGCGTTCACCCCAGAGGAACTTTCCGGGGTGGCAAGAGACGCCGTCACGCGCTTGAGGACGTCAGCCACCGCCGCACTATCGACTGCGTCGCTGCGAGGGAGGGCGCTCTCAATGGCAACGACTTCCTCGACCGCATCCTCCCGGCGCGCCTTCCGCCCGGTTGAGTGCCGACCAAGTTCATCGACCGTCGCGATCTGCGCAGGCGCGTCCTTCGGCGCAAAACGGAACTCGATCTCGGTTACCGCGCGGCCGCGTCGGATCTCCTGCCACTCAACCGTGTAATGGGCGAGCTGATCGATTTCTGCCTTGGCAACGGTCAGGACCTTTCGCCGTAACTGGGCGAAGTCGCCGTATTTATCCGGATCAATCCCAAGCGCCGCACGCAGGCCGACCATATCGACCTTCCACACCGGCTGACGCCGATGCAGACGAAGCGCACCCTCCTCGTAGAGCTTGAGCGCATAAGCAGACCGGAAACCCAGGACGGCCTGACGGTTCATCACGGCATAGGTTTCGGACTCCTGGATCAGGCGGCGAGCATCCGGCGTGAACTGCCACTCGATCCAGCCCGTCTCCTTACCGCCGTCTCCGACCTCCTCGACTTCCTCCCAGGAAGCCTGGATTAGGTTGAAACGCTTGGTTGTTCGCTTCCCGCGCCAGGACTTGTCGTCCTCGGCGAACAGCGTGCGATGAAGCTCCTCAAGCATATCGCCAATGCGTTCGTTGCCCTTGTGGCCGCGGCGGATATCCGCCTTTCGCATCCGGTGGGTTATGTCTTGCCACGCATCGCCGCCCGCGGTCAGGATCATCAGTGCCAGCAGGCGTGAGGAGGTGAGACTGAGAGACTGGCCCTTGACGAATCGAACCTCGACGAGCCTACCGGGTTTGACAAACTCGTCGCCGCCTTTGCGGGCGAGGGCAGCGGCCACGCGCATAGACCGGGCGGTCGAGACTTCATCGCCGCCAACGTCTTGCTCGTTTTCCGCTGGTTCTCCCATGCGAGTCACCCCAATCTGCGGGAAAGTTGCCTGTCCTGACCTCTCTCGTCAAGTCAGGACAGGCTAATTGGCGGAAACCGCCCCCAGGAGGTCAGGATAGAATCGCCGTGTGACTCGGCCAAAATTCCAGCAATTCTGCTGAGTCGCACAATCCGAAGGGCCCGCCCCAATTGGACAGGTCAAACAGCTAGAAAACGCCCACATTACCGTGCCTGGGGAGCCCTCCCCCAAAAGGACAGGCTAGACCCCAAGGGGTCAGGATAAGTCCCCCGCGCAGGCAGGATAAAGCCCCCAAGAAGACAGTTATATGCCCCCATCAGGTCAGGAATGACGTCAAATCTCTGAACAAATACAATCAGTTGCCCTCCCTGAATCTATGAATCATTAGAATCTGAGAATCACCCCGCCGCTGGCGCGCCGGGCGTTTTTCAAAATGTGATTTGAAAGAAGTGAGTCGGCGAATGCCTCGCCCGACTCGCTCCACCTCCACGAGCGCCTCAGGATAGGCCAAGACGACCCCATGGCTCCAGATGGAAGAGATGAGGGGGGCTGCCGTGGGCGAGCAAGGAGGATGAACCATGCCCCTCACAGCAAAGCGCCCGACCCAGGAACTCGTCGACATTGTCGGAACCCTCGGCGGCAAATGGTCCGGCTATGTTGCGATGTGCAAATGCCCCGCGCATAACGACAGCGACCCAAGCCTCTCGATCAGACAGGGAGATCGCGGAATCCTCGTGACCTGCTTCGCAGGCTGCGCCCGTGAAGATGTGCTCCGCGAACTCAGGCGTGTACGATCAGGCCATCACTATCCGATTCCCGATGAAGGCCAGTACCACCGACCCTCAACCGGCGCGCACATCTGGGACCAGGCTATCGAGATTACCGGAACGCTTGCTGAGCGCTATCTGGATCGACGCAATCTGCTCCCAGCGCCGCCCGACGTCCGCTATCACCCGCAATGCCCCTATATGCCGAAGCCGAGAACGGTCTATCAACCGGCTCTGCTCGTCGCGGTGCGCGAAATCAGCCAGCTCGTCGCCATTCAGCGGATCTTCCTCGACCCCGCGTCCGCCGACTATGTGCGCAAGGTCATGCTTGGCGTCCCGGGCAGCGGCGCATGGCGGGGTAGGGCAGGGAGTTCGGTCCTGGCCATCGCCGAGGGCTTCGAAACGGCGGACGCCTTCACCCGAATGCACGACATCCCGTGCTGGGCATCGCTCGGGGCCCGCCGCCTCGACCAACTGATCATTCCTCCCGGCGTCACCACGCTCCTGATTGCCGAAGACAACGATCTGGAGGGACGGCGAGCCGCGGCCAACGCTCAACAGTGCTACATCCGGCCAGGTCTCTCGATCGAACGTGTGCCGCCGCCCTCCATCTACAAGGATTGGGCCCAGGCACTTGATGCTCACGAGCGGCTTCGCCGCATCTAGGCGCCGAGCGCCGAAAAAGGGGAGGGGGGCCGGGAATGTGTCGCTGCCGAAGGTGCAGCCACGCAGGAGCCCCCAAAAATGTCCAATCTCTTCGACGCGGCCGCCCAGGCTGATCGCGAGGCTGTCCGCCTCCTCCTTCCTCATCTCCAGTCCGGCGCTCCCGTCCACCGCCGCGTACTAAACCAGGCGATGTCGGCGGCTTTCGGTGGGTCCGATGCCGATGGTCACTGGACCCAGCACGGTAGCTTTGAACTCCTCGAGCACGCGCTTTCCATCCATCTGCAGGCAAGCGGGTCAATTCTCTCCGGGATGGCGGATGTCCGTCCCCTGATCGCCCTCTCCGAGCGCCTGCCGACCCAGACCGTCCGCAGCGAAGATCAGATCGAATGGCAGCAATTCTCGACCCCCATCGATATCGCGGCCATCCTCACCTTGCTAGCTGACGTGCAGCCGGAGGATGTCATCCTCGAACCGAGTGCCGGTAACGGGCTCCTGGTCGCGCAGCTCCCGACCCACAAGGCGCTCCATCTCAACGAACTGGACTCGCTCCGTCGGGGGCGGCTTCACGCGGCTTTCCCTGCGGCGATCGTCACCGCGCACGATGGCGCGACGATCAACTCGACACTCGCTTCGCTTGATCGGCCCACGCTGATCCTGATGAATCCGCCATTCTCACGGTCCATCGGCCGCGGAGCTGACGACTATGCCGCTGTTCGCCATCTGCAGGCGGCACTGCGTCGCCTGGTCCCGGGTGGCCGACTGGTTGCAATCATGCCCGACTGGTTTGGCCCGGGCGCCCGGATGCGCGACCAGTACGAAACCGTTTTGCGCGACGTGACCGTCCGAACCGCCATCCGCCTGGAAAAATGCTACCAGAAGCACGGGACCTCGATCGCGGTTCGCATCTTCGTCATCGACAAGGTCCCGGGCAAATCGCCGCCCGCGGTCATCCAGCGCGGGTCGATCGCCGATCTCATCGATGTCCTCGTCATTCCCGAACGATCGTCCGCACGGCCCAATGTGGTGGTGCCCGCTCCGAAGCGATCGACGGGGGTGTCCCTCTTCCGCGCGGTCAAGAGCAGCCGACCAGCGCCTCGTGCCTATCACGCCCCGACACGCAACAACGTCCTGCCGGTCGAATATTCGAAGCTCGAGGTTGCTGCTCCGCTGCTCGAGCAGACCGGCGTCTATCTGCCCTACCGCCCGAGCCGCATTAGCTTCGCCAAGGCTGGCGAGCATCCGACAGCCCTCGTCGAATCCGTTGCGATGGGGTCGATCCCGGCACCGATCCCGGACTACGTGCCATCTCTCCCCGAACGGACCGTCAGCGAACGTCTCCTATCGGCCTCGCAGCTCGAGACCGTTGTCTATGCCGGTCACGCCTGGGCTCAATGGATCCCCGGAAACTTCAAACCCGACAAAGAGGGCGTCGGCCTGATCCTCGCCGAGGACGGTCATACCTATCGCAAAGGCTTCTTTCTTGGCGACGGCACCGGCGCCGGCAAGGGACGCCAGATTGCGGCCTGCATACTCGACAACTGGCTGCAGGGCCGTCGCCGCAATATCTGGATCTCCAAGAACGCCCCTCTCCTCGAAGATGCGCGCCGCGATTGGACGGCGTTGGGCGGTCTCAGCGGTGACATTCAGCCACTTTCCAACTGGAAAATCGATGAGCCGATCGCCCTCGATCAGGGTGTGTTGTTCGTAAGCTATCCGACTCTGCGCTCCATGCGGGGCGATTCGACGCGGTTGAAGCAGATCATCGATTGGGCCGGTGCTGACTTCGAGGGTGTCATCGCTTTCGACGAAGCTCATGAGATGGGCGGCGTCGCAGGCGGGGAGGGGGCTCTTGGCGCCAAGGACGGATCCCAGCAGGGCATCTGCGGGGTGCTGCTACAGAACCATCTACCGGCGGCACGGATTCTCTATGCCTCGGCCACCGGCGCGTCAGTCGTCAACAATCTCGCTTATGCCGTGCGGCTCGGGCTTTGGGGACCGGGCACGGCCTTTCCCGATCGCGAGCAATTCATCAGCGGGATCAGCAAGGGCGGTATCGCAGCGATGGAGCTTGTCGCGCGCGACCTCAAGGCGACGGGTCTCTATGTGGCCCGGGCCCTCAGCTTCGCTGGCGTCGAGTATGAGATCCTGCGGCACGAGCTGACCCCCGCCCAGATCGAGATCTACGACACCTACGCCGACGCCTGGTCGATCATCCATCAGAACATGGAGCGGGCGCTCGAACTGACGGGCGTGGTCGACGGACTCGAAAATGCGACACTCAATAGCGGGGCCAAAGCCTCCGCCCGCTCGCGCTTCGAATCCACCAAGCAGCGCTTCTTCGGCCAAGTGCTCCTCTCGATGAAGCTGCCAACCGTGATCGCCGCCGTCCGGGAGCACCTCAAGGCGAACCAGTCGGTCGTGATGCAACTCGTCACCACCGCCGAATCCATCCTCGACCGGCGCCTGGGTGCGCTCAGTCCAGATGAACGAGCCGAACTGGAGATCGATCTGTCTCCCCGCGAATATGTGATCGACTATCTCGAACGCGCCTTTCCGACACGGCAGATGCGGGTCTTCACGGACGATACCGGCGCGCAGCGCTCGCTTCCGATGGAGGATGACGCGGGCAATCCTGTCTACAATCCCGAGGCCGAGGCCGCGCGGGCTCGCCTTATCGAACATCTCTGCGCTTTGCCGCCGATTACCTCCGCGCTCGATGGCATCCTCGAGCAGTTCGGACCCGACGACGTCGCCGAGGTGACTGGACGAACCAAGCGCCTCGTTTCGACCGCTGACGGGCGGCAGAAGCTCGAAAACCGCTCAGCCAGGACCAGCCAGGCCGAGGCTGCCGCGTTCATGCAGGGCCGCAAGCGGATCCTCGTCTTTTCGGATGCCGGTGGGACGGGGCGCTCATATCACGCCTCGCGCGATGTCCCCAATCAGGAGCAGCGTGTTCATCTGCTGCTCGAGCCGGGGTGGCGTGCCGATCGCGCGATCCAGGGCCTGGGGCGTACCCATCGCACCCACCAGGCGAGCACACCGCTGTTCAGGCCGGTGACCACCGACTGCAAGGGTGAGCTGCGATTCACAAGCACGATCGCCCGCCGCCTCGACAGCTTGGGCGCATTGACGCGCGGGCAGCGCCAGACCGGCGGTCAGAACCTCTTCGACCCCGCCGACAACCTTGAAAGCGAATATGCCTGCGCGGCCTTGGTGAGCTGGTTCCATCTGCTTGTCGGTGGAAAGCTGACTAGCATCTCCCACGCCGAGTTCGAGCGTCGCACCGGCCTTGAGCTCTGCGACATGGATGGCGTCATGAAGGACGATCTCCCGCCCATCCAGCGGTGGCTCAACCGGATACTCGCGCTGCCGATCGCTTTGCAGAACAAGATCTTCGACGAGTTCCTCTCGCTCGTCGAGACCCGTGTCTCCGCCGCGCGCGAGGCCGGTCGCCTGGATGTCGGCGTCGAGACCATCCTCGTCGACACGGCAACCCTGACCGACGACACCTTGCTGCGGACCGATCCGGTGAGCGGCGCGACTTCCCATCTCCTTACGATCGAGATCGCCCGGCGCCGGACGCCCGTTTCACTGGAGCGGATACTCAGGATCGGAGACTGCGACGGCACGGCAGAGTTCATGGTCAACGCCAAATCCGGAAAGGTGGCACTTCAAACGCGGGCCCGCGCGCTCATGGAAGAGAAGGAGGGCACGCCCATTCCGCGCATCGAGCTCACGCGTCCGACCCGCCGGGAATATATGCGCGAGGACGACCTCTATGAGAGCGCCTGGGCGCCGATCGACCGCGAGGCCTTCTGTGCGAAGTGGCTCGAAGAAGCTGAGGAGGCCGCGAACAAGGTCGACACCGAAACCATCCGCCTTGCTACCGGTCTTCTCCTTCCGATCTGGTCCGCGCTTCCGAGCGATCATCTCGTGGTCAACAGGATCGCCGACAAGGCTGGTAATTCCTGGCTTGGCCGCCTCGTCTTCGACGAGCACGTCGTTCAGCTCTTCACGAAACTCGGCATCGGTCAGGCCGAGACCCTGCCGGCACCCAATATCGTCAAATCGGCAATGTCTGGTCGAAGCGTCGATCTCACGCGCCCGTTCCCGATGACCATCAAGCGTGCGCTCGTGAATGGGTCGTCGCGCATCGAACTGGTCGGCGCGCCGCCCAGTCAGCTTGCTTGGCTCAAGTCGCTCGGCTGTTTCACCGAGGTGATCCAGTATCGCACGCGGGTATTCCTGCCCGTCCCGAGCGCGGCCGACATCGTCGAGCGGCTTATTGCCGGGGCCGGCTAGTCCGGTCCCCTGGTTTGACGGTTCGAGCCGCCCCACGCGGGGCGTGAGCATCATCGTCCTCAGGCATGCCTGAGAGAGAGAGGGAAGGGGGAGCTGGGATGGTGTCCGGGATTTGCCGGACGCTAGAAGGAGTGACCCCAGTGATCCGGACTATCAAGCTCAACAAACTGCGTCTTTCGCCCGTCAACGTCCGCACCGCGCCGGACGAGCAGCTTCAGATCGAACCGATGGCGGCGAGCATCGAAGCCGAGGGCGTTCTGCAGAACCTTCTCATCACGCCGGCCAAAAAGCCGCGCGGCATGTTCGAGGTGTTCGACGGCGGCCGCCGGTGGCGGGCTCTGCGCCTCCTTGCCGATCGCGGCACGATTTCGGACGCCGACTTTGACGTCCCCGTCATGGTGCTGACGGGCAACGACGCGGAGCTCTCCGAGAAGTCGACCGCGACCAACTTCCACCAGCTCAAGATGACGCCTGCCGAGGAATGCCGTGCGTTCCAACATTTCATCGGGGCGACCGGTGATCTCGATGCCGTCGCCAAGCGCTTCGGCGTCACGCGTCGGTTCGTCGAGGGTCGCTTGCGTCTGGCGTCGCTCGCCGAGCCGATCTTTGAAGCGCTCAGCCGCGGCGAGATCACCCTCGACATCGCCAAGGCCTATGCTTCGACGGAGAACCAGGAGAAGCAGCTCCTCGTCTGGAATGGGTATCAGACGAACTATGTCACGGCCGACACGATCCGCCGCGTCATCGCGAACGAGACGATGAAGGCCAGCGATCCGATCGCAGTCCTGGTCGGCGAGGCGCGCTATCGGGAAGCCGGCGGCAAGATCGATGGCGATCTGTTCACCGACGGCAACGACCGCTGGATTGATCCGGAGATCGCGCATCGTCTCGCCGGCGAGATCATGGAAGCCGAAGCGAAGCGTATCGGCGAGGAGACCGGTCTCGCCTGGATCCGGCCCATCGCCAGCAACTATGCCCACAACGCCGCACATGGGCTGTACCGAGCGATCTTGCAGCAGCCTCCCCTTACGGAGGAGCAGGCCGCGCGCCTGGCCGAGATCGAGGAGCGGCGCACCATGCTCGAAGCCGAGATGGAGGAGGGCGACCTCTCCGACGAGGCGTTCAAGCTGTTGGATCAGGAAGATGATCGCCTCATCGTCGAGGCCGAGACGATCGAAAACCGTCCTCCGGTCCTTCCCGAAGCCATGAAGGGCCATGTCGGCGCCTTCCTGCTCCTCACGCCGCAGGGCGAAATGCGGTTGGATACCCAGTATTACAGCGAGCAGGAGCTGGTGATCGACGAACCTGACGGCGAGGACGGCGACGATCAGGGGGACGGTGGGGGCGAGGGCGCCCGCGAGCGGGGCAACAGCAGCTCCGAGCCGAAATACCGACCCGAGGCTGTCGCGCCCGGTGGCAAGCCGCTCAGCGCCCGGCTCTACGACGAGCTCTCGGTCCAGCGCCGCGACATCCTCGCGTCCTGTATCCTCGCCCAACCGGCGCTCGCGCTCGACTATGCGCTGTTCGTCATGGTCGACGCGCGAACGAACTCGGCGTCGCGCTATCTCAGCTCGGTCAAATATGGGACCACCATCCGCGCGAGCAGCCCTCAGGATCCGGTCTCGGGCGACCTGCCGGCGTCCCGCGCCCGCGACTATCTCGCCGAGGCTCGGGACGGGCTGGACGCGGCCTGGACGGAGCCCGAGTGCGAGGTCGACCGGTTCGAGGCATTCCGGGCGCTCGACGATGACAGCAAGGCTAATTGGCTCGCCTACATCGTCGCGCTCTCGCTCGAGGCAAAACCAGGTTACTCGAACGAGCAGATCGCGCTGCACAACCGCCTCGCTTCGATCCTCGAGATTGACGTCGCGAGCTGGTGGCGGCCGACCTCGGAGAACTTCTTCGACCGGGTCAACAAGGGCAGCATCCTCAGCCTGCTCACGGAGATCGGCGGTCCAGCGCTGACCGTTCGTCACGCCTCTCTCAAGAAGACCGAGATCTCGGAGAGCTGTCAGAAGCTGTTCGCCGGTGAGGTGATCGTCGAGCCCGAGGTCAAGGAAGCCGCTCTTGCCTGGGTGCCCAATGCGATGATGTTCCTCGATCGGACGTCGGAAACTCCCGTCGATCCGACCGGAGAACGAGCTGACGAGGCTCCCGAGGCCGAGGACGAGGACGAGGTGGCCAGTGACGAGGTGGCGCCCATCGCCGACGAAGAGCTCGGGGAATCCGTGGCCGCCTGATCCGCGATCACGGCGCCGACCCGGCAGGCCGCCCGGCTTCGCCGCCGGCCATTTCGCCACCGAGTGACAGACCGCCGGTGCTCCCCAGCATCGGCGGTCTCCCTTTCCAGCCATGGGATCGACCGACATGCCCACGAAGCAGAAGCCGAGCCGCGATGTCGCGGCCGAAATCACCAACCTGATCATCCGCAAGCTCGAAGAGGGCGTTGCACCTTGGAGCCGCCCGTGGCGGGTGAGCGGCGCCGGCGACCGCCCGCTCCGTCATTGCGGCACGCCCTACACCGGCATCAATGTCCTCTATCTCTGGGCGATTGCGGACGCGCAGGGATACCGCTCGCGCTACTGGATGACATATCGCCAGGCGGAAACCTTGGGCGGAAACGTCCGTCGAGGCGAGCAAGGCTCCCTCTCGGTCTACTATTCCAGCTTCAAGAAGACCGAAGCTGACCCCATCACTGGCGCCGAGACCGAGCGGAGCATCCGCTTCCTGCGCCATTACATCGTCTTCAACGCCGATCAGATCGACGGTCTGCCGGCCTATTTCTATCCCGCTGACGAAGATCCGGCACCGATCGGTCCTTCTGCCCGCCAGGCTGAGATCGATGACTTCTTCCACGCGATCCCTGCGGACGTGCGCCATGGCGGAGACCGGGCATTCTTTCACCCCACCTTCGACTTTATCCAGATGCCGCATCAACGGTCGTTCAAGACAATGGACCACTACGCCTCGACCCGGGCACATGAGACCGTCCACTGGTCGGGCGGGACGGCCCGTCTGGCCCGGACCTTCGGAAAGCGGTTCGGAGACAGGGCCTACAGCTTCGAGGAGCTGGTC
>NZ_BCZQ01000029.1 GCF_001598815.1 Sphingopyxis terrae subsp. terrae NBRC 15098 | reverse complement strand
GTTTGCGCGCCGCGAACATCGAACGAAGCGCGATATGTTCGCGGTCCCGGCTATCCTGGTCGATGGTGAGAAGCATGAGATTGTCCCCTTGTTTGAAAAGAGACAATTCAGATGAACCGGGAAATGCGGCCGTGCCATAACACAAAGGGGGGGTGTCAGCCTCGGGCGACATCCCCGAAACAGATCGCGCTGTCGAACAGGGCGCGAATGGCGAGCGCTATCCGCGTCGGCGCGTCATAGGCTGCCCGCGCATTGCGCAAATGCTCGCGCACCGTCTCCTCGCTAATATCGAGCAGCTGCGCGATGACCGAATTGGATTTGCCGCGCGCCGCCCACATCAGACATTCGATCTGCCGATCGGTAAGCTGCGGCCGCTCATCGAGCGAGACGGGATCGCCGAGCCGGCGCGCGGCTTCGAAGACGAACGCCCCGAGGCTTTGCGCAAAGACAAGCGCTTCGGGCGGCATCGATCCGCTATCGGTCCATGCAAAGGATACAGAGCCATGCGCCTCCCCCGGCAAATGCACAGGGACCGTCAGTCCGTCGGCGATGTTGTGACGGCGGGCGCGTTCCAGCACCTCGGCATCTTGAGGTCGCGGCCGATGGAGCGTCATATCGCGCCAGCGAAAACCCGATGTTCGGCGATGACTGAAGCGGTGCACGGGATCCGAGACGCCGAGGCGATTCTCGTCGAACCAATGCGCAAAGCCTTCAGGATAGTTGTGGAGACGGATGCCCTTGTCGGGAGCCGCGAGAAAATCGACATGGTGGCTGATCGCAAACCAGGCGCAGCCCATATGCGAGCAAATCTCGCGGAGGATATCGACGAGCGCGTCCTCGCTATCGACCGCCATGATGTCGTCTTCAAGTTGCCGCGCGGCCTCGATTGTGCGCATTCCGACCCATTGGCGGCACCGGCAGCGTCCTCAAGCCTGACTGCCGGGTGAAGCCCCTGTTTCAGTGCTGCCCCCCAGCCCTCTCAAGCAGGCGAAAGTCCAGCCATGACGCCTGCCGTTGGTCCACCAGCAGCGCGGAACAGGGGCGACGCTATCGGCGGCGCCATATGTTTCAAATATATTCGTCAGTTAGAACCAGATTGGGGATTGTTTCGAAGTCGAAGCACACCGACAATCAAAGGTCACCGCCCGGTCACGGGCAATATCTGTTCGAGGATGGGCTTAATGAAGAAGCCAAATTTCAAAAGCGGCTTGCCTCAATATACAATGTCACGAAACTGACGGGATGGATGGGGCGCAGGAACCTGACGCAGCCGAAGCAAGGCTCTGGGCGCTGCTCACCGACAAGCAGCGCCTGTGCCTCGACCTCGTGCTACAGCGCAAGACGTCGAAGCAGATCGCCCGCGAGCTCGGCATTTCGCGGTACACGGTCGATCAGCGGATATCGGCTGCGCGCAAGACGCTCGCCGCCATCAATCGTGACGATACCGCCATCCGCTATGCCCGGCTGAAGAGCATATGCGATCGGATCGCATATGATCCGGTAGAGCTTCCCATCATGCCCTCCCTCGCGCCATCCGATTTCCCGGACGGCGATCCGGACCATTATCTCGATGTCCGCGAGGGCAAAGGGGCGATGGCCGGATTATCGGGCGAACGCCCACCGTCCGGGACGATCTGGAGGCATGACCATGCACCGACTGCCAAGGCTACAATCATCGCCATCATGCTCATGGTGGTGGTGTTCGCCCTGCTCGGCGGGCTCGGTATTGCAGAGGCGCTGACGCGGCTCATGTCCGGCTAAATCCCTTCATCTTGCCCTACAGCAACAGCCGGAAGCCCTGCTTCTGGCAAAGGAGAAGTCATGTCCGAACATCTCATATCCATTGCCACCAGCTTGCAGCAGCAATTGCCGTCAGCCGAAATCCGGATCGACGATGCCCTCATCGCCGTATCGTCGCTCATGGCGAGCGTGGTCACGGCGCGGCGTGATACCGAAGGCGTGCCGCCCGCCAAGGGGCAGGCGACGATCCAGCGCCTTGCGAAAGCGCAGATGGCACTGATCGACGCCGGCGGCGATGTGCTGCGCGTCCATGGCGAACTGGTCGCCATCGGCCAGGAAACGGCGGGTTATGACCTGCACGAGGAATGCCCGAAGCGGGCAGCCGTCCACCGGCTGCATGCGGTCGCAACGTAAGAATTTGACCGGGGGCCGCGAGAGTGAAACAGATGCGAAATGCGTGTCGCGATCTTCGCCCTGTTCCTGCTCGCGGCTCTTGGCTACGCCGCCTGGCGGGGTGGCGGCCCCGAACGGGTGATGGCGGGGATCGCGGCGACGATGGTCGGATCGGACCTTCTGCTGCACCAGTTCGTTGCGCCCGAATATGCGGTTCTCGACTTCGGGCATTTGCTCATCGATGGTTTCGGCGCCTCCGCGACATTGCTGCTCGCACTTTTCGCCTATCGTTTTTGGCCGATGATCGCGGCCGTTCTCCACATATTGCCGCTGCTGGCCCATTCCAGCCGCGCCCTCAATCTCGCGATGGATCCGGCGGCCTATATGGTCATGCAGGTAGCGGCCTCCTGGGCGGTTCCCCCTCTCCTGTTGTTCGCAACCTGGCGGCACCAAAGACGGCTTCGCACCAACGCCAATTATCCGTCCTGGCACAGCTCATCGCAGCGATTTCTCCGGAAGACAGCGAAGACCTAGCGCGCGCGCTTCTCGAAGAGTTTCACAGCCTCGAGAGGATCTGGGCCCAAACGCCCGAAGCCCTGGCCCGCATTCTCGGCGACCACGCAGCGGTGATCGACCTGCTCCTCTGCACGCGGCGCGCGATGCTCGCATCGATGCGCGGCAGGCTCTATTCGAGGCGGATCGATCCGGACGATGCGAAACTCGGAGACTATCTCATCGCATCCATGGGGTCGCTCGCCGACGAACATCTGCGCATCCTGTTCCTCGATGGGTCGCGCCATCTTATTGCCGATGAATGCCTGCAAAGCGGCAGCCTCGCCCATTTGGCGCTCTATCCGAGGGTCATCTTCCGCCGCGCGCTCGAACTCAATGCCGCCGCGATTCTGCTCGTCCACAATCATCCGAGCGGAAATCCGCATCCGAGCGACGAGGACATCGAAGCAACGCGCCGCCTCGCGGATATCGGACATGCACTCGATATCCGGCTGTCGGGTCATATTGTCGTGACCGCAAACCAGACATCACGGATAATCGTCGATGATACGGCCCGACGCGGCACCTTCTCCTTCACCCTGAAGAGCCCCGATACCGCCGCCGATCGGCGGGCCAAGGCAGAGCTCGTGCTGACCAACGCGCGCATCACGCAGCGTCGCCGCTTTCTGCGCCGACAACTTATTGGCGCCGAATGTCTTTTCGTCGAGCCTGCCTGGGACATGCTGCTCGACCTGTTCATCCACCAGTGCGAAGGCCGGGTGCTCCATCTATATCCCATGTGCGTCGCATCGGGCATCCCGATGAGCAGCGCGCTACGACTCGCCCAAAAGCTCTGCGAAGCAGGCATATTACGGCGGCAGCCCGATACCTTCGACGGGCGACGGAGCATCATGACGATCGAGCCCGAGATTATGCATCGACTCAGCGCCTATTTTGCGGAAGGTGCCGAATAGCCGGCTAGCCCTGCTCCCGGCGCCGCATGTGCGCGCCGGAGACCCGCAAGCCCGGACAATGCAGGTTCGGGTCCGCGGAGGTAAAGCAGCGTTGCAACCACCTCGCCTGGCGCAACCGGAACGTGCCGCACGGCACGACATCACCACTCGCCAAGCTTCCGGAATCTGAGGGATATCGACAAGGGCCAGAACGACGCTTCATGAAAATATTCCGAATATATTCCGGCTATTTTGCATGAACAGCGGTCCGCCTGCAGCCGATTGGCAGGTGGCCAGTGAATATTCGGCGCTTATGCTGTGCGACCGCCGCGCCTTCGCGTGGGAATGGCTGCGGCGAACACCCCGGTATCGCCGCCTATGGGCGGCCCGGGACCGGCTCCCGATCGATGCACCGATAAGGGTCGGTCTGCTTGCCTGGATCGACCCCGCCATTTCCGCACCCGAAGCTCGCCCCATCTGGTCGCCTGACGTCGACCCCAAAGTTCTCCAGACGCGCGCCGGACGCCGCGCGCCTGGTCCCGGCGATAATTTCGATGTCCTCGCGCTCGCCGACTATGTCTCGATCTCGGTCGATCAGGCGAACAGAGAACATTGGCTCATTTCGGACGGTCGCTGGCTGATCCGGCTTATGCACCATGATGGCACCTTGCTCGGCCGATCCACTCTTCTCGTGCATGAGATCGAAGGCGTGGATTCAGCGGCCCCAAAGATCGCGGCGTTGCAACAGTTTCTGGCATTGACGGCGCGCGGCGAAATGCCGGCGTCGCTGCGTCCGCGCGAAAGCCGGGCCGCGCGCTGGATACTCGAGCTACGAACCGCCGATGCGCTGGCCGCGGGCGCATCGCAGAAGAGAATCGCCGAGGTCCTGTTCGGTGAGAGTGTCACGGCGCGTCGTTGGCGAATTGAAAGTGCATCCTACCGCTCGCGCGTCCAGCGGCTAGTGAAGGCCGCGCAGCAGTATCTCGCCGACCCATTCAGCGGGCCGTGGTTCCGCTGAGCCACCCAAGCGCGGGTCATCTCCGCAATATCGGTGTCACCATATCGATCGTCCAAAGCGCCGCCGTAAATGGACTGCGACGCTGTTTGCATATCGCGCCTGCCTCCACCCCGTTGGACTATGATAGACGCCGACCGCTTTCCAATAATCGCCTGTGACGGCCAGCCCGGACAGAAATATCCAGCGCGCGGCCTCGGCGTTGAAGCAGGCATCGTTCTGCAACCATGATCGGACATGATCCTCGGGACGTCCGACGAGTTTGGCGATTTTCGGAACCCACCAGCTGTTGACCTGAAGGGGTCCGAGATCATGTGTGCCATTGCTGTTGGCGACCGCGGCGCCGATCCAGCCGCCCTCCTGATCGCGGAGTCCCCACAGGGTGCGCTCAAGCCAGGCCCTGCCTTTTGAGGCCTTGCGAATGCAGGTGGCGAGTTCGACTTCCTGCTGCGCGTCCGGAGGCTTGGCCGATGCCGTGCTTGCGTACCCGGCAAAGGTTGAAGCCGCGACAATGATGGTCAGCAAACGGCAGACAATAGGGAATTTCATCATGGGGCTCGTCGCTCCGACAATAAAAGGGTGTCGATGTCGATGGGTTCGAACGCCATCGGTCCGACGTGACTTCCGCTCGCTGATCCGCAGTCTTCGTGGTCCGGTCCGGGACCATCGGATTTCATCGATCATGGCCTCCGCGATCGGGTTCCTGGTGGCGCCGCTGTTCGGGTACCGGCTCGGGTGCCGCTTGCTTGCCCGCACCCAATAGCCCGTGCAGATAGTCATCGAATTGGCCTGCCGCACGGTGGGCGCGCCCGGCAAGCCGTTCGGCGAGGCTGGCCGGACGGAACATCTCCGCCCAAGCGCGTTCTCGGTCCGCCCGCCGCTGCGCGCGCTCAGTTCGTGACTGCAACATTGCAGCGCGCTCGCGTTCGATTGCGCCCGGGTGGCGCAGGCTCCGTATTCGGTGGCTGTCGCGCGCGAGGCGCCCCAGCCCCTCCAGCGCCGATGTCTTCTCGCCCGAGTTCGCCTCGAGCTTCCGGACGAGGCGCTCGGGATCCTCGGTCCAGAGCTTGACGCCGAAGCGCGCGCGCGTGATCGCGGTGTAATAATTCTGGGCATTGACGAGGCCCGATCCGAGCGGCGCCAGCACATAGGCGCGGTCGTAGGTTTTCGACTGCGCCGAATAGACGGTCTCGGCATAGCCATGATCCCAGGTGCGATGGAGCGCTAAATCAATAGCTTGCGGCTCGGCCTTGCGATCCCAACGGATTGTCGCGACCGAGCCGTCGATCCGCTCCACGGTCCCACGTTCCGCATTTTTAAGATCGAGCTCCTTCGCTGCCAGGCGCCACTGGATGCGGTCGCCCGCTGCCACGTCGCGTGTGTCCTCCAGAAAGACGGCGACCTCGGATGCCCGTCCCAGCCTCGGGTTCCAGAGAAGCTGACCGCCATTCTCGCCCGCCAGCCGTACCCATTGGCGACCCTTGCTATCGGGCTCGATGCCGGCGACGCGATATTCATGGTCCTTGGCAATTCCGCGCGCTGCGTCATCGCGCGCAAACCGGACGACCTGCCCGCACGAATAGAAGCGGGCGAAGCGTTTCTCCTCGTTGGTCATGCCCGACGATGTGAGGACGGAGTGCCGCAGATCCTCAAGCCCAATTGCGCCTTCCCGTTTCAGCACCTCGCGAATCCGGCTGTTGACGATCAGCCGCGTCGCATTGTCGAGAACGAGAATGTTGGTCGTCTCGCGGGTGCCGGGTTTGAGCCGCGTCCATTCGCCAACCAACGATTCCGCAAGCTTGTCGGCGCGCTGGCCGCTAACCACCTTGTCGAGCGCATCGAGCGACGCGGCATAATCGCCGCGCCGCGCGTTTGCGACGGCAGCCTTCATCGACTTGGTTTCCTGCCGAACCGCGACCTTCAGCCGCGCTGTCGGAAGACCGAGCTGCTGCATGAGCCAGGCGGGTTTTCCCTGCTCGATCGCCCCGGTCTGCTTGTTGTCGCCGAGCAAGATGACGCGGGCGCCCGTGTCGCGGCTGATTTGCAGCACGCGGAGCGCCTGCCGGCTGCCGAGCTGGCCAGCCTCGTCGAGGACGAGCACATGGCGGTCGGTAACGTCATGACCGCCGCCGGCAAGCAGCGCCGCGACGGTTCGCGATTCAATGTCGGCATCGGCGCCGAGCTTGCCCGCTGCCGACGAGGTGGGCGCCAAACCGACGAACGTCCAATCGGGATCGGCGGCCGCCTTCAATTGCTGGACCAGCGTCGATTTGCCCGAGCCCGCAACCCCATCGACGCTGACGACCCGGTCACTCGACAATGCGAGCCAGCTTAGCACCTTGCGCTGATCGTCATTGAGGATGCTGCCCCGAAGCGATCCCTCGATCCGTTCTGGTGAAGCTAAGGGTATAGTGTCGTCGAGACTGAGCGAGATCTGGCCCGAAAGCGCGATCTCGAGGCGCGCGGTACGGCGCGAGGTCCGTCCGCGCGTCAGTACGCCGTCGCCCGTTTGCTCCCTGGTCCGCAGCAGCTTGAACCTTTCTTCATGCGCTTCGAAGAGGGGCCGGACATCTTCGAGCCGCACCTCGCCGACATGCGAGGCGAGCCCGGTCCGAATGAGCCGCCCGAGATTGTTGACGGCCTCGCGCGTCTCGGACTGGCGAAGTCCGTAAAGCGATGCCCGGCTCGCGGTCGCCCGATCGACGCCTATTTCCCGTTCGCCGCGCTCGTCCGCGCGGCTGCGAATTGCGTCGAGAGTTGGAGCGTGCGCCGCGGACCGCACCGACCATTGGCTATGAAGGCCTTCGAGCCCGACCTTCTGCTTCGCGCGGCGGGTTTCGAAGAAGGATCTCGTGCGTGCCGCCTGCCCCTCGAGGCCATGATCCTTGGCGTGGGCGTCGATCTGTTCGGCGCGCCGCGACATGTCGGCGATCATGTCCTGCGGTACGCCGCGTATCTCGAAGAGCCCCCGCCGCGGGTCGAAGTCGATATCATATCCGAGTCCGCGCAGGCGATGCGCGAGATCGTTGCGGTAGATTTGCCCGGCGGTCATCTGCTCGGCGAACATGGCGCGGGTTTCGAGGCTGACCATTTGTTCATCCCCCGCGTGCCGGGTCATGTTGAGAATGACGACATGGGTGTGGAGATGGGGGTCGAGCTCGCGGGAGGCATGTTCGGTGAAGCGCGCGTAGAGAAGCTGGCGGGTCGTCTCGTGGACGATGTCGCCGTTCATGCGGCGGCGAAGCGCGGCATCTTCCTCGATCCAGCCGATCGCAGTACCCACCGCTTTCTCATGGGCTGCAACGATACGCTCGTCGCCCGCGACCAGCGCCATGATCGACACCGATTTCGGCGCGTTGACCGAGAAGTCCCAGCCGGGATGATGCTCGATGGTGCCATGGCGGCGACGGCCGAGATGCTGCTCGCCGACCTTGCCGGCGAGCAGCATCTCGAGCGCCCCGCGCTCGACCGCACCTTCGAGCCCGAGTTCGGTAGCGATCCGCCCGCCCCATGCCGAGGGCTCGTTCCCTCCCTTCGTATAATAGTCGCCGATGGTGTAATAGCGGGCGACATTAGCGGGCGTGCCCCCGAGGCGGCGCGGATGGATCATGCCGGATTCGCGGGACTGCGGCGGCCGCCCGGGCGACCGTGCTGGCGAAGCGAGTGCGTCCACGGCGTGGCGATGATCTCGAGGCGTGCAATCGGCGCATCGGGGTCATGTCCCCCGATACCACCGGCAGGATCGATCGGTGCCTTTCCGTCGCCTTTGTCGCCATCGCCAGCGGTGGCGACCGGACCCAGAGGAAGTTCGGGCGCCGCCGAACCGGCGGCCTGTTTCGGCGGGCGCTTGCGCGTGGCAGGCGGTTTGGATGGAGCAGCGGGAGCAGGCAGCGAAGGGGTCGACACGGTGCGCAGCGGGGGATCGCTCCGCTCGATGAAAGCCTCCGCGGAGGACGGCGTCCGGTTGTAGCGATCGTCGAACCGGATCACCGGCAAGCCGCGGCCGAAGCGCAAGAAGCCTGCAAGGTTCGGCAGGTTCGTGACCTCGGTGTGGAGGACGAGCGGCCGCGTCACCTGGATGCGCGAGAGATTGACCCCGTCGCGCATATCATTGACGCCGTAGCTCATCCCCTCATTGGCTTCGACCTGCTCGACCTGTCCCAGATTCTTCGAGACGAGATCGGCGGTGTCGCCGTCGTTCCCCCGGAGTGCGACCCAGGTCGAGCAATAGCCGGTCACGGCGGCGGCTTCCTCCTGGCCATAGGTTGCTTTCAGCTGCGGATAGGACTGGAACCCCAAAATGCCGCAGCCGCCATATTTGCGGGCGCGGGCGAGAAAATCCGAAAGCGAGGGCAGTTTCTGGAGGCTCGGCAGCTCGTCGATCACGCAATAGAGGCGCCGGGCCTGATCGGGTTCAAGGCTCATGATCGCGCTGATCGCAATGTCGAGCCAGACGGTGATCAGGGGGCGGAGCGACGGAAGCTGGTCGGCCTTGACGGTGATGAAAAGCCAGCTGTCATCCCCCTCGGTGGTCACCCAGTCGCGGATCGAGAGACCATCGTCGGTATCGTCGAGATAGGCGAAGCTGCGCATTACCGAGGCAAGCTCGGCCTGCACCCCCGCCGAGGTCCGCTCGCCTTCCGACGACACAAAGGCCGCCGCATCGGTCCCCGCGACATAGGCGCCGAGGGTCTTCAGCGGCGAACGCACGATGGTCTCGAGGAGCGCCGAGACATAGGTGCGCTTCTCGGCCGCGAGCTTGCGCATGACTGCGACCAGAGTCCCGCGCGCGGCCTTCGACCAGAAGGGGTCGCCATGCTTGTCCGGGATCATCGATTCCGCGATCTGGTCATAATGATAGTCGCGCGGGACATCGACCCAGGGCGACCAGATGGCGGTTCGCTTGTCGAGCGGATTGAGGAGGATGTCCTTCCCGGGCCGGTAGAATTTCTCGACGAAGGTGCCGGCGGTATCATAGACGATCGCGCGCCGGCCCGAGGCGCGGATGCCGGCGAGCATCTTGACGATCATGTTGGTCTTGCCCGTGCCGGGAGCCCCGCAGATCAATATATGTTCGGGCTCGAAAGCAAGCGGAACCTTGACGCCGCCGATCGCGAAACTCCCCTTGCGTTCGCGCCAGAGCGCGCGGCGGATTTGCCAGACGGACCCGAAGCGCGCGCCGCGCAGATATTCGTTCGAACCGAGTCCACGCCCCATCCGGGTAAAATAGAACCAGGCGACGAGGAGCGCGCCGAGCGCGAAGAAACCGGAGAGGATCGCCCCGGTGATGATGTCGCTCTCGAGCGTTTTCAGCGCTTCCTTCATGATCGGCGCGCCGATGAGCAGGTCGGCCGAGGTCCAATATTCACGCCCCTCGGGGCTGCGGAACAGCACCGGGTCGGTGGTCCCTCGCGCCGTATCGGACTTGAACAGGGCCTCGGCATATTTGAGGAGAAGGTAGCGCTGATAATCGCCCGACTTTTCGAGCGCGTACCAGATGGCGCCGATGATCCAGATCGCGGTTCCCGCCATCACGGTCTGGAAGAAGACCTGGGTGGTCATGCGGACATTGTGGACGATAGCTTGGCCGCCGCGCGTCCAGCTTCCGAGGGTGTCGTTGCGAAAGATGCTCATGACATCCGCCCTCCCCCCTGGCGAGCAAGCGCATCGCCGGTCGGCAGCCCCCGTTCGCGGAGCAGCCGGTGGGTGTCCTCCATCCCCTTGGCGAGCGCCCGGGGGTCGCGCGCACCAACGTCCGACGCGAGGATCGCGAGTATCTGGATGACGGTCGAATGAAGTTCATCGAAGCGGGCGTGGAAACCGAAGGGATCGGCGCCATTGAGCTGTTCGAGTGCCTCGCGGATATAAGCGGACGGGGTCATGCCCGCCGCGTCCGCCGAGGCGAGCAGACGATCATAGAGAGCGTCGTCGAGCCGGAGAGATAATTTTGCCAAAGTGATGCTCCAAAAAAGTGGAGCCTTTGGACATGAGGTTGTGAAGCGGCTCGACTATAGCCGCAAAGCTCCAATATTCCAATGGCCTAATGCGTCCGACGCGTCGGGCAGAAGATGGCGCTATGGATCAAGGGGTTAGCGGCGCTGTCGGACAAAGTCCGCCGGTCTTGTCCGACATGTCCGACATATGACGCCCAACGAGGATCTCGCAAATTCGCGCGAAAATCCTCGATTTTGCGGGCCAGAGCGCGGCGCAGCACCCGTGCGTAGGGTGCATTACAAACGCCAACGGCGTGCGTCCGCCCACCGCAGCGACCATGTCGCTGCGCAGCCTCGTGCCGGAAGGCGCGCGGGCTCCCCCGCCAGGGGGATTTCTTCCTTCCCGGCGGCCCGCCGGGCATATTCTCGGGAGACTTGATTCATGGCGTATCCATTCGATAGGAAAGTGCGTGGCGGGCAGACCATCGAAAGGAAGATGGACATGCCCAAGAAGAGTGAACGCGAGCGCCTCGCCGACCTCGAAGCGCGCCAGCGCAAGGTCGCAGACGATGTCGAAAATGCCCGCCGCGCGCTGCGCGGCAAATATGCCGCGATCGTGCCCGAGCTCCCTGTCGAGACGCTCACCGAGCGTGAATTTCGGGAGATCGTCGATCTTGCGATCCGTGCTGGAGGGACTGCATCTGTCGCGGCGCTAAAAGCCCTCTCGGGGATGGCCCCGAACAAATGACGCCCATCCCGAAGGGATGGTCCCAGCGACGAGCACGGCGAAGCCGCGCGCAGGAGGCCGGTGCGCCGCACCGCATCGCCGCCCGACGGGACCGGGCGCTCCCGCGTCCGGTTCCCTGAGGGTGGCGACAGGACGCTCGACATAAAAAAGGGGATCGGTCCGAGCTTGCGCCCGAACCGATCCCCTCGCCTTTCTATGCTCGCACCCGTTCGCGCGGCATATCGTGATGCGGGAGCAGCACCGGGTCTACCCCCGCCGCCCGCAGCACCCGCACGAGCTGCGCCTGCACCCCGGTACCCTCGGCGACCACGGCACCCACCGGCTGCAACCGCGCGATCTGGTCGTTGCGGACGAACCCCGCCCGGTTCCCCCAGCGCGCCTTGTCGATCCCCAGCGCGACCAGCGGCGTCTTCGTTCTTGCTGCCCACGCCGCGGCGATGGCATCGGCGCCCCTGTCCTGCGCGGTGGTCAGCAGCACCATGTCGGGGCGCGCCGCTTTCATCTCCTCAAGCGCCTTGTAGATCGGGCGATGGTCGGCCCAGCGAGCGCCCCCGGAGAAGACCACCAGCGGCCCCGCCGGAAAATGCTGCGCGAGGCGGCGCTGGCGGCGCGCCGCGAGATAATCGGTCCCCGCGATAACCGACGCGGTGCGCTTCGACGATACCAGCGTCGCTTTCGGCGCCGACCACGGACGCCCCGTTTCGGCATGGAAGATGTCCGCTGCATGATCGCGCATGCAGGCTATGGCATCGCTCGCTTCATCGAGCGATTCCAGGAGTTGCTGCTGTTCCTCAAGTTCGACGCCGTGGATCTCGCTGCCGTCGGCCGAGCGCAGCAACTCGCGCACCTCCTGCGCCGCCCGGTCGGACTGTCCGGCGAACTGTCCTGCGACGCGGTGGAAGCTGTGGACGATCCCCCATGCGATCCGTTCGGCCGCGCTTTCGATGCGCGTGTCGCGCAGCACGTCGAACACGGTCGTGATCATCAGTTCGACGGCAAGCTGCACCTGCATCGCATCGGGCATATCGCACGTCAGTTCCTCCTCGCTTTTCCCAAGCCTGCTGCGTTCGAGATCGGTGTCGAAGGCGGCGCTGAAGCTGTCGTTCGCCTCTCCCGTCTCCTCGGCAATAAGTGCGGCGATTTCCGAAAAATCCCTTATGCTGCGTTTGAACGTCGTCATATTGACCTCCTCTAGATTGAGAGGTCATTCCCCCTGCACGGGCGCCGAGCATCGGGGTCAAGGATCGGGCGAAGCCCGACCGCGAAGCGGCGGTGGGGGTCACGATTTTCTCTGGCGGCCACCGCACATGGAAGGAAGAAGCCCCGCGCCCGACCCGCCAGGGAAAATGGTGGGGCCCCGCCGTCCTTGAGGCCGATGCGGTCCCGTGCCACGATAAGAAGACTTGAGAGAGAGGAAGAGGTTTGCGGAGCGGGGGCTCGATGCCCCCGATCCGCAAAGGCTCCCGTTCTTGTACGGCGCGATATGCGAGCACGGCGGTGTGGCTGGTTCGGCGCAGCCTGGGCGGTCAGGACGTGCGGCAAATCCCCTGCAGCAAAAAGAAAAGCCGGCGCGCTTCAGCGCACCGGCTCAGGGAGATCAAAGTGACGGTCGGGCCTATGGCCCGGCCGATGTCAGGCGGCGGCGAACATCGGATCGCCGCGCGCCGCTTTCATCGCGCCATGCGCGGTGGGGCGGCGGACGGCGCTCTCCTTCTCAGGCGCCTGGTCCGTCTTGCGGAAGGCGTGGATCGGGACATTGGCCTGTCGCAGCGTCTGGTAGAGATTGGCCTGCAATCCCGACCCCTCGCAAACCACCGCTTCGACGGGACGAAGTTCGGCGAGCTTTCGGTTGCGGGTGAAGGCGGTCTTACGCCCGGTCCCGTAGAGGCCGAAGGCCACGACGGGTACGCGGGTTTCGGATCGCCCCGCCCACGCTGCAGCGATCGCGTCGGCGCCCTTGCGCTGCCCGGTCGTCACCAGCGTCATATGGGGCACGCGGGCGCGGATCTCGTCGAGCCGCCGCCAAAGCATCTCCCAGTCGTGCCATTGCGCGGGGCCGGAGAAGACGACGACCGGCCCCTGCGGCAGGTAGCGCTCGCGCGCATCGAGTGCCCGTTCGCGCAGGAAGTCCTGCGCCGCGATCTGGCTCGCAGTCGAGGCCGAGGATGCACGCGATCCGCGCGCGGGCGACCAGGGCCAGCCCGACTGGGTGCGATACATTTCGGCGGCATAGTCACGCATGCATTCGATCGCCGCGCGCTGTTCGGCAGTCGATTGGCACAGGAGCTGCTTTTCCTCGAGCTCGCTGTTGAACACCTCGCTCATGTCCATGCGCCGGACCATCTCGCCAACCTCGGCCGCGAGAGCATCCTCGCGGCGCTCGAGTTTCCCGGCGACGAAGTGGAAGCTGTTCACGAACCCCCACGCGATCTCGGCGGAAAGCGGCGCGAGCCTCGTGTCGTTGAAAAGGTCGAAGATCGTCGCGATGATCCCGCCGCATTCGGCCTGCGCCGCGAAGGGTTCGGGCATGTCATGCTCGCCCGGCTCGTCACCGGGTTCGATGATCGAAAGCGGGATGGGATCGCCGAACGATGCCTGGAATTCGGGCGTGGCGATCTGTTCGGCGTAGAGGGCACGAAGGTCTGCAAAGCTGTCAACACTTTACGCGGAAGAATGAGCGACCATGTTCGGTCTCCTTGGATCGGGCAAGAAAAGAGCCGGGAAGCGCAGCTGCGCCTCCCGGCCCGGTTGCGGCGCCTTCGTCAGCCGAAGGGCACCTCGTCGTCGAGGTCGGCGCCGGCGCCCATCAGCGCGCCGTTCGAGCCCGCCGTGCTCTCGCCGAAGCCGCGGTCCTGCGGCTGCTCGTCATAGCTGCGCGTGCTCGCGCCGAAACCGCCGCCGAACTCGGCACGGACGGTCTCGCGGCGCCACGCGATGGTGTAGCCGCCGTCTTCGGACGGAAACAGCGCCACCGGCAGCGGTTCGGGGAGGCTCGGGTCGTCGATATTGCCCGCGAGGAAAACCTCGCCGGTCTTCTTCGACGCCGCTTCCCACAGCGCCCCGACCTGCACCCAGCGCCGGGCGACGTTGAGCGCCAGCACCTCGTAAACGGGTGCCCGCGGGTTCATGCTCTCGACCTTGCGCAGACCGATGCGCGGGAGGTCGATCGTGCGGGTCGCGATCGAGCCAGTCAGACGATCATTCACATTCCTGATTTCACCGATATTCATGACACTTACTTTCGAATGTCGCGCGCGAACCATTTCCCGGCGACACTCTTCCCGATCCTTCTCTCCTCTGTGGCGCCGCGCCCTCGGCCCACGCCGCTGCCCGCATGCGCGCGCTCACCTCGCCGCCCGCGCCGTGGCGTGCGGAGGCCGAAAGCCGATCACTGCGTCACTGAGAGGACTGGCTGGGTCAGCGGAAAGAAGGGGAGCGATATAGGGGAGGTGGCCTCCCGAACTGACGGGCAGCAATGTCATGAGATAGCAGTGGCGACGTCAGCTCTGCGTGCACCACGCCGCATGGATGCGCGGCGCCCTCACCCCGTCACCCGCCTCGCGTGACCAATGCGGCTCGCGGGCTCTCCGCGCTGCCACGTCGGGTTAATGCGTGGCTTCTGACCGTTGGATATGGCGGTCAGGTAGTTTGTAGGCGCGCACTCGCCGAAGCGAATATTCCGAGCGCAGCCCCGGGTGGCCTTAGCCCCTGAAAATGACGGCACCCCGCGCCCGGAAAACCGGGGTCTGGACGCGGAGCGCCGCCCAGATACGGCCGGGCGGGTCGCGTGCCCGGCCGACTGTTATCGGAATGATGAGACCGGTCCCTTTATCGGCACCAGAGGCCCCTCCACCGACGCGGCCGCCGTTAGGGAAACCTCGCCATTCTCAAAAACAAAACTTTCCTGCAGCCGGGATAGTTTGTCTTTTCCGTACAAGGTTTGCCAATCTGGAGTAATCTTTCCTCTCTATAATTCGGCGTCACTGACCCGGCGCAAAGCACGATCGACCAGCGTGCGCCCCGCACAGCCAAGCTTAACACAGGGTATCCCTGGGCTCCAAAGATACCCGCTTTGGCGTTTCGGGCCGATTGCTATTGGGCGGCTTCTTGGAAAATGCCGAAATGGGCGGACGCCCGGACGGCCGAGCCCGTCCGTTCGGCTTGCGCCGGGGCCGCTTGCGTGGCGGCGGCATCGCGAAGACGGGCCCACGCGCGCGTACCGCAGCTTGCTCATTTGTTCTTTTTATGTTCTCATTGATCCATGATGAGAATCGACCCTGACCGAGTCGCACGCGCACTCCTGGACGCCCCAGGATGGGCGCGCGTCGGCCTCACCGCGCCAACGGAAATCATACGCGAAGCGGCCGCGCAGGAACTGGCGCTGACGATCGCGCGCATCCACGGTGAGACCACGGCCGCCGCCGACGCCGATCAGCTGGTGCTGGCGCTGTGACGTGCAGCATACGAAATCGGGCATTCCGCGGGCCACGCACATTTTCGAGGCGGCCATCTGGCATTATGCGGTGCAGCCCGTTTGCCGCTGCGGTCATCACGCCAAGTTCGATGCGGGACTGCTTTGGTACCGCTTTCACCGCAAAGGCTGGGACGATAATCTTCGCAAGGCGTGCCGCCATTTCTGGTGCCGGCAATGCGCCTGGAGTTCCGGCCGCCGCGTCGAACCGCTCCGCCTCGAAGTGGTCAATTGGGACAAGGACGCGATCTGCATCAAGGAGCGGGTCGACGAACGCGAATGGAAGCGCGCGATCCGCCGCTACCGGAGCTAGGAGCTAGACGATGGAGAGAGATTTCGACGACGTCCTGCAGGGTGTCGGCAAAGGCGGGCACCGGATCATGATCTGGGATGGCCAGGAAGAACGCCAGATCGAGGCGCATTGGGGCCTCCGGTCGCGCGACCCCGAGATCGGACAGATCCCGCTGCTCAAGTCCGAAACCGCGCGGATCGAAAGCCCCTGCCTCATCCTCGCCAACGAGTTCGGCATCAAGCGCGACGGCAAGACGCTCTATGCGGCAAGCCTCGTCACCGACATCCCCTTCTTCTGCATTGCCGGGGTCTGGCAGCGAGGGACGCGCGACTATCCCGATGCCTTCGCGGCGTTGACCGTCCCCGCCTATCCGGACCTTGCGCCGCACAAGGACCGCCATGTGGCGGTCGTCGATCCCGACGATTGGTTCGACTGGATGCAACAGGAGCGCCCGCCGCTGGACATCTTGCGCCCCTTCCCCGAAGGTAGCTTCACGATCACGCCGCCGATCCAGCCCAGTTTCGAGGGGCTGCTCGGCGCCGCCTGAACGGGAGCCGCCGATGTGCAACCAGATCACGCTCAAGGCCTCGGTCGACGAGGTCGCCTCGCATTTCAAGGCGCAGCGCAAGAAGCAGACCAATGCGAGCACCGGTGATGTCTGGAAGGGCGGCACGGGCTTCGTCGTTCGCGAGGTCGCCGGCGAACGCCAGCTCGACGCAATGGTGTGGGGCTTTCCGCGGCATTCCACCAACAAGAAGACCGGCAAGCCCAACAAGCCGACCCACGTCAACAACGCCCGCGACGACAAGCTGATGTCGCCTTACGGCATGTGGCGCGAATGGTTCGTCCAGCCCGGGCATCGCTGCCTCATCCCGATCACCGCCTTCGCCGAAGCCGTTGGGCCCGAAGGGCAAATGACACGCACATGGATCAGCATTGCCGACCAGCCGCTGGCCGCCTGCGCGGGCTTCTGGCGTCCGACCGACGAATGGGGCGACAGCTACACCATGGTGATGGTCGATGCCGTCCCCGAGATGCTCGAGGTCCACGACCGCATGCCCGTTATCCTACATCCCGAAGACCATGAGGCATGGCTGCACGCACCGGCCGAGGAGGCGATGAAGCTCGTCACCCAATATCCCGCCGATCGTCTCGTCATCGATCACACGCCCGAGCTCTGGTACGCGGGTCGTACCAGGAAAAATGCGGCACGCACGGCCGCAACCCTGCTGTGACATCGAAAAACCCGAACCGCGCGACACGCCGGCCCACGCGCACCGCGATCGCCGCTATCATCTTCTCGCTCGCCCTGCCCCCTACCCCGTCGGTCGCACAGGACGTGAGCGGCCCCGCGCGGGTCTCCGACGGCGATACGCTCAACCTCACAGGTATCGTCGTCCGGCTTTACGGGATCGACGCGCCCGAACTGAAGCAGACCTGCACGCGCGGCGACGGTCCCTGGGCCTGCGGCCAGGAAGCGGCCGACAAGCTCGCCGCGATCGTGGAAGGCCAGTCCGTGCGCTGCGAACAGCGCGACATCGACGACTATGGCCGCACCGTCGCGATGTGCCAGGTCGGAATAATCGACCTCTCCGCCGCCGTCGTCGATGCGGGCCTCGCTGTGGCCCTGCCAAAATTCACGGCCGCCTATGTTCCCAATGAAGCAAGAGCGCGTGAGCGCAGACTCGGTCTCTGGAGCGGCGAGTTCCAGATGCCCGCCGACTATCGGGCCGCCAACCCCGCCCCGCGCCAGCCGACCGCGCGCGTGTCAGACGGCCCCCGACCGGCGACGCCGCCTCCAGCATCCAACGCATATTTCCGCAACTGCAAGGAAGCCTGGGCTGCTGGTGCCGCGCCGATATATCGAGGGCAGCCCGGCTATCGCCCCGAGATGGATGGCGATGGCGACGGAATCGCCTGCGAACCTTATCGCCCTCGATAGAAACTCGTGGCCGATTACGGTCAGGCAACTTTTGGTTCGAAATCTGGAGAAGCAGACACTCGAACCAAAAGCGCTGCGAACAAGATTTTAAGGCGCAGGCACGCGGCTCGCGATAGCCGCTTCGATCAGGCCCTGCATCTCCTGTTCCAGTTCGGTGCCCTTACGATCTCCGCCGCTCGAAATCTCGGTCGCGATCAGGCCGTAATAGCCGGTTCCGCGATCGATCCAGCCCGTCCATCCATAAGCGCCCGGCGCCGAATTGATCATCGACGTCGCGCAGGCCGAGGGGGTGTCGCATTCGACGAAGGAGCCCAGCGCATATTCCCAGTTCGAGGCTCCCGAGGGTACGAAGACGCGCGGCAGGCCGGTCGTGCGCGGCTGAGTAAAGGCGGTCATGTCGGTCACAAAGGCGCCGCCGAGGAGCGCACGCAGCAGCTTGGCATAGTCGCGCGGGGTCGAATAGGCGCCCCCCGCCACCCACGGATTCGTCGGTGCGCTGCCCGCCGGATCATACCATGTCGTGCTCGTCATCCCGAGCGGCGTCGTGACATGCTGGGCGAAAAGTTCGTGGAAGGTGCGCTGGCGCGCCGGCGTCGTTCCGGGCTGGATGCTCACATCCTTCGCCTCGAGATAGGCGGCGGCGACCTGCATCCCGTGCGGGCCATAGCTATATTGCGCACCCGGCGCGTTGCCGGGACGCAGGATGTCGTATCGCAGGTCGTGGATATTTTTCGCGCAATTGTACAGGATCAGCGCCGGTGTCAGCTGGCACCCTCCGACCAGCGGGCTGCCGTTGAACCCCGACGTCATCGACAGCGCATGCTTCAGCTTGACGTCCTTCTTTGTCCCGGTCGTCGTCCAGAAGGCGAGCGGCGGCCGCATCGGGTCGTCCAGCGTGACAATCCCCGCCTGCGCCATCCGCATGGCGAGCGTTCCTGCGAACCATTTGGTGGCCGAGGCGAGTGGCGTCACCCGATCGATTCCGAAGCTGCCCTTCTCATATGCAAACAGATAGTCGGGGTCGGTGGCGTTACCGACGATGAAATAGCCGTTCGCGACTTCGGCGTCGGCATCGATGGCCGCCTGCAGCGCGGTCCAGTCGTAGGTATAGCCGCCCACTGTCGTGGTCAGGCTGGCAGGCGACAACGCCGTCGGGGCCGACGCCGCGGAGCTGGCCGGGACGACCGCTGCCGGGGGCAGTTGCACCATCGGACGCGCATCCCCCCTGCCGCGGTCCCCCACGCCGCTTTGCGCGAAGGCACCCGCGCCGACGACGACCGCACCGGCGGCGAGCCACGCCCATGTCTTTCGTTCAACCATATCGTCTCTCCCATCCTCTTCGTTGCACGTTTCGAAAGGAGGCGCCGCTGAACGCGGCGCGGCGGCCGCCGGATCAGAAGGAGATACGTCCTTCGACCCCGATCACTCGCGGCTGGCTGTAGCGGTTGATCGTCGGCGCCTGCGCGACATAGTAGACCTTGTCGAAGAGGTTGTTCGCGAAGGCGCTGATGCTCACCTTCCCGAACTCGACCCCGACGCGCAGGTTGACGAGCACATAGTCGTCGAGGTCGACCGAGGTCGCGGTCAGTTCCTGCTTCCCGCCCCATTGGCCGCTGACCAGGATGTTGCCGGTCAGCGAAACATTTTTCGCGACCGGGGCGCGCAGGTTGAGGTTCGCCGAAGCGAGCCAGTCGGGCACCTGCGCGAGGTCGAGCCCGTCGTAACGCCCGCTCTTCACCTTGCCGCCCTGCCGCGACCCGCTCAGCGCCAGACGCCCGCTGCCTTGGCCAAGGTCGAAGCCCTGGCTGTATTCGGCTTCGACGCCCCAGCTCTTCGCATCGCCCGCGTTGGTGAGATAGCTCACCGCCGCGACCGGGCAGGTGGGGTTGGTCAGCGCGCAGCCGTCGTCGACCTGCGCGATCAGATCGTCGAGCTGGGTATAATAGCCCGCGACCGCAAAATAGCCGCGCCGCATCGGGCTACCCTTGAAACCGACCTCGTAGCTGGTGCTGTTTTCGTTGCCGAACAACACCTGCACCGGGCTCGGCGCGCGCGGGTCGGACAAGCGCGTGTTGAAGCCGCCAGCGCGATAGCTGCTCCCGACCTTGGAATAAGCGAGGATGTCGGGTGTCAGCTTGTACGACAGCGTCGCATTGTAGGAGAGATTGTCGGCGGTGATGCTGTCGTCGATGATCCGCGAGGGCCCGCCGGTCGGGAGCCCGGTGCCGAGATCATAGAGCCGCGCGCTGATGCTGCGGCTGTCGTGCGTATAGCGCAATTCGCCGGTGATATTGAGGCTGTCGGTCAGGTCGAAGCCGAGCGAACCATAGGCGGCATAGCTTTCGAAATGGAGCCGCGCGGGCGCGATATTGCCCGGCGACGGGTTGGCGAGCGTCGGCGTGCGCGTCGTCGTCACCGAAAAATCGCTGTCGAGGAGGAGCATTTCCGCCCCCACCAGCCAGGTCAGCCGGTCGTTCGATCCGCTGACATGGATATCCTGCGAGAAATTGTCGGTCGTATCGACCACATAGGACGCGCTGCCCGGGTCGAGCGGGGTCAGCGGCCCGACTTCGCCCGCGGCGCGCGCACGCGCCAGTTCGGCGGGGCTGACCGCATCATTGTCGAGATCATATTCGCTGTGTCGCTTGCGGAAGGAGGTCGTCGAGGTGAGGTCGGCTCCGCCAAGATCGACACGCACGATCGCCTGCAACCCGTCGACGTCCTGCGACGCCCGCGGCGCGGTGCTCCACGGATAACGGAAACGGTCCTGGATATAGCCGCCCGGAAAGCCCGGCGTGCCGGCCGGAATGAAGATCTGATAATGGATCGACGGCGTCGTCAGCCGCTGCGTCTCGGCCATGATCACCGCGTCGACCGGTCCGCGCTTCAGGCGGATCTGCCCGCGCAGGCCATGCCCCTTCTGCCGGTCGAAATAGACGTCGTTGTCGGGGTTGTAGAAAAAGCCCTTGTCCTGTTCGACCAGATCGCCGCTGATCCGCGCCGCGATCCCGTCGCCCAGCGGCACATTCACCGCGCCCTGCAATTGCAGGCTGTTGTTCTCGAACCCGTATCGCACGCTGGCCCAACCCGACAGGTCGAATTCGGGCTCGGCCGATATGATGTTGATCGCGCCGCCGACCGCGTTGCGGCCGTAGAGCGCACCCTGCGTCCCGCGCAGCACCTCGACGCGGCCGATGTCGAGCATATCGAGGCGCGTGAAGTTGCGCCCGCCGACCGGACCGCCCGCGATATAGGCGCCGTTGCGATAGAGGCCGACGCTCGGGTCACCGTTGGTCGCGCGCGCCGTCGACGACGCGCGGATCGAAATTTCGGACGTGATCGACGAGCTGAGATTGTTGAAGCGCACGCTCGGCTGGTCGGCGAGGAGTTCGCCGCTTCCCGTCGCCCCGCCGCGATCGTTGAGCGCCGTCGCGTCGATCACCGATGCCGCGGTCGGCACATCGGACAGGCGTTCCTCGCGGCGCCGCGCGGTGACGACGATCGCGCCGTCATCGCCCGCTTCCGCCGCCGTATCGGCCGGAAGAGCCTCGGGAGCCCGATCTTGGGCGGAAGCGGGCGCGGCCGCCGCCACCCAGAGCGCGGCCGTACCGAAAAGAAGCTGCGCCTTGCGTCCCATAAATCCCTCCCATGTCGTTATTGCAATTATTATCGATAATTTTGTGCATATGGCGACGCGAGTCAAGCCGGAAACATCGCCCTCGCGGCGACGCCGGTCAGCGGCGGACGGGAATGATGGCGGTGAGGAAGTCGCGAACCGCTTGCGCCGTAGCGGCAAGCGGCGCGGGCGCGACGACCGAAAGATTGTCGGTCGGCGCGTGATGATGGCGGTGCGCGCCGAAAATTCCGGCATGATGCGGATAGCCGGCCTTGACCACTTCGGAGAGTTCGCCCGCGACCCCTTCGGTCGAGGGATAAGCCATCTCCAGTCCCGGCAACCCCCTGAAATCCGACCGGGCGCGATCGACAAAGGCGGCCGAGGTCATCAGGAAGCGGAAGGGATCGGCGCTCGGCAACGGCAACAGGCGCCCGGGCATGTCCTGATAGTCGCGCGTCGCGACATTGGCGCCGAGATGCAGCCAGAGATCGGTGTCGGCAGGCGGCGGCCCGACCTTTTCGACGATATGGCTGGCACCCAGATTTTCATATTCATGCCCGCTGTTGCAGACGAAGAGCAGGCTATGATCGGGGAAGGCGCGCGGCATCCATTCGGCGAGCGCGAGCCAGATCGCGAAACCCGGCCCGCGTTCGCCCGCGCAATCGGTCCAGCCCGAGCGCGGGGTCGAGACCACGAGCCAGCGGCGCCCCTTGCGCACGCGCCGCGCCACGACATTCTCCGCGACGCGCGAACCGCCCTTCCCGCGCAGCACCAGCATCGCCGGCTGCCCCTGCCGCGCCGCTTCGATGACGGGCGCCGCAAGGCGCGGCGCCAGCAGCGCCAACGGATTGTCCGACAGCGGCGCATCGGCCGGCGCATTGAGGAGCAGCGCCTCGCCGGTGGGCCCTGTGGTCACAAGGATGACCGCGGCCGCGCCCCGCGCCAGCGCATCGGCCAGCGGATCGCGCACCGCCCGGTCGAGCAGGCTCGACCAGCGGCGATACGGCAGCCGCACCACCGCGATCGCGCCATCGAGCCGATCGCTGACCTCCGCAAGCCGCAGCGGCGCCCCGATCCCGCCCACGCCCGTCGGCACGGCGAGCGGCTGCGCCATCAGGGGGATTTTCCGATCGCCGAGCGCCAATTCGCATGTCGCCGCTTCGAACCAGGGCACGTCGAACGACTGGCGCTCGACCGCAAAGCCCGCCGCAGCAAGCCGCCGCGCAGCCCAGTCGGCGGCCCAGCGATCGCCCGCCCCGCCCGACTGCTTATTGCCCGCTTCGGCGTAGGCCTTCACATCGGCGAAAAGCCGTTCGGCCGCGAATATGGCATCATCGCCCCCAGCGGCGAAGGCGGGAGCAGCCTGAAAAGCGATCGGCGCCGCAAGCCCTGCCTTCAGCAGGCTCCGCCGGCCGGCATAACCCCGCGTCACGACGCGCGGGCGCGGCGACGGCCAGGCTTTGCCTTGGTCCGCCGTGCCTTATATTCCGCCAGCGCCTCGGCGAAATTCTGTTGCGATGTGGCAATCAGGTCGCGCGCGACGCGGTCGGCGTCGTCGGGTTCGCGCGCGACGATATGCCGGCAAAGCTGCTCATAGAGCACCGCCGACCGGCGGCCGACCTCGCCCTCGCCGTGCGTCGCGACAAACTCGTCGGTGTAGACATTGTGCTGCCAGCGCGCGAGCAGCGCCAGCCGGTCGAGCAACTCGAGCGCCATCGGCGCATTCGATCGCTTGGCGATGAATCGCCCGATCCGGTTCGAGACCCTGAGATGCTCGGCGGAATTGGTGGTTCGTTCGGTCACATCCTTATATTCGATCAGCCGGTGCATCAGCTCGCGCCCGTCGCGGTCGCTCATCGCCGTGCACGCGAGGCGGCAAACGACCCCGAAGAGCGCTTTCCACAGCTCGTAGATCTCATCCGCCCCATGGTCGTCGACGTCGATCGCATAAGCGCCGCGCCAGGGCACGACCTTGACCAGCCCGATGCTCGCGAGATGCCGAAAGGCTTCGCGAACGGGTGCGTGACTGACTCCAAAGCGCGCCGCAATCTCACGCTCGCGCAGCCACGATCCCGGCGGAATCCGCCATTCGACGATGTCGTCGGTCAGCAACCGTGCGATAACCCGGTCCTGTGTCGGCGCCTGCTCGTCGTCGGTCTTCGTCGCGGCCATTTCCACCCGTTCGGCTCCCTGTCTGCCGGTGCCATCCTAGATCGGGAAAACACGGGAGCAAACGATCATTGAAGTTCGGAATATTATCGATAATAATGATAAAAACAAGCATCGGAATCAGGAGCCGGATTTGAAACGCATTGCCCCCCTTCTCCTGCTCGCGGGCTGCGCAGCAGCCCCGGCGGTGCAGGCCGCCCCCGCTCCCGGCTGTGCCGCGGCGCTGGCCTATTCGTCGGCGCATCAAGGCGTCGCCGTGCTCGTCCTCGAGGACGGGAAGGTCCGCTGCTCCTCCGATGGCGTCTCGACACCGCAGGAACTCTGGTCGGGGACCAAGAGCCTGGTGGGCCTGATGGCGGCAGCGGCGGTCCAGGACAGGCTGCTCACGCTCGACGAACCTGCGTCGGCCACGCTCGCCGAATGGCGCGAGGACCCAAAAAAGGCCGCGATCACGATCCGGCAATTGCTGGCGATGACCAGTGGACAGGCGTCGACCGTCGGTCGGCCACGGGGTTATCTCGACTCGGTGAACGCCCCGCTCGCCGCCGATCCCGGCACGAAATTCCAATATGGCCCCGCGCCGATGCAGATAATCGGCGAGATTATACGCCGCAAGCTGGCCGCCGCAAGCCTTGATGCCGATCCGCGCCGCTATCTCGAGCGCCGCATCCTGACCCCGGTCGGAGTGACGATCGGCGATTGGCGCAATGGACCGGATGGCGCGCCTCTGATGCCGCAGGGGCTGGTACTCGCCGCAGAGCAATGGGCAAAAGTCGGCGAATTCGTGCGCCGCGGCGGCACGCAGGACGGCAAGGCGCTTGTCGATCCCGCGGCCTTGGCCGAGTTGTTCAAAGGAAGCGATGCCAACCCCGCCTATGGCCTGACCTGGTGGCTTCCGCGAGCGAGTCCCTCCGACGATCCTGTGACGCGCTCGACGGACATCGTTGCGCATGCGCCAACGCTCCCGGCCGACCTGGTCGTCGCGGCAGGCGCAGGCGACCAGCGCCTCTACGTCATCCCGTCACGGCGCCTGACGATCGTGCGGCAGGCGAGACTGGATATCGCAGCGCTTGCCGCCGGGAAAAAGAGTGGCTGGTCCGATACACATTTCCTGTCTTTCTTCCTCTCTCCGACCGGCGAATAATGGCCGTTTCCGGTCAGGCAGGTTCTAGGGCGAGAGTCCGAGAAGCGGACATTCGTGAGGTATGGTGGTCGATAGGTATCGCGACCTCGCTAAGTCACCACAATTTCCTGATATCGTATTTTGATGGCGGTCGAATACCCTCCCCTTATCAGAGGGGAGTAGGTTCGCGTTATCGTGAATTGATATGGGCTCGACGTGAAATCATAGTCTTCGTCTTTCCGTCCGAGCCGCCTCGATATCGTCGAAATCTGCTCTGCTGCCCCCAGAAAGATATCCGCGCACGAAGTAGTGATTTCTCTGGCGTTCAATCCGTCGCAGTCGATAGTGAATTTTTGGTTGCCCCGAACGTCTGACACTGTCGAATTTAGCGTGGCCAGCGCGCGCGCCGCATAATGGTCGTCTTCGCCGAAGGCCCAATAAATCTTCCGGTCAGCCAACCGCTCGCACGACTTCTGCCTGTTCGACCAGCTTCGGTCACCATCAGGACCGAGGTAGTGATACTGGACTGACACGCTGACTCCGATTGGCTGGAGGCGGCGCTCGCGAGTGCCATCCCATCTGCTGGAATATTGGAGCTGGACCACGTCGCGCTGGCATAGCCCCTCGACGGAGCCGGCGTATGGTTTAGTTGCTATCGCGGTTGGAGAAGATGGCCCGGTCAATATCGAGTTCAGATCGTCAAGCACCGACTCTCGTCTGCGCGTCTCCGACATCTTCTCGCGTTCGGGATGCACCGGAGCAATGCGCGTGGCGGCATGGATAGCGCCGGGAATAGCAATTGCCGTGACCATGAGCCCAAGACAGAGCGTCCGCATAAGGCCTCCTTACCCAATCCCATACGGGACATGAGGCAAAGCTCTTAAAAAACAACTGCTCCAGGTCTGGCCGTGACCTGCCGTGAAACGTTTAGGCAGCGTGTGGCCGATAGCAGCAGGTCCGCTATGCGGCGTTTAAGCTCAATAGTTGCCGCTTTAGTTGCCTGATCGAGATGTTGCCCACCAGAAATCGAGAACATGCATATGTTAGGGCGGGCTCGATGACGGCGTCAAAAGAGGGAAGAACAGCAAAAGATCGAAGGCCCTCATTGGTGTAACCAAGCTTTCAGTCGTATAGTTGACACTGATCGACTGCTTATCGTTCAGCCAACCCGCGGGGCCGCCGGACGCGGATCGGATGTCGAGTAGAAAGCGTTGCCCGCCAACACGCGCCAATGCACGCTCGATTGTTCCCGGTTCGCCCGCACCTTCGACGCGCGTCGGAGAGCTGGTCCCGACGATCAGGAGACCCTGCCCAAGCGAGTGCCGCAGATGAATCCCCATCGCCGCGGGAGCCAGTTCATAAACAGCCCATATCCCGCCGCGCGTATAGGCATTCATGATGTGGCCGTTGTGCGCAAAAACCAGGAGGCGCCCCGTTGGCCCTTCCTGGCCGAGCGCCCAGAGCGCATTGGCGGCCATCGCTTTGTCCCGCGCAGCGTCGGCGCGATAATCACCGGGAAGCAGGCGACCCGCGGGGTCGGGCACGTCCGACACATCGAACAGAACCTGAAGTTGCTGTGCCGCAACGACATTCTGCCGCGCCCAGTCATAATCCTCCCGCGATGACGCGGCGACGAGAGCGGGCCGCCTTGTATCGAAGAAGCGGAGCAATTGCGCGACCGACCGACGAAGCTCCGCGCGCTCGCGCTCCGTCAGCGCGCGATACGCCGGCGCCGAGAAGCGCCCCAGAAAGGGCTCGATATTCTCGCGCAGGGGCGCCGACCTCGTGGGCTCCGCCCGGGCCAGATAGTCGAGAGCCTCGTCGAGCGTGACCCGCGCACGCGCCCATGCTCCGTCCGCATCGCCGCCGCTCACGTCGATGCCGTAGATCGCGACCTTTCGGTCGTGCGCGGAGTCGAGATTATAGGCGCGAATCCATTCGAGCAGCTCGATATTCTCTGGGTAGCGCCAAAAGCCCCAAGTAAATCCGTTCCGCGCAATCTCGCGCGCATCGCCTGCGCCCCCTGCCGCATAATCGTGCAGCCGCCGCGATTCATGGAGGCCCGATTCCAGCGCGATCGCAGTGAAGCCCTGTTCCTCGACGAGATAGCGGAAGAGGCAGTTCCGCAGCGTCAGCGGCTCGTGCGCGCCGTGCACCGGTTCCCCGAGCGCGACGACGCGCGCTCTGCCGAGCGACGCGGCGATCGCACGATAGTCCGCGCCTTCCCGGATGGACGCGCACGCCGGCAGCGGAACCGCCTGCGCCTTCGCCCAAGCGATGAAGGCCGCGTCGTATGGCGCGGCAACAGCAGCGGCCGATAGCGTCGAGAGCAACGCCGCAAGCGCCACACCGATCCGGCAAAGCACCGTCACGGCAGTTCGATGCGGTACAGGGGCACCCCGTTCAGGAGAAGCCGCTGGGCCTTTCCTTCGGCAACCGTGTCGAACTGCAGCCGTTCGGGCGCGTAAGCCGGGGTTTCGAAGCGAAAATGCCCGGCCCCATCTTCAGCGAGCGGCAGGGGGAGACTGGAATCGGCGTAAGACAGCACGAGCTTCGCGCCGCGCGCATAGATGCGTACGCTCGGCCCCTCCTCGCCATGCGCGCTGTATCGGCCGACAAGCGGCCCATAGGAAGCCGGCGCCATCGGCGCCCGGGGCGCATCCGCGCGGACAAAGGTCGCATCCCCCGCAACCACCTCCGACACCGCGCCCGATGCATCGCGAAAGAAGAGAAAGGCCCGCGGCCCCGCAGGGGTCAGATGGGCGCCCCATCCTTCCCGTCCGATCCGCGCAAGAGGCAAAACCTTCCCGCCGTCGTCCATGAGCAGATCACCCGATGGCCCGGGCCGAAACTCCAGCGCCTTGCCGCCGGGGCCGACGAAATGGCCGACAAAGCTCTCGACTCCGCGCCATGTGAGATCGGGCACGGGTTTCGGCGCGGCACCGAACAGCCGCGCGACGATCCGCTCGCGAAGCACCCTGTCTGCAGGTCCGTTGCCGAGAATGACGATCCCCAGCCCCTGCTCCAGATGAACGGCGAAATAGGCCTGGAAGCCCGCGATCGAGCCGGTGTGGGAAAGCATCTCCCCATGCTCGGCGATCTCGAAACCATAGCCATAGTCGTCGCGAACCGGCGTGATCATGCGCGAGAAGGCGCGATCGGACAGCAGCCGCCCCTTCGGCGTCCCGCCCCGCGCCAGCAGCATCCGGGCATATGCGGTCATGTCGGGCGCGTTCGAGACTATCGCGCCATCGGCCGCGATATACTCGAACCATGGCGCGACGACGAGATCGCCATCGGGCGCGCGCTCGTAGCTTGTCGCCATCTGCCGGCGCTGCCGGTCGTCGATCTGTGGGGCGGTCGCCGTCATGCCGAGCGGATTGAGGATGCGCTGCTGCACAATCATCGGGAACGGCCGCCCGTCGACCGCCTCCGCCGCATAGCCCAGCAATTGATAACCCGAATTGGAATACCAGAAATGCTCCCCCGGCGCGTAGCGGGGCTCGAAGCCGGAAAGCGCGGTGACGAGGAAGCGCATCGACGCGACATTGGCGAGATAATTGGGGAGGCCCGACGTGTGCGACATCAGCGACGCGCCGGTAATCGGCGCATAGCGGCTGCGCACATGAAAATCGGGGAGATAGCGCGCGATGGGCGCATCGGGGTCGAAGCGCCCCTCGTCCGCCATCTGCATCAGCGCGACCGCCGCAAACGACTTGGAGAGCGACCCGATCGCGAAGTGCGTATCGACGGTCGCGGGGACGTGTCGGTCGATGTCGGAATAGCCATGGGCGGCGACCATGATTGTCCGGTCACGATCGGTGATCGCGACTACGAGCGCGGTGTCGCCCGAAGCGCCCTCGACCATTGCCCGGATATCGGCAAGTACCGCTTCGCGATCCGCGCCGCCACCTTCCCGTGCCGCCGTCGGCGCGATTGTCCCGATCGCAAATGCGAGAAGAAGGAGAAACAGCCGGGTCATGCGAGGCACGCGTCGACGAGACGGTCGAAAGCCGGGCCGCCGCGCATCGGATCGGCGACCACGATGTTCCACGCGCGCGCCAGTTCGGACATCGCCGCCTCCGCTTCCTCGGCGCCCAGACCCGTGGTATTGAGCGAGACGCCCGCGCAGCGGACGCCGGGGTTGGTAAGCTCTGCCTGCTGCAGGGTAACCTCGATCGCGCGGCCGATCGGCGGCAGCGGAAAGTCGGGCAGCCCGACGATCCGTTCGCGGCCATGGGCGTGACAAAGCACCAGAACGTCGGGCTGCGACCCATGGAGGAGGCCTAGCGATACGCCAGCATAGGAGGGGTGAAAGAGCGACCCCTGCCCCTCGATCACATCCCAATGCGCCGGATCGGCATCAGGACTCAGCAACTCGGCAGCGCCCGCGACGAAATCGCTGACGACCGAATCGATGGGAATGCCTCGCCCTGCGATCATGATGCCCGTCTGGCCCGTCGCCCGGAAATCCGTGTCGATCCCGCGCGCGCGGAAGGCGTCGGCCAATGCCAGCGCCGTATATTTCTTTCCAAGCGCGCAGTCGGTGCCGACGGTCAGCAGCCGCTTGCCGCTTCGTCGCCGGCCGGTCGCGATCGGCAAGACGGCAGGCGGTGTCCGTACGTCGATCAGACGGCGCCCGTGGGCCTCCGCGGCCTGTCGGAGCCGCCTGTTCTCGCCGAGCCGGTCGTGCGCGCCGCTGATGATGTCGAGTCCGGCTTCGAGGGCATCGACCAGGTCGGGGATCCAGGCATCGCGTATCGCACCGCCGATCGACGCCGCGGATAGGACGAGCGCCCGCGCGCCGGCGGCATGGGCCGCACGCGGCTTCATGACCGGAAGGCCGAGCGTGGCCGCCGCGCCCGCGCATTTATGCTCGCCAATACAGAGCCGTGGCGCCCAGTCGCGAAGGCCGAGGCCCGTCTTCAGAAAGGTGGCGTCCGCCGCATCGCCGAGGAAAAGCAGATAGGGGCCGGGAAGGTCGAGACCTTCGGGCCCGGTGGTTGGCACAGCCATGGGATGATCGATCGCCATGCTCATCAATTATACTTCGAATATATGGGCCGCCCCGGATTGACGCGTTCGACGAGCGCCCCGTCATCGACGATGAGAACGCCATTCACCATCACATAGCGAAAGCCGTCGGAATAATGGGCGGCATCGCCATAGGTCGCGCGCGTCCCCACCGTGCGCGGATCGAACAGCACGATATCGGCGTCCATGCCCGGCTGGAGCCGGCCCTTGCGCTTCATGGCCGGAACGAAAGCTTGGAGCCGCTGAGCAGGCATCAATGTGATCTTGCGCAGCGCCTCCGCCAGATCGAGCGTTCGCGCTTCGCGGACATAGTGACCGAGCAGGCGCGCGAACGTGCCTGCCGAACGCGGATGCCCGTTCGGCCCCTCGATCCGCCCCCCGTCGCTCGCAACGAGCACCGAGGGGTTCTGAAGCAGCGCGGCGATTGTCGCTTCGCTGTTCATATGCATGATGACCCCGTCATCGCCTGTGCCGGCGCGCAGCGCGTCGAACTCGGCCTGCGTCAGCCGTCGGCCCGTGCTGCGCGATTGCAGATCGCCGACGCCGACGCCCCAGCGCTGTTCCCAACCCGGATCGAAGAAGTGGCTGCGCACTGCATCGACCGATCCGCCCCAGGGATAGGTTTCGGTCGTGATATCGACGCCGCGCGCGCGCGCATCGCGAATGAGCGCGGTCATGAAGGGCGCATCGCGCATGGCCATGCTGTTAATATGCGCCACATGGACGCAAGCGCCTGTCACGGCGGCGTTCGCGATACTCTCCTGCACCGCCTCGAGCGCGCTGCCCGGTTCTACCAGGCTGCCGTAACGAATATGCGTGAACAGGCAGGTGGCGGTTTTCGCGGCAACCGCCGTGACATCGAGCATCTCGCGCCGCGTTATCCCCGGTGCATATTGGGTGCCGCTGCCGATTCCGATCGCCCCCTCGCGTACCCCTTGTTCGAGCAGCGCGTCCAGCCGCTTTGCCGCGGCGTTGGACAGCGGCGCGTCGGCTTCGTTTGCGTCGAATTTCTCCATCGGGTCGCGCAGCGCCGCGAGCCCTGCATCACCCTCCCCCTTCTGGATGAAATAGCGCAGCGCCGTGTGCCCGGCGCTGGTGCCATAGTTCAGGAGTTCGCGTCCTCGCTTCGCCTCGTACCAGGTCGGTACCGGCCAGGTCCCGATCTCGAGTTCGAGCCGGGTCGTCACCCCGTCCTTTGCCTGATAGCGCGCCGCGTCGCGCGTGGTCGCATGCGAATGTATGTCGATGAAGCCCGGCGCCGCGACGAGCCCGCGCGCGTCGATCACCCGCCTGCCCTTCAGCGGCGCCTCGCTGACCGCCGCGATCCGGTCGCCGTCGACCGCGATATTGCGCACCGCATCGAGCCCCGTTTCCGGGTCGATCGCGCGGGCTCCCGTATAAACGATGTCGTGCACCGGCCCGGCCTGCGACGCTGCGGCAGAAAGGTTCGCCGCCAGCGCGGCCGCGGCCAGCAGCAGCGCAGCAGCGCGCGCCGGCCGCACCATCGTCAAGATTCGCCTCTCAAACACCACGCCTGGCACGAGCTCAGAAATTCGCGCGCAGCGAAACCGTGACGCTGCGCGGTTCGCCGACGACATTGCCGTAGAATAGCGTCTGATAATTGTTCACGAAATAATGCTTGTCGAAGACATTCTTGACGTTGATCTGGGCACGGAAACGCCCGAAGTCATAACCTGCCGAGACATCGACCAGCGTATAGGACGGCAGATCCCGCGTCGCACGGTCGATATCCGTCTTCACCGAATCGACGTAGCGGATACCGCCGCCAACAAAGGCATCGCCGAATTCATAACTGGTATAGATGCTCGCCGAGCTCTTCGGCAGGAAGGCGATGGTCTTGCCGATCAGCATGGGATCGTCGTCGCGCCGGATCGTCGGGTCGAGGATGGCGAGTCCTGCGTTGACCTGCCACCCCTTCGCAATTTCACCCACCGCCTGGAGTTCGAGCCCGCGATGGCGCACCTCGCCGATGGGCGCGTAGCGGTCGATAAGATCGATGGTCTGGTCATAGCGGGCTTGGTTCGACTGCCGAACGTCAAACAGCGCGCCGGTAAGAAGCAGGCGGCGATCGGACGACACATATTTAAAGCCGACCTCATATTGTTCGCCGGTGAGCGGCGGCAGGACCCCGCCCGCAGCGTCGATGAAAAGCTGCGGCTGAAAGGATTCGCTGTAGGACGCATAGAAGTTGAGGCCGCGCACCGGCTCCAGCGTCGCTGCGAGACGGAGGCTCGTCTGGCTGTCTCCGCTGAAATCCTGCCAGGGGCCGGTACCCGACTGCTTACTGACATCGGGCTTGGCCCAGGAGAGTCCCGCAAGCAGGGTCAGCGGCTCGGCGACCTTGATGTTCGCCTGCGTCGACAGCGTGAAATAGCGCAGACGGCGGTTCAGGCTGTAATCGAAGATGCCCGGATAGGTGCGCGTGTTGAAAAGCGCCTCGATCGCATCGACGCCATCGAAGATATTTCCGACGTCGCCCTGCGGCGTATTGGGAATCGTGCCTGCCTGTTTCGTGTCGTAGCTCTGGTAATTAGCGGCAACCGTCACGAAGCTGTCGGTCAGCCCCATATCGTCGAACTTGTAGACGGTCGAGAGACCCGCACTGAATGCCTGCGTGACGCTTTTCGTGATATTGTTGATCGCGATGAAGAAGTCGCCGCTGGGCTGGAGATCATAGGCATAGCCGCTTTCTCCGGTCGTGTTCGAGCGGAGGTAATTGACCTTGAGGCTGACCGACAGCGCCGACGAAGCCTCCCAGTCGAGCCCGCCGTTCACGCGCACCACCGGCGTCACGAGGTCGAAATCGCCCGACCCGATGAAGAAGGAGCGGTCGACCGGCGCCGGCGAGCCGTCGGACAATGTCGGGATGCCGTCGAACGAAGTGCGCCGGTAGCGCTCGTAACCGCCATGGACATAGCCGGTGAGACCCGGTGACAACTCCGCATCGATCCCCCCATACAGAACCGTCTTCGCCGAATCGACGCGCTGCATGAAGCTGCCCGCTTCCTCATGGACGCCGACCGCGATCAGATTGACCGCTCCCGCCGTGTCAAGCGAGGTCGCGACCTGTCCTTCGACCCGCCAACGATCCCAAGACCCGCCGAGCAGTTCGATATACGAGGGCGTGTCGGGCTTCGCGCCTTTCGTGACCTGGTTGATGATGCCGCCCGGATTGGCCGCGCCGTAAACCACCGAGGTCGGCCCCTTGACGATCTCGAGCCGTTCGAGGGTCGCGAAATCGGGTTCGTAATCCAGCGCCCCGACGTTCAGCCCGTCGATCGCGTTGCCAGCCGCGAAGCCGCGCAGCTTGACAATCGACGACGTGCCCCCGGGATTGCCGTCGAACAGCGCCCCCGGCGTATATTGTGCGACATCGCCCAGCGATTTCGCATCGGTCGCATCGAGGAAATCCTTGCTGACGAGACTGATCGACTGGGGGACCTTTTCCAATGGAACCGGAAGACCCGTCGTCCCGCTCGTATCCTCGCTAAGGTAACGATAGCCCGTCACGACGATAGCATCGCCCTCGCCTCCAGCTGCCTCTTGCGCGGCGGCGACGGACGGGACCAAGGCAAGGATCGCGGCGGCGGTCCCGGCACGGAACGGGTGAAGCGCCGCGCGACTGCGCTGGTGGGAGTCAAAGCTTTCTCGGTTCATCGTCATCTCACACACCCCCTGGATCGATAAGCCCGGATCGAAGCGCCCTTTGCGCTCGCAAGGCCGGAGAACGACAGAATTAACTCTCGTTGACATATTTCTGTCAATTGATAGTTTTGAACATATTTCTGACATTAATAACCGGAAGCTGACAGGAGGAGAGGCGCATGGCAGGCAAGCAGGAACGAGCTGCGAGACAGGAGGCACCGGCCATCCCCAATGTGCCGCTCCTCCAGCGCCTTCAGGCCGAACTCGAAACATATTCGACGGCGGACCGGGCGATCGCCGCCTATATTCTACGCCATTATCCCACACTCGCCTTCGAGACCGCGATGACGCTCGCGGTGAAAGTGGGGGTCAGCGAGATCACGATCGGACGCTTCACCCGCAAGCTCGGCTATCGCAACTTTAAGACGATGAAGAACGAACTGAAGGATGGCAGCGAGGAAGGTTTTCCCTGGCTGGTTGGCGACCAGCTCCAGCATTTCGTGGATAGCCCCGGCCTTCCGGAGGAAGCAGATGAATCGATGCAGCGTGAGATGAAATCGCTGCTAGCGGTCTATCGTCTTGCCGAAATGCCGCAATGGGAGGACGCCGCCAATCTGCTCGCGACAGCGAAGACCGTTCATATCGCGGGATTTCAGACCGAGCGCGGCATCGCGATGCTCCTCGCCAACCATCTGCAATTCATGCGCGACGGCGTCCGCCTCGTCGATCTGACCGCTGGCAATTACGCCGATGTCTTTGCGACTGACGAGGAAGACCGCTGCCTCGTCGTGATCGATATCCGCCGCTATTCGCGCCAGTCCTATCTTATCGCCGAGCACGCGAGTCAGCTTGGCATCCCGCTGATCGTTCTCACCGATCTCTTCTGCGACTGGGCGCCGCGTTTCACCCCACACGTCCTTGCCGTGCCAACGCAGACCGGCATGTTCTGGAGTTCGCCGGTAGCGCTTGTCTGCGCCATCAACCTGATGGTGAATAGCGTCATCAAAAAGATCGGCACGAAAGTCGAGGCTCGCCTCGAAACACTCACGCGCCTCCACCAGACCTTCACGGGCTACGCCGGACACCAGCCTCCGCGCCCGAAAATGTCGGGTTGATGCGAGAGCGCAATGACAGTTTTTTGTCATTAAAAATCATAGACAGAAAATATTCATGCGACTAGCCGAATCGCATGTCTGTCATGCCACCCCCTTCTTCGGCGGAGTCTCTCGACATCGACGGCGCCCTCGCCCGCCTCGAAATTTGTGCGCCGCGCGTCGATGTCGCCATCGTCCGACACAAGCTCGCCGAACCCTTCCATATCGCCGGCCAGCGCTTTGACGACATCGAAACAGTCGTGCTGCGGCTCGAAGCCGACGGTCACGTGGGTGAAGCGGAAGCGGCCGGCGTATTCTATCGGCAGGATATGCCGCAAGGCATTGCGGCCGCGCTGACCGATGCGACCGCGACGATCGCAGGGGGCGTCCGCCATGCCGACGCCGCCCGGATTTTCCCTGCCGGCGGGGCGCGTAACGCCTTAGATTGCGCGCTCTGGGATCTCCATGCAAAGCGCATGGGCCAACCCGTCTGGCAATTGCTCGATATGGCGCCGCCCCGCGCTTTGCTCACCACCTTTACGATCGGCAACGCGCCACCCGATGCGATGGCAGCGAAAGCGGAACATTATGCGGATGCCCGCGCGATCAAGGTAAAGCTCGTCGGTGACGAAAAGGATGGCGCGCGGGTCGCGGCCGTGCGCGCCGCGCGCCCGGACGTCTGGCTGGCCGTCGATGCCAACCGGAGCCTCACGCCGACCAGCCTCGCCCGCCTTATGCCGGCATGCCGGGCGGCGGACGTAAGGCTGATCGAGCAGCCGTTCGCGCCTGGCTCCGATGCGCTGCTTGCCGATCAGGCATTATCGACCCCGGTGGCCGCGGACGAGAGCATACAGACGGTCGCCGATCTTGATCGCCTTTACCGATTCTACCAAACCGTCAACATCAAGCTCGACAAGTGCGGCGGCCTTACCGATGCGCTTCGCCTCGTGCAGCGGACCCGTTCGCTCGGGCTCGACGTCATGGTCGGCAACATGCTCGGAACGTCGCTGGCGATGGCTCCGGCCTGGCTCGTCGGCCAATATTGCAGCATCGTCGACCTTGATGGCCCGATCTTTCTTGCCGCCGACCGGATGCCCGCAGCGCATTACGAAGGCGGCCACATCACATGCCCCGACCTCGTCTGGGGCGGCGCATCCCGAAGCGAGGAAAATCCATGACCCTGAACCGATTGATTGCGGGCGTCGTGGCGCTCGTCTTGCCGGCCTACGCCGTTGCGCAGTCCGGAACGGCCCAGGATGTTTCGCGCTCCGTTCGATGGTGGGACGATGTGAAAGCGATCGGAAGCGATGCCAACGAAGGCCGCGGGACCGGCACGACGGGCCATCTTCGCGCGGTCGGCTATGTCGAGCGCCGGTTCCGCGAGATCGGCCTTGCGCCCGCGGGTGCACAGGCGAGCTACCGTCAGACGGTTCCGCTCGAAGAACAGACGATCGACCATTCGGCTTCCAGCGTGTCGCTGATCGACCAATCGGGAACGAAACAGCCCTTGGCGCTCGATCGCGACATGATCATCTCCGCATACGGCGGCCCCCGCGCGGCGGCGACCGAAGCGCCGCTGGTGTTCATCGGTTACGGCATGCATCTGCCCGCGTTCGGACACGACGATTTTGCCGGCGTCGATCTGCGCGGCAAGATCGCGGTCGCGATCAGCGGTGGCCCGCCGAATATTCCTGCCCCGATCAAGGCCAACCAGCGCAAGGAGCGCTTGCGGCTGCTGGGGCGATCCGGCGCCGCCGGTCTCATCATGCTGACGTCGCCAAACATGGTCGAGATACCCTGGAGCCGCCAGCTCCTGCTCGCGCGCCAAAGCCAGATGTATTTGTCCGATCGCAGCCTTCGCGACATTCCCGATGGCTTTTTTCTGGCAAGCATGGCTCCTGACTCCAGCGAGGCGCTGTTCGCAGGATCGGGTCACGACTTTGCGTCGCTCGCCACCGCCGCTGATACATCGGCCCCGCTGCCCAAGTTCGAGCTCAGCTATAAACTCGGGGCCACCGTGACGGCGCGGCGCCGTCGGCTGACGTCCCCCAACCTCGTCGCCGTGCTGGCAGGAAGCGACCCGCGGCTTGCCCGGGAATATGTGATCCTCTCGGCACATCTCGACCATGTCGGCATCGGTCCCGAGGTCGACGGTGACGCTATCTACAATGGCGCGATCGACGATGGCTCGGGGGTCGCATCGGTGTTGGACATCGCCGCGCGGCTGGCGGCAGGCCCAAGGCCGAAACGGTCGATCCTTGTCCTCATCGTGACAGCAGAAGAGCCCGGACTGCTCGGTTCGACCTACTTCGCGCGGTTTCCCACGGTGCCGCGGCAAGGTCTTGTCGCGAACCTCAATTTCGATACGCTCCTGCCCCTATGGCCGCTGACCGAGATACTGGCGCAGGGCGACGGCGAGAGCAGTCTCGGCGACAATGCCCGAACCGTTGCCGCAAGACAGGGATTGCGTCTGGTTCCAGACCCCCTGCCCCACCGGAACAGTTTCGTGCGAACCGATCAATATAGTTTCGTGCGCGCAGGCATCCCGGCGCTTGCCCTCAAATTCGGCTTCACGCCCGGAAGCGAAGCGTTCAGGCTCGAACAGGCGTGGCGCGCCAACCGTTATCATGCCCCGAGCGATGATATCAACCAGCCCGGCATCATGCCTGTCGAAGCGATCAGGCTGGACGATTATGCCGTCGCGCTCGCTATCGATATCGCAAACGCCCCGTCCCGACCGCGCTGGACTAGCGACAGCATATTCGGCCCGCCAGCGACAGAAAAAGGCCAATGACAAAGCGCCAGACAGTTTGATTGACACCAATTCAGGCGACGCCTAGGGCGCGCCTTGCATCAAGAGTCGGGTCGACGCCCGACACCAACCTGCTCCCGAGCAAGGTGGTGCCCCTACGTGAACGGGGGATGTGGCCGGACCGGCAAAAAACGGGATGCCCAGCCGCACGCGCGTCGATCTGCCTCGATTTCGAAGGAAGGATTTCGACGTGACCATTCCGCCGCAACAATTCGCCAGCGACAATTATGCGGGCATTTGCCCCGAAGCATGGGACGCGATGGCTGCCGCAAACACGGCTTCGGCGCCTGCCTATGGCGACGACGACTGGACACAGCGCGCGGCCGATGCTTTCCGGACTCTCTTCGGGACGCAGTGCGAGGTTTTCTTTGCCTTCAACGGTACCGCCGCCAATTCGCTCGCGCTTGCCGCGCTCTGCCAATCCTATCACAGCGTCATCTGCTCGTCGTCATCGCACGTCGAAACCGATGAATGTGGCGCGCCTGAATTTTTCTCGAACGGATCGAAGCTGCTCGTCGCGCGATCGGATGACGGCAAACTTACACCGGAAGCGATCCGCGAACTCGCAACAAGTCGTTCGGACATTCATTTCCCGAAACCGCGCGTCGTGACGATCACCCAGCCGACCGAAACGGGTCAGGTCTATACGGCCGAAGAGATACGCGCGATTTCGGCAACCTGCCGTGAACTCGGGCTCAAGCTCCACATGGACGGCGCGCGCTTCGCCCATGCCTGCGCAACCCTCCAATGCCCGCCCGCGGAAATAACGTGGCGCGCCGGTGTCGACGTCCTGTGCTTCGGCGGCACCAAGAACGGCATGGCCGCCGGGGAGGCCATCGTCTTCTTCGATACCGAGTTGGCGACCGACTTCGACTATCGGTGCAAGCAGGCAGGCCAGCTTGCGTCGAAAATGCGCTTTCTCGCGGCACCGTGGATCGGGCTGTTCGAAAGCGGCGCCTGGCTCCGCAATGCCGAACATGCGAACCTTTGCGCAGCCCGCCTTGCCGGCGCCATTGATGGCCTACCCGGTGTGCGGCTTGCCTTCCCTGTCCAGTCGAACGCGGTATTCATCCATGCACGGGACGAACTCCTTGAAGGCCTCAGCGCGAGAGGCTGGCGCTTCTATACATTCATAGGCGGCTCTGCGCGCTTCATGTTCGCGTGGGACGCGCGCATCGAATCCATCGATCTCCTCGCCCAGCATGTAGAAGAGCTTGCGGTTACAATGGATGAACCAGCGTAACCCCCGCCCAGACAGTCAACTGCGCTGAACACGTCGGTTTTGGCCGTTTGCTGACTGTCGGCTTTTGGACGGCTGTTTGAGAAACCGGACGCTGCCCGGCTGCTTCAGTCCTCGGCGGCGATCCGCACGCGGAGGCCGTCGAGCGCGTCGCTGAACAGGATTTGGCACGACAGGCGAGAGGCGTCGTCGCGGTCGGTGGTCGAATCGAGCAGGTCGTTCTCGTCCTCGCTCATCGCCGGCATCGCGCCCTTGTTGCCACCCTCGATATGGACGTGGCACGTCGCGCACGAGCAGCAACCGCCGCACAGCGCGAGCAGTTCGTCGAAGCCCGCGTCGCGGATATTTTCCATCACGGTCAGGCTGGTGTCGGCCTCGATCTCGTGCTCGGTCCCGTCGCGTGTCACGACAATCAGCTTTGCCATAGGCGCTCCCCTGCACTTGCGCGCGCGCGTGGAAGAAGACCCGCCACAACGGGCAGGCCCTCGCCGATTTGCTCGTAACCGATCAAAACTTGAAACCGACCTCGAGATAAATTTCGCGGTGGTTGTCAACGAACGCCGACATGTCGGCGAGGACGCCCGGCCCGGCGGTTCCGGTTCCCGTGCCGCCAGCGAACGGAATATCGTTGGCTGCCGTCACGACCAGCTTGTTCGTCAGATTTCGTCCGATCAGGCCGATCGTCCAGCGATCGCCCGGACCGTTGATGCGCAGCGCGGCATCGAGCTTGGCATAGGCTTTTTGCACAGCGTCGGGGCGCAGCGTGTCGGTGAAATTATATTTTGACGTGTAGCTGACGTCGCTCGACAATTGCAGCGTCCAGCCCGAGTCCGTCAGCGGCGCCTCATAGCTCGCTCCGAACCGCCCCGCGAAACGCGGCGCCTTTGGCGGAGTGCGTCCGTCGTAATTCTGGCTGGTAAAGGCTCCGCTCGGTCCTGCGAGCAGGTTACAGCCGGCTGAGATCGTCTGGCCGCCATAGCATTGGCCAATATAATCCTTGTAGCTGGCGTTGTTGTACGCGGCCGCGCCGCGCAGCGAGAAACTGCCCAGCCGCCAATTGAAGTCGCCCTCGACGCCCTTGACGCGCAAGGTGCCCGCATTTGCCACCACTTGTCCGATGGTGACGGGGTCGAAATTCTGTACCTGTAGGTCGAGATAATCATAATAATAAGCCGTCGCGTTAAGCGACAAGGCACCGCCCAGCAGGATCGCACGCGCCCCCACCTCGCCGCCGCGGGCGCGCTCGGCGCCGAACTGTCCCGCCGCTACGGTCGCGGCTGGCGTCAACGTCTGCGAGATGTTGAACCCGCCCGACTTGAAGCCTTCCTTGTACGCTGCATAGAAAGTCAGGTCGCGAGACGGCTTGTAACGAAGCGTCACCTGCGGGGACACGTCGCTCTCGCGGTAACGGTCGTCGAGGCGCAGATCGCCTGGAAAAGCCGCGGCAAAAGCGAGATGCGCCGGCAGCGATGCCTGGTAGCTGTCACGCGATTCATAGCTCCACCGTGCACCGCCCGCGAGCTCGATCGAGTCCGACAGATTTGCCGTGACCTCACCGAACGCGGACATCGAACTGCCCGAAAAGCCGTTGTCGCGCTTGAAGGTGACGTAGGTATCGGTCACGGGACTGATCGGAACAGGGAAAATATAGGCATCTGTGTTGAAGATGAACTTGTTGCTGGATGCGAAGAGGCCGAACAGCAGGTTCACCGGTCCGCCCCATTTCGACTGGAAGCGCAGTTCCTCCGACGTCTGACGATAGTCGGCAAGCTGCGAGAAGGTCGCAGGATAGGCCTCGCCCGACACATTGTTGAGGTCGGTCTGCTTGAAGCGATAGTAGGAGGTGATCGATGTCACGTCGAACACATTGCTCGTCAGCGTCGCGGTCAGGATTCCGAAACCCGATTTCAAGCGCGAATACATGCGCCCGTCGCCGGCGTAGCGATAATTGGCCTCGGCCACGGCAAGCGGGATCGTCGCGCTGTCCGAGCGACCATTGACCGTGCAATCGGCATTGGGGCTCGGCGGAATACCAACACCCGCTCCGAAGGGGTCGGGCGAAAAGGGCGTCGTGCGGCCGCCGCCGCAGATGCGTTCAAGAATATCGGTCGGCCCGCCGTCCTTCTGGTCGGTGTAGCCGGTCTTGAGCTGGAAGGTCAGGTTGGGAGCCGCATCCCATTCGAGTGTCAGGCGGCCGCTATAGGTCGTGCCATAGCCGCGATATTTGCTGTTGCGGTGGCGCTCCATACCCAGCGGGTCAATGTAGGTTTCTGCCGCCGTATTGGTGAATGCGCCCTCACTGTCAGAGATGCGGAAAGCCAGACGGGCACGAAGGCCCTCAGCGAGCGGCCCCGAAATATAGCCTTCGCCATATTTTTCCTGCGCCTCGAAGCCATAGCCAGCCTTGAAGCCCGCTTCGAATATATCCTTGGGGCTGTTCGTCGTCACCGAAATCAGGCCGCCAGTCGCATTTTTGCCAAAGAACAGGGCCTGCGGCCCCTTGAGCACCTCGATGCGCTGAACGTCATACTGGCTGAGGCTGATTTCCCGCCCGCGGCTCATCGGCATGCCATCGACGACGAAGGACACCGACTGGTCGAAGCCTGCGCTGAGCGCGGTCGAGCCGACGCCGCGCAGGAAGATGCTCGCAGAGGATCCCGATGCGGCCTTACCCGCCACCATCGTCGGAACGAGCGATGCCATGTCGCTGAATTCGGTGACCGCGTAATTGTCGAGCGCGGCGCCACCCAGCGCCGTTATGGCAACAGGCGCATCGATCAGACGCTCGTCGCGGCGGCGCGCGGTGACGATGATCTCGCCCTCGGTCGGCGTGGCATTCGATGGGTCGGCGGTCGGAGCCGAGGCGGCGGCGGGGGTCTGGGCGAAGGCCGGAACGGCCATTCCCGCAGCCGCCATAATCGATGCAAGACAGGTGTAGCGAGCAGCACGAAATGAAGCACGGCGGTCCATGACAGATCCTCTCCCATAAAACAGACCGTCATGCGCGGTCCTTGAGCAATAACCTATCCTCATTAGATTTTAAGTCAATCGAGAAATTTAACGACGTAAGGTTTTTGGAAAATCTCCTCAAAGCACTGATTTATTATAATATATATGGATCAGTGCGAGGCTTTGACCGACAAAGTGCGCCGCGCGAATCCGACTACCGCATCGCTGAACGCGTCGTTTCGATCCCCCGCGACCATGTGCCCCGCCCCTGCCACATCGACCAGTTCGAGCCATGGCAATGTGGCGCGAAAGGCATCGACGCCCGCATCGCTGACGACGTCGCTCGACAGCCCCCGGACGAGCAGCACAGGAAGGTCGGGCCTCGCAGCCAGCGTGCCTGTCGCGCGCTGGACGACGCGGTGATGATGCGAGGGCTCGTCGGCGATGATGCGCGGGTCCCAGTGCCAGCGAAGTCGACCGTCATTCCCTTCGCGCAGGTTCTTCATCAGCCCCCTTCCGTCAGGCGCGACGGCGCGTCCGGGATTGTAGGCGGCGACGGCAGCAACCGCCTCATCAATTGTCGCAAAGCCGTCGGGGTGACCCCGCATGAAGGAAACAATGCGATCGATCCCGCGCGGGTCGGGTTCGGGAACGATATCGACCAGAACCAGCCCCGCCGGACGCAGCCCGCGATCCACGGCAACGATCGATGTCGCGCCACCGAGCGACGCGCCGACCAGAACGAACGGGACCGCGAGCGATGCCGCTACCGCCGCAAGATCTCCGGCGCGATCGGCGAGCCGATAGGCTCCTTCGGGCGACCAGTCGCTTTCGCCATGCCCCCGCGCATCATAGCTGATGACCTGAAAGCCGGTCGCCAGCAGATGATCGACCGCATGGCTCCAGCTGTGCCGCGTCTGCCCGCCGCCGTGAAGCAGGATCACCGCCGGCGCGTCCGTACGACCACCGCAATCCGCGACGAGCCTGACGCCATCGCGCGCGACGAAAATCGCGCGCCGCAATCCGTTCGCCATGCTGCATCCTCTCTCTTGCTTGCAAAAGGATTGCGCTTCGCTTTATCTAACGTCAATAGTTTTATGGATAAGGAACAGCGACATGATCCGGTTCGACTTTCAGAGGAAGCGCGTGCTCGTCACTGGCGGCACACAGGGGATCGGGCTCGGCATCGCGGAAGCCTTTGCCGATGCGGGGGCCGATGTCGTCATTACTGGTACGCGGGCGAATGGCGCGGATTATGAGGACGATCTGTCGCGCTTTACCTATATCCGCGCTCGCCTGGACCAGCCCGCCAACCGTGTCGCGCTCGTCGAGGCTGCCGGGCCCATCGACATTCTCGTCAACAATGCCGGTCAGTCCCACCCCGATGAATATTCAATGGAGGGCTATGGCCACGTAATCGAGGTCAATCTCAACGCGGCGGTCGAGCTTTGCTATCTGTTCCACCCAGCCCTGCGCGATCGGGGCGGCTGCATCGTCAATGTCGGTTCATGCGCGAGCTTCATCGCGATCGGCTATGCCCCGGCCTATACCGCCAGCAAGACTGGACTGCTCGGCTTCACCCGCGCGGTCGCCGACCAGTGGGCGCGCGATGGCGTGCGCGTCAATATGGTGGCACCCGGTTTCATCGAGACGCGGATGACCGCCGAGGTCCGCGCCGACGAGCGCAAGGCCGGCAATACGCTGCGTGCGATTCCCCTGCGCCGTTTTGGAATGCCGCCCGAAGTGGCGGCCGCCACGCTGTTCCTCGCATCGGCTGAAGCCTCGTATATCACTGGCCAGAGCCTGGTCGTCGACGGCGGCCTGATGCTGCGGTGAGCGGTAAACCGACTCCTTTTAGGCTGGCGCCCACGCGTCCCGGCTGCCATGAGCGGCCGAAACAGGGGATAGTTTCTTGGCAAGACCTTCCAAACCGCTGATCTCGCGCAGCAGTGCGGCCGAAGCCGCACTCGAGGTGATCGACGAACATGGGCTTGAGGAGCTGAGCCTCGGCCTTGTGGCGAAGAAGCTCGGCGTACGCCCGCCATCGCTTTACCATCATTTCAAGGACAAGTCAGAGCTGCTTCAGGAAGTTGCGCGCATCATGCTGGTGCGCATCACGCTGATGGACAGCGGCGACGAATCCTATGAGGAACGCATCGTCGCTATCTGCGTCTCGACCCGCCGGGCGATGCTGAAGCACCCCAATGCCGCGCCACTGATCCTGCGCTATTTTCCGAAGCATATGCTACTCGCAGCCTATGACCGCGCAGCGCGTGACGAACCCTTCCCGACCTCAATCCAGCTCGTCGTGATCGAGGCCATCGAACGTCTGACCTATGGCACCGCACTCTTCGAGGCCGCGGCCCGCGCACGCGGGGTCGACCCGATGCCATTCGTCGACCCTGGCAAATACCCCAATCTGGCCAAGGCGATCGCCGATAGCCCGTTCGATGACGAAGAGTTGTTTGTCGAATCGCTGCGCATATTCCTCACCGGCGTGCGCGCCCGGCTGGAACAGGGCACGATGGGAAAGTCGCTCAAGTCGGCAGCCGCCTGAGCCAGGCTAAGGCACTTCGCTTCCGAAGATCGCCGAACTGACCGTCGGCGCGCCCGGACCGCCCGCGAGCAGGCAGATTTTCGCATTGGGTACCGGGTTTGCGGACTCGCCGCGCAATTGCTTCACCGCCTCATAGGCGGTGCCAATTCCGTGGATGAAGCCTTGCGCAAAGTTGCCGCCGCCGGTGTTCACCGGCAGCTTGCCCGTCGGCGCAACCAGATTGTCGAAGCGCACGACCTCGGCGACATTCTCGTATGTGCAAAAGCCATGGTCGATCAGCGACGCGACGCCCTGCGCGCTGAAATTCTCGTAAAGCTGCACCACGTCGATATCAGCGGGCGACAATCCGGTATCGGCGTAGAGGCGCCGCGCAATCGAGCGGAAGCCGGCCGTCGGGTACAACGCCTCGTCATCATTTTCCAGAAGATCGCCCCACCCTTTTTCGGCGCCGTTGGCGCAGCCGAGCAGATACACCGTGGGCCTCTTCAGATCGCGCGCGCGGTCGGCCGAAACCATGAGGAACGCGGCGGCACCGTCATTCTCGCGGCTGCAGTCGAAGAGGCGGAAGGGTTCGGCAATCCACCGCGAGCTGCGCATCTCTTCAAGATCGAACGCTTGGCCGAAAGCCACGGCCTCGGGGTTACGCGATCCATGATAATAGGAGGCGCGGACCAGTTCTTCGGCAACCGAAGCTGGCACGCCGTGATGCTCATACATGCGATTGGCGCGGATCGCGCACACCTGAGCCGGTGCAACGATCCCGGCCGCGAGCATATGATCGTTGAGGTGATGCGCCATCACCGCTGCCGACAGCCGGCCGCTCGATCCTTCGACCAACGCGCGGAAAACGATCACCGCGCTCGCCTGCCCCGACAGGATCGCCGCCGCCGCCAGCCCGAACGCGCCAGCGACGCCGCCGCCGCCGCCGCCCCAGACGACACTCGACCATTTGAGCTCGCGGGTGCCGAGCGCAGGCATCAACTGGACGGGCTCATTCTTGTCGTCGCCATAGGAGACGAAGCCATCGACGTCCGCAGGGTCGAAGCCCGCGTCGGCGCAAGCGGCGAGGATCGCCTCGACCAGCACAGCCTGTTCGGGGAGCGGCGAAGCACCGCGCTTATATTGGCGCAGCCCGACTCCGGCGACGGCGGTGGTACCGTAAAGCGGATGCATCAGCCGCGGCTCCAGATAATCGTTGGAATGTCGCGGCCCTCGACGCGGGTCGCGCCGCTGCGCCCGGCGATCGCTTCGCCGATGACAGGATCGAGCTGATCGGGGTCGTCGAGGCGTCCGAGCAGGCGGATGCCGCAATCGTCGATCGTCGCGACGATCGACACGAACGGCAGGTCAAGGCTCTCGGTCAAGCCGAAGCGATGCCAGGTGCGCGTCCAGGAAAAGATCGTCGCACGCATAGGCCGATCGACCCAGGCGATCTCTTCGCCGCCGCATGCAGCGCAGTGGTTAGCGGCGGGCCATAACCAGTCGCCGCAACGGCAACGCGGCAAAAGCAAGCGGCCTTCGGCCAACCCGTTCCAATAGGGCGCGTCGGCGCCGTCGTTCGCGTGCATCATCAGGGCGCTACCGTCCATTCGAGCGGCAGCGTTTCGAGCGCCATGACGGTGCCGATGCGAAAGCCATGCTTCGCCCCCGCTGCCGCCCTGAAGGCCGGTATGCGGCGCACCCATTCCTCGGTGAGGATGCGCAGTTCGGCGCGACCAAGGACATGTCCGACGCAAAGATGCGGCCCCGAAGAGAAGGTCAGATGCGCCGTCTTCTTCCGGTCGAGGTCGAAGATATTTGGTGCTTCGAACTTCGCGGGATCGCGGCTTCCGAGACAGAGGATATTGAGCACCATCTCGCCCGCGCGGAACTGCGCCTCGCCGATCTGCTGATCCTGCACCACCAGGCGCGGTGTGTTGACCACGCCATAGAGCCGCACCGCCTCATCGGTGAAGGCGGGAATGAGCGAGGGGTCGGCGGCGAGCCGCGCCTGAACGTCGGGCATCTGGGCGAGTTGCTGGAAGGCAAAGCCCGTGACGTTAGTGACCGTGTCCATGCCGCCGAGAAAGAGCACGAAGCTCATCGCGAGGATCTCCTCGTCGCTCATCGTCCGGCCGCCGATGTCGACCTGAATGAAATGCGACATAAGCTTGTCGTCGGGTGCGGCCTTCTTCGCTTCGATCAGCGCCTTCATTTCGCCGAGGATCGCTGCGCTGAGGCGCCCCATCTCGGCCTCATCATTCTGCGCCGAGAAGAACGCCTCGGCGAGCGCACGAAAATCGCGCAATCGCGACAGGTCCATTCCCATCAGTTCCATGAAGACGCTGACGGGAAACAGCTTCGCGAGGTCGGCCTGGAAATCGCACGCGCCCTTGGCCGCGACGGCATCGACCAGCGCGATCGCCCACTCGCGGATGCGCGGCTCGAGCGCCTTGATCGCGGTCGGCCCGAACATCGGCATCATCGCCTTGCGATAAGGAAGATTCTCGGGCGGATCGAGACTGAGGGGAATGAAGAATGGCGGATTTTCGACGCGCGGAATCTGCATCTCACGCACGGAAAAATGTTCCGGATCGAGCACGATGTGGCTGATCGCGTCGAAGCTCTTGGCAATCCAGTGCCCGCCATTGAGGCGCGTCCAGAAGATATTCGGCGCGTCGGCAAGCGCAGCTGCATAGGTGCCCTGCACATCCGGCCCAATGCGCGCATCGCCGTAGATATCGAAATCGAAGACGAGATGCTCGGGGATATGAGACGGAACGGGCGCTGCGGCCGGTTGCGGGGCGGTCATGTCTTGCTCCTCATCGCACGCGCTCCATGGTCGCGTGCGCGCCGGCGTACATCTCGCGCACCGCAGGCTTCGACAATTTTCCAGTAGCAAGGCGCGGTAGCGGGTCGGCCGAAAAGGCGACGTATCGCGGTACCTTGTAGTTTGACAGATTGGCATTGCAGTGGCGGATCAACGCCGCGACGTCGATCTCGGCGGTGCCATGATAAACGACGAAAGGCGTCTCACCGAACTTGGGATCGGGCGCCGCGATCGCCAGCGCTTCGCTAACGCCCGGAAATTCGCACACGACGCGCTCGACTTCGGCGGCCGAGATGTTGAGACCGCCCGAGATGATCAAATCCTTCATGCGGTCGACGAAGGTCAGCAGGCCGCGCTCGTCGAGCGTGCCGATATCGCCCGACCACAGCCAGCCGTCGCGGATCGCCTTCGCGGTTTCCTCGGGATTACGCCAATAGCCCTGCATCATGCCGGGCGATCGCATCACGATCTCGCCAGGCTCGCCGGGATCGCAGGCGCTGCCGTCGGGACGCAGCACGCGCACGTCCATGAAGATGCCGCCCCAGCCGCATTTTTCGGGCTCTTCGATCGCCAGATGCTCGGGCATCATCGTCACGTTCCCGCCGACCTCGGTCTGACCATAGATCTGGCGGATCGTGATGCCCTTCGCCTTCCAGAGATCGAGCAGCTGCCGACTTACCCGCGCGCCCCCCGCAGTTGCGAGGCGGATCGATGAGAGATCGGCAGCGGAAAAACCCGGAGCGCGCGCGATCGCCTCGAAGAAGGTCGGCACAGCCCCGAAGCAGTTGATCTTTTCGTCCTGCAGCAATTGCAGGATTGCGTCTGGAACGAAGGCGGGCTCCATGAAGATGGTGCAGCCCTGCACCGTATAGTGCATGAGCTGGACGAAGCCCGCCGAGGTATTGAGCGGCGCAAGGCTGATCACGCGCGCGCCGGGCGACGAGGATGTTTCCTCGAGCGACCAGCAGGCGGCATAGGCGGTCATCGAGCGGTTGGTGAAGACGACCCCCTTGGGCGTGGCGGTCGAGCCGCTCGTCGCGATGATGACGACGGGCGCGTCAGGCTGCGGATCATGCGCGGGCGACGCCGGTGCGGCATCCCGCAATGCTTCGATTTCGGCCATCGGGCGCGGTGCCAGTCCCGCTGCGGCGATATTCGCCTCGAACTTGGGTGCGGCAAAGGCAAAGTGCGGTTCGGTCGTTTCGCAAAGCTCGCGAATTTCGCGGGGCGTAAATCGGAAATTGACCGGATTGACGATGCCGCCCGCCCGGATGATGCCCATGATCAGTGCGCAATAGGCGAGGCTGTTGGTCGAGCAGATTGCGACGCGGTCACCGGGCCGCAGCCCGTCGGCCTCCAGCATCGCCGCGACGCGGTCCGACCAGGCCTTATAGTCACCATAGCTCAGCCGGTCGCCGCCAAGCACGACGGCCGGTTGTTTCGGCCGCATCCGCGCCCACCAGTCCATAGCGCTCGGTAAAGTCTGCGCCATCAATCCCTCTCCGTCCGGTCTGCCGCCGGTTCAATAATTACAGAAGCGCTTCGATCGCCTCATAATAGCGCACGATATTGGTCTCGAGCCCGCAATAGACGGTCTCTTCGGGCACACCCGCGTTGAGCCCCTGCTGGCTGATCTCGGCAGCGCGAAAATCCTCGCCGCCGAAGACGCTGAGGATCAGCTCGTACGAGCGCGCGAACACCTCTTCGGCCTTCGGGGTCGATGCGGCCTCGGGGGTAAGCATGAAATATTCGACCGTCGTGCGGTCGGCGGCTCGCGGCATCAGCAGCATGACGCTGGTATAATATTGGCTCGTCACCACGACGCAGTTGGGGAAAGCCGTATAGGCATGGGTCACGAGCTTATGGACATTCGCCGACGCATCTTCGTCGAGCATTTCGGGAACATAGCCGATGCGCCCCGACACCTGCCGGATGTTGGGGCCGAACATGTCGACGATATTCGGCGCGTCCTGAAAGCGGTCGCCGATCGATGCGGCGTGGAGCCGCTGGACATGATAGCCCTCGAGGAAGGGCTCGAGCACGACCTTCCAGTTCGCTTTCAGATCGAAACTCTTGCGGCCATAGACGTGCGCCGACGGAATGCCGAGCGCAGTGAAATCCTCGGCGACCTGCTGCGACAGGTTCGACCAGTCGGCGGCGATGTCGCGGTTCAACTGGACATAGACGATACCGCCCCATTCGCGCGCCTCGAGTTCGACGAGCCCGCGCTTGCTCTTGTCGAAATCCTCGAAAGCTTCGCTCCGCGACACGCCGATCAGCTTGCCGTCGATGCCGTAGGTCCAGGCGTGATAGGGACAGGTCACGCGGCCCTGCTTGTGGACTGCGCAATCCTCGATGATCTTCGACCCCTTGTGCTGGCACGCGTTGACGAAAGCCTTGATCGTGCCGTCGCGGGTGCGCGAGACGAGCATCGGGAAACCATAGCTGTCGTTCGCGACGATGCTGCCGGGTTCGAGCAGCGCCGACACGGTGACGGGCACCGGAAAGCGGCGGAAAATCCTGTCCTGTTCGAGGTCGAAGCGGTCCTGCCCGGTGAAAATCGCATTAGGGCGCGTCGCACCGAACGGCACGACGACGGCGTCCTTTTCGGCCGGAATCTTGCGGATGGCCTCGATCTGGCTCGGCGTCAGGTCGGCGAGCGTGGTCAGCTTGCGCGCCGGGCGTGAAACTTCTGCAACTTCACTCATATTGCAGATCCTCTCCTTATCGTTGGTCTTAGCCTATTCCAGCCTTTACCTAATGACAATAGTTTTTTATGGAGGCGATGAGAGTGTCGCAAAAGCGGCCGGAATCGAGGGATAAGAGGATGGGCTTCGACTATATCATCTGCGGTGCCGGGGCGGCCGGATGCGTCCTTGCCTATCGATTGTCGGAGAATCCGGCGATCAGAGTCGCGCTAATCGAAGCGGGGCCGCGTGACCGCCATCCGTTCATCGCGATGCCCAAGGGCCTCGCCAAGGTGATGCAGGATCCCAAACATCTGTGGGTCCATATGAGCGAGCCCGAGGCATCGACGGCGGGTCAGTCCGAAGCCTGGGTGCGCGGGCGCGTGCTCGGCGGGTCGTCATCGGTCAACGGCATGATGTACGTCCGCGGCCAGCCCGCAGATTTCGACGCAATCGCCGAAAAATCGAGCGAAGACTGGAGCTGGACGCATATCGGGGCGGCCTATCGCGCGTTCGAAAATCACGAGCTTGGTGGTGCCGAAACGCGTGGGCATGCGGGACCGATGAAGATCTCGATGCCGACACAGCGTCTACCGATAAGCGACGCGCAAGTCGCGGCAGGCGAAGCGATGGGCTGGACGAAAAAGGCCGACATCAACGCCCCCGATGATCAGGTGGCGATCGGCTATGCCCCGCGCACAATCTTCAGGGGCAAGCGCCAAAGCGCGGCGCAGGCCTTTCTTCGCCCCGCCGAGAAGCGCCCCAACCTGACCGTCTTGACCGACCGCACCGTCGATCGCGTGATTTTCGATAGCACGCGCGCTGTTGGCGTCGAAGTCATTCACGACGGCCAGCGCGAAACGATCGACGCGGCGCATGAAGTCATCATCTGCGGCGGCGCAATGGCGAGCCCGGCGATCCTTGAGCGATCGGGGATCGGCGACCGCGACCGGCTTGCCGCCCTGGGCATCCCGCTCGTCCACCACAGCCCGGAAGTCGGCGAAGGATTGATCGAACACCGCGGCATCATCATGCAATGGAAGCTCACCCAAGAGGCGCTGTCGCAAAACCGCGTCTTCGGCGGCTGGCGCCTGCTGCTCGCGACGCTCAAATATTATCTTACCGGCGACGGCCCGATGTCGGCGGCGGCTTATGAGATCGGCGGCTGGTTCAAGACGCGGCCGGGGCTCAACCGTCCCGACGCGCAGATGCTGATCGCACCCTTCAGCTTCGACATGGCGACACAGCGCACGCAACTCGAAAAACATCCCGGCATGAACGCGGTCATCTATCCGCTGCGCCCGACATCGCGCGGCAGCATCCATATCGCGACGCGCGACCCCGATGCCGCTGCGAGCTTCAGGCCCAATTACCGGGCGACCGAAGAGGATCGCGCAGCGATGATCGGCGCGGTGCGCGTGATGCGCGACTATGCACGACAGGCGCCGCTCGCCGGAATGATTGCCGAGGAGACGATGCCCGGGCCAGCGTTCGCCAGCGATGCCGAAATCATGGACGCCTATGACCGTTTCGGTACCTGCGGCTATCATGCGGTCGGAAGCTGCCGGATGGGCAAGGATGAGGCGTCGGTCGTCGATCCGGCGCTGCGCGTCCGCGGCACCCAAGGGCTTCGCATCATCGACACGTCGGTGATGCCGGTGATACCGTCGGGCAACACCAATGGTCCGACGATGGCGATGGCCTGGCGCGCCGCCGACATCATTCTGCGCGACGCGCCGCAAGCGAAGGCTGGCTGAGATGGAATTGCAAGACGCCCTCGCTGCGCGGTTCGACCGGCTGAAATCCGGCGACGACGGCTGGCAGGCGCTCGCAGATGCGGGCGTGCTTGGCCTGCCTTTCGCGGAAGCGCATGGCGGCCTCGGCCTGCCACCGCGCGAAGGCTTTGCGGTGCTGGAGGTCCTCGGGCCGAGGGCAATCCCCCTGCCCTATCTTGAATGCGTGCTGCTCGCCGGTACGCTGCTCGACCGCGCGCGCGGCGATGCGGCGGCGCGCTGGCTGCCGCGCGTCGCGGCGGGCGAAGCGAAGCTGGCCCTCGCATCGCTCGACGACCGCGAACCCGCGCGCGCGGCGATTGACGCCGCCGGCTGGCGCCTGTCGGGTGGCAAGCTGCTGTCCATCGGCGCCGCCGAGGCCGATGCGGTGATCGTCACCGCTGCGACCGACGACGGTCTCGCCGCCTTCCTGATCGAACGCAAGGCGCTGGCGATGAAGGCCTATCCGACGATCGACGGGCGCCGCGCCGCCGACTTGCTGCTCGACGACGTGACCGTGCCGACCGACGCCCGGCTGGGGGTCGAGCCCGAGGATATTGCCGATATCCTCGATCTTGGCGCCGCCGCCATCGCGGCCGAAGCCGCCGCGAGCATGGCGCGGCTCGTCAGCGATACCCGCGATTATTGCGTCCAGCGCGAACAGTTCGGGAAATCCATCTCGAGCTTTCAGGTCGTCCAGCACCGGCTCGTCGACATGCATATCGAGGCACGCCGCGCCGCTGCGGCTGCGGCACTCGCGGCCGACGCACTCGATCTCGATCCGGCCGAACGTGCGAAGGCGATCGGCGCTGCGAAGGTCACGATCGCCGACGCCGGCCGCTTCGTCGGTCAGAATGCGGTGCAGTTGCACGGCGGCATGGGCATGACCGAAGAACTTCCCGTGTCGGCGCTGTTCAAGCGGCTGACGGTGATCGAAAGCGAATATGGCACGCGCGACGAACATCTCGCGCGCTACATGGCGCGCGCCTAAATCCCCAGCTCCGCCTTCGCCAAAATCCCGCGCTGGATCTCATTCGTCCCCGCGTAGATGCTGCTTGCACGCTCGTTGAGATAGTGAAGCGGCGCGATCGCCTGCCACACCTCTCCGCTGCAATAATCGTCGAAGGCATGGCCAGGGATCGGCCCGCCGGGCATTGCGACGCCGGGCTGAAACGCACGCGCGAGCGGCCCCGCCGCCTCGAGTGCGAGTTCGGTCACGCGCTGGTTCAACTCGGTCCCGAGGATCTTCATCATCGACGCATCGGCCCCGGTCGGCGCGCCCACCGACAGGCGCGACAGGATATCGCTTTCGAGCCGGCCGAGAATGTCGCAGCGGATGCGCGCCTCGGCGATGCGCCCCTCAAGCAAGCTACGCGCTGAGCCCGCCGGCTGCGCAGCAATTTGCTGCGCAAGCTCATCGAGCGCAACCTCGATCTCGGGCGCATAGGCGCTACCGCCGCGTTCGAATTCGAGCAGATATTTGGCGACGGTCCAGCCCTTGTCGATTTCGCCCAGGACATTGGCGACCGGAACGCGGACATTGTCGAAAAAGATCTGGTTCTGGATATGCTCGCCCGACGCCATGATGATCGGGCGCACCTCGATCCCCGGTGAGGTCATGTCGATCAGCAGGAAGGTGATCCCCTGCTGCTTGCGATCGGTCCTTGTCGTGCGGACGAGACAGAAGATCCAGTTCGCGACGTTCGCGTGCGTCGTCCAGATTTTCGTCCCCGTGCAGACAAGGTCGTCGCCATCGCGCACCGCCTTCATCTGCAGCGCCGCAAGATCCGATCCCGCGCCAGGCTCGGAATAGCCCTGGCACCAGAAATGCTCGCCGTTGAGCATGCGCGGTAAAAAGAAGTTCTTCTGTTCGTCGGTGCCGAAACCGATGATCGCGGGACCGCACATCTTGATCCCCATCGGCGACACCGGCGGCGCGCCCGCTCGAACGCGTTCGCTTGCGAAAATATGGTGCTGGACGACGCTCCAGTCGCAGCCGCCATGCTCGACCGGCCAGGCGGGCGCCGCCCAGCCCTTGGCATGGAGCTTTTCCTGCCACGCCATTTGCGACGCATGGTCGGCATAGACCGACGTCATCAACTTGCCCGCCCGGCGCAACTCGGGGGTCAGTTCGGCCGCGAAGAAAGCACAAACCTCTTCGCGAAACGCCTCGTCTTTCGCGCTGAGGCGCATCGCGTCAAGCTGCCTTCGGGATGAAGATCGCCTTGGGGCGGGTGAATTCGAGCAGACCGGGCACGCCATTCTCCTGCCCGAAGCCCGACTGTTTCGCCCCCGCGAGCGGGGTGAAGGGCGTCGACTGGAGATTCTGATTGATCCAGACGGTGCCGGTGTCGAGCCGGTGCGCGATCGCGGTGGCAGCCTCGACGTCGGCCGACCAGACCGCGCCGGCGAGACCATAGTCGCTGTCGTTGGCGCGCGCGACGACATCGTCGATATCGGTGAACTTCAGCAACGGGAGCACGGGACCGAAGGCTTCCTCGACCACGACCCGGCTGTCCTCTGGCGGATTGTCGACCAGCGTCAGGGGGACGAAATAGCCGCGATCGGGCACCGCGCCGCCTTCGAGCAGAGTCAGCCCATTTGCACGGGCATCGTCGAGGAGCGCAAGGACGCGGCGATATTGCGGCTCGTTCTGAATGGGGCCGTAGCGACTACCCTGCTCGGCACCATCACCGACAGGAAGCTCCTTCGCGAGCTGGTGGAGGCGGTCGCGCAGACGGTCGTAAATATCGGCGTGGATATAGAGGCGCTTCGTCGCAACGCAGACCTGCGCCGTGTTGTGGAAGGCGCCTTCGAACAACTGCTCGGCGACCGCGTCGACATCGACGTCGGGGAGTATGATGGCAGCGTCATTGCCGCCGAGTTCGAGCGTGATGCGCTTGAGGTCCCTGGCCGCCGATTCCATCACGCGGCGCCCGGTCGCGGTCGAGCCCGTGAAGCTGATCTTCGCAAAGCCCGGATGTGCGGTCATCAGCGGGCCCAGTGCATCGCCGCCGCTGATGATGTTGACGACGCCCGGGGGGAAAGCGTCGCGGATCAGCTCGCCGATCCTGAGCGTGCAAAGCGGCGTGAAGGGCGAGGGTTTGAGCACCAGCGTGTTGCCCGCCATCAGCGCCGGACCGATTTTCCAGGCGGCAAGCAGCACGGGAAAATTCCACGGCACGATGCCGCAGACGACGCCGAGCGGGACATGGTGCACCTCGATCCGCCGGCTGTCGCTGTCCTCGGTGACGTCGACGGGGATGTCGAGCATCGTCGTCGCCTTCATCCACATCGCGGCGCCGAGGATTTCCATTTTGGCACCGGGAAGCGGGCGCCCCTGCTCTTTCACGAATAGCGACGCGAGTTCGTCAGCATGCGCCTCGATGGCGTCTGCAGCCGCAGCGAGCGCAGCTTTGCGGTCCGCGATCGGCGTGTCGCGCCAGGCCGGAAAGGCGCGCGCGGCTGCAGCAACCGCAGCATCAAGGTCGGCGGCCGAGGCATCGGGCGCGGCGGCGAATATCTCACCCGTTGCGGGGTTGCGCACATCGATCGTCCGTGCGGACTCCACCGCGCAGCCATCGATCGTCATCGCGAAAGTCTCGCTCATTCGCCTCTCCACCTCTTGCCGCCAGCTTGATGCCGACCGATTGTCTGTTGCCGACTCCGTAAACTAATGTCATTAGATAAAAGCGCAACAGCAAAGATGCGGGAGAGAGTGATGAGCGAGATCGAGGGCGGATGCAATTGCGGCGCGGTGCGATACCGCCTCGCCGGCGATCCGATTACCGTCGCGGTGTGCCATTGCACGAACTGCCGCCGTCAGTCGGGCAGCGCCTTTTCGGTCAATGTCGTGGTGCTTGATGACGCGATGCATGTGTCGGGCGACCTGACGACATGGGAAGATCCCGACACCGAAAGCGGCCAGCCTGTGCTGCGGCAATTCTGCGCGACTTGCGGATCGCCCATCCGTTCGCTTTCTGCTGCCTCGCCCAAGGTCGCGATCGTCAAGGCGGGGACCGCCGACGATCCAGGACAATTCACCCCCGCGATCCACGTGTGGACGTCGTCGGCGCTGCCGTGGGTCGAAATTCCCACGGACCTGCCGCAATTCCCGCGCAATCCCGGATGAGCGTCGACCGGCCGCTGGCGGGGCTGCGTGTCGTCGATCTGGTCGAAGGCCCGTTGGCACCGATCACGCGCTATCTGGCCGAACTGGGCGCCCGCGTGGACCGCCATGTTCCGGCGACCGGCGATGCCGCGGATATCGCGGCGAATGCGGGGAAGACTTTTCGCGCGGGACCGGTCGATCGGGACGCACTTGCCGGGGCGGATATCATCGTCGCGCCGCCCGCTGCATTCGACTATGACGCGCTCGCCGTTGCCAATCCGGCGCTGGTGCTGATGGAGGTTAGCCCGTTCGGAACCGGTAACAGCTTCAGCGACTGGCGGGCGAGCGATGCGGTGCTGCATGCACTGTCGGGCAGCCTGTCGCGCTCGGGCATTCGCGGCCGCGCGCCGCTATTGCCGCCGGGCGAACTCGCCTGGCAATGCGCCGCCGCGCAGGGCGCCTATGTCGTGCTGGCCTCCTGCTTCAAGGCTCTGCGCTCGGGTGTTGGCGACTGCATCGATTTCTCGGCGCTCGACGGTGCGATGCAGGCTCTCGATCCCGGCTATGGAATAAACGGCAGCGCGACGATGGGACGGCCCGTCCATCTGCTATCGCGCGATCGGCCTGCGAAGGGCACGCAATATCCGATCTTCCCCTGCGTCGACGGTCAGGTCCGCATCTGCCTGCTCGCGCCGCGCCAGTGGCAGGGCATGTTCCGCTGGATGGGCGAGCCCGCAGCCTTTGACGGGCCCGAGTTTGCAAAGATCAGTACGCGGCAACAATCGGTAGAACTGCAGGCTGCGCTCGCGGCCTTCTTTGCGCCGCGCGAACGCGCCGCGCTGGAAGCCGAAGGTCAGGCGCATGGCGTGCCGATCACGGCGCTCTTGAGCTTCGAGGAATTTGCGGCGAGCGAACAGGTCGCGACCCGCGGCGCGCTGACCGAGGTCGCGCTGGCCGATGGTCGGCGTCTGAGGCTGCCGAACGGAGTGCTGACGATCGACGGCGCGCGCATGGGGCCGGTTGGCGCCGCGGGCGACACGCCTGCACTTGTGGTCGGCGACGAAGTGCTCGACCGGCCGTTCGAGGGGCTGAAGGTACTCGACCTTGGCGTCATCGTCGTCGGCGCCGAAGCGGGAAGGATGTTCGCGGACGGCGGCGCCGATGTCGTGAAGGTCGAGAGCGCGGCCTTTCCCGACGGGTCGCGGCAATCCTACCTCCCCTACGGCCTGTCGGCGAGTTTCGCCGCAGGACACCGGAACAAGCGAAGCCTCGGCCTCGACCTGCGGCAGGAGGAGGGGCGCGCACTCTTCCTCGATCTGGTGCGGCAGGCGGATGTGCTGCTTTCGAACTTCAAGCCCGGGACGCTGGACGCGCTCGGCCTTGGCGCCGATGTGCTGGCCGCGGCGAATCCGCGGCTCGTCATGGCCGACAGCTCGGCCTTCGGCCCGACTGGGCCGTGGGCGAAGCGGCTTGGCTATGGCCCACTGGTCCGTGCGGCGACCGGGCTGACGGGGATGTGGCGTTATTTGGACGACGCCAACAGTTATAGCGACGCGGTCACCGTCTATCCCGACCATGTGGCGGGTCGGATCAGCGCGCTGGGCGCGACCGCGTTGCTGATCCGGCGTCTGCGGACCGGGCGCGGTGGCACCGCAAGCGTGTCGCAGGCCGAAGTGATGCTCGGGCAGTTTGCCGAATCGCTGATGGCAAACGAAGCACCGCAACTCGTCAGCCGCTCGTTGGCGGTGCGCGCGTTTGGTGACGACGAATGGTGCGTGCTCACCCTGCCCGACGGCCCTTCGCCGCGCCTCGACGCCCTGCTGAGCGGTTCTTCCATCGAGGAGTGGGCCGGCAAGCGTTCGCCCATGGATGCCGCGCGGGCCCTGCAGGCGATCGGCATCGCCGCCGCCCCGATGCTTCGGGTCGCAGATTTGCCGGACTTCCCTTACTGTAACGAGCGCGCGAGCTTTCGCGTCGATCGACACCCCTACCTCCCTGAGCCGGTCCTGTCGGAACGTAACGCGGCTCAGTATCGCAACCTTCCAGCCCCGCTTGGTGATCCTGCTCCATTGGCAGGCGAACACACCACAGAAGTTATCGATACGTGGATCCCGCTGAGTTCCCAAAAAGCCAGGACGTTGGAGGACATCGGCATACTGCAACCAACTACGTCGGCAACCTGCTCGACAATTGAGACTTTCCTCAAAGAGAATGCTGCAAGCGCTGGTCGCCCCACAAGTTAGGCAGCTTCGGCCGATTTTGGACTGGCGGGTTTCAGGGCAGCGGTCGCGTAAAGCGGACGTCTGCGCTCGTAGACGCGTGGCCAGCGACAGATGACAACGATCCGCCCGGGGCCACATCAACATCGACGCTCTGACCATTCACTATAGCGAGTAAACACCCAGTCCCGGTCGGACACCTTAGCATCGTGATGGCGGAGCGGGCTCGGTGCTGGGCCTCATCGGCAGGCTAGCAGCTGAGAAATCGTCCGAACCCCAAGCCTCGGGATTTGGTGAAGCGTTTGCTGTCCCTGACCATGATTAGCACCGTAGTCGCGGGGCCGGCCACTGTGGCGGACGCTAGTTCGGCCGAGGGCGTGCGATTCCACGCCAGCTTCACAAGGGTCGATCCGTCGACGATAATTCCGAACGCGGTTTTGTCGCGTCCCTGATTGCTAGTTTCCGACGCACGCACTTCTCGTGAACTGGAATGGTGGTTTTTATATCCTGCTTGTTGGAACAGATGCGGAACGCTAAAGGTCAGGGAAAGGAGTTTTGCACGTGGCGACGCTGTTCTTTTCCTATTCCCATCGCGACGAGGCGTTGCGCGACGAGTTGCAGACGCAACTGGCGATGCTCCAACGTCAGGGCATCATCGAGACATGGCATGATCGCAAGATCGAGCCGGGAACCGCGTTCGACAAGGTCATCGGCGCGCATGTCGAACGGGATGATATCCTTCTCCTGCTCGTGAGCCCTGATTTTCTCGCCTCGGATTATTGCTACGAAGTCGAGATGATGCGCGCGATAGAGCGCCACGAAGCAGGCGAAGCCGTGGTGCTTCCCGTCATTCTACGGGCCTGCGATTGGAAACATGCGCCGTTCGGCAAGCTCCTTGCCGTTCCCACCGATGGCAAGCCGGTGACGCTTTGGCCTGACCGTGACCAGGCATTTCTCGAGGTTGCCAACGCCATTCGCACCGCGGCGGCGTCGCTTACGCCGCAAATGGCAACACGTGAAAGCCCGGCGATGCGGTCGGTTTTGCCGTTGGAGAGAAGCGCCGTCGTGCCCGAGGCACCGCGGTCGAGTAATCTGGCACTCGCCAAGACATTTTCCGACCGCGACAAGGATGAGTTCCTGCACGGTGCCTTCGATTATATGGTGCGGTTTTTCGAAACATCGCTCGACGAACTAGGGGCGCGCAACCAGGGCATTGAGGGGAGTATCCGCCGCATCGATGCCGATCGCTTTTTTGCGACGGTTTATCGCGATGGCGCGGCAGCGGCGCGCTGCACGATTTTCATGGGCGGCATGCTGGGCCGGGCGATTCATTTTCTCGAAGGGCAGACGAGCGATACCAACAGCTTTAGCGAATGCCTCCATGTCGAGGCCGACGATCAAAGTTGCTTTCTTCGCGCGATGGGTATGAACGTCGGCCGTGATCGCGCCGCAAAGCTTACTTTCGAGGGGGCATCGGAAATGTTTTGGGCGGCTTTCATCCGGCCGCTGCAGCACTAGGGAGATCGAGCGATGCTGCGAGGAATTGTCGGTGTCGTTTATCCCGCCGCGCTAAAACCGGGACAATTTTATGTTCGGTCCGATTATGCCGGCGGGCGCTGGCTCGCGCTCTGCGTCGGAGCGGCGGCGGGCGATGGCGGGTCGCAGGATCGCTGGGAACTCGTTTTCGACCGTCCCGATCAGAGCGGGCCGTTTCTTCAGGTTCCAAGTGACAGCGAACCCGTCGCCTTGCTGCCCCCCGTCGCCGTGCGCGTGGATCCCGTCGCTGCGGCGGCCAGCCCTTACATAGGGCAGTCCTTCAAGGGACAGCTTCTCGTGGCGGGCCATTCGTGCTTCGTCATCGCTCCGTTCGAGCGCGGGATTGGCCGAGCCACGATCGACCTCGCCAGCGGCATGCAGGCCGCCACGTCGCTGCCCGATGGATGGCTCGGCTTTTCGGACTGGTCGCTCGTGGTTGGCGACGGCGACGAGGAAAAAATCCTGATGCGATATGGCGGTTCGGACTGACCCGTGCCCTGTCGTCGGCCGTGCAAATCGGGAACGGCTCGCGGTTCATTCCGGCGGCCGCCAATAACGCGCTTCGATATCGCGCGGTTGCGCATCCGGGTTGGCGAAACGCTGCTCCCTGGCCGAAACCCCGAGGTGGCGGTGAAACAGCGCGACATAGTCGGGATCGTCAGCGAGATCGGGTACGAGCGCATCGAGCCGCTTGCCGACTTCGATCGCGGCGCCGCCGGTCGAGACCACCGGGATGATCGCGGCCTCGGGCTGAAGTTCCCGGAACAAGTCATATTCGTCGATGATCCCGCCCATGCCGCCGATGAAGACAGCGGCGGCGAAGCGATGCTCGCTGAACATCCGTCGGCGCATATGCAGCAAGCTTTGCGCGCGATCGCCGGCGATATCGTCGGTGAGCGTGACATTGCCGAACCGTGCATTGTCTTGCGGAAACTGGTCTTCGAAATGGCGTGACTGATAGAGCCCGACCCACCGTCCGTAATCGAGGCCTAAGTCTTCGGCTATGACCCAGATCATCGGGGTGATCGCAGGGTGGCCGCCCCAAATCAGCGGACGGCGTCCGAGCGTGACATAGACTAGCGCCGAGACCGCGGCGGTAATCGCCACCGTATCGGCGGTTGCGGCATATTCGGGACCGCGCCGCGGATCGGGGACGCCGGCGGACAGGAAAATTGCATCCATCATCAAGCCTCCCATCCGGCCAGTTCCCAACCGGCGTCGGACACCTTGATCGCGCGCACGGCCGCAATCTGTTCGTCGAGCCACTTCAGATGCGCCGTCCAAGCCTGCCGGATTCCAATATGGTCGTAAACGAGCACCGGTATGCCCTGCTGCTCGGCGCGCCGCGCCTTTTCAACCACATCGTTCAAAATTTCAGCGGTCGGGATTCCGACGATCGGATAGGCCCAGACCTTGCGTTGATCGAGCAGGCGCACCGCGATTGCCCGATGCGCGCCGATTCCCTCCACCTCGGCCCCAATCTTCACAATGTCGGCCCTGAGCTTGCCAGTGATCGACATGAAGCGCGCGGCGATGCTCCGGCTGCGCAAATCCTCGACCCGCAGCAAGATCGCATCGGCGGCGGTATCGACGATCGGACCGTCGGAACCCGTCAGTTCGTTAGCATCGAGATAGACCGTCTCGGCGAGGTCCGTCATGCGGTTCGGCTCGAGCCCTGGCCATATGACGCGGAGCACATGGATTTCCTTAGCGCGAGCGCGGCCAATTTCATGCCGGGTCCAGCGGCTCTCGAAATAGGTCGGTGTGTCGAGCATGACCATGACATCCGAATCGACAAGGCGGTGCCACAGCACTTCTTGGAAGGGATCGCCGGGACGGATGTCGTGCGTGTCGAGAAAGACGTCGAACCCGCGTGCCGACAACAGGTCATGGAGTTGAAGCGCTGCGGCGCGCGCCTCGGTACGGCGGTAGCTCACAAAGACGCGCCGCTGCTGACGAAGCAAGCCGATGCATTCGAGGAGCGCTGCTGCGAGCTCGCGCATCGCTTCGTCGTCACCCCGCCGGCGAAGCCCGTTTGCCGACTGGAGGAAATCGGGAATGCAGGCGCCAAATTCCTGGGTTGGCCCCACGGTCGGGACCACGGGCGCGCTTTGCGCAACGAGCATCCGCGCCGCTTCAACATCGCATGCGGGGACGCCCCCAAAATAGGCAGCAACGAAGGCGGCACGGGGGTTGCGCCCGGCCACGCTAGCGCCGTCGTGCAGAATTAGCTCGCGGCCGATCTCCATGCCGAAATCGCCGACGAGCGTGGCAATCGCGCGGACAAGCGCAGCTCGCTCGGCCTCGGTCGGCGAACCGAGAATGGCGAGTTCGTAATGGCTCATTGCGGTCTCTCCTCGCGTCGAAAGGGAACGCATGCCAACCGCATCATTGCGGCGCCTCTGGACGACGGAAGTCCTTAAGATAACGTTCGGCATAGCCGTCGATATCCCACGCGACTGGGTGGATCAGCGCGTTTTTCGGTGGGCGCCGGCGACGGAAAAGATTGAGGCGGCGTGTCGTTCGCTGGGTCTTGTTGTCCCAGCGCTTCTTGGGAAGAAATTCTGCCGGCCACCAATAGAAGGGCATGCGGTGAATTTCAGCCTTCGGCGAGGCGGGCGTGAAATGGCTCCCCTCGCTCTCGCCGAGTATGTCGGCAAGGCGGTCTTTATCGATGCCAAGCCCTTTCGCCGCGGCTTCGTCGGCCATCCAGCGGAGCGAATATTTGCTGAGGCCGGATGCCGATTCGGCATGACCCCCGCCGACGTCGCAATGATCGCCCGGAAACCACATTTCCGCACAATCCTGCCGGGCGTGCGGGCGGAAGCGGTTTGTCCTGAAAAAGGCCCGCTTCTCGTCGAGCGCAATCGCATGCCGGATATGCGCGATATCCGGATTGGCGCCCGTATAGGGTAGCGCCACGGGTGTTCCGATCCAGCCGACCGAACTCACCGTATCCCAAACGCCAACAAAATGGGGCTTGCATTCGGCCATCGAGAGATTGGCCTTGAAACGCCTAGCGAGCGTCATGACCGTGTCGAACGCTGCGCCTTCGGCCCCATTGGCGCGCCAGAACATCTTGATCGCATAGGGTAGAAGCGCCTCGTTGCCGGGCATCGGAACGCCGTAAGTGGAGAGCAGGGCAGCGAGGATACGGACGGTATAGGCGCCGCGGCTGAATCCGAACAGGAAGAGCTGGTCGCCTGGCCGCCAATGGTTCATGATGAACACATAGGCGTCGCGCAGGTCGTCTTTGATCCCGTAGCCGAACGCCATGCCCCCAACCCGCGCCAGATAATTGCCGACGGGAAGCGGGAAACCGGGCGACGCGCGCGTTCCAAGGCCCGGCTGATAATAGACATGCTGCGCCTCAATGTCCTTTTCGAGTGCGTAGACCAGGCGTGCGACATTGGTTTGGTGTTTTGCCGGCTGGTTCGACGTGCCGTCGCAGCAGACAATGACGTTACGCGGCCGCTTGCCCTCCACAGGCCCTCTCCCTGATTTTCGAGACCGGCACGATAGCTCATGGCCGCGCGCTGCAAAGCGCAATCTTCCCCGATATGCTATTTATCGGTAGCGTGCGCCCGGCCCGGCAATCCTTACCAAAGCCGATGCGATAATGTTTGACAGCCGGGTACGGCCCTCGCACCTTCGAGCATGTTCGGCGTGTCGCGTGTTCGCGCCGCATCGATGCTCGCGCGGCCGTGACGGGAGGGGACATGATCATTCTGGGTCGCGAGGTGGTCAACAGCCTCGTTCTTGGTCCCGACGCTGATGGGCGTCTCGTGCAGGATTCGCCGGTCCGGAGCGACGTCTGGGCGGGCTATGCCGGGGCGCCAGGCGAAGCGCTCGATCTCCTGGTCGAGGCCTATCGCGACACGCCCACCGGGCTTGTCGCGGCGCGCATCGCCGCGCGACTTTACGATACGCCCGAGCGCCCCGGCTTCGGCGACGCCGGCCATCGGCTCGGTTACGGCCTGTCCTTCGTCGAAGGTCTTGTGGCGGCCCGCCTGCGCATCAAGGAACTTGCCTATTCGCTGCTGCCTTTCACCCGCTGGGCACGGTCGCTTGGTCTCGCTGCCGACGATGGTGTCGCAGCGGGCGTGGAGGAGCGCGTCGCGCGGCAACTGCACGAGCTGCGCCGCAGACGCGGTTGGGAAAGCGCGACCATCGAGACGCCTCCCGGGATCGAACGTCTCGCCGCGACGCTGCGCGTGCTGGCATCGCTGCTATGGGCCGAAGGCGCCGAGGCCGCCGACGCTGCCGAAATCGGGACGCCCGCCGACTTTTATCGCCGCGCCGACATTGAGGCGATCGCGGCGCTTGCCGGCGAGATTGGCGAGCATCTGGTGCGGCTGCGCCCCATCGGCCTAGGCAGCGATTATGATATATTCGCGGTATCGCTGAACCGCCCGGTCGAGCTCGCGATCGACCGCTCGGTGCCGGCGATCAAGGGCGACGCGGCCGCGACGCTTTTTTCTGTGAACTGCGAGCGGCTTGCTTGGGCGGTCCTTGACACGGGGATCGATGCGAGCCATCCCGCCTTCAAGGATTTGCGCGATCCGCCAAATAGCCGGGTCGTTGCCACCTATGATTTTACGCAGCTTCGCCGCGCCGTGCTGGTCGATCATCTTTATGATGGCGACATCCTCCGCGACAATGCGCGGTTCCTCGCCGAGCGCACGGGTCTGTCGCTCGGCTTCGTCATCGAGGATCTGTTATCGCTCGCGCAGGACGCACGCGAGCGCAGGCCTGTCGACTGGATGCGCGCCGAGAAATATGTTCTCGAAGCCTCGCCCGGCGTGCCGGCGCACCCCCACGGTACGCATGTCGCGGGGATTATCGGCGGCGGCTGGGATGCGGCCGACTTCGCAGGCGGGGCACCGACTGCGCAGCGCGGGGTGTGTCCCGACATCCGCCTCTATGATTTCCGTGTCGTGACCGGAGGCGGCGACGATAGCGAATTTGCGCTCGTCGGCGCCTTGCAGTTCATCCGCTATCTCAACACAAGATCCTATCACACCGAAATTCATGGCGCCAATATCAGCCTGTCGATTCACCACGATGTGCGCAATTATGCGTGCGGCCAAACTCCTGTTTGCGAAGAGGCGAGCAAACTCGTTGCTTCGGGTGTCGTCGTCGTCGCGGCCGCCGGCAATCGCGGCTTTCAAAGTTACCATCTCAGCGACGGCGGCGCCTTCGAATCCTACGCGCCATCGAGTATCACCGACCCGGGCAACGCCGAGGCGGTGATCACGGTCGGTGCAACGCATCGCACCTCGCCCCACAGCTATGGCGTCAGCTTCTTCTCGAGCCGCGGGCCCACGGGCGACGGTCGCCAGAAACCTGATCTGGTCGCGCCCGGGGAGAAAATATGGAGCATGATCCCCGGCCCGAGCGAGGACGCCCTCAGCGGCACGAGCATGGCCGCGCCGCACGTCAGCGGCGCGGCGGCGATGCTGATGGCGCGTAATCCCGAGTTCGTCGGCCGCGCCGCCGAGATCAAGGCGATCCTGTGCGAAAGCTGCACCGATCTCGGACGCGAGCGCAGCTTTCAGGGGGCAGGCATGCTCGATATCTTGCGCGCAATGCAGCGAATCTAGGGTGGTGAGGTTGCAGATGCGAAAAGGGAGAGGGGGAAAATATGGAACTCGAGGTCCTGCCTGCCGCCAAGGGCGATTGCCTGCTCCTCCACCATGAGGAGAATGGACATAAGCGCCTGATCCTGATCGACGGCGGTCCTGCCGGCGTTTACAAACAGTCGCTCAAGCCGCGCTTGCTCGAACTACGCAAGGAGCGGATCGCCGAAGGCGCGATCGGCAAGTCCGATCCGCTCGTCATCGACCTCATAATCGTTAGCCACATCGATGATGACCATATCAACGGCATCGAGGCGCTCTTCGACGATATCGCGGCGCAGGGGGGCACGCATAAGCCCGATTTTCGGGTCGATCGCCTGTGGCACAACAGCTTTCTGAGTCTCGTCGACGCCAAAAGCGGTGACGTTGCCGCGCTCGCCGGGGCGGGCGATGCCATCATCGCCAGTCTCGGCGCCATGGCGCCCGAGGCCGCGAAGGAGGGCGCCGAGGACCTCGAAATGGTGCTTGCGAGCATTGCCCAAGGCTATAATTTGCTTGCCCAGGCCAAGGCGCTCGGCATCGCGATCAACCCCGGATTTAAGGGTAAAACGATCGAAGCGCATAGCGCCGCGCCGCTCGTCATCGACGGGCTGTCGATCCGGCTCCTCGGCCCGCGAAAGTCCGAACTTGACGCCTTGCGAAAGGATTTCGCAGCCTGGCTCAAGGCGCGGAACAAGGGTCAAGCGACCCCTGCATCGCTGCTCGCGAGCTTCACCGACACGTCGGTCGCCAATTTGTCGAGCATTGTTCTCCTCGTCGAAAAGGGAAAGAAGCGATTCCTGCTCACCGGCGACGCGCGCGGCGACAAGATAATGGAAGCGGCCGCAGCCTTCGGTCTCGCCAGTAAGTCGCAACCCTTATCGGTCAACATTTTCAAGGTGCCGCATCACGGCAGCGACCGAAACAACAGCGCAGAATGCTTTGCGATGTTCCCCGCCGAGCACTACGTCTTTTCGGGCGACGGCAAGCATGAAAATCCCGACCGCGAAACATTCGAATATCTTGCGGCGGCGCGCGCCGACGCGAAGACGATCGTCGAGCTGACATATCCCCCCGCCGACATCGACAAGGTGCGCGCGCAGGAATGGGAGAAGAAGCACAAGCCCCGCCTTTTCGATCCCGCGACGCAAGGCATCGCGCCATATTTGTCGAAACAGAAGAATTTCGTCGTGCGCCATCCGCCACCCCGCTGATCCCAACATGGAGTCGTCGATGCCCGACAAAAAGCTTCGCGTGATGATATCGAGCCGCTGCAACGACCCGTTTCCCGAGGGCGGGTCGCCGCTCAGCGATTTGCGCCGCGCAGCGAAGCGCGAACTCGAAGCCGTGCGCCTCTTCGGGAAACCGATGTTCGATGTCTGGATCAACGAGGACGCCCCGCCCGACGACGCCGCGGGCGATTCGATCGACATTTGCCTTGCGCAAGTTGACGAAGCCGACATCGTCGTTGTCCTGAGCAATGGTAACGCCGGCTGGGCGGCGGGAGCATCGGATATCGGCATCTGCCATGCCGAATTGATGCGCGGCGTTGCAACGGCGGCGGGCAAGGTTCGCCTCGTTGCGCTCCACGACATCGCCGACGATCCTAAAGATCCTTCGCAGATCGCCCGCAATGCGCGGTTCCGCGAATATCTTCAGACACAGAATTTCTTTCGTGGCGGCTCGGTACGAACCCGCGACGACGCGCTTGAGAGGATCCGCGAAGCCGTCTTCGACGCGGTTCAATCACTTGCGCGCTTGGGCGTGCGCGAGGCGCGCAAGGGCAAGTTCCACACCGGCGAGGCGCTGCAGTGGAGCAGTCTCAACTTTCGCGATCGCCAGGCGCTAATGGTCGACACGCTCGCCGAGTGTTTTGCCGCGCGCCCCGGTGGCAAGCGCGTGGGAAACCGCGTCGAATTACCGGTCGCGGGAAAAGCCGTGCTGTTCGCCGTCCACGCGATCCCGGCGGCTTTGACAATTGCCGCGGCGCGCGAGCTCGTCGGCCAACCGTTTTTGCGCGACTTCGAATATGAGGCGGCGCTCGCAGCCGCGGCGGGCCCCGTTCATGTGATCGGTTGCCAGAAAGGCGCTACCGAAAGCCAGGCGATCGCGATGCTCGGCTTTCCCGACGCGACGGTGGTGGCGGCGCCCTTCGGTGTCTATGTCGCCGACCCCCTCCAGAAAGTGCAGTTCCTCTTTCTGCAGAATTGCCGCGACCGAACAACGACCCGCTTTAGCGCCCAACGCTTTTTCGATTGGATCGACCAATCGGGCGAAGCGGCGGCCCTGCTCGCCTGCGCGCAATCGCGGCGGCGGATCGTCAAAGCCATCGCACGCGAGCAAGAGCAATCGGGCTCTGCGGCCATCTTGAACAAGCATCGGTAGTATTGGCTGAGCGCGATCCGCCCCGGCGAATACTACATCGATGCGAGGGCCACGCCCATTTCTTCTCCAGGTTCCCAGACCGCCAAGCGGTTGAACTTCGAAAAATCGACCTTTCGATAAAGGTCCAGATACTCGCTGCCGTGCGTCGTGCCGGCATTGTCGCGCGTCGTTGCTACAAGGATGCTGCGAATGGGTTTGACACCATCAGCATAGCCGATTTCCCAAGGGCACCAGCGGGACTTCATGGCGTTGGGCGTGGCCAGAAACATGAAATAGGTCGATTGCTTGATCCGTCGCTGGATATTCTCGGCAGTTTTGCGGTTTGGATGCGGCGGCATATCGTGGTCCATCCAGTCGACATAGGCGTCCCACCCGGCATCGTTCAGCAGCTGGACGAAGCCTTTAACATATTGCTCGTCCTTGTGGCTGTGACAGAGAAAGACAGTCTTGGCGTTTCGGGTTCGCGCTTCCTCGACCATGGCCTTGGTGACATGGACCCGAAAGCGCGTGGAGGCTTCGGTAAGCGTCGACAGATCAATTGCCATTGCTAGCGGCCCGCTGCCTTGGCGGCCGCCTCGATCCATGCGGGCATATTGTGATACCCGTCGTCGCCCACCCAGCTGTAGGTCGGATAGATTTTCGAAAAAGCGGTTTTGATGCCGCCGCGGTCGATGCTCCAGTGGTCGAGCGGATTGCGCCCCGGCACATCGATACCCGTCTGCGGGTCTTTTACGCCGAACAGGTCGATCGCGAGCAGTCCCTTGCCCAGCTCGTAGCTGCGCTTGATCTCGTGCTTGACCCAAGGCCGATCATAGGTCTGGGCACCAAACAGCACAACCGTCACCGACGTGCCCTTGAGCTGCTGCTCGATCCAGTTTTCGATACCGCCCGCACGCCGCTTCGCTTCCTCGAACTCGGCCTTGTCGTAAAAGGGCTGCGCTTCGCCCCCGGGCCTGACGACCCAGCTCTGCCGAACTTGCTGAATGCGGCGCACATCGCGCGCATAGTGAAAACTGAAAAATACCCGACGTGCCATGTCGCCCCCACCATTTTTATGCGCCGTCGAATGACGCGGCAGCAATCCGCGTCAGCCTTCAAGGTGCCGATAATAGCGATATGGACCGCTCGCCGACAGCATCAACGGAACCTTTAAGTCAAATTGTATCCGATTGGGAGATAGTTCGGACGCCGATGATTTCCGGGGATGTCGCTGCGCCCATCTTCTCAGTCATGGCGTGCACGTCGGCGTCAGCAGCCCCAATCGGGACATCCGAAGCCTGGCCTCTTGGCGTTGCACGGAATCCTCAGTGGCGGTTCATTCGAAGGCGGCGAGGTGAACTTGGGCGCATGCGACCTATATTCGCGCGTGACCATACCGGGGATCGAGCATGACCGACGCGAATAAGAAGAGCATTGAACTGACACGCCGCGCGCAGGAATTGGCTGGAGGAAGCGACATCGTTCGGCGCGCGGCGGAGGTCCAAAAAAGCGTCACCGCGCTTGCGGCGCTCGATCCGCTGTTCAGCAATCCCGCAAAGCGGCTTGCGATGGGCTTGCCCGTCACGGCAACCGACAAGCTGATCGAGCAGATCAGGGCGGATTATGCCAAGATGGATCGGCTCGCCATTTTCGGGACCAAGTCGGTCACCCTGCAGTCCGAGATTCAGCAGGCGCTCAAAATTCAGCATCCCTTCGGCCCGTTCGCCCAGCAGAACAAGGCATTGCGAGATGCCATCGAGCGCATCGGCCTCGGCTCTAAACGGCCTTTCGGCATGGCGACCGAAACAGCCGAACGGCTTGCTGCGATCAGCGCTGGACTCTGCGGAACGAAGGGCAGTTTGGGCGCGGGCGTTTTCGATAAGATTCAGGCGTCACTCTCCTCCGGGGCATTTTCCTCGGCCGAGCGCGTGGTTCTTGGTCTTGATTCTGCCGGATTGAGCGCGCTCGGCCGCTCGCGTCACTGGGCCAACGGACTGAGCAGCCTGTCGCCGAAGGATATGGAGGCGATAACCGGGTCCAACGCGCTTGCCTCCAAGGAAATCAATGCGATCGGCCTGGCGGCCAAGCGCATCACCGAGATGACGAGCAGTTTCGGCAGCGCCCGCAAGTTGCAGCGGGAAATCGAAGCCGCGATCGCCGGCTATGGCAGCACGACTGCGAAACTCGCGATGTTCGCGGGCGCGACAGATATCCTGGGTCCGGCATCGCTCGCCAGCCGAGCGGCATTTGACAGCGTTATGGGCGGTTATAATTCGGCGACGCTTAGCGACGTCGATCTGCGCCGCTCGCCCGCTGAACGCGCCCGCGTCTATCGCGACATGGATGTCGACGAGGGCTTCGTCGAGACGAATATCGGCGAAACGCTCGCGCTCCTGATCGAAGGGGGCGTCGTTGAGGGCGCAGTATCGCGCGCCGGCGTGGTGACCGCCTTTGTCGAAGCCGGATCGATCCGGATGCGCGTTTCAGCCCGCCAGGCAAGAGTGGCATCGTACTCCGTTATCGACGGCTTCGAGATGGCGCTTCGAGCGTTCATCACCCAGAAGCTCGAAGCGATCGCAGGACCCCAATGGTTCAAGCAACGCGTCCCCGGCGACGTCGCGCGCCGGGCGAAAGAGCGGCGCCTGGAAGCTCAGCGCAGCGGAGAGGCGTCGCTGCCTCTCATCAACTATGTCGATCTCGCCGACCTGATCTCGATCATCGGACGCACCGACAACTGGGGCGCGGCCTTCGAGGCCGTGTTCAGCAGGCTCGAAGATTTACGCGTCGATATTCTGCGCCTCAACGCAAGCCGTCGTCCCACGATGCACGCACGCCCCGTCGATCCGGTCCGCCTTGCAGAGGCTATTCTCGTTGTCAGTCGCTTGATGGTTGCGATGCAGGTCGACGGCGCATGGGATGAGGGCTGGGACGCGGACATCTGAATATCGCGAACACCCATTTTATATAGGACCGGAAGTCTCCGCCAAACATGGAGTGTAATGGCGAGCCGACAGGCGGCAGTTGGTTTCATCGTCACTGTCGGCTCGCAGCGCCGCGAGAGTCGCGGCTAAAGGTGCAGACCGCCGCTACACTGACGCGCCGATCATAAGCGGTGAAGGTAGTCTACCTACCGGCATTTCGGGCAGCTCGCTCAATCCACGCGCCTATGTTGTTGTAGCCATCGTCTCTTACCCAGTCATAGGTATGATACAATTCAGTGAACGGCCTTTGACCCACTTTCCAGTGCTCAAGAGGGTTGCGGCCGGGTAAATCAACACCACTGAGTGGATCTTTCACATTGTGTATGTCGATGGCCAAAATTCCCATCTTGCGCTCGTGACTCCGCTTAATTTCGTACTTGACCCATTCACGACCGTAAGTCTCACGCCCAAACAGGACTGCGGTTACCGAACACCCCGCGAGCTGGTCGTCTATCCACTTTTGTATCCCACCCGCCCGGCGCTTGGCATCTTCAAATTCTGCGGCATCATAAAACGGCTGTGCTGCACCCTGTTCGCGCACAACCCACGAATTGCGCACCTGCTGAATACGACGCACATCGCGTCCATAATGGAAGCTAAAAAACACTTTGCGCATTACTAAGAGTTGCCTTCCTGAAGCTTACGGATCACCGCAATGATTGGTTGGATCAGCGTGGACAAATCGTCGGTATGCTCCGCCAAACCCTGAATAAGTGTCGGACCATCTGCGCCGAGTTCAGGAATGAACTGGCTCGGATCCGCGAGGGCTAAATCTGCAAGCTCTTTCGCCATCCCTCCAGTCGCCCCGATCGGTACCACGGCAAGACCCTGTGTTCGCGCAATTTCGAACTCCTCTTTCATACCTTGAGCCGAAATCACCCCGTCATCCCCTTCTTTCGTCCCGAACAAGAAGACGGCGACTCCGGCGTGGGAGGTAATTTCCTGGCGGTACTCCTTCCAGACAGCGGTTCGATTTTCTGGATCGCCGCTTTGCGGGAACGGTCGCAGCACCAAATTTTCCTCAATGCTGCTGTCGGACCGCATGATTTCCCTCAATGCTCCCGAAAGCAAAGCGTCGCCGAAGCCTAGGCCGATACCGGTCGCGAGGCGAGTCCCGCTTGAAATCAGCTGGCGTCCAAGCGTCTCGGCGAATTTAGTGACCGCCTCCTTCCCCCAGGGTTCAAAGTTAGCAGCGCTTGCGGAAACAAATACAGTTCGACGGCGGTAACGGGCAACAAGCTCTTCGAGAAACTCCGTTATTTCATCGTACTCGTCAACTGATAGAACCTTCACATTGAAGCGTTTGAGATCCTCAATTATCAACTCTTGACGAAGGCTGTGGTGCCTAAAATCCTCGGCTGTCTCCTCAGGTAGTTTCGCACGCTTCCTGAAGACCGCGTAATGGCGCCGTTGATTGCTCTTGAAAGTCAGCCTGACCTGAGAGAGTACATGATTTAAGTTCGGATCTGTGAAACTGAATCCCAAAAAAAGAAACGTCTTCGAGACTAGGTCGCCTGCAAGCGCACTTGTGAAAGCACCTCTATCAGTCTGATAACGTTCGTAGTCATCGCGGGTCGCCACGGCTTCGTCAGGCCGATCAACATCCCCGTGCATCTTGTACAGCGTAGCTTGTTTGCCTGGACGGCTAGTGGCCAGCTGCGGTACCGCGCTTTTTACATCAACAACTTTCCCGGCGTTACGGAGGGCGGTTTCAATGAGCTTATCGTAATTCGTTGTCCACCAAGTACGAATCGGTAGCTGCGCGAGGAGTTCGTGATTTCTTGTCGGTGGATTGGTCGGGGCAATTGCTTCGATAACAGCCTTGTGGAGCCTGTCCCGATTGGTGCCGTTGGCATTGACGTGAAACTGCGCCACCCCTACCAAATCGGTTTCAAGGTCGATCCTTAGTTCAAGTTCTTCAGCAAGCGGGCGTATCAATTCACGCCAGTCGACATAACCGGAAGGGATCGAAAGACCTGCGCCTGCAAATACTGCAGCATCGCCAACCACGACCTCGCCAAGATAGTCGGTAAGAAACTGTCGTATAGCTGGCTTCATTTGTTAGTGAGTGCCTGTGGCTAGCGGATGTCCGCGATTTGATCATTCAGCCAGAGAGAATGCAAGGTCTGAGTTACCGACTTCCGGTTTCATAAGCCCGCCTATGCATGACCGGCGTGTCCATCGCGTCAAGCATAAAAGCACGGCAACGTTCATTTCACGCCGACGACCCCTGGCGTGGCAAAGCCACGGGGCGCGGAACTGACGCGCTAACTCATTTCTTGGTATGTCCATGATCTCTGTCAGTGTTCCTGAAAGGTGGCTTTCCGGTACGTTCAACATTGATGCCGCTCAGCAATGATCATTTCGGCGTCCGCTTTCGGCAACGTGCCCGGCGTGGCCGAACGGCCGACATCAGGCGCGTAGCTGCCATCCTCGCGGGGGTAAACGAACGACAGCTTATGGGCAGGCCCGCTGATTTCTCGAATGACCGCGATTAGGCGTATTCTGTTGAAAAACTCGGACGACGCACCTCATCCATGCCTCTTCCGTAATAAACATATAATAAGAACCCAATTGGCGATCCAAAGTTATGTAGCAATTAGAAATGTGCTAATATTTTTACTTGTGTCGAGGCGCCCAAAGCCGTGTGGATAGTTTTTCAACAGAATAAGGCGCATTCCCGACCAAATTCCATCGAAGCTCGACGTCTCGACGCTTGGCTTAGGAATCTGACGGACCGACATGCCTCTTGTGACGTCGTTGACCCGACATAAATGGCACCTACACCAAATGTGTGCCCAGGGAATGTCGGCTTCAGGCTACCCAGACCAGCAGGTCGCGTCCGTCAAGGTGGTGTAATTTCGGCTGTGGCCGTGGGCCATCGTCAGGCGGCTTTGGCGGTGATGTGTAGGGGCTGATTTTCCTCCTCGATCATGGGTTGGTTGAGTTCGGCCATGCC
>NZ_BCZQ01000028.1 GCF_001598815.1 Sphingopyxis terrae subsp. terrae NBRC 15098 | reverse complement strand
CCACGACTGAGTGCTAGAGCAAAGAGTCTGATACTGGTTTTAGGCGTGCGACTTTGAAAGTGCGATGCTTACCATCTGCTGGGATGGAAATTGTGATCGTCGTCAGATCCAAAGACCTTGTTGAGCGTGAACCGATCTTCCAGACTGCCGGCTGAAAGTCTGTCGGTCAGGCGATCGACGTAAGCCTCTGCCCATTTGATGAATTCGGCGACACGCGGATGTTCCGTTCCCGCCACGTCAGTTCGCAGACTTGCCACCAGACGCTGCAGCCGGATCGACTTTTCCACCTCTTCGAGCACGGATGTCAGCTCGTCGCGTCGCCGACCGGAAATATGCTTCTGCCGCTCGGCTTCCTGCCGGAGTCGACGTTCCTCTTGCCATCTTGCTTCGCGCTCGCGATCTGCTCTGATTCGTTCCTTCTTTGCCGCTGCCGTGACCGCCAAGCCGATCGCAATCTCTACGGCCATCGTTTCTATCTTCTGGGTCTTTCCATCCCTGAAGTTTTTCCGCGGCCCCGAGCCGCTATAAGAGTACGAACCTTCGATTTCGACTGCGAGCTGACCCGTTGGTAGATAATCCCATTCGGGGAACCTGCGCCGAAATAGAAATGACGAGAACCATTCGTCTCGACGCTGCTTCTTTTTGTGACGCTCCTCCTCGGCAAGTTCCTCAGCGGTCAGGTCATGTTTGACGCGCTTCACGGTCTCCTGAACGCTGAAACCGATCGTCGTCTCGTGCCCGATAAAAACAATGGCCTTTTCCGATTTGGCGAGCTCGAAGTTCTGCGCGGAAGCAGCTGCAACCAGCAGGTCCAATGCCGCGCCGACCCTTTCAATCGAGGGCGGCGCTACGGCAACTGAAATGCATCCTTGCTGAGCGGACGAAACCAGTCCCCGCGCATCTACCTTGGCTTTTATCAAGCTTGATATTGTACGCTCCACGATTGAATGGCGCGCGGTAGGGGGCTGTGCTTCCGGCGCTGATGCGTTGATCCTGGCCTGCTCACGGGCTGACCGTAGACTGTCAGGTTCGGAGAGGAAGCTGCCCTCGACGATGAGGATTGTGTCGGCAACATCTTTCGAGCTGTGCGGAAGGGGCGTCTGGGTGACGGCTTTACCATGGGCCTTCTTAGCCCAATAGCCCAAGGGCGGATTGGGGATATTGTGCTTTTTGCAGATCTTGTGGATCGCGACGTCAGACAGGCCAAAGTCTTTGGCGAGGTGCGTAATGGGTTTCGACCACACCAAGTCGTAGAACTCTTTCCGGCTATATTGCTTGGGCATGTTCGGCTCCGTTTCTGATGGCCTGATGAAGGCAACGGGTACGTCATTCTAAAAGCTGTATCTCGCGCTTCCGAAGGAATTCGTCTATGCTCGAGCCATCGAGGTGACCCCCACGCTGAAGGCCTTGCAGATGGTAACAGCGGTGATGAGGACGACTCAGCCCTCAAATTCTCCGGACCTGCCAATAGCCAGTGCAGTCGGAATTTTGCCGGCCTGAGACCGGGCTGATTTCTGGTCTAAAAATACGGCGACCAGAGACCTCAGCAGACTGCACGCCAATTTTGGGTGCACTAAACTGGCCCCAAAAGGCGCCGATTTTGCTAGCCAGGAAAATTAAAAGTCGTTCTTTATCAAGAACTTAGACTGTTTGGTGCGGTCGAGAAGACTCGAACTTCCACGGCCTTTCGGCCACAACGACCTCAACGTTGCGCGTCTACCAGTTCCGCCACGACCGCACATCATGATGGTCCGGATCGGGTCCGGCACCAGGTAGGAGCGGGCGCCTAGCAAAGCTTTGTTGGCGATGCAAGCGAGCACCGCGCAATTATTTTTCGGGATCGCGCAATCGGCGCGGCGGCGCAGAGGCGCAGGTTCGCGCCATGTCATCGAAACGACTCCGAAGAGTCACCCAACTGTCATGGCTCTACCGTCAGACCGTCATCGAATCACCCTAGTGGCGGCGTCACCGGGGGCGAGGGGCGATTCCTTTTCTCGTTCGCGGATGAATGTTCAGCAGCGTGCCGAGGGCGCGCACACGGGGAACGGAGATTTTCATGGCGGCTTTTGCGCGCGTTCGTTTGGTCATGCTCAGTGGCGTGGCCTGTTCTGTCTTGGCAGCCTGCGGCGCCGACAATATCGCGTCGCCGGGTGAGGGCGGCACCATCATCATCAATCCCACGCCGACCCCCACGCCGACGCCGACCCCGACGCCAACCCCGACACCCAGCGTGACCCCGGCCGCGGGCTGTCCCACGATTTCCGATCCGCAGGGCCTGACCGACAGCGGCACGATCAAGAATCCGACCGTCGGCGAATTCCGCGTCTGCACGCTTCCGTCGCGCATCAACAAGAGCGTTACGCTGCCCAAGATCGCCGGTCTCGTCTATCGCATGAACGGCCGCGTCGATGTCGGCACCGATCAGGGCGCGGCGACGTCGGGCACGACCAACGTCGTGCTGACGATCGAGCCGGGCGTGATGCTGTACGGCGAATCGGGTCCGTCGTGGCTCAACGTCAACCGCGGCAACTCGATCCAGGCGGTCGGCACCCCGACGCTGCCGATCATCTTCACCAGCCGCGACAACGTCCAGGGCCTGAACACCGAAAATTCGTCGGGCCAGTGGGGCGGCGTCGTGCTGAGCGGCCGCGCGCAGATCACCGATTGCGGCACCAGCGGCGCGACCCCGGGCACGACGGCGTGCGAACGCCAGACCGAAGGCGCCGTCGATCCGGCGCTCTATGGCGGTGCGAGCAACAGCGAGAGCAGCGGCCGGATGAGCTATGTCCAGATCCGCTATTCGGGCTACATCCTGTCGTCGAACAGCGAGCTTCAGTCGCTGACGCTGCAGGGCGTCGGTTCGGGCACCCAGCTCGACCATATCATGTCGTACAACAGCTCGGACGATGCGGTCGAAGTGTTCGGTGGCCATGCGCACATGAAATATTTCATCGCGGTCGGCGCCGAGGACGATAATCTCGACACCGACGTCGGGACCAAGGCGAACTTCCAGTACGGGATCGTCGTCCAGCGCGCGAACATCGGCGACGCGATGATCGAAGCCGATACCGACAATGCGCTCGACGGTGACAATCCGCGCCAGAACACGCGCGTCGCCAACTATGTTTTCTACCAGAATTCGCCCAACGCCTCGTCCGACCAGGCGTCGATCCTGCTGCGCGGCGGCACCGACTACGGCATCTACAACAGCGTGCTGCTCAGCCCGAACAACCCCTGCCTGCGCATCAGCCGCGCGCAGACGGCTTCGGCGACGCAGAATGCTGCGATCGACGAATATGGCGCGCCGGTGTTCCAGTCGGTGCTCATGCAGTGTTCGGCGACCAAATATATCGGCAGCGGCGTAACCGCGGCCGAGGTGCAGGCGATCTTCGGCGCCGGCAGCAACGGCAACAGCGACACCTATGTTCCGACGCTGACCAGCCTCTTCGTCAATGGTGCGACCGAAACCGCGGTGACGCCGTTCGATATGTCGACGCTGAACGGCCAGACTTTCAACAGCATCGAACTGACCCGCGCCGGCTTCTTCGACAAGACGACCTATATCGGTGCGGTCAAGGACGCCAACGACACCTGGTACCAGGGCTGGACCTGCAACAGCGGCACCGCCAGCTTCGGCACCGGCAACAGCGGACTCTGCACCTCGCTGCCGACCAGCTGAGATTGAAACGTCGACCGGGGAGGGGGCGGCGCGTGCCGTCCCCTCCCGCATATCTGATCCGGATTCTGGGGAAACCGCCATGTCCAAGCCGTACCGGCTCGCCAGCCTGCTTTTGATCACCACGGCGCTCGTCGCGCCCGCCACGGCGATGGCGCAGACCGACCCCGCTCCGGCCGAACCCGCGGCAGAAGCTGCCGCGGACGCCGCGCCCGCAGACTCTGCCGAAGCAGCGCCGCAGGACGATACCGACATTTCGATCCCCGGCGCGGAGATCGTCGTCACCGGCCGCCGCAGCGCCAATATCGAGCGCACCGCGCCGCAGGTCGTCTCGGTGCTCGGCGCCGCCGACATCGCGCGCACGGGTGAAGGCAATATCGCCGGCGCGCTCGGCCGCGTCACCGGCCTCAGCGTTGTCGGCAACGGCTTCGTCTATGTTCGCGGCCTTGGCGATCGCTATTCGCTCGCACTGCTCAACGGTTCGCCGCTGCCGAGCCCCGAACCGCTCAAGCGCGTCGTCCCGCTCGACATTTTCCCCAGCAGCATCATCGCCTCTTCGCTGGTGCAGAAAAGCTATTCGGCGAATTTCCCCGGCGAATTCGGCGGCGGCGTCATCAACCTGACGACCAAGGCGGTCCCGCGAGAGCCGTTTCTGACCATTGGCGGCAGCATCGGCGGCAATTCGGAAACCACCGGACAGCTCGGCTACACCTATTATGGCACCGGCAGCGACTGGACCGGCTTCGGCGACGGCGGTCGCAATCTGCCGCCCGCCTATGCGGCGTGGCGCGCATCGGGGCTTCGCATCAACGATCCCAGCGTCAACCAGCAGGCGATCGCCGGCCAGTTCGTCAACGCCAGTAATGCGGTGCTGCAGCAGAACAACAATATGCCGGTCAACTGGGGCGTGAACGTCACCGGCGGCAAGTCCTGGACGATCGGCGATGCCGAACTCGGCCTGATCGCGACCGCTGGCTACACGACCAAATGGCGCACGCGCGATATTGCGCAGCAGACCGCGAACGCGCTCGACCTGTCGTCGCTCAACACCAATGTCCGCCGCGTCGTCACCGATAACCGCATTGTTGCCAACGCGCTGCTCGGTCTCAGCCTCGAATTCGGCGATAACAAGATTCGCTGGACCAACCTTTATATCCGCGACACGATCAAACAGGCGCGCCTTGGTGCCGAAGACCGGCCCGACACCGCCGACGCCAACCCCGGCGTCAGCTTCCAGTATCAGGACACGGCCTGGTACGCCCGCCAGCTGATCGACACGCAGTTTGTCGGCGAGTTCAAGCCGATGGACGGCCTTGATGTCGATATCCGCGCCGGCTACGCCAATTCGCAGCGCGAGGCGCCGTTCGAGCTGAGCTTCATGTACAGCCGTTCGAACAGCCCGACCGATCCCTATGGGCAGTTCTTCACCAACACGCTGAACACGGGCCAGCGGCCGGGCAGCGCGACGATCGCCTTTTCGGACCTCAACGAAGATCTCTATTCGGCCGGTATCGACGTCACCTACGATCTGGCGGCGCGGGTCAAGCTGATCCTCGGCTATGCCTTCAGTGATACCAACCGCGTCACCGAACGCCGCGACTTCCTGTTCCAGGGCAACAACAACATCCCGCTCGGCATTTCGCTGCTGCGCCCCGACCTGCTGCTATCGCAGGCGGTGATCTGCTTCCCCGGCGTCGATGCGACGGTTGCGCCCGATTGTCCGGCGAACCCCGTTGCGACGGGGATCGCGCTCGTCGACAGCACGGGGTCGAACCCGACCTTCAAGGCGACGCTGCGCAACCATGCGGGCTATGGTCAGCTCCAGGCCGATCTGACCGACCAGCTCAATCTCAACATCGGCGCCCGGTACGAAAGCGCCAATCAGGGCGTGAGCGCGGTGCAGGTCTATACGGTCAACCCGACGCTGCCGCCGGCGACCAACCTCAAGCGCGACTACCTGCTTCCTGCCGCGACGCTGACCTACGAAATCTCGCCGCAGCTGCAATTCCGCCTGAGCGGGTCGAAGACGATTGCACGGCCGCAGTTCCGCGAGCTGGTATTCCAGACCTATTATGATCCGGACAGCAACCGCACGTTCCAGGGCAATCCGCAGCTCGTCGACAGCCAGCTCTATAACGCGGAAACGCGCCTCGAATGGTATTTCGCACCCGAACAGCGCGTGTCGCTCGGCGGCTTCTGGAAAAAGATCAAGAATCCGATCGAAACCTACGCCAGCTTCGACGGCAACAGCGTGACGACGCGCTTTGCCAACGCGCCCGAGGCGACGCTTTATGGCGTGGAGTTCGAGGCGCAGAAATATTTCGACCTCAGCGGTATGAACGGGGCTTTCTGGGCCAGCCGCCGCGCAGTGCTGATCGGCAACTACACCTGGTCGCAATCGAAGCTGAAGGTCGGGCCGACCGATCCCGTTCAGGCTTATCCGTTCACCGGTGCGACGCTGGCGAGTCAGTTCTTCCGCGACGGCGCGCCGCTGACCGGCCAGTCGGATCATCTGGTCAATCTGGAATTCGGCCTCGAAGACACCGACAAGCTGTCGCAGCAGACTTTCCTGATCTCTTATGCATCCGATCGCGTCACGCGGCGCGGCCCGTCGGGTCAGCCCGACATCTTCGAACGGCCGGGCATCCAGGTCGATTTCGTCGCGCGCCAGGGTATCCCGCTGTTTGGCAAGGAACTCGAACTCAAGTTCGAGGCCCGCAACATCTTCGGTACGAAATACAAGGAAATGCAGGAAAGCGGCGACAACCGCATCTATTACAACCTGTACAAGACCGGCACGACCTTCTCGCTGGGCGGGTCGCTGAAATTCTGAGGCATCCCTTGCCAGCCGCCCCGGCCGCAGCGCCGGGGCGGCACTGGCGGGTGCCGGCGCCAGCCCGGACTCGCCCCTCTGACAAAAAACTGTAATCTTCCCGTCAACTGATTGTCACGGACGGCGCCTAGGCGATTCGCGAGACAGGTTTCAGCTGGGGGACAGATAGGGTCATGGCGACGCTGATGAGGGGATCGGCCGTTCGGCTGCCGCGCTGGCTGCGTGCCGGCAGGCGGGCGCCGCGCGATGCCGCGCCGCTGATCGGCGTCGTCATCCTCGGCGCACTGCTGATCTGGCAATGCGTCAATCTCCTCTGGGCGTTGATCGTTCCGCTCGCCCCGCTGGGCGCGTGGCAGCCGCAGACCGCGGTCATCGCATCGCCGGCCGAACGCCGCGCGATTTTCTCGAGCTTCGACCCCTTCTTCCGCAGCGGGCCGCAAGGGCCGGCCAGCGCGACGGTCACCTCGCTCGGCCTGACGCTGTTCGGGATCAATCTCAACGAAGCGACCGGCGGGGGCTCCGCGATCATTGCGGGCGATGACGGTCTGCAGAACAGCTATGCCGTCGGCGAAGAGATCGCGCCGGGCGTCAAGCTGATCGGCGTCGCCTTCGACCATGTGCTCCTCGACCGCGGCGGCACGCGCGAAAGCCTGTTTCTCGATCAAAGCGGCGACGCGCCGGTCGCCAATCCCGCGACGCCGCTGCCCGCCCCGACGCCCGAGGTCGGATCCCCCGGCGCGGCGGCCAACGGCACCACGGCGAGCGGCGAGATGTCGCCCGCCGCGCTCAAGGCCGGCATCGGCTTCGCGCCGCGCACCGAAGGCGGCAAGGTCACCGGCCTTTCGGTCCAGCCGCAGGGCGACGGCGCCGTCTTCCGCGCCGCGGGCCTGCGCCCCGGCGATGTCATCCGTTCGGTGAACGGCCGTCCGATCGGATCGGCCGCCGATGCCGCCGTGCTCGCCAGCCAATTTGCGCCCGGTGCGCGCGTCTCGCTCGAGGTCGAGCGCGGCGCGAGCGTCGTTCCCGTCGCCCTGTTCCTTTCGAAACAATAGGTTTTATGCGCCTCAAACTCTCTCTCATGCTGGCCGCCGCCCTTGTCTCGGCGACGCCCGTTCCGGTGCTGGCCCAATATACGCTGAACGTCCGCGACGCCGACGTTCGCGCCTTCATTCAGGATGCGGCGCGGATCACGGGGCGGACGTTCGTGATCGACGGGCGTGTCAACGGCAAGGTATCGGTCGTCACCGACCGGCCGCTGTCGCGCAGCGAATATTTCGAAATTTTCCTCTCGACGCTGCGCGCCAACGGTCTGGTTGCGGTGCCCAATCCCAACGGCAGCTATCGCATCCAGCCGATCGACGGCGCGGCGACGCAGCCGACGCGCATCGGCAGCGGCGGCGCAGCGCAGAACCAGTTTGTCACCGAAATCATCCGGCTGCGCCATATCGACGCGATGGCGGCTGTCGAAACCCTGCGCCCGCTGGTCAGCCCGCAGGGCTCGCTGACCGCCAATCGCAATGCGAACAGTCTTGTCGTTGCCGATTTCGCCGACAATATCCGGCGCATCCGTGCGCTCGCGTCGAGCATCGACCGCGACACCTCGACCAGCGAGGTCGTTGCGCTGAAGAATGCCGGCGCGCGCGAAATCGCCGCCGCGCTTCAGGCGCTGGTCCCGGCGGCGGGGGAGGGCGCGCAGGCGCCGGTCGCGATCGTTCCGATCGACAGCAGCAACGCGGTGGCGCTGCGCGGCGATCAGGCGATGGTTGCGCGCTTCGTGTCGATGGCGCGCGATCTCGACATGCGCGCGGCGGGCGGGACCGAATTGCGCGTTTACTGGCTGGAACATGCCAATGCCGAAACGCTGCTGCCGACGCTGCAACAGCTTGTTGGCGGCGGTAGCGACCCGGCGCAGAAGGCGGGATTGCCGCCGGCATCCTCATCGTCTTCGTCGGGTGGCAGCGGCGGCACTCCGGCCCCCGCGGCCACGACCACCGCCAGCGCCGCGCCGACCACGGTCAGCGGGGCGGGCGGCAGCATCGCGACGCGCGGTCCGGCGATCGTCACCCGCTACGAAGGCGCGAACGCGATCATCGTCGCCGCCAATGCCGATGTGCAGCGGATGCTCGGCGAACTGATCCGCCAACTCGACGCGCGCCGTCCGCAGGTGCTTGTCGAGGCGATCGTGGTCGAAATCGGCGACGATGCGGCAAAGCGCCTCGGCGTCCAGTTCCTGCTCGGCGGCAAGAATATCCCCTTCGCCGCGACGAGCTATGGCAATGCCCAGCCCAATATCCTGACGCTGGGGGGAGCTTATGCCGCGACCAAGCTGACGCAGGATTCGACGACCGTCGACGGCACGACCGTCGTCACCCAGACGTCGAGCGCGCTCGGCAGCAGCCTGCAAGAGGCCGCGGCGGCGTCGCTGCTCTCGGCCACCGGTGGATTCGCCGGCTTCGCGGGCGATATCGGCAAGAACACGGTGTTCGGCGCGATCATCAATGCGGTGAAATCGGACACGACGTCGAACCTCCTCGCTACCCCGCACATCGTCACGCTCGACAATCAGGCCGCGAAATTTTTGGTCGGGCAGGAAGTGCCGATCACGACGGGCGAGGCGCTGAGCAAGAATTTCGACAATGCCTTCCGCACCGTCCAGCGCGAGGAAGTCGGCATCAAGCTGGAAGTCACGCCGCAGGTCAATGGCGCGGGCGAGGTCAAGCTGTTCCTGCGTCAGGAAGTGTCGAGCGTCGCCGGCCCCGTGTCGTCGCGCAACAGCGACCTCATCCTCAACAAGCGCTCGTTCGAAACGACGCTGACTGTCGACGACGGTCAGATCCTCGCGATCGGGGGGCTGCTCAACGACGACGAACGCAAGACGATCGAGCGGATTCCGCTGCTCAGCGACATCCCGCTGATCGGCGAACTGTTCAAATCGCGCAGCCGCAGCCGTGCCAAGACCAATTTGATGGTCTTCATCCGCCCGACGATCCTGAAAAATGCCGAGGACAACGCCGCACTGACGGCGCGCCGCTATGGCTATATCCGCGACTTCCAGTTGCGCCGGAATCCCGGCGAGGAACCCGCGATCGACACACTGGTGCGCGATTATATGGGCACGACGCCGCCGCTGCCGAGCGCGGCGACAGCCGCCGACGTGACGGTCGGGCCGGGCGAACAGCCCGCGCTGCGCCGTCCGGACGGCAGCGTCACGCCCGTCGATGTGCCGCCGTCCGAGGGAGGCCAACCGTGACCGACGCTGTGCCGGCCGCCGCGCCGCAGACGGTGCCGGTCGACATCCCCTATAGCTTCGCGCGCGGTCACGGCGTCGTTATCGCACCCGATGGCGAAGGCTGGCTCGCGACGCTGCGCGAGGGGAGCGACCCGGCGGTGCTGATCGAGGTGAAGCGCTACCTTGCCGCCCCGCTGCGGGTCGTAACGGCAAGCATCGCCGATTTCGACCGGCTGCTCTCGGACCATTATGCAGTCGACGCGTCGGCGGCGGCAATGGCGGGCTCGCTCGATGGCGGCGACATCGATCTGATTGCGAGCGGCATGCCGAGCGCCGAGGATCTGCTCGACAGCGCCGATGATGCCCCCGCGATCCGCCTCATCAACGCGATCATCGCCGAAGCGGTGCGCCAGGGGGTCAGCGATATCCATATCGAACCCTATGAAAGCGGGCTTGTCGTGCGGATGCGCGCCGACGGCGTGCTGCGCGAACATCTGCGCATGCCCCCGCATGTCGCGCCCGTCGTCGTCAGCCGCATCAAGGTCATGGCGCGGCTCGACATTGCCGAACGCCGAGTGCCGCAGGACGGTCGCATCGCGCTGACGCTGGCGGGCAAGGCGATCGACGTCCGCGTGTCGACGCTGCCCAGTCGCGCGGGCGAGCGCGTCGTCATGCGCATCCTCGACAAGGATACCGCGGGGATCGATTTCGACGTCCTCGGCCTGTCCGGCGAAGCCGACCGCATCCTGCGCGAGGCGCTGGCCGAACCCAATGGCATCATTCTCGTCACCGGGCCGACGGGTTCGGGCAAGACGACCACGCTCTATGCAGCGCTGAAGCAACTCAACGACGGTCAGCGCAATATCCTCACCGTCGAAGATCCGGTCGAATATGCGGTCGAGGGCGTCGGTCAGACGCAGGTCAATGCGAAGGTCGGACTTGATTTCGCGGCGGGACTGCGCGCTATCCTGCGCCAGGATCCGGACGTCGTGATGATCGGCGAAATCCGCGACCGCGAAACCGCCGATATTGCGGTGCAGGCATCGCTTACCGGCCACCTCGTCCTGTCGACCGTCCACACCAACGACGCGGTCGGCGCGATCACGCGCCTCAAGGATCTGAAGGTCGAACCCTTTCTGCTCGCTTCGACCCTGCGTGCCGTGCTCGCGCAGCGTCTGGTGCGCAAGCTGTGCCCGACGTGCCGCGAGCCGGTGCAGGCCGACAATGGCATTGCCGCGATGCTCGGCCTCGACATCGGCACCGTGATCTGGCGGCCCAAGGGCTGCGACGAATGCGGACATACGGGCTTCAAGGGCCGGATCGGCGTGTTCGAAGCGATCAAGGTCGATGAGACGGTGCGCCGCTACATCTACGCTGGCGGCGACGAGTCGATGATCGCGAAGCACGCCTTTCTGAAGGCGCCGACGCTCGCCAGCGCGGCCCGCGCGATGGTCGCAAAGGGGATCACGACGCCGGAGGAAGCGATCCGCATCGCGCGGCGCGAGGATGTCGATGCCTGATTATCGCTATGTGGCGATCGATCCCCAGGGCCGCGAGCGCAAGGGACGATTGACCGCCGCCAACGACGACGCTGCGCGAGCCAACCTTGCCGCGCGAAAATTCCATATCGTCGCGGTCGAGGAAGCAGGTACGCGCGCCGCGCCCGCGCGGTCGCTTTTCGCCTTTCGCAGCGCGCGGTTGAGCGCGAAGGAACTGGCGCTGTTCACGCGCCAGCTTGCGACGCTCGCCGAAGTCGCGCCGCTCGAAGAGGCGCTGCGCACGCTGACGCGCCAGAGCGAGGCCGAAAGCGCGCGCGCGGTGATCGGCGATGTGCATGCGGGCCTGCTCGAAGGCCGCCGCCTTGCGGATGCGATGGCACGGCAGCCGGCCAGTTTTCCGCCGCTCTACCGTGCGATGGTCTCGGCGGGCGAAACCACGGGGAGTTTGACGACGATCCTCGCGCGGCTCGCCGACCTGCTCGAACGCCAGGCGCAGGTGCGCGGCAAACTGATCGCCGCGCTTGCCTATCCAGTCGTGCTCGCGATTGTCGCGGTAGGGGTTGTCGCGGCGCTGATGATCTTCGTCGTCCCGCGCGTCGTCGAACAATTCGACGACGTCGGGCAGCAACTGCCTTTCCTGACCCGCGCGGTCATCGCGGTTTCCAGCTTTGCGGCGAACTGGTGGTGGCTGATGCTGCTGCTGATCGCGGGCGCGATTTTCGGCTGGGTCAGCGCGATGCGCCGCCCGGCCTTCAAGGCCGGGGTCGATGCCCGGTTGCTCCGCCTGCCGCTGCTCGGCCGCCTGCTGCGTGACCTCTATGCCGCCCGCTTCGCCCGGACGCTCGCGACCATGGTGTCGAGCCGGCTGCCGCTGGTCGAGGGGTTGCGGCTCACCGTGCCGACAATCCGCAACGCCGCGCTTGCCAGTGCAACCGACCGCATCGTCGATCAGGTCCGCGCGGGCGGCAGCCTGTCGTCGGCGCTGCGCGATGCCGGGGTGTTTCCGCCACTGCTCGTCTACATGACCGCAAGCGGCGAAAGCGCGGGTCGACTCGAACAGATGCTTGAACGCGCCGCCGATTATCTCGAACGCGAATTCGACCGTTTTACCGCCGCTTCGATGGCGCTACTCGAACCTGTCATAATTGTCATTATGGGGTCTTGCGTCGCGCTTATCATCCTTTCCATCCTGCTTCCGATCCTCCAGTTGCAGAACCTTGCAGGGCTATAATAGATGTCGCTGATGCAGCTTTTCCTCCGCCTGATGCTCGATCCCTCACGCCCGCCGCGGCGCCGCCGCAAGCGCGACGAGCGCGGCTTCACGCTTACCGAATTGATGGTCGTCATCTTCATTATCGGGCTGCTCGCAACGGTCGTGCTGATCAACGTCCTGCCCAGCCAGGACAAGGCGATGGTGACGAAGGCTAAGGCCGATATTGCGACGCTGGAGAATGCGCTCGAACAATATCGGCTCGACAATCTGACTTATCCGGCGACGACCGACGGGCTGAACGCGCTGTCGACGCCGCCGCCGTCGCTGGCGCAGCCCGAACGCTACCGCCGCGGCGGCTATATCAAGAAACTGCCGAGCGATCCTTGGGGACGCCCTTATAATTATCAGGCGCCCGCCGCGAACGGAAAGCCGTTCGACGTCTGGTCGCTCGGCGCCGACGGCGCGCCCGGCGGGACCGACGAAAATGCCGACATCCACGGGGACAGCTGACCGCGGTCGCCTCCGGCGCGGCAAGGCGCGTGGCTTCACGCTGGTCGAACTGATGGTCGTTCTGACGATATTGGCGCTGGCCGCGACCGCCGTCGTGCTGACCATCCCGGGCGAGGAACGCAGCGTGCGCAGCGAGGCCGACCGGCTGGCGGCGCGGCTCGCCGCGGCGCGCGACGTCGCGGTGGTCGAGGGGCGCAGTGTCGCGGTCAATTTCGCGCCGTCGGGCTATGGTTTCGAACGTCGCATCGACGGCGCCTGGGCGCCTTTGCCCGGCCGGGCCTTTGCGCAGCGCAATTGGCCCGCCGATATTCGCTTCGTCGCTGGCGACGGGCAGGGCGCGGCGCGCATCCTGTTCGACCGCGTCGGTACCAGCCCGACGCCGCAGGCGGTGGTGCTGGCGGGCGGCGAGGCGCGCGAAGTGGTCCGCGTTTCGGCAACCGGAGAGGTCAGCCGTGATCGCTAGGCCGTCGATCGCCGGCCAGCGCGGGTTCACGCTGCTCGAAATGCTCGTTGCGCTCAGCATCATCAGCATTGCGGCGCTGACGCTTGTCCGGCTCGATGCCTATGCAGTGCGAACCGCGGGCGATCTCGACGAAAGCACCGTCGCGGGCATCGTCGCGCAGAATCGCGCCGTCGAACTCTGGACCGATCCGGCGCCGCCGACGATCGGCGCCAGCACGACCAGCGTGACCAATGCCGGGCGCAACTGGCGCATCGAACAACGCGTTGCGCCGACCGCCGACGACAGCCTGCTGCGTATCGACCTGATCGTCCGGCCCGAGGCGGGGCGCGGGCAGGCGGCGCTGACGATCATTCGGGCGTCGCGATGAGGCACATTCGCATTTCCTCTCCCTTTGCCCTGAGCTTGTCGAAGGGCCGTCCTTTCTTCGGCGTCAAAGAAAAGAGCGGTGATTCGACAGGCTCAGCACGAACCGAGGTTGCGATAGGCCAGCACGGCTTCACCCTCGTCGAAATGCTCGTTGCGCTCTCGCTCTTTGCCGCGATCGCGGCGATGGGGGTGAGCCTTCTACGCAGCAGCGTTGACACACAAGAGGCGGTACAGACGCGGCTCAAGGCGATGAGCGGGATGAACCGCATCCGCGCGGTCATGGCGAACGATCTGGCGCAGGCGGTGCAGCGGCCGACGCGCGGCGCGGCGGGCGAGGCGGTTCCGGCCTTCACCGGCTCGGCGAACGGCTTCGCCTTCGTTCATGCGGGTACGGCTACGATCGAGGGGGGCGCGCGGCCCGATGTCGAACGCGTCGGCTATGCCCTGATCGGAGGTGAGTGGCGCCGCGCGGTGCAGCCGACGCTCGACGGCACGACGCTCGGCGACGGTGACCGGCTGGTCGGCGACGTTTCGGCGGCTGCGGTTCGCTACCGCGACGAGCGCGGCAACTGGAGCGAAAGCTGGTCGAGCGATCCCGACGACCGTTTGCCGCGCGCGGTCGAGGTGCGATTGACCCGAGCCGGGCGGCCGCCGCTGACAATGCTGTTCCTGACCGCGCCGACGCTCCCACCGCCGCCGCCTTCGCCGACTGGGGCGACGCCATGACCGGGCCGACACGGGACGATCGCGGGGCGGCGCTGCTCAGCGTGTTGCTGCTCGTCGCGGTCATGGCGGTGATCGCAGCGACCGCGCTCGACCGGTTGACGCTTGCGACGCGGATCGCGGCCAGCGCCGCGACGGTCGATCAGGGACGCGCCTACGCCTTTGCCGCCGAACAGATTGCGCTGCGGCGCGTCGCCAATCTGGTGGCGCGCGATCCGTCGCGACTTTCGAATGACGGCGATTGGCTCGACCGCGATTTTATCCTGCCGCTGCCGGGCGGGCAGGGGAGCGCGCGGCTGAGCGATGCCGACAATTGCTTCAATCTCAACAGCCTGGCCGCCGAAACCGCGCCGGGAAAGCTCAGCCAGCGGTCGGGCGCTACCGCGCAATTTACCGAGCTGATGGTGCTGCTCGGTATCGACCGCGGACAGGCGATGGCGATTTCCGGCGCGGCCGCGGATTGGATCGACAGCGACGGCAACGACGGGCCGCTCGGCGCCGAAGATGGCGTCTATCGCGCGCTCCCCGGCGCCTACCTGCCCGCAAACCGCAAGATGGCCGATGTCAGCGAATTGCGCGCAGTGCGCGGCGTGACGCCCAAAATCTATGCGCGGCTGAAGCCGTGGATATGCGCCTTGCCGCGCGCCGAACCGGTGAAGCTGAACGTCAACACGCTGCGTCTCGAACAGGCGCCGCTGATCGCGATGCTGATGCCGGGGCAGATCAGCATCGCCGATGCGCGGGCGGCGCTGGCGGCCCGACCCGCTGGCGGCTATGGCAGCAGCGTGCGATTCTGGGAGGCGCGCTCGCTCACCCGGCTTGATCCGCCCACCGACGTGGGCGAACAGGCCGCGGTGACCAGCCGGTGGCTCACGCTGACGACGCAAGTGACGATTGGGGACGGGTTTTTGACGGCACATTCGCTTATCGACGTCAATGGCGGCGCGCCGGGCGCCGGTCAGGCGCCGCCGGTCATCGTCCGCCGGGACTGGGGCGAGGCCGACTGACGTGGCGCGGACGCTGATCCTCTGGCTGCCGTCGGCGGCGGCGCTCGGTGGCGACGAAGCCGCACGGCCTGCCTGGCTGCGCGTCGACGATGGTGTGATCGTCGACAGCGGGCAGGACGAAGGCTGGGTCGACGCCTGGGAAAAGCCGCAGGACGACGCGGGCGACGATCGGCTCATCGCACTCGCCCCTGCAGGCGACGTGCCGATCCATTGGCGCGCCTATCCCGATGCTGCCCCCGCGCAGGCGGCAGCGGCGGCGCGGATCGACGCGCTGCGCGACAGTCTGGGCGACGCGGCCGGACTGCACATCGTGGCCGGTGAACCGGCCGAGACCGGACAGGCGGTGCCGGTGGCCGTCACCACCCACGCCGCGATGACGGCCTGGACCGGCTGGCTCGCGGCAGAGGGGCTGACCGCTGCGGCGATCCTTCCCGCCGCCGCCATCTTGCCGCCGCCCGACGCCGATCATTTGTGGACCGCCGACCTTGGAGGCGAAGCGATCCTGCGCTCGGCCGATCGGGCATGGCGCTCCGATCCGGAAATCGACGCGCTGGTCGCGCAAGAGCGGACGATCGTCCCGCTGGGCGCCGATGCGGCGCGGGAAGCGTTGCTGATCTCGCTCGCCGCGCCGCCGCTCGATCTGCTGAGCGGAAGCTGGAAGCCGAAGCGCCGCTGGGCGGCCGATCCGGATCTGGTGCGGATCGGCAAGCGCCTGCTCGCGGCGTTGCTGATCGTCAGCCTGCTGGTCCCGGTCGTTTATGCGGTGCGCCTTGCCGCTGACACCCGCCGCGCCGATGCCGCAGTTGTTGCGGCTGCGGCAACGCTGGGGATCGAAGCTCCCGATGCGACCGCGGCGGAGGCCGAAGTCGATCGCCGGCTGGCCAGCGCGGGCGGCGGGCCGCTCGCCTTTTCGGTTCCGGCGTCGGCTCTGTTCGATGCGATGCGCGACACGCCGGGAGTGACGCTCAAGACGCTGTCGCACCGCACCGACGGGACGCTGACGACGACGCTGGCGGGGCCGCGCGTGGATGATCTCAACAAGGTGCTGCTGGCGCTGCAGGCGCGCGGCTATCGCGTGACCGCGCAGCCGATGGCGGGCACCGATGGCCAGCAGATGGCAAATATCACGGTTCGGGCGGTGCCATGATCGACAGGATGCGCAATTGGTTGGCGGGTTTGTCACGGCGCGAGCATTGGCTTGTCGGCATTGCAGCGACGCTGGCGCTGGCGGTGCTCGTCTGGGCGCTCGCCCGTCCAGCCTATGCGGCGCTGGTCGATCTTGGCACCAACCATGCCGCCGCGATCGAGCGCGAAGGGCGCGTCGCGGCCAAGGTGCATCTTTTGTCGCAGCGTCCGGCGAAGGCGGTCGCTGCCGCCACCGATGCGGTAGCGATCGACCAGTTTCTGGCGCAATCCGCGGGCGAGATCGGCCTGACCCTCGACCGTAACGAAGCGCGCGGAACGGCGCAGGCAACCATCGCCATCGCGACCGCGAAGGCGCCCGTCCTCAACGACTGGCTCGCGGCGCTCGAGACGCAGGGGTTCGTTGTCGACCAGCTCACGGTCACCCCCGCTGCCGACGGCACGGTGGGCATGACCGCCGAACTGCGCAAGGGCGGACAGTGATGGCCCGCTCGCACCGCCTCTGGATCGCCGCCGCGGCGCTGTTCGCGCTGCTGCTGATCGCCGCGACCTTTCCGATGCGGCTGGCATTGTCGCTCGCCGGGGTCGCCGACGCGGGCTTCAGCGCGCGGACGGTGCGCGGCTCGGTCTGGTCGGGCGAACTTGTCGACGCGCGATTGGGCGCGCTGCCGCTCGGCACGGTCAAGGCCAGCTTGTCGCCGCTCGCGCTGCTGACGGGCGGCACCGAACTCGCCTTTGCGCGCCAGGACGATCGGCTGGGCGCCTTGTCGGGCCGACTCTACGGCACAAACCCGCGCGGCGCCGCCGACGTCAACGGCGTCACAACGCTCGCGGGCGGCCTCGGCGCGATCCCCGTCGACACCATCCGCTTCGAAGGCGCCACCACACGCTTCGACAATGACGGGAAATGCGTGGAGGCAAGCGGGCGGGTGCAGCTTTCGATCGCGGCGCCGATTGCCGGTCTGGATCTGGCGCGCGGGCTGTCGGGACCGCTGAGCTGTGCGAACGGGCGTGCACAGGCGGCGCTGAGCAGCCAGTCGGGGATGGAGCGGCTGACGCTGGGGTTTGACGGTCGTGGCGCGTGGCGCGCGCAGTTCGCGATCACCGTCGACGACGATCCGACGATGGCGGCGGCGTTGACGATGCTCGGCTTCCGTCCGGCGGCGGACGGCTACGTGCTGGCGACCACGGGCCGATTCTGACATGGCGGCGCTCGACGCCTTGCCCTTTGGCATGGGCGTCGGCCTGGCCGCGTTGGCGGGGTTGCTGCTCGGTAGCTTTCTGGCGACGCTGGTGCTGCGCTGGCCGCTGGGGCGGTCGGTGTTGCGCGGGCGTTCGCTGTGCGATGCATGCGGCACGGCGCTGACCGCGCGCGACCTTATACCCTTGCTGTCGGCCATCGCGGCGCGTGGTCGCTGCCGTCATTGCGGCGCGCCGATTGACGCGCTGCATTGGCGGGTCGAATTGTTGTCGGCGGCGATCGGGGCAGCGGCGCTCGCGCTGATGCCCGGCACGGCGGGCTGGTTATGGGCGTTGTTTGGCTGGCTGTTGCTGCCGCTCGCGCTGCTCGACGCGCGGCATATGTGGCTGCCCGATCCGCTCAACGTGGTGCTGGCGCTCGCCGGACTGCTGCTCGCCGGGCCGCTGCTCGAAGTAAGTCTGCTCGATCGCTGGATCGGCGCGGTGGCAGGCGGGCTGGTCCTCGCCGGCATCGCTGCCGCCTACCGGCACGTGCGCGGGAGCGAGGGGATGGGGGGCGGCGATCCCAAGCTGGTCGCTGCGATCGGGTGCTGGATCGGGTGGCAGGCGCTGCCGCTGCTGTTGCTGCTCGCTAGCCTGGGCGGGCTGGTCTGGGCGCTTGGTGCGCAGCGAAAAGGGGACGGCCCGCTGTCGATGCGGGCCGTCCCCTTCGGTGTGTTCGCTTGCACCGCCGCTTGGGCGACGGTGCCGCTTTGGCCGTTGATCAGCGGCCGATAACGACCGTCACCGCGCGGCGGTTCTTCGCCCAGGCTTCCTCGTTCGATCCGAGTTCGGCCGGCCGTTCCTTGCCATAGCTGATGACATTCATACGGCTCGGGTCGATGCCGAGCGAGGCGAGATAATTCTTCGCAGCGTTGGCGCGGCGTTCGCCGAGCGCGATATTATAGTCGCGGGTACCGCGTTCGTCGGCATGACCTTCGATCGTCACGCGCACCGCGGGATTGCGCTGCAGCCATTGCGCCTGGCTTTGCAGCGTCGCCATATCCTCTGCATCGACATTATATTGATCGAAGCCGAAGAAGATGCGGTCCGAGGCGACATTGGCGATGAAGTCCTGCTGCGAACCCGGAACGACCGCATTGGGATCGGTTCCCGTGCCGGTCCCGGTGTCGGTCCCTTCGGGGGCCGGCGGCAGCGTTTCGGGGGCTTTCTTCGAACAGGCACCCACAGTCAGCATGGTGATCGCCGCGATCATCGCGGTGGTTTTGCGTATCGTCATGTCGTCTGTCCTTTTTGTTGCGTTTTCAGTCGTGGCGAAATGCGATGAACGTCAATTTAACACAGGATTGAACCCCGCGGTTTTCCTTTGGTTCCGCGCGCGTCGGCGCGCCTCAGGGCAGGATCGGGCCCCAGCTCGGGTCGGACCCGTCCTGCGGCGTAGGCAACCGGCGCAGGTTCACGCCGGTCAGGTCAACCTGCCAGATCGTCGATTTGCCCTCGCGGCCCGATGTGGTGCGGAAGAACTGAATCACGCGGCCGTTGGGCGACCAGGTCGGCGCTTCGTCCTGCCAGCTGTTGGTCAGCAGCCGCTCGCCGCTGCCGCCGGGGGTCATCACGCCGATGCGGAACTCGCCGCCGCCCATTTTGGTGAAGGCGATCAGGTCGCCGCGCGGCGACCATTCGGGCGTCGCATAGCGACCGCCGCCGAAGCTGATCCGGCGCTGATCGGACCCGTCAACATTCATCGTATAGATTTGCTGGCTGCCCGACCGGTCGCTTTCGAAGACGATCTTCTTGCCGTCGGGCGAAAAGCTGCCGCCGACGTCGATGCCCGGTGCGTTGGTCAACCGCACCGGCGTGCCGCCTTCGGTCGAGATGCGATAGATGTCGGTGTTGCCGCCGACCGCCATCGAAAAGAGGATCTGCCGGCCATCGGGCGACCAGCGCGGCGCGAAGGTCGCGTTGCGGCTTTCGGTCACCAGCTTCTGCGTGCCCCCATTGACGTCATAGATGAAGACGCGGACGCGGTCGTTCAGATAGCTGACATAGACGATCTTCTTGTAATCGGGCGAGAAACGGGGAGACAGCGCCAGCGCCTGGCCGTTGGTGATGAAGCGGTGATTACCGCCGTCCGAATCCATGATCGCAAGGCGCTTGATCCGGTTCCCCTTGGGGCCGCTCTCGGCGATATAAGCGACGCGGCTGTCGAAGAAGGGCGATTCCCCCGACAGGCGCGAATAGATGGCGTCGGCGCATTTGTGCGCGGCGCGGCGCCAGTCGCCCGGCTGGATTTCGAAACCCTGCCGCACCAGTTCGCTGCCGAGTTGGGTGTCATAGAGATAGCAGCCGACGACGAAGCCGCCGGTGCTGTTCGTCTGGACGAAGCCATGGACGACATTTTCGGCGTTGCGCGCCTGCCAGTCGGCGAAGCGCGGCGCGCGCACTTCCGCCATGCTGATCGCGCGAACGCTGCCGGGGCCGAGCGGCGCGTAAAGCCCGCTGCGTTCAAGATCGGCGGCGATCACATCGGCGATCTGCCGCCCCAGATTGTCGGTGCGCAGCCCGGCGACGGTGGTGACGGCAGGCGTGGCGAAAGCGGGAACCGCGATGACCGTGCGGTCCTGGGACAGCGTGCCTTCGATCGTTTCGCGCGGTTCGGTGGGGACTGCGGGGGCGGGTGTGGGCGATGCGACCTGCGCCAACGCCGGGGCGACGGACAGCATGAGCGCGAGCGGGAGGGCGATGGAGCGAAGCGGCATCTCTCTTACCTCTTGATGAAATCGAGCGTGTAATTCTGCCAGAAGCTGTAATTTTCCTCGGGCAGGTCGAAGGGGGCGGCGAGTTCGATGGCACGCTTGGCGCATTCCTGATGCCGCTGGACCTGGAATTTGTTGCTGTCGTTCTGGCCGCTCGTCTCGACGCTGGTAAATCCGGCGAGCGCCCCCGACTGGGTCAGGCGGAATTTGACCACGGTCTTGAGTTGATCGACATCGACGCCGCTGATGCGGCATCCGTTCCAGCGCGGACCGACGGCGGCCTTGATGCTGACGTCGATCGAGCGCTTGACCTCGGCCGCCGTCGCGGCGGCCGGTGCGCCCTTGGAAGCCGGTGCCTTTGGCTGCGAACGGCTCAGCCCGTCGACGATGCCGTCGAGACGGCCAGTGGGCCGCGACGACTGTTTTTTCGGTTCGGCCTTGGGTGTCGGCCGCGGCGGCGCCTTTTGGGCCGCTGGCGGGGATTTCTTGGGCGTTGCCGGTACGGGTTTCGCGACCTGCTTTGGTGCGGGGGCGGGCGTCGGGCGGACGACGGGCTCGGGCAGCGGCGGCGTCGGCACCGGTTCGGGCGGCGCGGCGATATCGGCCGCATCCTCCTCGCCCAGCCGTGCGGCGGGGGGATTGGCGCTGATGATCGGCGCAGTCGATTGCGGCGCCGTCTCGGCGATCAGGTCGATCTCCATCGGCGGATTGTCGAAGCGGCGCTGGCCCGCGGTCCATTGCACTGACAACAGTACGATAATCACGACATGCGCGGCGACGGCCACGGCGATGCCGCGTCCTTGTGTTGCCCCATATGCCCGTGCTTCGGCCATGATCTTGACCCTATGGCTGCGTTTCTGAACCGTCCGTGACCGCGCTTTCGGCGGCAGCGGCGGTATCGGTGTCGGCGCCTGTCGTCACCAGCGCGATGCGCGACAGGCCGGCGCGATTGAGTTCGCCCATCACGCGCATCACCCGGCCATAATCGAGCCCCTTGTCGGCGCGCAGCATGATCTGGCGCGGCTTGTCGCCGTCCTTCGTCTCGCGCGCGATGGCATCGAGGCTGGCCGGCAGTTCGGCTTCGGGGACGACCTGGTCGCCGATATACAGCGTGTCGTCGGCATTGATCGACAGTTGCACCGGCTCCTGCTCTTCGGTCTCGATCGGCTTGGCCCGGCTTTCGGGCAGGTCGATCGGCACCGCCGAGGCAAGCAGCGGCGCGGTGATCATGAAGATGATCAGCAGCACCAGCATAACGTCGACGAGCGGGGTGACGTTGATCTCCGACATCGGCGCCCGGCGCCCGCCGCGCCCGCGACGCCGGCCGCCGACGCCGCCCGAAGGTCCGGTCATCGCCATCAGGCTTCGACCTCCAGTTCGCGGCTGAAGGTCGCGTGCAGGCCATCGGCAAAGCGGCCGAGCCGCGATTCGAGCCGGTTCAGCCGCTGCGAAAAGGCGTTATAGGCAATCACCGCGGGGATGGCCGCGAACAGCCCGATCGCAGTTGCGAAAAGCGCCTCGGCGATCCCCGGCGCAACGACGGCGAGGCTGCTGTTGTTCGACGCGGCAATCGCGGTGAAGCTGCGCATGATCCCCCACACCGTCCCGAACAGGCCGACAAAGGGCGCAACCGAACCGATGGTGGCCAGCGTGCCGATCTTTTCGGCGAGGCGATCGACCTCACCGGCGACGGCGCTGTTCATCGCAATGCCCAGCCGTTCGCGCGTTCCTTCACGGTCGATGACCTTGCTCCGCGTCGAACGGCGCCACTCGCCGATCCCCGCAGCCAGCACCTTCGCGCTCGGCAATTCTTCATTGCCATTCTTGTCATAGAATTTGTCGATATTGTCGGCGCGCCAGAAATCGCGCTCGAAGCTGTCCGACGCCTTCATCATTTTGCCGACGCCGCGGCCGTGGGTGAAGATCACCGCCCACACATAGATGGACGCGGCAAGCAACCCGATCATTACCGCCTTCACGATGATATCGGCCTGCAGGAACAGCGCGATGGGGGACAAGGTCGCCGCGTCGGCGGCCAGCTTGATATTGTCTAGCAAGGGATGGTCTCTCCATTCATGATCGCGGTAAAGCGGCTGGCCCACCCGGCGGGCTGGCGGCGCGGCCGGCCCTCGGGCGACAGAAAGGCTGCAGTAACACGCCCGTTGGTTAACTCGTCCTGACCGCGAAGGATGCGTTGCGCGATAATCACGCTCGCGCCGCGCACCGCCTCGACGGTGCTGATAACCAGCAAATCGTCGTCGAGCTTGGCCGGGCGTACATATTTGATCGCAAGGTCGGTGACGGCCCAGGCGCCTTCGCCCGCTTCCATCGCCGCGCGCTGGTCGATCCCGGCGATGCGCAGCATGTCCGATCGGGCACGCTCCATATAGCGCAGATAATTGGCGTGATAGACGATGCCGCTGAGGTCGGTGTCCTCGAAATAGACGCGCAGCCGGTAATGATGCGCGGCCCCGACAAAGGCGCCGGGGATGAAAGGAGGCGGAACGTCAACCATAGCTGCGAGCGATAGCGATGCTTCGACTCGTCGCAAAGCCCTCTTGAACGGTTCGTCGCAGCGCGGGGCCGGTTGACGGATTCAAAGCCGCACTTTTCCGTCCTATTTTGCCGCGCCGCCGCCAGAATCGAATAATCCGTCCTGCACCCCCGCGGGCGGATTGAGGCCCAGATGCTTCCATGCGCTGGCGTTGAGGCAGCGGCCGCGCGCGGTGCGGGCGATCAGGCCGATCTGGAGCAGATAGGGTTCGATCACATCCTCGATCGTGTCGCGCGGCTCGCTGAGGCCCGCGGCCAGCGTTTCGACCCCCACGGGGCCGCCGCGATAGATGTCGGCGATCATGGCAAGGTAGCGGCGGTCCATCGCGTCGAGGCCCAGCGCATCGACCTCCAGCCGGTTGAGCGCCGCGTCGGCGACCCGCGCGTCGACGATCTGCGCCCCCGCCACTGTCGCAAAATCACGCACGCGGCGGAGCAGGCGCCCGGCGATGCGCGGTGTGCCGCGCGAACGCTTCGCGATTTCGAGCGCGCCGTCGGGCGCGATGCCGAGGCCGAGCAAGCGCGCGGCGCGGCCGATCACTTGTTCGAGTTCGGCATGGGTATAGAAATTGAGCCGCACCGGGATGCCGAAGCGATCGCGCAGCGGGGTCGTCAGCAACCCCTGCCGCGTGGTGGCGCCGACGAGGGTGAATTTGGGCAGATCGATCCGCACGCTGCGCGCCGACGGTCCTTCGCCGATCATGATGTCGAGCGCGCGATCTTCCATCGCGGGATAGAGGATTTCCTCGACCGCGGGCGACAGGCGGTGGATTTCGTCGATGAAGAGGACGTCGCCATCCTCCAGATTGGTGAGCAGCGCGGCAAGGTCGCCCGCCTTGGCGATCACCGGGCCGCTGGTCGACCGGAAACCGACGCCGAGTTCCTTTGCGACGATCTGTGCCAGCGTCGTCTTGCCCAGCCCCGGCGGGCCGAAGAAGAGCACATGGTCGAGCGCGTCGGCGCGCGCCTTTGCCGCCTCGATGAAGATGCGCAGATTCTCTCGCGCCGCCGCCTGACCCACGAATTCGGCGAGCGACTTCGGCCGCAGCGCGGCGTCGGCATCCTCGGGGGTGCGGATCGGCGTCGTCAGGGCGGGCTCAGTCATAATGCTCTATTGCCTCGCCGGTGATCGAAACCCAAGGCTCCTTGCGTTCCTCATACACCGAATAGTCGGGAATGAAGCCGTGGCCGGGCGCGAAATTGCCGAGCGGGATGGCGTAGGCGTCGTGATAGGGGCGCGCGCGATACCAGACGCCCGAACCGCAGGTGCCGCAAAAGAAGAAGTCGGCGGTGTTGCCGCTCTCGCCGGTATATTGCCACATCTTCGCGCTCGCTTCGCCCTCGATGCGGACCTGCTCGACGGGAAAGCGGACCTGTGCGGCAAAGGCGCTGCCGCTGCGCGCCTTGCACTCGCGGCAATGGCACACCGACACGCGGATCGGCTCACCCGTGCAGGCAATTCGGATCTGGCCGCAGCGGCAGGAGGCGTGGCGGGTGAGGGCGGTCATTTCGCCGCCTTTTTGAGCGCGACGCGAACCAGCGCATCCAGAGTGGCGCCCGCGCCCAGTTCCTCGCTCGCCGCGGCGACGGCGGCGCTCGCTTCGCCGGGTTTGAAGCCGAGGCCGGTGAGGGCGGTTACGGCATCGCCGAGCGGGCCGGCGGCCGGGACGGCCGCGGGGCCGCTGCCCGCGATCCCGCCCAGTGCGCCTGCTTTGTCCTTCAGTTCGTGCGCGATGCGTTGTGCGAGCTTCGGTCCGACGCCGTTGGCGCGCGCGATCATCGCGCTGTCGCCGCTGGCGAGCGCGCGTTGCAGGTCGGCGACTTCGAGCGCGGAGAGGATCGCGAGCGCGACCTTTGCGCCGACGCCCTGAACGCTGGTGAGCAGGCGGAACCAGTCGCGTTCCTCGGCGCGGGCGAAGCCGAGCAGGCGGAGGAAATCCTCGCCCACCAGCATTTCGGTGTGGATGGTGACATCGCCGCCGACCGGGCCGAGCGCGTCGAGCGTGCGCGCCGATGCCTCGACCAGATAACCGACGCCGCCGACGTCGATCACCGCATGGCCTGCGCCGCTTGAATCGAGCCGTCCGGTGAGTTTTGCGATCATGGCGATGTGCTAGCGTGATAGGAATGAAAAGGGAACAGATTTGGGTCACGCGAAGACGCGAAGGCGGGAAGATGTTGCATTTGCCGCAAAGCGGCATTCATCGTCGGGTGGTGCGCGATGACGCGGCGTCAAGGAGAAAGGGGCCTGACGGCCCGAGCCAGCCTCTTCGCGCCTTCGCGTCTTCGCGTGAACCCTTCAAATACGCGGCCGGTGGTTCGCATGGCAGATCGCGACCGCCAGCGCATCGGCCGCGTCGGCGCCTGCAACCTTCGCGCCGGGGAGCAGCACGCGCAGCATCGCCTGCACCTGCTCCTTCGCCGCACCGCCGGTGCCGACGATCGCCTTCTTGACCAGCCGCGGGGCATATTCGGTGACCGTGAGCCCGCCGCGCGCGCAGCCGAGGAGAACGACGCCGCGCGCATGCGCGAGCTTCAACGTCGATTGCGGATTGTCGTTGACGAAGACCTCCTCGACCGCCGCGCAAGCCGGTGCGTGATCGGCGATCACGGCGGCTAGCACGGTGTCGAGATAGGCGAGCCGGTCGGGCAGGGACGCCTTGGCGTCGGTCTTCACCTGCCCGTTGGCGATGTGGCCGATCCGGCTGCCCTCGACGCGGATGACGCCCCAGCCGGTACAACTGAGCGAGGGATCGAGGCCGAGGATGATCATGTTAGAAGCCCCTCCCGCTTGCGGGAGGGGTTTGGGGTGGGCAAGCGGCGCGCCGTGCATCGGCCCACCCCCGGCCCCTCCCGCAAGCGGGAGGGGAGGGGTTTGTCATCCGAGCTTTTCCATCACCGCGTCGGGGATTTCATAATTGCCCCACACGGTCTGCACATCGTCGTCATCGTCGAGCGTGTCGATCAGCTTGAACAGCGTCTGCGCGACGCTTTCGTCGGCGACTTCGCTTTTCAGCGTCGGGCGCCACGCGAGTTTCACGCCTTCGGCTTCGCCCAGCTTGGCTTCGAGCGCCTTTGCGACTTCGTGCAAGGAATCGACGCTGGTCCAGATGTCATGGCCATCTTCGGTCGATTCGACATCGTCGGCGCCCGCATCGAGCGCGGCTTCGAAGACGGTGTCGGCATCGCCCGCGCTTGCCGCATAGCTGATCATGCCGAGCCGGTCGAAGCCGTGGCTGACGCTGCCCGACGTGCCGAGGTTGCCGCCATTCTTGCTGAACGCGGTGCGGACATTGGTCGCGGTGCGGTTGCGATTGTCGGTCAGCGCTTCGACGATCAGCGACACGCCGCCGGGGCCATAGCCTTCGTAACGGATTTCCTCGTAATTCTCGCCATCATTGCCTGCGGCCTTGTCGATCGCGCGCTGGATATTGTCCTTGGGCATCGACTGCGCCTTGGCAGCGTTGACCGCCGCGCGAAGGCGGGCGTTGGCGTCGGGATCGGGCAGGCCCATCTTTGCCGCCACCGTGATTTCGCGGCTGAGCTTCGAAAAGAGGCTGCTGCGCTTTTTGTCCTGCGCACCCTTGCGGTGCATGATGTTCTTGAATTTGCTATGGCCGGCCACGGCCTACCTCCCTTAACGGAAAAATCTGGGGCCGCCCCTAGCGCGAAGCGCGGTCGCAGACAACTACGGGCGGCGGCGCCGATCAGACAACCACGGCGGTTCCCGAAGCGCTGACCATCAGCATCGATCCGTTCTGGCCGAGCACTTCATAGTCGAGATCGACGCCGATCACGGCATTGCCGCCAAGGCGCGCGGCTTCGGCTTCCATTTCCCCAATCGCTTCCTTGCGGGCGCGGGCGAGGACATCTTCATACTTGCCCGAGCGGCCGCCGACGATGTCGGTGATGCTGGCGAACAGGTCGCGGAACAGGTTCGCGCCGACGATCACCTCGCCGGTAACGATGCCCAGATATTCGCGGACCGGATGGCCTTCGACAGCGTTGGTCGTGGTGCTGAACATCGTCACTCTCCTTGGCTTGGGGGCGGGCTCAGACGATGCCGAGTGCCGATTTGTAAACGTCGAGAATCGCTTCCATTTCCTTGCGGTCGTGGACCGGCATTTTGCGCAGGCGCACGATCTGGCGCATGATCTTGGGATCATAGCCCTGCGACTTCGATTCCAGATAAACGTCGCGGATATCGTCGGCGATGCCCTTTTTCTCTTCTTCCAGCCGCTCGATGCGCTCGATGAAAAGGCGCAGTTGTTCGTCGGCAGTCGTGGCTTCGCTCATTTTATGCTCCGATGGATAGGAATGGTTGTGGCGAGAATCGCCTCGGGCGTCCGATTAGCGGGGTCAGGGATTCTTGGCCATGCTTTCTTCCATGCGGGCAAGCTGCTGAGGGGTGGCGGCAACGTGAAAGCGCGCCTTCCATTCGGCGGTCGGCATGCCGTGGACGATGGCGCGGGCGCTTTCCTTGTCGAGGTCGCCCGCTTCGGCGATCCAGTCGCCCAGGCAGTTGCGGCAAAAACCCGCGAGGCCCATCAGGTCGATATTCGCCGCGTCGCTGCGGTGGCGGAGCAGGCGGACAAGGCGGCGGAAGGCCGCCGCGGCGACGGCATCGTCGATGCTGTCGAGGGGGTCGGCGGTCATCGGTTGGTCATCGCTGCACGACATGACATTCTCCGGTCTGTGGATGAATAGCTATACGGCGGTTGCGCTTCGGCAGGCAACGCGCCATGCCACGCGGCCGTAGCGATATTGTAGATCAAGAGACAAGCGGAGCAATCGTGGTCCAGAGCTTTACCCCCCGCCAGCGCAAGGTGCGTATTCTTGCCACGCTCGGTCCCGCGAGCTCCAATGCCGAGATGATAGCCGCGCTGCACCGCGCTGGCGCCGACGCCTTTCGCGTCAACATGAGCCATGGCGACCATGACGGCCATGCCAAGGTCATCGCCGCGATCCGCGCGCGGGAAAAGGAAACGGGGCGGCCCACGACGATCCTGGTCGACCTGCAGGGGCCGAAGCTGCGCGTGGGCACCTTTCGCGACGGGCCGGCCGAACTGGCGACCGGCGCCACCTTCGTGCTCGACACCGACAAGGCGCCGGGCGATGCGACCCGCGTCCACCTGCCGCACCCCGAACTGTTCGCCGCGCTCGAACCCGAGACGCGCCTGCTGGTCGATGACGGCAAGCTGGTGCTGCGCGTCAAGAGCGTCGCGCCCGACCGCATCGAGACGCTGGTCGAGGTCGGCGGCAAGATTTCGGATCGCAAGGGCGTCAACGTCCCCGACGTGGTCGTGCCGCTCGCCGCGCTGACCGAAAAGGATCGCCGCGACCTTGCCTTCGCGCTCGACCAGCATGTCGACTGGATCGCGCTGTCCTTCGTCCAGCGGCCCGAGGATGTCGCCGAGGCGCGGCGGCTGATCGGCGGCAAGGCGGCTCTGCTGGTCAAATTCGAAAAGCCCGCCGGGGTCGCGCGGCTGGAGGAAATATTGGAGATCGCCGACGCGGCGATGGTCGCGCGCGGCGACCTGGGCGTCGAATTGCCGCCCGAGGCGGTGCCGCCGCTGCAAAAGCGGATCGTTGCGGCGGCGCGGCGGATGGGCAAGCCGGTGGTGGTTGCGACCCAGATGCTCGAATCGATGATCGTCTCGCCGACGCCGACCCGCGCCGAAGTGTCCGACGTCGCGACCGCCATCTATGACGGCGCCGACGCGATCATGCTCTCGGCCGAGACGGCGGCGGGCGCCTGGCCGGTCGAGGCGGTGACGATGATGGATTCGATCGCGCGCTCGGTCGAAAGCGATCCCGACTATTACCGGCGGTTGCACTTCACCGAGACGCAGCCCGATGCGACCACCGCCGATGCGCTGGCCGAGGCCGCGGGCAGCATCATCGAGACGATCGCCGCCGATGCGATCATCTGTTTCACCGCATCGGGATCGACCGCGCGCCGCGTCGCGCGCGAGCGGCCGAATGCGCCCTTGCTCGTGCTGACCCCGAAGCGCGATGCGGCGCGGCGCATGGGGCTGCTGTGGGGGGCGCATGCGGTGCCGACCAAGGATATCGGCAGCTTCGAGGAGATGATCGCCAAGGGCAAGCGCATGGCGCTACGCCACGGCATCGGCAAGGCGGGGGCCAAGCTGGTGATGATGGCGGGGGTGCCCTTCGGGACGCCGGGTTCGACCAATGTGCTGCACGTCGCGACGCTGACCGGCGACGAACTGCGCGGCTATAGCTGAACCGGACGCCGACGCGGCCGAGTCGATTCAAATCGAGACAAGAGTTAGCGGCGGATTCAGAAAATTTTCGCGCTGATTCAGTTCGAGACGCTTTAAAATGGTAAATGGACTTTGCACCATTGACCGTGCGCGGCATAGTCGCTGGAACGAAGGCGACGGCGCACCGCGGTGGGGGCGCTTCTGCAAATCCGGAGGTTGAGCCCGCGTGTCCGCACCGTTCCGTTTTCCGCGCTTTTTCGTGACCAGCCCGGCGCCGTGCCCCTATCTGGCCGGCAAGACCGAGCGCAAGGTTTTCACCGAACTGAGCGGCAATAATGCCAATGAGCTGAACGACGCGCTCGGCCGGATCGGCTTTCGCCGTAGCCAGTCGGTCGCCTATCGCCCAAGCTGCGCCGATTGCACCGCCTGTGTGTCGGTGCGCGTCTGCGCGGGCGAGTTCAAGCCGAGCGGATCGCAGAAGCGGACGATCCGCCGCAATGCCGATCTGGTCGTCACCGCGTGCAAACCCTGGGCGACCGAGGAGCAATATGCGCTGCTGCGATCCTATCTCGGCGCGCGCCACCCCGATGGCGGCATGGCCGATATGGACGAACAGGATTTTGCCGACATGGTCGAGCAAACTCCGGTCGACAGCTATATGATCGAATATCGCGAGCCGACGACCGACGGTTCGCGCGGCCGGCTCGTCGGCTGCTGCCTGACCGACCGTCAGGGCGACGGCCTGTCGATGATCTACAGCTTCTTCGATGCCGCCCATCCGCTGCGCGAGGGGCTGGGCACCTTCATCATCGCCGACCATATCCGCCGCGCGTCCAAGGCGGGGCTGCCTTACGTCTATCTGGGCTATTGGATCGAAGGGTCTGCCCGCATGGCGTATAAGGCGCGCTTCCGCCCGCTGGAAAAGCTGGGCCCGGAAGGCTGGACGCGGTGGGAGCCCGTGGCGTCCGATCGCATTGCCGCGATGTTCGAGATCGCCTGACCGACCAAGACGCGTCTTTAGCGCTTCAATATCATGTTCGCCGGCCGCGGTGCGCGCGTCGCCGGTCGACCTTTTCCCGCATTGACCTTTTCCCGCATTCAAGGGCATAGCTACGCCTTCCAGGACATAAGTCCGGGTCGCATCCGTAAATTGATCGCCAAATGGGGCCGGCGAGAGGGGGAAGGGATGCTGGTGCGCATGGTCATCTGCAGCGACGGCGACGGGCGCGACGACGGGTCGCGGAGCGATCGCGCATGAGCGACGCGGTCAAGGTCGCGATCATCGGATCGGGGCCCGCCGGCCTGAGCGCCGCGGCGCGCGCGGCGCAGCTCGGGCTGGCGCATGTGCTGCTGGAAAAGACCGACCATCTTTCGGATACGATCTTCAAATATCAGAAGGGCAAGCGCGTCCTTGCGACGCCCGAACGGCTCGATTTGCGGTCCGACTGCCGCTTCGCCGAGGGCGCGCGCGAAACGATCCTGGGCAATTGGGATCAGGATGCCGCGAACAACGGCGTCAATGTCGCCTATCAGGCGGAGGTCGTCGAGGTATCGGGGCAGAAGGGTGCCTTTTCGATCAAGACCGCCAAGGGCGCGGTGATCGCGGCGGAAAATATCGTCCTCGCCATCGGCACGCAGGGCAATCCCAATCGCCTGCGCTGCGACGGATATGATCTGCCGCACATCATCTATCAGGTCGACGATCCCGAGGATTTCAAGAACCAGCATATCACCGTGGTCGGATCGGGCGACGCGGGGATCGAGAATGCGCTCGGCGTTGCCGAGGAAGCGCTGGAAAACACCGTCACCATTCTGAACCGGTCGAAGGATTTCGCGCGCGCCAAGGCGAAGAATGTCTCCGACATGATGGAGGCGGGCGAGAACGGCTTTCTGTCGATCCGCACCGAAACGCAGCCCAAGCTGGTCGAGCCCGGCTGGCTGACGCTGGAAACGCCGAACGGCGACGAGCGGATCGAATGCGACGTGATCGTCGCGCGGCTGGGGTCGGTCGCGCCGCGCGGCTTCGTCGAATCGATGGGGATCGAATTCACCGGCCCGGACCGCGAAGCCTTTCCCAAATTGTCCCCGACCTTTGAATCGACCGTTCCGGGCATTTTCGTGATCGGTGCGCTCGCGGGCTATCCGCTGATCAAGCATTGCATGAACCAGGGCTATGACGTCGTCGAGTTCATCAACGGCAACAGCGCGCTGACCCCGGCCGACGAAAAGGATCTGGCGGCGATCTTTGCCGATTTGCCGCAGAAGAAATCGGTCAGCGAATGGCTCGACTATCTGCGCACGCGGGTCCGCATCTTCGCCGATGTCTCGCCGCTGCAGATGCGCGAATTCATGCTCGATTCGAAGGTTGCCTTCTATCGCCGCGGCGAGGTGGTGTTCGAAAAGGGCGAGCCGGGATCGTCGCTGTTCGCGATCGCCGACGGTCACGCCGAGGTGGAAGTGGCGCCCGGCGTCACGGTGCCCATCGAACAGGGGTCGATCTTCGGCGAGGTCGGGCTGATATCGGGCCGCAAGCGCGGTGCGACGATCCGCGCCGGCGAGGACAGCATCTTCGTCGAGGTATCGCGCACCGCCGCGCTCAAGCTGATGGCCGCAGTGCCGGGGGCGAAACGCGTCATCAACCGCATCTCGCTCGAACGCCAGTTGCTGCAAATCTTCAAGGGCGGGCTGACCGTCGATGATCTGCAGGAGGTCGTCGACCAGGCCGAGGTCGTGCGCGTGCCGGCGGGCAAGGTGGTCGTGACCGAAGGCGAGCAGGGCGACGATGTCTATGTCATCCGGTCAGGCTCGATGGTCGTCGAAAAGGATATCGGCGGCAAGCCGATCTTCCTACGCTATCTGCCCGCCGGCAGCTATTTCGGCGAGATGGGCGTGCTCAGCGGCGAGCCGCGCAATGCGACGGTCAAGGCCGCGGTCGGCAGCGAGGTCATCAAGCTGACCGGCGAAAGCTTTCGCAAGATGCTCGCCGCGCGGCCGCAGGTGCGCGCCGCGACCGAGGCGGCGGTCGCCGAACGCGCAGCGATGAACGCCTTCATCGAATCGCGCAAGGCAAGCTATTCGAGCGCGGTCGACCTTTATTCGGACACCGCCAGCTTCATCATGAAGGAAGGGCTGGGCGAGGCGACCGACGCGCTGCTGATCGACGAAAATCTGTGCGTCGGCTGCGACAATTGCGAAAAGGCCTGCGCCGACAGCCACGAGGGACTGTCGCGGCTCGACCGCGAGGCGGGCAAGACCTTCGCGCATCTGCATGTGCCGACAAGCTGCCGCCACTGCGAACATCCGCATTGCATGGCCGACTGCCCGCCGAACGTGATCCACCGCGGCCCCGACGGCGAGGTGTTCATGGAGCCGGGTTGCATCGGCTGCGGCAACTGCATGCGCAACTGCCCCTATGGCGTGATCCGCATGGAGGCCGCGCCGCCGCCGAAGCCGGGGCTGCTTAGCTGGCTGCTCTTCGGCAAGGGGCCGGGGCCGGGCGAACCGTCGCCCAAATGGACCAAGAAAAAGCTCGGCGACGAAAAGCCCAAGAAAATCGCGGTGAAGTGCGACATGTGCAAGGGCATTGCCGGCGGGCCGGCCTGCGTTCGCGCCTGTCCGACCGGGGCCGCGATCCGCGTGTCGCCCGAGGAGTTTCTGTCGATCGCGCGGCTCGAGGAGGATGCGGGCTGATGGCGAGTCTGTTTCCCAGAAGGCTTTTGGGCCGCCGCAACCGGGCCACCCAGACCGAACGCGTCCGCGAGCGCAAGCATGAGGGCTTTCTGCGCTACGCCAATTTCCGCTGGGCAAAGATTTCGGGCGGCCTCTGCCTGCTCGTCATCACCTCCTATGCGCTGATCGATGTGACGCCGCGGCCCAATGGCGGAAGCTGGTACGGCTATACGCTCGGCACCATCGGCGCGTTGCTGATCCTCTGGCTCACCGCGCTCGGCTATCGCAAGCGCAAGATGACGCGCGATGCCTGGTCGCTGAAGGCGTGGACGTCGGCGCATGTCTATCTGGGGCTGAGCCTGATCGTCATCGGCACCTGGCACACGGGTTTCCAGCTCGGCTGGAACGTCCATACGCTCGCCTGGGCGCTGATGATGCTCGTCATATTGTCGGGGCTTTATGGCGTCATCGTCTATGCGACGCTGCCCGCGGCGCTGTCGAACAATCGCGACGAGATGACGCAGATGCAGATGCTGGAGGCGATCCGCGCCTTCGACCGCCAACTGCACGCCGCCGCGCAGCCGCTGTCGCCGGAGGATACCGCACCGGTGCTCGCCTCGCTCGACGAAGATCCCTTTGCGGGAGGTATCAGGGCACGGCTTTCCGGGCGCTATCCGAAGGACGCGACGGCGGCGGCGCTGCGCGCGTTGTCGCTCTCGCACGGGGGCAACGCCGACGCGCGGCAGAAGGTCATCGGACTGCTTTCGCAAAAGGAAGCCGCACTGGCCCGTCTGCGCGCGCATTTGCGCATCCGGGCGATGCTGGAGATCTGGCTCTATGTGCATGTGCCGCTGACCTTCGCGCTGATCGCGGCGCTGTCGGCGCATATCATCAGCGTCTTCTTTTACTGGTGAGGCGGGGATCATGAGCTTCATCCTGCGCCGCATATCGACGACCAAGACGGGCAAGCAGATCGTTCGCGATCAGCCGCTGCCCGGTGCCAGCATCACGCTGGGCCGCGACGGCGGCAACACGATCCACGTCGCTGATCTGGCGGTGAACCCGCAGCATGCGACGATCAGCAGCGCCGACGGCCGCCATGTGCGGGTGCAGGCGAGCGAGGGGCTGGGGTTCGACCTCAACGGCCGGACGCTCGACATCGCCGACATCGACAGCGCGGCGGGGGCCGAACTGCGCTTTGGCGGCCACCGGCTGACGATCGCGCGCGAGGGGGAGAATATTATCCTGCTCGTCGAGCGGATCGACGAACTGTCGCAATCGTCGAAGGATGTCGACGAGGCCCGGGCCTTTTCGCTCGCCGCGGTAATGCCGGGGCGCCGCATGGGCGCCTGGGCCTTTGCGCTGGTCGTGCTGCTCGCCTTTCTGATCGGGCCGATCTGGGCCTGGCACAGCTATCGCAGCGTCGATGTCCGGCCGCAGGGCTATCATGCCGACAAGGCGTGGCTGTCGGGGCCGCTGTCGAGCGCGCACGCCAGCCTGAAGAATGATTGCCAGGCCTGCCATGTCGATGCCTTCGTCGCAGTAACCGACAAGGCGTGCGTCGGATGCCACACGGGCGAGCATAAGGCGATGAGCGCGAGCCATGCCGATGCCTCGACCGCGATGCTGCTCGCCGCACGGCACCCGCCGGGTGTCGGCGAGAAAGTCCTCGCCGGCTTCGCCAAGGCGTTCAACAAGCCGCAGGGGCGCTGCGTCGAATGCCATACCGAACATGAGGGCGCGGGGCCGATGCCGCCGACACCGCAAAAATTCTGCGCCGATTGCCACGATGGCATGGCTTCGCGGCTCAAGGCGGCGGGGTTCAAGGTCGATGTCGCCGATGCCGGCGATTTCGGCACCGCGCATCCCGAATTCCGCCCACTCGTCCGCGCGGCGCCGGGCGCCAAACCGGCGCGCGCGATGCCCGGCACGGGGCCGCTGGTCGATTATGACGGCCTGAAATTTCCGCACGACGTCCATCTGGCCGCCAACGGCGGGGTGGCGCGGATGGCGGCAAGTTTCCGCGGCCAATATGATTTCGGCAAGAAGCTCGAATGTCAGAATTGCCACCGCCCCGATGCCGACGGGGTGCGGATCAAACCTGTCGTGATGGAACGCGACTGTGCGATGTGCCACAGCCTGGCCTTCGAAACCGTCGGCGGCGTTACCCGGACGCTGCGTCATGGCGAGCCCGATCAGGTCGTGGCGGACCTCTACGCCTATTATCGCTCGACCCCGCCGAGCCGGCCGCTGCAACTCGGCGGCATGGAACGGCGGCGGCCCGGCCAATATGCCGAGGGTCAGCTTTACAATATCTATTTCCGCGAGGTCGCGGTGCGGCCCAATCGCGCCGCCGATGCGGTGCGCGCGGTCTTCTCCAAGGGCGGGGCCTGTTACGACTGCCACACCATTTTCGCGCCCGCATCGGGCAACAATTGGCGGGTGATGGCGGTGAATCAGACCCCGCGCTATTTGGAAAAGGGCTGGTTCGATCACGATGCGCACAAGGCTACGAAATGCGCCGACTGCCATACCGCCGCGCCGGGTTCGAAGGCGGCCAGCGACCTGCTGGTGCCGGGGCTGCGCCAGTGCCGCGACTGCCATGTGGGCGAGGGTGGCGCGCGGCTGGTGAAGGTCGAGACCGCGACCGAATCGCCGTGCGCCATGTGCCACGAATATCATTCGGACGGCGGCAAACCCTGGATGCCCGCCCGTCAGCGGAAGGTTAACAGCGCGGCAATCACGCATAAACCTCTGGCTGCTATCTATGATGTGAGCCTGATCACAGGCACCGAGGGGCGGGGCCTTTATGATGTGACGTGGCGCACACCTTCCTTGCACGGGGCAAGGCGGGGCGGGTGAGATATTGAAGGCCGCCAGAGGCCGAGCAGGGGACGGATATGCTGATCGCCCAGATCACCGATATCCATATCGGGTTCGATCCGGACAATCCGGCCGAATATAACCGCAAGCGGCTCGACGATGTGCTCGACGTGCTCATCGAGGGCCCAAACCGGCCCGACCTGTTGCTCGCGACCGGCGATATCACCGATCGCGGCGATGCCGACAGCTATCGCCGGCTCGCCACCGCCTTTTCGCGCTGCCCCTTTCCGGTCTGGCCGAGCGTCGGCAACCATGATTTGCGCGACAATTTCCACGCGCAGTTTCCGGGCTTCGACGACGGCAATGGCTTCGTGCAATATGCGATCGACCTGCCTGACGTGCGGCTGGTCACGATCGACACGCTGGAGGAAGGGCGCCACGGCGGCGCCTTTTGCGACGCGCGCGCCGCATGGCTCGACGCCGAGCTCGGCCGCGATACTGCCAAGCCGACCTATATCGTCATGCATCATCCGCCGGTCGAGAGCGGCATCGAGTGGATGAACACCCATCCCGACGAACCATGGGTGCATCGCTTCACCGATGTCGTGCGCGGCCATCCCCATGTTCGCGGCCTGATCTGCGGCCATTTGCATCGCAGCGTTACCGTGGCGTGGGAGGGGCGAACGGTCGCGATCTGTTCGTCGACCGCGCCGCAAGTGTCGCTCGACCTGCGCCCGATCGACGAAAATCATCCCGACGACCGCCCGATGATCGTGGCCGAAGATCCGGCCTATGCGCTCCATCGCTGGAACGGCCGTGAGCTCGTCAGCTTTTATGACCATGCCGGCGCGCACACGATGCTCGCCAAATATGACGCGCGGCTGCAGCCGCTGGTGCGCGAGTTGAAGGCGGAAAGGCCGGCTTAGGCGAGACCGGCAAGGGCAAGCACGCCCTCGATCCCCCGGCTCGTGATCGCCGGTTCGACGCCCAGCGGTTCGGCGGGGACGCCGAAGCGATTGACCCAGGCGGTGCGATAGCCGAACCAGGTCGCGCCCACCGCATCCCACCCGCCGAACGCCGCAAAGCCGATCTGTTCGCGCGGAATGTCCCACGCGTCGAGCGCCATCGCATAGGCCTTGGGCGACGGTTTGAAGGCGCTCACGCGGTCGGTACTCAGCGGCGGGTCGAAATAATGGGCGATGTCGTTGCGCCGCATATTGGCGGTGAGCGAGTCGGCGCCGAGGTTCGACAGAAAGGCAAGTCGAATTCCGGCGCCGCGCAGCGTTTCGAGCGCCGGACGAACATCGGGCCAGACGTCGAGTGCATCGTAAGCGCCGACAAGCGCCGCGCGTTCGGCGTCGCTCAGCGTTACCTGCATCGCTGCGGCGGTGTGCCGCAGCGCTGCGTCGGCGGTCGTGCGGAAATCGCGGTAACGGCCGGCGGCGGTTTCAAGCCAGCTATAGCCGAACAGCTTAGCCGACCATTGGGCCGCAAAGGCCTCTCCCTTGTCACCCACGATGGCTTTGACGCGCGCCGCAACGCCGCGCGGATCGAATATCGGAAAACCGTCGAAGCCGATCGCGCGGATCGGCGCGGCGGCTGCGGCGCGCGCGGGAAGGGCGGCCGCAACGGTCGAAGCCGCGGCGCCGATCAGCAACGTACGGCGAGGAAGAAGGGGAAACATGGCAATCCTTTGCACGATGGGAGAGGCCTCTTCCCATTCGCGCGAAAGGATCGAAAGGTGACGGCGCGGGCGATCAATAACCCAGGGTCAGGTCGACCTGCGGTTCGACCGCTTCACCCTTGTGCCAGCGATCCAGATTTTCAAGGAAGCGCTGGGCCGAGCGGACGAACATCTTGTCCTGCGCGCGGCCCGACAGGTGCATCGTTACATGCGCATTGTCGAGGCTCCACAGCGCATCGTCGGCTGGGAGCGGCTCGGGGGTCGTCACGTCGAGGAAGGCGGCGGCGATCTGCTTCGCGTCGAGCGCCGCGACCAGCGCATCCTGATCGACCACGCTGCCGCGGGCGATGTTGACGAGCGTGGCGGTCGGCTTCATCGCGGCAAGTTCGGCGGCGCCGATCATGCCATCGGTTTCGGGCGTCGCCGGAACCGCCAGAATCACCCAGTCGAAGTCGCCCAGTTTCGCGCGCCACTGGTCGGGCGTCAGCGTGTTGGGGTCACCTGAGTCTTTAGGGGGCGACCGGCGCACGATGGTCACATCGACCGCGAAGCCCTTCAGCCGCTCCTCGATCAGCTTGCCGATCGCGCCATAGCCGAGCAGCAGCGCCTTCGATCCGAACAGTTCGACCTTGCCCGGCGAATCCATCAGCCATTCGCGCCGATCCTGCGCCCGCACGACCTCACGATAGCCCTTGGCCACGGTCAGCATTCCCATCACGACATATTCGGCGATGGTGATCGCGTTGATCCCGGCGCCGTTGGTGACGACCGTCCCGCGCTCCGCGAGCAGATCGAGCGGCATGCCATCGACCCCGGCATAGATGGAGTTGAGCCATTTCAGCCGCGTCGCGGCGGTGATCGTTTCCGCCATGTCGTCCTTTTCGTACATATCGAACCAGCCGATCTCGGCCTCGGGCGCCATCGCCATCGCCTCGTCCTTCGTCGTGAAGAAGCGCGGCTCGACCCAATCTGGCAGGCGGCCTTCGACCAGCGGGCGGATCAGGCCGGACAGGACGGTGACGGTCTTGGTCATAAAATCTCCCCTCCCGCTTGCGGGAGGGGCCGGGGGTGGGCCAGTCCTGCACTGCGGGCGGGCCCTTCATGCCCACCCCTAACCCCTCCCGCAAGCGGGAGGGGAACTTAATTTTCCAGCCGCCAGTCCCAACCGAGCGGGTCGCCGTCCATCACCTCGACGCCAGCGGCGATCAATTCGTCGCGGAGCTTGTCCGAGGCAGCAAAATCCTTTGCCGCGCGCGCTTCCTTGCGGCGGAGAAGAATTGCTTCGATCTCCTCCTCCATGATCGTCGCCGCTTTGGGGCGGATACGCAGAGTTCGCTGAGCCGATCCTTCAAATAGCTCTAAACCGAGCACTTCATTCATCATACTCGCCGCGCGGACGACCTGCCGGGCATCCAACTTTTTGCGGCTAAGCAATTCTTCTAGAATCACGAGTGCTGCGGCTGTGTTTAGGTCGTTGCTCATGGCATCGTCGAATCGAGCGAGAAGGGCCTGAATCTCCGAATCGAACACGACCTGTTCGTTAGCTATTAGGCCGCTTTCAGGTGCTTCGACATGCATCCGGACTTGGGCATTTTTTACAGCCAAGTTCAGCCGCTTTAGGCGGGTAAATGCCGCGCCTAACCCCTCCCACGAAAATTCCAGCTCGCTGCGATAATGCGCCTGCAGGCACATCAAGCGGTAAGCGAGGGGGTGATAGCCGCGATCGACGAGCAATTGCAGGCGCAGAAATTCGCCTGCCGACTTGGACATCTTGCCGCCGCGATCGATCAGAAAATTATTGTGCATCCACATCCGAGCGCCCGAATGTTCGGCGCAGTCGAGGCTGCCGGCATCTCGATAGGCTTGGTTCTGCGCGATTTCGTTCGGGTGGTGGATTTCGCGATGATCGATGCCGCCGGTGTGGATGTCGAAGGGGAAGCCAAGCTCCTCTTCGCCCATTACCGAACATTCAAGGTGCCAGCCCGGCGCGCCCATCCCCCAGGGAGAATCCCATTCCATCTGGCGCGTTTCGCCTGGCGGAGTCTTGCGCCAGATTGCGAAATCGGCGGCGTGGCGCTTGCCGGTGACTTCTTCGATGCGTCCTTCACCCTCGTCGGTGACGGCGCGGGCAAGGCGGCCATAGTCTGCGACGGTCGAGACATCGAAATAGAGGCCGCTGTCGAGTTCGTAGCAATGCTTGTCGGCGATCGCTGTCGCAAATTCAATCATCTGCGGGACGTATTCGGTGGCGACCGTCCATTTGGCGGGATCGCGGACATTCAACCATTGCAGGTCGCGCTTGAATTCGCCCGTATAGAAATCCGCAATTTCGCGCGCCGATTTGCCCAGCGATGTCGCTGCCTTTTCCATCTTGTCGTCGCCGGCATCGGCATCGGACGTCAAGTGGCCGACGTCGGTGATGTTGATGACGTGGCGGAGCTTATACCCCTTGAACGACAGGGTGCGGCCCAGCGTGTCGGCAAAGACATAGGCGCGCATATTTCCGATATGCTGATAATTATAGACCGTCGGCCCGCAGGAATAGACGCGCGCTTCGCCGGGGTGGACGGGCGCGAAGGGTTCCAACTGGCGCGTCAGGCTGTTGAACAGCCGCAGCGGTGCGCCGGAGGCGGGGGCGGGGGGGGCGGGGGTATCGGTCATGCCCGCGCCCATGCCCCGGCCCGCCCGTCGGCGTCAACTGTGCACACGCGCGTCAGGGCGTCGTCGGCGTCCACAGATCGTCGTTGCCCGCGCCGGTAACCGGATCGTCGAGCAGCGGCGCGCCGCTCAGCGGATCGATGCCGCGGATCGTGATGAGCGGCACGGGCAGGCCGGTGCCGCCGCCGTCGCCGTCCTCATCGCCGCCAACCTCGTCCTCGACGACATCCTGCACGGGGAACTGATTGCCCGGATCGATGAAGGTGCAGCCGCCGGTGCTGATGATCAGGCACCCGTTGAAGGTCGACCGCATGTCGATCGTGCCGCTGGTCGGGGCCGAACCGTTGACGGTGAGGAACGGGATGGTGTCGAGCCCGGTGACTTGCCCGTTGGCGCCGAGCCGGACGCCGTTGATGACGATCCGCACGCCCGAAGACGGCGCATCGACGTTCAGCCCGCCCGCGGCGAAGGTCAGCCCGCGCCGCTGTGCGTAGTCGGTCCCGGCACCGCTGTTCTGGACATAGAAGCTGCGGGACGTCGTGACGTTGATGCCGCCGGCGAACAAAGCGCCTTCGTCGCTGGTGACGCCGTCATTCTGTGCGAGGCGCGTGTCGATCGCGCTGGTCGAGGTCGCTGCTTCGACATCGGTGATGGCCGACGCGGTGGCGACGAAGATATCGTTTCCGCGCAGATCCAGCACGCCTTCGGGAGCGCCATTCGCCGAAAGACGGATGCTACCCTGACCCAGAATGATCTCGACACGATCGTCGCCCGAGAGCGTCAGCCGGTTCGCGCTCGTCAGGCCGGTCAGTTCGACCGCGCCGATCACGCGTGCCCGCCCGGGCGTCTGCAGCGTCAGCGAGCCCGCCGCGCCCAGATTGGAATTGCCCGCCAGCGTGAAGCTGTCGACGATCAGGTCGGTCGCCGCTGCACCGTTGGGCGCGTTGACGGTGATGTTCGTCGCGAACAGCCGCGTCATCTCGGTCGCGTCGGCGTGATAGCCGTTCTGTGTGCCGTTGCCGCCGACGAAGGTGGGCGCGGCGCCATTGTTCGTTAGCGTCAGGCTCTGCGTGGTGCCCGCGGTCCCGACGCGGCCTTGTCCGGCAATCACGATGTCGTTCGACGCTAGCGCGATGCGCGGACCGCTGACGATGCCATCGACCTGAATGGCGCCGCTTGCGGTCGCGTTGAGGTCGCCGCCCGCCGACAGGTCGGTGAGGGCGATGCTGCCGCCTGTCGCCGCGAGATCGGCGCTGCCCGCCACGCTGCCGCTTGCGATCGAAAGATTGCCGGTCGAGCGGATCAGCGCGTTGCCGACATTGGCGGTAAGCGACGCGAATTGCATCGCGCCGCCGCGAATGTCGATGCTGTCGCCGCTTGCCGTGATCGGCCCGGCGGCGTTGAGCGCATCGACGCCGACCGCGCCGCCGCTGCTCGTGAGGGTGGTCGTCCCGCCCACGGTGATGGCGCCGAAATCGATGGCATCGACGGCCGTCAGCGCGAGATTGCGGCCCGCAGCGATGGCGTCGCTGCTGATCGCACCCGCCGAAGTCGCGACGATGTCGTCGAACGCGTCGAGGTTGGTGAGGACCGTATCGCCCGCCTGGGTGCGGATGCTGCTGTCGCCGCCGGTGATGCCGAGGCCCAGTGTCGTGCCGCCGTCGAGGGCGAGTGTCGTTGCCGCCGACAGCAGGATATCGTCGCCCGCCGACAGGTTCGCCGCGTCGATCGACGCCGCCGACGACGTGATATTGATGTCCGACCCGTCGATGCTCGACGTGCCTTCGCCCTGACCGATGGTAAAGCCGTTCCCTGGCACATAGTTGATCGCGAAGCCGTCGAGCCCGGCGCCGGTCGCGTCGAGCCCGTTCGCGATGATCGCGCCAGTGGCGCGGACGTCGATGTCGTCACCCGCCGTGACATTGGTCAGATTGGCGGTCGTACCGGCAAGGACGAGCAGATCCTCGCCGGCGGTCGCATTGGTGACCGTGGCCGCCTGTCCCGCGTTGACGCCGAACATGCGCGCCGCACCGCTGTCGGTCAGCGTGGCGTTGCCCGCCGCATCGGCGAAAACATTGCCGTCGGCGATCGCGCCGGTTGCCGGATCGGCATAGCCGCCATTGGCCGTCGCCGATGCGTTGATGTCGGCGTCCGAGGTCAGCAGGATGTCGCCGCCCGAGACATAGCTACCGCTGATATTGCCCACTGCGGCGACGACGATCGACCCTGCGACATCGGCATCGCTGATGCTCACCGCGCCGCCGGTGCCGGTCGCGAACAGCGGCCCGGCGCCAGTGACGGGGCCGGTGAGTGCGATGCTGTTGCCGGAGAGGCTGATCGAGCTGCCCGCGTCGATCGATCCGCCGGCGATACCTTCGGCCCCCGGCGCAGTGCCCGAGGCGTTGAGCGTGACGAAGCCGCCCGCGCCGATATTCGCGAACTGGATCGACTCCCCGTCGACCGAGACATAGCCGCCGGCAGTGGAATTGCCGAGATCGACCGCGCCGGGCGCGGTGACGATGATATTGCCGCCGGTGATGATCGAATTGAGCCCAGTGCGGAAACTCGCCGCGCTGGCGATGAAATCATTGTCCGCTTCGGCATGTTCGACGGATCCCGCACCGCTCGCGGTCACGAATATATTGCTTCCCTGCAGCCGATCGACGGCGATCGCGCCGTTGGACGCCGTCAACGACAGGTCGCCGCCCGCGATCAGGAAAGAACCGGTCGCGCCGCTGATGCCCGATCCCGCGGTCGCCGTAAAATCGCCACCGGCGCGGATCGTCGGCGGCGTGCCTTCGCCGAAATCGTGGCGGATATCGATCTGGTCGCCAGCTTCGATGGTCAGATCGCCCGTGATGTCGAACAACCCCGCCGCCTGCCCATAGACGCCGACCGAGCCGTCGCTGCGCAGCGATGCGTTGCCACCGACATTGATCGTGCCATCGGTCGTCGCGACGAAGATACCGCTGGTCGCGACGTCGGTGTCGTTATTCGTCGGATCGGCGATGCCGTAGGTTTCGGCATCGAGGCTGGCGAAGTCGATCGTGCCGTCGGTGCGGATCTCGATCCGGCCAGCGAGCGCGCCGCTTGCGACCAGCGTCGTGTCGCCAAGGTCCATCGCGCCGGGGCCCGATTGGGTTGCCAGCGCCTCGATGACGATACGCCCGCCGCGGTCGGCGAAGATCGCGCCGTTCGCGCCGTTGCCGCCGTTGCCGTCCGCGTCGACATTGCCGTCGCCGCCGATGCCGCCGTTGCCCGATGTGCCCGCCACGCTGATGTTGACCGGCGCACCCGCCGAACTGACCGTGCCGCCATTGGCAAGCAGATGGACGACGCCGCCCGAGCCCGCCCCGCCATCGCCGCCATCGCCGCCGGTGCTGCCCGGTATTTCACCATTGAAGGCGCCGTTGCCGCCATCGCCGCCGGTGCCGCCGCTCGCGAGCGTGACCGGCCCGCCATTCGCGCCGGCGAGGGTGAGCGTCGCATTTTCGCTCGCGATGGCTTCGATCGTGCCGCCGGTGCCATCGCCGCCCTTGCCGCCATCGGGGCCGACGGGGTTCAGGAAGAAGGTGGAATTGCCGTCGCCGCCGCGTCCGCCGGTGCCGCTGGCCAGGAAGTTGGCCTGGGTGATCGACGCCGCGCCGTTGGCGCCCGTCGCCTCGACGCGCGCGGTGCCGCCGGTTGCTGCGCCGCCGTCTCCGCCCGCGCCGTCATAGCCGGTTCCGCCGCCGCCGCCGAGCGCCGTGGCGTCGAGCACGACGCCGAGCGGTCCGGCGTCGAAATCGGTCACGATCAACTGGGCAAGGCCGCCCGTCGCCGCGCCGCCGTCGTTACCGACCGAGCCATAGCCGCCAAGCCCGCCCGACGCCGCCGCGCGCGCTGTCAGCGTGTTGGCGACCCCGACCGCCGCGGCGAGGTTGATCGTCGCCGTCCCGCCGGTGCCGGATCCGCCGCGGCCGCCGACGCTGATACCCGCAGGCGCGCCGAAGCTGCCCGAATCGTAACTGTTGCCGCCATTGCCGCCGATTCCGCCAGCGTCCGCGATCAAGTTGCCGGTGTCGATCGATCCGTCGGTGACGGTGATCGATGCCTGACCACCGGTGCCCGCACCGCCATCGCCGCCGTTGCCGACCGCGACGCCGATGCTGCTGAAATCGCCGCCACTGCCGCCGCGGCCACCCGCATAGGCCGCCAACGTGCCGGTATCGATCGCGATCGGTCCGTCGATGACGATCGTCGCGGTGCCGCCCTGTCCATCGCCGCCATTGCCCGCGGGCTGAACCGGGTTCGAGAAATCGTCGTAGCCATAACTGCCTTCGCCGCCGAAACCTTCGGCATAGGCGGCTGCGGTCGATGCGCCGAAGCTGCCGCCCGACAGGGTCATGGTCGCGGTGCCGCCGATACCGTTGCCGGTGCCGGTCAGCGTCGAACCGCCATAGCCGTTGGCGGTGATCGACATGTCGCCGAAGCTCGCATCGCCGCCGGTCTGCGTATAGCTGATGGTGCCGCCCTGGCCGGTGCCGCTACCGGACCCGGGTTGGCCGCCGAAACCGTTGGCCGACAGGGCGAAGCGGCTTGCGCTCAGCGTGCCGTCGCTCAGCGTGATGACGACATCGCCGCCGACGCCATTGGCCGCGCCAGTGCCCGCTCCGCCGGGCGATTCGACATTGCCATAGCCGCGCCCCTCGGCATCGGCCGCAAAATCGCCGAGCGTCATCGTGCCGCCGTTCAGCACCTCGATCAGCGCATAGCCGCCGAGGCCCACCGGGATCGCGCCACCGGCGGGGTCGGTGTTGCCGCCCGAATAGCCGCCCATCGACAGCCGGATCGTTCCGGCCAGATCGATCGTCCCGCCGTCGGCGTGAAGCCCGATGAAGCCGCCGAAACCGTTGGCGCCGCCAACGCTGTAGCCGCTCTGTCCATCGGCATTGAAGCTGCTTAACTGGCTGGGGTCGGTGGCGCTGATGCTGCCGCCGCCGCGGGCGAAAAGGTCGATATTGCCACCTTGTGCGGCGCCGGTCGCGCCCGCCGAATTGGCCGAGCTGCCGTTGGCGGTCAGATAATAATAGCTCGCACCGACCGATCCGCCGTCGGCGTTGATGAGGATGTTGCCGCCGTCGCCCGTTCCGCCGCTCGTCGCCACCGTGAAGCCGCCGAAGCTGCCGCCGTCGGCGGTCATCTGCAGCATGCCGTCGGTGGTGATCGACCCGCCACTCGTCGCGTCGATGCGGACGCCGCCGCCCTGGCCGTTGCCGATATTCTCGCTGCTCGAAACGATGCCGCCGGCATCGAGCTGGATATAGAAGGTGCTGGCGATCGTCGCGCCGTTACTTGCGGACAGGCTGACGGTGCCGCCCTGCGAGTCCCCCGAGACGCCCGTATCGCCGCCCGAACTCGACGCGCCGCCATTTTCGCCGTTGGCGAGAACGATCAGCGAGTTGAGATCGAGGGTGAAGGCGCCATCGGCCGACACCGACGCATCGCCGCCGGTGCCGTCGCCGCCTTGCGGCCCGGTGGCCGCATTGGCGCCCCCGCCGAGGCCGCTTGCCGACAGATAGAGGTTCCCCGGCGCGATCTGGGTCGAATCGTCACCGTTCGCGCCGAAGGACGCGGTGCCGCCGACGCCGTTTCCGGCGGAGGCGGAGAAGATCGATCCGCTGGAACTCGACTGGCTTCCGCCGCCAAAACCCTGCGCATTGATGTCGGTCGAACTCGATATGAAGGTCGTGCCAGGCCCGCCAGCGGTGATCCGCGCCGTCCCGCCTGCGCCGTCGCCCGAGCGGACAAGGCCGGTCTCGCCCTGACCATCGGCGGTCACGCGAACGAAGTTGCTGGCCTGAACCGTGGCGCCGTCGGATATATCGAGCGTGGCTGTCCCGCCCTGGCCGTCGCCACTGTCGTCCGTGACGGTAGGACCGCTTGGTCCGACATAGGCGCCGCCGCCGAGTGCACCGGCATCGACGATCAACGAGCCGACATTCAATGTGCTGCCGGGGCCGCTGACGCTGACGCTGGCGGTTCCACCGATCCCGGTTCCGCCGTCGCCGCCGTCGGTAAATCCGCCGAGGCCGCGCGCGCTGACCGTCACGCTGTTCGCCGAAACGCCGCCGCCGTTGAGGATGGTCAGACTGGCATTGCCGCCCTCGCCAACGCCGTTCACGTTATTGGCATCGCGCGAGGCCGTCACGAGGATGTCGGTGCCCGCGGCGAGTTGTCCGCCGTCGACGGTGATTGCCGAGGCCGCTTTCGAACGGACGATGAACTGACCGGTTGCACCGACCGCCTGAACCGCGCCGACGTTGATCGTCGCGCTGTTGTCGCCCTCGAACAGGGCATTGCCCTCGACGAGAATCCGGCCAAGCTGAGGCGGCGGGACGAAGGCTCCGCCGACCGGCGGAATCGTATCGATGGGCTGGCCCAGGAAATCGCCACTCGCGCGCGCGATCGTGCGGCTGCGGAACAGCGTGTCATTGACCGTGATATTGGCCCCGACGCTGTTCGCCGGTGCCGTGTCGATCGCGCCCCCGGTGATGTTATAGCCCGCCGACAGGATGACGGCGCCGTCGGAATCGGTCACCGCCGAAACGGCGTCCTGATAGCCGATCTGGCCCGACACGAGCATCGAGACGGCGTCATTCTTGGGAATGGCGACCATATAGATGCGCTGGGCGCCGCCGCTGACCTGCTGCTCCGGTCCCGTCGTAACGCCGCTGTGACTGATGACCTGACCGCCCTCGGCGCCGGTCAGGACGTTGATGTCGAACAGGCCCGCATTGATGCGGATGTCGGCCTGTTCGGCGGCGACATAGGCCGCTGACCCGTTGACGTTGACGATGCCGTCCTGGACGATGCGTGGGGCGACGAGCGCGACATAGCTGCCGCCCGCCGCGTCCATGTCGGCGGTGATCGAGGCGCCTGCGTCGATGCGGATCGCGGCGGTGCTGCCCGACGCGCCGCGAAAGCGAATTTCGCCCCCCGGTCCGAAAAGACCGCCGGTCGTGTCGATATCGTTGGCGGTGAGGAGAAGGCTGCCGACGTTGATCGCGCTGCCGCTGTTCAGCAGGATGCCGCCGGCGTTGTAGAACCAGATGCTGCCGCCCGGCCCGCTGACGGATGAATCGAAACTGTTGATCGTGCCGCTCAGCGCGATCTGCCGGCTCAGCGACCCACCCGATCCGTTCACGAAGCGGTTGAGCACGACATAATTGCCGTTGCCGTTGAAATTCCACGTGCTGTCGGCGGGCAGGAGGTCGATTGCCCCGCCGGTCGGTGCCGTGTCGGTGGGCACCCAGTTGATGATGCTCTGATTCTGGGTGACGGTGACCGTTGTCGTCTTGGTACCCGCATTGCTCGACACCGAAGAGCCGACCCCGACATTGACGAACACGGGGTTCGCCTGCACCTGCGCCAGTGCCGGCCCGCCATAGGCAAGCGCGGCAAGGCCCGCGGCGATTGCGCAGCCCTGCAACAAGTGGCGCTTCGCCGAGCGCGCGGCGGGAATGCTGGTGTTTGCGGTCTTTCGCATGGCGATCGTTTCCGGTTCGAATTGCATGATCAACGAGCCCTCACACCAAATTGCGTCGTCAGGGACAGCAGGAAGCGCGGGTCGGGCTTTTGCGCCATCAGCGCCGGACGGTTCAGCGGCACGGCGACGGTCATGTCGAGCCGGCCGAGCGTCCCGTAGGCAAGCCGCACGCCGCCCCCGGCCGAGAACAGCTTTTGCGGATTCAGGCCGTTGAAGCTGCTGTCCTTGTTCCAGACCCATGCCGCATCGAAAAAGGCGAAGGGCTGGATGGCGAGCGCCTTGGTATTGGCGGGGACGAACGAGCCGTAGCGGGCCTCTGTCGTCACCGCGACGCCGCTGTCGCCGATCACCGTGCCGGGGTCGAAACCGCGTCCGACGGTGAAATTGCCGCCCGAAAATTCTTCATAGGCGACGAGCGGATCGCTCGCCCATTGCGCGCGCGGCGCCACCGATAGGGCGAATTTGGGCGTCGGTCGCCAGTCGGCCTGTGCGTTGGCGCGCAGCACGAAGGCATCGGGTTTCGCCTCGATCCGGGTCAGCGGAACCGCGCCGGGCAGGAAGCAGGCGGTGCCGCCGGGGCCGCAGTCCTTGCTGGCGCCCAGGAAATCGACGCCCTGGCGCGCTTCGAGCGAGGCGCCGAAGGCCCAGCGCGGCTCGGCCGGGGTGTAGCCGTGCCGGCCCGCGATCGATGCCGGATCGGTCCAGTTGCCATCTATGTGAAGGTTGAAGACGCGCACGCGGTCGCGGTTGAGGGGGACGCCGCCGATGGCGATGTCCTGATCGATGATGTCGAGCCCGCCGCCGATCTGAATTCGCTTCGCCTGCGTCAGCACGAGCGGATAGCCGGCGAACAGGCTGATGATCTGCGTATGCGATTTCAGCGGCAGCGTCGCGACATCGGGGCGCGTCCATGCATAGGTATAGCTGCCGCCAAGCCGCAGACCTTCGCCGCCGACACGCATTTCGTGCGACAGTTGCAGCACCTGCTGCTCTTCGAAATCGGCGGTCGAATACAGGCTGACGGTCGTGAGGTCGCCCAAGCCGGTCAGGCCGGCGGCGCGCGCGCGGACCATGCCGCCCCAGCGGCCGACGTCGTGCGACCCGAAATTCTGGATATTGGCGTCGAAAGCGAACGGCGTGCGCGTGACCGTGACCTCGCCGATCACTTCGCCGGGCGCATTGCCGGGACGCAAGGTCAGCCGGGCATCGAGGCCGGGGATGTCGCGCGCGAGCAGCAGATAGCGCTCGGCATCCTCGACATTGAAGATCGGCGCATCGTCGAGATGCGCGAGATAGCGTTGCAGCAGCCGCTCGTTGCTGCCGGCATCGCCGCGCACTTCGACGCGCGCAAGGCGTGCCGAGAGAATGTCAAAGCGGACGATGCCGTCGCTGATTGTCTGAGGCGGGACGCGCACCGCGGCGAGATAGCCCTTGGCGCGCAGCAGCGTCGCGGCGCGGTCGCGAATGTCGCACACGACCGCGATCGGCAGATCCTGGCCGACCTTGTCCGACCAGGCGGGCGCCAGCATGGCGGTGTCGATCCCCGGCGCGGCGGAGAATTCGGCGCTACGCAGCGTCACCCGGACATTGGCGAATTCGGGCGCGGCGAGCGGGCAGGGGGCGTGTTCGATACTGTCGTCGGCCGACACGACGCGCTCGCCCGCGGGGGCGATCGGCGGCGGCGCGCTGCGGTCAATTTCCTCGCGCGTCGGGACCGGCGGCGCGCTTTGCGCCGATGCGGCGGCCGGCGCCATCAAGGCGGCGATCGCCACCGAACCGGCGAGCGCCGCACCGAAACCTGTCCTGTCGCCCTTGACCGTCATATTACCCCCAACCCCGAGCGCAGGCGTTTTCGAACGCGCTCCAGCGATCCTGCCGCCCCCACGGGCAGCTAGACCAATTTATCGACCCAAGGAAAGGACTTGCGGCTCTATCCGGCCGCATAGTCTGCAACAAATATCAGACCGGCGCGGCCCCTTCAATGCCCGCCAGCCGTGCGTTCAGCCGCCGCTCGCTTCGGCTTCCGCCATCGTGTCGACGAGCCGGTTGAGCTGCGGGGTGCAGCCCTTTGCCATCAGCGCATCGACCGACGCGTCGGGGGTCGCGGGCACCTCTCCCATCGGCTTGAAGCGGATGGTGACGGGGGCGCTGAGACCACCGCCCGACAGGCGATAATCGACATCATATTTGACCGGCATCGCATCGGACGGCCATTTGCGGAAATTGGCGCCGACGACGAAAGCAACGGTCTGCGTCTTGCCGTCCTGTTCGATCTTCAGAAGCTCGTCGGTGTCCATATAGGGGCGCCACAGCATCAGCGTCGCGGGATCGGCGACGCAGAAGGTGCCGGCTTCGCGATAGTCGATGAACCACAGGTTCGGCGCACGCAGTTCGGCGGGCTTGGGTTGGTCGGGACCGCGCGAAAACCCGCCCCGCGATCGCATCGACGGGCCGCTGGCGAGCATCCGCGTCACCGCGCTGCCCATCGTCTGGTTCGACTGGATCGGGCCGCTGGCGCCATAGGTGCCGGGCCCCGACAGGGTGCGCGTCTTGCCGCCCTGCATCAGCACGATCTTGTCGCCCGCCACGAGGGTCAGCTTGTCGCTGGCCTTCAGCTTTGCGCCGGTCGGATATTTGGACGCCGACGGACCGGTCGATCGCACGACCATCGATTGCGCTGCGGCGGTGCCGGCAACCGCGAAGGCAATGGCGGCTGCGGCGGTGGTCAGGCCCAGGCGGCGGGTCCGGAAGTCAGGAAAGGACATAGCTTTCTCCCTTGTCGGTATCGTTCAGGCGTTCGATCAGGAACATGATGGACAAATCCTTACCCCATTCGGCCGCCAATGCTGTGGCGCAGGTCACATAGGCCTTTTTATCGCCCGCCGCATGCGCGGCAACCAGCGCGGCGATCGCGGCGCGCTGATCGGGGCTGAGGTCGGCGCGCGGGGTGAAGACGTCGACCGGCTGCGCCCGCCCGCGCAGCGTCACGCGGCCCATCGGCACCAGATCGTCGCGCCCCGAGCGCTCGGCGGCTTCGGCCGAGATGAGGACGCCGGTCTTCAGGCTCTTGTTCGCCGCCTCCAGCCGCGAGGCGGTGTTCATGCTGTCGCCGAGCGCGGTATATTGGATGCGATCCTCACCGCCGAAATTGCCGACGATCGCGTCGCCGACATGCAGGCCGACGCGCGTCATGCCGATCGGCGGCACGCCCTCCGCCATATCGACACGAAAGGCTTCACCCGCCTGGTACATGGCGACCGCCGCCGCCGCGGCGCGCGCGCCATCGTCGGGGCGGCTGATCGGCGCGCCCCAGAAGGCGACGACCGCGTCGCCGACGAACTTGTCGATCGTCCCGCCATGTTCGAGGACGATGTCCGACAGGCGGTCGAGATATTCGTTGAGCAGCCGCGCCACCGTCTCCGGCGTCACCGCATGGCTGAGCTTGGTAAAGCCTTCGAGGTCGGTAAAGACGCAATAGATGTTGCGCCGTTCGCCGTGCAGCGAAAGCTGGTCGGGATCGCGCATGATCTGCGCGGCGACATCGACAGGCAGATATTTGCCGAGCGCCGACTGCGCGAAGGCGCGCTGACGCGAGCCGATGGTGCGCGCCGCGGTGCCGACCGCGGCATAGCCGAGCAGCCAGCCGACCGCCCAGCCGAAGGCGGGCAGGGTCGTCGTGTCGATGCCGTGGCGGTGCAGCCAGAAAGGGAAGGCGACGAAGAAGGCAAGCTGCCCCAGAAACGCAAGCGCGACCCAGCGCGCACGCATGTCGATCAGGCTGGTCAGTCCCCCGGCGACGACGACGAGGATGGCCAGCACCCACAGCGACGGCCCCGGCACCGGCGCTGGCCAGTCGCCGTCGAGTTGCTGCGCCAGCATATGCGCATGAACTTCGAGCCCGATCATCGTTTCGTGCAGCCCGGTGATCGGATCGACAAAGCGGCTCATTGGCGTGTTGAACTGGTCGTTGTCGATGATGTCGCCGCCGATCAGGACATAGCGTCCGCGCACCAGCTCGGCGAGGCCGGCGAGCATTTCATCGTCCATCGGCACCGCAAATGTGTCGATCGGGATGTTGGCGAAGACCGGCTCCTCCTGTCCGGCATTGGCGCGGGCGGGCAGGAGGAAGCGGATATTGCCCTGATAATCGGCGTGGGCGGCGTCGACCGGCGCCAGCGCATTCGCCATCAGCGGCGGCAGATTCTTCGGCCGGTCGGGCCAACGGCGGATCACGCCGTCGCCGTCGGTGCGGAACAGGACGCTCGTCGGCCGGGTCTTGTCGGTGCGCACGTCGGCGATGAAGGACTGAAGGAATCTCTGCTGTTCGTAGAAGATGGTGTTCGGATTGCTCGCCTGTTCGGCATAGGCGAGCCATGTCGGCGTCGTCATGGCGCGCAACTGCGTCTTGAGCAGATCGTCGTCGGGGCGCGGCGAATCGAAAGCGATATCGATGCCGATCGCTTTCGCACCCATGCGGTCGATATTGGCGAGTGCGCGCGCAAGCAGCGTCCGGTCGAGCGGCGAGCGGATGCCGGTGTTGAACAGCGTTTCGTCATTATAGGTGATCATGACGATGCGCTGATCCTGCGCGACATGCGGTGCCATCAGGGTCGCGCGCGCATCGTAGAGCGCGCGTTCGGCATCGTTGACGAGCGGCATGTCCCAACTGAAGCGCGCGAACAGCGTCGCGACGATCAGGAACAGGATCGTCGCCGCCATCCGCGACGGACCGAGCTGCATGACCAGCCGCCGGACCCGCTTGCGCAGCGGGATCGTCGCCGGGCCGTTGGCGGCCGGCATTGCGTCGGGCGCGGCGTCCGGGGCGATGCTCGCGGCCATCGGGTCAGCGCGCCGCGCGTCGGGTCGAAACTCCGGTGGCGGGGGCGGTGGCCGTCGTCGCGGGGAGGCCGTGCAGCAGCGGTTGCGCGCCGTCGCCGATGATCGCGAACCCGGCCCAATAATAGGGGTGCGAGGTTTGCTCGTCGTCCATCAACTGGCTTTGCGTGGTCCACAGCGCATCGGCGACGCTTTCGCCCTGAGGGGCCGCGAACAGGCCGCCGATCAGCCGCTTCGTTGCGTCGAAATCGTCGGGCGCCGGCCAGTGGCTTGCGATGACCGAACGCCCCCCGGCGCCGATGAACGATCGGACGAGCCCGTCGAGCGCGCTGCCGCCGCCGCTGGCGACGCCGGCCTCGCGCGTGGCGGCGACCGAGGCGGCGCCCGCGGTATCGCACGCCGACAGGATCACCAGGTCGGCGTCGAGTTTCAGGTCGAAGATTTCCTGGAAGGTGAGCAGGCCGTCCGAATCCTTGTCGCCGAACGAGGTGACGAGTGCGGGGCGCGCCGGGCAGGACGGGTTCGGTGCGGTGACGAGACCGTGGGTTGCAAAATGGATGATGCGATAGTCGCTAAGGTCTCCGCGTTCCTTGACCGCGGTATCGGTGAAGGCACCGCCGGTGAGCAGGGTCGAGCTGTCGCGCCCGATGGTGCTGCTTGCGGTCACGAGTTCGGCGGCCGAGATCGGACGCGCCCATTGCGAGGCGCTCCACTGGCAGGTGCCATCGACGCTGTCGCTCGCCGCGCCGCGGGTGCCGAGCGAGGGCAGGACACCGCCGGCGAGCGGCAGATTTTCGCCAAGCCCGAAATATTGCCGCCGTGCGGTCGATGGCGGCGCCTGGCGCGCGTTGCGGAAAGCGAGCGCCGATACCGCGGTGCTCGGCCGGGTCGAGCGACCGAGCCAGGCGATGCCGCGCATGTCGAAGGGGTCGGCGGCGGGATCATTGACCCGCTGTTCATAGGCGGCGAGCCCGGTGTCGGAAGTGATGAGCAGGTTGACGGGAAGTTTCAGCATCGCGCCATCGGGTTCGAAGACAAGGTGCTTGATCGCCGGCAGGTGATCGGCGGCCGGGCCGAACAGCTGGACATAGAGTTTGCGCGCGGTGGCCGCGTCGAACGGATAAGTGACGCGGCGCCCGTTTTCGACCGTCGAAATCGTCGAGCGGATCGCATCGACGGCGTTTTCTAGGCCGTCGGCGTCGATGTCGGCGCGCCAGAGCTGGGCATTGCCCGGCTCGATCAGCATCGCATAGACAGCGTCGCCGACGACGAGCATCTTCAGATAGGCTTCGTCGGGGCGCAGTACCTGCTGCAATTCGCCGAGATCGAGCTTGCCCGACGATACGACGCGATATTGCGGGAACGCCGACAGTTTGGCGACGGTTTCGGCCTGCTGGAACGACAGATTGTCAATCTGTGTCTTCACATCGGCGAGCCGTGCGACGACCTCGCCGGTCGCGGGGAGCTGGATCAGGCGCGCTTCCTCGATCCGCGCGCGTTCGATGTCGCGATTGAGCGTCGTCGCCTGACGGAACAGCCGGGCGCCGTCGCCGTCGCCGCCCGACAGTTCGCGCGCCAGCACAGCCTGCGTATCGGCGACGCCGGGACGAACCTGGAGCTGGCTGGCGACGAAGAAATCGGCGACGGCGGCGGGATCGGTCGGCGCGCGTGCCGCAAGCAGGCGGTAATAGGGCGCCATGATATTCGCCATGCCGGTCGACGACCGCTGCGTGTCGGCGAGCGCCTTTACCACCGCGTGATAGAGGGCGAGCGCCTCGTCGTCGCGGCCCTGGCGGGTCAGGAAGGCGGCGTAGCGCGCGCGCGCCGAAGCGAGCGCATTGGTTTCGGGATATTCGATCGCGAGCGCATCGACCGATTCGCGGAAGCGCGCATCCGCCGCGCCCATGTCGCCCAGTGCCTCTTCGGTCAGCGCAAGCTCGCCGAGCATCTGCGAACGCAGCCGGACGATCGAAGTGACACGCCCCTGCCGCACGGCCAGCGCGTCGGTCAGACCCTTGAGCTGGAGCTGCTTGGCGGTCTTCGCATCGCCGCGGAGGCGATCGACGGTGCCGAGCAGATGCGTCGCCTGTGCGTCGATGATCTGCGCGCGCTCGAGCGGGCTCAGACGCTCGCTGTCCGATGTCTGGCGGATGGCGCGGGCGTTGCTGCCGCTGTTGACCCCCGCGGTGATCGCAGGGGTCAGCGTGACGCTGCCGTCGGCGGTTTCGATCGACGCGGTGGTCGGCGGCACCGGACGCTGCAGGATTTCGGCGGCGCGCGCATAGTCGCGCTGGTTGAGCGCATCGATCGCCTGAAAATTGCGCCGCAGCCGCAATTGCACCGGGTCGCTCGTCGGGATCGCATCGACTTCGGCGAACAGGCGCGCGGCTTCAGCAAATTCGCCGAGGTTCGATTTCTGGAGCGCGCGGTTAAGCGTGAATTCGCTCGGGTCGATGTCGCCGGTCGACGCATCGTTCGCGGTGCGGCGCGACAGCGCTTCGAAAAATTCGGCCGCTTCGGCATAGTCGCCGCTGTGGTTGCGGCGATAGCCTTCGGCGAGCGCCCGGTCGAGGTCGATCGTCCCGGCGAGCGTGCGCGCAAAGCCTTCGTCGCCGCCGCCAACCGATGTGGTCGCGACCTTGATGACGCCCGGTGCGACCTTGTGCCGGCGGATCGACTGGAGCGCGAGCGTCAGCGCATCGCCATAAGCGGCAAAGCCTTCGGCGGTGTAGGCGGTCGCGCCGTCCATTTCGATGCGGCTCGCCCATTCGACGCTGCTGCCCTTGATCGTGCAGCGACCATCGGCGCCGCAGACAATGTTGGGATCGCGCGCCGCCGCCAGTCGCTGCACCGCCTCGGCTTCGCTGGCACGCAGCGCGCGGATATAACCGACGGGCTGGCTCGCGTCGCGGCAGACGATCACCCAGGCGCGGTCGAACATGCCCTTGACGACGGCGTCGCGGACCGTTGCCTGCACCTCGCACAGCGAGCCGCCCTGGCTGCCGATCGAAAAGCTGTCGCGGAGCGTCGGGTCTTCGCCTTGCGCCCAGGCCGGGACAGGCGCCGATGCGGCGAGCAGCGCCAGCAAGGACAGGCGAAACGCAGGTCGTACGGTCATCACGATATTCCCCCAGGGTCACGGCATCGGGCACCTGGCCATCTGGTTGGCGGCAAGGCGCAGTCTGTTGCTGCGGTACGACCCATTCCCGTTGCGGCGGACCCTAAACCCCTTGTGGCGAAAAGGGAAGTGATCTGCCGCACAGGCGGCTTGCGCGCCGGGGCGCGGCCACCTATCTGCCATCCCGACAGGGTCAATTTCCAAAAGAGGGTGAAATGAGCGGATTCGACGATCGTGAACGGGCTTTCGAGGCGAAGTTCGCCCGCGACCAGGAGGTGCAGTTCCGCATCACCGCACGCCGCAATCGCCTGCTCGGCGAATGGGCCGCCGAGCGCATGGGGCTGACGCCCGAGGAAACCGACGCCTATGCCAAGGCGGTCGTGCAGGCCGATTTCGAGGAGGCCGGCGACGAAGATGTGATCCGCAAGCTGGCTGGCGACCTGACCGCCGCCGCGGTCGAGATCAGCGACGCCGAAATCCGCTCGATGCTCAACGAAAAGACGGCCGAGGCGCGCCGCCAGTTCATCGACACGCAGAACTGATCGCGGAACCAGGCAGGACATCCGGCATGGGCATGCGCGAATCCGATTTGCGGGCGATGATCGAGGCGGCGCTTCCCGACGCGGAGGTGACGATCACCGATCTTGCCGGCGACAATGATCATTATGCGGCGCATATCGTCAGCGAATCCTTTCGCGGATTGAGCCGCGTCGCGCAGCACAAGGCGGTCTATGCGGCGCTTGGTGGGCGCATGGGCGGCGAACTTCACGCCTTGCAATTGACCACCGCCATCCCTTCATAGGGGTATGACCCCAATGCGGCGCGCCCGCGCCCGTGCCGGAGACCTGTTATGACCGAAGCCACTCACGACCGCATTGCCAAGCTGGTCGCCGACAATCCCGTCCTGCTCTTCATGAAGGGCACGCCGCTTTTCCCGCAGTGCGGCTTTTCGTCGCGCGCCATTGCGATGCTCGACCGCCTTGGCGTCGAATATGCCAGCGTCGATGTGCTGCAGGACATGGAAATCCGGCAGGGCATCAAGGAATTTTCGGACTGGCCGACGATCCCCCAGCTCTATGTGAAGGGCGAATTCGTCGGCGGCAGCGATATCATGATGGAAATGTGGGAAGCCGGTGAGCTGCATCAGCTCGTCAACGGTCTTCCCGCGCGCGCCGACTGACATGACGCAGACCATCGGCTGACCGGCCGGGCCGGCGGTATAGACCGCGCGCCCGGCTCGACCTTGCCTATTGCCAGTCGACACGCAGCGGCGCTTCGCGAAAGGCGAAGCGGTCGAGATGACGCGCGACCGCGCCCTTCAGTGCCTCGAGCTGGCCTTCGGCGCTCGCATCGATGCGAACCGACAGCGCGGCTTCGCCGGCGTCGAAGGTGACCAGCCCGTCGCCGGGCCAGTCCGCTCCGCGCGCGTCGCGCGGAAAGGTGACGGTGCCGTGATCGGCGGTGAAGGCGACCGCCAGATTATGCTGCCAATGCTTGCAAAGCTGCTGCAGATATTTGCTCGCATGCGCCGTGGGGACCTGCGCGGTGGCGGTATGGGTCATCTGAGCCTCCATCAAAGCCGCTCGATCTTCTGTGCCGCTTCGTCGATCCGCGCCACAATCTCGTGGAGCGTGGCTTCGTCGAGCTCGCGGTCGCGCAGCCGGTTCATCAATACGGCACGCAAATTGCCCATCGCCCGGCGCACTGAAGCGCTGTCGGTGCGCTGCTGCTCATCGCCGACCTCCGCCAGCCGCGCCAGCAGTTCGTCGACGAGCGCGGCATTGGCGTCGAGTTCGGCCTGACCCTCCGGCGTAATCGCGAACAGCTTCTTGGCGCCCTCGCTGTCGGCGGCGGCAATCTGGCCCATGTCGTCGAGCAAGGTGAGGGTAGGGTAGATCACGCCGGGGCTGGGCGCGTAGGCGCCGCCTGTCAGTTCCTCGATCCGCCGGATCAGGTCGTAGCCGTGGCGCGGTTCGTCGGCGATCAGCCGCAACAGGACGAGGCGCAGTTCGCCGCTGTCGAACATCCGGCGACGCCGGCCGCGGCCCTCGTCATCGTGGCCGTGACGGCCACCAAAGCCGCGTCCGCGGCCGAAGCCGGGTCCGAATCCGCGCCCGCCGTGTCGCATGCCATGGCGCATGCCGCATCCGCGATCGCCTCTATGTCCATGAAAGTGCATGTCTTTATCCTTCAGACTGTTTTTAGATAGCTCTAAGATATATCTTAAATAAAATTGCGCAAGGGGTTTTGCGATTTTATGCGCGAGCGCTCTGTGGCCGGAGCGGCTATTTCCCTTGACTCGCTGCGGCTCGCCGCTATTAGGCGCCCCCGTGTTGTCAGGGTTCCGATCCTGGCAATTCCGTCCGAGACAGTTGGTGCGGGGGATTTGCTCCGCTTAATTTCCAGCCTAGACGGGGAACAGTCTTTTTCGGTCGCCCGCCTGTATCCAGGCGCCCGCGGCTTGACCGACCCCATCGGACATCGCCACGCAACGGACAGACGGGATGCGTCCTTTCTGGCCTTTGCGTTCGTTAGCCGCCCGGCGGCGCGCCCTGTTGCGCGCATCCGGGCACAGAGTGGAGAAACAGGCATGGATCGTGCTCAAAAAGCCGATGCCGTATCCTCGCTGAACGCTACGCTGTCGAATGCGGCTTCGGTTGTGATCGTTCGCAACCTTGGTCTTACCGTCGCCCAGTCGACGGTGCTTCGCCAGCAGATGCGCGACGCGGGCGCGAGCTTCAAGGTCGCGAAGAACCGCCTGGCCAAGATCGCGCTCGAAGGCACGCCCTACACCGGCATCAGCGATTATCTGACCGGTCCCACGGCTATTGCCGCTTCCACCGATGCGGTGGCGGCTGCGAAGATCGCCGTGGAATTTGCCAAGACCAACGACAAGCTTGAAATCGTTGGCGGCGGCATGGGGGATGTGGTCCTCGACGTGGAAGGCGTGAAGGCGCTCGCTTCGCTGCCGTCGCTCGACGAGCTGCGCGGCACGCTTATCGGCCTGCTTCAGGCTCCGGCCACCAAGGTTGCCCAGATTGCGGCAGCCCCGGCTGGTCAGCTGGCGCGGGTCTTTGGTGCCTATGGCGCCAAGGAAGCGGCATAAACCCTACCTACCCTTACCAATTCACCGGGCTATCCCGGTTCTGATGGAGAATGAAAATGGCTGATCTTGCTAAGATCGTTGAAGACCTGTCGGCGCTGACCGTTCTGGAAGCTGCTGAACTTTCGAAGATGCTCGAAGAAAAGTGGGGCGTTTCGGCCGCCGCTGCTGTCGCTGTTGCCGCTCCGGCTGCTGGCGCTGGCGCTCCGGCTGCTGAAGAAAAGGACGAGTTCGACGTCGTCCTGACCGGCGACGGTGGTCAGAAGATCAACGTCATCAAGGAAGTCCGCGCGATCACCGGCCTGGGCCTGGGCGAAGCCAAGGCGCTCGTCGAAGGCGCGCCGAAGGCTGTCAAGGAAGGTGTCAACAAGGCCGAAGCCGAAGACATCAAGAAGAAGCTGGAAGCTGCCGGCGCGACCGTCGAACTCAAGTAAGTTCGCTGTCGTTCGCAGCAGTTGCCGCCGGCTCCCGGCGGAACCATGGCGACAAGAAAAAGGGCGGTGCCTTGCGGCGCCGCCCTTTTTCCTTGCGCGACGAACAAACTTGGCGCGCGCGGCTGGTCAGCCTCTGGCTCAGCCCTTGGCGAAACCGGGGCGCAGGCCCGGGCGCGCGGGGCGGATATCCGGACGATGCACGTCCTGCTGCGCCGGGGCCGGTTCGGGACGCTGGGCGATGTCCCACGCGCTGGCCGGCTGGCGGCGCATATCCTTCTGTTCAGCGAGCAGCGCATCATAGTCCATCCGTTCGCGGCGGTCATAGAAGCGCGCGCGCTTCAGCCGCTTCTTGAGCGTCAGGAAGGGATTGTCCTCGCTCGGGCCGGCGATGGCCAGCGCCTCATGGCGGCCCATGCTGCCGTGCGGCGCGGTGGCGAATGCGGGCGCCGAACGCGGCTTGGCGGGCGGCGCCGTAATGACAGGCGCGCGATAGGCTTCGGGCGCAGGGGCCGCGACCGGCCCATCTTCGTAGCGCGTTTCCTCGACGACACCATCGGCGCGACGGCGGCGCATCAAGGCGAAGGCTGCGCCGCCCGCGAGCAGAAGAGCGGCGGCGCCGCCAGCGATTTCCCAGGGGAAGGCGTCGCCGCCGGCATCGGCGCGCTGCGCGACCACAGGATCTGCCGGTTCGGCAACCGGCGCCGCGAGCGGCGGCGTCAGTGCGCTATCTTCGGCGAGCGTCGATGCGGCTGCGGTAGCCGGTGCGGCTGGTTCGGTTGCGGGGCTGGCCGGGGCTGCGGCGGGCTCGCGGGTCCGCTCGGCCGGTGCGGCTTTCGCCTGACGTTCGGCGCGCGGCGCGGGGAGCGCCTCGGCCTGCGGTTCGGCCACCTTCGGCGTTGCTTCGGTAGCGGGGGGCGCGACGTCGAGCGGCACGCGGATGACCGGCGCAGGTACGGGCGTCGCAGGCTGCGTCGTCTGCGGAGCCGGTGCGGCGACCGGCGGCACCATCACAACCGGCGGCGCGACGGGTTCGGGCGCCATCGCGGGGGGCGTGGTTTCGGCCGGCGCGGTCTGCGCAAAGGCGGCCGGGGTGGACAGGACCAGGAACGCGGCCATCGCGCTCGTGGCAGGGCGGAGGAGGGGGAGCTTCTTCGTCATAGTGAAAGGAAAACGAACCGCGCGTGAAAAGCGCTGCCAAATGACAGCGCTTTTCACGACGAGCCGTGGCGGCCCGGCGATTGGACGAAGATTCGGCGCGTCGGCGAACCGAGTCGGGGTTGCGACCGGCCGCCGCGCCGTGGCTCAGTCAGCGATCCAATTGCCATGAAAGCCGGGCGGGATCCGGTGCGGCAGATGGATTACCGCTTGCGGCGCGCCGGTAAAATCGTCGGCGTTGAGGATGACGAGCTCGCTCGTCTCGTTGGTCATGTCGACCACCAGGCCGATCAGCCAGCCGTCATCTTCGGCCCCGGCGGCGCTGCGCGGGACGAAGACAAACTCGCCGGGGTGGCGTCCAGGACCGAAATCGCGCGCCTCGGTCACACCCTTTTCCAGATCGTGGCGGAACAGCCGGGTATCGGCGATCGCCATTTCGACCGCGTCACCGCCCGGAATGGCGACGCTGTAGATATAGCGATAGGGGCGGGTGGTCAGGCGCTCGTCGTAGCGCGGAAATTCCTGCGGATGATCGTGTACAACTGCGCGCGTCGTGGTCCCTGCCACCGGGTCGATCGTCCAGCGTTCCATGCGCGACCGTTCGCTGTCGGGGCCGCGCTTCGAGCGCGCGAACATCGTGTCGTGCGCGACGACATCGACGATGACCTTGCCGTCGGTGGTTTCGAACGCATTGGCGGGGTGAAAGACATAGCAGGGATCGACCGGCACCCACACCACCTCGTCGCCACGGCCTTTCCTGGGGAGGAGGCCGACCCGCGCGGGATGGGCTTCGTTCCACGCATAGGGAAAGCGATAGCCGGCGAGCAGCGATTTCATCGAAAAGGTGACGGGCAGATCGAACACCAGCACGTAATGTTCGGTGATAGCGCAGTCGTGAATCGACGGACCGTCGTTCACTGCGACCGCTTCTTCACGGATCACCTGCGCCTTGTCGTCGAGCACGACGTGCCAGACCTTGTTCATTTCGTCGCCGCGGTAGGTGATCGCATGCGTCTCGCCGGTGAGCGGGTCATGATGCGGGTGCGCCGTGTAAGGGCCAGCGAGGGTGCCGTCGAAGGGGTTGTGGGCGATCGTCATGAGTTGATCGTCGAGTTCGACGGGCTTGCCGCCCGCCTCGACGATCGCAAAGGTACGTCCCGCCAATCCGACGACATTGGTGTTGGGGGCATCGAAGCCGTCGGTGCGCGGGCCGGGGGGGATCGGCTCGCCGAGCTTTGCGCACGCCTCGGTCCCGCGCACCCAGCGGTTGCGATACCAGTGCGCCTTGCCGTCGCCGATGCGCAGCCCGTGGACCATGCCGGCGCCCGTGAACCAGTGGTAGCTCGCGGGATCGGGGGGGAGAGCCGGGTTGGGGCCATTGCGCAGATAACGCCCCGAAAGCGCCGCGGGAATGTCCCCGTCGACGCGCAGGGCCTCGATCGTCAATTCCTCGGTCATCGGTTTGTGGATGCCGGTCAGATAGGGATGCGCGTCGGTGGGGCGGGGCAGGCGCTTGCGGTTGAAATCGGCGACCTTGCCGATTCCTTTGGTGACCGCGCCGCGGATCAGCGTTTCCATATTGCTCGCCATGCCCTTCTCCTTTCGCTTGCGCGACCGACTCGCGATGTTTACAGTGCAAACATGATCGACGAAGATAACAGTGTCAACATGGAAAATGTCGATGCGGTGGCGACGCCGCGTGGCAAGGGCTATCATCATGGCGACCTGCGCGCTGCGGTGATCGCCGCCGGGATGAAGCGGCTGACCGAGGGCGACGATGCGGAACTCGGCCTGCGCGCGCTGGCGCGCGACGTCGGCGTCAGCGCGACCGCGCTTTACCGGCATTTCCCCGACAAGGAGGCGCTGCTCGACGCGCTGGCCGACGAAGGATTGCGGCGGCTGGGGGCGTTGCAGGCGCAGGCGTGGCTCAAGGCGGGCGGCGGCAAGGCGGGCTTTCTTGCGATCGGTATCGCCTATGTCCGCTTTGCGCACGAAGACCCCGCTATCTTTCGGCTCAGCTTCACGCGCCAGATGCCCGAACGCTATCGCGAAGCGGGGACCGATGGCGGCGAAACCGCCTTCAACCTGCTGCGCGTCGGGGTGTCGCAGGCGCTGCCGCAGCTCGATGCGCCCGACGTCGCGGCGCTCCACGCTTGGTCATTGGTGCACGGGCTGGCAATGCTGATTCTCGACCGCCGGATCGAATGGGACGAAGCGCGGGTCGAACAGGTCGTCGCAATGACTTTCGGCGGGTTCGACTAACGCGATGATTTGCAGAGATTTCGCGCCCGTTCCCGGCTAAACAGGTGGCGATGTTAGCCATTTGTTTTCCAGTTTTTGCCAGATAACGGGCATGACGCGGACACTCCCCCCACGAGTAGAAGCGACGTTCTGGTCGCTGCTGATGGCGCTTGGCTATTTCATGCTCGCCAGCCTGTCGCTGCATGCGACGAAGGGGGAGGACAATATCGCCGCGATCTGGCCGCCGAGCGGCTATTTCCTGGCGTTGCTGCTGTTGATGCCGGGGCGCGCACGACCGGCGGCGATCGGCGCCGCAGCGGCGGCCAGCCTTGCCGCGAACATGCTGAGCGGGGCGCCCTTCCTGATGGCGGCGATTTTCACGCTCGCCAATTCGGTCGAGGCGGGGCTCGCCTTCTGGATCGTTCGCCGCCGCGAGGGCGAGGACCTCTCGTTCATGGTGCCGCGCGCCGTCGCCAGCTTCTGCCTTGCGGTGATCGTGGCCAGCATGGCCAGTGCCTTGATCGCGGGGGGCGGTACGATGCTGGCTTTCGGCGGCATCGGCCTCGACTTCTTCCTCTCGTGGATGACGACCGTGGCGCTCGGCATGCTGATCGTGGCGCCGCCGTTGATCATGCTGACGCGGCTTGTCGCGTCGAAGGCGCTCGACAATGCGACCATGCGCATGAAGATCGAAGCGATCTCGGTGCTCGCGCTTGCGGCGCTGATCACCGCGGTCAGCTTCGAACAATCGCATTTTCCGGCGACATTCCTTCCGGTCATCGCGGTGATCGTCGCCGCCTATCGCGTCGGTCCGTTCGGCGCCGCGGCCGGCATGCTCATCATCGCCGGCATCGCGGCCTGGCTGACCGGGCAGGGGCACGGGCCGGTCGCGGCGATGGAGGCCAGCGTCAAGGAGCAGGTCTTCTTCCTGCAATTCTATCTGCTCGCGCTTCAGTCGACCGCGCTGCCGCTCGCTGCATCGCTCGTCGTCCAGCGCCGGCTCGCCAAACGGCTCGAGCAGAGCAATCGCTGGCTGGTGCAGGCCGAAGCGGCTGCGCTGGTGGGCCATTGGCGCGTCGATCTGATGCGCTGGACGATCCACTGGTCGGACCAGACCTATCGCATCCACGGGCTCGAACCCGGCGCGCCGGTCAGCGTGACGACCAGCGTCGAGCAATATGTCGAAGAGGATCAGCCCGCGGTGAGGGCGATATTGGAAGAGGCGGTGCGCACCGGCGAACCCTTCGAATATCAGGGACGGATCATCCGCGCCGACGGCGCGATACGCTATGTCAAATCGCACGGTTCGATCGAGCGCGGGCGCGGCGGGCGCAGCGTCGGCATTTTCGGTACGGTGCAGGATGTCACAGCAACGGTCGAAAATGCCCGCAGCCTGGAAGCCGCGCGCAGCATCGCCGAGGAAGCCGCGAACACCGACATGCTCACTGGGCTGCCCAACCGGCGCTCGACACTCGCGCTGCTCAATCGCGCCTTGCTGGCGGCAGGCGAGGGGCGGACGCAGCTCGCGGTGGCGATTTTCGACATCGATCATTTCAAGCAGATCAACGATCGTCACGGTCACGCAGTGGGCGACGAGGTGATCCGCTGGGTCGGGCAGCGCGCGAAGGCGACGCTGCGCGAGGAAGATGTCGTTGGCCGTTATGGCGGCGAGGAATTTGTGTGCATCTTTCAGGGGCCGAGCGCCCGGTCGGCGGAACTGGTCGCCGAGCGCATTCGGGCATCGATCGAAAAGGCCGATGTCGAGGCCGAAGGCCCGGCGCATGTCACGATCAGCATCGGCCTTGCGGCCTATGCCGCCGACGCCAGCGTCGAGGAATTGCTGCACCGCGCCGACAAGGCGCTCTATCTCGCCAAGCGCGAAGGGCGCAACCGGCTGCGCATGGCGGCCTGATCCGCGGACAAAAAGAAGGGCGCGAGGGATGTCCCTCGCGCCCACCTTTAACCAATCGCGCTGCGATCAGTTGGCTTCTTTTGCCGTCGCTTCCGCGGGCGCCGGATCGGCTGCCGCTTCGGCGGTCGCCGCGGGCTGCGCTGCAGCCTTGGCTTCGGCAATCGCCGCCGCAAACTGCTCGGCGGTGAAGCTCGTGGCCAGACCCTGCTGCGACTGGAAGAAAGCCGACTTCGGCAAGCGCATGTCGCCTTCGGCGGTCGTCAGCACGACGGCGTCGGCTTCGACAACCTTGACCTTGCCAACGATAGCGGTGCCCTTGGCGCTGCGGATGTCGACGCCGGGGACGAGCGCGGCGTTCAGCGCCGCGGTGGCGGCGGCGGCCTGCTGGTCGAGCCAGGCGGTGAGCTGTTCGAGGGTCAGCGTGATCGCCGGGCCCTTGTCGGTTTCCATGAACGACGTCTTGGGCAGTGCGACCGACTTGCCATCGACAGTGATGACGACGTTGGGGTCGGCGACACTGGCAATCGGGCCGATCGCCTTGCCGGCCGAGTCATAGACCGTCGTGCCGGGCGCGAGGTTGATGGTCGGCGCCGCGGCGGGCGCGCTCTGCGCGAATGCCGGCGCGCCGGCGGCCATTGCGAGGCCGAGAGAGAGGGACGTGACAATGCCTGCGATCTTGCGCATAGCTTCTTTTCTCCTTGGTGGTTTTCGGATTGACATGGACCTTGAACGCATGCCGCGACGCGAAGGCCATGCCAAAGCTGCCGAACCGTGGCAGAGCCGCGACGAAGCGAGCCGCGGCGCGCAATCGGCACGGAATATTAGCTGCGGGACGACGTCATGGAGCCGGCGGGCCTGATGCAAAGCTTATATTGGGGGACGACAATTGACAGTGGCGGGCCCCGATCCTATATCCGCCTCACACCTTTCCGTCCGGGAAGCGGCCTGACTTTGCGCAGCGGGCGGCACGAATAGGGCGGTCGGGATTTCGAGATGCGTTGGAAAGCTGCGGTAAACCGGCAACGGTTGCCTGCGGCTTTTTTGCGTCTCTATCGCGCTCGCGAGTCGAATTTTTACAGGCGAGACAATCCTTTATGGCGACCAAGGCGAAGTCGGTGGGCAAGGCCCTCGAAGCAACCGCAACCAAGCGAATCCGCAAGCTGTTCGGCAATATCCACGAAGCCGTGGAAATGCCCAACCTCATCGAGGTGCAGCGCGAATCCTATGAACAGTTCCTGCGTTCCGATCCGTCGGTCGGTTACGTCTCGGGCCTTGAAAAGACGCTGCGCAGCGTGTTTCCGATCCGCGACTTTGCCGGGACCGCGGAGCTGGACTTCGTCCATTACGAGCTCGAAGAGCCCAAATATGACGTCGAGGAATGCCGTCAGCGCGGCATCACCTATGCAGCGCCGATGAAGGTCACGTTGCGCCTGATCGTCTTTGAAGTCGACAGCGAAACCGACACGCGTTCGGTTCTCGATATCAAGGAGCAGGACGTCTACATGGGCGACATGCCGCTCATGACCGAGAACGGCACCTTCTTCATCAACGGCACCGAGCGTGTCATCGTCAGCCAGATGCACCGTTCGCCGGGTGTGCTGTTCGACCATGACCGCGGCAAGACCCACTCGTCGGGCAAATATCTCTTTGCCGCGCGCGTCATTCCGTATCGCGGTTCGTGGCTCGATTTCGAATTCGACGCCAAGGACATCGTCAACGTCCGTATCGACCGCAAGCGCAAGCTTCCGGTGACCAGCCTGCTGTATGCGCTGGGCATGTCGGGCGAAGAAATCCTGAACTTCTTCTACGACCGCATGATCTTCGAACGTGCGGCCGATGGCTGGAAGATTCCGTTCGTCCTCGAAAACTGGCGCGGCGCGAAGCCGGCGTTCGATATCGTGGACGCCAAGACCGGCGAAGTCGTGTTCGCCGCTGGGCACAAGATCAGCCCGCGCCTCGCCAACAAGGCGGCGAAGGACGGTCTTGAAACGCTGCTGATCCCGACCGAGGAAATCTTCGGCCGTTACAGCGCCTATGACCTGATCAATGAATCGACCGGCGAGATCTACATCGAAGCCGGTGACGAAGTGACCGCGGAAAATCTGGAAAAGATGGACGCCGCCGGCATCGACAAGCTGGTGCTGCTCGACATCGACCACAACAACACCGGTCCGTGGATCCGCAACACGCTGAAGGCCGACAAGGCCGAGGATCGCGATCAGGCGCTGAGCGACATCTATCGCGTCATGCGCCCCGGCGAACCGCCGACGCGCGAAACCGCCGACGCGCTGTTCGCGGGCCTGTTCTTCGATCCCGAACGCTATGACCTGTCGGCGGTGGGCCGCGTTAAGCTCAACATGCGCCTCGGCCTCGATGCAGAGGACACGGTGACGACGCTGCGCAGCGAGGACATCCTCGCCGTGGTCAAGGAACTGGTGAATCTGAAGGACGGCAAGGGCGAGATCGACGATATCGACAATCTCGGCAACCGCCGCGTCCGTTCGGTCGGCGAGCTGCTCGAAAACCAGTATCGCGTCGGCCTGCTGCGCATGGAGCGTGCGGTCAAGGAGCGCATGTCGTCGGTCGACGTCTCGACCGTGATGCCGAACGATCTGATCAACGCGAAGCCGGCGGTTGCTGCGGTGCGCGAATTCTTCGGCTCGTCGCAGCTTTCGCAGTTCATGGACCAGACCAACCCGCTGTCGGAAGTCACCCACAAGCGCCGCGTCTCGGCGCTCGGGCCGGGCGGTCTGACCCGCGAACGCGCGGGCTTCGAAGTCCGCGACGTCCATCCGACGCACTATGGCCGTATCTGCCCGATCGAAACGCCGGAAGGCCCGAACATCGGTCTGATCAACAGCCTCGCGACCTTCGCGCGCGTCAACAAATATGGCTTCATCGAAACCCCGTACCGCCGTGTCGTCGACGGCAAGGTGACGAGCGAAGTCGTCTATCTGTCGGCGATGGAGGAATCGAAGCACACGGTCGCGCAGGCGAACGCCGATCTCAACCCCGACGGCAGCTTCGTCGAGGAGCTGATCTCGGCGCGTGAAGCCGGCGAATTCCTGATGGCGCCGCGCGAACAGATCACGCTGATGGACGTGTCGCCGAAGCAGCTGGTTTCGGTTGCGGCCTCGCTCATTCCGTTCCTGGAAAACGATGACGCCAACCGCGCGCTGATGGGATCGAACATGCAGCGTCAGGCCGTGCCGTTGCTGCGGGCCGAAGCGCCCGTCGTCGGTACCGGCATGGAAGGCACCGTCGCACGCGATTCGGGTGCGGCCATCGCGGCACGCCGCGGCGGCATCATCGACCAGGTCGATGCGACGCGTATCGTCATCCGTGCGACCGACCTTGTCGAACCCGGCAAGTCGGGCGTCGACATCTATCGCCTCCAGAAGTTCCAGCGGTCGAACCAGAACACCTGCATCAACCAGCGTCCGCTGGTGAAGGTGGGCGACGTGATCCGCACCGGCGACATCATCGCCGACGGTCCGTCGACCGAGCTTGGCGAACTGGCGCTCGGCAAGAATGTGCTCGTCGCGTTCATGCCGTGGAACGGCTACAATTATGAGGACTCGATCCTCATTTCCGAACGCATCGTGAAGGACGACGTCTTCACCTCGATCCATATCGAGGAATTCGAAGTCACCGCCCGCGACACGCGCCTCGGGCCGGAGGACATCACGCGCGACATTCCGAACGTCGGCGAAGAAGCGCTCCGCAACCTCGACGAAGCGGGCATCGTCTACATCGGCGCCGAAGTCGGCCCGGGCGACATCCTGGTCGGCAAGATCACGCCGAAGGGCGAAAGCCCGATGACGCCGGAAGAAAAGCTGCTGCGCGCCATCTTCGGCGAAAAGGCCAGCGACGTGCGCGACACGTCGCTTCGCTTGCCGCCTGGCGTGTCGGGTACGGTCGTCGAAGTCCGCGTCTTCAACCGTCACGGCATCGACAAGGATGAACGCGCGATCGCGATCGAACGCGAGGAAATCGAGCGTCTGAAGCAGGACGCCGACGACGAGCGCGCGATCCTCAACCGCGCGACCTTCTCCAGCCTCAAGGAACTGCTGGTCGGCCAGGCCACCAGCGCAGTGCCCAAGGGCATGAAGAAGGGCGACGTGCTGACCGAAGATCAGCTCGCCGAACTCGATCGCGGCGACTGGTGGAAGCTCGCGGTCGTCGACGACAAGGCGCAGGCCGCGCTCGAAGCGATCAAGGCGCAGTATGACGACGCGATCAAGCGGATCAACGCGAAGTATGAAGACCGCGTCGAAAAGCTGCAGCGCGGCGACGAACTCGCGCCGGGCGTGCTCAAGATGGTCAAGGTCTTCGTTGCCATCAAGCGCAAGCTGCAGTCGGGCGACAAGATGGCCGGCCGTCACGGGAACAAGGGTATCATCAGCCGCATCCTGCCGATCGAGGACATGCCGTTCCTCGAAGACGGCACGCATGTCGACGTGGTGCTCAACCCGCTGGGCGTGCCGTCGCGTATGAACGTCGGTCAGATCCTCGAAACGCACCTCGGCTGGGCATCGCGCGGTTTCGGCCGCCAGATTACCGCGGCGCTCGAAGATTGGCGTGCGGCAAACCCGAACCCCGAAGCGGGCGCGCCGCCCGAAGCGGTACGTGAGGCGCTGCTCACCGCCTATGGCGACGATTATGCCGAAGACATCAAGGGTCGCAGCAATGATCAGATTGTCGAGATGGCGGGCCACCTGTCGCTCGGTATTCCGTTCGCGACGCCGGTGTTCGACGGCGCGCGCGAAGGCGATGTGTCGACGATGCTGGAACGTGCCGGTCTCGACCGGTCGGGTCAGGTCGATCTGTACGACGGCCGCACGGGCGATCGTTTCGACCGCAAGGTGACGGTGGGATATATGTATATCCTGAAGCTCCATCACCTGGTCGACGACAAGATCCACGCGCGCTCGATCGGGCCGTACAGCCTCGTCACCCAGCAGCCGCTGGGCGGTAAGGCGCAGTTCGGCGGCCAGCGCTTCGGTGAAATGGAAGTGTGGGCGCTCCAGGCTTATGGCGCCGCCTACACGCTGCAGGAAATGCTGACGGTGAAGTCGGACGACGTGATCGGCCGCACCAAGGTTTACGAAGCGATCGTCAAGGGCGACGACACCTTCGAGGCAGGCATTCCCGAAAGCTTCAACGTGCTCGTCAAGGAAATGCGCTCGCTGGGCCTCAACGTCGAACTGTCGTCCTATACGGACGAAGACGACAAAGATGGTCCGGACGCTCTTCCCGAAGCCGCCGAATGATTTTCCTCACCCCCTTCCGCCGGCGGTGGAGGGGGAAGAGTGGAGCTAGAATATGAACCAGATTACCAACTTCATGAACCCGGTCGCGAAGCCCGAAACCTTCGACATGATCAAGATCGGCATCGCGAGCCCGGAGCGCATACGCTCGTGGTCGTTCGGTGAGATCAAGAAGCCCGAAACGATCAACTACCGCACGTTCAAGCCTGAACGCGACGGCCTGTTCTGTGCGCGCATCTTCGGTCCGATCAAGGATTATGAATGCCTGTGCGGCAAGTACAAGCGCATGAAATACAAGGGCATCGTCTGCGAAAAATGCGGTGTCGAAGTCACGGTGACCAAGGTCCGCCGCGAACGCATGGGCCATATCGAGCTCGCCGCGCCCGTCGCGCACATCTGGTTCCTGAAGTCGCTGCCCTCGCGCATCGGCCTGCTGCTCGACATGCAGCTCAAGCAGCTTGAGCGCGTCCTCTATTTCGAAGCCTATATCGTTCTCGAACCCGGCCTGACGCCGCTCGAGAAGTTCCAGCTTCTGACCGAGGACGAACTGCTCGACGCGCAGGACGAATATGGCGAGGACGCCTTCTCGGCCGGCATCGGCGCCGAGGCGATCCGCGTGCTCCTCGAAGGGCTCGACCTCGAACAGGAACGCGTCGATCTGATGGAAGAGCTGGCGACGACCAAGTCGGAGCTGAAGCCCAAGAAGATCATCAAGCGTCTGAAAGTCGTCGAAAGCTTCATCGAATCGGGCAACCGTCCCGAGTGGATGATCCTCGAAGTCATTCCGGTCATCCCGCCCGAACTGCGCCCGCTGGTGCCGCTCGACGGCGGCCGCTTCGCGACGTCGGATCTCAACGACCTGTATCGCCGCGTCATCAACCGTAACAACCGTCTGAAGCGCCTGATGGAGCTGCGTGCGCCGGACATCATCGTCCGCAACGAAAAGCGCATGCTGCAGGAAGCCGTCGACGCGCTGTTCGACAACGGCCGCCGCGGCCGTACGATCACCGGTGCCAACAAGCGTCCGCTGAAGTCGCTCAGCGACATGCTCAAGGGCAAGCAGGGCCGCTTCCGTCAGAACCTGCTCGGCAAGCGCGTCGACTATTCGGGCCGTTCGGTCATTGTGACCGGTCCGGAACTCAAGCTGCACCAGTGCGGCCTGCCGAAGAAGATGGCGCTCGAGCTGTTCAAGCCGTTCATCTATGCGCGCCTCGACGCCAAGGGTCTGTCGATGACCCTCAAGCAGGCGAAGAAGTGGGTCGAAAAGGAACGCAAGGAAGTCTGGGACATCCTCGACGAAGTCATTCGCGAGCACCCGGTCCTGCTGAACCGCGCCCCGACGCTCCACCGCCTCGGCATCCAGGCGTTCGAACCCGTGCTGATCGAGGGCAAGGCGATCCAGCTTCACCCGCTGGTCTGCGCCGCGTTCAACGCCGACTTCGACGGCGACCAGATGGCCGTGCACGTCCCGCTGAGCCTCGAAGCGCAGCTGGAAGCGCGCGTGCTGATGATGTCGACCAACAACATCCTCAGCCCCGCGAACGGCAAGCCGATCATCGTTCCGTCGCAGGACATGGTCCTCGGCCTCTATTATCTGTCGATGGAACGCGAAGGCGAACCGGGCGAGGGCATGCTGCTGGCCGACATGGCCGAAGTGCACCAGGCGCTCTACACGGGCGCGGTCACGCTGCACTCGAAGATCACCAGCCGCGTTCCGCAGACCGACGAAGCAGGCAATGAATATCTGCGCCGCTTCGAAACAACGCCGGGCCGCATGCTGATCGGCGAATGCCTGCCGAAGTCGCACACCGTGCCCTTCGACGTCGTCAACCGCCTTCTGACCAAGAAGGAAATCGGCGACGTGATCGATCAGGTCTATCGTCACACCGGCCAGAAGGAGACGGTGCTGTTCGCCGACGCGATCATGGCGCTGGGCTTCCGCCACGCGTTCCGTGCCGGCATCTCGTTCGGCAAGGATGATATGATCATCCCCGACGCCAAGGAAAAGCTGGTCGACGAGACCCGCGCGCTGGTGAAGGATTTCGAGCAGCAGTATCAGGACGGCCTGATCACGCAGCAGGAAAAGTACAACAAGGCGATCGACGCCTGGTCGCAGTGCGGCGACAAGGTCGCGAACGCGATGATGGACGAAATCCGGGCGACGCCGAAGCTCGACGACGGCCGGCTTGCTCCGGTCAACTCGATCTACATGATGGCGCACTCGGGCGCGCGTGGTTCGCCGGCGCAGATGAAGCAGCTTGCCGGCATGCGCGGCCTGATGGCCAAACCGTCGGGCGAGATCATCGAAACGCCGATCATCTCGAACTTCAAGGAAGGCCTGACCGTTCTCGAGTATTTCAACTCGACCCACGGTGCCCGTAAGGGTCTGGCCGACACCGCGCTCAAAACGGCGAACTCGGGTTACCTGACCCGCCGTCTGGTCGACGTGTCGCAGGATTGCGTCGTGATCGAGGATGATTGCGGTACAACCCGCGGCATGGAAATGCGCGCGATCATCCAGGGCGGTTCGACGATCGCCTCGCTGGGCGAGCGCATCCTGGGCCGCACGACGCTCGAGGATGTTGTCGACAAGGACGGCAATGTCATTGCCCCCGTCGGCACGCTGCTCGATGAACCCACGGTCGCCAAGATCGAGGAAGCCGAAGTGCAGGCGGTGAAGATCCGCTCGCCGCTGGTCTGCGAAGCCAGCCTGGGCGTCTGCGCCAAATGCTACGGCCGCGACCTTGCGCGCGGTACGCCGGTGAACATCGGCGAAGCGGTCGGCGTCATCGCGGCGCAGTCGATCGGTGAACCGGGCACGCAGCTGACGATGCGGACCTTCCACATCGGCGGTGCGGCGCAGGTCAACGAACAGTCGAACCTTGAAGCGATTTCGGACGGTACGATCGAATATCGCGACATGGAAACGATCGTCGACCAGCGCGGTCGCCGTCTGGCGCTGTCGCGTTCGGGCGAAATCGCGGTCATCGACAGCGAAGGTCGCGAACGCGCGACGCACAAGCTGCCCTATGGTGCGCAGATCATGCACAAGAATGGCGAGAAGGTGAAGAAGGGCGACCGGATTGCCGAATGGGATCCGTTCACCATGCCGCTCATCACCGAAAAGAACGGCATCGTGAAATATCAGGATCTGGTCGATGCCAAGACGCTGACCGAACAGGTCGACGAAGCGACAGGTATCGCCCAGCGCGTCGTGATCGAATATCGCACCACCGGTCGCGGCAAGAAGGAAGACCTTCAGCCGCGCCTGACCCTGCTCGACGATGCGTCGGGTGAAGCCGCGCGCTATCTGCTCGCGGTCGGCACGATGATCTCGGTCGAAGACGGTCAGGAAGTGAAGGCGGGCGACGTTCTGGCCCGTGTCACCCGCGAAGCGTCGAAGACGCGCGACATCACCGGCGGTCTGCCGCGTGTTGCCGAGCTGTTCGAAGCGCGCATTCCGAAGGACAATGCGGTCATCGCAAAGCTTTCGGGCCGCATCGAATTCGTCAAGGATTACAAGGCGAAGCGCAAGATCGCGATCGTTCCGGAAGAGGGCGATGCGGTCGAGTATCTGATCCCGAAATCCAAGGTGCTCGAAGTGCAGGAAGGCGACTATGTGAAGCGCGGCGACGCGCTGATCTCGGGCTCGCCGAATCCGCACGACATCCTCGACGTGATGGGTGTCGAAGCGCTGGCCGAATTCCTCGTCGCGGAAATCCAGGAAGTCTACCGACTGCAGGGCGTGAAGATCAACGACAAGCACATCGAGGTGATCGTTCGCCAGATGCTGCAGAAGGTCGAGATCACCGATGGCGGCGACACCACGCTGCTGCCGGGCGAACAGCTCGATTATCTGGAGATGATGGAATATAACGCCAAGCTGCCGAAGAACGGCAAGCCCGCCGAAGGGCGCCCGGTTCTCCTGGGCATCACCAAGGCGAGCCTGCAGACGCGCAGCTTCGTCTCGGCGGCATCGTTCCAGGAAACGACCCGCGTCCTCACCGAAGCATCGGTGCAGGGCAAGGTCGACTCGCTGATGGGCCTCAAGGAAAACGTCATCGTCGGCCGCCTCATCCCGGCGGGTACCGGCGCGGCGATGAACCGCATCCGCGTCACCGCCTCGTCGAAGGACGCGGCGCTGCGTGCCGCCATGCGCGCCGCCAATGAAGCGCATCTCATCGCGCCGCAGACCGCGGCCGAAGAGCATGCCGCCGAACTGGCGCAGGGCCCCGAAGCGGCGATGGGCGACGATCCGCTCGGCGCGGTCGAAGGGGAAACCCACGGCACCGACGCCGATGCCGGCGATTATCTGATCCAAAGCGACGAGGACTAAGTCCTCGCGCGCCGGGGCCGCAGATACGTCACAGAAGAAAAGCCCCACCGGAGCGATCCGGCGGGGCTTTTTCTTTATCCTTGAGGGTTTCTGCGGGGATGCCGCCTGCGCCGCTATCAGCTCGCGCCGACCTCCAGCCCGCGCTGGACGGCCGGGCGAGCAAGGCCGCGGTCGAGCCATGCCTGCACATGTTTGAAGCGATCGAAACCGACGATGTCGGCCGCATCATAGAAACCGATCAGGTTGCGCACCCAGCCGAGCATCGCGATATCGGCGATGCTGTAATCGGCATCCATCACCCAGTCCCGGCCATCGAGCCGCGCGTCGAGGACGCTGAGTAACCGCGCCGATTCCGCGGCGTAACGATCGCGCGGGCGCTTGTCCTCATAGTCGCGACCGGCGAATTTGTGGAAGAAGCCGAGCTGGCCGAACATCGGTCCCATACCGCCCATCTGCCACATTACCCACTGGATCGCTTCGTAACGCCGGCCCGCCTCGGCGGGTAGAAACTGGCCGGTCTTGTCGGCGAGATAGATCAGGATCGCCCCCGATTCGAACAGCGCCAGCGGGGTGCCGTTCGGTCCGTCGGGATCGTAGATCGCGGGAATCTTGCCATTCGGATTGAGCGCCAGAAAGGCCGGGTCATGGCTTTCGTTAGCCATGATGTCGATGCGATGCGCTTCATAGGGCAGGCCGCATTCCTCGAGCATGATGCTCGGCTTGACCCCGTTCGGGGTCGGCGCGGTGAAAAGCTGCAGCCGCTCGGGATGCTGTGCGGGCCATTTGGCGAAGATGGGATGCGCCGCGGTCATGCGCCGGCCTCCCGCTTCAGATGTTCGTGGTGGCGGATCACCTCGTCGATGATGAAGCGCAGGAATTTCTCGCTGAATTCGGGATCGAGGTCGGCCTCGCGCGCCAGCGCGCGCAGCCGTTCGACCTGCCGTGCCTCGCGGTCGGGGTCGGCGGGGGGCAGGTCGATCTTCGCCTTGAGTTCGCCGACCGCCTTCGTCACCTTGAACCGTTCGGCGAGCATGTAGACGAGCGCCGCGTCGATATTGTCGATGCTCTGGCGGTAGCGGCTGAGTTGATCGTCCATGCGCGGCTCCTCTTGCGTCGGGCACGCTTGGCACCGGCGGGGGGCGGGTGGCAAGCCGAAAGTCGTTGCAAAATTGCAGGCGCACGGCCAAGGCAGCCCGTGTCATGACTGCCGAAATCCATCAGCTCCACGGCGACCGTCCGCCCTCGCTCGATCCGATGATGGCGCTTGTCGCCGCCGACATGAACGAGGTAAACTCGGTCATCCTCGACCGGATGCAGTCCGAAATTCCGCTCATTCCTGAACTCGCCGGCCATCTGATCGCGGGCGGCGGCAAGCGGATGCGTCCGATGCTGACGCTCGCCTGCGCTCAGTTGCTCGACTATCCCGGGCGCCGCCATTGCAAGCTCGCCGCCGCGGTCGAATTCATCCACACCGCGACCCTGCTCCACGACGATGTCGTCGACGGATCGGACCTGCGCCGCGGGCGCAAGACCGCGAATATCATCTGGGGCAACAGCGCGTCGGTGCTCGTCGGCGATTTCCTGTTCGCGCGTTCGTTCGAACTGATGGTCGAGGACGGCTCGCTCAAGGTGCTCAAGATCCTCAGCCATGCTTCGGCAGTGATCGCGGAAGGCGAAGTGAACCAGCTTTCGGCGCAGCGCCGCGTCGAAACCAGCGAGGACCAATATCTCGCGATCATCAACGCCAAGACCGCCGAACTGTTCGCCAGCGCGTGCAAGATCGCTGCGGTCGTTGCCGAGCGCGACGAGGCGACCGAGGCAGCGCTCGACGCTTACGGCCGCAATCTGGGCATCGCCTTTCAGCTTGTCGATGATGCGATCGACTATGTTTCGGACGCCGAAACGATGGGTAAGGGGGTCGGTGACGATTTCCGCGACGGCAAGGTCACCCTGCCGGTCATCCTCGCTTACGCGCGCGGCAGCGCCGAAGAACGCGAATTCTGGAAGCAGGCCATCGTCGGCCACCGCGCTTCGGACGACGATCTCGTCTATGCGACCTCGCTCCTGCTCAAGCACGACACGATCGCCGACACGCTGGCGCGCGCGCGGCATTATGGTCAGCGCGCGGTCGATGCCATCGGGGGCTTTCGCAGCAGCCAGGCCAAGGCGGCGCTGACCGAAGCCGTCGCCTTTGCGGTCGCCCGCGCCTATTGAGGCGGCGATGACGACCGCCGGGCCCTTCCTGCCCATCGACGCGGTGCTGCCCGACATCATGGCGGCGCTGCTCTTGAAGCCCAACGCCGTCGTCGTCGCGCCGCCGGGCGCGGGCAAGACGACGCGCGTCGCGCCGGCCTTGCTGCGCGAGCCATGGTGCAAGGGCGCGGTGTGGCTGCTCTCGCCACGGCGCCTCGCGGCGCGGGCGGCGGCCGAGCGCATTGCCGAGGAAATGGGCGAAGCGGTCGGCGGGACGGTCGGCTATGCGACGCGCCTCGACAGCAAGCAGTCGGCGGCGACGCGCCTTCTGGTGATGACGCCGGGTCTGTTCCGCAACCGCATTCTTGCCGATCCTGAACTGGAAGGCGTGTCGGCGGTGTTGTTCGACGAAGTCCACGAACGCAGCCTCGACGGCGATTTCGCGCTCGCGCTCGCAATCGATGCGCAACAGGGGCTGCGCGACGATCTGCGGCTCGTGGCGATGTCGGCAACGCTCGACGGCGCGCGCTTCGGGGCGCTGCTCGGCGATGCGCCGGTGGTGAAGAGCGAAGGCAAGAGCTGGCCGCTCGATCTGCGCCATATCGGGCGCCGCGCCGAGGATTGGCTGGAGGCGAGCGTGCTCGCCGCGGTACGGCAGGCGCTGGCCGATGAGAAGGAAGGCGACATGCTCGCCTTTCTGCCCGGCGCCGCCGACATCGAGCGCGCAGCGGCGGCGGTCGAGGCGGCGGGTCTGCCGCTTGTCGTCCACCGGCTCCATGGGCAGATCGACCCTGCGATGCAGCGCAAGGCGCTGGTTCGCGATCCCGGCGGCGCGCGCAAGCTGATCCTCGCGACGAGCATTGCTGAAACCAGCCTGACCATCGACGGGGTGCGAATCGTGATCGATGCCGGCCTGTCGCGGCGTCCGCGCTTCGACAAGGCGGCGGGTATCGCGCGACTGGTCACCGAACGCGCGAGTCAGGCGTCGGCGACGCAGCGCGCGGGGCGCGCGGCGCGGCAGGGGCCGGGGGTTGCCTACCGGCTGTGGGAGGCGGCGGCGACCGCCGGGATGCCCCCCTTCGATCCGCCCGAAATCCACGAGAACGACCTGATGCCCGTGGTGCTCGACTGCGCGAGCTGGGGGATCGTCGACCCGCGCCAGCTCGGTTGGCTCGATCCGCCATCGCCCGCTGCGATCGCAGAGGCGAAGGCGCGGTTGCAGGCGATCGGTGCGCTGGGTGAGGATGGGCGAATTACCGCGCATGGCAAGGCGCTCGCGGCGGTGCCGCTGCCGGTCCCGCTCGCGCATATGCTACTTGACGCGGCGGCGGCGGGCGAGGGCGATCTGGCAGGGGAACTGGCGGTCCTGCTGACCGAGCCGGGCCTCGGCGGCCGCGGCGCCGATGTCGAGGCGCGGTTGGGGCGCTGGCGGGGCATCAGGGGCGAGCGTGCCGAGGGTGCGCGGCGGCTCGCGCGACGGCTTGCCCGGGTTGGCGAGCGATTGGCGTCCGGCCCGCGAACGGACGAAACACGCTCGATCGGCGGCTGGATCGCCACCGCCTGGCCCGACCGCGTTGCGCGCCAGCGCGCCGGCCAGCGCGGCGAATATCTCAGCGTCGGGGGGCGGGCCTACAAGATCGATCCCGTCGACCCGCTCGCCAATGCCGAATGGCTCGCCATCGCCGATGCGCAGGGCCATGCCGCCGGCGTCCGCATCCTCGCCGCTGCGCCGATCGCGGCGGCCGAGGTCGAGGCGATCTTCGCCGATCGCATCGTCCAGCAGAGCGCAAGCGTCTATGACGCCGCGAACGACCGCGTCGATCACCGGCGCGAGCGGAGACTGGGCGCGATCGCGCTGTCAAGCGGCAAGGCCGGGCGCGATGCGGGGGCGGAGGATGATGTGGCGGTCCGGCTTGCCGCGGTTCGCGACAAAGGGCTGGGGCTGATCGGCTGGGGGTCCGCGGCGCAGGCGCTGCGCCAGCGCGCGTCCTTTGCCGGGCTCGACGCGTTGTCGACGGGCGCGCTCGCCGACAGTCTCGACCTGTGGCTTGAACCGTTGCTCGATGGCGCGCGCGGGCTGCGCGATATTGGCGATCGCCGGCTTACCGATGCGCTGATGGGATTGCTCGACTGGCCGGCGCGGCAATTGCTCGAAAAGCTTGCTCCCGCCGATTACACCACCCCTGCCGGCAGCCGTCATGCGATCGATTATGGTGCCGAGGGCGGCCCGACGGTCAGCGTGCGGGTGCAGGAGATGTACGGGCTGGCGCGCCATCCGACCGTCGGCGACCCGCCGATTCCGCTGGTTCTGGCGTTAACCTCGCCCGCGCACCGTCCGATCCAGACGAGCCGCGACATCGCGTCGTTCTGGAGCGGAAGCTGGCGCGAGGTCGCGAAGGAAATGCGCGGCCGCTATCCCAAGCATAGCTGGCCCGACGATCCGGCGACCGCGCGCCCAACGTTGCTGACCAAGGCGGCGCAGGCGCGGCGCGATGCGCAATAGCCCCCTTTTCGCGGCGCGACAGAGCCGCTAAGGCGACGGCATAGCAATCCAGTCAGGGACTCTCCGATGAAAGCGCGTATTTTCCAGAAGCCCAAGAATGCGATGCAGTCGGGCCGTGCCGGCACCCAGCGCTGGTTTCTGGAATATGCCCCTGCCGAAGCGCGCAAGGCCGATCCGCTGATGGGCTGGGCGGGTAGCGGCGATACGCAGCGGCAGCTTCGTCTGAGCTTCGCAACGCGCGACGAAGCGATTGCCTATGCGGCGAAGAACGGGATCGAGGTCGAGGTCATGCCGACCCCGGTGCGCACGCTCAAGATCCAGGCTTACGCCGACAATTTCCGTTGATCGGTCGTCGTCCCCGGGTTTGCGGGGGCGACGCGGGCCATTCGCCTGTCGGCGCTTATGCCGCGTCGGGCTGCAAGAGCTTGTGCAGGTGGACGACGACATATTTCATCTCGGCATCGTCGACCGTGCGCTGCGCGGCGGCGCGCCATGCCTTTTCGGCCGACTTGTAATCGGGAAACAGGCCCACGACGTCGAGGTTCGACAGGTCGACGAAATCGAGGCCCTGCGGATCGCTGACGCGCCCGCCGAACACCAGATGCAGTTTGCTCATTTTCAGGTTCCTTGCCGCTACGGCGTGGGGAAGGGAGAGGCCGAGGCCCCTAACAGCACCGCGCCGTCCGGGCAAGTAGGCCCTGCATAGGCTTTAGTCGGATTTGCGACCCTTCGGAAGCAGCGAACCGAGCAGCGCGCCGATCGCGGCGGCACCGGCGAGCAGCGTCAGCGGCTGGTCCTTCGCGATGTCCTTGAGCTTGCCGTTGGCACGGGTCGCCTGCGCCTTGCCCTTTTCATAGGCGTGACCGGCGGCTTCGCGCGCGGCGTCGGCCCGTTCGCGTCCCTTTGCGGCCAACTCGCTCGACGCAGCGCGGGTGCGGTCTGCGATGTCGCTGGTCGCGGCGCGGGCGCGGCCATAGCCTTCCTGGATGCGCGCCTTGGCCGCCTCGGCGGTAGCACGCGCATTTTCCGCGGTTTTCTCCGCAAGTTCACTCGCTTTTGCTTGCGCGTCGCGGGCGGTTTCACCGAAGGGCTTCATCGTCTTCCTCCATTTGTTCGATATCTTCGACCGCGTCCGCGGTAGCGGGACGCAGCCGGTCGGCAAGATCGCTCGCCACATTCTGGATGCGCCGCGCGAGGCGGGGGGCATGCTCCTTGATCGGCTCGCGCAGGAGCCACAGAGTACCGGCGACCGCGGCCAGCGCGATCGGCAGGCGGTTGCTGCGAAATTCATCGCGGACCGCCTGCGCGGTGTCGTCGACCTTTGCCTGCAAGCGATATTTGCCGCGATCGATGAGCGCACTCGGTTTGAAGGCGGCGCGCGCCGTGTCGGCCTGACGCCGCAAGGCCGTGCGCTGCAGCATCGACCGGCGCAGCGCGTTGACGAGGCGGTTGCGGGCGGCGGACATCAGTCGTCACTCCCTTGCGGTGACAGGTCGCTGCGCAGGGCAAGCTTCACATCGCCCGCACTGCGCTTCGCGCGCCAGCCGGCGAAGCCCGCGAGCCCGATGAGCGCCGCGACCACGATCAGCGTCGCGAGCAGCGGGCCGACGTGCGGCGCGAGCACCAGGATCGCGCCGAAGGCAACCGCGAGCAACGCCACGAGCAGCGCGCAGGCCGCGACGAAGCCCCACGCCGACGCCCATTTGACCCCGTGCGAGGCCAGCGCACCGCGCGCTTCGAGAAGCGCCAGTTCGGCCTGCACCGTCTGCTTGGCATCGTCGACGAGATCGCGGACGATATCTTCGAGCGGTACCGGCGGCGGCGTGCTGGGCGGCCCGTCGGGCGCATAGCCGTGGCTGACGCCCCCGAAGCCGTGCGGATCGGACGCCGATGCAGAGGTCGGTGGAGGGGTCGGTTTCTGTGCGGGCAAGGGGCGATCAGTCGTTGCTCGACCCGCCCTTGAGCATACGGGCCAGCACGAAGCCGATCACCGCCGCCGCACCAACCGCGACCGCCGGGCTCTTCTTGACGAAATCGCGGGTCGCACCCGCCAGTTCGTCGAGATCCTTCTGATCGAGGGACGAGGCAAGGCCGGCCACCGTGGTCGCGGCGGAGCGGGCATAATCGCCATATTGCTTGCCGAATTTCGAATCCACCGTGTCTGCGCTATCCTCGAGCATCTTGGCGAGGCTGCCGACGGTTTCGGCCGCCTTGTCCTTGCCCTTGGTCGCGGCTTCGCGCGCCTTTGCCGATGCCTGATTGGCAAAGCTCGTCGCATCTTCCTTGATCGATGCGGCCTTCTTCGACGCTTCGGCCTTGATCGTGTCGCGGGTCACGGCGAGCTGGTCGCGGATCGGATGATCCTTTGCCGCCGCCTTCGCCTTCGCGGCCGGCGCTGCCTTGGTGGCGGCGGGCTTTGCGGGTGCCTTGGGGCGGGGAGCTGCCTTCTTGGTCGCGGGAGTAGCGGCTTTGGCCATCACATCGTCCTCTTCATTCTTGTTGGGGGCGCGCACGCGTCGCGCCGTCCGCGGTCCTACCTCAATCTATATAGCAAGCGCGGCGATTTGGTTCCATAGCGCGCCGAAAATCCCGTGAAATTCCTATGCGACGTGTTGCTTTGGCGGCGGGGCGCCGATAACAGGCGGGCGCCTTTCCAATCGGCCGCCCTTTGGCCCCGCAGCAGGACCCAACCCATGACCGCCATCATCGACATTCACGGCCGCGAAATTCTCGACAGCCGCGGCAATCCGACCGTCGAAGTCGACGTGCTGCTGGAAGACGGCAGCTTCGGCCGCGCCGCGGTTCCTTCGGGCGCTTCGACCGGCGCGCACGAGGCGGTCGAGCTGCGCGATGGCGACAAGGGCCGCTATCTGGGCAAGGGCGTTACGAAGGCGGTTGCCGCCGTCAATGGCGAGATTGCCGAGACGCTGATCGGCCTCGATGCCGAAGATCAGCGTGAGATTGACATGGCGATGATCGACCTTGATGGCACGCCCAACAAGGGCCGCCTCGGCGCCAATGCGATCCTCGGCGTCAGCCTGGCGGCGGCGAAGGCCGCGGCCGACGCGCGCGGCCTGCCGCTCTACCGCTATGTCGGCGGCGTCTCCGCCCGCACGCTGCCGGTGCCGATGATGAACATCATCAACGGCGGCGAACATGCCGACAACCCGATCGACGTCCAGGAATTCATGATCATGCCCGTCGGCGCCGGCAGCATCGCCGAAGCCGTGCGCTGGGGCAGTGAAATATTCCACACGCTGAAAAAAGGCCTGTCGGCGAAGGGCCTCGCCACCGCGGTTGGCGACGAAGGCGGCTTCGCCCCGAACCTCGCGTCGACGCGCGCTGCGCTCGACTTCATCGCCGCGTCGATCGATCAGGCGGGCTTCAAGCTTGGCAGCGACGTGGTGCTGGCGCTCGACTGCGCCGCGACCGAGTTCTTCAAGAACGGCAAATATGAGATCAGCGGCGAAGGCCTGTCGCTCAGCCCTGAGCAGATGGCCGACTATCTTGCCGCGCTGGTCAAGGATTACCCGATCAAGTCGATCGAGGACGGGATGAGCGAAGATGATTTCACCGGCTGGCAGGCGCTGACCGACCTGATCGGCGACAAGTGCCAGCTCGTCGGCGACGATCTGTTCGTCACCAATCCGGTGCGGCTGGAGGAGGGCATCAAGACCGGCCTCGCCAACTCGCTGCTCGTCAAGGTCAACCAGATCGGCACGCTGTCGGAAACGCTCGACGCGGTCGATATGGCGCACCGGGCGCGCTACACCGCGGTGATGTCGCACCGTTCGGGCGAGACCGAAGATGCGACGATTGCCGACCTCGCGGTCGCGACCAACTGCGGCCAGATCAAGACCGGCAGCCTCGCGCGCTCGGACCGGCTAGCAAAGTACAATCAGCTCATCCGCATCGAGGAAGAGCTGGGCGACATGGCGCGCTATCCGGGGGCGGCGATTTTCGGGTAAAGGGAGCCCGATCAGTCACCAGTCACGCGTCGTCCCGATTTTTGTTGGGATGGCGCGCCGGGACGACGCGAATGCGGCGATGCCGCCTTGACGCCGCGAATCAACTCTGATTCAAGAACCGAAATGACGCAGCGCCACAAATTCCGTAAATCGATAAGCCGGGCGGTCGGGCCGACGGTGGCGCTGATCGCGGTGCTGGCGATGATCGGCTATATCATTTTCGGGCCCACCGGCCTTTATGCGTGGGGCGATTACGGCCAGTCGGTCGAAAAGAAGCGCGTCATCCTGTCCGAGCTCACCAAGAAGCAGAACGAGCTGCAGAACCGGGTGAACCTGCTCGGGCGACAGCGCGTCGATCCCGATCTGGCCGACGAATATGTTCGCGAAAAGCTGGGCGTGATGCACCCCGACGAGATCGCCATTCCGATGGACCCCGCGGAAAAGCCCGCGGCCCCCGCGCCCAAGGCCGACGGCCAGCGCTGACCGGCGCTTTCCCGCCGATAAATGCATAGGTAGCCACGCAGTCGCGCCATGCCCGCGGGGCGTTGCCAAGCGGGGCGTCGCTCTCCTATAGGGGCCTTGCCGTAACGGCCAAACGCAAAGGATATCGCCTTGGCAAAAGCACCCGCGCGCAAGACTGCCGCGCCAAAAAAGACTGCATCCACCCCAGCTGCCGCGAGCAATCGCGAAACCCCGCGCGAGCCCGTCCCCTATGCGGCGACGCCCGAAGAGCTCGAGAAATTCTATCGCGAGATGCTGCTCATCCGCCGCTTCGAGGAAAAGGCGGGCCAGCTTTACGGCCTCGGCCTGATCGGCGGCTTTTGCCACCTTTATATAGGGCAGGAAGCCGTGGCGGTCGGTCTGCAGTCGGCGCTCGACGGCGACAAGGACAGCGTGATCACCGGCTATCGCGATCATGGCCATATGCTCGCCTATGGCATCGATCCGAAAGTCATCATGGCCGAACTGACCGGGCGCGCGGCCGGCATCTCGAAGGGCAAGGGCGGCTCGATGCACATGTTCAGCGTCGAGCATAAATTCTACGGCGGACACGGCATCGTCGGCGCGCAGGTCGCGCTGGGCACCGGGCTTGCCTTCGCGCACAAATATCGCGGGGACGGCGGCGTTGCGATGGCCTATTTCGGCGACGGCGCCGCTAACCAGGGCCAGGTGTACGAAAGCTTCAACATGGCCGAGCTGTGGAAGCTGCCGATCATCTTCGTGATCGAGAATAACCAATATGCCATGGGCACCAGCGTCAACCGTTCGTCGGCCGAGGACCAACTCTATCGCCGCGGCGAAAGCTTCCGCATTCCCGGTATGCAGGTCGATGGCATGGACGTGCTCGCGGTGCGCGGCGCGGCCGAGGCGGCGCTCGAATGGGTGCGCGCGGGCAAGGGACCGATCCTGCTCGAACTCAAGACCTATCGCTATCGCGGCCATTCGATGTCGGACCCCGCCAAATATCGCAGCCGCGAGGAAGTGCAGGCGGTGCGCGACAAGAGCGACGCGATCGAGCATCTGAAAAAGGCGATGATCGACGCCGGCATCGGCGAGGATCGCATCAAGGACATCGACAAGGAAATCCGCGCGGTTGTCGCGGAATCGGCCGACTTCGCCGAAAGCGCGCCCGAACCCGATCCGTCCGAACTTTATACCGACGTGCTGGTGGAGCAATATTGAGATGGCCATCGAATTGAAGATGCCGGCGCTGTCGCCGACGATGGAAGAAGGCACGCTCGCCAAGTGGCTCGTCAAGGAAGGCGACGCGGTCAAATCGGGCGATATTCTCGCCGAGATCGAAACCGACAAGGCGACGATGGAATTTGAAGCGATCGACGAAGGCACGATCGCGCAGATCCTGGTTCCCGAAGGGACCGACAATGTGAAGGTCGGCACCGTGATCGCGACGATTTCGGGCGAGGGCGAAGAGGCGGCTCCGGCGCCCGCGCCTGCCGCCGCTCCGGCACCCACCGAGGCTCCGGCTCCGGCCGCCACTCCCGCTCCGGCGGCCGAAAAGCCGGCGCCGGCCATGCGCGCCGCCGATCCGTCGATCCCCACGGGCACGGCGATGGTCAAGCTGACCGTTCGCGAGGCGCTGCGCGATGCGATGGCGGAGGAAATGCGCGCCGACGACCGCATCTTCGTGATGGGCGAGGAAGTCGCCGAATATCAGGGCGCCTACAAGGTGACGCAGGGTCTGCTCGACGAATTCGGCCCGCGCCGCGTGATCGATACGCCGATCACCGAATATGGCTTTGCGGGCCTTGGCGCCGGCGCGGCGATGGGCGGGCTGAAGCCGGTCATCGAATTCATGACCTTCAACTTCGCGATGCAGGCGATCGACCACATCATCAACTCGGCGGCCAAGACCAATTATATGTCGGGCGGCCAGATGCGCTGTCCGATCGTCTTCCGCGGCCCCAATGGCGCGGCGAGCCGTGTCGGGGCGCAGCACAGCCAGAATTATGCGCCCTGGTATGCCAGCGTTCCCGGCCTGATCGTGATCTCGCCCTATGACGCCGCCGACGCCAAGGGGCTGCTCAAGGCGGCGATCCGCAGCGAAGACCCGGTGGTGTTCCTTGAAAACGAACTCCTTTACGGCCGCAGCTTCGAGCTTCCCGACGTCGAGGATTATGTCCTGCCGATCGGAAAGGCGCGGATCATGCGCGCCGGGACCGACGTCACCATCGTCAGCTATTCGATCGGCGTCGGGCTTGCGCTCGAGGCCGCCGACGCGCTGGCCGGTGAGGGGATCGAGGCCGAGGTGATCGACCTGCGCACGCTGCGTCCGCTCGACACCGAAACCGTGCTCGCCAGCCTCAAGAAGACGAACCGCATGATCGTTGTCGAGGAAGGCTGGCCGACCTGCTCGATCGCCAGCGAACTTGCGATGGTGGCGATGGAACAGGGCTTCGACGATCTCGACGCGCCGGTGTTGCGCGTGACCGACGAGGACGTTCCGCTGCCCTATGCTGCCAATCTTGAAAAGGCGGCGCTGGTCGATGTCCCGCGCGTGATCGCGGCGGCGAAGACGGTTTGCAATCGCGGCTGACATCCCGAACCTGCCCGAACTCCGCTCGTGCTGAGCCTGTCGAAGCACCGTTTTTCGTTCGCAACGACGAAGTGAAGAACAGCCCTTCGACAAGCTCAGGGCGAGCGGTTCTTATTTGGCGCCGTCTGTTCTATCGCGCGATCGCATGACGACCGAAACCTCGCCGATTCTCTACGGCTATCCCGACATTCGCGACCCGCGCGTGATGGTTGCGGTGCCGCGCGCGCGGCGCGAGGCGCTGGCGGCGCTGTGGGCGCTCGCGGAGCGGTTGACCAAATTGCTGGCCGATGCGCGCGAGCCGATGATCGGCCAGATCAAGCTCGCCTGGTGGCGCGACATGGCGGGGTTGCTTGCGTCCGATCCCGCCGCGCTGCCGAAGGGTGAGCCGCTGCTCGCCGAATTGCAGCAGAGCTGGGCGGGGCAGGACGGGCTCGAGGTGCTGGTCGATGCCGCCGAGGCGGTGCTGCTTGCCGAAGACGCCGCCGCACGGACTGCGGCAGGTGCAGCGTTCGGTGAGGCGCTGTTCGTGCTGTCGGGCGGCGCGGGCGGTGCGCGATGGGGGCTGGTCTGGCTGGCCGGGCAGCAGGACGCGGCGGACGCCGCGACGCAGCTTTTTCGCGATGCCTGTAACCGGCCGGCCCCCCCGCCCGGATTGCTCGGCGGCAGGGCGCTGCTGATGCTCGATCGCTGGTCGGCGGCCATTGCGGCACGTGGCGGCGAACGGCGCTGGCGCAGCGAAGGCTTGCTGCTTTTCCGGATCGGCCTGACTGGCCTTTGACGGGCCTTACCGGCCTTTGACCGGAAAGTGTTGTGGCGGGGGTGGAAATGCCGCCCCCGAGCCTCTATCTTGGCGCAAACGAGATAGGGTCGCAGGGGAAATTGCGATGTTTAACGGGCTCGTCGCCTATCTGGACTCGATCAAGGCGCGCGATCCCGCGCCGCGTTCGCGCTGGGAAATTCTGCTCTATCCGGGGCTGCTCGCCGTCGGCATGCACCGCATTGCCCACTGGTTGTTCGAGGCTGACCTGTTCTTCCTCGCGCGCTTCGTCAATCATCTGTCGCGCTGGCTGACCGGCATCGACATCCATCCCGGCGCCACGATCGGCCGCCACCTGTTTATCGATCATGGCTTTGGCGTCGTCATCGGCGAAACCGCGGAGATCGGAGACAATGTATCCATCTATCAGGGCGTGACGCTGGGCGGCACCGATCCCGCGAACGGCATCGGCGGCAAGCGCCACCCGACGCTGTGCGACGATGTGATCGTCGGGTCGGGCGCGCAAATTCTGGGCCCGGTGATCGTCAATTCGCGCGCGCGCGTCGGCGCCAATGCGGTGGTGACCAAGGATGTGCCCGAAGGCGCGGTGATGGTGGGCATCCCGGCGCGGTCGACCTTGCTCGACGCGACCGAATATGCGCGCGACTTCGTGCCCTATGGCACCCCGTGCAATGAAGCCTTCGACCCGGCGACGCAGAAGCTCGAAATCCTGCAATGTCAGCTCGAAGTGTTGCAGAAGCAGCTCAAGACGCTGCTCGATGAGCGCGCCGCATCGGGTGAGGGCGATGATGCGCCGCGCCGCAAGGGAGGCCGGAAAAGCGCCTGATGGGGACGGTAACGCCCCTTCCATATGCGGGGCGGGCATTGCCGCAACAGACCGGCTTCGACCGCGACGAGCTGATGCGCATCCTCGATCTCTATGGCCGCATGGTCGCAGCGGGGAAGTGGCGCGACTATGCGATGGATTTCCACCGCGACGTCGCGATCTTCTCGGCTTTTCGACGCACAGCCGAACGTCCCGAATATCGCATAGAAAAACGCCCCGCCTTGCGGAGCCGTCAGGGCATGTGGGCCCTTGTCTCCGAAGGCGGGGCAGTGCTCAAGCGCGGGGACGAGCTTTCTAACGTGCTCGCCCCCGTCGAGCGCAACCTTATGAAGCTGGTTGGGGACGGATCGTAGCGGGCAACTGGTTCGCCACGTCCGCCGGCAGCATGCCGACAACCACCGCCCGGGCATTCTGCCAGAAGGCCGACAGCATCAGCAGCGCCGAACCGATGACGAAGGCCGTGAGCGCGACGTTTAGTTCGACCGCGCCGAAGGTGCGGAACAATTCGGTCATTGCGAACAGCACATAGGCGAGTGCCGAGACGAGTAGCGCGCGGCGATCGATCGCAAGCGCGATCAGCCCGAAGACGATATAAATGCCCACGACCATCACCGCGGCGCCGCTGGTGATATTGTCGCCGCTCGTGACGCCGAGCAGATGGAACACCGGGTGCGCGATCATCGGCGCGGCGAGCAGGTGAAGCCAGAAGGCAACGTCGCTGCGCCGCGTCGTGCGCGTCCGATCGCTGCGGTCCCACCACATGGCGAGCGTAAAGACGCCGACACCGGCGACGAGGATCAGTGCCATCAACAGCGTCTGCGACGGATCGGGCATTCCGACGGCCGAGAGGATCAGCCCGACCGCGGTGGCGGCAAGCGCGGCGGTGCCGGCGGCAATCGTCACGGGTACCATGAACCGCCTCCAGTGCAGCCATGTCGCGCCCGCGGTGACGAAGGCGATGACGCTGGCGATCAGCGCGCCGGTCGTTTCGCTCAGATGATTGCCGAAGATTGCCTCGCCATGCTTGACGAGGAAGCCGATCATCGTCGCGGCGACGCCGCCTGAAAAGGCGAGGACGAGCAGGATGCTGGGCAGCGCCATGCGGCGGCGGCGGGTGAAATATTCGGCGAGCAGCCACGCCGACCCGGCGACGAAGACCCCCGCGAGCGCCGGATGGATCGATTCGCCGATCCACGCCACGGCGACCAGCAGGATCACCGCGGCAATGCTGACGAAAATATCGTTGAAACCGGTAATGAGCCGGAAGGATTCCTCATCCGCTCCGGGGGCGTCGCGCAGCGATGCAATATGCGTCCGAAAGGCGGTGGCCGCCTCCGGCGTCAGAACTTTTGCATCGACCGCAGCTTGCAGGTCGCTTTCGCTATACATCGGGGTCGTCCTTCTTAGACCGATCCCCTTGCCCCATGCAGGGCATAGCGAAAGCGTATTGCTGTGTCAATGCAGTGGGGCGCCATATCCTCCCTGTCGCTAAGCGATGGGGAGGGGGGCCGCCCGAAGGGTGGTGGGG
>NZ_BCZQ01000027.1 GCF_001598815.1 Sphingopyxis terrae subsp. terrae NBRC 15098 | reverse complement strand
CTCGCCCCTCCGTCAGCCCTGCGGGCTGCCACCTCCCCACCGCTGCGCGGCAGGGAGGAGCAACCACTCAGCCGAGCGCCTGCAAGGCCTTCATCACCACCATCGACTGTTCGCTGCCCGACTGGGGCACGATTTCGCCGGTGCGGTCGATGATCTTGTCCCACGCCGCGGCGACGCCTTCGGGCGTGCGCTGGTCTTCGGGCAGGGCGACGCCGGGGGTCGCGGTGATATAGGCGGCGTGATAGGCGCCTGCGCCCGCGCCGACGATCATGTTCGACGGCGCATCTTCGCTCACCAGGAACAGCGCGGCTGGCGCAACATTTTCGGGGGTGAATTTCTCGAACAGTTCGGGCGGGAAAATGTCTTCGGTCATGCGCGTGCCCGCGACCGGCGCGATCGTGTTGCAGCGGATGTTATATTTCGCGCCTTCGAGGTGCAGCGTCTTGGTCAGGCCGGCAAGGCCGAGCTTCGCCGCGCCGTAATTGGCCTGGCCGAAATTGCCGTAGAGGCCGGTCGACGAGGCGGTCATCAGGATGCGGCCATAGGCCTGGTCGCGCATCAGATCCCAGCATGCCTTGGTGACGTTGGCGCTGCCGAGCAGATGGACCTGCACGACGAGGTTGAAATCCTCCATCGTCATCTTGGCAAAGCTCTTGTCGCGCAGGATGCCGGCGTTGTTGATCAGGATGTGGACGCCGCCCCATTCCTCTTTCGCCTTGGCCACCATTTCGACCATATGCTCATATTCGGTGACGCTGCCGCCGTTCGACATGGCGGTGCCGCCCGCGGCGCGGATTTCCTCGACGACCTGCAGTGCGGCGTCCGAATGGCCGGTGCCATCGCGCGCGCCGCCGAGGTCGTTGACGACGACCTTCGCGCCGCGCCGGGCGAGTTCGAGCGCATAGGCGCGGCCCAGGCCGCCGCCGGCGCCGGTGACAATGGCAACGCGGCCGTCAAATTTGATCGTCATGCTGATCTCCTACCGGGGGCATCCCGCAAAAGGTTGCCCAAGAAAACTGGCACGTCCTTAACCGCTCGCGGCGGGCAGGCAAGGGGGGAGGGGCAATTTTGGCGGGTGCAACAAAATGTCATCTGTCATCGAAATGTAACCGAAATGACGTGCGACTGTCATTTGACCGTCATAACAGCGCCACCGGATCGTCACCTTTTCGCAATGGAGCCTTCTGCATGCGTCCGACCCTGACCGCCGCCCTGTTGGCGACGACGATGTTCTGCATCCCCACGACCGCGCATGCGCAGGCGATGAGTGCGGAGGAAGCCGCCGCGCTGCGCGCCGAACTGGCTGCCCTCAAGGCCAAGGTCGAGACGCTCGAAGACCGCCTCGATGCCGCGACCGCGCCGGGCGCCGTTCCATCGGGCACGGTGACCGCAGCGACGACAGCACTCGCCCCGGTAACGGCCGCGGCAGCCCCCGCGAAACCCGGCCCGGACATCGCGTGGAAGGGCGCGCCCGAGATCAAGACCGCCGATGGCTGGAGCTTCAAGCCGCGCGGCCGCATCCAGCTCGATCTTGCCAGCATCGACGCGCCGCCGGGCGTTACCGACACGCATGGCGGCCTCGCGACCGAATTCCGCCGCGTCTATCTGGGCGTCGACGGCAAGATTCCGGGCGGAATCAGCTACCGCGTCGAGGCCGATGTCGCGAACAGCTCGGTCGAACTGACCGACGTCTATCTGACCTATGGCACCGGCCCGCTCTCGATCACCGCCGGGCAGATCAAACCTTTCTGGTCGCTCGAGGAAATGACGAGCGACCTCTTCACCAGCTTTGCCGAGCGCGCCGCCTTTACCCAAGCGTTCGGATTCGAGCGGCGCGTCGGCCTGTCGGGCCAGTATAAGGGCAAGGCGCTGCTCGTGCAGGGCGGGGTGTTCGGCGACAATGCCAACGACCTGCTGAGCGATTCGGATAATAGCGTGAGCGTCGACGGCCGGGTGGTGTGGATGCCAAGCTTTGGCGATACCCAGCTTCACCTCGGGGCGTCGGCGCACTGGCGCAAGGCGAACGACGGACCGAGCGCGGTGCGCTACGCCGCGCGGCCTTTTGTCCACACGACGAACAGCCGGCTTGTCGACACGGGCACTTTCACCGCTACAAGCGAGCGCGGACTGGGGCTTGAGGGGGCGCTCATCGCCGGCCCCTTCCACGTCGCCAGCGAAGGCTTCTGGCAGACCGCGCGCCGTCCGGGCCTTGCCGACCCGACCTTCTTTGGTGGCTATGCCGAAGTCGGCTATGTGCTGACGCGCGGCGATCGCCGCGGGTATAAGGACGGCAGTTTCGACCGGCTCGCACCGTCGCGCCCGATCACCGCGGGCGGCCCCGGCGCGATCGAGATCAACGCCCGCTACGACCACCTCGACCTCAGCGATGCGGGCATCGCCGGCGGGCGCCAGCGCACGCTGGGCGTCGCGGTCGTGTGGGCACCGATCCCCTATCTGCGCCTGACCGCCAATTACGGCCATCTGATGTACGACGATGCCGCGATCGGCAGCACGAGCGGCGACCGCAACTATTCGGCCGACGCCTTCGGCCTGCGGACGCAGATCGACTTCTGATTGGGGGAATCTGCCTTTGGGGTGGTCAGCCGTCGGACTGTTTCTGGATCAATTCGTAGACCGAGCGGACATTCGAAATCCGAATGAACTGCGGCGTTCGATCAAAAGTCGGCTGCCAAATGCCAAAATTGCTGCCGGTGAACAAACTGCCTGAAGCACCAAAGCGGATAGTTCCAGAGCCATCCGGTCGTTCATCGAGTTCCAGTGTGGGAAGGCGTTTAATATCCAAAGATTTTATCCCTGATCCGCCCGATCGCTTTTTGATGAGGACACGTTTGTTAGTGACAAAGTAAGCCATTCGTTTTCGGAGGCTTATGTCCACCAAGAACCGGCCGATCGTAAAATATAGACCTGCGATCAGGAACGGCAGGCCGAAAAACTTAAATGACGTATCAGCATCCGCGACCCAAACACTCGCATTCCAATATATCGCGAAACCACACCAAAGGAGACTGAATGGGACTAGAAAAATTTCAATCTGGCGAAGTATCAGGCCGGCATATGGTCGCCCCTCCCATGCGATTCGTTCATCGGGAAGCAGGTGCAGGTCATTCGTATCGGTCATCATG
>NZ_BCZQ01000026.1 GCF_001598815.1 Sphingopyxis terrae subsp. terrae NBRC 15098 | reverse complement strand
GACGGTTTCATGGCCCCTCGTGGTGTAATATCCGTGGGCATCGTGGAATGCCGCGAAGGGCGGAAGCTGAATGCGGTCGGCTGACGGTATATAATATGCCTTGTCGCCGCCGTGGTTCACGGTCGCGGGGATGCTGGCAAAGAACGCCTCGGCGGCCTCGATGCGCTCCACCTCCGGCGGGGGTGTCGGCACGATATGAAATCGCTCCGGCAACCCCTCGATCTGCGCCACGTTGAAAACGGTATAGGTTTTCAGAAATCGGAACGCCTGTTCCCGGTCCTCGCCGCTGCCCTCGTCCCGCACGGTCTTGCTGCCGTCGCCGTAGTAGACCACGGTTGCGCCATGCTCGCCCTTGCGGACCTGCGCGCCCAAGGCTTGCGCCTGCTTGTAGGTCATCCATGACGGGCTGATAAAACCGGACGCCTGCGCCTCGATCCACAATAGCAGCACATTGATCCCGCGATACGGCTGGCCGGTGGCGCGCAAGGGGCGGGTCTGGCCTGATACGGCCATGTCGCCGCCACTCCACGGTTTGAGCCACGGGCGAGTGCCCTGCTCAAGCTCGGCCAAGATGCGGTCGGTGATGCGGCTGTGAGGGTCTTGCTTGGTCATGATGTTCACTCCCTTCCAATCCGCGCAGCGGGTCGTGCCGCGCATGACCCCTGCCGACCCGGCGAGGGGCGGAGAGAGTGGGGGCAAGGTCCGGCGCCGGGGATGGTGCGGGCGCAGCGCAGCGAGCCACGGCCCCAAGGCGGCACCTTGCAGGGAGAGAGAGGCAGAGCCTCTTTCTTCCTCGATCAAATGTTGAAGATGCGCCGCCAGCGGCGCTCAATTCGGGGCGGGCTTGCCCGCCCTATTCCGCGTCAGGGATTGTCACCCATTGGGCGGAAACCGCGAGGCGGGTTTCGTGGCGAAGCCATAAAGCCCCGCCCGAAGGGGACGCCCGCAATCTGTCGCTATTGGAATCGTGCCGGCTATTTCGCTTCGACAAGCGACCAGTCGATACACAGGCGATTGCCCCGCATCTTGCCTTGGGGAAGGGCTTTGCGGTCAAGCAGCTTGCCCCGCACCTCAAAATCGGCGTTGATCTTCACGATCAGGACTTTGCTGAAATGACGGTCGAGGTTGATCTCGACCGTATCGCAGTTCTTGAACGGCGTGATGGTTTTGATCTCGACGAAATCGTTGCCAAGGCGACCGTCGGACCCCTTGGCGTAATTGCGATGCAGCTTGATACCGTGCGTGATCGCACCATACAGCTCGCCAATGTCGCCATAGACTTGCAGGTGCCTGCCGGTGAGATGGTAGTATTCCTCGGCGGTGCCGATCAGGGATTCAAACACCGACACGAGCGACAGGTCTGCATTGGGATAGCGGGCGCGCCACTCCTTATATTGGATTTGCTGGTTGATTTCGTCCCAGCTCACCCATTCGCCGTCATCCCATATGGCGTTGTCTGGTCCCAAGCCACCGTTCGTCATTTGCCGTGTCCCGCAGGAAACAGCACTTTCTCAAGAGCGTCGGCCAGCTCGCGCCGCTTGTCGGCGGGCAGCCTGTCAAGATTGCGCTGTTTCCAGAGGACGGCGGGCAGGTTATGCGCATCGGCCAGCCCAAGTAGATTCCAGTCCGGCTCTCCGCGCTTGAAGCCGAGAAGAAAGCGCCGGTGATCGTCCGGCATGTCGGCGACCACCGCAGCGATGATCGCCTCGCGCGCGGCTTCAAGCTCTGAAAGCGCGACCGGCTCCTGCGTCATTCCGGCAAAGCCGCGTTCGAACTCGTCGCCGAGCGGCTTGCGGGTCGGGGCCAGGACTTCGGCCATCGGGCGGTTATGACTGGCAAGATAGACGAGGAAGGCGCGGCGCAGTTCGTCCGTCACGCCCTCGTTCGCGAGCAGGTCGCGCACGTCAAAGAGGTCGCGAGGATGCTGGCGGTCGAGCGCCGCCACGATCTTGCCCGCGTAGAGGTCGGCGAAGGACACGACCTGAATCTCGGCAAAGCCGAACGCATCTTCGACGGCGGGCGTTACGCCGGTGACGACGGGATCGTAAACGGTCCCGCGCAGCACCGGCGTCACCTCGATCTTGATTTGCGCGTCGTCCATGCGGACGATCAGCTTGGTAACGATCTTCTCGTCGGCCGAGCGCGAGGGTGCGACCTTTGCGCCGGGAAGGCCCTTCTCGATCCGCTCCTTGATCCGCAGCATGGCGGCGTCGATCTTGGCGAGCGAGGCAGCGCGATCCTCGACCGGCAGATAGGTCAGGTCAATGTCGACCGAGAGGCGCGGCATATCGCGGACGAACAGGTTGATGGCGGTACCGCCCTTGAGGGCGAAGGCATCTTCCTTCGCCACGAAGGGCAGAACGCGGACAAGAAGGGCAACCTGCTGGCTATAGGAATCGAGGAAGGCCATGCGTCATTGCCCTCCAAGATCGGCAGGCACGGTGATGTTGTAGCGCGTATCGAGCTTGCCGCCCTTGACCAGAACGCGCTTTCCTGACCCGAGATCGACGCGGGACACGTCAAGCCGCGACCGCCACGCATGATCGTGGCGGTCGGCGAAGAACAGGAACAGCCGTTTGACCTTCACGCTGGCGCAAGTCTCAAGGAGCGTTTGCAGGCGGCGCGGGCTAAGGTCGCTCATTCCTTCCATCAAGGCATCGGCTTGGTGGAAGCTCTCGTGATCGGGTAGCTCGTCGAGCAATTCGAGAACGGCGCGCTCCTTACTGGAATAGCGGACGGGCAAGGTCAGGCCAGCGGCGCTGACCATGACGGGGCTAGGTTCGGGCAGCGCGTCGGCATCGCCGGGAAACAGCCGCAGGCTGTTATGCCAGCGAAAGTCCACGTCGAGCGGCAGACTGGCCAGCCAGGTCGGCGGCTTTATCGGCCCATAAAGATCAACCTCGCGCACCGTCGCCGACAGATAATGGGCATAGCCCTGTTGTTCGAGCGCGGTGCGCCCACCGACGGTCAACGGCAGGTCCAGCACGGTCTGAAGCGAGATGACGACCTGCTGCCATGTCAGCGGTGCACGGGATCGGCGATAAACGCGCCGCGCTGGGTTTTCGAGCCAGCCCGCGCGAACATACTGGCTGCGCAGCGCCGATGAATAGCCATGAGCTTCGAGCCACGCAGCATCGGCAAGGAGTCCCTCGGGGAGTTCCTGCTGTAGCCGGTTTAACTTGCTGTCAAAACGCGTAGTCATGCTTAGGATTTTGCCAGATTCGTAAACCCCTGTCGAGTTCATAAGAGAGGCAAAAAGCTAAGCCAGACTTAGCATTTTTCCATATCCATAAACCGTCCGTCGCAATCGCCGCATATTCTGCGGTGAATATGGCCGATATTCACCGCAGGCGAGCGTAAGGCCGGGTGGCGCGTTAGCGCCCACCGGCCTTCTTGGCTGCCGCCTTGACGGCGAGTTCCGCGTCGTTCGCGGCATCCGCGTCAGCCTTCGGCTTGGGGGTGTAAGCCCGCATGACGATCCGGCCCTGAAGGGGAACGGCGTCACAGGCGATGTTGAAGCCTTTGCCGTCGCGGTTGGCCCAAGCTGCGCCGATCTTCGTCCAGCGGGCTTCGGGGCCGTTGCCCTCGACACGATAGAGGATGAAGGCGGGGCTGTTGGTGGTTTCGGTGGTCATGTCGGTTCTCCTAGTCAAAACGAGCCGCAACCGTTGCGGCCGATGTGGAGAACAAGGAGCGGCCAAGAGGTCGCGGGGTCATGTCAGCCGGAGGCTGCCCGACAGGGGAAGCTGCACAAGACGATAGTCGCGGAAGCGCACGCGATTGACGCCCGATCTGGCCAAGCCAGTGAATCCACGCATGAGGCCAGTGACGTTCGCGGCTGCCAACAAGGGGAACAATGTCCACCGTGCCAACAGCCCCGCCCCTCGCCAATCGCGACGATGGCAGGCCGACAGAGCTGGCAATCGGGTTAGCGTTGCCGGTCGAGCGCGCGGTAGTATTTCTTCTGATTATTCGCGGGGTCCGTCCATGTGAAGCAGTCGGCGAAGTCATCGACGCTCTGCAACACCCCCAACAAGGCATAGGCGTTGAACGGTGTGCCAGCACCTGATTCATAGTGGCTGACGTAGTTGGCGATGATCGACGGGGCGTGATGGGTGCTAAGGTCGGTAATCTGCTGTTGCGTCAGCACACAGCGGCCAGCCGCCTGATAGAGCGCCACCGCGTTGGTGATCGCCTCAAGGTAGGTGGACAGCGTGCGGCGGTCGCCCCGCGTGGCGTAGTCCGGGGGCACCGGCACGGCGAGGCGCGCGATAATCTGGCCAAGCTTGTATTCGAGATACTGACGCAGGAAGGGTTCGCCCTGGTCAATCTGTCCGGCGTTGAGATATTGCTGTGCCTGCGCTTTAAGGCGGTCGGCCTCCTGTGCCGACACCATCAAGCGGCCTCGCGGTGGCATCCCTTGCAGTTTCTGGTGGTGCCAGTCGGTCGTGTTGCCAAGCCGGTCGAAGTATTTTTCAAGGCTGGTGTCATGGCTCAGGATAATGAATTGCAGGCCATCGGGAACGCCGCCTGCTGCACCGTGGCGAAGCCGCGTGCGAATAGCCTCCATCAGACTGAACTGGTGGCCGGCGTCAAAGCTGGAAGTCACATCGTCCAGCACCATGAAGCGCGGCACGCCACTGTGGCGCGTGGCGGCGGCAAGGAAAATCGATGCGGCGACGGCATTGCGGTAGCTTTCGGACAGCAACGCCCGCGCGCTCTGGTCGCGCAGCCCAAAAAAATCCGCCAGTTTGAGATCAACCTTCTCGCTGTCCTGCGCCCGGCTCAAGGTGGGCTGCACGTCCGGCCCGCCACGCACAAGATGGCCGAACAAGTCCTGACAACTCGTTTGAATGTCGGTGATGCGGGCATTGGCGAGCGCAGCTTCCGCCGTGGCAAACGCCTGATAGGCGTTGCCGATAAAGGTTTTCCAGCGGTTGAGCTTGGCGAGCTTCGCGCGCTTGGTCGCCAGCACCGGCGCGTCGCGCTCGTATTCGCGCACGGCGTCACGGAACTGCTTTGCCTGCCCAAGCGAGCGTGTGACCTGCACCAGTGACGGCGGCAAGCTGGCTTGCAGCATAGCGATCTCGGCGTTGGTGGCCGTGATCGCATCGGCGCGACTGGTTTCGAGTGCGAGAAGCCTGTCTTTGCCGCGCTGCAAATCCGTTGTCGCAATCGAGGCTTGGCGCATCGCAAGGCTCGGCGTGACGCGATCCGCTACCACCACGTTCAAGGCGGCGCACTCCTCCAACTGGCGGAGTTTGGCGACGGCCGCCGATGCCGTCGCCCTGGCGCGCAAATCGGTGTCGAGCCGTTCGGCCTCATCATAGAGGACGATCTTGGCCTCAAGCTGATCCCTCAAAGGAGCGGGAGCGACGTTTTCGCAAACCGGACACTGGCGCGGGTCATGCCAGTCCGCGCCGGTGACAACAGAAAGCGCGTCCTTCAACAAGGCATGGATGGCGGCGGCACCCACCTTGTTGATCGCGTCGTCACGCGAGCGCGCCAAAGCCAGCAACGAGTCAATGTCGTCGATCTCGGCCTGCGGCACGGCAAGGGCGGTCAGAGTTGTGACGGTGGTATTGAGGGTGTCGAGCGCCTTGCGCGACGCGCCGCCTTCCTCGCGGTCAACGGCCTGTTCGGCGGCGTCGAAGTCCAACTCCATAACGGTCACGCCCGCAAGTAGCGGTGCGAACAACGCGATACCGGAAAGGGCCGTCGTCACATTGGTTTTGAGCGGGGCCAGGTCGTCCACGCTGGCCGGTACCGTGCCGGTCACTTCCTGATGGGACGCCGCAATGCGCGAAGCGATACCGGCAAGAGCACGCTGCCCTGTCGTCACCTCGGTTTCGAGAGCGGAGAGGCCAAGGTCGCTGTTGACGTTGCGCGTGTTGCGCGCGCCGTCCAGCGCCTGCCGCAAGCCGGAATAGCGGCTAAGGCCGACAAGGGATGCGAAAGACCGGCCCCGGTCCAAGGGAGTTGAATCCACGAAGGACGAAAAGCGCGGATAATCGACCAGAACAAAATCTTCCCGAAGGCTGGCAAGGAAGGCTTCGGGGTCGACATGGCCGGTCGGCGAGGTAACGGTGCGTCCGCCTGCGGCTGTGCGTGTCACTGAGATGGATATGTCCGGCGTGGCGCTGTCGCTTGCGAACACAAGGTCGATGGTCGCCTGTTGGCCAGGATGGAACTTGTTGACGATGTAGCTTGGCCCCTGCTCGGCATCCTGCAAGGATTCGAGCCGTGGGACGGTGCCGTGGATGGCGAAATACAAAGCCTCGAATATTGAGCTTTTGCCGACGCCATTGGGCGCGTGAACGGAATTGACGCAATCGGCGCGGAAACGAAGAACAAGGGGATCGCCGTCGTTGTTGATCCCGCGAAACCCCTCGATGGTGGCTTGTTTCAGGAAATACCGGCTCATGGCGCGGGGTCCGGCAGAGAGTTGAGCGCCGCAAGGACAGCGCGGTTGAACTCCTGAATCGCTTGCCGGTCGCGCGCGCCGTCCCCTTGGCGCGTCAGCGTAGCCAGATTGTCAAACAGGATGCGCGCGCACTCGGGATCAAGCCGTTCGGCCTCGGCCCTGAACCGCGCAAGGTTATCCTCAAACGAGGCTGCCGGATCGAAATTCAAGCGTCACTCCCCTCATTCCTTCGCAACTACGGTGTCGTAGAGGCCGTAGTGGGTCAGCCCCTCGTGGCTCTCGATGCCCGTGTATCGCAAGGATGCGTCCTCGTAGCGTCGGAAGGCAAAGACGGCCTCGTTCATCCGCTCGGTGTTGAACACCTTGAGCCGCACCAGAAGGTGGAAGTCGGCGACGGTCAGGCCGGTGACGGAATGGAACAGGTCCGGCTCCAGCTTGGTGATGACATCCTGTAGCGTGTTCTCGCGGAAATCCGTCAGATACATGAAGGCAGGAATGCGGGTGGCGAACTTTATCAGCTTTTCCTGCACCAGCTTGCGCTTGGACTTGTATTCCTTCTCCTCCTCCGTCAGCTCCTTCTTTTCCTTCGGCGACAACTCCCCGCCGCTGGCTTTGGCCTTGTCCTTCAAGTCCTTCACGACATCGGACTTGTTGATGATGGTCTCGATGATGTTGTCGCCAAGGGAGCGCCAGCCCTCGATGCGCTCCACCGCCGCCATCGCCTCGGCGTTGTCTAGCACCCGGCGCAACGTGTCGTTATCGACATTGACCAGCAACGCGGATTCCCACTTGCGCGCCAGCAACGTCGCTGACGTTCCGGCCATCGCAATGTCGAGGATACCGCCCGCGTCGATCTGCGTCATGTTCGCGCCGTCGTAGGCGAGGACGGGGAGGAAGCTGACAAGCTCGCGCACGGCGTTTTCTGGGTTCGCCTCGCCGGGCGACAGGCCGATGCCGTATTCGGACAACTGCCGCAAAGCCCGCGTCGGTGCGAAGTCGAACACGAAACAGACGGGCTTGAGGATTTCTTCCTCGTTGGGATTGTCGCCGTTGGGGTTCTTGATCGACCACGGCGATTGCACCCGGAATGCCGCCTGAAAGTAGGTCTCCGGGGATTTGAGATTGCGGAGCATGAGGATCGACGACCATTGCGCCACGGTGACGCCCGTGGTCAGCTTCCCGCATGACAGGGTGATGGTCTTGGTGTCGAAGCCGCTCCCCACGGCCCGGCGAACGGGCGGAAGCGCGTCCAGACCAATTCCGGCATTGGCCCCGGCTGACACGATGACGGTGTAATCGTGCCAATAGGTGTTGTGCTTCTCCGCCAGCAGGTTTGCCATCGCGTGGCAGGCGGCGACATTAGGCAGGAACCAGAACGAATGTTGCAGATACGGCAGGAGCCGCACGTCGGAATATGGGAACGGCGGACGGGTGCCGGTTTTCAGGCTCTCGACCGCCTGTGGGGCATACCCGCCCCGGATGATGTCGAGCCATTTTTGAACATCGGTCTTGTGCTTGAACGCCGCCGCATCGCCGGTGCCGGTGGCGGCAAAAAAGGCGTTTAAGTCGAACTCGTCAAACTCCCCGGCGCTGGCGATCACCAGCAATTCGTCGGGCATCTGGTAGGTGAGTAGCCGCATCTGCGGCAGGGCGCCGTAGGGATTGCGCTTGTCCGGGAACTTGGCGGCGAAGGCGGCCTTGGCGCGCTGTTCGTCGGTATAGGTCCAGTTGAATATCTGTTCCTCGATGAACTCGCCGGTGGCGAGCGCCTTGAACGGGGTGCCGGAGAGATAGAGATACGCCCGCGTGGTGATGGGCAGGAACTCGGCCTCACTTTCCGACAGAACGCCCAAATCCTCGTTCACGTCCTCAAGGTCGGCGGCGTATTCGAGGCTGGCTTCCTTCTTGGCGACGGCGGCTTCCTCGCCCTCGAACAATTCCTTGGCGGTCTCGCGCCACGCGCCGAAGTGGTATTCATCGAACACGACCAAATCCCAGTTGATCGTGTGAATCCACTCGTTGCGCGGCTTGATATTGCCCGCCGTGTCACGCCCCAATAGGTCCTGGAAGGAGCCAAAATAGACCAGCGGTGTATCAGCCGGGATTTCGCGCGGATCGCCATCGACATTCCGCGACTGGTATCGCCAGCCGTCGAAATCGACGTGGGTTTCAAGGTCGGTCTGCCATGCGTCCTCGACGGCGGGTTTGAAGGTCAGGACAAGGACGCGTTGCGCCGCCAACTTCTTCGCAAGCTGGTAGGTGGTGAAGGTCTTGCCGAAACGCATTTTCGCGTTCCACAGAAAGCGCGGCACGGCGGCGGCGTCCTCCTGCCAGCGCGATTGATAGTAGGCGTAGGTCTGCTCCACGGCCCGCGCCTGTTCCTCGCGGGGCGGGAAATCCTCGTGGTGGGTGCCGGTGAATATCTTGCCGGTGCGAAGCTCGGCCAGGACGGTTTTCACATCGGCAACGGTGCAGCGCATCCATTCGAGCTGCGGGTTATCGAAGCCCTTGCGCTTCAAGGCTTCGCGCACGGCGTGATCGGTGATGATCCCGCCGTCGTCCCGCTCGGCGCACTCGTCCAGCTCGACGGTGTAATTGATCGCGGCGGTTTTGAGCTGTTCGGCCACGCGCTGTTTCACGTCGCGGGTGGTCTGGCCGACCTTCAGCAGCCCCTCGTGCGTGTCGGCGGCGATAGAATATGCATAGATACGCGGGCGCGCCGCGGGCTTGGGCGTGAGGATTTCTTCGATGGTGGGCTTATTCATCGCCCGCCTCCATCGGGCGGATCATACGATCAATGAATGCCACCTCTTCCTCGGTGATCCCGTATTTCTCGTAAAGCAGCGCATCGGTCCAATCGCGGTCCATTGGCAAATCAGGAACGAACTGGAAGCGTTCATTGTAGAGGTGCTGCGTGTATTTTCGCAGGGATACGAGGAAGCGAACGAGGCGGGTGCGTAGGTAGCCCGCAAAGCGACGCGCCTCCTTCTCGGCCCCAAACTTATCAATGACTAAGTAGGTTTCTGAGCACGCTGTTCCGGGGCCGGCTATGATCGGGTAGTTGTATATCTGGTGCGGCAAGTTTTCACCGGCTCCGTATGCAGCGCCAAGTAGCACCTTCCATTTATCGACCCACGCATCGTTTCTTGGGACGGTATCCCGCTCGATGAACGTATCCCCTCCATTGCCAATCAAGCGGACAGGGTTTTTCAAGCCGGCGGCCTGCGCGGCCCCTCGGAAATTCGTGCGGATGCTAAAGGGCTGTATCGGGGAAACTTTGGAGGCGAGATTGCCAAATCCGTCCTTTGCGTTGCCGCTGAGCACTTTTTCGAGGATTGGCACCGCCTCATTGCGCCGGACAAGAACGTCGTATGCATCCAAATAGCGCGCGGACGGGACTGCGGTATCACCGCCATGCACTGTCGTGACCTCGCACGGGCCATTCCATGCGTTGTCCCAAAGGAAGTAGGATACGCCTCCTTTGATTTGAGTGCCGGGGAAGGCTTCCGAGGCGTCGGGAAAATCTACGAGTTTCCGCACGCGCTTGTCCGCGAGCATCTCAGCGCGATACTCGTCAAGCCCGCGCCCGCCAGCGAACCATCTCGATGGCGTGACCATGATGACGAAATGGGGATCAAGCCCTTTCGCGGCCTGAACGAATTTCTGGTATATGGGCATCGCAAACCCGCCGATGGCTTCGCCGCCGCTCTGGCCGAGCTGATACGGTGGATTGCCGATAATTACGTCGAACTGCATTGCGCCCCCAAACAACTCGGCCACGCGAGTCTTTACGTCGTCGGTATGTATTAGCGCGTAGGCGTGGGACTCTAAGCCCTCGCCACGATCATAGTCTCGTTGATTGGCACCACAGAATCTACATTTGCCGTCAGCCCAAGAATGCTCGGTGCGCTGAAACCAGATGTTCCCGTCGTCGTTGGCGAAGCTCTTGGCGACGGAATGCTCGCCCGTTGCGTGCTTCGAGCAATAAAGGCTGCGACGCGCAAGGAGGCTTGTCAGCGTCGTGATGCCAATGCCGAACACCTGATCGGTCAGGATATGGTCCACCCGCGCTTGCAGATCGGGGATTTCCCCGGCCAACCCGGCAATCAGCCGCTTAGTGATCTCGCGGAGGAAAACGCCGGACTTAACGCAAGGGTCAAGGAACTTGACCGAACTGTCGGCCCATATGTTCGCGCCACCGTTCCGCGCCGCCCATGCCTCCGCCAACGTATCGAGCATACGGTTGGCGAACTCTGGTGGCGTGAACACCTCGTCGTTTGAGAGGTTAGCGATACAAGTTAGAACGTCGGGATTGCGCCCCCGCAAAGTAAACCCCGCCTGTTCGTTCATACGGCTCCCCCTGAATTGCCGCTCACTGTCCCTGCCAAGTCGCGTAGCGACATCGGGGGATATGAAGAAGTCGGTGTAAAGATTTCGTGCTTGCCAAGACCCGCAAACAACGAACCCTCCGCGCTGAAACTGGCCATGCCGGTCAGCACGTCCAGGCGGAAATCGCGGCGCTGATATTTGCCTTTGCCGAGATAGCCCCATTCAACCACACTGATGGGCGCGCCGTTTGTGTCGCGCATGGTCATGGCATCGCCATGCACAAGGTTAAGCGACAGCACGAACATGGCGGCGCGAAATGCCTCCTCGTCGCCGGGGAGGAAGTCGGACAAGACTTCCAGCATGTTCGCGCGGCACTCTTCGATGTTGTCTGCCAACAGCTCGACGCCGTAACAGCACATAAGCCCCAACAGGGCGTGGTGCCGCCGCTCGAAATCGGACTTGCCGTATTTCAGTTCAACGGCGGCGAGCTTGCGTTGCAGGATCGGCACAAGGAAGTTGCCGCTCCCGCAGGCCGGTTCCAGAAACCGGGCGTCGATGCGCTCCGTCTCGCCCTTCACCAAGTCCAGCATGGCTTCGACAAGCCAAGGCGGGGTGAATACCTCCCCATGATCGGCAACGCGCTTCTTTGACTTAATCAGATTCACAAGTAGACCCTAAAATCGTCCGTTACGGAAATGATTTTACCAATACCTTTTAAATCACGCATCAAGAGTATATTCTGTTTCTACCGTAATGCTGCCAACATAGTTATCAAATCTGGTTTGAGCTTCGTTTGTAAGTCCATCATGGGAATAGTTTCCATTTGAAACGTAGAAATGCACCTTATCATCAGTGATATGCATCGTGATGTCACCCGCCATATTCTGAGTGATTGTCTTGTATCCCGTGTAATAGTGCAGGTGACGAGAGGGAGCCTCGCCGATCACAATGATCTGAGGATCAAGCTTTTCCAGCCACGAGTTAGGAATTTTTCCTGATTGCCTTCCATGGTGAGAAGCGAAAACCACAGTGGTCTTCGGGAGGTCGATGCTGTCCAGGACATTTTCCATAAACTCGGTTTCGAGGTCGCCAAGCCACATCACGGATGCGCCGTTTTGGACCGAATAGCGGATGACGGCCGATGTGTTATTGTAACTTTCCCCAGCATCGCACGATGCCAGCGCTTCTTTGAAATGCGCGTTAGACGTGTCGGGCCACAAGATGTTGACGCCAGCAGTTGAGCGGGTCTCGTCACCCGTGTTCATCCACTTCCGGGTGCAACCCTTGTAGATGTGGAACGCCCTTCCGCTATCTCTAAGCTGACAGTAATATTTGAACGACTCAGTTTCATCGTCCTTTGTGGCTTGGTTCTTTACCACGTAAAAATTCCAGATGGAAAATTCCGCGTCAAGCTTTTCAATGCCCCCGAAATGATCCTGATCGGGATGAGTTGATATGAAGCGACGCATCCTCGTCGCGCCAGCCTGGTCTTTTAATTCTTGGATTATCTCGTCGTCTCGATCGCCCGTAAGATTACAGTCGATGACGCTAAAATTGTCGCTGTTATGCTTGATATAGCACATATCGCCGTTGCCGACGGCAAAGCTCTTTACAATCGACACTACTCGCCCCCGTGATGATTCACCCGCCTCTGGATATAGCCCACCTGCTTCCTGAATGAGAACAAAAATAGCACAAGGAGCGGCAGCAGGATTAAGCGTTCCCTCCAAGGCGCGGGGAAGCCGATGCCTCCTGCGATCCAGCCGGCGAGCAGGCCCAAGGGCAAGAGTGCAAAAGCGGTCGCGAGTGTCCTGTAGGTGTTGGACACCTCGACCATCAGCTCCAATTTGGCATCGCTAGCACATGCGCGCAGGAAGCGAGGATAGTCGGAGTAGGTGACGAAGGACCAGCACCGCAGAAGCGGCTCGACCACCACCGAACCAATGCGGCTGATAGCCATACCAATGAAGTAGAACCACAGAAGTTTGTCTATAACATCGCTCGGATATGCCACAATGTTGAGATGATCGGCCACAATTGAGAATACTGCTCCGGGAAAGAGATAATTAAAGATGTTATATGATGATATCTTGCTGAGTAGTTCGTTCACGGCCCCGCCTCCCTTGCAAACCCTGTAGCATGACAGACAGAAAATGAGGCAAAAAATGGGCAGCCCACTCCAGGGATTGGGTGCTGTTATCGTAATCGATTTCCAAGTAACGCCCATCTGGCTACCCTATCCCGGCTCCCGCCGCTTTGTCGGCCACTGAGGTAGGCATTATGACGTGAGCGATGGCGGTTTGCATCTCTCCAGCGCGTTCGCTGATCGCGGAAACCAGCTTGCCGCGATCATTGGTGAAGACCGTCGCCGATTCCTTCGCTCGGGAAATCCCCACATAGAAGCTCTTCTGATCGACGAGGTTGGTCGCCTTGCTGTCGGCGTGGATCATCACATGATCGGCTGTCCGCCCTTGGGCGACAAAAGCGGTTTCGACATAGGCATGGGCGATATGCCGGTCGCGGGCGGAATCGAGATTCAATATTTCGGTCGTCCCTCGTGTGGTCTGGACGATGGCGGTGCGGGTTTGCGCGTCCACCGCGACCACCTCGCCGCGCCCGCCGTTGACCCGGCCCGCTTCGCGGTCGTTGCGGGTGAACCGGATGCTGTCGCCGGTTTTCAGGTCCAAGGTCTGTAGCGCGAACGCCTGAACCTTGCCCGCGCCCCATTGGCGCAATCGCCAACCCACCTCGCGCCCATCCTCCGATTTCAGGGTGATCGCCGCCTTGGCCGGGTCGATGCTCTCGACGCGATACGCTTCGCCGCGCTCCACACCCTTGTCGTCATAGTCGCGCGTGAACCGGACCACATCGCCTCTATCATAGCTCATCGGGTCGCGCGCTTCGGCGCGGGTCAGCCCCTTATTGACAAGACTCTCCACGGTGACGCCGGGGCCGGTGAGCGCCCCCGATCTGGTGAGGGCATCGCGAATATCAGCGGTCAACGCATCGCGTCCTTCGCGCGACGGCTCGATGACAAGGGTGCTGGCGCGACCAGCCTTATCCAGTCCGGCATATCGCTCGGCGATAGCGGCGAACCGTTCCGCGCGATCGGCACTCTCGATGATCTGGCCGCCACCGCGATCCAGCGCGGCGAACGCCTTCTTGGCATCGCCCTCGATCGACGCCAGCACCGCTTCCTTTGTCGCTGCGTTGGTCTGCCGAACAATCTCGCCGAGCTTCGCGGTTTCCATGCCCGCGCCCTGCAACTGCGCGAACGCCGCGCCTGCCTCTACCGATCCAAGCTGCTTCACGTCGCCGACGAGAATAATGCGCGCATCATGCTTGTCGGCCAGGTCGAACAGCCGCGCGGTGTCGCGGGCCGACAAAAGCGATGCTTCATCCACGATCCACGCGACAGACTGGCCCTGATGCGGGCGCTCGGGCGACAACAGATGGCGCGCTACCGTATCGCTACGCGCACCCAATGCCTCGCCCAGCACCATCGCCGCTGATGCGGTGGGAGCGAGCGCAACAACGGACACGCCCCGCGCCTCGGCCTCGCGCGCGAAGGTCGCGAGGACGGTCGAGGTCTTGGCGGTGCCCGCATAACCCTGAACGGCTGTGATGCGGTTGCGGCTGGTCAGCAGTTGCTCGGTCGCGGCGCGCTGATCGGCGTTCCAGCCAAAGCCCGCGCGCTCGGCCTGTGTCGCTGCGCTGGCAACGACCTTGGCGGCGGCGAGCGGCGATGCAATCGGAGACAGCGCACCGCGCCCCTCAGCCTCGATGCGTAGCATCTTGGCTTCGGTTTCGACATTCTGCCGGGTGGTGAACCCGGCGAACTCCGCGCCGCGCCGGTCGAGAAAGGTCCGGTCGATCAACTCCCCCTGTTTCGTGGCGACGTCGATTGCGGCCCCGATCTCGGCATAACTGACCTTGCCCAGCCCGATCCGTCCGGCTTCCTCCTGCAAGGCAGCAGCAGAGAAGACCGATTGCCGTTCGCCGAGCTTGTCGGCGGCATGGGCGACAGCGCGATCCGCCATTGTCGCCTGTTCGGCCATGTCGGCGCGGTGTGCGGGGCTGGCCGCATGGGCTTCGGCCTGCCTGACCATCGCCAGCCGCGCGTCCGGGCCGAACCCGGCTGCGCTCGCCGTCTCGCGCCAATCGGCAACAAGGGCGGCATGATCGGTCGCGACCTTCGCCTGCCGAGTATCGAGCGCGGCGATCTGCTTTTCGGCGGCGCTGGCGGCATCGCGTGATGTGCCGCGCTCGCCGAGCGCAGCCTCGATCTCGGCGCTGCGGGTGCTGAACGCGCCGATGACCTCGTTGGACACGCCCTTGATCTCGAATAGCGAGTCCTTGCCCGTCTCGATCTCATAGCCGAGTTCGCGAACCTTCAGCGCCAGCTCCTGCCGGTAGATCGCGCCGATCTGCTTTTGAAGCTGGTAGATGGCGCGCGGTTCGAGGCTGCGCCATGTGCCATCCTCGCCCCGCGTCGCATTCATAATGACATTATGGGTGTGAAGCTGCGGGTCTTGGGCGCGGCTGGTGCCATGCTGGAAACTGGCGACGACGAGATTGCCGGTCGCCTCGCGCGCGACGGTGCCGCCGTCGCGAATGCGGGTGGCCGCCATATGCTTTTCGACATGCGCCATCGCGGTTTTAACCGCTTGCCCATGCGCCGCGATCAAGCGCCGGTCGCCCGCAACCTCGGCCATGATCGACACCGACTTGGGCGCGCTCAAGGTCACGTCCCAGCCGGGGCGATGCTCCAACTGGCCGTTGCGAAACGTGCCAAGCTGCTGTTCGCCGATCCTGCCGTCGAGCAAATCGCGGAACTGGTCGCGATCGACCTCGCCGGAAAGGCCTAGCGCCTCCGCGCCTCCGCCCTGCCATTCGGATGGCGACAAGCCGCCTTCGGCATAATAGTCATCGGCCTCATAATAGCTGCTGGCCTGCGCCGAACTGGTCAGCGCCGATACCGACGCGACCATCAGACCGGCCCCCGCCTCTTGGATGGCGACGGCGATGGCCGCGCCGGTGGAGGCTGAGACGGAGATGACGGCGTGGTCTGCGCCGCCTGCTGCCAAAGCGTGGTTTTCGGATCGCCTGCGACGAACCCCTGCTGGCGGGGCTTACCGCGCCGTGTGATATGATCGGCGGTAAGCTTGATCCGCGCGACGGGCAAGCCGTCGGGGAACAGCAAATATCCCTCATATTGCGGCAGGCGGAGTTCGCCTTCGAGAATGGCGGGCCGCATCTTTCGCATCCGGCCCAAGGTCGTGCGCGGCGTATCGTCGCCCTCGGCGAGCGCATCGGTCATGGTCTGGATCTCGACTTCGCATTCGCCGATCGTCTGGCTGGCCCAAACGCGAGTTTCGCTGTCGATGGTCTGGAGGAACAGCTTGGTGTTGCAGCACCCCAGCATCGACTCCGCAATCTGCGGCCCATAGCGATACCGCATCTGGCCGAGCGCCTGAAAGGTCAGCACGACCGCAGCGCCAAACTTGCGGCCCTCGGGCAAGAGCCGCGCGAGGTTATCGACGCGTGGCAGGTCGGCCAGCTCGTCGAGCACGAACCAGATGCGCCGGTCGGGCGATGGGGGCAGGCCCAGCACGGCGCTCGCCGCGCATTCGAGCCAGCAGGCGAGCAGCGGTTTCGACGCTTCGAAATAATCCTCCTTGCGCGGCACGAATATCCACGGGCGCGCGCCCTTGCGCTGGTCGAGGCCCGCGATGAAGTCGCGGAAGGCGAAAGCTTTCTCACCGTCCTTCGGCATTCGCAGGAACTGAATGAGGTTGGCGGCCTTCGCGAGCATGAAAAGCACACTGCCGGTGGCGCGGTCGGCATCGTCGGAGAATGTCCGGGCCGAAGATGTGTCTTTCAGCCAGTTCTTAAGCTTATCCTTGTCCCACTTCTGAAGCGCTTCGAGCAGGTCCGGCAGCGTGCATTTCTTCTCCTTCCACAATTCCCGGATCATGTTGGCGACGAGGATGCGGCTGGTTTCCAGCCAGACATCGCGGTCGTGCTGGCCGGTCTCGGTGATAAGCTGCTGTGCGATGCGGTCGGCGTCAGCAGGGTGCGCGATCTCGGCGAAGGGCGTCCAGAAAGCGCAGCGGGCGTCGAACGGGTTCAGGATGATGTCGCCGCGCTCGGGGTCATAATAATGCGCGATGAACTCGCCGCTGGTGTCGTAAACCAATGCCGCTTCGCCCCGTGCCTCGATCCCATCGAGCATCTGACGCAGAGCGGTGGTCTTGCCGCTGCCGGTCGTGCCGATCATCGCCATGTGCCGCGTCTCGAGCCGTGACGGAATCGGCACCGAGCCGATGGCGAGCGCGTGGGACCCGGCTTCGGCGGCGGTCAGTGCCGCGAGCTGCTTCTCGGTGGTGACGAGGGTTCCGGCGATGACGCGATCGCGCAAGGCGCGCTCGCGACGGCGCGCCCTGACGCCACGCAAGAGAAGCAGGCCGGACAGCCAGCCCACGAAACCGAGCAGACCGCCTTTGACCGATAGCGACAAGAGGCGTGATACCGATCCGCGATAATAGCGATCAGCAACCACCGCGCGAGCCGGAACGCGATATTGCCTTCCCTCATATGTGACCGTGATTGCCGGATCGGAACTGAAGGCGATCCATACCGCTCCCCGCGCATGGGCATAGACGCCAATTGCCCATTGCTCGTCCTTGTCGAGCATCGCGTAGGGCGCGCCGATCGAACCCAGGGCGACCGATGCGAGCATAATGCCGACCTGTCGCTTGAACCGCTGCCACTGGCTCAGTCGATGATGCCGGCGCAAGGCGTCGGCATGGATGCGGCGATCGTTGGATACGGTCATGGCCGCTTCCCCTGCGAGAGGCGCCGCTGGCGATCGTAGGCCTCGTTGATCTCGGCGACGGCGATCTCATCGGTGGTGCGCTCGCCCAGCCCCGCGCTGCGGGCGTAGCAATAGGCGGCGCAGGCGGTGAACAGCGCCCGGTCCAGCATATGTTCGACATCGACAATGCGGTTGCTGATCGACGCCAGTTCGGAAACCAGTTCACTCGATATGGCATCGCGCGCGGCGGGGTCGGCGAGCGTCGCGACGCCCGTCTTCACGCTGCGCTGGAGCATCGCATAGACGCTGATGCCTCGGCGCTCGGCGAGCGCGTGAAGCGCTTTGTCGAGCGATACGGGCACGCGGACGGTGTGGCGGACGAGTTTCATCGGCCGCCTCCCATGCGACAGCGATCCGCTGTCTCATCCAAAGGCAGAAATTCGCGCTTTCCAAAAGAGCCGAAATAGGCGCCGTCGGATCGCCGCCTCAAAAAGTGGCGGAAAAGCTGGATGCACCCGTGCGTGAGGTGTGTATCCAAATTACTGGCTCGATGCGTAGCATCGCAGCCCTGCGACCTTGCCATAAGGGCGACCGGATCAGGCATGGTCCGAGCCCTCCGTATCGGTCGCGACGTTCGGCCGCGACCGGCCTCGTCGCGCCGCCCAATCCGCGATCATTACCTTTGCTTTACGGTCGGCATATTGGCGATCGAACTCGATCGGGACGCGCCGCCAATCCCGAAGTCCATAATCTGTAATCCATGACCGGATGGCTCGTTCGATTGCCGCTTTCATGTGGTCGTGAAGCGCGTTCGCCTCGAACGGGTCGAGGTGCGCGGTCACGCCGGAACTGAGGATCAGACCGCCGAGCGGGAAGCGGCGATCACCAGCCCATTGAAGAGGACCGTCGATCCGACAGAAGCTCGCTTCGCCATCATAGAGTGCGAGTGGCGGACGCTCGGCCCGGTGCCAGTCGATCAGTGCGGTGCGATAGGTCTCGCCGTCCTCATCATCGGCGATCAGCTTTTCAATGAGCGGAAGCACGTAACACGCCCGGTCAAAGTCGGCGGTGACGTGCAGTGTGACCTTCCGGCCGGCCCAGAGGGTATCGGCAAGCCAGTCCAAGGCGCGGTGAAAAATAGACATGGGACATCCTTTCGTGAATCTCACGGTCGCAAGGGTGCGATGCGGGGTGGAGCAGGCGGCGCAGAGCGGCCCGCCAATTCAAGAGGCTGGGGCCGTGGAGCGCCTGCGGGTCAGATAGCGGTGCGGGATTGGGCCAAGCGCCGGATGGATTCGGTGGTCAGCAAGGTTCGCCTGCCGATCTTGATGGCGTCAAGGCCGCCGGATTTTATCAGCGCGTAAACCGACGACCGCCCGATGCCGAGCGCCTTGGCCGTGTCATTAATCGAAATGGCAATGGGTTCCATGTGCTTGTCTCCTTGCTGCCGATTCGCGGCGAGAGACATGCCAAGTTGCACATGGTTGCCGGTGTGTCGTCCAGCAATGGAAAAGCCCCAGAAGTCTGCCGATGACGTGAGTTACAAAAATGCAGGGATGGGGTCCGAAAATTCTTTCGCAGCGATCGAAAAACGATAGCGCTGGTCAGCGGCCTTTGGCGGACGCGATCATTTCTAAATGCGTACAGATTTTTTCCGCGTAACGCGTCAATTGGTCGCGGCGCGGCACGTCACCGGACTCATCGGCGTTGACTTCGAACCATTCGGATAGCCAATTCTTGACGGTGCTGATCGCCGCCGCCCGATCCTTCACATCCAATGCGGCCAACCGTGGATCGCCGATCAGCGCGATAATCGCATCGTCATAACGGTATTTGGTGTTCCGGCCGGGTCCGCCCCTGCGCTTCGGCCTGTTCATTGCGAGCATCGTCTCGACATCATCGCGATGAAGATAAAGGTCAGCGGGCAGCGACATCGCCGTCGGGTAACGCATGACCATCCCCCGATCCTTGCTATGTTCGGAGAACAGAAAATAGCGCAGCCTGCCGAAAAACTGCCTGCGTTTGAGAGGAACCCGCTGCTTGCGGAAGCGAGAAAGATAATAGGCTTTCGGGCCGTCCACCTTCTGCAAATAGCCCAGCACCTCGTCAAAGAGCCTGTCCGGCGCGTGGGGCAGTTTCAACGGCGCGTCGGGGATTTTCAGGCCATATTGATAAGCCTGCCGCCAAAGGTGCGGCGCAATCGTGGCCGCCAGCGTGCCCAATGTGAGATAAAAGAAGAAGTCCGTCGCTGTCGAATGGCCTGAGACAAGGATGCCGATCAGGAAGATTATGGACAGGAACCCGAAACCAAAGCTGATGAGAAAGGCGAGATTATAAAATCGAACCGGCGACGGCTTGGCCTGATTGATAATTGCTGCGTTCAGGCTCAAGCCTTCGTCCAGATCGTCCGACCTGAATTGAGCCAACACCTTCCAGAGCGGCACGTTGTCGGCTTCGTCCCCGTCTGCGAAGATTTTCCAACCTTCTCCGGGGCGACCTGTCATCTGTTCCCTCCTTCGCGCAATTCATCCAGATAGTCGCTCCACCACCGCGCCATTTCAACACGTTCAATCGACTACGCGGTCGACCTCATCTAACCCCATCCCCTCCTTGTCCTTGGCATATAAGAGGCGGGCGGCAATCCGCGCGAAGCTCCGATGTGCATCGGCCGACCGATGCCATATCCCGGTCGAGGCTGAGGTCTCGGCGACGGGCATCGGTTTCCTCCTTCACGCAAGTCGTCGAGATAATCGCTCCACCATTGAGCCATCTCGACCCGTTCGGCCCAATAGGCAGACTGATTGTAAATGCGGCGGACGGTGCCGCCGACCGCGTGCGCCAGCGCACGTTCGATCGCGTCGGGATTCCAGTAACCCGATTCATTGAGGAGCGATGATGCCGACGTGCGAAAACCATGCGCCGTCATCTGGTCCTTGGGAATCCCCATTCGCCGTAGCGAGGCGTTCAGCGTATTGTCGCTGATAGGCCGAGACCGCGTGCGAACCGACGGGAAAACAAATTGGCCCGATCCCGACAGGGTCCGCATGTCGGCAAGGATCGCCAAGGCCTGCCGCGAAAGGGGTACGGCATGAGGCTGGCGCATCTTCATCTTGGCTTCCGGGATCGTCCAGACCGCCGTGTCAAAATCGATCTCCCTCCATTCCATCTGGCGCATTTCGCCGGGACGCTGGAAGAGGTGGGGGATGAGCCTCAACGCCGCCATAACGGCCGGGTCACCCTGATAATCGTCGATTGCGCGCAGTAACCCGCCAAATGCCACCGGGTCGGTAATGGCCGCAAAATGCTTTACCTTTGGAATAGTCAGCGCGCCGATCAACAAGTGGGCAGGATCGCGGTCAGCGCGCGCGGTCGCGACGCCGTAGCGGAACACACGGCTAACGAAAGACCGCAGGAGATTAGCGGTTTCGAGCCTACCCCGACGCTCATGCTTGCGCAGCTCATGCAAAATCTCGTGAGGCGTAATTTCCGCGATCGGGCGCCTGCCGAATTCAGGGCCGAGCAGCTTCACGAACCAGTGCATCTTTTTCAGCGTCGACGCGGCCAATCCTTCACGAGTTTTCTTCTGGATAAGGTCGTCAGCGACGTGCGCGAAGCTATTGCGAGCGCGCACGCTCGCTTCAATTCGCGCCTCGCGCTTGGCAAAGCTCGGATCGATCGACTTTGATAACTGCTTGCGGGCGGCATCGCGCGCCTCGCGAGCCTCTGCTAGACTAACCTCCGGATACGCGCCCAACGCCAGCTTACGTTCTGCACCATGTATCCGATATTTTAATCGCCAAAGCTTGCTGCCGTGCGGGTTGATCTGAAGATACAGACCCTTCGCGTCTGAAATCTTGTAAGGCTTCTCTCGGGGCTTTGCATTCCGGATCGCGGCATCGGTCAGCGCCATTTGGGGGCCTCGTGCATTCTGAGGCAGCTTCTGCCCCGTAAAAGGCCCCCAACGGCCGCAATTACGGACAATCAGAGACCATCACCGGCAATCAGTGAATGCTCCATAACTAGCAGAAAACCGGGAGTTTTTCAACCATCAGCAACCGTCCGCTGACAGGGTTCTGGAGGCCCGAGCCGGAATCGAACCGGCGTATACGGATTTGCAGTCCGCTGCGTCACCACTCCGCCATCGGGCCTCGCGCCGAACGCCGCGGCCGCTATGTCGCGGGCCGGGCCGGGTGTTGGACGGCGCCGCTAGTGCGGGGCTTTGGCGGGCTTGTCAAGGTTTCGCCAAGGCCCACTCCATTTCGCGCGCATTTTCGCGCAATGCGGGGTTGGCGCCACTCCCGCGGCCAGCTATGCGCGACGCAGCGCCGCGCGATGCTGTATTAGTATTGCAACACAGCATCGGTTCGGCTAGAACGGCCCCAAGCTTCAGGGCCCCAGAATCGGAAAACAGGCTGATGGCGACGAAATTGAACGAAGTGACTGCTGCGGACATGCGGGCTGCGATGATCGACAGCCAGCTGAGGACCAATGACGTGATCGACCCGGCGGTCGTCGCGGCGATGGGCAGCGTGGCGCGCGAGGCGCATGTTCCCGCGGCGTTGGCGAGCGTCGCCTATATGGACCGCGCGATCGCGCTGGGTCACGGCCGCGCGCTCAATGCGCCGCTCGTCACCGGCCGCCTGCTGGTCGCCGCCGATATCCGGCCGGGCCAGCGCGTGCTGCTCATCGGTGCGGCGACGGGCTACACCGCCGCGCTGCTCGCGGCGCTCGGTGCCTCGGTCGTCGCGGTCGAGGAGCAGGCCGATCTGCTCGCCGCCGCCCGCGCCGCAACCGACAATCCCGCGATTTTCTGGGTCGAAGGCCCGCTCGCTGCCGGTGCCCCCGGCGAAGCGCCCTTCGACCGCATCCTGATCGACGGCGCGATCGAACAGCTTCCCGACGCGTTGGCAGCGCAGCTCGCCGAAGGCGGCAAGCTGGTCGCGGCGCGCCGCGAAGGCAGCGTCACCCGGCTTGTCCAGGGCGTCAAGACCGCCGGCACACTTGCGCTGCGCGCCTTTGCCGACATGGATGTCGCGGCGCTGCCGGGTTTCGAGGCCCCCACGGGTTTTCGATTCTGAGAGCCCTCCCTCCCTTCAGGCTGAACCATATCATGCACGACATCGACACGAAAATGACCGGACGACGCGCCCGCTGGCTGGCGGGCATGGCGCTCGGCGCGCTGGCGCTGTCGTCGCAGGCGCAGGCCGAGACGCTGCAGGGTGCGCTCGCCAAAGCCTATGAGAATAATCCGACGCTGACGGCGGCGCGCGCCGGACAGCGCGCGAATGACGAGAATGTTCCGATCCAGAAGGCATCGGGCCTGCCCTCGGTCGGTGCCAGCGTCGATTATCAGGAAAATCTGGTCATCCCGGGCAACAGCTTCGTGTCGCCGGGCCGCGTCCTGTCCGCGGGCAGCCAACTCAGCGTGCCGATCTATCAGGGCGGCGCGGTGCGCAACGCGGTGAAGGCGGCCGAATATCGCGTCGAAGCCGGGCAATCCGATCTGCGCGCAACCGAAGCGAGCATTTTCTCGCAGGTCGTGGGCGCCTATATGGACGTGATCCGCGACCAGGCGATCGTCCAGCTCAACCAGAAGAATGTCGCGGTCCTCAAGACCAATTTGCAGGCATCGAGCGACCGGTTCGAGATCGGCGATCTGACGCGCACCGACGTCGCCCAGTCGCAGGCCCGGCTTGCGCTCGCCGAGGGCGACCTGCGCGGCGCCGAAGCCAATCTGATTCGCAGCCGCGAAAATTATGTGAAGCTGGTCGGCGATGCGCCGATCGACCTCCAGCCGCCGCCGGCGCTGCCCAATCTCCCGCAATCGGTTGAGGATGCGGTCGCGATCGCGCTCAACAACAATCCCGATATCGAAGCAGCAAACCAGCGCATCAACGCATCGCGCGCCGACATCGGCGCTGCGCGGGCCGCCCGCATGCCCAAGCTGTCGGCGACGCTAGGGGGCGGCTACAACAATAATCTTCATTCGATTCCCGCCGGCAACACCGTGGCCGAGAATACAACGAAGAGCGCCGCCGCCGGCCTGTCGCTGACGCTGCCGATCTTTCAGGGCGGCCGCCCGTCGGCGCAGGTGCGCCAGGCGCAATCGCGCAGCAGCCAGGCGATCGAAACCTATGTTGCCACCGAACGCGACGTGATCGCGCAGACGCGCGGCGCTTATGCCGCGTGGCAGGCGAACGAGCGCGTCATCGCCGCGACCGAGCAGGCGGTGGGCGCGAACGCCCTGTCGCTCGAGGGGGTGCGTGCCGAAAACAGCGTCGGCACGCGCTCGATCCTCGACATATTGAATGCCGAACAGGAATATCTGAACGCGCAGGTCCAGCTCGTCTCGGCCAAACGCAACAGCTATGTCGCGGCTTTCTCGGTCCTCGCCGCGATGGGCAAGGCCGAAGCGCGCGACCTGGGAATCGAGGGCGGCGCGCTCTATGATCCGGCGGTAAATTATCGCCGTGTTCGCGGTCAGATCTGGGATTGGGCCGACGATCCGAAGCCGCAGCAGCAGGCCACCGATACGCGCAGCATCCCCGCCGCCGATGCCAGCGTGCCTGCCATCGAGCCGCTTCCCCAACAATAAGGCTTGGCAAGCCCGCCCGCGCGCCGGTATGAACATGGTTAACCGGTATTTCCGGCGGAACTGAGGGGGCAAGCATGGGCGACATGTCGCGGGAGCCATCGATGGAAGACATTTTGTCGTCGATCCGGCGCGTCATCGCGCGTGACGAGGCCCCTGGCGCGCGCGCTCAGCGTGCGGCGGCGCCGAGCGAGGATATTCTCGACCTCAACGAAGAGGAAGACGACGCCGTCGCCGAATCGACCCTTGACGACAGCGGCGCCGCGACCGCGCAGGAAGAGCTGGTGTCGGTCGCCAGCGCCGATGCCGCGCGCCAGTCGCTCGAAGCGCTCACCGCGGCGATGGCGCCAGCCGCCGCGGCGGCCGCCGCGACGGTGCCCGCCGGGGGACGCAGCCTCGAGGATGTCGTCGTCGATGCGATGCGGCCGATGCTCAAGCAATGGCTCGACGCCAATCTGCCGGCGATGGTCGAATCGATGGTGGCGCGCGAAATCAGCCGCATCACCGGCAAGCGCCTCTAAGGCTCAGGCCACCCAATCCTCCAGCAGATAGCGCGCGATCGCCAGCGGCGGCGGTGCCATGAAGCTCGCGCCCATGTCGCCGGCGAGCGCCGCGCGCACCGCCGCACGATCCACCCACATCGCCGCTTCGAGTTCGGTCGTGTCGATCGTCAGCGCTGCGTCGCGCGCGACCGCGCGGCACCCGATCATCAGCGACGAGGGGAACGGCCAGGGCTGGCTCGCCACATAAGATACATCGGACACGGCGATGCCCGCTTCCTCGAACAATTCGCGCGCCACCGCTTCCTCAAGCGATTCGCCCGGCTCGACGAAGCCCGCAAGCGCCGAAAAGAAGCCCGGCGGGAAACCGGGCTGGCGGCCGAGCAGCACGCGGCCCTCATATTCGGCGAGCATGATAACAACGGGGTCGACGCGCGGAAAATGTTCGGCGCCGCACGAAGCGCAGCGACGCCCCCAGCCACCGCGAAACAATTCGGTCGGCGATCCGCAGACGGCGCAGAATCGGTGCCGCGCGTGCCAGTCGACGAGGCTGCGCGCGCCGCCATAGAGCGCCGCTTCTTCGGGCGAGAGCATCGGGAGCAGCCGCATCACGGTGCGCGAACGCGCATCGACGCGCGCCCCGGCATGCGCCTCGCGCACGAAGCGCGGCGCGCCGCTGTCGTCGATCCCGAGCAGCAACAGCGCGCGCTCGTCGGCCGGATCGAGCGCTTCCCACACCAGCCCGCCGCCCCCGCCCGGCACCGGATCGATGCCGTCGAGCAGCAGGCAGGTCGCGCGCGGATCGGCGATCGCCGCCGCGAAAGCGTCGGGATCGGTGCGGAGGCGGTCGGCGCGGTCGAGCCGCGCCCCGGTGAAGCCGAGCGGCAACGGCATCAGGCCATCACATCCTTGTAGAAGGCCTTGCCGAAGTCGCGCTGGAAGGGCAGCGCTTCCGACGGCATATATTGCGTATAGCCGCCGACGCGATAGCCGCGGCGGCGATCGACAAAGGCGATGGTGCCCGCTGCGCCGCCCCAGCCGTAAACCCCCTCGCCGGTCGGCGATCCGGCGAGCGACACGCGTCCGCCAGCGCCGAAGCCCTCACCGTCGATGAACGTATTCTTGCGATCGACCGAATCGGCAAGCAGGTTCGACATGCCGAGCCGCGCGGTTTCGGGCTTCATGATCCGCACGCCGCCGGTTTCGCCCTCGCCGAGCAGCATGGCGAGGAACCGGTCGTAATCGCGCGCCGTCGAAACGAGACCGCCGCCGCCATAGGGCATCGGCGGCGGGTCGAGGTAGATCGAGCTCGTCGCGGGATCGATCGGCAGCAGCACGCCGCCCAGCGGCGCATAGTTGGTCGACAGCCGCGCTTCTTCGTCGCCGGTGACGCGAAAACCGGTGCTCGCCATCCCCAGCGGATCGAAAATGCGCGCCTTCAGAAAGGCGTCGAAGGGCTGACCCGAGGCGACCTCGATCACGCGGCCCATCAGGTCGAGCCCGACCGAATAGCTCCAGCGGGTGCCGGGTTCATAGACGAGCGGCAGCGTCGCGAGCCGGTCGGCGAAAACCTCCAGACTCGGCGCGGGCGTGGTCGGCGGGAAGCCCGGAATCGGCAGACGGCTGACCTGTCCGCCCAATATCCCCGCCTCGTTATAGGCGTCGCGCAGCGGCCCCTTCTGGACAATATTGTAGCCGAGCCCGGCGGTGTGGGTGAGGAGCTGGCGGACCGTGATCGGCCCCTTCGCGGGATGAACGTCGGTGATCGACCCGTCGGGGGTGTTCTGCACCTTCATCGATGCGAAGGCCGGCAGGAAATCGGCGATCGGCTGGTCGAGGGTCATCTTGCCATCCTCGATCAGCAGCATGGCCGCCATGCCGGTGACGGGCTTGGTCATCGAATAGAGCCGCCAGATCGTGTCCGGGGCCACAGCGCGCTGCGAATCCATCGCCTGCTTGCCCGCGCCCAGATAGTCGGGCGGCGCCTGATCCTTGCCGATCGCAGCGATAGCGCCGGCGAGCTCGCGGCGGTCCACGAATCCCTTGATGAAGGCGTAGGTCGCCGGATAGAGCGCCTCGGCATTGGTCCAGGCGAAGGCGGCGCGCGGCAACAGCGTCGCGCTGCCCCCCAGCGCCAGGCTGCCGAGCAGCGCGCGGCGCGAAATCATCATCGTCATCGGTCACTCTCCCGCATCTTGTCGACCAGTTTGCGATACAGCGTCGGCAGACCCGCCGCGTCAAGCGCCGAAATCGGCCACCACTCACCTTCCCCTGCGGCATCCTCGACTCCGCGCCGGACGAGCGTCAATGTGAGGTCGAAATGGGTGAAGCCGTGCCGCACGGAGACGGCTCCGTCATCGGATGCGGGCGGTTCGTCCCACGCGCCGCCGGGCAATGCCCGCATCCCGCCGAGCATCCCCTTATCGGGGCGCCGTACCAGCCACAGCCGCGCATCCGATTCGATCCACCAGGCGCGTCCGTGGCGCTGCGGCTTCGCCTTTTTGGGCGGCTTGACCGGCAATGACTCGGCGGTGCCAGCCGCAAATGCGGCGCAATCGGCGACGACGGGACAGCGGGTGCAGGCGGGGCTGCGCGGCGTGCAGATCGTTGCACCCAGATCCATGAGAGCCTGCGCGAAGTCGCCGGGGCGATCGCGCGGAACGAGCGGCGCCAGCGCGGCACGGATCGCGCGCTTTGCGGCCGGCAGCGGCGTGGCGATCAGCCGGTGGCGCGCAATCACCCGCTCGATATTGGCGTCGACGACAACCGCGGGGCGGCCGAAGGCGATCGCCGCGACCGCCGCCGCAGTGTAATCGCCGACGCCCGGCAAGGCGCGCAACCCGGTCTCGCTATCCGGAAAAAGGCCGTCATGATCGGCGACCACCGCGCGCGCGCAGGCGAGCAGGTTGCGAGCGCGGGCATAATATCCGAGGCCCGCCCACGCCGCCATGACGTCCGCGTCATCGGCCGCCGCGAGATCGGCGACGCTCGGCCAACGCTCGGTAAAGCGGGCGAAATAGCCCGCGACCGCGGCAACGGTCGTCTGTTGCAGCATCACTTCGGCGAGCCAGATGCGGTAGGGATCGGGCGTCACCGCGCTGCCCGGCGCGATGCGCCAAGGGAGGTTGCGCGCCGCATGGTCGTACCAGGCGAGCAGCCGCGGCGCGAAATCCGCGACGGCCGCGATATCGGGGTCTGGCATCTGGACGCTCACCCCCCGCCTATGGCATGGCGGCGGCGATGGCGAAAGCAGGCTCCAGCGACGGCGACAAGCCCCCTAAAGCGCGCGCGAAGAAGGGCGCCAAAAAGGCGCCGGCGCGCAGCTATGAGCGGCCGCGCGGCGGCGAGGCGCGCGCGATCGCCGATATGGTTCCCGAAATCGGCCGGACCGCCTTTCGCAAATTCGGCTTCATCCAGTCGTCGGTCGTCAGCCGCTGGCGCGAAATCGTCGGCGACCGGCTCGCCGATGTCACCCAGCCCGCGATGATCCGCTTTCCCGCCGGACAAAAGGCGGGCGGAACGCTGCACCTGACGATCAGCGGCGCGCATGCACCCATGCTGCAGCATGTCGCCCCCGACATCGTGGCGGCGGTCAATCGCTTCTTCGGCTATGCCGCGATCGCGAGCGTCCGCATGACGCATGGTCAGGTCACGCCCGCCCCCGCCCCCGTTCAGCAGCCGGCAATGCTGAAGCCGGTACCCGCCGAACTGGGGGATAGCCTGCGCGACATCGGCGATCCGGAACTCAGGACCGTGCTCGAACGCATGGCCGCCGGACTTGCCAGCGCGCCGAAACTCCCGCGCATCAGTTGAAGGAAGACGGCACGTCCATGCCCAAGATATCCGGTCGCACCCTGTCCCGCCGCACCGCCATCGGCGCCCTGTCGATCGCCGCGCTGTCGCTGGTCGCCGCTGCGCCCGCCGCTCCGGCGCCGGCCTGGTCGTCGAAGATCAGCACCAGCGCGATCGGCGCCTATATCGTCGGAAACCCCGCCGCCAAGGTGCGTCTGGTCGAATATTTCAGCTATACGTGCAGCCATTGCGGCGAATTTGCGCGTGACGGCGACGTCCCGCTCAAGACCCAATATATCGACAAGGGACTGGTGGTCTTCGAATATCGCAACCTCGTCCGCGACCCGGTCGACCTGACCGCAGCGCTGCTGGCGCGCTGCGGCGGCGCCAAGACCTTCGCGGCCAACCACCACGCCATCTTCATGGCGCAGCCGGTCTGGCTGGCGAAAGTGCAAAAGGCGCCCGAAGCCATGGTCAAGAGCTGGTATGTTGGCACCGAGAGCGAACGCGCGCGCAAGATCGCGGCCGACACCGGGCTCGGCGCGCTGATGGCGAAGCGCGGCTACACCCAGGCGCAGATGAACGCCTGTTTCGATAGCGAGGTCACGCGCGCCGAACTCGAAGGCATGACCAATATCGGCTTGGGTGCCGACCATGTGCGCGGCACGCCGGCCTTCTTCATCAACGGACGCCATGTCGATGTGACCGTCTGGTCCGCGATCAAAACGCAACTCGACGCGGCGCTGAAGGCCTCGTAAAAGCCCGTTCACGCGAATTATCCGGAGACTATCCCCAATGACCAGATTGCCCCTTCGCCCGATCCTTCTCGCCTCGATCGGCGCCCTTGCGCTCGCCGGCTGCGGCAAGGGCACGACCGACCAGTCGAAGGAACAGGCGGTCGTCGCCAAGGTCGCGGCACCCGCAGGCAAGCAATGGTCGACAACGGTCACCAAGACCGCCGAGGGCGGCTATCTGATGGGTAACCCCGACGCGCCGATCAAGATCATCGAATATGCGTCGCTGACCTGCTCGCACTGCGCCGATTTCTCGAAGGAAAGCCACGAAGAGATCAAGCGCGACTTCATCGACAGCGGCCGTGTCAGCTTGGAAGTGCGCAACTTCATCCGCGATCCGCTCGACGCGATGGCCGCGGCGGTCGCGCATTGCAGCCCGGTCGATCGCTATTTCCCGCTACAGGAAAACGTCTTTGCCTCGCAAGCCGAACTGTTCGCCGGCGCGCAGGCCAATCCCAAGGGCGGCGAAGCCGCGATGGCGCTGCCCCCCGCGCAGCGCTTTCCCGCGCTCGCCAAGGCCGGGAAGCTTGAAGAGTTCTTCCAGTCGCGCGGCGTAACCGCCGACCAGATCAACGCCTGCCTGTCGAACGTCGACAATATCAGCAAGCTTGAGCAGATGACCAACAAGGGCATCGAACAGTTCAAGATCCAGGGCACGCCCACCTTCGTCATCAACGGCCAGGTCGCCGAGGGCATCACCACCTGGGGCCCGCTGCGTGACCGCCTGCGCACCATGGGCGCCCGCTAAAGGCAATAGTCCTCCCCGCCGCCCGCGACGGGGAGGCGGCACCCCTTGCGACTCGACCGCCCACGCGCCATGACGGTGCCAGGGGGATATGTGACAGCAAGGTTGCACCGGCTCCGATTCGCTGACCTGCACGAGGTGGCTTCGTGCAGATAAGACGCCTGCGCCTGACCGGTTTCAAAAGCTTCGTCGAGCCAACCGAATTGCGGATCGAACCCGGGCTGACCGGCGTCGTCGGTCCGAACGGCTGCGGTAAATCAAACCTGCTCGAAGCGATCCGCTGGGTGATGGGCGAATCGAGCCCCAAATCCATGCGCGGCGGCGGGATGGAGGATGTGATCTTCGCCGGCACGTCGCAGCGCCCGCCGCGCGATTTTGCCGAGGTTGCCATCCATTGCGATACCGAAGGCAATGTCGTCGCGGGCCTGTCCGACGCGAGCGAAGGGCATGAACTCGAGATCATCCGCCGTATCGAACGCGGCGCGGGCAGCGCCTATCGCGCCAACGGACGCGACGTCCGCGCCAAGGATGTCGCGCTGATCTTTGCCGACGCCGCGACCGGCGCGCACAGCCCCGCCCTCGTCAGTCAGGGCAAGATCGCGAACGTCATAGCCGCCAAGCCGACCGACCGCCGCGCGATGCTGGAGGAAGCGGCGGGCATCGCTGGTTTGCACGTCCGCCGCAAGGATGCCGAGCAAAAGCTGCGCGCGACCGAAACCAACCTCAATCGCCTGTCCGAAATCGTCGCCGACATGGAAGTGCGCGCAAATGCGCTGCGCCGTCAGGCGCGGGCGGCGGAAAAATATCGCAAACTCAGCGACGATATCCGTATCGCCGAAGGCCGGCTGATCTACGCGCGCTGGCGCGATGCCGCCGCCGTCGCCGATCAGGCGCGCCGCGACGCCGATGCCGCCGAAGCTGCCGTGAAGGCCGCGCAGACCGAACTCGAAACCGTTTCCGCCGCGCAGGTCGAAGTGGCGACGCGCGTCGGTAGCGCGCGCGCCGAGGCGCAGGCACAGCGCGATGCACTCGCCGAGGCGACCGCGACGCTTGTCCGCCTGCAGGGCGAGGAACGTGCCGCGCGGCAACGGCTCGACGATCTGGCGGCGCAGCAGGCGCGGCTCGCCGAGGACCGGGCGCGCGAGGGCGAATTGGCGCGCGACGCCCATGCCGCCCTGACCGCGCTCGACGCCGAAGCGAAGCGCCTGACGCAGGACATTGCCGCGCACGACGCGGGCAAGGCGGCGCTGGTCGAGGCGCATCAGGCGGCGCAGGCACGCCTCCGCGATGCCGAGGTCGCACTCGCGCAGGCACGAGCGAAGGCGGCGAGCGAAGCCGCCGACCGCCGCATAGCGGTGTCGGCGCGCGACACGGCCGAGGCCGCCGTCCGGCGCATCGCCGGCGACCGTCAGCGGGTCGAGGCGGAAATCGCCGCATTGGGCGACAGCGCCGCCCTCGCCGCGACGCAGGCCGAAAGCGCCCGCAGCGTCGAACAGGCCGAAGCGGCGATAGCTGCCGCGGAAACCGCGCTGCACGAGGCCGAGGCCGACCGCGAAGCGATCGCGGCCGATCTTGGCGCAATCGATGCCGGTCTTGCCGAAGCGCGTGCGGCGCTCGCCGCGCTCGACGGGGAGGCGGCAACGCTCGAACGCGCGCTCGCCGCCGCACGCACCGACGAAGACCGCATCCTCGACCGGCTGCGCGTGACGCCGGGCCACGAGGCGGCCCTCGCCGCCGCGCTCGGCGACGATCTCGACGCCGGGACCGACCGCGACTCCGCGCGCAGCTGGGGCGGCGCCGATGCCGACAAGAACGACCCGGCGCTGCCGGCAGGCACGCAGCCGCTCGCAGCCTTTGTCCAGGCGCCCCCGGCGCTCGCGCGGCGGCTCGCGCAGATTGCAGTTGCCGATCGCGACACCGGCCAACCGCTCGCCGTCGGCCAACGGCTGGTCACCCTGGACGGCGTGATGCGCCGCTGGGATGGTTTCGTCACGCGCGGCGACGGCGCGACGGCGACCGAGCGGCTGCAACGGCAGAATCGACTCGACGCGCTCGCCGCGCAGCGCCCGCAAGTCGAACTCGGGGTGCAGGAATTGCAGGATCGCCGCGATACTGCGGCAACGCAGCTTGCCGAGCGAACCGACGCCGCCGCGGCGGCGCGCAGGGCGCTCGCGAGCGCCGACGAGGCACGCCGCACCGCGCTGCGTGCCGCCGATCAGGCGCAGGCCGCGCTCGACCGTCACCGCGACGCCGCCGCGCTGTTCGACCGTCGGCTCGCCGAAATTGCGGCGGCCGGGAGCGACGCCGCTGCGGACCTTGCCGCAAAGGAGGCGGCGCTCGCCGCGCTCCCCGACGACAGCCTCGCGCGCGCGGCGCTTGAGGGTGAAGAAAGTGCAACCGACCGCGCCCGCAGCGACGCCAATGGCGCACGCGACGCGCTCGCCGATCATGAGCGCGCGCTCGCCGGGCTCAGCGAGCGGCACGCGGTCGTCGGTGCCGAGATCAAGAGTTGGAAGGCGCGCGCGGGCGAAGCGGCACGGCGTGTGACCGACATGGACAAGCGCGCAGAAGCGCTGACAACCGAAGCGGCGAAGCTTGCGGGCCTGCCCGGAAAGCTCGCCGCCGATAGCGAAGCCGCGGCGGCCCGGCAGGCGGAGGTGCGCGGCAAGGCGGGCGCCGCCGAGGCGCAGGAGCGCGAAGCCGAAGCGGCGCTGCGCGAAGCCGAAGCGGCGCTGACGACGATCCGCGAGCGCGTCGCCGCGGCGCGCGAGACACGCGCCGGCGCGGTGGCACGCTCCGAAAATGCCGAGCTGCGCCGCATCGAAATGGGGCGCCTGTCGGGCGAGCGCTTCGAATGTCCGCCCCCCTTGCTACCGCAGAAGGTCGGGTTCGAGAGCGATGGCGTCGACGATGCAAGTGCCGAGTCGGCCGCGCACGACCGGCTGATCGGCGAACGCGAGCGGCTGGGGCCGGTCAACCTCGTCGCCGCCGATGAGCTTGCCGAACTCGACGTCGAACGCGAACGAAGCGCCGCCGAGATCGAGGAGCTGCAACAAGCGGTCAACCGGCTGCGCGGGTCGATCGGCAATCTCAACCGCGAGGGTCGCGTTCGCCTGCTCGCCGCCTTCGCGACGGTGAACGAACATTTCCAGCGCCTGTTCACCACGCTGTTCAACGGCGGGCAGGCGCATCTCGAACTCGTCGATTCGGACGATCCGCTCGAGGCCGGGCTGGAGATCATGGCGCAGCCGCCGGGCAAGCGCCTCGGCACGCTGACCCTGCTCTCGGGCGGCGAACAGGCGCTGACCGCCGTCGCGTTGATCTTCGGCCTTTTCCTGACCAATCCGGCGCCGATCTGCGTCCTCGACGAAGTCGATGCGCCGCTCGATGACGCCAATATCGAACGCTTCTGCGACCTGCTCGACCGGATGACGCGCGAGACGAAGACCCGCTATCTGATCGTCACCCACAATGCGGTGACGATGGCGCGCATGCATCGCCTGTTCGGGGTGACGATGATCGAAAAGGGCGTCAGCCGCCTCGTCTCGGTCGACCTTGGCGGCGCCGAAGAACTGCTTGCGGCCGAATAGGCGCCCGCGTCAGGGCGCGCTGCCGACCACCAGCATCGCCGCGAAGACCAGCAACCCCGCAAAACGATTGCTGCGGAATTTGGCGAGCGCGTCGGCGCCATTGTCGGGGTCGAGCGTGACGACCTGCCCCGTCAGGTGCAGCGCGGCGGGGATCAAGGCAACAAGCACGAGGGCATCGGGACGAACATTCCAGAGCGCCCCCGCCCAGCCGCCAAGCGCTACGGCGTAGCAGAGCGCGACGCCGGCCTTCACATGCCGCCCCATCGCGCGCGCGCTCGATTTCACGCCGACGAGCGCGTCATCTTCGATATCCTGAAGCGCATAGATGGTATCATAGCCGATCACCCAGGCGATCGTTCCCGCATAGAGGAAGGGCAGCGCCAGCCCGCCTTGATCGTTCGCGCCGCCGCCGACCGCGATCCAGCCGACGAGCGCGCCCCAACTGAAGACAAGGCCGAGCCATGCCTGCGGCCACCAGGTGATCCGCTTCATGAAGGGATAGGCGGCGACCAGCGCGAGACTCGCCACCGCGACGATCTGCGCCGGCAGGGGCAGGCGCAGCAGTACAACGAGCCCGATCATCGACAGCAGCAATGTCCACATCAGGGCGTTGCGCACCGACACTTCGCCGCTCGCGACCGGACGCACCGCGGTGCGCGCCACCTTCGCGTCGAGGTCGCGGTCGACGATGTCGTTGTAGACGCAGCCCGCGCCGCGCATCACGATCGCGCCGAGCAGCATCCATAGCAGCAGCGGCCAGTGCGACCAGGCTCCACCCGCCAGCGCCACACCCCAGGCGCAGGGCCAATAGAGCAGCCACCAGCCGATCGGCCGGTCGAAGCGCGCAAGCAGCGCATAGGGGCGCATGCCTGCGGGCAGGATCGTCAGAAAGCCCTGATGCTGGCTGTCGGGGGTGTGCGTCGCTGTCATCGCCGCCCGCGCGATAGCAGGCGGCGCGGCGACAATAAATGGGGCATCGGCGTTCGGCCGCGCCCCGCGCGGATCAGGTGCAGGTCATCTTCGTTGCCGCCGGCGACGGATTATAGACGCCGTCGCCGCCCGCCGGGCCCTGCAGGTCGCGGCCTTCGCGGATATTGAAAGCCGCGGTCGTGCGGATGACGCGCGGCCCGAGCCAAGCGGCAAAGGCAAGCGGCTGATATTGGTAAGTGACTTCGACGAACATCACGGCGGTCCCGGTCGATGCGGTGACTTCCGCGCCCGGTTTGCCCATCCCTTTGAATGCGGTGCCCGTCTTGCCGGTCCCTTGCAGACCATAGGCCGAATTCACCGGATAATTCCCATAGCAGCGTTGCCAGTGTATCCACTGGCCGCCGCTCGAGTTGCGCTCGAGGCTCGACAGGATGATGCGGCCGTGCGCCTTGAAGTCCAGCCCGCGCGACTGCTCCTCGACGCCTGCGAAGACCTCATTGATATCGACTTCGCGCACCCGCGGCAGCGACAGGTCGCTGCCATAGGCGATACGCGATGCGTTATCGGCGGCGCTCAGCGCCACCTGGCTGATGCGCGTGTTCGCCAGCGTCAGATTGGCGATCTCCAGCCCCCCGAAGCCAAGAAACACGAGCAGCGGCATCGTGAAGGCGGTTTCGATGAGCACGACGGCCTTGTCGTCGCGCGCGAAGCGCACCAGCCGGGCGGTGCTGCGCCGGGCGTGGGCAAGGATGCGGGTCAGTGGCATATCACCTTACTCGTCACGGTATTGACGTTATACGGCTGGTTGCGGAGCACGGTCGTCGCGTAGAGATAGGTTTCCGGCGGCTGGCCGAGCATGCGCCACACCGGCAAAATGCGTTCGAACTTCATCTTCGCGGTATAGAGCACGACATCCTCGGCGCCGCCGTTGCCGTTCGCACCCTGGTCGGCATCCCAATTATTGTTGCCGTTGCGATCTTCGAAACATTCACCCGAATCATAGCGGTTGTTGTTGTTGGCATCGGTGAAGGGCTCGGGCTTGCCGACGTCGTTGAAACTTTCATAGGATTTGCGGGTGAAAGTGACCGGGGCGCCGGGAAAGACATTCTGAACCTGATCGCGCACCGCCGCGTCGATCAGCGTCTGGCTCGACGCCGCCGTTTCGAGGGTCGAGGCCCGCGCCGCGTTGCTGACGGCACCTTGCAGCACCTGCTTGGCGTACATCTGCCACGTATAATCGAACAGGCCCATCAACAGCAGGATGAAGACCGGCGCGATCAGCGCGAATTCCAGGATCGCCGTGCCGCGCTGGTGGCGGCGAAGGCGGCGGAGGAGCGACGGTATCCGGATCATTGCGAGAGCCTCAGCTTCGAAATCTGGCGCGCGATCGCCTGGAAATTGTCGTTGAGCTGCGAAGCGTTGGAGGCTTCATAGGCCTTGCCCGGCGTCGCGCAGGTCGTGAGCTGGGTGTTGAGCGAGGTGCCGAAGCCGACCACCCAGATGGTGATATTCTTCGCCTTCGCCTTTTCGCAAAGCTGGAGGAAGCGGTTGTTGTGCCGGTCGGTCAGATTGCTGTCGTTGGTTCCGCCGACACGCTGCATCGTCCATTCATAGCCCTGGAAGCTCAAATTCCCCATATTCGCCGACATGTCGCCGTCAGTCATGAAGACGATATGGCGGCTGATCGGGCGCTTGTTCGGCGCTTCGGCATTTTCGTCGGCAAACATGCCGTCGGGCGACAAGAGGCGGATGCCCCAGACCATGCCCGAATCATGATAGGTGCCGCCGACGGGCTGCAAGGCGTTGATGTAGGTGTTGAAGCTGGAACGGTCGCTCGCCGTCATCGTCGTCAGCTTCATCGACGGCGCAGGGCAGACGCCCCAGCCATTGCTCCAATATTTGGAGTAACGCTGCCAGCTGCCGTTCGAACTCGAGTCCGGCGTGATAACCTGCCGCCCGCGCGAGTCGGTTATGCTGACTGAGATGGCGCCTGTCGTCGATGGCGTACTTCCCGGACCGCTGGCGCGGGGAAACGCGATTTCTGGGATCAGCACCTTCCACTTGGTGTCGTCGTCGCTGCCAGGTGCGGTATCCACATCCATGTCGAGCGCGTCCGAGGGCGCCGACTGACTGGGGCCGAATGCCACCGTTTTGCGTTCGATCACGCAACCGCCCCAAGTTGCCGAATAGTTGGCCCCTAAGTCGCCGGTATTGGTGCTGATCGCAGATCCGGCCTTTGCTGCGCTGACGTCGAAGATACGATCTTGATAGGTATAAGAATTATCGAACTTCGGCGGCTGAGTCACCGTTTGCGGCGTAGTTGTTGTATACTGCATGGTACGACTCTGCAGATAGCATTTGCTCTTGCTGCTATTCCACGCATAGCGATATTCATAATATTGGTAATTTTGGGCTACATTATTGTTGGTGACCCGATTTCCCGAACTATCCATATATTGACCAGTTTGGGTGGTAGTTGGCGAACCGCTCGTCGTCGCCGTAGAGTTGGCGGGCGACGCGGTCTGGCCGCAGCTCGTGCTATTTTTGCCCGATATCGTTGTGCTTGTATCCTTCCAAGGCACCGCCTGGGTCGTCGCTCCGTTGGTCCCCGTGCCGTTTACCGTCGTTCCAGTTTCCCAACCGTTGTAGTTGGGGGTACGTGACGGCAGAAGGACGCTGTTTGCTAGCCAGTCGGGATTCTTCGCGTAGAGAATCTGGCCGACATTGGCGCTCGAGCTGTACGGCACGACGCCGAAACGCAGGCGACCATCGCCGACATCGGCGGTGGTCAGCGTGTCGAAGAAGTTCATCGTCGCGGTCTTGAGCGCGCTGATGCGGTTGACCGAGTCGCCCGAATTGGTCGTCGCCATCGATCCGGTAACGTCGAGGACCATCATGATGTCGGCGTTCGAGATTTCCAGCTTCGCGGTACAGTTGACCGCAAGGTCGAATTGCTTGGTCCCGAATATTTTCATGATATCGGTGGGCAGCGTAACCTTGGCTTCGCCGACGACGTTCGACGTCCCCTGCGCCTTCGATTTGAAATCGACGCCGCTGCTTGCATACATCCCCGACGGGAAGTTGAAGGCGAACATCTTGTTCGCTTCGCCTTCGGCGTTCGAATCATAATCGCCGCCCTGCATCGCGCGGCGGCCCGCGAGCACGCCCGCATCGCACGCCTGCTGCAGGCGAAGCTCGGCCATATAGGCACGGCCGATATCGACGCCCGACCCTACGAGCGCCACGATCGGCACGAGCGCGCCCGCCGTCAGCATCATCGTGTTGCCGCGCGTATCGCGGCAGAAGGTCGAGATGCCGGCCCGCAGGCGGCTGAAAACGGTCCCTCGCATGGTCTAAAACCCCTCTTGGCCCGGTCGCGCGACCCACCAGATGCGCGGCTGGTAGCCTTGCACCTAGGGGGAAACTGCTTACCAAATCGCTAATCGGCCTGACCGGGAATGGCAGTTTTTCGGGGATTCTGGCCCGAAACGGAACAATCGAGCCCGCGCAAAGCAAAAGATGCGCGAAGATTGTGCCTCTGCTATCGCCCAGCCATGCCCGCGACACCTGCCTGGCCGCCCGCCAGCACGCCCCGACTCTATACCGACACGCCGCTTGCCGCCGGCGCGATGGTGGCGCTCGACGGACCGGCGGCGCATTATCTGCTAAACGTCATGCGCGCGAAGCCGGGCGATCCGCTGCTGCTGTTCGACAATCGCAGCGGCGAGTGGCTCGGCGCGGTCGCCGAAGCGTCGAGGCGGGCGCTTTCGATCCGCATCGAACACCAGATGCGCCCGATCGAACGCGTGCCCGACCTCTGGCTCTGTTTTGCCCCGGTGAAAAAGGCGCGGCTCGACTGGATCATCGAAAAGGCAACCGAACTCGGCGTCGCGCGGCTCCAGCCCGTCATCACCGAACGCACCATCGTCGAGCGCGTCAAGCAGGAGCGGCTCGCTGCACAGATTGTCGAGGCCTGCGAACAATGCGGCCGGACCGCGCTCCCCGACCTCGCCGATCCGGTCAAACTCCCCCAGCTGTTGAAAGACTGGCCGGTCGGTCGCGCGCTACTCTTCGCCGACGAAGCCGGCGGGGCTCCGTTCGCTGCGGTCGCGGCACCCGCCCCCGCTGCCATTCTGACCGGCCCAGAAGGCGGTTTCACCGACCGCGAACGCGCGATGCTGATCGACCATGATTCGGTTAAGCGTATCGCGCTGGGACCGCGTATCCTGCGGGCCGAAACGGCCGCGATTGCAGCAACGGCGCTATGGATGGCGCAGCATGGCGACTGGCGCGGCGGTTAGAAGATGTTTCATATTGAAACAAGAATGCTGCCAAACTGGCAGTTATTAACTCCAAATTAGGGATGTCGCGGGCAGAGGGTCGCCATGCAACGGCGGGACCAAAGCCGAGGACGCTGGCGTGGGGGCCAGCGGACGCTGCCAATCAGGGCATGGACCATGCTCCTGTGGCTGGCGATGGCGCTCGTCGTTGCACCCGCTGCCCGTGCGCAGACCACCACGACATACAGCAACACGACCGGCGGCGCGATCAGCAACGGCACCCCCTGTTCATCGCCGCTCGTCCGCAATTTCACGGTATCGACCAGCTATATCGTCGGCGACGTCGATCTTGGCGTCCTCGCAACCCATACGTGGCGCGGCGACCTCAGGATCACATTGCAGTCGCCGGCGGGCACGCGGGTCCAGCTTGTGAATGGCGACACCAACAATATTTCGGGTGACAATTTCAACGTGCGGCTGAACGACGGCGGCGCGCAGACGGTCAACACCGACGGAAATAGCGTAACCCATTCGATCAGCGCGCCGCCCTATCAAAACGACTTCAGCCCCAATTCGCCGCTGTCGGCGTTCAACGGCGAAAATGCGCAAGGCACATGGCGGCTCGAGATTTGCGATCAATATCCGCAGGCGGACAACGGCAATTTCGTCCGCGCCGACCTGTATCTGACCAGTCTGCCCGCCAACTATGCCGATCTGTCGCTGACCAAGAGCGTCAGCAGTGCGGCTCCGGCGACGGGATCGAGCATCAGCTACACGCTGGCCGTCACCAATGCGAGCGGATCGCCGGCGACCGCGACCGGCGTCACCGTGCAGGACACGCTGCCCACGGGCTTCAGCTTCACGAGCGCGACCGGATTCGGCAGCTATAACAGTACGACCGGCGTCTGGACGGTCGGCAGCGTCCCGCCGGGTGCGACCCGCACGCTGACGATCAGCGGCACGGTCAACGCGACATCCGGCGCGACGATCCTCAACAGCGCCGAAATCACGGCATCTTCGGCACCCGACCTCGATTCGACGCCGGGCAATGGCGCGACCGGCGAAGATGATTATGCCGCAGCCAGTTTCACCGTCTCGGGCAGCCGCGTCGCGGGCGTGCCGCCGGTGCTGATCTGCCCGGCCGGATCGACGCTGCACGATTGGGACAGCGTGAGCTGGTCCGCCGGCACGGCGAGCGGCAGCTATGCGCTGACCGCCATCGGCACGATGAACTTCAACATCGCGATCAGCGGCGGCAGCTTTCTGAGCAACGCCACCTATGGCGGCCAGTCGCCGACACGGCAGAATGTCGTCACCGGCGGGCTGTCGCCTGCGCAATATTCGATCTTCGAGATCGTCGACTTCACAAGCCAGGCGGGCGTCGTCACGTCGACGATCAGTCTGCCGACCGCAGTGCCGGGCGCCCAATTCACGCTGTTCGACATCGATTATGCCTCGGGCCAGTTCGCCGACCGCGTGACCGTTACCGGCAGCTTCAACGGCACCATCGTCTATCCAACGCTGACCAACGGCGTCGCCAATTATGTCGTCGGCAACAGCGCCTATGGCGACGCCACCTCCGCCGACGGCAGCGCCAACGGCAATGTCGTCGTCACCTTTGCCGCGCCGGTCGACACCATCACCATCGAATATGGCAGCCACAGCCTTGCCCCGGCGAATCCGGGGCAGCAGGGCATGGCGATTCACGACATCAATTTCTGCCGTCCGGTCGCCAATCTGCTGATCGCGAAGACGAGCAGCATCGTCAGCGATCCGGTCAACGGCACGACCAATCCCAAGGCGATTCCCGGTGCCACCATGCGCTATTGCCTGCTGGTGACCAACGGCGGCAGCGCGACCGCGACGGCGATCTACGTCGCCGACCCGCTGCCCGCGACGACCAGCTTCGTTCCCGGTTCGCTGCGCAGCGGCACGAGCTGTGCCGGCGCGACGACCGGGGAAGACGACAATGCCACGGGGGCCGACGAAAGCGACCCGTTCGGCGCCGCAATCGCGGGGACAACGGTGTCGGCCTCGACCGCGGCACTTGGCCCCGGCAGCGCCTTTGCAACGGTCTTCGACGTAACCGTCAACTGACCCCTTCCAAGATGCCGCGAGGCCGCTTACATGCGCTGCCATGAGCACGCGGCAGGTTTCAGATCAAAACGATCCCATCATCGAAAGCCGCGACCAGCTCGCGGCCCCCATGATCAAGGGCGAAAAGCCCAAGGAGCGGTGGCGGATCGGCACCGAGCACGAGAAATTCGTCTATCGCACCAGCGATCACCGGGCGCCGAGCTACGACGAACCCGGAGGTATCCGCGACCTTCTGATGGCGCTCACGCGTTTCGGCTGGGAGCCGGTGATCGAGGGCGGCCATGTCATCGCGCTCGCGGGCAGCGACGGCACCGTCAGCCTGGAACCCGCGGGCCAGCTTGAACTGTCGGGCGCGCCGCTCGAAAATCTGCACCAGACCTGCGCCGAAACCGGCCGCCACCTGAAGCAGGTCAAGGAAGTCGGCGCCGAGCTCGGGCTCGGCTTCCTCGGCGTCGGCATGTGGCCCGACAAGACGCGCGCCGAACTGCCGGTCATGCCCAAGGGCCGCTACAAGATCATGCTGAACCATATGCCGCGCGTCGGCAGCATGGGGCTCGACATGATGCTGCGCACCTGCACCATCCAGACCAACCTCGACTATGCGAGCGAGGCCGACATGGTGCAGAAGTTCCGGGTGAGCCTGGCGCTTCAGCCGCTCGCGACCGCTCTCTTTGCTTCCTCGCCCTTTACCGAGGGCCGCCCCAACGGCTTCATGTCGTACCGGAGCCATATCTGGACCGACACCGATCCGGCGCGCACCGGTATGCTGCCCTTCGTGTTCGAGGATGGCTTCGGCTATGAACGCTATGTCGATTACATGCTCGACGTGCCGATGTATTTCGTCTTCCGCGACGGCCAGTATATCGACGCCGCGGGCCTCAGCTTCCGCGATTTCATGAAGGGCGAGCTGGCGGTCCTGCCGGGCGAATTGCCGCGGCTTTCCGATTGGAACGACCATCTGTCGACCGCCTTCCCTGAAGTGCGTTTGAAGAGCTTTCTCGAAATGCGCGGCGCCGACGGCGGCCCGTGGAACCGCATCTGCGCGTTGCCTGCACTCTGGGTCGGGCTGCTCTACGATCAGGGCGCGCTCGATGCCGCATGGGATCTGGTCAAGGGCTGGAGCATCGAAGAACAGCAGGCGCTGCGCGATGCGGTGCCCAGCGAGGGCCTCGACGCGCCGGCGCCCGGCGGCGGGACGCTCGGCGAACTTGCGCACCGCGTCCTCGATATCGCGGCCGCGGGCCTGGCGGCGCGGGGCGAGGTCAATTCGATGGGCGATAACGAGGTCGGCTTCCTCGAACCGTTGCGGCGTATCGCCAAGAGCGGCAAATCGCCCGCCCACGACCTGCTCGACCGGTACGAGGGTGCCTGGCATCACGACCTGTCGAAAATCTACGACGAGCAGAGTTTCTGAGCGCACTGGCGGGTCGGTGCGTCAGTCCTGCTGCGCGCCTTCGAACTGCTCGATGACCCAGTCTTCGGCCTGCGCGCCGCCGATCCATTCCTGCATATGCGGATGGCTGACGACCGCCTGGCAGTAAGGCAGGGCAAAGCGCGGCAACGGGATCGAATAGGTGATGAAGCGCGTCACGACCGGCGCGAACATCATGTCGGCGGCCGACCAGTCGCCGAACAGATAATCGCCCTCGCCCCCGAACCGCGCGCGCGCCTCGGCCCAGATCTGGAGGATGCGGACGACGTCGGCCTGCACCTCGGGCAACAGCTCCGCGGCGGGATAGATGCGGCGGATGTTCATGCTGTGGTGGCGGCGTAGCGCCGAGAAGCTGGCGTGCATTTCGGCCGCCATCGACCGCGCCATTGCGCGCGCCGCCATGTCGGCAGGCCAATAGCCGCGGGCGCCGCCCGTTTTTTCGTTGAGATAGTCGATGATCGCCAGACTGTCCCAGACGACGATATCGCTGCCGTCCCACAGGATCGGCACCTTGCCGCCCGACGGCGCGAATTCATCGCCCTCGCGGCGGCGATTCCAGTCCTCGTCATAGAGCGGAACCGTGACTTCCTCGAACGGCAGACCGCTGTGGCGGGTGGCGAGCCAGCCGCGCAGGCTCCAGCTCGAATAGGCCTTGTTCCCGATGAAGAGTTTCATGCGGTCTCCATATTCCCATCCCGCTTGCGGGAGGGGAGACATTTCGTCAACTCTCCACCGCCTCCAGCACCGCGGTGCGCAGCTCGGCGATGCCCATGCCCTTTTCGCTGCTCGTCACGATCACCTCGGGGTGCGCGGCGGGATGCTTGCGGGCCTCGGCCTCGGTGGCGGCGTGGACCGCGGCGAGTTCGCTCGCCTTGATTTTGTCGGCCTTGGTCAGCACGACGCGGTAGCTGACCGCAGCGGTGTCGAGCATTTCGAGCACCTCGCGGTCGACATCCTTGAAGCCGTGCCGGCTGTCGATCAGCACCAGCGTCCGTTTGAGTACCTGACGCCCGCGCAGATAGTCATTGACCAGAAAACGCCATTTCTTGACGACATCCTTGGGCGCCTTCGCAAAGCCATAGCCCGGCATGTCGACAAGGCGGAACACCAGCGGATTGCCGACGTCGAAATAGTTGAGCTCCTGCGTGCGCCCCGGCGTGACCGAGGTGCGAGCAAGCCCGTTGCGATTGGTCAGCGCGTTGAGCAGCGACGATTTGCCGACGTTCGAGCGGCCGGCAAAGGCGATCTCCGGCACGCTCGGCGCGGGCAGATGCTGGAGTGCGGGCGCCGATTTCAGAAAGGCGATCGGACCCGCAAACAGCTTGCGGGCGCGTTCGCCGCGATCTTCGGCCGCCGGATCGATCTCGCTCACTTTACCGGCGCCGCCCGAAGCTGCGGGAATTTGCGATACATCCACTGCTGCTGCGCGATCGACAGGCAGTTGTTGGTGATCCAGTAAAGCAGCAGGCCCGCCGCGAAGGGCGCCATGATGAACATGAACATCCACGGCATGATCTTGAACACCTGTTGCTGCACCGGATCGGTCGCCTGCGGATTGAGGCGGAACTGCAGGAACATGGTGATGCCCAGGAGCAGCGCGAGCGGCCCGAGCGCGAGCAGCGACGGCGGCGTGAAGGGCAGCAGGCCGAAGAGGTTTAGGAAGTGCAGCGGATCGGGCGCCGACAGGTCGCGAATCCACAATGCGAAGGGCTGGTGCCGCATTTCGATCGTCAGCATCAGCACCTTGTAGAGCGCATAGAAGATCGGAATCTGGATGACGATCGGCAGACAGCCCGCGAGCGGATTGATCTTTTCGTCCTTGTAGAGCTTCATCAGCTCCTGCTGCATCTTCGGCTTGTCGTCCTTGTGACGTTCCTGCAGCGCCTTCATCTTGGGCTGGACGAGGCGCATTTGCGCCATCGAATGGAACTGACGCTGCGCGATCGGGAACATCAGGCCGCGAATGATGACGGTGAGCAGCATGATCGCGACGCCGAAATTGCCGATCTGGCGGAACAGCCAGTCGAGCAGCTTGAAGATCGGCTTTTCGAAAAATTCGAACCAGCCCCAGTCGATCGCGTTCGACAGGCGCGTGATGCCCTGCTGGTCCTGATAATGCGACAGGATGCTGACTTCCTTCGCGCCGGCGAAGATACGGCTGGTGGTCGACACCTGCGTTCCCGGCGCCACCTGTTTGAAGTCGCGCGCGAACAGCGTCTGATAATTGTCCGCGGCCGGCGCGGTGATCGACGCGGTGACGCGTTCGCCCTTCGCCGGGATCACCGCGGCGAGCCAATATTTGTCGGTGAAGCCGAGCCACGCCGCCGAATTATATTTGAAGGCCTCCCCATTATCGAGATTCTGGTAATCGACATCGAACTCGGACTTTCCGTCTACGAAGCCCGTCGGCCCCACATGAATAGTGACGCTGTCCTTTTCGTGCGGGTCGGTCGGCTTGCCGAGGCGGTCGAGCAGTGCGAAGCTGCTTGCCGCGACCGGCGCGCTGCCCGCGTTCGCGATCGTCTGCTTCGCGGTGATCAGATACTTGTCGTCGATGCTATATTCGACGCGGAAGGTCTGGCCGGTCGTATTCGACCAGCTGAGCGTCACCGGGGTCGCCGGGGTCAGCTTCGTGCCGCTGGCGGTCCACAGCGTGGTCGGCCCCGGAACCTCGATCCCCTGCGCCGACCAGCCGACGCTCGCGAAATAGGCGGCCTTGCTGTTGCCCGGCGCGAACAGGCGCACCGGCGGCGCGTTCTTTTCGATCGTCTGGCGATATTTGGTCAGTGTGATGTCGTCGATGCGCGCGCCGACAAGGTTGATCGATCCCGCGAGCGACGGGGTTTCGATCGGCACCCGATTGCCCGTGGCAAGCGCCGCCTCGACCGGCAGAATCGTCGTCTTGGCGACCGGCGCCGCGACCGCGGGCGTGCCGGATGGGGGCGCGCTGGCGGGCTGGCCCTGCGTCGCCGCGGGGGTCGCACCGGGCGCGCCGGCGACGGTCTTGGTCACGTCGGGCTTTGCCGGGGTGGGAAAGAATTTCTCCGAAACGAAATTCCAGCCGAGCAGGATCGCCACCGACAGTAAAATTGCCGCGATCAGGTTACGCTTGTCGTCCACGCTCTTCGGTCTCTCTTCTGGTCAATGTGGGGAAATGCCGCATCAAGGTACGGGGTCGTAGCCGTGGCCGCCCCAAGGATGGCAGCGCAATAGCCGCTTTGTCGCCAGCCAGCCACCCTTGATCGCACCATGGCGTTTCAGCGCTATGATCGCATATTCGCTGCACGACGGCGCATAGCGGCACGTCGGCGGCAGGATGCGCGACGGGCCCAATTGCCAGGCACGGGCGATCAGGATGAGCAAGCGGGCAATCATGGAAAACGCCCGGAAAAATGCGCAACTTCACACGCGCTTGCACCAATTGCGGCGCCATGACTCGGGTCGGGAAGGGGCACGGAGCGCATATCCGCAGAAAACTGCGCAACTTCATTCGCGATTCGCGGTTTGCGGCGTGAAACGGATGGGGTCATGTCTGGACGCTATGCCATCGGAACAATGTAGGACAGCCGGTCATTTCGCCAGCTTCTTCGCCGCGCGCTGCAGCGCCGAATCGAGATGCTCACCCAGCTCGGCAAAAGCGATGTCGTTGCCGCCCGGCCGCCCGATCATCACATGGTCGGCGCCGGCGATTCCCCGCGCGGGGATCACCGCCCGGGCGAGAGCGCGGAAACGGCGCTTCATCCGGTTGCGGGTGACGGCGTTGCCGACCTTCTTGCTGACGGTAAAGCCGATGCCCGGCGCATCGTCGCCGTCGCCGCGCGAACGCACGAGCAGGACAAAGCCGGGCATGGGAAAGCGAAGGCCGCGGTTGGCGGCCAGAAATTCGCTGCGTTTGGAAAGCGATCGCACCAGCCCCAGCTCCTTTTGGGCTGGCGGCGAAGCGTCGGCGATTAGGCCGACAGCTTCTTGCGGCCGCGCGCGCGGCGGGCGGCGAGAACCTTGCGGCCGCCGACGGTCGCCTTGCGGGCGCGGAAGCCGTGACGGCGCTTGCGCACGAGGCGGCTCGGTTGATAGGTGCGCTTCATCGCGGTATCCCCAAATTCTCTTCAATCGGTGCAACGAAAAAGGGCCGCCAAGCGAGGGCGGCCGCTGATCGAGGCGCGGATAAGCGAGAGTCGGGCGAAAGTCAATCGCCCTCGATGCCCGATCGCGATCAATCCGCATCGAGCGCCTCGAGCGCGGCGCGGGCGCGGCGGCGCGCGGCGCTGACCCGGCGCATGACGCGGTCGGTCCAGGCACCATAGCGCGGATGGCGGCGCTTGAAGCGGACATAGCGGCGTTTTGCCCAGGCGCTGTTCTGCAGGACCAGCATCAGCCCGACCGGAAACAGGATGATGAAGCCGGGGCCGGGTAACGGGCCGATCAACACGGCGACGATCATCAGCAGCCCGCCGAGGCAGAACAGCGCGCTACGCACCTGCGCGTTCGATCGCAATCGCTGGTATAAGCCGCGCTTTGCCATGCCGGGCGATGTGGGGAGCGTCGAGGCGTGTTGCAAGGGTAAGGCAGCTCGGCGCGCCGACGCCTTTTTCGTCATCCCGCATCAAGTCCGGCATGACGATGATGGATATGGCAAAATACGGCCGCAACCGGCCCTTCCCAATGGAGCGACGGCGATACTCAGTTCAGCGGGACGAAGCGCGCCATATCGTCGCGGGTCAGGTAGCGCACCTGATCGAAGGGGGTGGCGTTGGTCAGCGCATAGAAGGCGCGGGCATGGGCATCGTCCATGCCCATTTCGCGGTAGAGGCCGATATATTCGGCATGGACGGGATCGCTGGCGGGATAGTCCTTTGCCTCACGCCCATATTCGTCGGCCCAGCTGTGGACGCCGAATTCGGCATCGGGAGCGGCGCGGCGGGTGGAACCGGCGAGCCAGAGCTCGACCGCACCCGACCGCACCGAACCGCCGCTCGGGACGACGGTTTCCAGACCCGCCCGGCGAATCGCGCGGGCGAGAATCAGATTGGCCTCTTCATCGAGGCTGCCGGGGCAGTCGATCATCTCCAGCCGCTTTACACCCGGAAAGGCCGCGAGCATCGCGGCGAACTGGCGCGGCGTCGCATCATCGACATCGCCGCTCATCCGCGCCGTCGTGCCGTCGACGACCGCAAAGGGACCAAAGCGCGCCTGCGCCGGGCCGCGCGTCGCCAGCCCGGCGCCGGGGGCGTAGCGCCGCGTCGCGCCCAGATCGGCCGCACCCGCAACCGCGGCATCGTCGAGCAGGGCGGCGGTGTCGTCGCCGGCCGCGACCGCGTCGGCTTCGTCGGCGTCCGCATCCCCGGCATCGGGCGCGTCATCATCGACCCATGTCACGGTAGTCGTCACCGTGGTCGTGATTGTCACGAGCTGCTGCGCCCGCGCCTGCGCCGGCGCGAAGGCGAGCAGCGCCGCGAACAACGCGACGAGCAGCGTCCGGAGAAGCGCGGCGGGGGCGACAGGCGAAACCATCGCCTCGCCTTCGCGCGCGCGCGGTTCCCAAATGGCAAAGCACCACCGTCAGCGCGGCGTTAACCGCATATCGGGACGCCCCCAGTCAGTTCGGAACGCGGAGGCTCAGTCGCGGTCGGGGGCGCCCAGCGGGAAATAGCTGCGATAGGGCCGCGCATCCTCGACGCAGCGCGCCACCGACGGCCGCGCGAGCAGGCGGGCGCGGTAGGCGCGCACTTTGGCGTGAGCCGGGTCGATCGGATGCACCCAGTCGGCATAGAAGAGCGCCGGCGCCGCGGCGCAATCGGCGAGCGTGAAACCATGGGGCGTCGCCCAGCCATCATCGCCGAGCCGCAACTCGAGCCAGCCATAGACTTGTTCGAGCTGATCGCGCGCGCGGGCGACGCGGGCCAGATCGGGCGTTTCGGTGATGAAGGGCAGATATTCGGCCACCGCGGCCTGAAAGCGCGCCTGGAAATGATTGTCGAATATCCGGTCGAGGAAGCGCACCTCCAGCGCCGCCTGCGGATCGGCAGGAATCAGCCGCGGGCCGGCGTCCGAGCGCTGATCGAGATATTCGGCGATGATGCTCGCCTCGAACAGCGGGCGCCCGTCATCGACGATCAGCGGAAATTGCCCGACCGGCCAATGCGCCCGCAGTTCGTCATAATGGGTGAAGGGCGGCTCGGTCTCAATCGCGCGGAATTCGTGCGCGACCTCCTTTTCGTAAAAGGCGATCTGCGCCTTCCACGTATAGGAGGAAAAGGGGTGGCCATAGAGGATCATCGGTCATTCTCCTGCCGCATCGACAGCCACGCAAGCGGCAGGCCGATGAAAGCGATATGCGGAAATAATGCGATCGCGCCGTTGGCGAGATCGGCAGGCGGAAAGGGTGCGCCGAAACGCAGCGGCAGCACGATCGCGTTCATCACCAGATAGAGGATGACGCCGTAAAGCGTGCCGCTGAGCCACCACGGCCTGCGCAGCGCGGGGATTCGCGCCGCCGCGGCGAACCAGACGCCGACCATCGCCGCCATGATCGCATAGTGGGTAGCGAGCCCCGCGAGCGCGCCCGCCGCGCCCCAGTCGGCAGCACCGTCGCCAAAGGGGCCCTTGGCGACGCCGCGTAGCATCCGCCCGGGATCGCTGCCCGCGAGCACGCTCCACACCGCAGCATAGAGGATGTCGAGCGTGCCGCAGAGCGCCCAGGCGAAGAGGAAGGGGCTACGCCGCGCCAACGGCGTCACCCCGCACCGCGGCCTCGATCGCCGCGATGTCGATCTTTTTCATCGTCATCATCGCATCGAAGGCGCGCTTCGCCACCCCCTTGTCGCTGCTCGTCGTCGCTTCGATCAGGATCCGCGGGGTGATCTGCCAGTTGAGGCCCCATTTGTCCTTGCACCATCCGCACGCGCTTTCGGCACCGCCGTTGCCGACGATGGCGTTCCAATAGCGGTCGGTTTCTTCCTGCGTTTCGGTCGACACCTGAAAGGAAAAAGCCTCGCTGTGCGGAAAGATCGGGCCGCCATTCAGCCCGACGCACGCGATACCCAGAACGGTGAACTCGACGGTCAGCGCATCGCCTTCCTTCCCGCCGGGAAAATCGCCGGGGGCGCGGTGGACCGGTCCGACCGCGCTGTCGGGAAAGGTCGCGGCGTAAAATTGCGCCGCTTCTTCGGCATCCTTGTCGTACCAGAGGCACAGCGTCACGGGGGGCTTGCCCATCATCCTTCTCCCTTCAGCGGATGGCCGATCGACCAGAGGTGGCCGAACGGGTCCTTCACCTGGGCGTAGCGATCGCCCCAGAACATATTTTCGGGTGCCATCACCGACGTCGCGCCCACCGCGATCGCGCGGTCGTACCAGCGGTCGGCATCGTCGACCTGCAGGTGCAGCGTCACGCCCGACGGCGCGGCCATCGCCTGGTCCGAATATTCGGGGAAATCGTCGTGCATCATCAGCGACGATCCGTTGATATGCAGATGCGCATGCATCAGCCGCACGCCGTCCTCGGCCGGCATCCGCACCTGTTCGACGGCGCCGAACGCCTGTTTGTAGAATTCGATCGCCTCGCTCGCGCGCTTGTCGGCGATCGCGATATGCGGGGTCAGTCCGCCGGTCGGCCCTTGATTCTCCATCGTCTCTCTCCCTTCTTTCGGTTCAGCGGCGCGGGCCGACGAGGCCGAAGGCGGCGCCCTGCGGGTCGAGCCCGGTTGCGGAAAATTCGCCGCCGGGGATTTCATGCGGGCCGCTGAGCAGTTGCCCGCCCTCGGCGGCAACGGCAGCCAGCGCGCGGTCGATGTCGTCGACGCCGATATAATAGGTCCAGGCGGACACCGGCATCTGCGGCATGCGCGGCATGACCGCGCCGATGCCGATGTCGCCAAGCTGCAGGAAGCGGTAGCTGCCCATCGCGCCCATATCCATCGCGCCCTCCTGCCCCCAGCCGAAGTGGCGGCGGTAGAAGGCGATCGCGGCTTCGGGGTCGTCGGTCGACAGCTCGTTCCAGCGGACATGCTGCGCCTCGGTCACCGAAAAGACGTCGCTCGTCATGCCCTCCATGCCCGGCGGCGGCACCGGGTTCATGACATAGAAGGGCGCGCCCTGCGGATCGCTGACCATCGCGATGCGGCCGACGGGCAGGTCGGTCGCGGGCATATGGACGCTGCCGCCGTCGGCGGTGATCGCGGCGACCGCCGCATCGACATCGGGCGTGTAGAGATAGCCGAGCCAGCCCGGCCGCGCGCCGCCCGCGAGCATATCGGCATTGAGCGCCAGCATGCCGCCAGCATTGCCGCCGTCGCTGCGCCCGATCATGCGGTAATCGACCCCACCAGGCGCCGCGGGATCGGCGGCGCCCGCAATCGTCCAGCCGACGACGGCGCCATAGAAGCGCGCCGCGCCATCGGGATCGCCGGTCATCAGTTCGTACCAGATGAAGCTGCCCTTGGGGTTCGTCATCATCATTCTCCGTTTCGTATCTGGGGAAGGAAGGGCCCTGAGGTCAGGCGTCGAGGATCGGCGCGAAGCCGCCGTAGATCATGCGCTTGCCGTCGAAGCACTGGTCGGCCGGGTCGTGCCGCATACGGTCGTCGGCCATGATCTTGTCCCAACCCGCGACGCGCGTTTCCTTGTCGGGCCATTCGATCCAGCTGAACACGATATTTTCGTCCGCTTCGGCGTGGGCCGCGCGGCGATAGTCGGTGACCTTGCCGTCCGGTACATCGTCGCCCCAGCATTCGAGGACGCGCGTCGCGCCATGATCGAGAAAAACGACCGCGGCCTTTTCGGCGAGCGCGCGATAGGCGTCGCGATTGGCGGTCGGAACCGCGACCACAAAGCCGTCGGTATACCCCATCGGGCCGCCCAGCCCTTCCTCGACGATCGAGGCGAAGCCCGCAACGATCATCCGCTGGCCGTCGAAGGGCATTGCCGCGCCCATCGCCTGCATACGCGGATCGCTCATCATCTTTTCGGTCGCGGCGTCGCGCACCGCGCGGTCGGGATATTCGAACCAGGAAAAGACGATCTCCTCGCCTTCCTTTGCCTGCACCGCGGTGCGGAAGTCGTTGACCTTGCCGACGGGGACGTCATCGCCCCAGCATTCGACATGGCGGCGAACGCCGAATTCCTTGAACAGCGCCACCGCATCGGCGGCATGCTCGCGATAGGCGTCCTTCGCATTGGCAGGCACCGCCAGCACAAAGCCTTCGACATAGGTCATCGTCTCTCTCCATTTTTCTTTCCAGGGGGATCAGGTCATGCGGCGCTCGGCTCCTCGGTGAAGGCGGCGAGCTGCGCCGCGAGCGCACGGCCGAAGGCGGGGCGGTCGAGGCAGCGCGCGAGATAGGTTTCGAGCCGCGGATGTTCGGCGACGACGCCCGCCTCTATCCCTTCGCGCAGCACCGTCGCCATCGCGATATCGGCGACGCTGAAGTCGCCCGCGAGATACGGCCGGTTGCCCAGCGCCTCCGCAAGCTTGCCGAGCCGGGTGCGAATGAATTCGAGCAGGCCGGGACGGCGCAGCCGCGCCCATTCCTCGCCCGCCGCGAAAATCTCTATGTTCGACAGTTCGAACATCAGCGGTTCGACGCTGTTGTAGGCGGCGAAGAGCCAGCTCGTCACCGTGGCGCGCCCTTGCGGGTCGCGCGGCAGCAGCGCGGCGTCCTGTTCGGCGAGATGGAGCAGGATCGCGCCGCTTTCGAACAGGCGGACATTGCCGTCGCGCAGCACCGGCACCTGCCCCCACGGCTGGTCGCGATAATGATCGGCCGGCCGGTTGACCGCGCTGATCAGCCGCTCGGCATAATCGACGCCCATTTCCTCGCACGCCCAGCGCGGACGCAGGTCGCGGACGAAGCCCTGCGCGAAATCGGGAACCCAGTCGAAAGCGGTGATTTCGATCGCCGCATCGGATTTGACGCCCATGGCCCTACTCCCTTTTGCCCTTGATGAACGCGACGATCGACATGGCGTGGCCATGGCCGAGGTCGAAATCCTGCTTCAACCAGTCGACCACCGCGCCCGCCTTCACCCCGGCGGCAAGCCCGCCCGCGTCGGCGAGGCCGCGCTCGACGGCGAGCGCGCGCAGCGCCTCGGCCGACTTGCCGGTCTTGGCCTCGACATTGTCGAGATACGCCTGGAAACTCATTGCGACACCTCGGGGACCGCCGCCTCGCCGTTCGCGACGGCGGGGTCCATCCAGAACGGCCCCCAGACATGGCCGTCGGGATCGAGGAGGTCGCGGCCGTACATGAAGCCATGATCCTGCACCGGGTTGATGTCGGCGGTGCCGCCGTGCGCCGCGCCGGCGGCGATCATCGCGTCGACCGCCGCGCGGTCGTCCATCGCGAGCGCGAGCGACACCTCGCTGGCGCTGGTCGGCGGGATCGGGCGATCGGTGAAGCTCTGCCACTTGTCGTGCGTCAGCAGCATCACGAAGATACTGTCGGACCAGACCATCGCCGCCGCAGTTTCGTCGGTGAAGCGCGGTTCGTTGGTGAAGCCGAGCGCCTCGTAAAAGGCCATCGACCGGGCGAGATCGCCGACGGGCAGGTTGACGAAAATCATCTTGGGCATGGGGAACACTCCTCTTCCTGGGGGGATTATTGGTCAGGTCCGCCCGAACAGCATGCGGACATAACGCGTCAGATGCGCGACACTTTCCCGCGCAATCGCCGGGTCATTGGTCGTTTTCGCCAGAACGAAGCCGCCCTGCAGCACCGACTGGATGTGCCGCGCGAGATCGAGCGCGCTCATCCCCGCGGGCGCGCCATAGGCCTGCATCGCGGCTTCGATGTCGGGGGCGAGCGCTTCGCAATAGGCGGCGATGCTCGCCTCGCACGCCAGCCGGATCGGCTCGCTGGTGGCATAGGCATCCTGCACCATCGTCCCGACGAAGCAGGTGAAGCCGTCGACCGGGCCGTGCAGCAGCGAAAAACGGAAATCGATATGGCCGAGCAGCCGGTCGAGCGGGTCCTCCAGCTTCGTGTGCGGCAGCATGTCGAACATTGGCCGCGCGCGTTCGGTCCAGGCCTCGGCCGCGGCGACCGCCAGCGCCTCCTTCGATTCGAAATGATGGAAAAAGGCGCCCTTGGTCACGCCCGCGGCGGCGCAGATCTGGTCGACCGTGGTCGCGGCATAGCCCTGACGCCGCACCTCCTGATGCGCGGCGGCGATCAGCTTGTCGCGCGCACTGCCGCGCGGTGCGCGAGGGGCCGGAAGCGGGTCGGACGATGAGTGAGTCGCGGTCATGAATGCTTACATACCAACTGGTCGGTATGTTGTAAAGAGGTGCGGGGGACGCATCCAGGATGGCGCCGAAAGGACTCGACCTTTCCGGCACTTGGCTTATGACGGAACGCAGAACAAAGCAGGCACAATCTGCGCCACTATGGGGGCAAAATGGTCGCGATCGTTTCTACCGTCGCCTATCTCGGGCTCGAAGCGCGGGGCGTCGAGGTCCAGTGCCAGATCGCACCGGGCGTGCCCGCCTTCGCGGTCGTCGGCCTGCCCGACAAGGCGGTCGCCGAGAGCCGCGAACGCGTGCGCGCCGCGCTGTCGGCGATCGGCCTCGCGCTGCCGCCCAAGCGGATCACCGTCAATCTGTCGCCCGCCGATCTGCCCAAGGAAGGGTCGCATTACGATCTGCCGATCGCGCTGGCGCTGCTCGGCGCGATGGGCGTCGTCGATGCCGAGACGCTGGGCGCCTATGTCGTCGTCGGCGAGCTGGGACTCGACGGACGGGTCGCCGCCTCACCCGGCGTGCTGCTCGCCGCGCTGCACGCGGGCAGCGTCGAGCGCGGGCTGATCTGCCCCGCGGCGCAAGGCCCCGAAGCGGCATGGGCGGGCAATGTCGAGGTGCTGGCGGCGACCGACCTGCTCGCGCTGCTCAACCATTTTCGCGGCACCGCGACGCTTTCCCCGCCCGTTCCCGGCGAAGTCGAGCCGCCGCGGCGCACCGCCGACCTGGCGCAGGTCAAGGGGCAGGAAACCGCCAAGCGCGCACTCGAAATCGCGGCCGCCGGCGGGCACAATCTGCTGATGAGCGGGCCGCCGGGTGCGGGCAAATCGCTGATGGCGGCGTGCCTGCCCGGCATCCTGCCCGACCTGACCCCCGCCGAAGCGCTCGAAGTGTCGATGATCGCCTCGGTCGCGGGCGGGCTCGAAAGCGGGCGGCTGGTGCGTGCGCGACCCTTCCGCGCGCCGCATCATTCGGCGTCGATGCCCGCGCTGGTCGGCGGCGGGCTGCGCGTGCGCCCGGGCGAAGTCAGCCTGGCGCATCTGGGGGTGCTGTTTCTCGACGAACTGCCCGAATTCCAGCGCGGCGTGCTCGACAGCCTGCGCCAGCCGCTCGAAACCGGCGAGGTCAGCGTTGCGCGCGCCAATGCCCATGTCACCTTTCCGGCGCGCGTGCAGCTTGTCGCGGCGATGAACCCGTGCCGCTGCGGCCATCTCGGCGACCCGGCGCTCGCCTGCAGCCGCGCCCCGCGCTGCGCCGCCGATTATCAGGCCAAGCTGTCGGGACCGCTGCTCGACCGGATCGACCTGCACGTCGAGGTCGAGGCGGTGAGCGCCGCCGACCTGACGCTGCCGCCGCCCGCCGAGGGCAGCGCCGAAGTCGCGGCGCGCGTCGCCGCGGCGCGCGCGGTCCAGACCACCCGCTATGCCGCACACAAGGTGCGCACCAATGCCGAGATCGACGGCGAGTTGCTGGAAGCGGTCGCGACCCCCGACGAACCGGGGCGGCAATTGCTGGCGCAGGCGGCCGAGGCGATGCGGCTGTCGGCGCGCGGCTATACCCGCATGCTGCGCGTCGCGCGAACGATCGCCGATCTTGCCAGCGCCGATTCGATCGGCCGCGTCCATATTGCCGAAGCGCTGAGCTACCGTCGGCAGGCGCCGCGGAATTAGGGTCAGGCGAAAGCGCCGACGCTTTCGATGAATTTGATGACCGAAATCGGCTTCGAGACATAGGCCTCGGCGCCCGCGGCGCGAATCTGTTCCTCGTCGCCCTTCCCGGCATAGGCGGTGACGGCCATGATCGGCACTGCGCGCAGCGTCAGGTCGGCCTTCATCTGGCCGATCAATTCGAGCCCGCTGACGTGCGGCAGCTGGATGTCCATGATAATGAGGTCGGGCGCGATTTCGCGCGCCTTGGCGAGCGCATCGCGTCCGTCGCGCACCGGATGCGCGCTATAGCCATGGGCGTTGAGCAGGTCGCAGAACAGGCGCAGATTAAGCTCGTTATCCTCGACGACCAGAACGGTCTTTCCCATGATGTTGAAGCTTTCCCCGCTTGCGTCCGCGGCCGGTTTAGGCGAATCGGCGGCGCGACACAATTGCTTCGCAGGGAAGGATTTTCGGCGTGAATGACGGCGACGCGGCGCTGGCGCTGCACGCGCTCGGCTGGATTCTGGCCGACGAGCCGCGGGCCGAACGGCTGCTCGGCATGACCGGCCTGTCGCCCGAAGGTCTGCGCGCCTCGCTCGGCGATCGCGCGACGCTGGCGGCGATCCTCGGCTTTCTTGCCGCGCACGAACCCGACCTTGTCGCCTGCGCAGAAGCACTCGATATAGACGCCGAAGCCTTGGCCGCTGCCGCGCGCCGCCTCGAAGGACTGGAAGGACCGACGCCATGACCCGCCCGCTCGTCATCACCGATTGCGACGAGGTGCTGATGCACATGGTCGTCCCCTTTGCGCAGTGGGTCGACGAGGAACATGGCGTGATCTTTCGGATGGAGGACACGAGTTTCGCCGGCGCGCTGAAGCGCAAGGAATGCGGCACGCCGCTGGAAGCGGCCGAGGTCTGGCCGCTGCTCGACGGCTTTTTCCGCACCGAAATGCCGCGCCAATATCCGATTCCCGGCGCGCTTTCCGCGATGGCCGAAATCGCGCGCCACGCCGACATCGTCGTGCTGACCAATGTCGGCCCTGACCATCAGGCGGCGCGCATGGCGCAGCTTGCGGCCCTTGGCTTCGACGCACCGGTGATCGGCAGCCGCGGCGGCAAGGGCGAGCCGGTGCGCGCGCTGATCGAGGAGCGCCGGCCGCCGGTCGCGGTGTTCATCGACGACCTTGCGAACCATCATCATTCGGTCGCGATCGAGGCGCCCGACGTGTGGCGCCTGCACATGGTCGGCGAGCCCGCGATCGCGGACAAGATACCCGCCGCGCGCCATGCCCATGCCCGCATAGACGACTGGGCAGCGGCGCAGGACTGGATTTTGGCGCGGCTTGCCGAAAAGGCTCCGGCCCCGGCGCCGCAGGCCGTATAATCCCCCAATCGAGACAGAAGGAATCACCATGGATATTGCCGCCAAGCTCGCCGACCTCGGCCTCGAGCTTCCCAAACCCGCCGCGCCGGTTGCCGCCTATGTCCCCGTCGTCGAGGCCGGCGGGCTGCTGCATATCAGCGGCCAGCTTCCCTTCCGCGACGGGCAGGTCGTGACCGGACGGCTGGGCGCCGACACCGACGAGGCAAGCGGCTATGACGCCGCGCGGCGCTGTGCCCTGATGCTCGTCGCCCAGATCGGCAAGGCGCTGGACGGCGATTGGTCGCGGGTCGAAAAGATCGTCAAGCTGGGCGTGTTCGTGAACAGCGATCCCGCCTTCACGCAGCAGCCCAAGGTCGCGAACGGCGCTTCCGAGCTGATGGAATCGCTGTTCGGCGAAGCGGGTCGCCACGCGCGCAGCGCCGTCGGCGTGTCGGTGCTGCCGCTCGGCGCGGCGGTCGAAGTCGACGCGATCGTCGCGGTGAAGCCCGCGTAAGCCCATCGTGGCCGAGGCAGACCCGCCCGCCCGCACCCTGTCGCTCGGCACCGGCGTCGCCGCGGTCGAGGCGGCGGCGTGGGACGCGCTGGCAGGCGGCGGCAATCCCTTCGTCGGCCATGCCTTTCTGGCGCTGCTCGAAGAATCGGGGAGCGTCGGGCCGGGAACCGGATGGCAGCCCGCGCCCTTGCTGGTCGAGGATGGCGCGGGCCAGCTCGTCGCCGCGGCGCCCGCCTATCTGAAGACGCACAGTCAGGGCGAATATGTCTTCGACCATATATGGGCCGACGCGTGGGAGCGCGCCGGGGGCGCCTATTATCCCAAGCTTCAGATCGCGGTGCCCTTTACCCCGGTACCCGGACCGCGGCTGCTCGCGGCCGAGATCGACGATGCGACGCTGCTGCTGCGCGCGGCCGAGGCGGTGGTCCGGCAGAACGACCTGTCGTCGGCGCATGCGACCTTTGTTGCGCCCGAACAGATGCCGCTGTTCGAGGCGGCGGGCTGGCTGCTCCGCCGCGACATCCAATTCCATTTCGCCAATCGCGGCTATCGCGATTTCGACGATTTCCTCGCCACGCTGACCTCGGCAAAGCGCAAGCAGCTTCGCAAGGAACGCGCGCGTGCGGTCCAGGGTCTGCGAATCGAGGATGTCAGCGGCGACGCGATCCGCCCCGAACATTGGGACGCGATGTGGGCCTTTTATCAAGACACCGGCGCACGCAAATGGGGACATCCCTATCTGACCCGCGCGGCATTCGACATGATCGGTGCGCGCATGGCCGACAAGGTGTTGCTGAGCATCGCGTGGCAGGACGGGCGGCCGGTGGCGGGCGCGATGCACCTGATCGGCGCCGACACGCTTTATGGCCGCTATTGGGGATGCCTGATCGACATTCCCTATCTGCATTTCGAGCTATGCTATTATCGCGCCATCGACCTTGCGATCGCGCGCGGTCTCGCGCGAGTCGAGGCCGGCGCACAGGGCGGGCACAAGCTGGCCCGCGGCTATGCCCCCGTTGCGACCTGGTCGGCGCATTTCATCGCCGATCCGGGATTCCGCCGCGCGGTCGCGGACTTTCTGGAACGCGAACGGGCGGCCGAGGAATCCGAAATGCAATGGCTGGAAGGACAGATGCCGTTCCGACGGAGCGGCTGAGGAATCAGGCGGCGTAGCGACGGGCGGCCGGGCGGCGGGCGGTTTCGTCGAGCCATGCGCGCGCTTGGCGCTGCGCCTCGGCGATCTCGTCGCGGCTCATTTCGGCCGAAACGTCGGCGCGGCACTGCTGGCCTTCGATATTGCCGCCGAGCGCCGAAAGATTGAACCATTTATGCGCCTGGATCAGATCGACTTCGACACCGCCGGTGCCGGTCGAGAAGGCCACGCCAAGGTCGAAATAGGCACTGGCATCACCGCGCGCCGCATCGAGCAGCCGGCTTTCGATCAGATACTGGGCAGACTTCAGACTGTTAGCCATGATAACCCCCTGTCGTCTCCACCCCACATGGAGACTTCGGGGTCAAACCTTGCGGCTTATGGTCAACAAAGCGTTAACGGCGCGGTGATTTTTTTGGGGATAAGCGGCGCAAACGACAGAAATCCGCCAATTTTTCGCTTGATCAATCGACCGCATAATTGTCGATCAGGCGCGTTTTCCCCATCCGCGCCGCCGCCAGAAGACGTGCCGGCGCGCGGAATATCGTCAATCTTTCGAGGCTGTCGGCGTCGGCGAGCGCGACATAATCGACGCTGTCGAACCCGCCCGCGATGATTGCCGCCTCGGCATCGGCGAGCGTTTCGGCGACATCGGCGCCGCCCGCGATTGCCGCCACGGCGGCCTTGAGCGCGTCCGGAAGGGCCGCCGCGGCGGCGCGCTGTTCGGGCGACAGATAGGCGTTGCGCGACGACAGCGCGAGCCCGTCGCCATCGCGCGCGATCGGCGCGCCCAATATATCGAGCGCGAAATCGAGATCGCGCGCCATGCGGCGGATGATCGCCAGCTGCTGCCAATCCTTTTCGCCGAAGATGGCGACGTCGGGGCGCACCTGGTTGAACAATTTGGCGACGACGGTTGCGACGCCGTCGAAATGCCCCGGCCGCGCCGCGCCGCAATAGTCGGCGCCGAGTTCGGCCACCTCGATATGCGTGGCATGGCCGCCCGGATACATGGTCGCGACATCGGGCGCCCAGAGCAGCGCCACGCCTTCCTCGACCAGCAGCGCGGCGTCGCGCGCCTCGTCGCGCGGATAGGCGGCATAATCCTCGTTCGGCCCGAACTGGGTCGGGTTGACGAAGATCGACACCACGACATGGTCGGCAACGCGGCGGCCCATGCGGACGAGCGACAGATGCCCGGCGTGCAGCGCGCCCATCGTCGGCACCAGCGCGACGCTCTTGCCGCCCTGCTTCAGCGCCGCGACCGCGCGGTGGAGCGTGGCGATGTCACGGATGATTTGCACGCTTGCCCTGCCTCCGATATTGGCGGCGCCAATACGCCCTTCATGCGGCCGCCATGCCGCGCCAACAGGAAAATCGCAACGGTCATGACGAAAGCCCCACCGCACCGGATCATCTTCGCCAATGAAAAGGGCGGCACGGGCAAATCGACCTGCGCGGTGCATTTCGCGGTCGCGCTGGCGAGCCAGGGCTGGCGCGTCGCGGGGATCGACCTCGACCCGCGCCAGCGCACCTTTCACCGCTATCTCGAAAACCGCACCAACACCGCCAAGCGCCGCGGGATCGACCTGCCGATGCCACAGTTCGAGGTGTTCGAAGGCTCGACCGTCGAGGAACTCGACGAACAGGTTGCGCGGCTGGCCGACGGGGTCGATTATTTCGTCGCCGACACGCCCGGCCGCGACGATGTGTTCGCCCGCCACCTTGCCACCACCGCCGATACGCTCGTCACCCCGATCAACGACAGCTTCATCGATTTCGACCTCATCGGTCAGGTCGACCCCGAGAGTTTTCAGGTCACCCGCCCCAGCTTCTATTCCGAACTGATCTGGGACACGCGCAAGGCGCGGGCGAAAAGCGACGGGCGGACGATCGACTGGATCATCCTGCGCAACCGTCTGCAGCATGTCGACGCGCACAATATGCGCCGCGTTGGCGAAGCGCTGAACCAATTGTCGCGGCGCGTCGGCTTTCGCGTCATTCCGGGGCTGGGCGAGCGCGTGATCTATCGCGAGTTGTTCCCGGCCGGCCTCACCCTGCTCGACAAGGCGCATCTCGGCGGCATGGGGATCGGCCATGTCGTCGCGCGGCAGGAATTGCGCGAGGCGATGGCGGGGCTCAACCTGCCGCAGCGCGAACGGCTCCACCCCGACGGCGACCTGTTCGCCGTCGCCTGACCCTCCATCCTCCCGAGAGGCATCCATGACCCATCGATTCCACCCGACCATGCTGCGCGAATATGACATTCGCGGGGTGGTTGGCGACACGCTGTCCGATGCGGACGCCCATGCCATCGGGCGCAGCTTCGCGACGCTGATCGCACGTGCCGGCGGCAAGCGGGTGGCGGTCGGTTACGACGGGCGGCTGTCGTCGCCGATGCTCGCCGACGCGCTGATCGCCGGGATCAATGCCGCGGGCATCGACGCGCTCAATGTCGGGCTGGGGCCGACGCCGATGCTCTATTATGCCGCATCAACCGAAGATGTGGACGGCGGCATACAGATAACCGGCAGCCACAACCCCCCCGACTATAATGGCTTCAAGATGGTGTTTCAGGGCCGCCCCTTCTTCGGCGCCGATATCCAGCGGATCGGCGAAATGGCCGCCGCGGGCGACTGGGAAGCCGTCAACCCGGGAGGAGAAGGCACGGCGCAGAGCATCGATATCGTCGATGCCTATGTCGACCGGCTGGTCCAAGGGTTCGCCGGCGGCGCCTTCCGCATCGGCTGGGATGCGGGCAACGGCGCCGCGGGCACGGTGATCGAAAAGCTCACCGCGCGCCTGCCCGGCGAACATCATCTCCTCTACACCGATATCGACGGCCATTTTCCGAACCACCATCCCGATCCCACCGAGGAAAAGAACCTCGCCGACCTGAAGGCGCTCGTCGCCGCGAAGAAGCTCGACTTCGGCGTCGCATTCGACGGAGATGGCGACCGCATCGGCGCGATCGACGGCGAAGGCCGGGTGATCTGGGGCGACCAGCTGCTGCAGATCTATGCCGCCGCAGTGCTGAAGGAACGGCCGGGGGCGACGGTGATCGCCGATGTGAAGGCCAGTCAGGCGCTGTTCGACCGGGTCGCCGAACTCGGCGGCAAGCCGCTGATGTGGAAGACCGGACACAGCCTGATCAAGGCAAAGATGAAGGAAACCGGCAGCCCGCTGGCCGGCGAGATGAGCGGGCATATCTTCTTCGCCGACCATTATTACGGCTATGACGACGCGCCCTACGCGGCGGTCCGGCTGATCGAGGCGGCGACGAAGCTCGGCAAGAGCGTCACCCAATTGCGCGGCGAAATGCCCGCGATGGTCAACACCCCCGAACTGCGCTTCCAGGTCGACGAGGTGCGCAAATTCGCCATTGTGGACGAGGTTCTGGCGCGGCTGACCGCGGCGGGCGCAACGGTCGACCGCACCGACGGCGCGCGCGTGCTGACCGACGACGGCTGGTGGCTGCTGCGCGCATCGAACACGCAGGACGTTCTCGTCGCCCGCGCCGAGGCGAAGGATGAGGCGGCGCTTGCGCGGCTGATGGCGGCGATCGACGATCAGCTTGCGGCGTCGGGCGTCGTGCGCGGGCCGCAGGCGGCGCATTGATTATGGCGCGTGTCCCCGCGAAGGCGGGGATCCATCTCCCGCCAGTGCCAGTTTGAACCGGTCGGAGATGGGCACCCGCCTTCGCGGGTGCACACGCTCCTTTTAGCACCCGACCTTTTTATCGCCCTGATGGCTTCTCCATTTATCCCTGCAAAAATCTTGCCAGATTGACCTCCGCCGCGTCGCTGGGGTAACGCGCGCATGGGGGCAGCGACAGGAACCCAGAACGGAACCGAAGATCCTATGACCGATCAATCCACCGCCGGCACGCTTTCCGACACCGATCACGGCGTCGCCGAGCATACCGCGCACGTCCAGCAGGACGCGGCGGCGGGCAACGGGCTGGCGGTTATTTCGATCGCCAAAAGCTATGACAAGCGCACCGTCCTGTCGGACGTGTCGCTGTCGGTCGCCAAGGGCGAGGTCGTCGGCCTGCTCGGCCCCAATGGCGCGGGCAAGACGACCTGCTTCTATTCGATCATGGGGCTGGTCAAGCCCGACGCCGGACGCATCATGCTCGACGGCGCCGACATCACCGCGCTGCCCATGTATCGCCGCGCGATCCTGGGCCTTGGCTATCTGCCGCAGGAAACCTCGATCTTTCGCGGGATGACGGTCGAACAGAATATCGCCGCGGTGCTCGAACTCGCCGAACCCGACAAGATCGCGCGCCAGCAGCGGCTCGACGAGCTGCTCGACGAATTCGGCCTGACCCGGCTGCGCAGCGCGGCGGCGATGGCGCTGTCGGGCGGCGAGCGGCGACGCGCCGAAATCGCGCGCGCGCTCGCGGCGAACCCGTCGATCATGCTGCTCGACGAACCCTTCGCCGGCATCGACCCCATTTCGATCAGCGATATCCGCGACCTTGTCGCCGACCTCAAGACACGCGGCATCGGCGTGCTGATCACCGACCATAATGTGCGCGAGACGCTGGACCTCGTCGACCGCGCCTGCATCATCTACGACGGCAAGGTGCTGCTTGCCGGATCGCCCGCCGAGCTGGTGGCCGACCCAGAGGTCCGCCGCCTGTATCTTGGCGAGGGCTTTTCGCTTTGATGCGGTAGTCGCCGATGGCGTTGGGTCCACGCCTCGATTTACGCCAGTCGCAATCGCTGGTGATGACGCCGCAGCTGCAGCAGGCGATCAAGCTGCTCGCGCTGTCGAACCTCGAACTCGAAGCCTATCTGGCCGAGGCGCTCGAAGGCAATCCGCTGCTCGATGCGACGCCGGGCGACCGCGAACCCGGCGATGACGAGGGGGGCGACGAAGCGCCGCCGTCCGACGGCCCGCCCGCCGACACCGACCTGGCGCTGTCGTCCGAAGCGGGTACCGCCGACGATCTCGACGTCGATTTTGCCGAGGAACGGTTCCACCACGACAGCGCGAGCGATTCGGTGGGGCTGTCGGGCGACGGCGAGGGCATCGATTTCGACAGCTTCGCGGGCGACGACGGCACGCTTTACGACCATCTGCTCGCCCAGGTCGGCGAGCGATTCTCGGGCATCGAGGCGATGGTCGCCGAACAGATCGTCGCGCTGATCGACGAGGCGGGCTATCTGCGCGCCGATCTCGCCGAGCTGGCGCAGCGGCTCGGCGTGCCGCTCGCGCTGGTCGAGGCCGTGCTCGCGGGCGTCCAGAGCTTCGACCCTTCAGGCGTCGGCGGCCGCGACCTCGCCGAATGTATCGCGATCCAGGCGCGCGAGGCCGACCGCTACGATCCCGCGATGGCGACGATGATCGCGCATCTCGACCTAGTGGCGAAGGGCGCTTTCCCGCAGCTCAAGCGCATCTGCGGCGTCGATGACGAGGATCTGGCCGACATGATCCGCGAACTGCGCGGCTATGACCCCAAGCCCGGCCTGCGCTTCGGCGGCACCGCGACGCAGGCGGTGGTGCCCGACCTTTATGTCCGCCAGACCGCGAAGGGCTGGGCGGTCGAGGTGAACAGCGGCACGCTTCCGCGGTTGCTCGTCAATCGCCGCTATTACACCGAACTGGCAAAGGATGCCGCGGCCAAGAGCAAGGCGTGGCTGTCCGAACAGCTCGCGGGCGCCAACTGGCTGGTGCGCGCGCTCGACCAGCGCCAGCGCACGATCGTCAAGGTCGCGAGCGAGATTGTGAAGCAGCAAGAGGGCTTTTTCCTCCACGGCGTCGCGCATATGCGCCCGCTGACGCTGCGCCAGGTGGCCGAGGCGATCGGGATGCACGAATCGACCGTCAGCCGCGTCACCAGCAACAAATATCTGTCGTGCGCACGCGGCCTGTTCGAACTCAAATATTTCTTCTCGTCGGGGATTTCGGCGACCGAGGGCGACGGCGCGGTGTCGGCCGAGGCGGTGAAGAGCCGGATCAAGGCGATGATCGAGGCCGAGGATCCCAAGGCGATCCTGTCCGACGAGACGATCGCGCAGAAGCTGTCGGCCGAAGGCCACGACATCGCGCGGCGCACCGTGGTCAAATATCGCGAGGCAATGGGCTATGGCTCGTCGGTGCAACGGCGACGGCAGAAGGCGCTCGCGGGATAAAACTGTCGTCACCCCGTACCCTTCGACAAGCTCAGGACAGACTTGATCCGGGGTCCACGACTTCGGCGCGGCAATGGATTCCGGATCAAGTCCGGAATGACGAAATAAGGGTGGGACCCGGTTGACTTTTCACCCGCTTCCCCATAGTTGCGCCGCTTCGCGTAACAACGCCAAGATTTACGGAACAGACCAATGAAGATTCGCAACAGCCTGAAGTCGCTGAAGGACCGCCACCGGGATAACCGCGTTATCCGTCGTCGTGGCCGCACCTATGTGATCAACAAGACCAACCGCCGCTTCAAGGCGCGCCAAGGCTAAACGCCTTGCCGGGACCGCGTGTCCCCGCGCATTTGCGAGTAAGCGTAACGCCGTCGGATGCTTCCGGCGGCGCTTTCGCGTGTCCGGAGCAGCCATGATTCGCCAGAGCGTCATTTTCGATGTCGGCCGCGTCCTGTTCGACTGGGACCTGCGCTATCTGTTCGCCAAGCTGATCGACGATGCGGGCGAGCTCGAATGGTTCGTGACCAACGTCGTCACGCCGCAGTGGCATTTCCAGCACGACGCGGGGCGGCCGCTCGCCGAAATGCTGCCCGAGCTGAAGGCCGAATATCCGGCGCATGCGACGCTGATCGACGCCTATGCGGCGCGCTTCAACGAGACGATTCCGGGGCCGATGCCCGGCAGCCTCGAACTGGTCGAGCGGCTCGACGCGGCGGGAGTTCCGCTATTCGCTATCACCAATTTTGGGCATGAATTCTGGGAGGGCTTCCGCCCGACCCAGCCAGTGTTCGACCGCTTCCGCGATATTATCGTCTCGGGTACCGAGAAGCTGATGAAGCCCGATCCCGCGATCTATCGCCTCGCCATCGAACGATTCGGCATCGATCCCGCTGGCGCCCTCTTCATCGACGACGTCGCGCACAATATCGCGGGCGCCGAATCGGTCGGGATCGCGGGGCACCGGTTCGTCGATGCGGCGGCGCTGGAGCGCGAGTTGGTGGCGCGGGGCTATCTGGCATAACCATTCGTCATCCCCGCGAAGGCGGGGATCCAGCTTTCAACGGCGCGAGCTGGATCCCCGCCTTCGCGGGGATGACGAATAGGGGTTCCTACTTCTCCACCCCCAACTGCGTCAGCACGAAGGCATATTCCTCGGCATCTTCGTGGAGCGCGCCCCAGCGGCCCGATTTGCCGCCGTGGCCCGCGCCCATGTTGGTGCGCAGCAGCAGCGTCGCGTCGTTCGTCCGCGTCGCGCGGAGCTTGGCGACCCATTTGGCGGGTTCCCAATAGGTCACGCGCGGGTCATTGAGCCCCGCCGACACCAGCATCGGCGGATAGGCCTTTGCGGTGACATTGTCGTAGGGGCTGTAGCTCAGCATATAGTCGAACGCGGCCTTGTCGGTGATCGGGTTGCCCCATTCGGGCCATTCGCCGGGGGTCAGCGGCAGCGTTTCGTCGACCATCGTGTTGATCACATCGACGAAGGGGACGCCCGCAAGCACCGCGCCCCACAGCTCGGGCGCCTCGTTATAGATCACGCCCATCACCTGCCCGCCCGCCGAGCGGCCCTCGACCGAAATCTTGCCAGCGCTGGTGTATTTCTTCGCGATCAACCCGCGCGCGACGTCGATGAAGTCGTTGAACGTGTTTTTACGCTCGGTCGTCTTGCCTGCGAGATACCAGCCGCGGCCCAGATCGTCGCCGCCGCGGACATGCGCGATCGCATAGATCATGCCGCGATCGACGAGGCTGAGCCGCGTCGTCGAAAAGCCCGGCGGGACGCGATAGCCGTAAGACCCATAGGCATAGAGATGCATCGGCGCGCTGCCGTCGAGCTTGGTGCCCTTTTTGTAGACGAGCGAGGCGGGGATCAGTGTCTTGCCGTCGCGGCTCGGAAGATTAACCCTTTCGGTTACATATTGCGTGGCATCGTAACCCGAAGGGATTTCCTGCACCTTCAGCGTTTCGAGCGTTCCGCTCGCCAGATCATAATCATAGACGGTGTCGGGCGTGACCATCGATTCATAATCGAGCCGCAGCTTGTCCTGATGATATTCGGGATTGTCGCCGAGGCCCGCCACATAAGTCGCCTCGGGAAATTTGATCCGGCCGGGGGTCAGCGGCGCGTCATAGCGGCGGACATCGACCTGATCGAGCCCGTCCTCGCGCGCTTCGATGACGAAATAGTCGCGGAATATCGACAGACCGGTGATGTAACTATGGTCCGATCCGGGGATCAGCGTGGTCCACTTGCCCGGATCCTTCACGCTCGCGGTGGCGATGCGGAAGTTGGGATGCTCGTCATTGGTGTGGATATAGAGCGTGCCGTCGCGCTCATCGACGCTGTACTCGCGGCCCTTCTGGCGCGCCGAGACGAGCTGCATCGGCGCTTCCGGGTTATCGGCGGGGAGAAGATAGACCTCGCTCGTCTCGTTATCGCCCGTCGCGATCACGATATAATTGTCGGCGGCGGTCTTGCCGATCCCGACCCCGAAGCCGATGTCGGGCTCCTTGTAGAGCAGCTTGTCGTCGGCGACGGGGGTGCCGAGCTTGTGCAGCCGGACATTGTCGGTGCGCCAATTCTCGTTCGCGAGGCCATAGAGGATCGCGTCATTCCCCGACGTCCAGACGAGCGAGGACAGCGTTCCGGGGATAACGTCGGGCAGTTGTTCGCCCGTTTCCAGATTGCGCACGCGCGCCTCGAAGCGTTCGGAGCCATTGTCGTCGAACGAATAGGCCATCAGCCTGCCGTCGGGGCTGATCGACAGTTCGGCGAGGCGGAAATATTCCTTGCCCTCCGCCATCGCGACCTCGTCGAGGATCAGCTGGGTCTCGCCCATGCCGGACGCGGGCTTGCGATACCATTTCTTATATTCGGCGCCCTCTTCATATTCGACCCAATAGAGCCAGTCGCCGTCCTTCTGGGGCACCGACGAATCGGCTTCCTTGATCCGCCCCTTCATCTCCTGAAACAACGTCTCGACCAGCTGGGCGTGCGGTTTCATCGCGGCATCGAAATAGGCGTTTTCGGCCTTCACATAATCGAGGATGTCCGCGTCATCGATCACCGGATAGCTCTGGTCGCGGAGCCAGAAATAGGGATCGGACAGCGTCTTGCCGTGCAGCGTGACTTGGTGCGGCCGCTTGTCGGCGACCGGAGCGGCGGGGCTGGTGGTCAATATCGTCTCTTTCTCTTCGGCGAACGCGCTGCCGGACGCGACAAGCGGGGTGGTAATTGCGGCCAGAAACATCCAAATAGCGCGCATCAAGAAAACCCCCGCAGCATCGCCCCGATCGGGCAGGAATTGGCTGCGATGTAGGAACAAGGAACAGCGCATGTCCACCCCCGACCATGCAGATCGCCTCGCCCGCCTGCGCGCCGAACTCGCGCGCCGCGGCCTCGACGGCTTTGTCGTGCCGATCAGCGACGAGCATATGAGCGAATATGTCGGCGCCTATGCGCAGCGCATGGCGTGGCTGACCGGCTTCGGCGGATCGGCCGGAACCGCCGCGGTGCTGCCGGCGAAGGCGGCGGTGTTCGTCGACGGCCGCTATACGGTGCAGGTGCGCGACCAGGTCGACGGATCGCTTTACGATTATGTCGGAGTGCCGCAGTCTAGCGTCGCCGAATGGCTGGGCGCCAATGTCAGCGCCGGGCAGAAGATCGGCTATGATCCGTGGTTGCACGGCATCGACTGGGCGCGCGGCCTGGCGGCGGCGCTGACCGCGAAGGGCGCCAGCCTGATTGCGGTCGACACCAACCCCATCGACGCGGTGTGGGACGACCAGCCCGCGCCGAGCGCCGCGCCGATCGCGGTCTATGATACCGAGCAGGCGGGGCAGTCAGCGGCCGACAAGCGCGGCGTGATCGCCGACTGGCTGAAGGCGCAGGGGCTCGACACCACGGTGATGACCGCGCTCGATTCGATCGCCTGGACCTTCAACATCCGCGGTGAAGACGTCAGCCACACGCCCGTCGGGCTTGCCTTTGCTCTGCTCCATGACGACGCCACCGCCGACCTGTTCGTTGCGCCCGAAAAGATCACCGACGCAGTGCGCGCGCATCTCGGCAACAGCGTGCGCATCCACGACCGCACCGCCTTCGAGCCTGCGCTCGCGGCGCTGGCGGGCAAGCGTGTCGCGGTCGATCCCGACCGCGCGGTCGCGGCGATCTTTACCGCGCTCGAAGGTGCGGGCGCAAAGATCGCGCGCCACCGCGACCCGGCGGTGCTGCCCAAGGCGATCAAGAACAGCGCCGAGCTTGCCGGGACCCGCGCCGCGCATGTCCGCGACGGCGTCGCGGTCGCGCGCTTCCTCAAATGGATGGAAGAGGTCGCGCCGCAGGGCGGGCTCGACGAACTCGGCGCGGCGGCGAAATTGCGCGCCTTTCGCGACGAAAGCGGCGTTTTGAAGGATCTGTCCTTCGATACCATCTCGGCCGCCGGTCCTAACGGCGCACTGCCGCATTACAAGGTCGATGAAACGACCAATCGCGCGATCGAGACGGGCACGCTCTATCTCGTCGATTCGGGCGGGCAATATGCCGACGGCACGACCGACATCACGCGCACCATCGCGATCGGCGAACCCAGCGCCGAAATGCGCCGCCGCTTCACGCAGGTGCTGAAAGGGCATATCGCGCTCGCAACCGCGCGCTTTCCCAAGGGCACGCGCGGCAGCCAGCTCGACATTCTGGCGCGGCAATATCTGTGGGCCGACGGGGTAGATTATGCGCATGGCACCGGCCACGGCGTCGGCGCCTATCTGGCGGTTCACGAAGGGCCGCAGCGCATCGCCAAGCCCGCCGGCGGACAGGCGGGGACCGAGGAGCCGCTGCATGCGGGCATGATCCTGTCGAACGAGCCCGGCTATTACAAGGCCGGCCATTTCGGCATCCGCATCGAGAATCTGGTGGTGGTCGAACCCGTCCGGATCGAGGGGGCCGAGGAGGATATGCTGGGCTTTGAAACGATCACCTTCGCGCCGATCGCGCGCAACCTGATCGTCGGGGCGATGCTGTCGCCCGCCGAAGCCGACTGGCTCGACGCCTATCATGCCGAGGTGGTAGAGAAGCTGTCGCCCGGGATGGTCGCGGCCGACCGCGAATGGCTGGCCGCCGCCTGCGCGCCGATCGATCGCGGCGTCGCCGCGCTCGCGGCCTGAGGAGCGCGGCATGGATCAGGCCAACTGGGCTGTCCCGCGCGACGATTTTCGCGTCCAGCAGGATGTGCGCGTCCGCTTCAACGAGATCGACGGCCAGAATATCGTCTTCAGCGGCAATTATCTGATTTACGCCGACATCGGGGTGACCGAATATTTTCGCGCGCTGGGCGAAGGACAGCCGGGGCCCTATTTTCACCAATATGGTACAGATATCCGCGAAGTGCATAGCGAAATCGACTATCACGCACCGGCGCGGCTCGACGAGTTGATCACCATCGCGGCGCGCGTCAGCCACTTCGGGCGGACGAGTTTCACGCTGCATTGTGCGATATTCCGCGGCGCCGAACGGCTGACCGATATCGAGATCAGCTACGCGCATCTCGACCTAGACACGGGCAAGCCGACCGCGCTTCCGGGCAGCTTTATCGCCGAAGTCCGGCGATTCGAAACCCGCTTGCCCATTCAGGATTAAGGTAGGCGATTCGCGCCAAACGCCGCCGATTCGCGTTTCTCCACCAAAAAGGTCGAAAAAAAGGGCCGCCCGAGGGCGACCCTTGAAAGTTTTTGGGAGAGGATGCCTAAAAGGCAAGTGTGATATTGCACTGCACAATTGATTGTGCAACTGCGAAATGAGCATCCGGCATTGCAAAAATTGCAATCATTGGCATCGATAGCATGCAAAGCATGCAATCCCTTCCGCGCGCGCACCCCCTCGCAAATGGGCGCGACATCGCCTAGATTGGCGCCATGTCTATGCTCAAAAATTGGGATGTCGGCGGCGGCCTGTCGGATTTCTGGGCCTATATCCGCGAACCGCGCCCGCACCGCTGGACGGTGTGGGGCCTCGCGATCGTGCTGCCGCTGCTGATCTTCTACGGCTTTTCCAAATATCTTGTGCCCTATGAAAGACCCAAGCCGCAGATCATCTATTTCGAAAACTGGAAGGCCGACCGCAGCGAAGCGGAGATACGCGCCGACTGGGTGGCGCGCGCCAAGGAAACGACGCGCGCCAACGCCAAGCGCCGCGCCGAATTCCAGCGGCTCGCGGACATGATGGGGGTCGAGTATGACGCCAGCGAAGCCGAGAAGGTGACGCGCGAGACGCTGGGCAAGGAAGCCGACGCCATCGAAAAGAAACCCGAGCCGCCAAAGCGCTCGACGCTCGCCGAGCGTGCGGCGCGCGGCGCGGCGGCGCCCGCGGCCCAGCCCTGACCCCGGTGCGCGCCGACGCCGACTGGATGGCCGCGGCGATCGCGCTGTCGCAGCGCGGTCGCCCCCAGGCCGTCCCCAACCCCAATGTCGGCTGCCTGATCGTCAAGGACGGCCGCGTAGTCGCGCGCGGCTGGACGCAGGCGGGCGGCCGGCCGCACGCCGAAGCGATGGCACTGGCGGCGGCGGGCGACGCCGCGCACGGCGCAACCGCCTATGTCAGTCTGGAACCCTGCGCCCATGCGAGCGCCCGCGGCCCGTGCTGCGCCGACTTGCTGATCGCCGCGGGCGTCGCACGCGTCGTTGTCGCCGCGCAGGATCCCGATCCGCGCACCGACGGACAGGGCATCGCCCGGCTGCGCGCGGCCGGAATAGCGGTCGAGACCGGCCTGCTTTCCGGCGAAGCGCAGGCGGCGATGGCCCCCTGGTGGTCACGCGCGACGCGCGGCCAGCCGTTCGTCACGCTGAAACTCGCGACCTCGCTCGACGGCTGCATCGCGATGGCCGACGGGTCGAGCCGCTGGATCACCGGCGCCCCTGCCCGCGCGCACGCGCATCTCGAACGCGCGCGGCATGGCGCGATCCTGGTCGGGCGCGGTACCTTCGCGGCCGACGCGCCGACACTCGACGTCCGCCTGCCCGGACTTGCGTCGCGGAGCCCGCAGCGCCTGCTCCTGACGCACGGCGATGCCCCCGACGGCTGGACCGCGCTCGCGGCGCCGGACGCTGTGGATGCGCTGCCGATCGATTCGCTGCTCGTCGAGGGCGGCGCCGGGGCCGCGGCCGCCTTTCTTGCCGCCGACCGCGTCGACCGGCTGCTTCTCTATCGCGCGCCGATCCTGATCGGCGCCGGCCGCCGCGCGCTTGGCGACATCGGCCTCGGCGATCTGGCGGGCGCGCACGGGCGCTGGCGCCCGGCCGACAGCCGGATGCTTGGCAGCGACCGGATCGACGTCTACGAGCGCATCAGGAAGGAATGACCGCTCCCATGTTTACCGGCATCATCACCGACATCGGCACCATCCGCAGCCGCGAGGATCGCGGCGACACGCGCCTCGTCATCGGCACCGGCTATGACGTCGACACGATCGACCTGGGCGCCTCGATTGCCTGTTCGGGCGCGTGCCTGACCGTCGTCGATAAGGGCGTCGATGACGGCAGCAACGGTCCCGGCGGCTGGTTCGCGATCGACGCAAGCGGCGAAACGCTCGCGCGCACCGCGCCGGGCATGTGGGACGCGGGGCGCCGCCTGAACCTGGAGCGCGCGCTGCGCGTCGGCGACGAACTGGGCGGACATATCGTGACGGGACATGTCGATGCGGTCGGCCGGATCGTCGCGGTCGATCCCGTCGGCGACAGCGTCAAATTGACCGTCGAGGCACCTGCATCGCTCGCGCCGCATATTGCGCCCAAGGGATCGATCACGCTCGACGGCATATCGCTGACCGTGAACGACGTCAGCGATCAGCCGGACGGTACCGCGCATTTCACGCTGAACATCATCCCGCACACGCAGGAGATGACGACGCTGAACGAAGTCGCGGTGGGGCGTCCGGTCAATCTGGAGATCGACGTCCTCGCGCGTTATCTGGCGCGGATGCAGGCGCGCGGATGAGCGACCCGCGCCGCAAGGCGATCGTCCGGCTGCGCATCGCGATCTGGGCCTGCGCCATCCTGTTGTTCGCGATCCAGTTCGTCCATCACGAAATCGGCCTGTTCCTGCCCGCGATGGCGCTCGCACTCGTGCTGCTCGCCGCAGCGGTCCAGCATGTCGAAACGCGCTTGCAGCGGCCGGCCAAAAGCTATGCCCGGGTGGGCATCGCATCGGCCGCGGCGGCGCTGCTGTTCATCGCGCTGCCCGCCTATTGGCACGGCATCATGTGGATCGGTGCGCTGCTTTGGGTCGGCTTTACCGCCGCGGGGCTTGCCTGGTGCATCCAATATGAGCGCACCGAGCCGCTCGACCGCCCCTGAAACAGGCCGTCAGCGCTCGGCCCAGCCGGCCGCGATTTCGGGATCGGCGGCGATCATCGAACGGCGCATCGCGAGCCGGCCGATCCGCAGCAGTTCGGCCTTGCGCCGCGCGGGCGCGAGGTTGCAGCTCGCGGCCTCGCGCACCACGGCGGCGCCATAGCGGTCAGCGACGATCAGGCCCGAGGTTTCGGGGCGATAGCCCTCGGTCTCGAGGATCGCAGGATCGAGGCCCGACGCGAGCGCCCAATAGAAGCGGTCGCACCAGTCGCAATAGTCGGGCCATTTGCCGTCACCGTGCAGATCGGCGCGGCTGACCTTGATCTCGACGATTGTGATATGGCCCTTCGCGTCGATCGCGGTGAGGTCGGTACGGCGGCCGTTGGGGAGCGTCACCTCGGGGATCGCGACGAGCCCCTGCTGCGCGAACAGCCGGCACACGCCGCGCGCGACGTCCGCGGCGGTCAGCAGGTCACTCGCCATGGCTCAGAAATCCTCAGAAGGGGACGTCGTCGTCCAGATCGTCGTCGAACGGCGGACGGCCGCCGCCCGAGCCGCCACCGCCACCCTGGTTCCAGCCACCGCCCGAGCCGCCGCCGGGCGCGGCGCCACCCTGATCCCAGCCGCCGCCCGATCCGCCGCCCTGCGACCAGCTATCGCCGCCGCGCGAGCCGCCACCGCCGCCGCCAGGCGCACCGTCGAGCATGGTCAACGTGCCGCCCATGCCCGCAATCACGACTTCGGTCGTGTAGCGGTCGTTGCCGTCACGGTCCTGCCACTTGCGGGTGCGCAAAGACCCTTCGATATAAACCTTCGAGCCTTTTTTAAGGTAGCGCTCGACGACGCCGACGAGGCCGTCGCCGTTGATGACGACATTGTGCCATTCGGTGCGCTCCTTGCGCTCGCCGGTCATGCGGTCCTTCCACTGTTCGGAGGTCGCGATGCGGATATTGGCAATCTTGCCGCCGTTCTGGAACGACTTGATTTCGGGATCGGCGCCCAGATTGCCGATCAGAATAACTTTGTTGACGCTGCCAGCCATGCCGCTCCGCTCCGCTTGAATGTTGGAAGGATCAGCCTAGTCCAAAGGCAACGGCTGTCCAGTAGGTGATACCTGCCGCGGCATAGGCGAGCGCGAACAAATAGCCAACCATGAAGAGCGGCCATCTCCATCCATTGGTCTCGCGCCGGGTGATCGCGATCGTCGAGATACATTGCGGGGCAAAGACGAACCAGGCGAGGAAGGCGAGCGCGGTCGCGATGCTCCAGCGGCCCTGAAGCCGCTCGCTGAGCGATTGCGCGACGGCGTCCTCGTCATCGCCCGCGTCGATCGCATTAGCGGTTGCGAGCGCCGAGACGGCCACCTCGCGCGCCGCCATCGCAGGGATCAGCGCGAGCGCGATGTCGTGGTTGAAGCCGATCGGCTTCACCACGACTTCCAGCCCGCTCGCGATGCGGCCGGCGATACTGTAATCGACCTGGCGGACGTCGCCGCCCGCCGGCGCCTGCGGATAGCTGAGCAGCAGCCACAGCACCGCAGTGGTCGCTGCGATGATCGTGCCGGCGCGGCGCAGGAAGATCCACGCGCGCTGCCACAGCGCGATGCCGACATCGCGCAGCCGCGGCCATTGATAGCGCGGCATTTCCATCATGAAGCCCGCCGCATTGCCCTTTGTTACCGACCGCCGCAGCACGAAGGCGACGACCAGCGCGCCGACGATGCCCGACACATAGAGGCCGAACAGCACGAGTCCCTGCAGGCCAACGGGCGATCCGCCGACGCTGCGGTTCGGGATGAAGGCGCCGATGATCAGCGTGTACACGGGCAGCCGCGCCGAACAGGTCATCAGCGGCGCGATCAGGATCGTCGTCAGCCGGTCCTTCGCATCGGGAATCGCACGCGTCGCCATGATGCCGGGAACCGCGCAGGCGAAGCTGGAAAGCAGCGGGATGAACCCGCGTCCCGACAAGCCGACCTTTGCCATGATCCCGTCCATCAGGAAGGCGGCGCGAGTCATATAGCCCGAGGCTTCAAGCAACAGGATGAAGAGGAAGAGAATCAGGATCTGCGGCAGGAAGACGACGACCGCGCCGACGCCGGCGAGCAGTCCTTCGACCACCAGCCCGCGCAGGAAGCCTGCGGCCATATGATCGCTCGCCAGCGCCTGCAGCGCGGCGATGCCGTCCTCGATCCAGGCGATCGGTGCTTCGGACCAGGCATAGACCGCCTGGAACATCACGAACATCAGCGCGAGCAGGATCAGCAGCCCGAAGACCGGATGGAGCGCGACCGCATCGACGCGCTGCGTCCAGCGGCGCACCGGCGTTTCGGCGAGCGTCGCGGCGCGCGCGATGGCGCGGGCGCGCTGGTGCAGCGCGGTGTCGCCGGGCGGCGGCGCAGGCTGGTCGGTCGCCGACAGGCCGTGCGAGAGGATCGCGCCATCGACCGCCGCAAGCAGTTCGGTCAGGCCGCGCTTGCGCACCGCAACGGTGGGCACCACCGGCACGCCGAGTTCGGCGGCGAGCCGGTCGGGATCGAGCGTCAGCCCGTCGCGCTCCGCCAGGTCGAGCATGTTGAGCGCGACGACGGTCGGCAGGCCGAGCGCGATCAGTTCGAGCGCGAAGCAGAGATGATTGTCGAGGTTCGCCGCGTCGACGACGACGATCAGCGCGTCGGGGCGCTTCTCGCCCGTCTGGCGGCCGAGCACGACATCGCGCGTCACCGCTTCGTCGGGGCTGGCGGGCGACAGGCTGTAGCTGCCCGGCAGATCGACCAGCGCCAGCGGCCGGCCGTCGGCAAAGCTCGCATGGCCCGATTTGCGTTCGACTGTGACGCCCGGATAATTGGCGATCTTCTGCCGCGCGCCGGTCAGCGCGTTGAACAGGCTCGATTTGCCGGCGTTCGGATTGCCGACCAGCGCGATCGTGGGTGCGGGACCGGTCATGTCGTCGCCGGTTCGACCTCTATGGCGGCGGCCTGCTTGCTGCGGATGATGACTTTCATCCGCCCGATCGTCAGCGCGAGCGGATCGCGCGAGAACAGGCTCCCGCGATGCAGCGGGGTGACTTCGCTCCCCTCCAGCAAGCCGAATTCGCGCAGCCGGCGCCCTTCGTCGTGCGACATCGACGTCCAGTCGATGCGCGCGATGCGCACCGCGATGCCAAGCGGGGAGGAATCGAGCTTCGCGATCATTTGCGAGCGATTATCAATAACAGCAGCGAAGCGCCAGCCCCAATTTTGCCGGCGCCGCCCCCTCAGCGTCCCGGGTAGCGCAGCCGCCCCACGAAGCGCGCGAGGCTGGGCCGTTCGATGCGGTGCGCAGCGCGGCGGTGCTTCCACGCTTCGAAGCGCATCACATTGTCGATCCGCCGCGCAAGGAAGGCACGCGTTTCGGCAAAATTTTCGCTCTCGTCGTTGAGGAAGACCGCCATCGTCGATCCATAGACTCCGGTGAGGATCGCGCGCTTGCTGTAGTGATTATAGTCGGTCGCGGTGTCGCCCGCGAGGCGCCACATCAGGTCGGCGGCGCGCCAGCCGAGCCTGGCCGCGTGCGGCGCATTGCCCGGCAGCGCGAGCAAGGCCAGCGCGCGGCGCAGCGATTCGCGGTTGGCGGCAAGCAGGTCGATCCGCGTTTCGACGAGCCGGGTGATGCGTTCGCGAATCTTCATCGTCGCGAGCGCCTCCGCCGGACAGCACTCCGCCATCGCGGTATCGATCGTAGCAAACCAGGCATCGACCATGTCGCGCGCGCCGCCGGGAAAGGCGAGCCGCGCAACGTCGCGGTCGATCCCGAGCGCGTCCGCGGCTTCGTCGAGCGTGGTGGCCGTGAAGCCGTCGAAGGCAGCGGAAGCCGCGACGAGCGGCGCCAGCGCGGCGCGAATCTCGTCGAGCGTCGGATCGGCGGGCAGGGTTGCGGCGGACGGATGCTGGGCCATGACCATCAGATAGGCGCCGCGCGGCGGCTCGGCAACCGAATCAGCACCAGCGCCGCAGCGACCATCGCGCCGCCGAACAATTCCATAACGCTGAGCGTCTCGCCGAAGATCAGCCACCCCGCGGTCGCCGCAACCACCGGCTGGACGAGCAAGGTCAGGCCGACGACGAGCGGCGAGAAACGCGGCAGTGCCCAGATGAGCAGCCCCTGCCCGACCAGCTGGCTCATCAGCGCCAGCACGATCAGCGGTGTCCAGTTGTGCGGCAGAATCGCTTCGCCGAACAGCAGCGCGGTGCCGAGCAGCACCGGAATGCCCGCCGCGGAGGATATGGCGAGCGCCGACCAAGGGCCGATGTCGCCGCGCACCCGCTGCATCATCAGCACATAGCCCGTATAGAGCGCCCCCGCGAGCAGGCTGAGCAGATCGCCGACCAGATAGGCCGCCGACGCCTCGTAGCTTTGCCCCATCAGCAGCGCCGACCCCGCGAAGGCGAGCAGCACCGCCACCGCCTGCCACCCGCGCGGCAGGGTGCGCGCGACCGCAATCCCCCACAGCACGAGGAGCAGGCTGGCGCTGTTGCCGAACAGCGTCGCATTGGCCACCTTGGTTTGAAGGATGCCGAGGTGCCAGGCGGCAAGGTCGAGCGCGAAGAAGAGCCCCGCCCCCGCCGCCACCGTCAGGGCGCCGCGCGGCGGCAGGCGGCCGCCCGTTTCGCGCCGCATCAGCAGCGCGAGCAGCGGCAGCGCGAGCGCGAGCCGCCAGAAGGCCGCGGCCACGGGGCCGGTATCGGCGAAGCGCACCACCATCGCGGTCAGCGACAGCGCCAGATTGCCGCCGACAAGCGCGGCAAAGGCCCAGCGGTTCACCGTGGCGGCGACCGGCTTGGCCACCGGATCGACCGGCGAAACGGTGGGCGGGCTGATTGGCTTGTTGCTCATTTAGATTTTCTTTTGCTACCCACCATTGTGCAGCGGCCGCCGCATCCATAGCTTCGGTGGCCATAGCGGCGACAGCACGGGCCGTCGCCGGTAAAGTGAAAGGTGGAATCTATGCCCGCATCGCTTCTCGACCCGATCAAGCTTGGCGCGATCGACGCGCCCAACCGCATCCTCATGGCGCCGCTGACGCGCGGCCGTGCCGGCCCCGGCTTCGTCCCCAACGAACTTGCGGTTGAATATTATCGCCAGCGCGCCTCGGCCGGGCTGATCATCTCCGAAGCGACGGGAATTTCGCAGGAAGGGCTCGGCTGGCCGTCGGCGCCGGGGCTGTGGACCGACGCGCAGGTCGAAGGCTGGAAGCCCGTCACCGAGGCGGTCCATGCCGCGGGCGGCCGCATCGTCGCGCAGCTGTGGCACATGGGCCGGCTCGTCCATTCGGTGTTCAACGACGGCAAGCAGCCGGTGTCGGCTTCGGCAACGAAGGGCGAAGGCCGCGCGCATACGCCGGTCGGGCGGCTCGAGCTCGAAGAAGCACGCCCGCTGCGCCTCGACGAGATTCCGCGCGTGATCGCCGACTATGTCGCGGCTGCCGAAAATGCGAAGCGCGCCGGGTTCGACGGGGTGCAACTGCACGGCGCCAACGGCTATCTGATCGACCAGTTCCTGCGCGACGGCACCAATTTGCGCGACGATGATTATGGCGGTCCGGTCGAAAACCGCATCCGTCTGCTCCGCGAAGTGACCGAAGCGCTGATCGGCGTGTGGGGCAAGGATCGCGTCGCGGTGCGCCTGTCGCCCAATGGCGAGACGCAGGGTGTCGATGACAGCGCGCCCGAAATACTGTTCCCCGCCGCCGCCGCGGCGCTCGACGCGCTGGGCATCGCTTTCCTCGAACTGCGCGAGCCCGGCCCCGACGGTACCTTCGGCAAGACCGACGTGCCAAAGCAGTCGCCGGCGATCCGTCAGGTGTTCAAGGGGCCGCTGGTGCTCAACAGCGATTATGACGTGGCGAAAGCCGAAGCCGATCTGGCGAGCGGCCTTGCCGATGCGATCAGCTTCGGGCGGCCGTTCATCGGCAACCCGGATCTGGTCGAACGCATCCGCACCGGCGCGGCCTGGGCCGCCGACAATCCGCAGAGCTGGTATTCGCCGGGGCCCGAGGGCTATATCGATTATCCGGCGCTGGTTGACGCCTGAGCTGATGATCCTCCCTGTCGCGTTGCGATGGGGAGGTGGCAGCCCGCAGGGCTGACGGAGGGGCTGAGACCTA
>NZ_BCZQ01000025.1 GCF_001598815.1 Sphingopyxis terrae subsp. terrae NBRC 15098 | reverse complement strand
TGAGACCTATCGCCCCTCCACCACCTTCGGTGGTCCCCCTCCCCACGGCTACGCCGCAGGGAGGATTTTTTAATTTCGCTCCGCGATCGCCTTGTCGACGATCCCCGCGCCGATCGGCGCCAGGATCTTGCCGCCGAACTGGAACAGCAGAAAGGCCGCGACAAAGGCCGCGACCGGCATGATGAGCAGCAGGAAGACGAAGATCGCGAGCCCGATCGCGAAGATCGTCACGAAGCCGCCGCTCAAGGTCGATTGGCCGTTGGCGCCGAGTTCGATCGTCCGCGGCCCCTTTGCATCCCACCATTTCGACGTGACCACCGTCTTGCGCGAACCGCCGCTTGGCCGCGGTGCCGGGCGCGTGCGTGATGCCGGGGTCGGTGCGGCTTCGGGGATATGCGCCGGGATTCGCGCAGGTGCGGCCTCGCGCGCCGCCGGCGCGGCGGGCGTATCGCCCCAAGGCTGGCGCGCCTTGGCCTGAGCGCCGCGCGCCGCGATCGCTTCGCGCAGCCGGTCGGCCGGGGCGGTACCGGCAATCGTTGCGGGGGCTTTGACGGGTTCAGGCATTTCGTCGCGCGGCGCCGGGTGGGCAGGCTCTATGCCACTGCGCCGATCATGTTCGGCCATGCGCTGTGCCGCGGTCGGCGGGGTTCCGCCGGTCGCGCGGTCGATCACCACCAGCCGGCCGCCGCGTTCGACGACGGAATATCGGCCGGGGGGAGTGCGATCAAGCAACGCCGAACTGATCCTTCAATGCCAGCATCGCGAGCGCGGCCTTCGCCGCCTCGCCGCCCTTATCCTTGCGCGTCTTGTCGGCGCGCGCAAGCGCCTGTTCCTCATCCTCGACGGTCAGGATGCCGTTGCCGATGGCAAGGCCGTCGAGCGTCAGCGCCATGATCCCGCGCGCGCTTTCGTTCGACACCACTTCGAAATGATAGGTTTCGCCGCGGATGACGACGCCAAGCGCGACATAGCCGTCATAACGGCCGTTCTGATCGGCAAGCGCGATGGCCGCCGGCACTTCCAGCGCGCCGGGGACGGTCACGACCTCGTGGCTATGCCCCTCGGCTTCGAGCGCGCTGCGCACGCCATCGATCAGCATGTCGTTGAGATGGGCATAGAAACGCGCTTCGACGATCAGGATATGGGCCATCATTCTTCTCCGGGGATTGCGCGTTCGCCGACGACCGACAGGCCATAGCCTTCGAGCCCGACGAGATTGTTGTGCGATGGTGTCAAAAGCTCCATCGCGTGAACGCCGAGGTCGACGAGGATTTGCGCGCCAATGCCATAGGTGCGCAGATCCATGCCGCCAGTCGGCGGCGGGGCGGCGTCTGCAGCGGCCGAACCGGGAAGCGGGCGCATGAGCATGACGATGACCCCCGATCCTTCGGCGCCGATCGCCTCCATCGAGCGTTGCAGGCGGCGCTTGCGGGGGCCGGGGCGGCCCATGATATCGTCGAAGATGGACACCGCATGCATCCGCACCAGCGTCACGCCTTCGGGATCGACCGCGCCCTTCTGCAGCACCAGATTGACGCTGCCATCGACCTTGTTGCGATAGGATTTCAGCCGCCAGTCGCCGCCATAATCCGATTCGAAGGGTTCGTCGGCAACGCATTCGACCAGCCGGTCGGTGCGGCTGCGATAGGCGATCAGGTCGGCGATCGTACCGATCTTCAGCCCGTGGCGCCGCGCGAAGGGGATCAGATCGTCGAGCCGCGCCATTGTCCCGTCGTCATTCATGATCTCGCAGATCACGCCCGAGGGATTAAGCCCGGCGAGGCGCGCGATGTCGACCGACGCCTCGGTATGGCCGGCGCGCACCAGCACGCCGCCGTCGCGCGCGATCAGCGGAAAGACATGCCCGGGCGTGACGATATCGTCGCGGCCCTTGGCGGCGTCGATCGCGACCGACACGGTGCGCGCACGGTCGGCGGCGGAAATGCCGGTGGTTACGCCCTCACGCGCTTCGATCGATGTGGTGAAGGCCGTTTCGTGGCGGGTACCATTGTTGCGACTCATCAGTTCGAGGCCCAGCGTTTCGACCCGCGACCGCGTCAGCGTCAGGCAGATCAGGCCGCGGCCGTGCGTTGCCATGAAATTGACCGCATCGGGGGTCGCCATCTGCGCCGGGATGACCAGATCGCCCTCATTTTCGCGATCCTCGTCGTCGACAAGGATGAACATGCGGCCGTTGCGCGCCTCGGCGATGATTTCCTCCGGCGTCGCCATCGGCGACAGGTCGCTGCCGTGCGCGAGCCAGTTCTCGAGCTTGCGCAGCGTTTCGGCGGTGGGGTTCCAGCCCGGCGATTCCATATCGCGCAGGCTGTTGGCGTGAAGGCCGGCCGCGCGCGCAAGCCCCGAGCGGGACATGCTGCCGTCGTCGACGATGGCGCGGATACGATCGATGAGGTGCGTAGACATGCCACGCAATTATCACATCATAATGTGATTCCCAATAGGGAAATCACATTATGTTATTATTTGGGTCCGAAGATCGGCCCGAGATCGCGCAGCGGGGCATCGGGCTTGGCATCGAGCAGTTGCAGCATCTGGCCCGTCCGGTCGTCGCGCTTGGCATAGTCGCGCGCCGACATGCCCGCGATATGATCCGATTTGTCGGGATTGGCGCCGTGGCGCATCAGCAGCCGCACCATCGCCGCATTCTTGGCCTGCACCGCCAGGATCAACGCCGTCTCGCCGCGGCGATTGGTCATGTCGACGATCGACTTGTCGGCTTCGATCAGTTCCTCGGCGCCGTCGGGATAGTTGAGCAGCGCCGCGTGCATCAGCGGCGTCACCCCCTGGCGGTCACCGATTTCGGGGTCGGCGCCCTTGCCGATCAGGAAGCGCAGCCAGGTCGTGTCGCGACGCTTGGTGACGATGATCAGCGCGGTTTCGCCGGTGTCGGGATGGCGCGTGTTGACCAGCGTCGAATCGTCCTTCAGCGCCTCGGTCGCCTTCGTCCCGTCGCGGTTCTCGACGGCCTGCAGAAAGGCGTAGCCGCCGCGGAATTGCGCGTGCGCCGCAGTACCGGCGCCGAGCGCGGCGGCGATCAGCAGGAGGAAGGAGGCGAGGCGAAGCTCCGCGCGTCGAAACATGATTGGGCGACCCCTGGCGATGATCGTCGCACGGCGCGACGAGAAAGGTTGATTTTCGTGGCCTAGCCCATCAAGGCTGGCCGCATGATGAACATCCCGAATATGGTCCGAAACGCCGGTCGCGCAAGCCTGCTTCTGATTTTTGGCGCGGCGCTCGCTGGGTGCAACGCCCCGTCGGCGACGCAGGACGCGACCCCGCCGCTCGCCGGCGCGAAGATCGGCGGACCGTTCAGCCTGACCGATCAGGATGGCAAGCCGGTACGCGACAGTGATTTCGCGGGCCGTTACCGCATCGTCTATTTCGGCTACAGCTATTGCCCCGATATCTGCCCGGTCGACGTGCAAAAGCTGATGCGCGGGCTGGCGGCGTTCGAGAAGGCCGATCCGGCGCGCGGTGCCAAGGTGCAGCCGATGTTCATCACCATCGACCCGGCGCGCGACACGCCCGCCGTGCTCAAGGCCTTCGTCAGCCGGTACCACCCGCGCCTGATCGGACTGACCGGCACCCCCGAACAGATCGCGGCGGTCGCGAAGGAATATGTCGTGTCCTTCCACAAGGTCGAGGGATCGGCGCCCGACCGTTATCTGATGGCGCATACGCAGCTCGCCTTCCTGATGGACCCGGCCGGGAAGCCGCTCGCGCTGCTGCCGCTCGATGACCCGTCGACCGACGTCGATGAAGGCGCGCCCGACAAGGTCGCCGCCGACCTTGGCAAGTGGGTGAAGTGACCGGGGCGGGGCGCCGCTTCTGGGAAGCGCCGCTCGCCTCGCTCGACGCGGGCGAGTGGGAGGCGCTGTGCGACGGTTGCGGCAAATGCTGCCTCCACAAGCTGGAGGATGAAGACAGCGGGCGCATCTATCCGACCAATGTCGCGTGCCGCCTGCTCGACCTGAAAACCGCGCGCTGCGGCGATTACAAGCATCGCCGCCGCCACGTCCCCGATTGCCTGACGCTGACCAAGCGCAGCGTCGCCGACATCGAATGGCTGCCGCAAACCTGTGCCTATCGCCTGCGCGCCGAGGGCGCACCGCTGCCCGCATGGCATTATCTGGTCTGCGGCGATCGGGACGCGGTGCACCGGGCGGGCGAGTCGATCGTCGGCTGGACGGTGAGCGAGGATCGCGCCGGCCCCCTCGAAAACCATCTCGTCGAGCGCGTCGTCTGATGCGCGGCGAACGGGCCAGCGACGAGCGGCCGCACATCTGGGTCGGCGATACGCCGTGGCCGGTACGGCTGGTCCCGCATGCGCAATCGCGCCGCTATCGCCTGGTTTTCGACGGTGCGCGCGGCGAGCTGCGACTGACGCTGCCGCGCCGGGCAAGCGCCGCGCGCGCGATCAAATGGGCGAGCGAGCAACAGGACTGGCTCGCCGAACAGGTCGGCAAGACCGCTGCGCCGGTCCGGGTCGGCCCCGGCACGGCGCTGCCGCTGTTCGGCATGGAGCGCCGGATCGAATGGACGGCAACTGCCCCGCGCGCGGTTCGCGCCGAGGGCGACCGGCTGAGCGTCGGCGGCCCCGCCGAAACCGTCGGGCGCCGCATCGAGCGCTGGCTGAAGGCCGCGGCGCTCGACATCATGACGCGCGAGAGCCGGGAAATTGCCGCGCGCGCGGGACTGACCGTCGGCCGCGTCGGGGTCGGCGATCCGCGCAGCCGCTGGGGCAGCTGCACCCACGACGGCGACCTGCGCTATAGCTGGCGGCTCGTCATGGCGCCCGACCATGTCCGCCGCGCCACCGTCGCGCACGAGGTCGCGCATCTGCGGCACATGGATCATAGCGCGGCCTTTCACGCGCTGGTCGACGATCTGCACGATGGCGACGTCGGCGCGGCGCGCGCGTGGCTGCGCCGCGAAGGCCGCGGGCTGCACCGCTACCGTTTCACCTGATCCTTAATTGCCCTCGCCATTGGCGGGGGCACGCGCGGGCGGCGCCTTCAGCACTGGTGGCGGCGCCTTGGGCGGTGCCGGTGCGGGAGTGCGCAGCTGCTGCGGGGCCGCCTTTGGCGCGGCGGCGCCATTGTCGGCGGGCGGCCGGCGCCCGGTCTGCTCCTCGATCCATTGCTGGTTGAGCACCGGACCGTCGGCGGGCGGCGGCGGCGGGACGTCGCCCTGGGCGGTGTCGGGCGCGGCGGGCAGCTCGATCGGCATGCCATTTTCATCGACCATGCCGCCATTTTCCTCCGGCGCGCCGAAATAGGCCTCGTCATCGCCCTCGAGTTGCCATTCGGGCAGCTTGACCTCGGTATCGAAGGGCTCGACGGGGCGCCGTGCGACAGCGATGCGCATATAGTCGGCGAAGGCCTTGGCCGGCGCGCGGCCGCCCTGCAGCCCCCCGACCGCCTTGGCATCGTCGCGGCCCATCCAGACGCCGGTGGTCAGACCGCTCGAAAAGCCAAGGAACCAGCCGTCCTTGTTGCTCGACGTCGTGCCGGTCTTGCCCGCCACCGGCCGGCCGATCTGCGCGGCGCGCCCTGTCCCCGTCGCGACTGCGGTCTGCAACAGGTCGGTAATGCCCGCGGCAACCCAATTGTCGACGAGCACCTGCCCGCGCTCGGCCGGCTTCTGATAGAGGAGGCGCCCGTCGGCGGTCGTCACCTTGGTGATGCCATAGGGCTGCACCGACACACCCTTGCGCGACACCGCCGCGAAGGCGGCGGTCATGTCGATCACCCGCACTTCGGCGCTGCCGAGCACCATCGACGGGTGGGTGTTGATCGGGGTCGTGATGCCGAAGCGGCGCGCCATGTTGGCGACCGAGGAAAAGCCGATTTCATTGCCCAGCTTCGCTGCGATCGTGTTGACCGAATAAGCGAAAGCGGTGCGCAGGCTCATCGGCCCGGCGAAGCGGCCCGACGAGTTTTTCGGGCTCCAGCCGTTGATCGTCACCGGTTCGTCGACCACCTGATCGTCGACCTTATAGCCGGCTTCGAGCGCCGCCATATAGACGAACAATTTCCATGCCGACCCCGGCTGGCGCATCGCCTGCGTCGCGCGGTTGTAGTTGGAAGCGACATAGTCGGTGCCGCCGACCATCGCGCGCACGGCGCCGTCGCGATCAAGCGAGACGAGCGCGCCCTGCACCCCCTTCGGCGTGTCGGCCTGGATCGCCGCGGTCGCGGCGCGCTGCATGCCGAGGTCGAGCGTCGTGTAGACGTCGAGCGCCTCGGCACCTTCGTCGATCAGCATGTCGAGCTGCGGCAGCGCCCAGTCGGTGAAATAGCGCGCGCTGTTCTGGCCGGTTTCCTGTGCCAACTGGACATCGGCGGGCTTGGCGCCGTCGGCCTGCGCCTGGGTGATGAAGCCCGCATCGACCATGGTTTCGAGGACGACCCCAGACCGGCCGAGCGCGGCCTGGGCGTCGGCGGTCGGCGAATAGCGCGACGGTGCCTTGACCAGCCCCGCGACCACCGCCGCTTCGGACAGCGACATCTGGGTCGCGCTATGCCCGAAAAAGCGCCGCGACGCGGCGTCGATGCCGTAGCTGCCGCCGCCGAAATAGACCTTGTTCAGATAGAGTTCGAGGATCTCGTCCTTCGAGAATTTCCATTCGAGCGCGAGCGACAGGATCATTTCGCGCAGCTTGCGCGACCAGGTGTAGCTGTTCGACAGGAAGATATTGCGCGCCAGCTGCTGGGTAATCGTCGATGCGCCCTGCATCCGGCGCCCGGTGCCATAATGTTCGACCGCGAAGACCGCAGCGCGCGTCATCCCGACCGGATCGACGCCGGGATGATAGCGAAAACGCCGGTCTTCGACCGCGACCATCGCATCCTGCATCACTTGCGGCGTTTCGCGCAGCGTCAGCCAGCGCCCGTAATTGGGGCCGAGCGACAGGAAGACGGTGCCGTCGGCGGCGTGGACGCGGATCGTCTGGCCCGCCGGCGACTTTTTCAGCTCCTCGAAGCTCGGGATGCGCTGCGCCGCAATGCCGACCGCGACCGCGACCGCGACGACGCCGACCAGCGCAAGCGCGAGGCCCCAGCGGAACAGGCGGCGCAGCCAGAGGCGCAAGCCAGACGGCCCCCCGGAGCCGGAGCCCTTGCCCGAGCCTTTGCCTGACGATGACGATTTGGGGGCGGATGACGATTGTCGCTCGCGGCGCAAAATCCAGATTCCTTCTTTCGCTGCGCGGCGATGCGGCAGCCGGCCCGGCGGGGATCAGCCTTCGCCGGTCCCCGCCTCATCCTGCCCGCGGTCGGCGAAGTCAAGCGCCGCGCTGTTGATGCAATAGCGCAGCCCCGTCGGCCCGGGACCGTCGGGAAAGACATGACCCAGATGCCCCTCGCACTTGGCGCAGCGCACTTCGGTGCGGATCATGCCATGGCTCATGTCGCGATGCTCGCTGACCGACGCGTCGCTGGCGGGCGCGGTATAGCTCGGCCAGCCCGAACCGCTGTCATATTTGGTGCGGCTGTCGAACAGCGGCGTGCCGCAGCCGGCGCAGCGATAGAGGCCGTCGCCCTTGAAATCGGTATATTTGCCCGTGAAAGCGCGTTCGGTGCCGCCTTCGCGCAGCACATGATGGGCCATCGGGTCGAGTTGCTTGTCGGTCATGATGGGCTACTCCTTGGCGGCGCACGGGGGTGGGGAAAGGCGCCGCATGATGGCCTGAATATCGGCGCGATGCCGCGCCCCCGCAAGGGGTAGCGTGGGCGGCTTTACCGCCGATTAACCACGATCGCGCTATGGCGAAGGGGTGATAATGCGTCTCCTCCTTATCCTCCTGCTGGTCGGCGCGCTGCCGCCCCCCTTGGCCGCCCAGTGCCAATTGTGCCGTCAGGACGGCAAGGACGCCGCGATTGCAGCGCGCAAGGCGAGCATGCCGCTGCGCGTCGAGGTCGACACCCAACTCGACATGGGCCGCCTCGCGGTCGGCGCGAGCGGCGGCGAGGTCGAGATCGATCCACTCACCGGCGCGCGCCGCCTGCGCGGCGACGTGCGCGACCTCGGCGGCTTTGCGGTTACCGGCGTCGTCACCGTCAGCGGCGAGCCCGGCGCCGAAGTGCGCGTCACCCTGCCCCCGTCGGTCGATCTGGAGAGCGGCAGCGGCGCAAGCGCGCGGGTGACCGGGCTGGCCACCGACCTGGGTGCGGCGCCGCGGCTCGGCCCCGACGGCCGCCTGGTCTTCCGCTTCGGCGGACGGCTGCAGGTCGCCGGCGCCACCGACGGCGACTATCGCGGCCGCATTCCGGTGACGGTCGAATATCCGTAAACCGGCCCGCGTGCAGGCAAGAAAAGCCGCAACGCCAACGCCGCAAATATATGTCATGAATATGGGGTCGATGCCGACCGGGCAGGCTCGCGGCTGCGCCGTGCGAACCGCCGATGGTGACCCCTACGGGACTCGAACCCGTGTTTTCGCCGTGAAAGGGCGACGTCCTAGACCGCTAGACGAAGGGGCCGTCGTTCGGTGAAGCGGCGCCTTAGACGGGCCGGTCGGTGCGGTCAAGCCGTGGTGGCGGCGCGTACGCAAAAATATTGCGCCGGGCTGTTTCATTCGGCCCAGGCGGCATCCTCGAGATGGAGTTCGGCGGCGGGGCGGCTGCCCCAATCGTCGCGCTTTGCGCGCCCCGCCAGCCACAGCTTGCGCGAACCGCGCGCATGGAGCAGCGTCTGGCCGAGTTCGGTTTCGGCGCTGCGAAAGGCGATCGCCTTGAACCGCGCGCCATCGTCGCCCGCGACGATCAGCCGCAGATGGTCTGTGCCGACCACCCCCGATTCGACGATTCGCACCGGCCCGGTGGCGACGCGCGGCGCAGGCCAGCCGGCGCCGTAAGGACCGGCGCTCTCGATCGCTTCGCACCACAAGGGATTGATCCCGCGCGGCGCGAGCACCGCGTCGATCAGCAGCGACCTGTCGCCGCTCGCGCGCTCGACATCGGCCGCCAACCGCTCGTTCAGAAAGGCGCCAAGCGCATCGACCCGCGCGCGCTCGACCGTCAGCCCCGCGGCCATCGCATGACCGCCGCCCGCGACGAGCAGCCCCGACTCCTTGGCGGCCAGAATGGCGGCCCCCAGATCGACGCCCGAGATCGAGCGTCCCGATCCCTTGCCGACGCCATCCTCGTCGAACGCGATGACGATCGCCGGGCGGTGCAGCTTCTCCTTGAGCCGCCCCGCGACGATACCGATGACGCCGGGATGCCAGCCGTCGCCCGCGACGATCGCCACCGGCGCGTTCGCGGTCGCGCCGCTCGCCTCGATCGCGGCGTCGAGCACCGCCGCCTCGATCGCGCGGCGCTCCTCGTTGAGCCGGCACAGCTCCTGCGCGATGTCCGCGGCTTCCTGCGGGTCGCCGGTGGTCAGCAGCCGGACGCCGAGGTCGGATTTGCCGACGCGCCCGCCCGCGTTGATGCGCGGCCCCAGCGCAAAGCCCATGTCGCTCGCCGTCGGGGGCTTGGTCAGCCGCGCCGCGTCCATCAGCGCCGCCATGCCGATATTGCCGCGCCGCGCCATCACCTTCAGCCCCTGCGTGACGAGCGCGCGGTTGAAACCGGTGAGCCGCGCGACGTCGGCGACGGTGCCGAGCGCGACGAGGTCGAGCAGCTCGATCAACTGCGGTTCGGCACGGCTACCGAAAAAGCCGCGCGCGCGCAGCGTGCGGAGCAGCGCCGCGCCGAGCAGGAAGGCAACGCCGACCGCGGCGAGATTGCCGTGCACCGCCGCGCCCGGTTCTTCATCGAGGCGATTGGGGTTCACCACCGCAAAGGCCTGGGGCAGCGTGGTCGCGCATTGGTGATGATCGACGACAATCACCTCGACCCCCGCGGCCTTCGCCTCGGCGATCGCGTCGAACGCCTGCGCGCCGCAATCGACGGTAACGACGAGCCGCGACCCCGCTTCGCCGATCCGCACCAGCGCGGCGCCCGAGGGGCCATAGCCTTCCATCAGCCGGTCAGGAATATAGGCGCCCACCGGCACATCGAGCGCACCGAGCAGGCGGACGAGCAGCGCCGCCGATGTCGCGCCGTCGACGTCATAATCGCCGAAGATGGTCACCGCCTCGCGCGCCTCGACCGCATCGGCGAGCCGCGCCGCGGCGGCATCCATGTCGCGGAACAACGAAGGGTCGGGCATTAAACCGCGCAGCGTCGGAACGCGCTGGCGGTCGAGATCGTCGCGCGCGACGCCGCGCGCGAGCAGCAATTGGGTCACCAGATCGTCGGGGGCGAGGCTTTCGCCGCCCATTTCGGCGCTCGTACGGCGCCAATGCCACGGCTGGCCGAGGATCGAGCGGGTGATGCCGAGGGCGGCGGTAGTCATGCCGCCGTTCCTGCCCTGAGGATGCGTGCGCGTAAAGCTCGCGCGTCGGCGAGCGGAATGGCCGGGATTTCATGCGCGCCGAGCGCGCTGCCGCCGGGCACGCCGAACACGAGGGTTGCAAGGCCGAGCGGGCGGAGGAGGAAATCGGTCTTGATATCGACGCTCTGCACCGACGCGTGCGGCAGCAGCGTCGTCTTCGGCTTCCACCAGCCGCGGCGGATCACGACCATCTCGCCAAGGTCGGTCCACAGATGAAAGCGCGTCGCGAACAGCGCGCCGGCCGCGAGCAGGGGAGCGGCGATCAGGCCGAGCCAGCCGACCGCATTGCCCAGAATCAGCGCGATGGTTCCGCCGGTCGCCGCCGCGACCGCGCCGATGACCGGGCCGATGGCGATGATGCGGTGGCTGTGTTGCCACGTCTGGCCGGGGCCGGGGCGCGGCATCGCAACCTCGGCGAGCACCCGGTCGATTTCGGCGAGCCGCCCGAAGGGGACGACCTGATGGTCGGGCTCCTTCGCTCCGTCGCTCGCCAGGCTTTGCAGGCGCAGTTCGTGCCAGCCGAAGCGCTGTCGCAGCCAGCCGGTGACGAGGATCGCCGCCTGCACGCGCTTGACCGGCATCGCCACATCGGTGCGCGTCGCCAGCCCGCGCGTGCGGCGCAGCGCGCGCGGTTCGCGCACGAGGCGCAAGCCCCAGTTGGCAAAGATCATCATCGCGATCCCGCTCGCAAAGCCGATGACGAGCAGCGACAGGAGCGCCCCGATACCGGCGACCCAGCGATGCGCGAGTACCCAATTGTCGAGGCCATAGCCTTCGGCCAGATCGACCCAGTCGATGGGGTTGAAGACGTTGAAATCGAACGGCAGCAGATTGTCGAACAGCTGCATCGACGCGCCGACGACCGCGAGCGCGGCGAGCGAGAAGTTGAACAGGCCCGCGACGAGCAGCCGGCGCGGATCCATTGCGAAGAGCAGCCGGTCCTCTGCGGCATCGCCGCCGCCTTCGGTGGCGGCGACCGAGGGATCGGCAACCTGCGTGTCGGCGGCATCGCTGCGCCAGGCGCGGATCGCGCCGCGCAGCGCCTGCGCTTCGTCGAACCCGATGGCGTCGAGATCGCCATCGCCTTCCTTGCCGCCGCCCGCGCCGGTTTCGAAATCCACCTTGGCGATGCCCAGCGCGCGCGCGATCAGCCCCTGTTCGATGCTGACGTCCTGGATGCGGTCGAAGGGGATGGTGCGGTGCTGGCGCGCGAACACGCCGCTCTCGATCACCACCGCATCATCGGTCACGGCATAGCGGAAGCGCAGCCAGGCAGCGATCGCGACGAGCAGCGACAACAGCAGAAAGGCGAGCAGCGCGGGGACGACATAGGCCCATTTGCCCGCAAAGCCGATCGCCGCCAGCGCGGGCAGAAAATTGAGCGAACGCGGGCCGAGCTTGACGATCGCCAGCGCCAGCGTCGCCGGATGCAGGCGCTGCCAGTCGGGTTCGACATCGGCCGCCCGCGCGGGCGCCGCGGCGGGTTCGCCGTCGCTCATGCGAAGTCGGTCTGGATATGGTGGCGGATCGTCTCGCGCATCGCCGCCGCCAGATCGGATCGCAGGCCGGGCAGCGTCACCGTGCTGTTATGCGTCCCCGAGGTATGGACGACGAGGTGCGACAGACCGAACCAGCGCTCGATCGGCCCCTGCCCGACGTCGATATGCTGGACGCGCACGAAGGGGACGATGGTGTCGGTGCGGAACATCCAGCCGCGCGCGACGCGCAATTGCCCGGCGCCGATGTGATAGCCCCACC
>NZ_BCZQ01000024.1 GCF_001598815.1 Sphingopyxis terrae subsp. terrae NBRC 15098 | reverse complement strand
GACGCTCGCGCCGATCGCTAACGGCACGGCGTTGAGCGCCGCGGCGATGCGCAGGACGTGACGATAGGCGGGATCGACCGGGTCGAGTCCCTCCACCGCGTTGAGCGCATCGGGTGCGAAGGGGTCGATGGGCGGCGCGGCGTCGGTATCGGTCATTGCCCTTCGTTAAGCGCAGCGCCCCCTATGGCACAACAATATTGAAGCGCGGGTCGGCGGGCGGGTGCATCGCGAACCACGACAGAAAGGCCATGCGGTCGCCCTCGATGCGGATCGCGCCCGATTGCATCAGCGCCGGAAACTGCGCCTGACCGAGCATCACATCGTCGAGCGTGCTGCGATCGAGCGTGATCGTCGCGGTCGGCGCGGCGTCGGTGACGCCATAGCGCGGGAATTCGACCCCGCCCTCGACGACGACCGCGACGCTTTCCTTGCTGTCGGGCATCACGAACTGGAACACGCCCTTTTGCGCCGCGCCCTTCACCGCGTCGAAGCGGGTAGCAAGCGAATCGAAGAAGACCGCGGTCGGGATCGCGCTGATGAACGACCGGCTCTGGCCGTTGCTGGTGCCGCCAGCGACCGCATTGCCGCGCAGCGTTGCGGCGGCGGCGAGATAATAGTTGCGCCACGCCCCCGATTCGGCCTGATAACCAAGCTGGTCATAGGCCGAGGCGAGCGCGGCGCGCGCCGCCTGATTGTCGGGCGCCGCGAAGACGAGCTTGTTCAGCATTTCGGCCGCCCAGCGATACTCACCCTTGGCGATGGCGTCCTTGCCCGCCGCAAGCAGCTTGTCGGGGCCGCCCGCCAGCGCGACATATTTGGGCGCGCTCTCTTCGGGCGGCAGCGGGTTGAAATTGGCCGGATTGCCGTCCCACCAGCCGAAATAGCGCTGATAGGTCGCCTTCATGTCGTGGTTGAGCGTGCCATAATAGCCGCGCGTCGAAAAATCGCTTCCCTGCACCGCCGCTTCGGGAGTCTGGTCGGCCAGCTCATGCAGCGTCGCGCCCCGGTTGGCGAGAAACAGGGTACGATCGTGGACATAGCGATAGGCGTCGCGCTGGTTTGTGAGCAGCGTGCGGACCTCGCCCGCGCCCCATGTCGGCCAATGGTGCGATCCCATCGCAACCTCGGCGCTGCCGCCCCATTTGAGGAGCATCGCGTCGATCACCTTCGACCAGCGCAACGCGTCGCGAACCTGCGCGCCGCGCAGCGTCAGCACATTGTGCAGATTGTGGGTCACCACCTCGGTCGTGTGGAGCGCCTTGTAGGCGGGGATGTAAAAGACGAACTCGGCCGGCGCCTCGGTGCCGCCCGCGTCCATGAAATCGAAGGCCAGGCCGTCGATGGTCAGCGTCGCGCCGCGCGCGGACACGGTTTCGGTCGGCTCCATATAGCCGATCGTCCCCGACGACAGCTTTGGGCCGAGCCCGGTATCGACCTGTCCCGTCGGTCCGGGCGCGAGGATCGCCCCGAACATATAGAGCGCGCGGCGCCCCATCGCCGGGCCGGCGAGCACATTTTCCGACGTCGCCTCTTCGGAAAAGCCGTGCGGTGCGATGATGCGGATCTTGTCTTTCTTCACCTGTTCGGGAGTCACGATGCCGCCGACGCCGCCGAAATGGTCGCTGTGGCTGTGGCTGAAGATGACAGCGCGGATCGGCAGCACGCCCGTCTTTGCCTCGACCGTGTCGGCGAACAGCTTCCACCCCGCCGCTGCGGTTTCCTCGGACAGCAAGGGATCGACCACGATCCACCCGGTCTTGCCGCGAATGATCGTCATCACCGACAGGTCATAGCCGCGCAATTGCCAGATCTTGTCCGGCACAACCTCGAACAGCCCGTGCACCGCATTGAGCCGCGCCTGCCGCCACAGCGACGGGTTGACCGTGTCGGGGGCCTTCGCCCTGTTCAGAAAGTCATAGGGTCGGCGATCCCAGACGATCCGGCCATCCTTGCCCGTGATGACGCCGTCCGGAATCTCGGCGATCTTGCCGCGCAGCACATTCGCCTCGTCGCGCGGGTCGCCCAGCGGCAGGCGCTGCGCGAGTTCGGCCTGCGCAGCGCGGGTCGCCTCGCTCGCCGCATCCTGCGCCGCCGCGCCGCTCGCCCACAGCATGATCGGAATCAGACAGATCGCACGCTTCATCGCATCCTCCCCTTTTGGTCCTGCTTGCGCCTTGTGGCATGGCTTGGCAAGCGGATGCCCGGCGGTGCGGGCTTCGCGCGACGCTAGAGGATATTGCGGCGATGAAATGCAAATTGCTTATCATTTGGCACAGCCGCACCGGCGGCAGCGCCGCGCTCGCCGAGGCGGCGGCGGCAGGCGCCGGCGACGCAGCGCGCCGCGTCGCGGCGGACGATGTGACGCCAGAGATGATTAAAGCGGCGGCGGGCTATCTGTTCGTCGGCCCCGAAAATCTCGCGGCGCTGTCGGGCGCGATGAAGGAGATGTTCGACCGCTGCTATTATCCCTGCCTCGGCCGGATCGAAGGGCGCCCCTATGCGACGATCATCTGCGCCGGCTCCGACGGCGAAAACGCCCAGCGCCAGCTCGACCGCATCGCGACCGGTTGGCGCCTGCGGCGTGTGGCCGATCCCGTCATCGTCAATACCGATGCCCAGACGCCCGAGGCGATCCTCGCCCCCAAGACGATTGCGGCGGACCGCCTTGCCGAAGCGCGCGATCTGGGCGCCGCGCTCGCGGAAGGGCTGGCAGCAGGGATTTTCTAGCGCCGGATGCCGTCAGGCCGGGTTCGCCGCCTGCATCTCGGCGATCAGCCCGTTGTCGATGTCCTTGGCCCGCCGGTATCCCGCGCGCTCGCGCAACGGCGCGACATAGGCTTCGAAGGCGGGGCGCGTCGGGATCGTGCCGAATTGCAGGCCCCAGTCGAGCTGGCTTCCGACATAGACGTCGGCGGCGCTGAAGCGCCCCTCCGCAACGAAGGCCTTGTCCGCCACCGCCGTTTCGAGCGCGTCGAGCGCCTTGTCGAACGAGCCATATCCCACCATCCGCTGTTGTTCGGCGCTCGGCACCCAGCCGGCGTGGGTGTTGGTCACCGCGGTTTCGAGCGGCCCGGCGGCAAAGAACAGCCAGCGGTAATAGTCGGCGCGCGCCTCCAGCGGCGGCGCGAGCCCCGCATCGGGAAAAGCATCGGCCAGATAGGCGCAGATCGCGGCGCATTCGGTGACGACCTTGCCCCGGTGGACGATCGCGGGCACCTTGCCCATCGGGTTGATCGCCAGATAGTCGGCGCCCTTCATGCTGTCGTCATAGCCCAGTATTTGCGTCTGATAGGGCGCGCCCACCTCTTCGAGCATCCAGCGGACGATCTGTCCGCGCGACATGGGGTTGGTATAGAAAATCAGATCGTCGGCCATGGTTGCTCTCCCTTGCTGCGAGTCGCAAAGAACATATCAGGAACATTGTCTGCGATCCAGAAGCCTTGTTTTGTCATGCGGGCGCGGTAAGGCAAGAGGATGAGCGACGAACGCATCTGGACCGCCGCCGTGCTGGTGATCGGCGACGAGATTCTCTCGGGCCGCACGCAGGACAAGAATGTCGCGCAGATCGCGACCTGGCTCGACGTGCAGGGGATTCGCCTGCGCGAAGTGCGCATCGTCCCCGATGTCGAGGACGAGATCGTCGATGCGCTGAATGCGCTGCGCGCGCGTTACGACTATGTCTTCACCACCGGCGGCATCGGCCCGACCCACGACGACATTACCGTCGATGCGGTGGCAAAGGCGCTCGGCGTCGGGGTCATCGTCCACCCCGATGCGCGCGCGATCCTCGAACGCTATTACACGGCGCGCGGCGGCGAACTGACCGAGGCGCGGCTGCGCATGGCGCGTACCCCGGAGGGCGCCGAGCTGATCCCCAACCGCATGTCGGGCGCGCCCGGCATCCGCATCGGCAATCTGTTCGTGATGGCGGGCGTGCCGCACATCACCGCGGGCATGCTCGATGCGCTGACGGGCGCGCTGGAAGGCGGAGCGCCGCTCGTGGCGCACACGATCGGCGCTTGGGCGCCCGAAAGCGAGGTCGCCGATCTGCTCCGCGCGGGCGAAAAGGATCACCCCGGCGTCGCGATCGGCAGCTATCCTTTCTTTCGCGACGGCCGCGTCGGCGCCAATTTCGTCTTTCGCTCGACCGACGCGGAGCGGGTCGCCGCTTGCGTTGCCGCCGTGCGCACGGCGCTTGAGGCGGCGGGCTATGCGGTGACCGACGGCGGCATCTGATCGGCCGCGTCGGCGTCGCTCGTCCGCGTCGCGCGCGGCAGGCGGCGCAGCATCGCGATCGCGAACAGTCCGAACAGCGCCGCCACCAGAAAGGCGGCGCCGGGGAAATGCACCGGCGCGTTCGCGCCCGTGAACCAGGCCATGGTGCCGGTGAGCAGCAGGGGCGCGACGATCTGTCCCAGCCCCATTGCCATCGCCGATATTCCCTGCACCTCGCCCTGCGCGCCGGCATCGGCGCGGCGCGACAAGATGGCGCTCAGCGATGGCTGCACCGGCGCCTGGAACATGATCGGCACGATCAGCAGGAAGGCGCCCCAGGTCGTCGTCACGAACGCATAGCCGACGAACACCGCGACCGCGACGGCGATGCCGATCGTCGCCGCATCGCGTTCGCCGAAGCGCGCGACCATCGGCCCGACGACGAAGCTTTGCCCGAGCGCGATGGCGACGCCGACCGCGGCAAGGCTCGCGCCGATCATCCCCGGCGTCCAGCCGAGCTGCGCGATGCAGTAAAAGCTCCACGTCATCGGATAGACGAGGCTGGCGATCTGCCACAGCAGCAGCACCGCCGCCGCGCCGCTCATGCCCGGAAGCGCGCGCATCGCGCGAACCGCGCCAAGCGGATTGGCGCGGCGCCAGTCGAAGCCGCGCCGTTTGTCGGGGGCCAGCGTCTCTGGAAAGATGAAGGCGCCGTAGATCATGTTCGCCGCCGCGAGCAGCGCCGCCGCCACAAAGGGCGCGCGCGGCGACAACTCGCCCAGAAAGCCGCCGATCGCGGGGCCGACGACGAAGCCGACACCGAAGGCGGCGCCGACGAAACCGAAGTTGCGAGCGCGCTCCTGCGGCCGCGTGACATCGGCGATCGCCGCCATCGCGGCGGCATAGCTACCCCCGAAAATTCCCGACAGCGCGCGCGCGAGGAACAGCCAGGGCAGCGTGTCGACGATCGTCAGCAGTGCATAGTCGGCGGCGAGTCCGGCAAGCGACAGCAGCAGCACGCGCCGCCGCCCGAACCGGTCCGACAGATTGCCGAGCACCGGCGAAGCGAGGAAGGTCGCCATCGCCATGACAAGCCCGATCCACGCCCCGACCTCGATTGCATGCGGCAGGTCGATGCGCCCCACCTCCATCACGAGCTGCGGCAGCACCGGCATGATGATGCCGAACCCGATCGCATCGATGAAGATGGTCGCCACAATGAACGGAATGGTGCGCTTTGCCGTCACAAGAAGATCCTGAATGTCGGAAGCGGGAGGCCTGCGCCGGGCCTCTTACGGCGGGGCTGGAGCGGGTGAAGGGAATCGAACCCTCGTCGTAAGCTTGGGAAGCTTCTGCTCTACCATTGAGCTACACCCGCATTTCAACGACTTGGCCCCTGCCTGCCGCGCTGTTTTAAAACGCGTTTTGCAGTTGCCCTCGCGATGCGGCGTCCGAGTGCCACGATGACCGCGCTGTCGTCAACATATCTCTTGCGGATCGCGCGAGCACGCGGCGGCGATCAGCGCTTCCGCGCCTTCCATGCCCGCACCGCCGCCATCGTCTTCTCGATATGCGCCTGCGGCTTGCTGTCGGTGTAGCTGAGCAGGATCGTCCCGTTCGGCGCGATCACATAGGATGTGCGTTCGGAGAGAATCCGGTTGTCCGCCGTGCGCATCGTCGTGTCATACTTGGCGGCGACCTTCGCGCCCGGATCGGCCGCCACGGCAAATTTGTCGCGGCATTCCGACCGCGAAAATTCGGCGACGCGGTCGATATTGCCCGCGGTGACGCCGATGACGCGCGCGCCCAACTTTTTGAAATCGTCGGTCGATTCGGCAAAAAGATGCGCCTCGATCGTGCAGCCGGGCGTGAAAGCCGCGGGAAAGAAATAGAGGACGACCGGACCCTGCTTCAACGCCTGCTTCAGCGACAGGCTGAAGGGCTTCCCGCCCTGTGCCGCATCCAGCGTGAAATCGGGCGCCTTCACGCCGGGCTTGAGCGCCGCGAAGCCCTGCAGAGGCGCGGCAGCCAAGAGCAGCCCGACACCCAGCGCGATTGCCGTCATGCCCCGGAATTTCATCATCGCTCTCCCATTTGGCCGATGTCGCCAAGCATGACCAAAAAAAGCGCGGGCGTCCAGCGCGCCGACGCAAACGCTCGTCGAGGTCATGGTCTTGGAGAAAGCTGGCGCGCCCAGCATAACAATGAAGGGCACTCAAATCACTGGAAAATATCTTTCTCACTAGATTGCTAGGGTCTGCTTTATGGCAGGGTACCCATTTATTCGCTCTAATCCGCGCGAGGGCATGCTTGCAGAGTTTGCTGTGGCGGTAGCGATACGTTTTGCGGATTTGGACGATTATATGCGTGAGTGAGCAGAAAAATGGGCGTAGCAGATTCTCACAAGCCGTTGCTCAATCTGACTTCAAGTTCTTAGACGGGTGATGCGCGACGCCCTAGAGCGGGATGTAGGCGCGTTCGCTCTGCGCGATCATTCAAAGCATCGCCAGTCTCGCTAACGAGATAGCCCTTCGCGCCTTTTCAGAAGCCAAGGCAGCAGGCCTGGACGCAATTAACCTATCTGGTGATTGATCGTGTACGGCCGACAAACTCAGCCGGTGCAACAGCCCACCGGTGTGAGCAAGGCGGAAAGACCCCCGTGGTCCAAGGTTGGATGATACTGCAGAAACTTCTAAACTCTAATTCCTGCTAACGGAAATCCAGCGCCTAGATCAATGTGTTATAGATGCCCCCGAAGGGCTGCTGCACGGGCCGAAATATTACTATTTATTGTCATAGACTTACTAATATTTTGGCGAGTTTTTTTCAACCAATAGCCGAACTCTGGTTCCCCAAGAAGAGAAAAACCTTCGAGAAATTCGTCGTATTCGTCAACTTCTCTAGAAAGAAAGTCTATATTTACGACTGAAATATTTAGCTTAACCACACGATAGTTGGCTATCAACAATGGGATCTGGTAGACATTCCCTAGTCGCCGCAAATAATATATTTCGCGTCGCAGTGCGGCTTGGGAACATTGAGGCTCCAATGAACCCCACAACTTTTCTTGAAGCCAAGAGCGCCACCGTTCTCCATTAATCCCGGTTGCTAACAACGCCAGAAGCGCGATACTTTTTTTACGCGTCACTTCAATCCAACGCCCGTCGGGCCCGACCAGTCCAAAAGAGCCTAAAAAACGCAGGTTATAGCTATAAGTTGAAAGATCTCTTTTGGAAAATCGGGTGTGCAATTCAGAAGCATTTGCAATATCGGAGGCGATATGATGCTGCGACGATGCGATGCAATTTGAGGTAGACGAGACTGCATAGAAGGACATGTGGGCAATCCAATTTAACGGCAAACGCTAAATATCATGCCGAAACGGCATTATCGCGCTTGGCCAACCGTAACTATATTGCTTCCCACCGCGAGGCCGCTTTCACCCCCTCGTCGTATTTTTTGCAGGTTATAGAATACGTATGGTAAGTCTATAAAAAAAAACTTCCTTTGGCTCAAATTTGGGTTAGCGTCCGCGCTCGTGGTGTAATTTCCGGTGTAGGCGATGGTGTATTCCGGGGTGGGGCATGCCCCACCCCGGAATGCGGCGTCGCTGGTGGCCACCGGGTTCATCGTTATGGTGGAGTTTGCACACTTCAACCGTGACGAAGAGGAGTTCCCGATGACCGAGGACAGATTACTGATCGAAGAGCTTGCTGCGAAGGGCGGCCAACCGGATTTTTTGCGCACCATCGCCGAGAACGTGCTGCAGCTGATCATGGAGGCCGACGTTGATGGCCTGATCGGCGCGGGTCGCCACGAACGCAGTCAGCGAGCGC
>NZ_BCZQ01000023.1 GCF_001598815.1 Sphingopyxis terrae subsp. terrae NBRC 15098 | reverse complement strand
CGGCTCAACAAGGAGGTCAAGCGCCGCGCCGACGTCGTCGGAATCTTCCCGAACGAAGACAGCATCATCCGCCTCGTCGGGGCTGTGCTGATGGAGCAGAACGACGAGTGGCAGCTCCAGCACCGATACATGCAGATCGAAGGCATGGCCGAACTCAACCAACCCATGATCGAGGAGGAAAATCAGCCCCTACACATCACCGCCAAAGCCGCCTGACGATGGCCCACGGCCACAGCCGAAATTACACCACCTTGACGGACGCGACCTGGCCGGGATCGAGAAAATGACAGCAGGCCTGCTCGATACGCTCGGCGTGGAGCACGCGCTGTACACCCAGGGTTCGATGCCGTCCCATTCGCCGCTGACCGGCGAGCAGATAGCGGCGGTCCGGATCGCCGATGCCGCCGACACCGACGCCGCGCTCGCGGCCGCCGGTGCGGCGTTCCGCGCGTGGCGCGACGTGCCCGCCCCGCGCCGCGGCGAACTTGTGCGGCTGTTCGGTGAGGAACTGCGCGCTGCCAAGGATGATCTTGCGATGCTGGTGACGATCGAGGCCGGCAAGATTCCGTCCGAAGGCGCGGGCGAGGTGCAGGAGATGATCGACATCTGCGACTTTGCGGTCGGCCTGTCGCGCCAGCTTCACGGCCTCACCATCGCGACCGAGCGGCCCGGGCACCGGATGATGGAGATATGGCACCCGCTGGGCGTCGTGGGCGTCATCTCCGCCTTCAATTTTCCGGTCGCCGTCTGGGCATGGAATGCCGCGCTAGCGCTCGTCTGCGGCAACAGTGTGGTTTGGAAGCCTTCCGAAAAGACGCCGCTTACCGCCTTGGCGACGCAGGCGATTTTCGAGCGCGCCTTGCGGCGGTTCGGCGATGCGCCCGCAGGATTGTCGCAGGTTCTGATCGGCGGGCGCGAGACGGGCGAGGCGCTTGTCGACGATGCCCGCGTCGCGCTCGTCTCGGCGACGGGATCGACGCGCATGGGCCGCGCCGTGGCGCCGCGCCTCGCGCAGCGGTTCGCGCGCGCGATCCTCGAACTCGGCGGTAATAACGGCGTGATCGTTGCGCCATCGGCCGACCTCGACCTTGCGCTGCGCGGCGTCGCCTTCGGCGCGATGGGCACCGCGGGGCAGCGCTGCACGACGACGCGGCGGCTGTTTGTCCACGACAGCATCTATGACGGCTTCGTCGCACGGTTGAAGGCGGCCTATGCCAGCGTCGGCGTCGGCAATCCGCTGGAAAGCACGGCTCTGGTCGGCCCGCTGATCGACCGCGCTGCCTATGAGGCGATGCAGGCAGCGCTGTCGGCGGCCAAGGCCGCAGGCGGCGTCGTGCATGGCGGCGAGCGGGTCGGCGACGGCGCGAGTTATTATGTCCGCCCCGCGCTCGTGGAAATGCCCGGCCAGGTCGGCCCGGTGCTGGAGGAGACGTTCGCGCCGATCCTCTATGTCATGCGCTACGACGATCTCGACACCGCGATCCGCCTGCACAATGATGTGGCGGCGGGACTGTCATCGGCGATCTTCACCACCGACCTGCGCGAAGCCGAGCGCTTCCTGGCCGCGAGCGATTGCGGCATCGCCAACGTCAATCTCGGTACATCGGGCGCCGAGATCGGCGGAGCGTTCGGCGGCGAGAAGGAAACCGGCGGCGGACGCGAGAGCGGGTCGGATGCGTGGCGGCAATATATGCGCCGCGCGACGAACACGGTAAACTATTCCGACGCGCTGCCGCTCGCGCAGGGGGTGTCGTTCGACGTCGGCTAGCGCTGTGGAAGCGGCGCAGTCAGGTCGATCCGCGCGATCTCGCGGATCTTGTCGCCGTCGATCCGGGCTTCGACCAGGCTCGTGCCCATGAGGCCGAAGATGCGGCCGTTCAGAAACACCGGCCGTGAATTGCCGTACCAGTCGATGCACGAAACTTCGCATATATAGCTGGCGTCGGTTTCGACCCGATCGGCCGGCGTTGCGGCAAGCGCACCGGCGTCGGCAAGCTGCCCGGTTGGTGATTTGGTCAGGAAGTTGAGGTCGGAGGTATCCGAGCGCCACCACCATCGTCTCGACTCCGCGCTCAGCTTGACGGTCGGCAGGCCGATGATCCCATTGCCCGCTTCGTCGACAATGCTGTTGAAGGCATGGCTGCGGCCTTCGCTTTCGTATCGGTCCGGCAGGAAGGCAGACGAGAGGATATGCGCGTCCTTGCCGAGACCGATCAGCGTCAGAGTCAGGCCGCGGTCGTCGCGATAGCCATTGACGATGACGTCATTGCCCACGCGTTCGGTGCGAACGATATTGTGGGGAACGTCGATCACCAGCGCGTCCTTCGGGCGCTTGACCGGCACGGCAACGACCTTGCTCGATTGCGGGGGTGTGTCGGGGTCGGGCGGATCGCCGCTCCAGCTATTGCGTCCGCCAAACACGAGCCAATCATCGGCAAACCGATTTTCGACAATCGCCTTGCCCGTCGATGGAAGCGGCGTGAACGCGCTGTCCGCTACGGGTTGGAAGATCGTGTCGAAGACGCCGGTACGAATTTTCAGAAAGGCGTTTTGCGCCGGCTCTGCATAGCCGGGTCTGCAGCGGATGCTGCGCCAGTCGACCAAGGCGCGAAATTCCCCGTCGCGTTCATCCATCGAAAGATGATCGTAGGGCGCGCCCGAAACGCCGGCGACGCCTGGCGCGGGGCTGTCGATCGGCAGGCGATAGAGCGCGCCCGGAGTAACGTCGCGGCGGTCGGCGCGCGGCCGATCGAGGGGGGCGCCATCCTCGGCCTGATCTTCGTCGCAACCGGGCAAATGCCACCACTCCCGATCGCCGAACGCCGCTGTCCAAAGATAGACGGCTTCGGGCGACACGAACATTTCGGCCTTTCGAGGCCCCACAAATCCGGTCGTGCGGCATTCCAGGCTGCGCTTGCTGTCGAAGCCGCCAAGCGGACAGAGCGAGATTGCGTGGACGGTCGGGTCGTCCGTCCGCAACACCGGTTTGTAGATCGATCGCGCATCGAGCAACGGGGTGCCGCGCGCTTGGCGCGTCTTGCGCTCCGCTTCGGGCAGCCACCGCCTCAGTATCGGGCGTGCGTCGCGTTCCTCGAACTGGTCGAGCGCATAGGGCGTGTATACGACGAGCGTGTCGCCGACGATGCGCGTGGCATAATTGTCGACGTCGTAATAATCGTCGGACGTGATGAGGAAGACGCCTTCGCTTGCCACCTTGCCGCTCGCCTGATCGAGCTTGAAGATCGACATTTCGGTCGCATCGTCATTATAGCTGTAGGCAGTGACGATGATATGATCGTCCTGAACGAGCATCTCATCGTACCAATCGGCACCCTCGAAATCCTTGTCCCACCGCTGTTTCCCGGGCTGGTCCGGCGGCAGGTGCCGATAGACGTCGGCCCGGTCGGTAAGCTGCATCGTCTTCACATTGATCGCAAAGATCCGACCGTCCTGCAAAACGAGCAGATAGTCGCCGATCTGCTTGACGATATCGCCCTCGTCAACGCCAGCGGTCTGGACGTTCGTGATCGACGTCGGCGCTGCGGCGCGCGACCCGGTCACGATAACGTCTCTCACGCCACCTTCGCCGGGGCAGTCCTCGGGCTTTTCGCATAAGGGATCGCCGCCTTGCATCGCCGCCGCGACGACGATTTCCGAGGATCGCGCGGTATAGCGTTCACGTCGGTCGCGCAGCCGTTCGAGCGACCGGAGATACGCCCGGAATTCGCCTTCGCTCGCATAAGGGACGAGCTCGGGCGACGTTATCTGATCGAGCCGCTTGTCGTCGATCGCCGGGAGTGGCGCGGAGGCAGCTTGGGGCGTTGCGGGCGCCGAAGCGCAGGCCGCGAGCGATGCTGCCATGCCGACCGTCAACAGACCACGCACCATATCGCTTCCCCCCTTGCCCGGATGAGGAATATCATCAACGCTGGTGAGGGTTTAGCGCAAATAGGTACCAGTCAGAGGCTCTGCCAGCCGAAGCGGCCGTCGCCCAGCGCCACGACTTCGCCCGCCGTCCCCACCGGTTCCTTCGCGCCATCGGTCAGGAACGCCAGCATCGCGGTGTCGCCGACATCGACATGCGCCAATGTGCGCCGACCCTCGGGCGTGCGCGCGACCACGACGCCCGCCCTTGGCGCGCCATCGCGGCCGTAGAAGACGGTATAGCTCTCGATCGTTGCCGGCCCCGCATAATCTTCGACCAGATCCGGCACCGGTCCGCGCTTGGCCTCGGCTTCGGCCTGATAGTCGAAATCCTGCGGGAAGCTGGCGGCGGCGATCGGCTCCTTGCCCAGCACAATGCAATGATTGTCGGTGGCGAAGCCGCCATTGGCGAAGAGGAAGCCGTAGCGGCCTTCGCGGCGGAGTTTTTCCACCATCGAGACGATTGCGTGGCTCATATAATTGGCGATCGGGCCGCCGCCGAAGGTCAGCCCGCCGAACACCGTCGCGGGGCGGTCGACCGGCCAGCCGAGCGTGCGGCGTGCCATCTTCGGCACGCAGGGGAAGCAGCTGTAGAGTTCGACGAAATCGAAATCCTGCGCGGTCATGCCGTTGAGCGCTAGCGTGCGGTTGATCGAGGTTTCCATGCTGACGCTGCCGTTATAGCGGTCGCGGCGGAGGATACTCGGCGGCTCCTTCGCGGCGGCGCCCATGCCCACGTAAATCAGCCGGTCCTCGGATATGCCGCGGCGGCGCGCTTCGGCCAGGCTGGCGACGAGGAAACCCGCCCCCTGATTGACCGACGAATTGGCGACCATCAGCTTGGAATAAGGAAAGGCGATCGGCCGGTTGCGCTCGTCGACGCGCAGAATGTCGGCAGGGGTTGCGGGCTTGCGGATCCAGGCGCCTTCGTTTGCCGCCGCAACCGCCGAAAAGCGCGACCAGATTTCGGCGCTCTCGCCCTGCGCTTCGGCAAGGCTCTGGCCCCATGCGGCGCGCGTCGCATTTTCATAGAGCGGATAGACGTCGACCGGCGCCGCGAGGCCGTGCTTTTGCGCATAATCGGGCTCGCGCCGCGTCGCGACCTTACGGATCGCGTTATAGCTCTTGTCCTCGCCGCTCGCGGCCTTGGCGGCGCGGCCCGCCGCGGTGCGCAGCGCCTCGGCGCCGACGATGGCCGCGAGCTTCATCTCGCCCGCGCCGATGCGGTTCGCCGCTTCGTTGAGCAGGCGTACCGGCGTATCTCCGTGTGGCGCCGCCGACTGGTAATTGATCGCCGGGCTGGCGCCGATGGCGGCGGCCAGCGGTTCGGGCAGCTTGCCAAGGCTGTGAAAGCTGATCTGGTCGACGATCGCGAGGCTGTCGATCTCGGCGAGCGGCACGCCGGCGTCTTCGGCGGCGACCCGCAGCGCCGCGACCATCAGCCCGAGCGAGTCGAGCCCTTCGTCGGGGTCGGCGGGGCGGTCGTTGACCTGGCCAACGCCGATGATGACGGGAATGCGCTCGGGATCGGTCATGGTCATATCAGCGCGCTTTCCATTCGGGCTTGCGCTTTTCGGCAAAGGCGCGCGGGCCTTCGCGCGCGTCTTCGCTGCGCATCAAGGCGCTGCGTTCGAGGGTGTTGTGCTCCCAATAGGGCGCGTCGGCGGCGATGCGGCCGTCCTGGATGCCGAGCGCGACGCGCTTCGATGCCTGGACCGACAGCGGCGCGTTGGCGGCAATCTTGTCGGCGAGCGCAAGTGCGGTCGGCATCAGCTCGGCGAGCGGGACGACATGGTTGACGAGGCCGAATTGTGCGGCGCGTGCGGCGGGGATCGGGTCGCCGGTCAGCATATGCTCCATCGCCAGCTTGCGCGGCATCTGCTGCGCAAGGCGGAAGGCACCGCCCGCCGCGGCGAACAGCCCGACCTTGACTTCGGGCAGCCCGAATTGCGCATGATCGGCGGCGACGATGATGTCGCTCATCAGCGCGATCTCGCAGCCGCCGCCGAAGGCGAAGCCGTTGACCGCGGCGATGATCGGCTTCGAGATCGGGTGCGACACCATGCCCGCGAAGCCCCATGCAAGCTGATCGGGGTCCGACGGCGCGAGGCTCTCGCCGCGCGACAGGGCGACGAGGTCGGCGCCGGCGCAAAAGCTCTTGTCGCCCGCGCCGGTGATGATGACGGCGCGGATTTCGGGATCGTCCTCGGCGGTTTCGAGTGCGGTTCCGATGCCGACATGGACCGCGGCGTTGACCGCGTTGCGCGCCTCGGGGCGGTTGATCGTGACGATCAGCACATGGCCGCGGCGTTCGGTAAGAATGGTGGTGTCGGTCATCGCGAATCTCTCCCTTTCGGACGAGTATCGCGGGAGGTTGACGTTTACGTCAACTGGAAAGCTGAGCCAAAAAACGGTGTGCTCCCGCGAAGGCGGGAGCCCATCTCCGGAAGGTGCCATTTTTAGCCGACGGGAGATGGATCCCCGCCTTCGCGGGGACACACGACTGTTTTGGGTTTTGTAGGGGTCAGATCGACTGCCCGGTCTTGGCCCAGTCGGCCAGGAAGCCTTCGATGCCCTTTTCGGTCAGGACATGCTTGAACAAGCCCTTGATGACCGACGGCGGCGCAGTCATCACATCGGCGCCGATCTTGGCGGCTTCGAGCACGTGGATGCCGTGGCGCACGCTCGCGACGAGGATTTCGGCCTCGAAGGCATAATTGTCGTAGATCAGCCGGATGTCGGCGATCAACTGCATGCCGTCGAAACCATTGTCGTCGTGGCGGCCCACGAACGGCGAAACGAAGGTCGCACCCGCCTTTGCCGCGAGCAGCGCCTGCGTCGCCGAGAAGCAGAGCGTGACGTTGACCATCGTGCCGTCGCCGGTCAGCGCCTTGCAGGTCTTGAGCCCGTCGATCGTCAGCGGCACCTTGATGCAGACATTGTCGGCGATCTTGCGGAGGATTTCGGCCTCCTTCATCATCGTTTCATGGTCGAGCGCGACGACCTCGGCCGAGACCGGGCCATCGACGAGCGCGCAGATTTCCTTCGTCACTTCCTTGAAGTCGCGACCCGACTTGGCGATCAGCGACGGGTTGGTGGTCACGCCGTCGAGCAGACCCGTTGCGGCCAGTTCCTTGATGTCGGCGATTTCGGCGGTGTCGGCGAAGAATTTCATGGCGCGGGGTTCCTTGCGGGCAGGGTGATTCGGGTTTGAAGCTGCCGTAAAGCGGTTTGCTCGTCATTGCGAGCGAAGCGAAGCAATCTCCCGCCATCAGCCTTGCGCAAAGTCGGGAGCGGGAGATCGCCGCGTCGCTACGCTCCTCGCAATGACCGAGAGGAAAGCGCTGGCGTTCCATCTTTGTTCCGATTATGCGAGCCGCATGGCCAAAGCGAAGCGTCAATATGTCTGCCAGAATTGCGGGTCGGTCTCGTACCGGTGGCAGGGGCAATGCGCCGATTGCGGCGAGTGGAATACCTTGGTCGAAGAGGCGAGCGAAACCGTCTTTTCGGCCAAGCACGACCTGTCGAAAGGCGGGCGGTCACTGGCGCTCGAGACGCTGGGCGAGCATAGCCCGATGCCCGAGCGGATGCTGTGCGGCATCGCCGAATTCGACCGGGCGCTCGGCGGCGGCTTCGTCGCCGGATCGGCGACGCTGATCGGCGGCGATCCGGGGATCGGCAAGTCGACCTTGTTGTTGCAAGCGGCCGGGCGGCTCGCGAAGGCGGGCAAGTCGGTCGTCTATATCAGCGGCGAGGAAGCGGCGGGTCAGGTGCGGCTGCGCGCGCAGCGGCTGGGGCTCGGCGACGCGCCGGTCGCGCTGGCGAGCGCGACGTCGGTGCGCGACATATTGGCGACGCTCGACAGCCGTGACGCCGATTTCGTCGTCATCGATTCGATCCAGACGATGCACAGCGACCTCATCGACAGCGCGCCGGGAACGGTGAGCCAGGTCCGCGCGAGCGCGCAGGAACTGATCCGCTATGCCAAGGACGGCGGCGCGGCGATCGTCCTCGTCGGGCATGTCACCAAGGATGGCACGATCGCAGGTCCGCGCGTCCTCGAACATATGGTCGACACGGTGCTGGCGTTCGAGGGCGAGCGCAGCCACCAATATCGCATCCTGCGCGCGGTGAAGAACCGCTTTGGCGGCACCGACGAAATCGGCGTCTTCGCGATGGGCGAGGAGGGGCTGGGCGAGGTCAGCAACCCGTCGAGCCTGTTCCTGACCGACCGCAGCCGCGACGTGCCGGGATCGGTCGTCTTCCCCGCGCTGGAGGGGACGCGCCCGGTGCTGGTGGAGGTGCAGGCGCTGACCGTGCGGCTGGCGAGCGGCGCGACGCCGCGCCGCGCCGTCGTCGGCTGGGACAGCGGGCGCCTGGCGATGGTGCTTGCGGTGCTCGAAGCGCGCTGCGGGCTCCAGATGGGCGGCGCGGAAGTCTATCTCAACATCGCGGGCGGCTATCGCCTGACCGATCCCGCCGCCGATCTGGCGGTCGCTGCAGCGCTGATCTCGGCGTTCAGCGAGCGACCGGTTCCTGCCGATGCGATCGTCTTCGGCGAATTGTCGCTGTCGGGCGAAATTCGCCCTGTCGCGCACGACGCGCTGCGCCTGCGCGAAGCCGCGAAGCTCGGTTTTTCAAGGGGCTGGGGACCGAAGGGGATGAAGGCTGTGAACGGCATCGGCGTTACCGGCTTCACGCGGCTCGGCGAACTCGTTGACCTGATGCTCGGGCGCGACTAGCGACCGGCAGATGGGAAGTCTGACGGCTCTGGATATCATCGTGCTGACGCTGGTCGGTGGCGGCGCAGTGCTCGGTTTTTCGCGCGGGCTGGTGCAGGAGGTGACGACGCTGCTCGCCTGGGTGCTGGCGATCGCGGCGGTGCGCTTTTTTCATCCGGCAGTGACCGAGTTCGTGTCGCGTTGGGTCGGGACGGCGGGCGGGGCGGCGATGCTCGCCTTCGTTCTGCTCTTCGGTATCGTCTTCGGCCTCGCTAAATGGGGGTCGCGGGCGATGGGGCAGCGCAGCCGCGCCTCGATCGTCGGCGGTATCGACCGTGGGCTCGGTGCGGGTTTCGGGGCGGTGAAGGGTCTGTTGATCGCCGCGATCGGCTTCATGCTCGTTACGCTTCTCTATGACATCGGCTATGGCAATGCGCAGCGTCCCGAATGGATGGAGCAGAGCCGTACCTATCCCGCACTCAACGCGACGAGCGCCGCGCTGAGCAAGGTGATAGCCGAGCGGCGGGCCGAAGCGCGCGCCGCCGAAAGCACGACCGTGAAGCAGGACGCGCCCGACGCGGCCGCGAAATGAGCGCGCCGCTGTATAACCGCGACATATTGGCGCTCGCAGTCGCCAATGCCGATTACCCGCCGCTGCCCGAGGCGCGCCATCATATCTCGGCGCGCGCGCCGCTGTGCGGCAGCGCGATCATCCTCGACCTCGACGCCGACGAGCGCGGACGGGTGACGAAGGTCGGCCTGCACGTCGAAGCCTGCGCGCTGGGGCAGGCGTCGGCGGCGCTGGTCGCACGTCACGCGCCCGGCCGCGCGCTCGATGACATTCGCGCTGCGCGCGCCGCCATCGCCGCCTGGTTCGCGGGCGAGGGCGCGATGCCCGACTGGCCCGGCTTCGATCTGCTCGCGCCGGCGCGCGACTATCCGGCGCGGCAGGGCGCTATACTGCTGCCTTTCGATGCCGCCATCGCCGCGCTTGAGGACGATGAGGTGACGGCATGACTTTTCTCGTCGCGGCAACGGCGCCCGCCGTCACCGAGGTGGCGGCGCGCACCCCGACTGATACGCTGTTGTTCGAAGGCGCGGTGCTGCTGGGCGTCGCGACGTTGTTCGTGTTGATCTTCCGCCGTTTGGGGCTCGGCGCGGTGCTTGGCTATCTGATCGCCGGCGCGCTCGTCGGGCCGCACGGTCTGGGTCTCGTCGGCGGTGGCGAATCGAAGCTGCAAATCGCCGAGATCGGCATCGCCTTCCTGTTGTTCCTCGTCGGCCTCGAACTGCATCCGCGGCGGCTTTGGCAGCTTCGCCGCGCCATCTTCGGGCTCGGCCTGGCGCAGGTTGTCGTCACCGGGCTGATCCTGACCGGGCTGATCTTCGTGACGCTGGGCTTCAGCCCCGCAGCGGCGCTCGCGCTCGGCCTGCCGCTCGCGCTGTCGTCGACGGCGCAGGTGCTTCCGAGCCTCAAAAGCTCGGGCCGGATCAACTCGCCCTTCGGCGAGAAGGCCTTTTCGATCCTCCTGTTTCAGGATCTGGCGATCGTGCCGATGATCACGATCATCGCCGCGCTGTCGCGGGCGCCCGCCGATCCGTCGGCGCCGCCGGGCGCGCTGCTGGCGCTTTATACGCTGCTTGCCATCGCGGGGCTGGTCCTCGCCGGCCGGTTCGTCGTCAATCCGCTGCTGCGCCTCGTCGCGCGCTATGGCGAGCGCGAGCTGTTCGTCGTCGTCGGCCTGCTCGTCGTGCTGGCGAGTTCGGCGCTGATGCACAGCCTGCATGTTTCGACCGCGCTCGGTGCTTTCGTCGCGGGGGTGATGCTCGCCGATTCGCCATATCGCCACGAGATAGAGGCTGATGTCGAGCCGTTCCGCCTGATCCTGCTCGGCCTGTTCTTCCTGGCCGTCGGCATGGTGCTCGACGTCAATGTGATCCTCGCCGATCCGCTGCGCGTTCTGCTGCTCGCGGCGGGTCTGGTTGCGGTCAAGGTCATGGTGCTGACACTGCTCGTGCGTGCGTTCGGCAAATCGTGGAAAACCGCGCTCGGCCTCGCGCTGCTGCTCAGTCAGGGCGGCGAGTTCGGCTTCCTGCTCTTTACCCAGGCCGCCGACGCGCTGCTTATCGCGCCCGAGGCGGCGAGCCTGTTCAGTGCGGTGGTAACACTGTCGATGGTATCGACGCCTTTCCTGATGCTGTTCGCCCGCAACCTCGAATTCTCGCCCGATCGCGATGGCGACGAACTCGAAGGACCCGACGATGCGCCGCGCGGCTCGGCGCTCGTCATCGGCTATGGCCGCTTCGGCCAGATCGTGGCACAGATGCTCCACGCGGTCGATTGTTCGGTCACGCTGATCGACAAGAAGCCGAGCCAGATCGAATTGTCCGGCCGGTTCGACACCAAGGTCTATTTCGGCGACGGGCTGCGGCTCGACCTGCTTCGCCGAGCGGGCGCGGAGGAGGCGCGGGTCATCATCTATTGCATCGACGACGCCACGGTTGATGCCGAAGTATTGCGTCCGATCGTCGAAGCCTTCCCGCAGGCCAAGATACTGACGCGCGTTTTCGATCGGCGCCAGTTGATGGCGATCGAGGGGGCGGGAACTGCAGGCGCGGTGCGCGAGGTGTTCGAAAGCTCGATCGCGCTCGGCCTGATGGCGCTCGAAAAGCTCGACGTCGATCCGCGCCAGATGGAAGATGTCGAGGCGGCGCTGCGCCAGCTCGACGCGACGCGCCTCGCCGCGCAGATGGACGAAGGCGACCTCGCGGCGGGCAAGGATCACCGTTTCAAGCCCGGCGGCGGCCGCGAGTCGGCAAGCGTGCTGGAAAAATTACGCCAGCGGCGTCAGGAGGCAAAGGCCGCCGCGCGCGACGAGGAAGCGATGCAGGCGGCCGACCCCAAGTCGGCGTGACGCGTCTGCTGACCGCAGCGTCTGGCGCCTAACCCGCCTGCGCGTCTAGAAAATCCGCAACGCTATCGAGCCCATATTCGTCGGTGACGAAACTCTGCCCGATGCCGCGCGTCAGGATCAGCGGCAGCTTGCCGCCGCGCGCCTTCTTGTCATGCGCCATATGTGCGGCGAGCGCCGCGCCGCCGGTGTTGATGCCCGCGCTGGCCAGGCTGTGCGGCAGGTCGACGCTCGCCAGATGCGCGCGTACTCGTTCGGCATCGGCGGCGGAACACAGGCCCTTCGCCGCCGAAAACCGATGCGCGAGGACCATGCCCGCCGCAACCGCTTCTCCGTGCAGCAGCCGCGCTGAATAGCCCGTTTCGGCCTCAAGCGCGTGGCCGAAGCTGTGGCCCAGATTGAGCAGCGCGCGGATATCCTGCGTCTCGCGTTCGTCAGCGGCGACGATCCGGGCCTTCGCCGCGACGCTGTGCGCGATGGCATAGGCGCGCGCGGCGGTATCGCCGGCCAGCAGCGCGGCGCCGTTCGCCTCGCACCAGGCAAAGAAGTCCGCGTCGTCGATCAGGCCATATTTGACGACTTCGGCATAGCCCGCGCCGAGCTCGCGGCGGGGGAGGGTGGCCAGCGTCGCGGGGTCGATCACGACCAGCGCCGGCTGATGAAAGGCGCCGATCAGATTCTTGCCGGCAGGGACGTTGATCGCGGTCTTGCCGCCGACGCTGCTATCGACCTGCGCGAGTAGCGTCGTCGGCACCTGGATGAAGGCGCAGCCGCGCTTGACGATGCTGCACGCAAAACCGACGAGATCGCCGATCACGCCGCCACCGAGTGCGATCACATGATCGCTGCGTTCGACGCCTTCGCCGATCAGCCATTCGGTCAGCCGCGCCAGTCCCTCCCAGCTTTTCGTTGCTTCGCCTGCGGGCAGGACGAGCGAGGAAAACGAGATGCCCTCTGCACCCAGCGCGGCACCGACCTTGGCCAGATAGGCATCGGCGACATGGGTATCGGTGACGATCATCGTGCGCGGACGCTTCAGTAGCGGGGCGACATGCGCGCCCAATTCGTCGAGCAGTCCCTCGCCGATCAGGATCGGATAGCTGCGCGCGCCAAGTTCGACGGTCAGTCTGGTCATTGCGGTTTCCATTGCGACAGCGCCTCCAGGATCGCGCGCACCGTATGTTCGTGCGGATTGCTTGCCGAGCTGACGCGGATATGCGCGTCGGCATAAACGGGATTGCGGATCGCGGCGAGTTCGCGCAGCACCTCGCCGGGATCGCGGTCCTTGAGCAGCGGGCGATGGCTGCGGCGTCCGACGCGCTCGACCAGGGTCGCGACGTCGGCATCGAGCCAGATGCACAGGCTTTTGTCCAGGATCAGCGCGCGCGTCTCGTCGTTCATGAAGGCGCCGCCGCCGGTTGCAAGCACCAGCGGCCGGCCGGTGAGCAGCCGCGCGATCACGCGGCGTTCGCCATCGCGGAAATGCGCCTCGCCGAAGCGCGCGAAAATGTCGGATATCGTCATGCCGGCGGCGCGTTCGATCTCGTCGTCGGCGTCGGCGAAGCGCATTCCGAGGCGCTGCGCCAGGCGGCGGCCGATTGTCGATTTGCCCGATCCCATCAACCCGACGAGCACGATCGGCCGCGCGCGAATTGCGGGCGCGATGTCCGGGGCCGGGCTTTTCGGGTTTCGCGACATGGTGCGCGCGGCTATACCGCAGGAACCGCGCGGAACAATGATTTTGCTGCGCCGCGCAAATTTGGGTCGAGCCGGCACGGGTGGCACAGGATATTGCGCGCAACGCAAGGATCGGGAAAAGGGCGCTGGGTCGCCGGGATTTTCGCCCTGGCGCTGCTGCTGGCGTTCGGTCTGTTCCTCTATTGGCTGGGACGACCGATCGAGGCGAAGATGATTGAGGTGGACGTGACCGACAAGATTGCCGAAAGCGCGGCACAATGACCAAGAAAATGCTCGCGCTGACCCTGGGATTGTCGGGAACCGCACTCGCGGCTGCGCTCGTCCTTCCGGCGGTCGCGCAGGAATCGCTCTTGCCCGAAGGCTTCGGCAAGCCCGCCGATACGCCCGCACCGCGCCCGGCACCGACGCCATCGCCGACCCCGGCACCATCATCGACCGCCGCACCCAAAGGCGGCCAGAGCGGTGCGACGACCCTTGCGCCGTCAATCGTCGCGACGCTCGACAGCGGCGACACCGACACCGACACGGGCGATGAGGCTAGCGATGGCGAGGAAGGCACCTCCGGCCAGCTCAAATACGACCTGCCGCCCGGCGCGCGCCGGCTTTTGACGCGGGTCGGGCCGCTGACGCCCGAAACCGGCGGGATGGCGCCCGATGCCTTTGGTGTGCGCGGCCAATATGCGGCGGCGATCATGCGCAGCATGCGCGGTCAGGTCGCCTCGCGCTGGGGTCAGATATTGCTGCGCCGCGCGCTCGCGTCTGCGATCGACACGCCCGATACGATCAGCGGCGCCGACCTTGCCGCCGACCGCGCGGGGCTGCTTTTGCGGCTCGGCGAATCGACCACCGCGCGGATGATCGTGCAGTCGGTCGATTATGACCGCGCGACCCCGCGGCTCGTCGCGACCGCCCAGCAGACCTATCTGGCGAATGCCGATCCGTCGGGGCTTTGTCCTTATGTCCCCGCAGGGCTTGCCCATGGCGACGAACAAAGCTGGCGGCTCGCCGCGGCAATGTGCGCCGGGATGTCGGGCGAGGCCGGACCCGCGGGCTGGGCGATCGGCCGGGTACGGTCAAGCGGCAAGATCAGCAATTTTGACATTCTGCTCGCCGAACGTGTGCTCGGCGCAACGGGCGCCGGCCGCCGTTCGACAACGATCGAATGGGACAAGGTCGGGCGCCTGACGAGCTGGCGCTTTGGTCTGGCGACCGCGACGGGAATCGACATTCCGGCACCGCTGCGCGCCACGGAGGCCGGTTCGATCCGAAGCTGGACGGTACTCGCGCCGATGACGCCGATGGGCGACCGCATCGCTGCCGCTCCCTATGCCGCATCGCGCGGCGTGCTATCGAGCGAAGCCTATGTCTCGCTGCTCAGCGCCGCGTCGAGCGAGGAGGAGCCCCCCGAAGCGCTCGCGGCGCAGACCGATCTGCTGCGCAGCGCGTTCAGCGGCGCCAATGCCGCCGATCGCTATACCGCGATGGCGGAATATTGGTCCGCGGGCACCGGCGCGACGGCGCGCTATGCCGCGCTTGTTGCCACCGCGCGGGCGGCCGCCGCGCTGCCCACCGGCGCCGATGTCGGCGCCGATCCATGGCAATTGCTGGGATCGATGCTGACCGCGGGATATGACAATCGCGCGATGCAATGGGTGTCGAAACTGTCGGTCGGCGGTCATGGCTGGGGCATCATGGCGGTCGGTTCGCCGCGCCCGCTGACCGGCGTCGGCGCGGGGTCGATCGGCAGCTTCGCCAGCGACGACGACAGTGCCGAATCCTTGCGGTCGAAATTCCTGCTCGCGGGTCTTGCGGGCCTCGGCCGCATCGACGCCGGGCAGGCGTCATCGGCGGCCAGCGACCTGGGGGTCGATCTGGGCAAGCAGACGCGCTGGACGCGCGCAATTTCCGAAGCCGCCCAGCGGCGGGAACCCGGCATGGTCGCGCTGCTTGCTGCGGCCGGAATGCAAGGCGAATGGGACAAGATACCGCCCTATCACCTCTATCATATCGTCCGGGCGCTGCACGACGTCGGGCTCGACGCCGAAGCCCGGATGATCGCGGCCGAAGCGCTGGTGCGTGTCTGACGCGCGCCTGATCGACCGCTTTCTGGAGATGATGTCCGCCGAACGGGGGGCATCGCGAAACACCATCCTCGCTTATCGCCGCGACCTTGAACAGGCGGCAGAACTGGTGCGCGGTTCGCTCGGCGATGCCGACGCCGCCGCGCTGCGCGCATTGATGGCCGCATATCGGACGCTGGCGGCGAGCAGCGCTGCACGCAAATTGTCGGCGCTGCGGCAGTTCTTCGCGTTTCTGGAGGATGAGGGCGAGCGCACCGACAATCCGGCGCTCGACATCGCGCGTCCCGCCACGCGCCGTCCGCTGCCGCGCATTTTGTCGCACGATGATGTCGACCGGCTGTTCGCGCAGGCTAGCGAGGAGGCAGCGGGGGAGGCAGCGCCCGCGAACGCCATGCGCATGCTGCTGCTGCTCGAACTGCTCTACGGCTCCGGACTGCGCGCGAGCGAGCTGGTGTCGCTGCCGCGCCGTGCGGTTGCGGGCGAGCGGCAATTTCTGATCGTGCGCGGCAAGGGCGACAAGGAACGGCTGGTGCCGCTGTCCGACCGGGCGCGCGAAGCGCTCGATCGCTGGCTGCCGCTGCTCGCCGATGGAACACCCTGGCTGTTCCCGTCGGGCAAGGCGCATGTGTCGCGCATACGGCTGTTCCAGATGCTGCGCGAACTGGCGGCGCGCGCCGGGGTCGATCCCGCGGGGGTCAGTCCGCACGTCCTGCGCCACGCCTTCGCCACCCATCTGCTGGAGGGCGGGGCCGACCTGCGCGCGTTGCAGATGATGCTGGGCCATGCCGACATCGCGACGACCGAAATTTACACCCATGTCGATAGCCGGCGGCTCGTCGAGCTGGTCAATCGGCGCCATCCGCTGGCGCAGATGCGGGCCGTTGACGTTGCGGCGCCTTCGGCCTAGCGCTCCCCTATGACAGCCTTTCTCGATTTCGAAAAACAGGTCGCCGCGCTCGATCGCCAGATTGCCGAATTGCGCGAAATGGGGGACGATCCGTCGCTCAATATCGATGGCGACATTGCCCGGCTCGAGGACAAGTCCTCGAAGATGCTGCGCGACATCTATGCCAAGCTGACGCCCTGGCAAAAGACGCAGGTCGCGCGCCACCCCGACCGGCCGCATTTCAAACATTATGTCGCGGGCCTGTTCGACGACTGGATGCCGCTCGCCGGCGATCGCAATTTCGGCGACGATCAGGCGATTCTGGGCGGCCTCGCTCGCTTTCGCGGTCGGCGCGTGATGGTGATCGGGCACGAGAAGGGCGACGACATTCCGTCGCGCATGAAGCATAATTTCGGCATGGCGAAGCCCGAAGGCTATCGCAAGGCGATCCGCCTGATGCAGCTTGCCGATCGTTTCGGTTTGCCGGTGGTGACGCTGGTCGACACGTCGGGGGCCTTTCCCGGTATCCAGGCCGAAGAGCGCGGCCAGGCGGAAGCGATCGCGCGGTCGACCGAACAATGTCTTGCGCTCGGCGTGCCGATGGTCGCGGCGATCGTCGGCGAGGGCGGCTCGGGCGGCGCCATCGCGCTTGCGGCCGCCAACCGCGTCCTGATGTTCGAACATGCCGTCTATTCGGTGATCTCGCCCGAAGGCTGTGCGTCGATCCTGTGGCGCACCGCCGACAAGGCGCCCGACGCGGCAGCCGCGATGAAGATGTCGGCGCAGGATCTGCTGGGGCTGAAGGTCATCGATCGTATCGTGACCGAGCCCGTCGGCGGCGCGCACCGGGCGCCCGAAGTTGCGATCCAGTCGCTCGGCGATGCGCTCGCGCAGGAACTCGACGGCTTGCAGGGCCAGTCGCGTGAGCGGCTGCGCACCGACCGCGAGGACAAGTTCCTTGCGATGGGGCGCGCCTGAACGGAACCGCCCGCGCCTGCTTCGCGTTCGACTCCCGACCGGTGGGCGATCCCATGATTGCTTGCCTTGATCCCGCGACGGGATATGCCGGCGGGAACGGACCAAAGGGAGGCAATTCAATGACGAAACGGATCACGGCGCGGCTGGCGATGCTGCTTGCGGCAACGGCGCTGGTCGGTGGCGGAGTGGCGGAAGCACAGCTCAAGGCGATCCGCACCGCGACCAGCATCTCGCCCGCCGAGCGCAAACAGGGCGACGAGGCGCATCCGCAACTGCTCGCCGAATTCGGCGGTGCCTATGCGGGGCCGCAGGCGGCCTATGTGAACCGCATCGGTCAGAGTATCGCCGTGCAGTCGGGCCTGTCGCGCAGCCCGAGCGACTTTACCGTGACGCTGCTCAACTCGCCGGTGAACAACGCCTTCGCGATCCCCGGCGGCTATGTTTACGTCACGCGCCAGCTGATGGCGCTGATGAACGACGAGGCCGAACTCGCCGGCGTGCTCGGCCACGAAGTCGGCCATGTCGCTGCGCAGCATAGCAAGAAGCGCCAGTCGGCGGCGACGCGGAACACCATCCTCGGCGTCCTCGCGTCGGTGCTCGGCGGCGCGATCGGCGACAATGGCGGGCTGCTCGGCGGGCTCGGCGGCCTGTTGCAGAATAATGCGATGCAGGTGGCGCAGCTTGCGACCCTCGGCTTCTCCCGCTCGCAGGAGCTTGAGGCCGACCAGCTCGGCGTCCAGTATCTGAAGCGCGCGGGCTATGATCCGATGGCGCTTTCGACGATGCTGGCGAGCCTTGCGAACCAGACCAACCTCGAGGCGCGACTGGCGGGCGGCGACGCGCGGTCGTTGCCCGAATGGGCGAGCACCCACCCCGATCCGGCGTCGCGCGTGCGCAATGCGCAGACGCTCGCCTCGCGGGTCGGCACCGGCGGCGTGCGCAACGCCGACGCCTTCCTCGCGTCGGTTGACGGTGTGCTCTATGGCGATGATCCGGCGCAGGGTGTGGTCGAGGGCAGGGACTTTCTGCATCCCAACCTGCGTCTGCGCTTCACCGTCCCGAACGGCTTTGCAATGCAGAACGGCACCAGCGCGGTGTCGATCAGCGGCAATGGCGGGCAGGCGCAATTTTCGACCGCGGCGTATAGCGGCGACATGACCGCCTATATTGCCAATGTGTTCAAGGCGGTTGCGGGCGATGCCAAAATCACGCCCGGCCCCGTTCAGCGCACGACGGTAAACGGTATCCCCGCCTATTTTTCGTCGGCGCGCGCGAACAGCCAGTCCGGGCAGGTCGATGTGACCGTCTTCGCTTATGAATTTGCGCCGAAAAGCGCTTTCCACTTCGTGACCCTGGCCAAGGCCGGCGGATCGGGCGTTTTCAACCCGATGTTCGGCAGCGTCCGGCGGTTGACGGCAAGCGAGGCCGCCGCGATCCGGCCGCGGCGCGTCGATGTGGTGACGGTGAAGAGCGGCGACAGCGTCGCGGCGCTGGCGAAGCGCATGGCCTACAGCAATTATCAGGCGGAACGGTTTCAGGTGCTCAATCGCCTGTCGGCAACGAGCCGGCTGACGCCGGGACAAAAGGTCAAGCTGGTCGTCTACGCCAATCGCTGACGATCCGACGCAAAAAAGGGCGGTGGCTTGGCCACCGCCCTTTCCTGTTTGATGTCCATCGCCGAAGCGGTGGATGTCGGCTACATTAGGTGCCGGCTTTCTTCAGGCCGCTGTCGACCTTATCGAACGTGTTTTTGACGCTCGTGCCGACGTTGCCCATCACGGTGATGCCCGCGACGGCGATGAGAGCGGCGATCAGGCCGTATTCGATGGCGGTCGCAGCCTTGGTGTTGCGAACGAGCTTCTTGAAGAATTTCATGTCTGGTCTCCTGACAAGTCACTTACCCTGTTGACGGTCTGGTCGTGGTCAACAAGGCAAGATTAGGATCAATTGGTTTTGAATTTCTTAATGCCGATGTGCCGAAATGCTGTTTCGGGAGTCCCGTTTCAGCACATCAGGTGCCGTCCATCGCGGCGACGGATTTTTCCGACACGTTGGTCCACATCGCGTTGGCCGATTTTCCGACGGAAGTGATGGTGACGATCGCGCCCAGAAAGATCAGCGCAAGGATGAGGCCATATTCTACGGCTGTGGCGGCCCTGGTCGACCGCAGCAGCCCATGAAACTTGTTCATTGTTCCGCCCCTGACTGAAGTTATAGTTCCCGAGGATCGGGAAAGTGTCACAGGAAGGTTAACAATTTGGCCGCATCGCATGGCGGAAATACCGCGTCCGACAGCCTTGTCGTGGTCGCCGCGGCGCTGGTGGATCGCGACGGACGCTTGCTGGTTCAGCAGCGCCCCGAAGGCACGTCGATGGCGGGGCTGTGGGAGTTTCCCGGCGGCAAGCGCGAGGTCGGCGAAACGCCCGAGCAGGCGCTTGTTCGCGAGCTGGCGGAGGAACTGGCGATCGACGTCGATCATAGCTGCCTCGCGCCCGCCTGCTTTGCGAGCGACATGCTCGGCGATCGGCATCTGCTGCTGCTGCTCTATGTCTGCCGCAAATGGCGCGGTGCCCCGGTGGCACAGCATGCGACCGCGCTGCGCTGGGTGCGGCCGGTCGAGCTTTACGCGCTCGATATGCCGCCTGCCGACAAGCCGCTTATCGGCCTCCTCGAAGCGCTGATCTAGCGGCTGTAGGAGCGGCCGGGCGCCGGTGGTTCGCCGTTTGCCGGTTCGTCCCATGCGACGAAGGCGATATCGTCGATCCGCACCGGCTTTCCATCGACTTGCAGCAGCGGACGCAGGGGCAGTTCCTCGTCACCGGGCGCAAGGTCGACGTCGAAGCGGAAATCGGTCCATGCGCCGCCGGTCAGCGCGGCCGTGCCGATCGGCTGCCGCGGTGCGCTTTCGATCGCCTTGGTCATGCCGCTGCCCTTCGGTTGCAACTGGACGAACGCCGCTAGCGTCGCGGCGCTATCGCTGCGCGCGCGGCCGACCAGCGTGTAGCGGCGCGCATTCCCGTTGCGGAAGAATGTCGTCGGCGCAACGGTGGCCGATGACGCCGCCGCGTCGGGACGCAGCGCGAGCGCGTGCCCGCCGCCAAAGCCGCCGGCGACGAAATCGATGCTGCCATTCTCGCTTGTCCAGCTCCGGTCGGTGGCGTCGTCGTACCGCGCTGCCTCGAAATCGCCGCGCAGGATCAGGTCGCGGCCGGCCATCGCGCCGGTGGCGGCGGCGCATGGGGCGGCCGGGTCGAGCGCATAGCGGTAGGCGATGACCCCGGAAATCGACGTCGCGGCGCATTCGCGCGGCGGCGCGGGCTGCCGCTGCGGGGTGATGACGCCATGTCCGCCGGACAGGGCGATCCGCGTACCGCGCTCCGCCGACAGGTCGATGATGCGGTGAAGCGCCGCCTGGCGGATCGCGCCCGTCGCCGGAACGGGACGATAGTCGAGGAGCTGGATCGGCAGAATTTCGGCGCGAAACAAGGTGCCGCCGTCCATCCAGACTTTCAGCGCATAGGTCGCCTGCGTTTCGGGGAAATATTGGTCGAAGACGAAATTGCCGAGCGAATAGGCGATCAGCCGCCCCTTATAGAGTTCGAGCCCGTGCGACACATGCGGGTGATGCGACACGACCAGCACCGCGCCCTTGTCGATCGCCAGCTTCATCCGCCGCTCGCTGATGTCGGTGGGGCGGTCGCTATATTCGCTGCTGCCGTGGTACTGGACGATGGGCATGCGCCCGGCTGCGACTTCGCGGGTGACGGCGGTCTCGATATTCTCGTCGCTGCCGAAGGCGGCCCCGCCCTTGGCGCTTTCGGCGACCTGATTGGGTTCGACGCGTCCCTTCCAGCCGACGAAACCGAGCATCGCATAGGGCTGTCCACCAACCTCGATGCGGGCAGCCTTCAGTGCTTCCGCTTCGTTTCGGCCGGCACCCGACCAGGGGATTTTCGCCTTGTCGAGCGCCGCCAGTGTCGAGGCAAGGCCCGGTTCGACATAGTCGTAGACATGATTGTTGCCGAGCGTGACATAATCGATCCCGGCATCGGCGAGCACCTGCGCTGCGTCACGGTGGGTATAGAAGACCACCGTCTTGTCGGGTGCGTCGCCCAGACCCTCGGCCGCGAGCACCGTTTCAAGATTGACCGAGGCGAGGTCGGCGCCCGCGAAATAAGGACGCATCGGTGCGAGCAGCCGCGCCATGTCGGCGGCGCGGGTCGCCGGATGGATCAATGTGCGTTCGCCCCAGATCGGCTTTTCATAGCGGCGCGCCATCATGACATCGCCGCCGAAGAAGAATTCGACGCGGCCCGGCGCGCGCGCCACGACTTCGAGTTGCGGCAGCACGCGCTTGCCGTCCTTCGTGCCCAGTTCGGCGGCGGCGAAGGCGAAATCGGCGTCGAAGATCGCCGAGCCGCGCAGGCTGATCCGGTAATCGGCGGCGTCGGGCAGCGATGCCGTAAGGCTGCCATCGCGCGCAATCGGCACCGGCTGGCCATTGATGCGCGCTTCTATCGCCTGGACATCGACCGTGCCCCCGACGACCGCGACCGTTCCGTCGATGCCGCGGATCGACGCGGGCGCTTCGGCCGCTGCGGCGAGAGGTGCGGTGAGCGGCACGCCCGCGGCGAGCGCGGCGGCGGCGCCCAAATGTCCCCAGAAACGCATCGGTCGCGCCATCACAAATCCTTATTTGGCGAAGAGTTGGTCGAGATCGGCAAAGGCCTTGAACTCGAGGGCATTGCCCGCCGGATCATGGAAGAACATCGTCGACTGTTCGCCCGGCTGGCCGGGAAAGCGCGTGTGCGGTTCGATGACGAAGCGGACGCCCTGATCCTGGAGCCGCGCCGCGAGCGCGCGCCATTCGTCGGGCGGCAGGACGACGCCGAAATGCGGGACCGGCACATCATGGCCGTCGACAGGATTATGGCCCGCCACCGCATCGCGCCGCGCGACCCGGTGCGCGACGATCTGGTGCCCATAGAGGTTGAAGTCGATCCAGTCGCTGTCGCTGCGCCCCTCCGGGCAACCGAGGACGGTGCCATAGAAATGCCGCGCCGCGTCGAGATCGTCGACGGGAAAGGCAAAATGAAAGGGCGTAAGCTGAGCCATATCACTCATCCTTCAAATTTTTCGCCAGAAAGGCGAGGACGTCGCTTTCCGTCGCCGACTTGGCTGCGGCATTGGCGGCAACCGACTGACGCGATTCGGTGGGGGTGTCATAGCCGTGCGTCGCGCCCTTGAAACTGGTCAGCGTGATCTCGCCGCCCTTGTCGCGGCTGCGCGCGACCAGCTTTTCGCAGGAAGCGGGCGACACCTCCTCGTCGGCGGTGCCGATGAAAACGCGCACCGGCGCGTAGGGGCGATAGCCCTGCTTGTCGAAACGGCGCTTGAGCCCGCAGCCGGGGTAAAGCGCGATGCCGACGCGAAAGCCGATCCTGCGCATGTCGCCCGGCTTGTCGTCGGCCATGGCGGCGAGCGTCGCGCTCGCGCCGTTCGACCAGCCGAGGAGCGCGACGCGCGTACCCGCCACATCGGCGCGCTGCTGAAGATAGCGCAGGGCGCCATAGGCGTGGAGGGGGCGGTAGGTGACCTCGTTCACTTCGGCGGGGCGATCCTTGTAGGTGCCGGCGCGGAAGCCCGTCGGATAACCAAGCGGACCGAAGTCATCGACCATCAACGCCACATAGCCGCTGCGCGCGAGCAGGCGCCCCCATGCCCGGTGCCGCGATGCGAGGGTCGCCGCATCATATTTCCCCTTGGCAAGCGACGAATAGGCGCCGGCGCGTCCGTGCATCATCACGACGGCGGGCGATTGCGCGGGGGCATTGTCCGCCTTGAAGACATAACCCTTGATCATCGTCTTGCCGTCGCGGCTGGGGAATTCGACCGCTTCGACCGACACGCGCTGCGCAGCCGCGGGAACGGCGAGGGTCATGCTGGCTGCAAGCGCCGCGAGCGGGATGAAACGCATCATCGTCATTTCCTTTCGAGCGTGATCGTTCGCGCGACGCCGTCGCGGCGCGGGTCGGCGGCGCCATCGAAGCGGCCATCCCGGATCATGACGCCGTGGAGTCCCGAATCCTCACCCGATCCGGCACGGACTTCGACGCCGCGCCGCGCCATTTCGGCGCGCATTGCGGGCGGAAAGCGGCTTTCCTCACCCGCGAAGGTTGCGCCGCGCGCGACCAGATTGGGGAGCGCGACCGCCTTTTGCAGCGGTAGTCCCCAATCGATTACGCCGACCAGCGCCTTCGATACATAGGCGAGGATCGCGTTGCCGCCCGGCGACCCGATCGCGCCGGCAAGGCTACGGTCACGGTGCAATATCACGAGCGGGGTCATCGAAGACCGCGGCCGCTTGCCCGGCGCGATGGCATTGGGACCAGTGGGGACGAACGAAAAGTCGGTCATCTGGTTGTTCAGGAAAAAGCCGTCGACCATGCGCCCCGACCCGAAATAGCTTTCGACCGTGGTGGTCATCGACACCGCATTGCCGTCGCCGTCGATGATCACGAAGTGCGAGGTGCCCGGGACTTCATCGGTGGCGTCCGCCGCCGCGACGATTGCACCGGGCGGGGTTCCGGCAGACGGCGGCGGCCCGGCCCGGTCCTTGATGAGCGCGGCGCGGGCAGCGACATAGGCGGGATCGAGCAGCCCCTTGACCGGGACGTTCGGCACATCGCCGACATAGGCGTCGCGGTCGGCATACATCAGCCGGCTCGCTTCGGCATATTCGACCCAGGCGACCGCGTCGTCGGGGCCGCGCGCCGCGATATCGCTATGTTCGATCATCGCCATAAGCTGCAGCAAGCCCACCCCGCTCGACGGCGGCGGCGGCGCGCAGAGCAGATAGACGCGATAGCCATTGCACAGCGCCTGCCGGACCACGGGGCGATAGCCGGCAAGATCGGCTGCGGTCATGCTGCCCGGCAAGGCGCCTTCGTGCAGACGCGCGACAATGCGCGCGGCAGTGGCGCCGCGATAGAGGGCGTCGGCGCCCTCGGCGGCAAGGCGCTGGACGAAGGCGGCATAGGCGGGATTGCGCAGCGTGTCGCCGGCGCGAACCTTGCCGCCATGTCCGTCGCTGAAATACCGCACCACATCGGGCGCGCTCGCCTGCGGATAGGGGCCATGAACGAAGCGTTCGAGGCGAGCGGTGACGGTGAAGCCTTCGCGTGCCGTCCGCTCGGCACTGCCGAAGAGGTCGCGCCAAGCCAGTTTTCCGCGGTCGTGCTGCGCCATTGCCAGCATCGCCACCGCGCCCGGCACCCCCGTCGCGCGGCCGCTGAGCACCGCGGTCCGGAAGGGCAGCGGTTTGCCGTCCGCATCGAGGAACATGTCCGAGGTCGCACCGGCGGGTGCGGTTTCGCGCCCGTCATAGACGGTGACGCCGCGTGTGGCGGCGTCATAATAGACCATGAAGGCCCCGCCACCGAGCCCCGAGCTTTGCGGTTCGACCAGCCCGAGCATCGCCTGGACTGCGACGGCTGCGTCGACGGCGTTGCCGCCGCGACGCAGCACGTCGAGTCCCGCTTCGACCGCGAGTGGATGCGCGGCCGCGACGAACGCCTGTTCGTCGGCGGAAGAGGGAGCGGGCGGTGGAGCGACCGTTTGCGGCGGCGCGACCGGCGCGCAGGCCGCGAGCAGGCCGGCGGCGAGCAGGATCAGGCGGCGGCGCATCATGGTTCCACTGCCAGCGCGCCGGGGCGCCGCGGATCGGCGGCGCCGAGGAACAGGCCCTTGTCGATCATGATCGATTGTTCGCTGCCCATTGTCTCATCGCTGGTGATCGGATGGCCCATCGCCTTCAGCGCGGCGACGGTGTCCGGGTTGAAATTGGGTTCGACGCGCAGCGTGTCGCTCGCACCCTGATAGATGCGCGGTTGGTGCGTCGCTTCGGCGATGTTCATGCCATGATCGATGACGTTGACAAGAACCTGCACGACCGAGGTGATGATCGTGCTGCCGCCGGGGGTTCCGGTGACGATCCACGGCTTGCCGTCCTTCATCACGATCGTCGGCATCTGCGTCGACAACATTCGCTTGCCCGGCTCCATTGCGTTGAGCGGTGGCGGTGTGCCGGTTCGCTGTGCCTCCCAGGCCTGTTCGTGGCTGAAATTGTTCATCTCGTTGTTGAGGAGGATGCCCGTTCCCGCGATCATTACCCCCGATCCGAAGTCCGAACCGAGCGTGAAGGTCGTCGAGACGACATTGCCGTCCTTGTCGGCGACCGAGAAATGCGTCGTCGAGGGGCTTTCGTAGCGGAGCGGGTCGCCGAAAGGCATGGCGTCGATCGGCTTGGCGCGCGCAGGGTCGATCAGTTTCGCGCGCTCGGCGGCATAGGCTTTCGAAATGAAACCGCCGACCGGCGCGGTGACGAAGGCGGGATCGCCCAGCGCGCGGTAGCGGTCAACATAGCCGAGCTTCATCGCCTCGGCCATCACATGCAGCGACGCCGCCGAATTGGCGCCCATCGCCTTGACGTCGAAATGTTCGAGCTGGTTGAGGATATTGAGCAGCGTTGCCCCGCCCGCGCTCGATGGCGGCGCGGTGTAGATGGTGTAACCGCGGTAGCTGCCGACCAGCGGGGCGCGCTCCTGCGGGCGATAGGCGGCGAGGTCGTCGAGCGTGATGAGCCCGCCATGCGCCTTCATGTCGGCGGCGATCCGGCGCGCGACTTCGCCCTTGTAAAAGCCGTCGGCGCCATGCTGCGCGATCTCGCCCAGCGTCCAGGCGAGGTCGGGGCGCTTCATCACCTCGTCCTTTCGGTACAGACTGCCGTCGGGCTTGTAGAAGGCGGCCTTGCCCGCCGCGCTCTTCGACAGCCGATCCTTGCCCCAGCTGAAAACGAAAGCCTCGTCGGCGCTCAGCCGCACGCCGTCGGCGGCCAGCGCGATGGCGGGAGCGACAATCTTGTCCCACGACAGCTTGCCCCATTTGCGATGGGCATAGTCGAAACCCGCGACCGTTCCCGGCACCGCGGGCGCCAGATAGCCGTAGCTCGCGACCGCGCGCTCCTTGCCGCGATTGTCGACGAACATGGCGGGGGTCGCGGCGCGTGGGGCGACCGAGCGGAAATCGATCACGCGCACCTCGCCCGAGGCGGCGTCGTAGACGCTCATATAGCCGTCGCCGCCGATATTGCCCGCGCGCGGCAGCGTAACCGACAGGGCGAAGCCGACCGCGATCGCGGCATCGACGGCATTGCCGCCTTCGCGCAGGATCTTCGCGCCGACCTCGCTGGCGATGGCGTTCTGGCTGACCACCATGCCGCGCGTTCCCACCGTCGGCGAATGGATCGACGGATATTCGAGGAGGTGGCGGCTCTGCGCGGCGAGGGGCGCGGGGAGTGCCAGCGTCAGCGCGAGCGAAGCGGCGATCAGGCGGCGGAAGATCATCGGCGAACCCTTTTCTTATTCTCTGACGGCCGGTCGGGAAGACGGCGCGGGAGGGGGAGCCCCCACGCCGCCTGTCCCGGCGACCCGGCGGCGGTCAGAAACGCTTGCTGATCGAAGCGTAGAACTGACGGCCGCGGTTGCTGTACAGATCGCCGATATAGCCGAAGCTCTGATCGGCGAGCGGCGCGAGCTCGTTGAACAGGTTGCGCACCCCGATGCGGAAGCGCGTATCCTTGAGCGGGCCCTTCTCGGCCTCATATTGCACATAGACGCTGTGCGACATGTAATCCTTGACGCGGAACAGCGTCCCGTCGGCCAGCGCCGCCGAGGTGTCGTTCACCGGGCCGACATAGCTGCCGTACCAGCCCGCGCCCCAGCCCTTGTAGCGCCAGGTCAGGCTGGCCGATCCGCGCCACTTCGGACGGCCGTTCTGTTCCACCAGGCTTTCGGCGCCCGAGATGATGATCGTCGGATCGATGTCGCCCGACGTCTGGGCATCGAGCAGCATCTGCTGCATGTCGCCCGGCACCTGATAGAACTCGAGCAGGCGCGCCGCGTTGACGCGCAGGCTGATGTCGCCGATGCCCGTGTTGCGCATCTGATAATAGAGGCCGAAGTCGATACCGCGGACGCGGCGCGGGCTGAGGTTGGTATAATTGTCGATCACCTGGATCACGTCGCCGACGGGCGCGATGCCCGTGCCGTCGAAGTCGTCGATATCGGCGGGGGTCGGATCGGCCCGCTGAACATTGGGGTTCGACGAACCCTGCAGACGGAGCAAATAGTCGAGGATGAGTGCATTGGAGTCGCCGAACAGGCCGATCACCTGCTTTTGCCGGATTTCCCAATAGTCGGTGGTCAGCGTCAAACGACCCGCGGCGCCGAAATTCATCTGGAAAGTTCCGCCGACCGACAGGTTTTGAGCCGTTTCGGGTTTCAGCTCCTTGCTGCCCGACCGGTTGCTGACGATGCCCTGTGCCTGACCGCACTCGTCGAAATTGGCGATGCGCGCCGCGCGCAGGTCTGCCTCGCAGCGGATCCAGTCGGTGCGCGTGTTTGACCGCTGGATACCATTTTCGAACAATTGCGGCAGGTTCGGCGCGCGGAAGCTTTCGGACCAGCTGCCGCGCAGCTGGAAGTTGCGCACCGGATACCAGGACAAGGCGATCTTCGGCTTCGCGACCGATCCGAAGCCCTGATAGGATTCGGCGCGGCCCGCAAGTTGCAGGTCGAGTGCATGGACCAGCGGCACATTCATCTCGGGCGAGACCAGCGGCACCGCAAATTCGAGGAAGGCCGACAGCACATCGCGCGACCCGCTGCTGTCGGGGGTCGGGCTTGCGCCCATCGCGTCGCTGCCGTTCGACGAGCCGTCGGGCGCGACGTAGAAGATCGTGCCGTCGAGCCGGTCGTCGCGATCGTCCGCAAAGGTTTCGTGACGGAATTCGACGCCGGTCGCCATCCCGACCCGGCCGCCCGGCAGTTCGAACAGGTCGTTCTTGCTGAGCTTGAAATCGGCGAGGTAAAGCTCGGTCGTGCTGATGCGGCCGATATCGACCATGAAGCTGTCGATCACCTCCTGCGGATTGGGCGAGGAATCGAGCGTGCCGGGATTGAGCGGATCGCCGCCGTTGAACGGGTTATAGGCGGTCGCATCGGTACGGCTCAGCGCTTCTTCGAACAGCGTCATCGAAATCGTGTGCATGCTGTCCTTGGTCCGGGCGCGCGAGTAAAGCGCCGCGGTGTCGAAATCGAAGCCGAGCAGCTTGCCGCGCAGCCCGCCGAGGAAGCGGGTGGTGTCGTTCTTGACGTTGACGATCGTCGGGCCAGCATCGACCGGGCGATAGTCGATCAGTTCGATCGGCACCCCGGCATCGGACACGCCGGTCAGACCCGGAATCCGGTTCGGGCTGCCGACCGGACCGAAGGGGTTCCAATAGCCGTTTGCGGGGATGATCAGCCGCTGGCTCGACAGGTTGGTTTCGGTATCGCGGTAGGCGCGATAATCCGAATGATACCAGCCTGCCTCGGCATAGAATTCCAGCCCCGAATCAAATTCATGATTCAGGAAGCCGAACAGGTTGAAGCGATTGTTGCGTCCCAGAATCGTGCGCAGATAGTTGGTGTCGTACCGCAGATTTTCGTCGCTCGAGATGGTCGATAGCGAGCTGTTGTCCCAGCAGGTGCCGGCATATTGGGTCGGCGCGATGCAGCCGTCGTTGGTGTCGGGCTGGACATGGAAGATGCCGCTGGTCGTCAGCGCGACGCCGTCGATGCGCGCCGTCGTGGTCGAGGGGGCGTAACTGTTCGTCAGACGCTGGAATTCGCCCCAGATGGTATCGACCGATGTGTTGCGGAAATCGGTGTCGCCCTCGAACGCCGTCCCGACGAGCAGCGGGCGCAGGTCCGACGAGCGCGAGTTGTAGCGTTCGCGCGCATAAAGCGGGTCGCGGTGGTTGAACGACCCGAACAGCGAAATGTTGGTGCGGCCGTCGTTGAACGTGTGGCCCGCTTCGAACGACAGTTCATATTCGCGCTGATCGCTGTCGTCGGTCAGGCTATATTCGCCGGTAACGCGCAGCCCCTTGAAATTGTCCTTGAGCACGGTGTTGATGACGCCGGCGACCGCATCCGATCCATAGATGGCGGCGGCGCCGTCGAGCAGAACCTCGACGCGGCGGACCCCCGTCACCGGGATGGTGTTGGTGTTGACGCTTTGCACCGGAACCAGATTTTCGGACTGGGTGCCGGGGTGCAGCACCATGCGGCGCCCGTTGAGGAGGACGAGCGTGTTGCCCGTGCCCAGCGCGCGCAGGTTGATCGACGCGACGTCGCCGCGCGCGTCGTTGATGCCGCCGGCGTCGCGGCTTTCGTTGAAGGCCACATCGCCCGCCTGCGGAATGGCGCGGAACAGGTCGTCACCGCTCGTCGCGGCAATGGCGTCGATATCCTGTTCGTTGAGCAACGTCAGCGGCAGCGCCCCCGCGACGTCGGCGCCCTTGATCTGCGATCCGGTGACGACGATCGCTTCGCCCGAATCCTGTTCGATATCCTCGGCGATTTGCGGTTCGGGTTCGGCGCGGTCCTGCGCCATGGCGGCGGTTGCACTGGCGAGCAGCGAAATGCCGCCCATCAGGCTGATGAATTTTTGACCCCTGTTCATGCTATTGGCCCTTCCCTGAGATTTGGCAGATAAGCGATTGTATTTTTGTATTAATCCTCTCGATCGATAAGCGCGGCGACGCGCGCGGCGGACCCTGCGGCATAGGTCCAGCCCAAGGCCCCATGTCCCGTGTTCGCGATCACCCCCGGCGCGATCGGCCGCGTGATCGGCAGCGAATCGGGGGTCATGGGCCGCAGCCCCGCCCAGCTCGATTCGATCGCGTCATAGGTCGCCGCTTCGGGCAGCGCGGCGCGGGCGCTGGCGATCAACGTGGCGAGCCGCCGCGGATCGACCGCGGCGTCGCGCTGCGCCAGGTCGGCGAGGCCGGCAATCCGCATGCGATTGCCCAGCCGGGCGAAAACGACCCGGTTCGCAGCGTCGGTGATGCTGACCGTCGGCGCGGCCGCGCCCGGCCCGGCGGTGATCGAATAGCCCTTCATCGGCATGATCGGCAGGCGGACGCCGAAGCTCCGCGCCAGCGCGAGCGATCCCGTGCCCGAACATAATAGGATCCGGTCGGCGGCGAACCGCCGACCGTCCCGTGCGACGACCGCAGGGCGCCGCGCGTCGGGCTCGATCGCGGCAACGTCGGTGCGGAACCAGCTTGCGCTTCGTCCATGCGCCGCCAAGGCAGCCCGCGCGCCGTTGCAGAAGCGATAGGGGTCGCCCACTTCCTCGCCGCGGTCGAACACCGCGCCGGCGATTTCCGGCCGGATCGCGCCCAGCGCGGGTTCGATCGCCACCGCTTGGCCGGCGTCGATCAGGCTTTGCCGAGCACCATGTTCGGCCTTCATCGCGGCGACACGCTCGGCCGCCGCAAAGCTTTTGGCGCTGCGATAGAGGATGAGCTTGCCGGGGGCGCTGCGCGCGAATTCGATGCCGTGCCGCTGCGTCAGCCGGTCGAGCGCCGCGCGCGATTCGATGGCGAGCATCATGCCGGCCAGCGTGTTGCGGCGGAACCGCCCCGCCGAGGCATTGCGCAGAAAGGCGATGCTCCAGCGCAGCAAATCGGGATCGAGCGAGGGCGTGAGGCGAAAGGCCGGATCGAGTCCCATCAGCAACCGTGGCAATTGCGCCACGGTCGACGGGCTCGCAAAAGCGTCGGTATAGGCATAGCTCAACTGCGCGCCATTGGCGAAGGAGGTGCCAAGGCCCGGGCCCTCGGCCGCGTCGATGAGCGTGACGCGGTGGCCGCGGTCGGAAAGGGTCAGCGCGGTCGCCATGCCGACGACGCCGGCGCCGATCACGATCAGCTCCTGCGGCCGCCTTGTCTGCGGCGGTTCGTCCAGTCCGAACGTGGCCCGCATCGATCAACCCGATCCCCCCGTGGCAGGGCGAAAGGGAAAATTCCGCCGCCTGCTCTCGGGGCAGAATATCGAAGGGTCACGCCGCGCAAATATGCAACATTTGTGACATCCATAGCCAAAGGCTATGGGCGGTCGGCACGGATCCCCTCGAGGGTTTCTTCGAGCGTGCGCAGGAACTGGCGCGCGATCTTCGACGGCGGCCGGTCCTCCAGCGTGACGTAGGAGACGGTGAACCCCAGTGGCGGGTCGGTCGGTAGCCAGCGATAGCCGGGCGATTGCCAGGCGCGCGCGGTGAATTCGTCGATCACCGTGACGCCGCCCTCGAGCTGGGCCAGACGCGCCGCGATGAAGAAGGTCTGGACCGATACCGATTCGCGATAGGTGATGCCGCGATCGCGCGCCGCGCGGGTGAGGACGTCGCCGATCGGTCCCGTCGCCGCCACGCCGATGACATCGCGGTCGGCCAGCTGGTCGAGTGCAAGGCGCGGGCCGGCATCGGCGAAGGCGCCGTCGGGGAAGAAGACGACCAGCTCGCCTTCCGCCAGCAGCGAGCGCGTCAGGCGCGGATGGCGCGGCGGCGTATAGGCGATCGCGATGTCGGTTTCGCGCTCGATCAGCGATTGCACCAGATCGTCATGGTGATGCGTATGCACCTCGAAGGTCACGCGCGGCCATTCGCGGCGGAACTGGGCCATCGCCTGCGGTACGACGTCGAGCGCCAGGCTGGGCACGATGCCGAGCCGGATATGCCCGCCGCCCGCTTGCGACAGATTGCGCGCGGTATGCTGGAGCGAGGTGATGCGGTCGAAAATATCGCCCGCCTCGTGCATCAGCGCATGCGCCTCGTCGGTGGGGACGAGGCGGCCGCGGGCGAGCTGGAACAGCGAGAAGCCCAGACCGTCCTCGGCATGACGCAGCGTCTTCGAAACCGAAGGCTGCGACACGCCAAGCGCGGCGCTGATCGACCCGTGCGTATAGACGGCGTGAAAGACTTCGATCTGGCGAAAGCGCATGCCGCGACTGTACTCCCGCAAAAGCTGGGGTCCAGTGCCCTTTACGCTCATGCGCGCTGCGCGATCGCCTCGACCTCGATCAGGGCGCCGTCGGCAAGCAACGCCGAAACCACCGTCGAGCGCGCAGGGAAGGGCGCACCGAAATGGCGGCGATAGGCCGCGTTGAACGCGGCGCCGAACCGCGCGTCGGTCAGCCAAGCCGTCACCTTGACGACATCGGCGGCGGTGCAGCCTTCGGCGGCGAGCACGGCGATCAGATTGGCGAGCGCCTGCTCGGCTTGCGCTTCGATTCCTCCGGCGACAATCTTGCCGTCGTCGCCGCGCGCGAGCTGTCCGGATGTGAAGACGAGCGACCCGGCGCAGCGGGCAGGGGAAAGCGGCGGTCCCGACATGATGATCCTCTCCTGTTTGGTGGCGACAGGTTTCTAGGCGCAGACCATTGAGCAAAATATCGCCGATCGGCGGGTAATCCATAGCCTTGAGCTATAGATTTCAGTTTCGGAAAGGCGTCGAGCGCGGGCGGCTGCGGCAGAAAATTTTGCTGACGACTTGTCCGGTCCCCCGAGTGCCTTAACGGTCGCCGTAGCGTAAACTGTTGCTTTTTGGTCACGAATTTCGGGAAAATCAGCCTCTGGCGTCGCGATGGCGTTGACGCGACCCGCCGCCGTATTACAGCGACCAGTCACCGCCAGTGCATCCCCTCCTTAGGCCCGATGGGTCACCTCTGGCGGTATGGAGAGAGAGACTATCATGACTTTGCGCAACATTTTGTTGGGCGCCACGATGCTGTGCGCCGCGACCACCCCCGCCATCGCTTTCGCTCAGGACACCGCTGAGGCGCCCGCAAGCGACACCGATTATGGCAATGACATCATCGTCACCGCGACCAAGCGCTCGCAGACGCTTCAGGATACGCCGATCGCCGTTTCGGTGACCTCGGCCGCCGATATCCAGAACGCGCAGATCCGCGACCTTATCGACCTGCAGTCGGCGGTCCCCAGCCTTCGCGTGTCGCAGCTCCAGTCGAGCGCGAACACCAACTTCATCATCCGCGGCTTCGGCAACGGCGCGAACAATCCGGGCATCGAGCCCTCGGTCGGCGTCTTCATCGATGGCGTCTATCGTTCGCGTTCGGCCGCCCAGATCGGCGACCTTCCGAATGTCGAGCGCATTGAAGTGCTGCGCGGTCCGCAGTCGACTTTGTTCGGCAAGAATGCGTCGGCGGGCGTAATCAGCATCGTCACGCAGAAGCCGCAGTATGAATTCGGCGGTTCGGTCGAGGCGAGCTACGGCAATTACGACGCCTTCGTCATCAAGGGCGACATCACCGGCCCGATCAGCGACAAGATCGCCTTCTCGCTCGGGGGCAACTACAACCGCCGCGACGGCTATGCCCGTGACGTCAACCTCGACACCGACGTCAACGATCGCAACCGCTGGGGCGTGCGCGGCCAGCTGCTGTTCGAACCGACCGAGGCGCTGACGATCCGCCTGATCGGCGATTATGACAAGATCGACGAGAATTGCTGCATCGCCGGCAACGTCATCGCCGGCCCGACGGTCGCGATCACCAATGCCCTCGCGGGCGGCCCCAGCGTCGATGCGAACAATCCCTTCTCGTATCGCGTCTACAACAACTTCCTGTCGTCGAACCTGATCAAGAATTACGGTGGTTCGGGCCAGATCGACTATGATCTCGGCAACATGTCGCTGACCTCGATCAGCGCCTATCGCGAGGTTCGCTCCAACACCAACCAGGATTCGGACTTCACCAGCGCCGACCTGATCGGTCAGAAGTCGGACGATACCGCGATCAACACCTTCACGCAGGAACTGCGTCTGGCGTCGGATTTCGACGGCCCGATCAACTTCCTGATCGGCGGCTATTATTTCAACGAGAAGATCAAGCAGCACAGCCAGATCTATTTCGGTGACGATTTCCGCGACTATGGCAATGCGCTGATCCAGGCGGCAAGCGGCGGCGCGCTGAGCGTTCCGACGCTTGAGGGTGCACTCGGCACCTATGAGGGCAACCCGGCCAAATATGTCGGCACCTTCTTCCACGCCGGTGACGGGATGGACGAATATTACCGCATGAAGAACACCGCCTGGTCGATCTTCGGCACGGTGGATTTCGACGTGACCGATCGCCTGACGCTGACCCTCGGTGGCAACTACACCAAGGACAAGAAGCGCTTCACGACCGACGTGACGAGCACCGACGTCTTTTCGGGCATCGACCTCGATGCAGCGGCCTATGCGCCGTTCCGCAATCAGCTGATCTATCAGGGCGGCCTCGCTCAAACGATCGGCGGTCCCGATGTCCTTAACCTCGGACGCCCGGCGACTGCCGCAGAAATCGCGGCGTTTGCGGGCGCAAATCCCACTGCCTTTGCCGGAATCTCGGGGCAGGTCCAGGCTATTGCCGACGCAAACCAGAACAACCCGGCGGCGAACCCGCTGAACGGGCTGAAGGATTTCCAGTTTCTGCCGCCCTTCCTGAATGTTCCGAACAGCGTCGAACCCGGCAAGACCAACGATGGCGACTTCAGCTACAGCGCGCGTCTGGCCTATAAGCTGACCGACACGGTCAACGTCTATGCGACCTATGCGACGGGCTTCAAGGCAAGCTCGGTCAACCTGTCGCGCGACAGCCGCCCGCTCGCCAGCGACCTGCCCGCGATCATCGCAGGCGGTCTCGGCACCGCGAATCTGGTGTCGGGCACCCGCTTTGCGGCGCCCGAGGAATCGACGGTGTACGAAGCCGGGCTGAAGGCACAGTGGTCGGTCGCGGCCTTGAACCTTGCGGTGTTCAAGCAGTCGATCAAGGGCTTCCAGTCGAACGTCTTCACCGGCACCGGCTTCGCGCTCGCCAACGCGGGCAAGCAGTCGACCTGGGGTCTCGAATTCGACGGTTCGGTCCGTCCGGTGCAGGGACTGAACCTGTCGCTGGCGGTGACCTGGCTCGATCCGAAGTACGACAGCTTCGTCGCCTCGGCATTCGGTGACCTGTCGGGCAAGAAGCCCGCGGGCATCCCCGATCTGTCGGTTTCGATGGGCGGTACCTATACCTATGAATTCGCGGGCGGGACGAAGGCGATCGCGCACGTCGACTATCAGTATGAAAGCCCGACGCAGATCGTCGACGGCCTGTCGGGCTTCCCCGCCAGCGTCGCGCAGAATCTGAAGCGTGAGGTCAACCAGCTCAATGCGTCGTTCACCGTCGCGCTGACCAACGGCTTCGAACTGGGCGTGTGGGGCCGCAACCTGACCAATGCGCAATATCTGACGACGATCTTCAACGCCGTCGCGCAGGCGGGCAGCGTGTCGGGCTATCCCAGCCAGCCGCGCACCTATGGCGTCACCGGCCGCTTCAAATTCTGATCGGCCCCGGCGGCGCCAAGCGCCGCCGGATCGGCCATTCGGGCAAAAGAAAACCCCGGCCTCTCATGCGAGAGGCCGGGGTCCTTTTTCGGGCGTTGCCGCCGCCGGATCTTAGAATTTCACACCGGCGCCGATGCCGTAACGGCGGGGTTCGAGCGTGAAGATGTTGGTGAACAGCCCCGACGACTGATCGGTCAGATACAGGCCGGTCGTTGCATTATTATCGAAGATATTCTGGATGAAGCCGCGCACATACCAGCGGTCGTCACGCCCGTTGAGCTGGAGTTGGGCATTGGCTTGGGCATAGCCCTTCACCTTGTTCACCCGGCCGTTGAAGATATTGCCATAGCTTTCGCCGGTATAGGTGAGGTCGAGGCGCGGGACGAGCGTCATGCCGCTGGAGAAGTTGACCGTGTGCTGGACACCGGCGGAGAATTTGAAATTGGGCGCCTGCGGCAGCGCATTGCCCTTGATGCTCACGGGCACGCCGCCGCCGTAGACTGTAATGGCGCCGCCCGTGCCGGCAGCCGCGGCTTCAAGAGCATTGCAACTGCTGAAGGCGCCGGTGGCGGCCCCAAGGTTTGCATCGGACGGAAAGGCTTCCGGTCCCCGCAGTCCATTGGCCGCCGTCAAGCCCTTCGAGGCGTTGATACCATTGTTAACCGCCGTGACGAAGCCATCGGCGGCAGCCTGGCCGCCGACATTAGCCACCACTGCGCAATTGAAGGCTTGGGTGATGTCCTTGATGATGACCGAATTGGGCAGGCCGCCTGACGGGTCACGCTGGTTCACGAACAGCTTATCGTCGGTAACCTTAGTCTTCAGATAGCTGAAGCCCAGATTGATGAGCCAGTCGGGATCGGGGCGCACCATAGCTTCGGCCTCGAAGCCGTAGATATTTGCATTGACATTGTCGTTGACCGATGTGCGCACGACGATGCGGCTCAATTGCAAGCCCTTATATTTGTAATAAAAGCCGGTGAGATTAAGCTGGAGCGCGCCGTTTCCGAAGGTATTTTTGGAACCGACCTCGAAGGCATCGATGATTTCCGGCGCGAATGTTTCGGTCACGCCCGGGACATTGAATTGCAGCGCCGGGTTGATGCCGCCCGATTTATAGCCGCGCGAATAGGAGGCGTAGAGGAGGTTGTCGGGGGTAATCTTGAAGTCGATCACCGCGCGGCCCGTCACTTCGTCGAACTTCTGGGTGCGGTCGCGAATTCTTTGCGCGCCCGGCAGGCCGGTGACGCCGGCGTCCGCGTCATAACCTGCCGAATCGGGCGAGTTGAAGATGTCGCCGGTGGTCCCGTAAGGAACGAGGAACGACGCCAGGGTCGAATTGGACAGGTCGTGCTTCTTGTCGTTGTTGTAGCGCAATCCGACGGTGAATTTCAGACGATCGCTTGCTTCGAAATAAGCCTCGCCGAACAGGCCGTAGGAATTGAGCGTCAGGCTTTCGTTATGGTTCTTGAAATAGGGAGATCCCAGATAGGAGGGATCCTTTCCGTTGGCGAAAGCTGAGAAGGTTCCGAAAAGGCTCGCAAAATAGTCGATCGAGAAGGCGTTGACATAATAGTCGACATTGGTTGATTTCGACCTCGCGTAGATGCCGCCGAGCAGGAAGTTGAACGGTCCGTCGAAATCGCTGCTGATGATCGCTTCGCCTGACCAGCTTTCATTCTTGCCGACCGAGCGGTCGAACGCCAATGCGTTGTCGCCGCACACCCCATCGCCGCCGAATACGCCCAAGCCATTCGGATTGGTGTTAGACGTGCATAGCTTGCCTGTCGGGCCATCGGGGATCAATGCAGCGGCGATCGGTGCGAAATAAGCCGCTGATCCCGGGATGAAGGCCGGACTTGCAACGCCCGTCGGAATGCCGTTGGCGGCGAGGTAGGCCAAGGCGTTGAGGCCCGGCTGGATCGTCGCGCGATTGGCGACGTCGAGGTTGTAGTCCTGCCGTGAATCGACGCGGGTGCGCTGATAGATGCCGGTCAGGCCCAGCTTGATCGCGCCGAAATTATGCTCGAAATGCGCCTGTGCTTGAATTTCGTCGGTGAAATATTCCGGCGTGAAATCGGTATTGACGGTCCGGACGTCGGCCGGCTCGATAGCGCCGGCATTGGCGTCCGCGCCATAGAGGCTGCCGGTGCCGAGGCCGAGCAGGGGAGAGATGCCGTTGAGCGCGAACACTTCGCGCGATCCCAGCACACTGGGGAAGGTTGCGTTGCCGTTCACCTTTTCGGCATCGCGGCGATTATTCAGGCAGCCGAGAACGCCGGTCGGGTCGCGCTGGCAAAATTGTTTCTGGATGCGCAGCCGGTCATCCTTTTCTCGGAAATAATAGCCCATCAGGTCGAGCGAGGTATCGGGGCTGGGCTCCCAGCGTAGCGAACCGCGGACCGCATACATTTCGCGGCCGTCGATATGGCTGTCATCGAACAGATTCTTGGTATAGCCGCCGCGCTTCAAATAAAATCCCGCGGCCCGAAGCGCGAGCGTGTCGCCGAGGGGAACATTGACCATCCCCTTGACCTTCCAGGCATCGAAATTGCCATACTCGCCATCGGCACTCGCCTGGAATTGCCCAACTTTCGGCTTCGCCGTGACGAAATTCACGACACCGGACGTGGCGTTGCGACCGAAGAGCGTGCCTTGCGGACCACGAAGAACCTCAATGCGCTCGAGATCAAAATATTCGGTTTCGAAAATGCGGGTGCCGAACAGGGGGGAACCATTGACGTGAATAGCTGTGGCGCTGTCGCAACTTGAGCCGACGCACAAATCTCCGATGCCGCGGATCGTGAAGCTCGAGCCGGTAAAATTGCCCTTGGAGAAAGTGACATTGGGAAGCGTCAGCTGAAGGTCGGACGCATTGTCGATCTGTTGCTTTTCCAACGCTTCCGCCGAAAAGGCGCTGACGGCAATCGGAACGTCTTGCAGACGTTCGGACTGGCGCTGCGCGGTGACGACGATTTCGCCATAGGGGTCGGAGCTGGAGCCGCCGCTCTGCGCATGGGCCGGCGTTGCCACCGCCATGGCCAGGACGGACGTTCCAATCAGTGCCTTGAACTTCATCTATTCCTCCCTTTTTCGACCCCGCAGTCCACGGGTTCGCCCAAATTCAATTTGTGGTCAGGGGAGGGGATTCGACCGGGCATGCCAGAAGGCGCCGGGCCGCGGGGGCCAAGCGCCAGTGAGTATCCCACCTGCCAGCGGTGCTGGTCATCGTCCTCTCCCACCGGCGTCGGGGAAAACGCCGGCCTCTCCGGATTACGGTCCGCTTGAGCGAACTCTGTAATGATTGAAAACTGCGCTGACTTTACCAAAGCGTCAAGTGGCTTGTTGGCGGGAAAATTCGAAAGGAAATTGCGGCTCTGCACAATCGGAAAAGGGTTGGATTCCGCAACGTAAAGCATCGGCGACCGAACAAAAACTTGCGCGCACGCTCTTGCTTATCGGGGCAATCGTCCCGAAATGTGCGGCAAGAAAGCAACAGTGAAAGCGGGGATATGACGAGCAGCACGACCGAAATCGGACCCGACGGCAAGGTGGTGGTTCCCGATCATGTCGCCGCCGCGGTGCGGACGCTGATTGAATGGGCGGGTGACGATCCGGCGCGCGAGGGACTGCTCGACACGCCCAAGCGGGTCGCGCGGGCGTGGAAGGAATATTGCAGCGGCTATGGCGAGGATCCGGCGGTCCATCTGTCGCGCACTTTCGAAGAGGTCGGCGGCTATGACGAGATCGTGCTGCTGCGCGACATCCCCTTTCAGTCGCACTGCGAGCATCATATGGCGCCGATCACCGGCAAGGCCTCGATCGCCTATCTGCCGCGCGAGCGCGTGGTCGGCATTTCCAAGCTGGCGCGCGTGCTCAACGGCTATGCCCGCCGCCTGCAGGTGCAGGAACGGCTGACCGCCGAGGTCGCCAAGTGCATCTGGGACAATCTGCACCCGCATGGCGTCGCGGTGGTGATCGACGCGCAGCACGGCTGCATGACCGGCCGCGGCGTGCGCACCCCCGGCGTCGGCATGGTCACCAGCCGCGTCCTCGGCTGCTTCCTCGAAGATCAGCGCAGCCGCAAGGAAGTGCTCAGCCTGATGGGCTATTGATGCGCGTCGCGATCGTCAGCGTGTTTGAGAAGGCGACAGGTTAGGACCGATTGGGGTCGTCGGCCGACCTTTCTTCCATTGTCATCCCGGCGAAGGCCGGGATCTCATCCTATCGTGGTAACGCATCGGCGAGATCCCGGCCTTCGCCGGGATGACGAGAGTGATGAGACAACGTCCGCTTCCCACCCCAAAACCACGTCCCGTCAGCCGAGCAACGCCTCCTCGACTTGCCCGAGCCGATCCTTGCCGAAGAATATCTCGTCGCCGACGAAGAAGGTCGGGATACCAAAGGCGCCGCGCGCGACCGCGGCTTCGGTGTTGGCGGCGAGCTTGGCCTTGATCGCATCCTCCTGCGTGCGCGCCAGCAGCGCGGGGCCGTCGAAGCCGTTTGCTGTCAGGAAGGCAGCGGCGACCGCGGGATCATCCATCTTCAGCCCGTCTTCCCACATCGCGCGGTTCACCGCATCGATATAGTCGTCGAGCACGCCTTCGTCTTCGGCGACGACCGCGCCGCGCATGATGAGCAGCGTGTTCACCGGAAAATGCGGGTTGAGCCGGAATTTGGTGAGCCCGTGGCGCGCGATGAAGCGCCGCATCTCGAGATTTTCATACGCCATCTTCGCCGGCGCGTCGGCATATTGGATCATCGGCGCCTTGTTGCCCGTGGCCTTGAAAATACCGCCGAGCAGGCAGGGGGTGATGATCAGATCGGCGCCCGTGCGATCGAGCAGGTCGGGTAGTATTTTCATCGCCAGATAGGCGTTCGGACTGCCGAAATCGAAGATGAATTCGAGGGACTTTCCTGCGCTCTTGCTCACCATTTTTCTCCCCAGGGGCGAAGGTCGAGTTCGTGCGTCCACGCGCTTTTCGGCTGGCGGTGGAGCATCACATAATTGGCGGCGATGGCCTGCGGGTTGAGGATCAGATCCTGCGCCTTCGCATTGTCGAAATCGGGATGACGTCCCTTGATGAAATCGGTGTCGATCGCGCCGTCGATCACGACATGCGCAACATGGACGCCCTGCGGCCCCAGTTCGCGCGCCATCGATTGCGCCAGCATTCGCAGCGCCGCCTTGGCGCCCGAGAAGGCGGCATAGCCCGATCCGCCGCGCAGGGATGCGGTGGCGCCGGTGAAGATGATCGTCCCGCGGCCGCGCGGCGCCATGCGCTTGGCGGCCTCGCGCCCCATCAGGAAGCCGCCCAGGCACGCCATTTCCCAGACCTTGGTGTAAACGCGCAGCGTCGTCTCGGTGATCGGGAAGTTGACGTTCGCGCCGATGTTGAAGACCGCGACCTCGACCGGTCCGACCTCGGCCTCGACCCGGTCGAACAGGGCGATCATCGCCTCTTCGCTGCGCGCGTCGCCGGGAAAGGCGCGGGCATCATCGCCCTCATCGCGGATCGACTGCGCCAGCGCCTCGAGCGCATCGGCGTTGCGTTCGCGGCGGTTGACGCAGGCGGTGAGGCCCTCGGCGGCAAAGGCGCGGGCAATCGCGCCGCCGGTGGCGTCGCCGGCTCCGATGATGACGGCTGCGGGGTTGGGCATGCGCGACTCTCCTCTTGCAGCAGATTGTAGCTATGATAAACATAGTGACAAGAGGTTTTTGTCGGTGGGATGAGAATGCCGATGAAGAGAATGACAAGGGTATAGGGACATCATGCCCAAACGCGCTGATCTTTCGGATACATTTTGCCCCGTCGGGCGCTCGGCCGAAATCCTGGGCGACCGCGCTGTGCTGCTGATCCTGCGCGACCTGTTCTTCGGGCGCCGACGGTTCGAGGCGATCGCCGCGAACACCGGCCTCGGGCCGCAGCTCGTGTCGGCGCGGCTCAAGCTGCTGGTGCATGAGGGTGTGGTCGAGCGGCACGCCTATCAGGACCGGCCCCTTCGCCACGAGTATCGGCTGACTGCGAAGGGCAAGGATTTGTTCGACGTGCTGTACGCGATGCGCAATTGGGCCGAGCGCTGGGCCTATGCGCCGGGCGAGACGGAAGGCGGACCGGCGATGCGTTATATTCACCGCGCCTGCGGCGCCGATGTCGGCACTTCGGTCGTCTGTCCGGGGTGCGGCGAAGCGCTCCATTATGGCGATTTGAAGGGCGAGCCTTCGGCGCCACTTCAGGCCGAGCAGGCGGCGCGCAGCGGCGGTTGAAACCCCTCCCGCATGCGGGAGGGGCAGCGAGAGTTGCGAACTTGTTCGCTACTCGCAGCGGGGTGGGCGGGGTGATGCGGCGACAATGCCCACCCCATTGCGACTAGGCCCGGCTTCGCCGAACCAAATCTCATTGCCCCTCCCGCATACGGGAGGGACTGAACAATTTATGCCTTTTCCAGCGTGCATTGCAGCGGGTGCTGGTTCTGCCGCGCGGCGTCCATCACCTGATTGACCTTGGTTTCGGCGACTTCGTAACTGAACACGCCGCACACCCCGACGCCCTGTTGATGAACGTGCAGCATCACCTGCGTCGCGCGTTCGATATCCATGTTGAAAAAGCGCTGCAGCACCATCACGACGAATTCCATCGGCGTATAGTCGTCGTTGAGCAGTAGCACCTTGTACATCGAGGGCTTTTTGGGTTTCGCGCGCGTGCGCGTCGCAATGCCGACACCGGGAGCGCCGGGCGTATCGTCATCCTTGCCCGCCATGGCGCGGACGATGTGAGGAATGGAGGCGGGAAGCATCATCATCGGGAATATCGCAAGCCGGGGCGGAATCGCAAGAGGGCGGGGATGCATTAACCCCCTTTTCGTCGCCCCCGCGAAGTCGGGAGCCTCTGGCAAGAGTGCACCAAGTCGATTGCGGCCCCCGCCTTCGCGGGGGCGACGATCAGGATAAAAACAAGAGCCGCCCGTTTCGCGAAGGAAACGAGCGGCCCTGTATGTGTCGGCGCGGGGTCGGGAGGAGGGGAGAGAGAGCCCGCGCCAACGAGGGAAGAAAAAGGCCCTTAGGCTGCCTTCATCTTCGAGCTGATGACCGACACGCGGTTCGAGATCGGCGCGAAGCTGTCGTTGGCGAGCTTCACGACCATTTCGCTGGTCTTCGAGGTCTGCGCAACGGCGGCGTCGAACGCCTTCTTGCTGTTTTCGGCATAGAGCTTGAAGAACTCGGCCGGCGACTTGACGGCGGTGTAGCCCTTCAGCGCGGCGGTGGTGTCTTCGAAGCTCTTGCGAGCGAAGGCGACGCCTTCCTGGCCGAGCGTTTCGAAGCCCTTGGCCGCGATCTTGCCCGATTCAACCATGGCTTCGATGTTCGCCTTGTTGAATTCAACAGCTTCCTCGGCGAGCTTGCTGCTCTTGCTCATCGCTTCCTTCGCCTTTTCGTTGAATTCGGCGGTCATCGCTTCGGCGCGGGTCTTGGCGTCTTCGGCGAACTTCTTGACGGTGTCGTTCATGGTCTTGAATCCTTTGGAGGCGGCGGCAACCGGCTTCGGCGCGGCCTTTGCTTTGGGGGTGATGGTCTTGGGGGCCGCCTTCTTGGGGGCGACCTTCTTGGCGGCCGGTTTTGCGGCCTTCTTTTGGACCGGCTTGGCCTTGGCCTTTACGGTCTTGGTCTTTTCGGGCGCCGGAGCGGCAACCGCAGGCGCCACGGGAGTCGCAACCGGCTTGGCGGCGGTTTCCAGCGTCGCGGCTTCGAAAGCCTTTTCGGCACTATCCATCTTGGTAGCCATCGGAACAACTCCTTTATGTTGCACTGCACAATATAGGAGTGGATCGGCGATTTCAAGGGCATTTTTGTGCAGCGCACAAAAATTGTCGATGAACCGCCGCAGCTAATTGATAATCCCGCGATGTTACCGCTGTTTGACGTAGCGTCCGGGCGCGTCCTCGATCGCCTTTTTCTTGCCCTTGCCGGGCACGCGTGCGCCTTTGGCAGGCGTCCTGTCGCCGTCCTGATCGGCGATCCAGCCGATCCAGTGCGGCCACCAGCTTCCCTTGGTTTCGGTCGCGCCCGCCTCGAATTCGGCGAGCGAGGCGGCGTCATTGTCGCCGGTCCAATATTGATATTTGCCCGCCGCGGGCGGGTTGACGACGCCGGCGATGTGACCCGAACCCGCAAGCAGGAAGGTTTTTGGCCCCGACAGATGGTCCATCAGCCGCCAGACGCTGGCCAGCGGGGCGATATGATCTTCGCGTCCGGCCTGGATATAGGCGGGGGTGGTGATCTTCTTGAGGTCGATCGGGGTACCCATCACCGTCAGACTGTTCGGGATGACCATCCGGTTGTCGCGGTAGAGGTCGACAAGATATTGCCGGTGCCATTTCGCCGGCAGGTTGGTCGTGTCGCCGTTCCAGTAGAGCAGATCGAAAGGCGGATAGTCGTTGCCGAGCAGGTAATTGCTCACGACATAATTCCAGATGAGATCTCGGCCGCGCAGGCTGTTGAAGGTTGCGGCCATATAGCGGCCGTCGAGAAAGCCGCCGGCCGACAATTGCTGGAGCAGCGCCAGATAGCCGTCGTCAACGAACAGCTTGAGTTCGCCCGCCAGTTCGAAATCGACCTGCGCGGTGAAGAAGGTGACCGACCTGACCTTGTCGGCATCGCCCTGCGCCGCGAGCATTGCGAGCGTGGCGGCGAGCGTCGTCCCGGCGACGCAGTAGCCGATCGCGTGGACATGCGGCACGTCGAGCAGGTCGCGCACCGTGTCGATCGCATCGACCTGCGCCGCGATATAATCGTCCCACACGACATCCTTCATCGACGCGTCGGCCGATTTCCACGACACCATGAAGACGGTCAGCCCCTGTTCGACCGCCCAGCGCACGAAGCTTTTCGCGGGATTGAGATCGAGGATGTAGAAGCGGTTGATCCACGGCGGGAAGATGACGAGCGGGACGGTGAAGACGTCTTTCGTCGTCGGCTCATATTGGATGAGCTGATAGAGATCGGTTTCGTGGATCACCTTGCCCGGGGTCGTCGCGATATTCACGCCGACCTCGAACGCATTCTTGTCGACATGGCTCAACTGCCCGCGCGCAAGGTCGGCGAGCATGTGGCGCAGTCCCTTGAGCAGGCTTTCGCCGCGCGTTTCGACCGCGCGCTTGATAACTTCGGGGTTGGTGACGGCAAGGTTCGTCGGCGACAGCGCGTCGGCCATCGACTTTGCGGCGAATTCCATCTTGGCCCGCGCATCGGCGTCGAGCCCCTGAAGCTGGCGCGTGGTTTCGAGCAACTGGTCCGACAACAGGCCATAGGTCTGCCGGATCAGCGCGAAGGCGGGGTTTGCGGTCCAGTCGGGGTCGGCGAAGCGGCGATCCTTGGGCGCATCGGCCGCCGCGGAGGGCATGAAGGACGGCTGGATCGCGGCGAGCGATGACCAGAAATGCACGCCCTGTTCCCACATCTTCGCGCCCTGTTCGGCCCAGAGCTGGGTCGCCGGATTGTCGATCCATCTGGCGGGATCGAACAAAGGCCGCGCATCCTTTTCCTCGTCGGCCTGACCCAGCGCGAATTCGAGCATCATCTGCTGCGCGCGCGCCATCACGCTGGCCCAATGCTGCATATCGTCGGGGGACGGGAGAAAGGGATTCGGCGCCTCGACCGCGGCGCCGCCATTCTTGTCTTTTTCGCCCGCGTCGCTCATGCCGGTTCCCGCTGGTCAGCCTCTCGTCCGATGCGTATAACAGCCGCCGACGCGGCTGGCGAGGTGCCGATCGCGTTTCGACCGACTAAACGCTTACGAAAAGGAGTTGTTCTAGTTCCCCATGTCCGACGATGAATTCTACCGCATCAAGCGCCTGCCGCCCTATGTCATCGCTGAAGTGAATGCGATGCGAGCGGCCGCGCGTGCCGCGGGCGAGGACATTATCGACCTGGGAATGGGCAACCCCGACTTGCCGCCGCCGCAGCATGTGATCGACAAGCTGTGCGAGGTTGCGCAGAAACCCGACGCGCACGGCTATTCGCAGTCGAAGGGCATTCCGGGGCTGCGCCGGGCGCAGGCCAATTATTATGCCCGCCGCTTCAACGTCGATCTCGATCCCGAGACCGAGGTGGTGGTGACGATGGGGTCGAAGGAAGGGCTCGCCAGCCTCGCGACCGCTATCACCGGCCCGGGCGACGTCGTGCTGGCACCGAATCCTAGCTATCCCATACACACCTTCGGCTTCATCATCGCCGGTGCGACGATCCGCAGCGTGCCGACGACGCCGGACGAAAATTACTGGCGCGCGCTCGACCGCGCGATGGCGTTCACCGTGCCGCGTCCGTCGATCCTGGTCGTCAACTACCCGTCGAACCCGACCGCCGAAGCCGTAGATCTCGCTTTCTACGAGCGGCTCGTCGCCTGGGCGAAGGAAAACAAGGTCTGGGTCCTCAGCGACCTTGCCTATTCGGAGCTTTACTACGACGGCAATCCGACCCCCTCGATCCTGCAGGTGCCGGGCGCGAAGGATGTGGCGATCGAGTTCACCTCCATGTCGAAAACCTATTCGATGGCCGGGTGGCGCATGGGTTTCGCGGTCGGCAACAAGCGGCTGATCGCGGCGATGACGCGCGTCAAATCCTATCTCGATTACGGCGCCTTCACCCCGATCCAGGCCGCGGCCTGCGCCGCGCTCAACGGGCCGCAGGATATCGTCGCGAAGAACCGCGAGCTTTACCAGAAGCGCCGCGACGTGATGGTCGAAAGCTTTGCGCGCGCCGGCTGGGATATTCCGAGCCCACCCGCGTCGATGTTCGCCTGGGCGCCGCTGCCGCACGCGCTCAAGGAGATGGGCAGCCTCGAATTCTCCAAGCAGCTTCTGACCCATGCTAAGGTCGCTGTCGCGCCCGGCGTCGGCTATGGCGAGGATGGCGAGGGCTATGTCCGCATCGCGATGGTCGAAAACGAACAGCGCATTCGGCAGGCGGCGCGCAACGTTCGCAAATTCCTCCAGATGCATGGTGTCAACACGCCGTCGGTCGCGGCAGGATAGACGCGATGTTCGAAGGGGCGCCGACAATCGCCCAGACGATCCAATTGTCCGTCGCGCCGGTGTTCCTGCTGGTCGCGATGGGCAATTTGCTCAACGTCTTCACCGGCCGCCTCGCGCGCGTCATCGACCGGTCGCGCAAGCTGACCGAACGTCACGCGACGACGACGGGCGTCGAACATAGCCGGCTGGTCGAAGAATTGCGCGTGATCGCGCGCCGGATGCGCGTCATCAACACCGCCATCCTGTTCGCCGTATGCGGCGGGCTGGTGGTGTGCATCCTCGTGTCGCTGCTGTTCCTGCAATATGCGGCGGGCTTCCATCTCGGCGTCGCGGTATCGCTGGTCTTTGTGCTGGCGATGCTGTTCCTGCTGCTCTCGCTCGGCATGTTCCTCTACGAAGTGCGCCTCGCGACGCACGCCATATTGATCCCGACCGAATATCTCGAGCGCAACTAGGGTCAGGGTGTAATGCTGGCGCGATAGGTTGGCGCTACGCGTTTGCGGCTTGCCTGTTCATAGGCATATCCGGCCGCCAGAATATCGCCGTCGCTCCATTTGGTGCCGATGAAGGAGAGGCCGATGGGCAGCCCTTCGACCGCGCCCATCGGGACGGTGAGGTGCGGATAGCCGGCGACGGCGGGAAGTTGGCTGACGCCGGGGCCGGTATAATGGTCGCCGTTGACGAGATCGGTGGTCCAGGCGGGCCCATTGGTCACGCCAACCAGCAGGTCGGCGCCGCTTTCGCGCAGCAGCCGGTCGATGCCCTCCGGTCCCGCTAGCCGCGCCGCCTTGGCCTTGGCGTCACGATAGGGCTGGCTGTCGAGGCCGCCCTTGCTTTCGGCAAGTTCGAACAGTGCCTGGTCGAACCAGCGCATCTCGGCGGGCGTCGCCTTGTTGAAGGCGATCAGGTCGGCGAGCGAGCGCGGCGCGCCCTTCCCGGGTAGCCCGGCCAGATAGGCGGCCATGTCGGCCTTGAGTTCGGTCATCAATATCTCGAATTCGGCATCGCCCAGGCCGTCGAGACCGCTACGGCTATCCTTGATCTCGACGATCGTCGCACCGGCGGCGCGCATCGTGTCGAGCGCGGCATCGAACAGCGCGCCGATGTCGGCGCGGCCGCCGATGCGATCGCGCAGCACGCCAATCGTCTTGCCGCGCAGTGCGTCCGGCGACAGCGCGGCGGCAAAGTCACGGCGGTGCGCGTCGGCCTCTGCCGTCGCCGGGTCGGCGGGATCGCTGCCCGCCATCACCGACAACAGCGTGGCCGCGTCGCGCACCGTCAACGTCATCGGTCCCGCCGTATCCTGACTGTGGCTGATCGGGACGACAAGACTGCGGCTCACCAGGCCGACGGTCGGTTTGAAGCCGACCACGCCGTTCATGCCTGCAGGGCAGGTGATCGATCCGTCGGTCTCGGTCCCGATCGTCAGCGGCGCAAGGCTGGCCGCCGTCGCGGCGCCGCTGCCCGCCGACGAGCCGCATGTGTTGCGGTCGAGCGCGTGCGGATTGCGCGTCAGCCCGCCGACGGCGCTCCAGCCGCTGGTCGCGTCGTTCGACCGGATATTGGCCCATTCGCTGAGGTTGGTCTTGCCCAGGATCACCGCGCCGCCTTCGCGCAGCCGCGCGACCAGCGGCGCATCGCGGCCGGTGATATTGTCTTTCAGGGCCAGCGAACCGGCGGTCGTCGCAACCGGCCCCGCCGCCTCGATATTGTCCTTCAGCAGCACCGGAATCCCGTGCAGCGGGCCGCGCACATGCCCCGCCTTGCGCTCCTGATCGAGCCGATAGGCCTCGCTCATCGCGCCGGGAAACACCGCGATCACCGCGTTGAGTGTCGGGCTCGCCTTATCGATATTCCGGATGCGCTCCAGATAGGCGGCGGTGATGACCTCGCTGCTCGTTTCGCCCGCGGTCATCTCCGCCTGCAGAGTCGCGGCATCCTTGCCGGCGACATCGGGAAGCGGCGGCGGCATGGCGGCGGCGGGGACGGAGGCGAGCAGAGCGGCTGTCAGCAGCGAAATTTTTTGCATGGCGCGAATGCTGGCAGCCGTAACGGCAATTGCAAGTGCCATTTTACGCTGTGCCGCCCCGGCGTTGACAGGGTGCGGCCGGGTCTGCACCTTCGCCCCCATCGGGAGAGAAAAATGTCGGAAAAGCCAGCTCTTGCCCTTGGTGCAGGGTCGCAAGCATCAACCAGCGTCGCCGCGAAAACGCGCACGATGCTGTGGGTGCTCTTGATCGTCTATATCCTCAATTTCCTCGATCGGCAGATCGTCAACATATTGGCCGAGCCGATCGCACGCGATCTCAAGCTGTCCGATTCCGACATCGGCCTGATGACGGGATTGGCCTTCGCGCTCTTTTACACCTTCCTGGGTTTGCCGATCGCGCGTTATGCGGACCGCCCCTCAACCAATCGCGTCGGGCTGATTTCGGTGTCGCTGGCGATCTGGTCGGGGATGACCGTGCTGTGCGGCATGGCGCAGAATTTCGTCCAATTGCTGCTTGCCCGCATCGGCGTCGGCGTGGGCGAGGCCGGGTGCACGCCCGCGGCACACTCGCTCATCACCGATGCCGTCGAACCCGCCAGACGATCGTCCGCCATTGCCTTTTACGGGCTCGGGATTCCGATCGGCAGCCTCCTCGGTCTGATCGTCGGCGGCATCGTCAACGATCTCTGGGGCTGGCGCATCGCGTTCATGGTCGTCGGTGTGCCTGGCCTGTTGCTCGCCTTCATGGTCCCGATGTTCATCAAGGAGGTACGCGCACGCGGCGCCGATACCGCTGCAACGACGGGCGCGAGCGGCGCCCTGTCGATCGGGCAGGCGCTGCGTGAAGTGTTCAGCACCCGGGCCTTCGTCTACATCGCGATCGCGGCGTCCTTCACCGCCTTTCTGGGGTATGGCAAAGGCGTCTGGGCGCTGATCCTGTTTCAGCGATCGCACGGGCTGAGCGCGGGCGAAACCGGACTGTTGCTGGGCGTCGCGCTGGGCATCGCGGGTATTTTGGGAACCTGGCTCGGCGGCTATTTCGCCGACCGGTTCGGCAAGACCGACCGTCGGCACATGCTCACCACGCCGGCGATCGGCATGGCGGTCGCGGCGCCGATCCTGTTTCTGGGCTACGCCGTCACCGAATGGCACGTCGCGATCGCGTTGCTGTTCGTGCCGACCGTGCTCAACGCCGCTTATTACGGCCCGACCTTTGCCTGCGTCCACGGGCTGGTGCAGCCGGAGGCGCGCGCGATGGCCAGCGCGGTGATGCTGTTCCTGCAGAATCTGATCGGCCTCGGACTTGGGCCGCTCCTTTTCGGCATGGCGTCGGAAGAGCTCAAGCCCACCCTCGGCACCGAAAGCGTCCGCTATGTCCTCTATGGCGCGGCGTGGCTCGGGCTGATCCCGGCCTTCTTCTTCTGGCGCGCCAGCCTGCGGCTCGGGAAGGAGCTCAAATCGGGTTAGAAGGGCGGCGGCGCTTGTTCGCGCTGCGCCTTCGCGGCGTCGGTCCACCAGGCAAGGTCGTCGGCGAAGCGCGGAAAGGCCCGTGCCAGTCGCTCGCCGTCCTCGCCCGCAGGCCCACCGTCGGCATCGAAAGCACTGCCAATGCGCGCGAGGCTGAGCGGGGTTGCGGTGACCACCATGCCCATCGCGCCAAGCGTCGTGCGCCACGCGGTCGCGGCGCGGATGCCGGCGAAGGGGCCCGCCGAATAAGAGGCGATGGCGGCGGGGCGCCACGCGAATTGGGGAAGATAATGGTCGACCAGATTCTTGAGGCCCGGTTGCAGCCCGCCATTATATTCGCCGGTCACGAAGACGAAGCCGTCCGCCGCGGCGATCCGGTCGGCGAGCGCATCCATCGCGGCGGGGGCCTCGCCCGCTGCGAAATCGCTGTGCCGCCGGTCGAGCATCGGCAGGTCCACCGCCATCGCATCGACCAGTTCGGCGCGGTCGCCGCGCGCAGCAAGAGAATCGATGATCCAGCGGGCAAGCTTGATGCCCTGCCGATCGCGGCGATAGCTTCCGTAGAAGACCAGGATAGTGCGGCTCATCGGCCGACCGTGCCACGCCGCGCCGCCGAACGAAAGCGCGTCTTGCGCCGCACCGCGCGGCAATTCTAGAGTGATCGGGACCAAGGGGGGGATTATGCGGGTTTATCGTACACCGGACGAATGTTTTGCGGGCCTGACCGACTGGCCTTTCGCGCCGCGATATACCGAGATCGCGGGCGGCCTGCGCGTCCATTATGTCGACGAGGGCGCCGCCGATGCACAGCCGGTGCTCATGCTGCACGGCGAGCCGACGTGGAGCTATCTCTACCGCCACATGATCGGTCCCGCGGTGCGCGCGGGCT
>NZ_BCZQ01000022.1 GCF_001598815.1 Sphingopyxis terrae subsp. terrae NBRC 15098 | reverse complement strand
CTGTTGCGCCCGACCTCATCGGCTTCGGTCGCTCCGACAAGCCGCTCGACCGGTCGGCCTACAGCTATGCGCAGCAGGTCGCGTGGATGCGCGCCTGGATCGAGACGCTCGACCTTCGGAACATGATCCTCGTCTGCCAGGATTGGGGTTCGCTGATCGGGCTGCGTCTGGTCGCCGAAATGCCCGAGCGCTTCGCGGGTGTCGCGCTGTCGAACGGCGGACTGCCCGAGGGGCAGGCGGCGCCGCGCGCCTTTGCGATATGGCGCGCCTTTTCGCGCTACAGCCCGCTGTTCCCGATCGGCCGGATCGTCAAGGCGGGAACGAAGCGCCCGCTCAGCGCCGAAGAAATCGCGGCCTATGACGCACCCTTTCCGACGCGCGCGTCGAAGGTCGCGGCGCGCATCTATCCGTCGTTCGTGCCGCTGGGCGACAATGTCGCGGTGCCCGATCAGAAGCGCGCATGGGCCGCGCTCGAACGCTTCGACAAGCCTTTCCTCTGCTGCTTTTCGGACGGCGACCCGATCACGCGCGGCGGCGATGCCCTGTTCCTCGGCCGCGTGCCTGGAACCGCCGGCATGCCGCACCGCACGTTGAAAGGCGGGCATTTCATCCAGGAGGATGACCCGGCGGGCTTCGTTTCTGCAATCGAAGCCGTCGCCGCGGCGGGGCGCGGGGCGTCAGCCGGGTAGCGGCAACACGCGGCTCTGTTTGACGACGCCGTAGGCCAGGCTGGTGTCGATCGACGCGATGCCGTCGATCGCGTGCAGCCGTTCGCGCACGAAGCGTTCGTAGCCGTCGAGGTCGGGTGCGACGACCCGCAACAGATAGTCGATATCGCCCGTCATCAGGAAGCAGTCGAGAATATCGTCGATGGCGCCGATCGCCCGCTCGAACGCCTGCACGGTCGCCTGATCATGCTTGCTCAGCCGGATGCCGACGAACACGGTGATCGGATAGCCCATCGCCTTTTGATCGACGAGCGCGGCATAGCCGGTGATGACGCCGCGCTCTTCGAGCAGACGAACCCGGCGCAGACAGGGCGACGGCGACAGGTTCACCGCCGCGGCCAGATCCTGATTGCTCAGCCGGCCGTCGTGCATCAAGGCGCGGACGATCTGGTGATCCTTGCGATCCATGGAGCAGTCCTTGGCAGAATATTCCAATATACTTGCTGCTAGTGGCATATATTGGAAGCACCTGCCACCGGCCATTTGATACAAGCGGCGCTCGTTCACCGCAGGAGTCGCGCCCGTCATGTCGTCCTTTCCGCTTTCGGGTTTTGCGACCCGCGCCATTCATGCCGGCTATGACGCAAAGGCCAATGACGGCGCGCTGGTGCCGCCGCTGCATCTGTCGTCGACCTTCGTGTTCGAAACCGCCGAGGCGGGCGCCGAGATTTTCGCGGGCGAGCGCGAAGGATATTTCTACAGCCGCATCGCCAATCCGACGGTCGACCTGCTCGAACGGCGCATGGCCGCGCTCGAAGGCGCGGAAGCCGCTGTCGCGACGGCGTCGGGCATGGGCGCGATAACGGCGGTTTTCTGGTCCTTTCTGAAGCCCGGCGACGAAATCATCGTCGACCAGACGCTGTACGGCTGCACCTTCGCCTTCATGCGCCACGGCCTTGCGCGCTTTGGCGTCCGCGTCACCCATGTCGATCTGACCGATCCGGCCAATCTCGAAGCCTGCATCTCCGACGCGACGAAGATCGTCTATTTCGAAACCCCCGCCAATCCGAACATGCGGCTGGTCGATATCGCCGCGGTGTCGGCGATCGCGCGCGACCATGGCGCGCGCACCGTCGTCGACAACACCTATGCGACCCCGGTGCTGACGCAGCCGATCACGCTCGGCGCGGATATCGTGGTGCATTCGGCGACCAAATATCTGGGCGGGCATGGCGATCTGGTCGGCGGCATCGCGCTCGGCACCGGCGCCGATATGCAGCAGGTGCGTCTGGTCGGGGTCAAGGACATGACCGGCGCGGTGATGGCGCCCTTCAACGCCATGCTCGTGATGCGCGGGCTGAAGACGTTGAAGCTGCGCATGGCGGAACATTGCCGGTCGGCCGCGGCGGTTGCGGCCACGCTGAACGATCACCCGGCAGTTGCTGCGGTGCATTATCCGGGGCTGGCATGTTTCGCCCAGCATGATCTGGCGCGGCGGCAGATGCCGGGTTTCGGGGGCATGATCGCCTTTGAACTGAAGGGCGGCTACGCCGCGGGCGTGGCGATGATGAACCGGCTGGCGCTTGTCCAGCGCGCCGTGTCGCTCGGCGATGCCGAAAGCCTGATCCAGCATCCGGCGAGCATGACCCATTCGACCTACACTGCAGAAGAACGGCGCGCGCACGGCATCGCCGACGGGCTCGTGCGGCTGTCGGTGGGACTCGAGGAGGCCGACGAAATCGCCGCCGATCTGACGCAGGCGCTCGATGCAGAGGTCAGGGCGTCCGTCGACGCCTGATCGCTTCGCGGGGTCAGTCGCTGAACGGATCGCGGATCAGGATCGTGTCCTCGCGCTCGGGGCTCGTCGACACGAGCGCGATGGGGGTTTCGATCAGTTCCTGAACGCGCTGGATATATTTGATTGCCTGCGCCGGCAGGTCGGCATAGCTGCGCGCCCCTGCGGTCGATTCGCTCCAGCCGTCCATCTCTTCGTAGATCGGTTCGACCTCGGCCTGATCGGCGGCGTGCGCCGGGAAATAGTCGAGGATCTTGCCGCGCAAACGATAACCGGTGCAGATGCGCACCTTGTCGAAGCCGTCGAGCACGTCGAGCTTGGTCAGCGCGATGCCGGTGACGCCCGAGACGGCGCAGCTCTGACGCACCAATACCGCGTCGAACCAGCCGCAGCGGCGCTTGCGTCCGGTGACGGTGCCGAATTCATGCCCGCGTTCGCCGAGCCGCTGGCCGGTTTCGTCCTCGAGTTCGGTGGGGAAGGGGCCGCTGCCGACGCGGGTCGTATAGGCCTTGGCGATACCGAGCACGAAGCCGACGGCCGACGGGCCGAGGCCCGAGCCGCTGGCGGCTGTGCCGCTGACCGTGTTCGAGCTGGTGACGAAGGGATAGGTGCCGTGATCGACGTCGAGCAGCACGCCCTGTGCGCCTTCGAACAGGATGCGTGCGCCCGCCTTGCGGACCTTCTTCAGCCGCTTCCACACCGGCTGGGCATATTCGAGCACGAAATCCGCAATCTCGGCGAGGTCGGCCTTCAGTCGCTCGCGATCGATCGGCGGCTCGCCGAAGCCGGCACGCAGCGCGTCGTGATGCGCGGTCAGGCGATCGATCTGCGGATCGAGCTTGTCGAGATGCGCAAGGTCGCACACGCGCAGCGCGCGGCGGCCGACCTTGTCCTCATAAGCCGGACCGATGCCGCGACCCGTCGTGCCGATCTTGCCCGCGCCCGCCGCGGTTTCGCGCAAGCCGTCGAGGTCGCGGTGAAAGGGCAGGATCAGCGCGCAATTGTCGGCGATCGCGAAATTCTCTGCGTTGATCTCGACGCCCTGGCCGCGCAGCTTGGCAATTTCGTCTTTCAGCGCCCAGGGATCGAGCACGACGCCGTTGCCGATGATCGACAGCGTGCCGGTGACGATGCCCGACGGAAGCAGCGACAGCTTGTAGACCTGTTCGCCGACGACCAGCGTGTGACCGGCGTTATGGCCGCCCTGAAAGCGGACGACCGCGTCGGCGCGGCTGGCGAGCCAGTCGACGATCTTGCCCTTCCCCTCGTCGCCCCACTGCGACCCGATGACGGTAACATTTGCCATGACGCTGTCCTGCTGAACGGGGCCCTTTCGGCCCGGCGCGGCCTTAGCGGATTTGGCTGTCGAGGCAAGGGCGAAGGCCGTAAAATCGTGCCGCGCCGCGCCGATCGCGGCTGTTACATCTTGTCATAACATCGCGGTGCGCGGTCACATCCTCGCGACAATTGCAGGCTAGTGACCCGACGGACAGCATGATGACGGAGGCGATGATGACGCGGCGATTTTCGACTGGATGGGCCGCCATGGCGGCGTTTGTCGCGGCGAGCCTGATGGTGCCGGGCCCCCTCGCCGAGGCGCGGGAACGGCTGCGCGAGCGGATTGCCGAACGCATGGCGGAGCGCATGGGCGCCGATGCCGGGGCAAAGGTCGCGGGCAGCGAAACGATCGCCTATGGCCGCGATCCGCTCCAGACGCTCGACATATGGCGCGCAAAGGGCGCGGCCGGTCCGGCGCCGCTGATCGTCTTCGTGCATGGCGGCGGCTGGAAGCGCGGCGACAAGGACAATGCGACCGGGCATTTCAAACCCGAACATTATCCCGCCGAGGGCTATGCCTTTGCGTCGATCAACTACCGCCTTGTCCCCGCCGCGACGGTCGAGGAGCAGGCTGCCGATGTCGCCGCGGCGGTGCAGGCGATCGTCGAGCGCGCCGACGCACTGGGCGTCGACCGGCATCGCATCGTGCTGATGGGGCATAGCGCGGGCGCGCATCTGGTCGCGCTGGTCGGCACCGACCCGCGCTATCTGAAAGGCGCCGGCCTGTCCTTTGCCGATATTGCGGGTGTCATACCGATCGACGGGGCGGCCTATGACGTGGCGGCGCAGATGAAGGACGGGCCGCAAATCATGCAGTCGACCTATACGCAGGCCTTCGGCACCGATCCGGCGCGCCAGCGCGCGCTGTCGCCAACGGCGCAGGCGGCCGCGCCCAACGCCCCCGCCTTTTTGCTGCTGCACGTCCAGCGGCCCGACGGCGTGCGCCAGGCCAGGGCGCTCGGCGCCGCGCTCGAGGCCGGCGGCAGCCGCGTCGCGTTCGGCAGCTTTCCGGGCGAAGGATTGAAGGGCCATGCTGAGATCAACCGCCGCCTCGGCGATCCGTCCTACGCGGCGACCGCGACGGTCGACGCGTGGCTGAAGCGGGTATTCGGGCGATAGCTTCTGGGAGGCGACCAACCGCTCACGCCTTCCAACATTTCGTCATCCCGGACTTGATCCGGGATCCACTATTCCGGCGCGGCGTGAATGGATCCCGGATCAAGTCCGGGATGACGAGGGGAGAAGGGGCCGCTACGGTCGGGATCGCCTCTGCGCGGAGCCGTTTCTCGCAAGGCCGGTGAACTGCGGGCTAGCCGATGCCCGCCAAAGAGGCGCCAATGACCGATCCCGACGCACCCTATCACGCGCATATCTATTATGACCCTGCCGAGCGACCGGCAGCGGCGACCTTGCGCGACGCCTTCGGTGCCGATCCTGCAATCCTGTTTGTCGGGGCGATGACCGATGGCGCGGCCGGGCCGCATCCGATCGCGCAATATGAGGTGCATTTCCTCGCGCGCCATCGCGCCGCCGTCGTGGAGGCGATCGAGGCGACGGGGCTGCGCGCGCTCGTTCACCCGCTCACTGACGACGATCTCGCCGATCACACCCGCCTTGCGCACTGGATCGGCGCGCCGATCGAGCTCGACGTGACCGTGCTCGACCCGCCGGGCGTCAACCAGGGGATTCCGCGTTTCGGCGTTTCGGATTTTTAAGCGGCAACCGGCCCTTCGGGGCCGAGCGTGAAGCCGCAGCCGAGCCGCGCCGCTTCGTCGGCATCGGTGAGCGCCGCGACCGTTTGCCATCCATCCGCGCGCAGGCTGGCGGCGAGCGCCGGATCGTGGCCGAGCGGCAGGAATATCCGCCGATCGCTGTCGCGCTCGACGCCCAATCCTTCGTCGATCAACGGGTCGGGGTAGAGCGAAAAGCCCACCGCTGGTTCTTCCTGATCGTCGCCGACCGGGATCGCATAACCGCCGCCGCGGCCGATTGCGTCGCCCTGGCCGGGAACGAAGATCTGGAAGCCGAACCAGCTTTGATAGGCAAAGCCGTGACGTTCGGTCGGATCGAGGGTCAGATCGGCGCGGCCGCGGATCGGCGCCGCGATTTCTTCCAGCGCGTCGATACGACTGGTGAGTACGCCCGCGGTGTCGAACGCGCGCAGATCGGCGATCGCGCGGTCGAAAGGCCCCGTCGCGCGCAGCAACGGCAGGTAGGCTTCGGCTCCGATGCGCGCGAGCGCGCCGGCATCCTTTGCGTCGAGTTCGTCACGCAGCATCTGCAGATCGGCCGTAATGGGCAGCGGACCGGCGGCGAGCAGGTCGACGACATCGGGCAGGGTGAAGTCGATCGTAACCCGGCCGATGCCCGCCGCGTCGAGCGCGTCGATCGCGACCGAGACAATCTCGCGCGCGGCTGCGACGCTGTCGCTGCCGATCAGTTCGGCGCCCACCTGCAGCATTTCGCGCGCCGGGCGGAGCTGGCTCGCGCGCAGCTTGACCACCTGGCCAGCATAGCACAGGCGCAGCGGGCGCGGCGCATGCGCGAGCAGCGAGGTTGCGATGCGACCGACCTGCCGCGTGATGTCGGGGCGCAGCGCGAGCGTGCGCTGCGACACGGGGTCGGTGAAGCGGAGCAGATCGCGCGCGGCGCGTTCGTCATTGCCGCCCAGCGTTTCGCGAAATTCGGCGAGCGGCGGCGAAACGCGGCCATAACCATGCGCGCGCATCGCATCGACGAGCGCGCGGGTAACGCGCGACGCGGCCTCGGCCTGCGCGGGCAGGCGGTCGCGGAGGCCTTCGGGCAGCAGGGCAGGGGCCTTGGTCATGGGGGTGGCCTTAGAGCGGGAAAAGCGAGGTTTCAATCAACGCCGTATCCCCGAGCGGAGACGAGGGGCTTTGCCGAGCGAAGTCGAGGCAGCTACCTCGCTGGTTCTCGCGACGCTCGAACGGGTCCCTCGTCTTCGCTCGGGAACACGGATTTCCTTGGAGCGATCAGAACTTCAGTCCCTTCACCATCTTGACGCCGGGCAGCTGGCAGACCTGCCACAACAAAGGTTCGGGCATGGCCGAGTCGAGGCTGAGCAGCAGCACCGCCTCGCCCCCGGCGGCGCGGCGGCCGAGGTGGAAGGTGCCGATGTTCAGCCCCGCATCGCCCAGCGTGCTGCCGATACGACCGATGAAGCCGGGCGCGTCCTCGTTGACGATATAGAGCATGTCGCCGTCGAGATCGGCCTCGACCTTGATGCCGAACATTTCGACGAGGCGCGGTTCGTTGTTGCCGAACAGCGTCCCCGCGACCGAACGGTCGCCGGCTTCGGTGGCGACGGTGACGCGGACGAGGGTGTGATAATCGCCCTCGCGATCATGGCGCACCTCGCGCACGTCGAGGCCGCGTTCGCGGGCAAGATGCGGCGCGTTGACCATGTTCACGCTGTCCGAATAACGGCGCATCAGCCCGGTCAGGACCGCGGCGGTGATCGGCTTCAGATTAAGCTCGGCCGCCGCCCCCTCGACCTCGATCGAGATGGTGGTGAGGTTGTCGTGGGCGAGCTGCCCTACCAGACTGCCCAGCTTTTCGGCGAGGCTCATATAGGGGCGCAGCTTCGGCGCCTCCTCGGCCGACAGGCTGGGCACATTGAGCGCGTTGGTAATGCCGCCGGTGAGCAGATAATCGGAAAGCTGTTCGGCCACCTGGATGGCGACATTGACCTGCGCTTCGTCGGTCGATGCGCCGAGGTGCGGCGTGCAGATGAAGTTCGGCGTGCCGAACAGCGGATGATCGGCGGCCGGCGGTTCGGTCTGGAACACGTCGAGCGCCGCGCCCGCGACATGGCCGCTGTCGAGCGCGTCCTTCAGCGCCGCCTCGTCGATCAGGCCGCCGCGCGCGCAGTTGATGATGCGCACGCCCTGCTTGGTCTTCGCAAGATTTTCCTTCGACAGGATGTTGCGCGTCTGGTCGGTCAGCGGCGTGTGCAGCGTGATGAAATCGGCCTTGGCGAGCAATGTGTCGAGATCGGCCTTTTCGACGCCGAGCTCGATCGCGCGTTCGGGGGTCAGGAACGGATCGAAGGCGACGACCTTCATGCGCAGCCCCAGCGCGCGCTCGGCGACGATGCTGCCGATATTGCCGCAGCCGATCAGGCCCAGCGTCTTCGACGTCAGTTCGACCCCCATGAAGTCGTTCTTCGGCCATTTACCTGCCTGCGTCAGCGCATTGGCTTCGGGGATCTGGCGCGCGAGGGCGAACATCATCGCGATCGCATGTTCGGCCGTGGTGATGCTGTTGCCAAAGGGCGTGTTCATCACGACGACGCCCTTCTTCGACGCCTCGGGAATGTCGACATTGTCGACGCCGATCCCGGCGCGGCCGACGACCTTCAGGTTCGTCGCGGCGGCGAGGACGTCGGCGGTGACCTTGGTGGCCGAGCGGATCGCGAGACCGTCGTAGGCGCCGATCATCGCGATCAGCTCGTCCTTCGTCTTGCCGGTGATGACATCGACGTCGATGCCGCGTTCCTTGAAGATCGCGGCGGCTTTGGGATCCATCTTGTCGGAAATCAGAACTTTGGGTGCGGTCATGGAATGAAACCTTCCGTGTGCTCCCGCGAAGGCGGGAGCCCAGCTCCCGATGCTTGCGGAATGAAATGGCAGGAGATGGGTCCCCGCCTTCGCGGGGACACACCGAAATCAGTTAAGCGAGGCGTAGGCCCAGTCGAGCCAGGGCCCGAGCGCTTCGATATCGGCGGTATCGACCGTCGCGCCGCACCAGATTCGCAGCCCCGGCGGGGCATCGCGATAGCCGGCGATGTCATAGGCCGCGCCTTCGGCTTCGAGCAGCCCGGCGAATTTCTTGATGAAATCCGCGTCGGCCCCAGCGACCGACAGGCACACCGACGTCTTCGATCGGCTGGCGGGATCGGCGGCGAGATGGCTCAGCCATCCGCGTTCGGCGACGATCGTGTCGAGCGCCGCGGCGTTCGCATCGCTGCGCGCCTTCAGCCCGTCGAGGCCGCCCAGCGACTTCGCCCATTCGAGCGCAAAGATCGCGTCTTCGACCGCGAGCATCGACGGGGTGTTGATCGTCTCGCCCTTGAATACGCCTTCGGCAAGCGCGCCCTTCGACATCAGGCGGAACACCTTGGGCAGCGGCCAGGCCGGCGTATGGCTTTCGAGCCGTTCGACCGCGCGCGGACCCAGGATCAGCACGCCGTGGCCGCCTTCGCCGCCGAGCACTTTCTGCCAGCTGAAGGTCGCAACGTCGATCTTGTCCCACGGCAGGTCATAGGCGAAAACCGCGCTGGTCGCGTCGGCGAAGCTCAGCCCCTCGCGGTCTGCCGGAATCCAGTCGCCGTCGGGAACGCGGACGCCGCTGGTGGTGCCGTTCCAGGTGAAGAGCACGTCGTTCGACCAGTCGACCTGGTCCAAATCGGGAAGCTGGCCGTAATCGGCGCGGATCACCGTGGGATCGAGCTTGAGCTGCTTGGCGACATCGGTGACCCAACCTTCACCGAAGCTCTCCCACGCCAGCGCCGTCACGGGGCGGGCGCCCAGCATCGTCCACATCGCCATTTCAAAGGCGCCGGTGTCCGATCCCGGCACGATGCCGATGCGGTGCGTATCGGGCAGGCGCAGCATCTCGCGCATCAGGTCGATGCAATATTGGAGGCGCGTCTTGCCGATCTTCGCACGATGCGAACGGCCGAGCGATTCGGTGTTGAGCTTTTCGGGGGACCAGACCGGCGGCTTCGCGCACGGACCGGAGGAAAAATAAGGACGCGCAGGTCGTGCCTGCGGTTTACGCACTTCAGTCATGTCAGACTCTCCTTGCAGAGAGCTCGCGCGGCGTTGGGACCGCGTGGCCCGGCGCCGCGTTTAAGCCGGTGCGCGCAACTGTCAAACAAAATGCGCGGAACGTGCGAAATTTCCGGCAAGCCGCGCCAAAGCTTTACGCCCTGTTAACCAAGATGTCGGTAAATTGACGCCATGCCGATCCCGCCGTTCCTGAAGCCCCGGATCCTGGTCGCCGCAACCGCGGCGCTGGCGCTCTCGGCCTGTTTCAGCACCCCCGACGTGATGAAGCGGAGCGATGCCAAACGACCCGCCACGACCAAGCAGCAGCGGCCGCAGACGATCGGCGCCGCATCCTTCACCAGCCCCGAGGCGCAGCAATGCGCCTTCGATCTCAAACAGGCGGGCGTGCGCTTCACGCCGCTGCCCGATCAGGATCATGGCGGTGGCTGCACATCGATCGATTCGGTCAAGCTGCTCGACATCGGAACTCCGGTGACGAACCTTGGTCCGATGACCTGTCCGCTGGCGAAGAATTTCGCCGCCTGGGCGCAATATGCTGTCCGGCCCGCGGCGCGGAAATTCTTCGGGCAAGAGGTGGTGAAAATCGAAACCTTCGGCACCTACAGCTGCCGCAACATCTATGGTGGCCGGTCGGGCCGTCTGTCGCAGCACGCCTATTCCAACGCGATCGACGTGTCGGGTTTCGTCCTTGCCGACGGACGCCGGATCATGCTCGATGGCGGATGGAAGGGCGACCGGGCGTCGCAGGATTTTCTGCGCGCACTGCACAGCTCGGCATGCCGCCGCTTCGGCACGGTGCTCAGCCCCGATTATAACGCCGCGCATTACAATCATTTCCACATGGACATGAGCGGCAACGGCTTCTGCCGCTGACCAAGCCCGCGCGCGGGCGTCTTGGCAAAGTCAACCGAAGCGGCTAGCCGTCCGCTAATGACAAAAGATAAACAGACCCATCGTTCGCGTTTTCACAAAGCCAAAGACGACGCCCAATTCGCCCAGCAGGCGACCTCGACCCCGCAGACCGCAAGCGAAGCCTATAAGCTCGCATTTCAGGATACCGACTTCCTGTTGCGCGAAGACCTGCGTCCGGTGCGCTTCCAGCTTGAACTGCTCAAGCCCGAACTGCTCCTCGACGAAGCGAAGATCGAATCGACGCTCGTCATCTACGGCTCGGCGCGTATTCCCGAACCCGATCAAGCGGACGGCCTTGAGGCTGCGGCGACCGACGATGCGTCGCGCAATATCGCGCGGCGACTGAAGGCCAAGGCGCGCTATTATGACGAAGCGCGCAAGCTGGCGCGGCTGGCGAGCCAGGTTCCTGTCGATGCCAATGGCGACCGCAATTTCGTCGTCTGTTCGGGTGGCGGCCCGTCGATCATGGAAGCCGCCAACCGCGGCGCGGCCGACGAGGGGCGCGAATCGATCGGCCTCAACATCGTGCTGCCGCACGAACAGGCGCCGAACCGTTACGTCACCCCGTCGCTGAGCTTCCAGTTCCACTATTTCGCGCTGCGCAAGATGCACTTCCTGCTGCGCGCGCGCGCCGTCGCGGTCTTTCCCGGCGGTTTCGGGACCTTCGACGAAATGTTCGAGCTGCTGACGTTGATCCAGACCGGCAAGATCAAGCCGATCCCGATCGTGCTGTTCGGCAAGCAGTTCTGGAACCGCGTCGTCGATTTCGAGGCGCTGGTCGAAGAGGGCGTGATCAGCGCCCGCGACCTCAAGCTCTTCACCTTCGTCGAACATGCCGAAGAGGCCTGGGACGTCATCCAGAGCTTCTACGCCAACGCCGATCATCACTAGGACCAGGAACCCCGAGGGCTTGGCCCTCGGGAAGCGAACGCCCAACGGATCGGGCTATTTCGACTGGTCTTCGAGGTAGAGGATCAGCGCCTGGCGATCGGCGGCGTCGATGACCCCGGCAAAGGCCATGCGTGTGCCGGGGACGGTATTCATCGGATCGGCAAGATAGATATCGAGTGCGGCGGCGTCCCAGACGCCGCCCTTTGCCTTCATCGCGCCCGAATAGGCAAAGCCCGGATGCGACGCGACCGGGCGGCCGACGATACCGTGCAGGTTCGGGCCGATACCGTTCGGGCCATCCTTGTCGATCGTGTGGCAGGCCGCGCAGCGCTTGAAAATCTGTTCGCCCATCGCCGCGGTCGGCGCGACGGCGGGCGTAGCCTGAGCCGCGGTTTCAGCCGCTCGCGCATCGCTCGCCGCCGTGTCCGCCGGCGGTGCGGCCTTGCCGCAACCGGCAAGGGCCAAAACGCCCGCCAGAAGGACGGGCGCGCGGCGCATTATTTCTTGGCTTCGGCGGGCGCGGGAGCCGCGCCTTCCGCCGGGGCGGCGGCCTTGTCGCCTTCGGCGGCCGGTGCCGCGCCATCCTTGCCCTCCGCCGGAGCGGCGGCATCGGCAGCCGGTGCCGCTTCGGGCGCGGGCAGCGGCAGGTTCGAACCCTGCGCGTTCAGATAGACGATCAGGTTGGCGCGATCCTCGGGGCTCGACAGGCCGGCGAACGACATTTTCGTGCCTGCGGCGAACTTGCGCGGGCTGGTCAGCCAATGGTCCATCTTTTCGAAGTCCCAGTTGCCGCCGACGCTCTTGAGCGCGTCGGAGAAGGCGAAGCCGCCCTTGCCCTGACCGATGGCTTCACCCATCGTGCCGTAAAGATTGGGGCCGATGCCATTGGCGCCGCCCTGATTGATCGTATGGCAGGCGGCGCATTTCGCGAACACCGCTTCGCCCTTTGCCGGATCGGCGGCTGCGAGCAGGTTGGGCAGCGGCACCGCCGCCGCGCCGCCGCCGCTACCGGCTTCGGCATCTTCGATAGGAAATCCGGGCTTTTCAGGGGCATGGCTCGCACCCAGCATGCCGGTGCCGATCGTCAGGCCCAGCGCGCAGATACCGGCGAAGAGAGCCCAGCCGGCGATAGTATTGTTGCGGTCGTCCATGTCAGGCCCCGTTCGCTGGCGCCCACCCCGGGCGCATCTATTGATTTGGACGCTCCCTTACTTGGGCATGGGCGGGGGCGCAAGGGGATGAAATGTCCCGGCGGCATGCGCACGTTCGGTTGCCTCCGCATCGCGGGGCCGCTATGCGCCGCGGCGCGGTTTTCTGGAAGGCGTTCATGGGCAGCTATTCGGCTTCGGCACAAAGACTGGTCGACACGATGACGGCGGCGGCGCTCGCCGATCCCGCGCGGGGGCTGGCCTTTCAGGGCGCGCCCGGCGCGAACAGCGACCTTGCGGCGCGCGAGTTCGACCCGCAGGCGCTGCCGCTGCCCTGCTACAGCTTCGAGGATGCGATCGAGGCGGTCCGCGACGGGCGCGTCGACCGCGCGATCATTCCGATCGAAAACAGCCTGCATGGCCGCGTCGCCGACATTCATTTCCTGTTGCCCGAATCCGGCCTGTCGATCGTCGGCGAACATTTTCTGCGCATCCGCCACGGATTGATGAGTCGCAATCTTGGCCCCGTCACGCGCGCGATGAGTCACGAACAGGCGCTGGGACAGTGCCGCCACTGGCTGCGCGCGCACCATATCTCGCCGATCGCGCATAGCGACACCGCGGGCGCGGCAGCCTGGGTCGCCGACAGCGACGAGGTCGGGCTGGCCGCCGTCGCGCCGCCGCACGCCGCCGATCTTTACGGGCTGACGCTGCACGAATCGGGCATCGAGGATGCCGATCACAATATGACACGCTTCGTCGTGCTGGCGCGCGAACCGCTTGCCGACATGCCTGCGGATGTGCCCCGGATGACGACCTTCATCTTCGAGGTGAAGAATATTCCGGCTGCGCTCTACAAGGCGCTGGGCGGCTTTGCGACCAATGGCGTCAACATGACGAAGCTCGAGAGCTATCAGGACGGCGGCAGCTTTGCCGCGACCAAATTCTATGCCGATATCGTCGGCGCGCCGGGCGAGGAAAATATCGACCGCGCGCTGGAGGAACTGGATTTCCAGACCAAGACGCTGCGTCTGCTCGGTACTTACCCACAGGCGCGCGTCCGCGGCTGATCGGCCTCAGGGTTCGCGGCGCGACAGGGTGCGCGCCAGCGTCAGGCTCTGGATCACGAACAGCGTCACCAGAATGCTCGCCACGCCGAGCCCGAACAGGTCGAGCGGCGAGAAATGGCTGCCCAGAACGCGCTCGTCGCCGAGCGCAGGCATCGCGAGCGTCAACGCCATCAGCATCAGCCGCAATTCGGTCGGCCCGCCCGCAAGGTAGGAAAGCCGGAATTCGCCGACGACCTTCGCCGCAAGGAAAGTGTGGATCGACAGCAGAAAATAACCCACAACCCCCAGCAACGCGACATCGAAGCGCAGGAAAGGGCTCATCCCCATGCTCGCGACCATCAGGAAAGTCGCGATCGCATCGACGCTATGGTCGACGAAATAGCCATAGGTGGGCCGCTCGATCTTGCGCCAGCGCGCCAGGCTGCCATCGAGCGAGTCGCCGAACCAGTTGACGACATAACCCACGAGCGACAGCGCCAGCCAGCCGCTGCCGAGCCAGCTCAGCAGATAGCCGCTTGTTACCATCAAGGCGCCCGCGAAGCCGAGCAGTGTGAGCTGGTCGGGCGTCACCCAGGCGGGCAATCGCGCGCATAGCCAGTTGAGCAGGCGGCGCTCGCCGCGTGCAAGAATATTTTGCTGGATACGCGTCGCCACTGGCGCGCGCTTGTCCGCATTGTTCATTGGATGTTCGCCTTTTCCGGCCCCATCACATGTCTGCGCCCTGTCATCAAATTGTCATAGGCTCCGCGCGGCGGCGTGCAAGCCTTAACCCGCGCGGCCGGGCGCAGGCGAAGCGCGTTTCGGCGCCCGTATCGCGCGGTCAGTGCAGTCTCAATCCTGCCAAGGGCCGATTTCGCCGACGTCGCCGACGGTGCGAAAGCGCACCGCGCCATCGACCCATGCCACTTCCCACATCGGTGCCGGGCGCGCCCATTCGCCGATCACGAACAGCGGCAGCCGGTTCGCGGCGACGAACGCCAGATCGTCCGCAGTCGGCCCGGGAATGATCGTTTCCATCCGTTGGTGCAGCCGCACCACCGCCAGCGTCCCCGCCGGCGGCGCGGGCAGCGACTGCCGCGCCGGAAAGGCAAGACTCGCCATGACCGCGGGATAGCCTTTGCCGTCGCGCGTAAGGAGCAGGATCTTGTCGGGATTGGCATAGGGCCCGCCGGTCGGCCGCCCTGCCACCTTGCGCCCGTCGATCGCCGCAAATTCGCGCAGATCCTGATCGGCGACGGGGGACGGGGCCGTCGTCTCGACGCCCGGGGCTGCGGCTGCAGGACCGGCTGCCTGCACCGCGAACAACAGGAGCGCAGCGATCAATGCGCGTCGCCCCAGCTCTTGCCGGTTCCGACCTCCACCTCCAGCGGCACCGACAGCGTCAGGACCGGCTCGGCGGCGGCGGCCATCACGCGGCGGATCACGGCGCCGGCGGCTTCGGCCTTGTCCTCGGGTGCCTCGAAGACGAGTTCGTCATGGACCTGGAGCAGCATCTTCACCTCATCCAGCCCCGCCTCGGCGAGCGCTACGGGCATGCGCGTCATCGCGCGCTTGATGAGGTCGGCGCTGGTGCCCTGGATCGGCGCGTTGATCGCCGCGCGTTCGCTGCCCTGGCGTTCGTTCTGGTTCGCCGCCTTGATGCGCGGGAACCAGGTCTTCCGGCCGAACAAGGTCTCCGTATAGCCGCGCTCGCGCGCGCGCTCGAGCGTGCCCTGGATATAGTCGGAGATGCCGGGGAAGCGCTCGAAATAGCGGCTGATCAGCGCTTGCGCCTCGTCGGGCGTGATTTCGAGCCGGCCCGCAAGCCCCCAGCGCGAAATGCCGTAGAGGATCGAGAAATTGACCGTCTTCGCCTTGGCGCGGGTGTCGCGATTGACCTCGCCGAACAATTCGATCGCGGTCGCGGCGTGAATGTCCTGCCCCTGCGCGAACGCCTCCTTGAGTTCGGGGACATCGGCCATATGCGCAGCGAGGCGCAGTTCGATCTGACTATAGTCCGCGGCGATCAGCACATGGCCCGGCGCGGCGATGAAGGCATCGCGAATCTGGCGGCCGATCTCGCTGCGGATCGGGATATTCTGCAAATTGGGATCGGTCGACGACAGCCGCCCGGTCTGCGCGCCGACGAGGCTGTAGCTGGTATGGACGCGCCCGGTCTTCGCATTGATCTGTTGTTGCAACGCGTCGGTATAGGTCGACTTGAGTTTGGCGAGTTGCCGCCATTCGAGGATCATGCGCGCGATCGGCACGCCGTCGCGTTCGAGGCGCTCGAGCTCGTTCTGGTCGGTCGACCAGTCGCCCGACTTGCCCTTGCGCCCGCCCTTGAGGCCGAGCTTGTCGAACAATATCTCGCCGAGCTGCTTGGGACTGCCGATGGTGAAAGGCTGTCCTGCCTCGGCATGGATCGCGGTTTCCATCCGCGCCATTTCCTGCGCGAATTCGCCCGACAGGCGCGCCAGATAATCGCGGTCGACCATGATGCCCGCGCGCTCCATCGTCTCGACGACGCCGGCAAGCGGTCGGTCGACCATCTCGTAGACGCGGGTGCCGCCTTCGAGCGGCAGGCGCAGCTTGAGCAGCCGCCACAGTCGCAGCGCGACGTCGGCATCCTCGGCGGCATATTCGGTTGCGCGGGCGAGCGGGACTTCGGCAAAGCTGATCTGCGATTTGCCGGTGCCGCACACCTCCTTGAACGCCAGGCAGACATGGTCGAGATGCAGCTTTGCCAGCTCGTCAAGGCCGTGACCATGTTGGCCCGCGTCGAGCGCGAAGCTCATCAGCAGCGTGTCGTCATAGGGCGCGACGCGGACGCCATGCTGGGCCAGCACGCCGATATCATATTTCAGATTGTGGCCGACCTTCAGCACCGCTTCGTCGGCGAACAGCGCGCCGATCCGCGCGACGGCGTCTGCCATCGCAATCTGGTCGGGCTTTTCGGCGAACATGTCAGTGCCGCCATGGCCGAGCGGGATGTAGCAGGCCTGCCCCGGCGCGATCGCCATGCTGACGCCGACCAGCTCGCCGGTGACGCTGTCGAGGCTCGCCGTTTCGGTATCGATCGCAACGACATGCGCCGCCTTAGCCGCCGCGATCCAGCGGTCGAGCGCGTCGAGGTCGGTCACGCATTCATAGGCTGCGCGGTCGATCGCCGGCATGGCGGGCAGCACCGGCGTCGTCGGGCCGGTGGGCGCCGCCGCGGCGGGCGCAGCGCCGGCGCGCGGCAGCGTGGGCGGCCCACCGGGGGCAACGCCATTGTCGAGCTTGGCGGAAAGCGAGCGAAAGCCATGTTCGTCGAGAAACAGTTTGAGCGGCGCCGGCGGGATCGCGTCGAGCTTCAGACTGTCGAGCGTGTCGGGCAGCGGGCAATCGCGTTTCAGATCGACCAGCACGCGCGACAGTTCGGCCATCGCCCGATGCTCGATCAGATTTTCGCGCAGCTTCGACGCTTTCATCGTCTCCGCCCCGTCGAGCGCCGCGGTCAGATTGCCATATTCCTGGATCAGCTTGGTCGCGGTCTTGGGTCCGACCCCGCGCACGCCGGGCACATTGTCGACGCTGTCGCCCATCAGCGCGAGCACGTCGCCGACGAGGTCGGGGGAGACGCCGAACTTCTCATGCACCGCGTCGATCCCCAGCCGGACATTCTTCATCGTGTCGAGCATGTCGACATGCGGTCCGTCCGCGGGTTCGCGGATCAACTGCATCAGATCCTTGTCGCTGCTGACGATGGTCACGTCCCACCCTTCGCGCACCGCGGCCTCGGCATAGGAGGCGATCAGATCGTCGGCCTCATACCCCTCCATCTCAATGCACGGCAACGAAAAGGCGCGCGTCGCGTCGCGGATCAGCGGGAATTGCGGGCGCAGATCTTCGGGCGGCTCGGGACGGTTCGCCTTATACTGATCGTAAATCTCGTTACGGAACGACTGGCTCGAATGATCGAGGATGACCGCAAGGTGCGTCGGCCCGTCCGCGTCGTGCAGATCCTTCGCGAGCTTCCAGAGCATCGTGGTGTAGCCATAGACCGCGCCGACGGGCACCCCGTTCGGGTTCGTCAGCGGCGGCAGGCGATGATAGGCGCGGAAGATGTAGCTGGAGCCATCGACCAGATAGAGATGATTCTTCTGTGACATGGCGCGGGGTGTAGCAGGGGGAAGGAAGGCGGCCTAGCTATGTCGGCGTGCTGTGTTGCGGAGGGTCTGCTTTGGGGTGGAAAGCGGACGCCTCGCCGTTCAGCTACCGCAAGGTCAAATCGCCAATCAGTCTTATGGTGCCTCCTGCCCGCTCATACCCTTGAATGCTCTCAGTTCTGATTGCGGTGGCGTCCGCGTTGCACCTCGGGCAAGCGAAAATAAGGCGGGGTGGCAAATATGCCTTTTGAAATTCTTGGAACGACAATCCAGCCGGAATTTCATCTCGCTCCACTCGGCGCAATTGCACAGATCGCAAGTCATTGCGACCTAGCAGCTCGTTGATCCTGCTCTCGAATGCATCGGCAGGCCCATCGGTCAATTCGGTGGAGTCCAATTCAGCGAGTACGATCTCATCAGCTACCACACTCGATAGCGAGCCGAGCCCAACCGTGGCCATATCCGTATCCCCACTGAATACTAAGTGGGGCGTCAAATGACCCTCAGTTTCACACTGTAAAACCGAGACAGCACCTTCGACATATCGACTCATGGTACGGGTGTAATCCAACTTTCGACGTCCGCAATCGGTCGCAATCCGCCAACCCGCCGCCCAATCACCCCGGATATCGGATCGCAAGCCTGTCCGCGGCCGCGACGGCGGCTGCCCGCGCGTCGTCGGTGGTGCCGCCCGCGACCTTGGCCAGTGCCACTCCCATGCGGCGATAGGGCCGCGTGAGGGGTTTGCCGAAGAGGCGCGCGTCAACCGAGGTTTCGGCGTTCGGCGGCGTCAGGGCTTCGGCGAGGCCGGTGATCGCGAAATCGCTTGCGTCGCGATCGGCCAGCAGCACGGCGCTGGCGCTGGCTTGCGGCACGTCGACGGGCGGAATCGGCAATCCCAATATCGCTCGGGCATGAAGGTCGAATTCCGAATATTGCTGCGAAATCAGCGTCACCATGCCGGTGTCGTGCGGGCGCGGGGAAAGTTCGGAGAAGATGACATCGTCGCCCTTCACGAAAAATTCGACCCCGAAAATGCCATGGCCGCCGAGCGCATCGACGACCTTCGTCGCCATCGCCTGCGCGGCTTGCAGCGCCGCCGCCGACATGGCCGCGGGTTGCCAGCTTTCGCGATAGTCGCCGCGTTCCTGCCGATGTCCGATCGGCGGGCAGAAGGCGACGCCGTCCTTGTGGCGCACCGTCAGCAGCGTGATCTCATAATCGAAATCGATGAAGGCCTCGGCGATCACGCGCAGCCGGTCGCCGCGCATCCCGGCGGCCGCATAGTCCCATGCCGCGTCGATCCCGGCGGCGTCCTTCACCGTGCTCTGCCCCTTGCCCGAAGAGGACATCACCGGCTTCACGACGAGCGGAAAGCCGATCCGCGCCGCGGCGGCGGCGAGTTCTTCGCGGCTGGTGGCATATTCGAAGGTCGAGGTCGTCAGGCCCAGCTCGCTTGCGGCAAGGTCGCGGATCGCATCGCGGTTCATCGTGAGCTGGGCCGCGCGTGCCGAGGGGACGATGTGAAACCCTTCGGCCTCGAGTTCGGCCAGCACTTCGGTCCGGATCGCTTCGATCTCGGGCACGACATGGTCGGGGCGGTGCTTTTCGATCGCGGCACGCAGCGCGTCGCCATCGAGCATCGAGAAAACCTCGGCCTCGTCCGCGACCTGCATCGCGGGCGCGCCGGCGTAACTGTCGCAGGCGATCACATGGCAACCGAGCCGTTTTGCCGAAATGACGAACTCGCGGCCAAGCTCGCCGGAACCGAGCAGGAGAATCTTTGCGGTAGGGGTCATTCGGGCCAGCTTTCGGTATCGTGGTCGGGATGTTGATGATTGGTCGCCGCGATCGCCGCGACAAGATCGGCCATGGTTTCCTCGGTCGTGCCTTCGGCCTGGATCGGCAGATCGGCAAAGACCGGCAGGCGGGCCTCAAGCCCGAACTGGAAACGCGGCGCGAAACGGCTGGGGTCGTCGAACGACCCCGTGGTCAGATTGATATGCTTGCTCTCGAAATAATCATAGAGCAGCGGCGTGCCGCAATCCGCGCAGAAGCCGCGCGCCGCCTTGTCCGAACTGTTGAAGGTCGCGGGCATCCCGCGCGTCCAAGCGATGGCATCGCGCGGAACGCCGATCAGCGCGATGAAGAAGTTGCCAGCGGCCTTCTGGCACATGCGGCAGTGGCAGATGTGCGACGTGTCGAGCACCGCGCTGACGCGATAGCGCACCGCACCGCACTGGCAGCCGCCGGACGCATCGACCTCAAGTCGTTCGTGGCTGCCCATGATGCGTCACTCCCACTCGATTGTTCCGTAATGTCCTAACTGTCTGTCTTTAAACGTCTATTTGAACTTTCCTGCCCTGCTGGCCGCCCTGTGGACCGCCATATCGCTGGACTGTTGAATTCATTGAAGAAATCAGCACGTAATTTTTTTGGCCAGTCCAGCATCTATCGCTGGCTATTCCGGCACGGAAGCGGGGTTCCTTGGACCGACTACGATCTGGGCCGTGCTGAAAAAGGACCGTCACCCGTCGAACGTCCGACAGTGCCTGTCGGGCACGGTCCAGCGGGCTCCCTGCCCTTGCGGCGGCGCTGGCCGCTAAGAAGTCTCTGCCGCGTGGGCGCGTGCAGGAGACAAGGCGGCTTCATCGTGACCCGTGCCTTCGGCCGGTGCAGGGGTGGCAACTGACTGCGCATCGCTCTTGTCCACATCCTTCCGCGTTGTCGTGCGCCGCCACAGCCGCGCGACATCGTCCGGCACCATCCAGGTGGCCGGGACGACGATCAGCGTCAGCATCGTCGAGGTGATGAGGCCGCCAATCACGATGAAGCCCATGGCATTGCGCCATTCGGAACCATCGGACGCAGCAAGCGCCACCGGGATCATTCCGAAGATGGCGGCGAAGGCCGTCATCAGCACCGGGCGCAGCCGTTCCGGCGCAGCTTGCGCCATGGCGTCGGCCCGTGAATGCCCGTCCGCAACAAGCTGGTTGGCGCGGTCGACCAGCAAGATGCCATTCTTCATCACGATGCCCATCAGCGCCAGCAGCCCGATCTGGCCGAACAGGCTCATTTCCTGCCCCCCGATCAGCATGGCGACAAAGGCCCCCGAGAATGACAGGGGGGCCGTCAGCATGATGAGGAAGGGCTGGCCGAATCGGTCGAACTGGCTGGCCAGCACGATGTAGAGCGCGATCAGCGCCAGCAGGAAGGCAAAGCCGATAGCCGTTGCGGTTTCCGCCATGCGGCGCGCCTGCCCTTCCAGAACAAGTTCGATGCCGGGCGGCGGCGGGTTGGCCGCGATGAGGGCGTCCATGGCCTTCACGGCCGCCCCCAGCGACACCCCTGTGGCGCTGTTGGCCAGCACCGACACCTTGCGGCCCCGATCCTGCCGGTCAATCTGCACGGGGCCGGTCCCGATGCGCGGATCGCCCACCTGGCCCAGATCGACCAGCCGGCCGTCCAGACTGCGGGTCTGCAGGGATGCCACCATGTCAGGCGACTGGCGCTGCGCTTCTTCCAGGCGCACCCTCACATCGTGACGTCGGCCGCCTTCTTCAAACGTGCCGGCCTCCACGCCGCCCAGCAGGATCCGGGTCGAGTTGGCAAGGTCGCGCGCCGAAACGCCAAGATCGGCAGCCCGCGTGCGGTCGATGCGCAACTGCAGTTCCGGCCTGCCGCCTTCATAGCTGGACCGGACATCGGCGAACTCCGGCCGCGATTTCATCGCCGCCACCAGCCTTGCCGCATAGGCCTCGGCCTCGGCCAGATCGCGGCCCATCACCACCTGCTCGATCGCGGCCTGCCCGATGCCACCACCCGAAACCCACGGCACTTCCGCGGCCACGATCTCGTTGGCTTCGGGAATGGCCTGTCGCAGCGCGGCGCGGGCCTTGTCCATCACCGCCATCTGGTGGATCGACCGCGCCTGCTTGGGCGTAATGGCAATGTAGAACTCCAGTTCGTTGCTGCGCTGGCGGCTGCCGGCCCCCACCGTCACGAACACCAGCTTCACGTCGTCGATGCCGCGCAGCGCGGCGTCCGCCCGCGCCGCCGCCTCGCGCGCCGAGGCAATGCCCGTGCCCTGCGGCAGTTTCACCGTCGCCAGAAACTCGCTGCGGTCGGTGGACGACATGAAGGTGGACGGCACCATGGAGGCCGCCACGCCGCCCACGACCAGGCTGCCCAGGGCGATTGCCAACACCAGCCGGCGCCGTTCCAGCGCCCAACGCACGATGCGTGCATAGCGGCGCTCCGTTCCCTGGTGGAAAGCTTCAATGCGCGCCAGCCACGGCCCGCCATGATCGCCGGCCTTCAGCAGGCGGGCCGCCAGCATCGGCGTGAGGGTGAAGGCGACCAGCAGCGAAACACTGACCGAAAAGACGATGGCGAGGCCATATTGGAAGAAGAAGCGGCCGACGATGCCTTCCATGAAGGCGATGGGCACGAACACCGCCAGCGTGGCGAAGGTGCCGGCGAGTACGGCAAGCGCCACGCGCTTTGTCGCGGCAAAGGCAGCCGTGCGCGCATCGACGCCTTCATCGATATCGCGCTGGATCGCTTCTGTGACCACGATCGCATCGTCGACCAGTAGGCCGATCGCCACCGTGAGCGCCAGCAGCGTCATCATGTTGATGGTGAGATCGAACGCGCCAAAGGCAATGAAGGTGGCAACCAGCGAGGTCGGAATGGCGAGCGTTACGATGATCGTCGCCCGCCAGCTCAGCAGGAAGAAAAAGGTGACAAGCACCACCAGCACGATCGCCACGGCGATTTCGAACTGCACGTCCTTGATCGAGGACTCGATGAAGCGCGACGTGTCACGCGCAACCACCATGCTGACGCCCGGCGGTGCCGATTTCGCCAGTTCCGCCACCTCGGCGCGAATGGCGCGGGCCACCTCGACGGTGTTGCGCCCGGACTGGCGCCGCACCTCAAGCGCCACCCCCGGCGCGCCATTCAGCTGGGCGAAGCTGCGTTCGTCCTGCTGGCCATCCTCGATCCGGGCAACATCGCGAACACGCACGGCGGCGCCGTTGGGCAGCCACTGGACGATGATGGCCCCGAATTCCTCGGGCGTGCGCGCCTCGGCCATGGTGCGGGCGCCCAGTTCCCGCGCCGCGCCGCCGATCTCCAGGCGGCCGCCGGGCAGTTCGGCATTGCCGCCGCGCACCGCCCGCACCACATCGTCGGCTGTCACGCCAACCGCGCGCATCCGGACGGCATCCAGCCAGATCCGCATCTCGCGCTCCCGCCCCCCGGCCAGGGTAACTGAGCCGACGCCGGGCACACGCTGGATCCGCTCCTTCACCGCCTCGTCGGCATAGGTGGTCAATTCACGGATCGGCATGTTGCCCGACAACATGACCGAAAGGATAGGGCTGGCATCGGGATCGACCTTTTCCACCACCGGCGGATCGGCGTCCGCCGGAAGATTGCGCAGGGCGATGCTCACCTTGTCGCGCACATCCTGCGCCTTCACATCGCCATTTTCCTCCAGCTCGAACTCGAGAAACACTTGGGAGAGCCCCTCGGCACTCACCGAACGCATCTGGCGCATCCCCGAAATGCTGTTCAGCTGCTCTTCCAGAACATCGCTCACCTCGGTTTCGATGGTGCCCGGCGCCGCACCTTCCAGCGACGTGCTGACCGAGACATAGGGAAATTCGACACGCGGAAAGAGATCGACGCCAAGCCTGGTGAAGTTGATCAGGCCCAACACGACCAGCGCCCCGATCATCATCGTCGCAAACACAGGCCGGCGGATCGAGACATCAGCAAGCCACATGGCGGCGCCCTCCTACCGCGCGCCCGGCGCGCTGCCGGCCGCAGGGCTCGCCAGCGCATCTGTCGCGCGCACGCGCACCTTTGCCCCATCAGCCAGAGTGGTCGGCGGATCGAGCACGACCGTCTCGCCTGCTGCCACGCCCTCCAGGATCCGCACGCGGTCAAGATCGACATCGGCGGTCTTGACGGCGCGGCGCCGGACCGTGTCACCCGCCAGCATGAACAGATGCAGATTGGCCCCGTCTCCGCGCAGGGCGCGGCGCGGCACGATGATCGCGTTGACCGGGTCGGTGATAATCTCGGCGACCACCGACACACCGCTGTTGATCGTATAGCCCGGGTTGCGCACCGGCAGCCGCACCTCCACCGTGCGCGCCTTGGGATCGATGAAATCGTTGATGATGAAGACTTCGCTGGGCAGCGGTTCGGGCTGGCCGGTGATGAACAGCCGCGCCGGCTGGCCCTTGCGCAGGTCCGCCACCCGGGCTTCGGGCACGGCGACGATGGCTGCCACCACGCGCAGTTCCTGCAGCTGCAGCGCCGCCGATTGCCCGCCCATGGAGAAGCGGCTGTTAAGGAACATCCCTTCGTCCACCATGCGCTGGGTGACCACGCCGTCATAGGGTGCGCGCAGAACGGTATCGGCCAGCGCTTGCCGCGCCGTCGAGAGAGCCGCACGGGCCTGATCGCGACGCGCGCGCGCCACGTCGCGCGCGGCTTCCACCTCGTCCAGACGGGCAGCCGCCGCAAAGCCCCGGTCCTTCAGCTCGCGCACCCGCTGGTAGGCCCGCTCGGTCTGCACCACTTCGGCCTCGGCCAGGCGCACGGCCGCTTCGGCTTCGCTGGCCCGGCGCTGATAATCGGCCTGCCTGATGCGCAGCAGGGGCTGGCCTTTGCTGACACGGTCGCCGACACGCACGAACACGCGGTCCACCGGCCCTTCCACCAGCGCGGTCACATTGCTCGTCTGCATCGCAGCTACCGTGCCCGACGCGCGCACGGGTAGGGACAGTTGCTCGGCGCGCACAAGAGCGCCCTGCACCTCGATCGCCTGGGTCGCAGCCGACGGCGCATCTTCCGGCTTGGACTCCGACGAGCAGCCTGCAAGCGCCAGACCCATGGCCGCGCACAGACCAGCAGCCAGTGCCGCGCTGCGTTTCCACACAGGTTCAGGCACCAAGATAGGCTCCCCGGCCGGACGCCAGCAGGTCCCCGGCTTCGCTTTCAACCACGGTATCGGCAACGCTCAGCCGCTTTCCCATCTTGACGACCCGGCTTCGCGCCAGAATGCGGCCTGCCAATGCCGGGCGATGATAATCGACCCTGAGATCCGCCGTCGCCTGCGCGAGGCCACCGGCCGCGAGCACCGCATAAAGCCCGCCCAGATCGATAAGCGAGGCCAGCACGCCGCCATGCGCCGCGCCGATCGCCGGATTCGACACCAGCTCGTCGCGCCACGGCATGGCGATCACGATGCCCGAGGGCGATGCCGACACGAGATCTAGGCCGAGCCAGCGATGGAAGGGGGCGATGTGCAGCGCCGCCTGCAACCCCTCGATGGTCGTCAATGCGCTCCGGTCAACGGACATCTGCGGTTTCCGATCGAGTCTGTGTATTGCGGAGGAAACCCACGATGGCTTCGGCGAACGCGTCGTTGCGGTCTCCCACCACCATGTGGCCGGCGCCGGCGATGTCGGTGAAGCGAGCATGCGGCACAAGTTCAAGGAAAGCCGCCGCCCCTTCCGGCGACACCAGATCACTGGAGCCGCCACGGATCAGATGCACGGGACAGGCAAGCCGTCGGGCGGCGTCGGCCAGCCGCTCCATCCGGGCTTCGCCCCGGCTCGACATCACGGAGGTGATGAAGCGGGGGTCCCAGTGCCAGCGCCAGCGCCCGTCGGCGCCCTCCCGCAGATAGGGCGCGATCCGTTCCACCGGTGTCCGCCGGCCTTCCCTGGGGCGATAGCTGTCAACAATGTCGCCCGCCTCCTCAGGCGAAGCAAAGCCGCTTTCAAGATGCGCCGCCATGAAGCCCATCACGCGCGCCACCCCTGCGGGCTCCATGTTGGGCGCAATATCGACGAGGGTGAGCGAGGCAAAGCTGCCCGGCCTGATCTCGCCTTCAGCAATCAGTCCGGACAGCCCGCCCAGCGAGGCGCCGACGAGCGCGGGGGGCGTGCCCAACCGGTCCGCCACGCAAAGGAGATCGTCTGCAAAATCCTCGATGCGATAATGGCCCGACGGCGCCCAGTCGCTTTCGCCATGACCGCGCAAATCGACCGCAATGGCTCGAAATCCCGCAGCCGCGAGCCGTTCCTGCGTGCGGCGCCAGCTCAACCGTGTCTGCCCGCCGCCATGCGCCAGCAATACCGGTGGCGAGCCAGCGTTCCCAGCAGCATCTGCCGCGAGCGACTGCCCTTCGGCTCCGGAGAATGTGATCTTTTGGATCAAGCGCATCTCTTTCTGTATATCGCCTTACAATAAAGCGCCTTGCCATATCGTCAATGCCCGAGCATGATGACGACATGCCGCAGCGTGCGATTTCGACAGAACAGGGCCTGGCCCAATCGCTGCTGACGCCGCGTGACGACATCATCTTCCGGATGGAGGAGATCACGCGGGCCCTGCGACAAGCCTTTGAGCGCCGCATCGCCCGCACCGGGCTGACAAGGACGCAATGGCGGATCATTGCCTATCTTCTCCGGCAGCAAGGCCTGACCCAATCAGACCTTGCCCGCCTGCTAGACCTAGAGCGCGCCACGGTGGGACAGGCGATTGACCGCCTTGAAGGACTGGCCCTGGTGGAAAGGCGGCCACATCACACTGACCGAAGAGTGTGGCAGGTGCATCTTTGCGACGCGGCCTATCAACTGGTGCCGCTGCTGCGCCATGAGGCGGACCGGCTGCACGATCAAACCTGGGCAGACATATCAGACAACGAGATGGAATCGTTGGGAATTATACTAGATAAAATTGCAGCCAGTTTGGTGCAATCAGAGTGAGCGTCCAGGTTCAGTAAAAGAAACGACGATCCTTCTGCTTGTTACCAGGTTGGCCGGGGGCGCTGGATGGACAATGTATTGATCGAGCGGCTGTGGCGATCTCTCAAATACGAGTGCATCTATCTGAACGATTTCGAGACCGGCACAGAACTGCGCGCAGGCTAGGAAGCTGGTTCAATTATTACATTAACCACCGCCTGCATTCGAACCTTGCCGGTCAAACCCCAAGAGAGGCATATGAGCAAATCGAAATCTCAGATCAGGCGGGGCATGCCACGCCTGATCTGAAACCTAAACTGGCGGCGCAAGACCCAACAGGGGAGCTTATTCAAGCTGACAACCTGTCGGAAAAACCCGACCACCTCAAATCAGCAAAAGGGAGGCCAAAATGCAAAACGACAGGACAGTCCACGAACCTCGGCCTGCGGCGACGATTCTGCTCCTACGCGATGAGCCCGAGTTTCAGGTGCTGATGGTCAAACGCCATCAGCAGATCGACTTTGCTTCTGGAGCGCTCGTTTTTCCGGGCGGCAAATTGCATGAAGGTGATGCAGATCCCGCCTGGGCCCAACACTGCAGCGGATGGACCCAATTCGACGAGGTTCAGCGGACGCTTCGGATTGCCGCGATCCGCGAGGTTTTCGAAGAGGCGGGAATTCTCCTTGCCCACCACCGTGACGGAAGGCTTTTCGAAGACAGTTGCAAACCGGAAGTTCGCAGCGCGGTGGATCGAGGCGATCTCGCCTTCTTGGACGTGGCCCGTGACCTAGATGTTCAATTGCGGCTTGACGCTCTGAGCATATTTGCCCGCTGGATTACGCCGCCGATCATGCCCAAGCGTTTCGACACTTTTTTCTACGTTGTGCATGCCCCCGCCAATCAGGTCGCAGCCTGTGACGGTCATGAAACCGTCGATGCCGAATGGATCGCTCCGCAGCAGGTCCTGCGCCTGGCCGAAAGCGGTGAGCGAACGGTGATTTTCCCCACCCGAATGAATGTGCAATTGCTTGCAGAAGCAAGAGATGCGGCAGACTGCCTGCGGCGCGCCCAGGGGCGGCCACTTGTCACTGTGCTTCCGCGGCTTGAAGAGCGGAACGGCCAGCGCGTGCTCGTCATACCCGACAATGCCGGTTATGGCCCTGTGGTCGAAGTTGTCGGCTGACCTGGCTTAGAACCTCCGGGTCTCAATCCGGGTCGGTCTCGTGCCATCGCGCCAGCAAGGCGCGAATTGCTGTCACAAGCGCCAGCGGCTGATCGAGCATCAAGTGATGACGCGCTCTTGGAACAGCAATGATCGGGATGTCGGTTCCGCCAAGTTCGTGCACGAAATTCCGCGAGTCTCGCGTGAACAGCAGGCTTTCCTCGCCATGCACGATCGCCTTACGGCCCGGCGCAGCCACGAGTTTAGGGCCGATCGCTAGCCAATCGGCACGCGAATTGTCGCGATTGAACACCGCAGGCGAGAACTTCCAGCTCCAGCCGCCTTCGACCCGTCGCAGGGAATGATAGGCCATGTAATCCATGAGGAACGGCTCCCCGACCTGCTGCGGCGGCGAGAGCTTGTAGCGGCTGCGGGCAGTCGCAAAGTCCGGGTAAATGCGCTGCGGCTTGTCGGGATTGCCTGAACCCGGGCTGGTGTGGCCGCCTGCCCAGAATGCTTCGAGCATGGCGGGGCGCAGGGTCATCATGTCGCAAATGGCTGCACCGGCAAAGCCGCCGGGCAACTGGCCAAGCGCCTCCAGCGCGACGCTGGCGCCGAAGCTGTGCGCGAAGATCGCTGGTTTCCTGTCACCATCCAACAGACCCAGCGCCCGTGCCACCCCGATCATTTCCCGGCCGCGCGCAGCCATGTCGCAATTTTCGCGCACCGCGCTGTCGCCCATGGCAGACAGGTCGTAGGCTACGACGTCGTAATCGTTCGCAAGGAATGGCGCGATGAAGGCAAAGCAGCGCGCGTGGGCGAGGAAGCCGTGGGTCATCAGCACGGGTGGCTTACCGCGCTGCCCCCACCGGAAATAGTGAATGCTCGTGCCATCGACCTCAATGAAGCCGTCCTCGCGCGGAACGGCAAGCGCATCGACAAACCAGCGGGGCAGTTCTTCAGGGTTCGGCGCCCATTCCGGATCGATATCGCCAAGACCGTTCGTTATGTCACTCAACAAGGTATTTTCCGATCAAAACGTTCAAGAAGCGAGACTGAAGCCGCGATAGCCATTTGCGGCAACGTCGGCACAGATCTGGGCATAGGTTGATACGCTCGGGAAGTTGATCAGCTGGCGCTTCTTGCCTGGAATGTTATCGCCCATGTACCAGGACTTAGCTTTGGGAAAGAGCGTCATCGCACCGATTTGTTCTACCATGTTGGTCCATTCGCGCTCCGCTGCCGGATCGGGCTCGAACCGTGTTATCCCCGCGCTCCTCAGGTGAGCCAGGAAATTGGTCGTCCAGTCGCCCTGCAGCTCGGCCGCAGTCGGACCATTGGAAAAGCCGGATGGACTCAGCGGGCCGTAGTGGAACAGCATATTGGGGAACCCGGAAACGGAATTGCCCAGATAGGCGCGTACCCCGTCCTTCCACGCCTCACCCAAGTTAAAGCCCTCGGTGCCGCGCAGATTCATGTCGATCAGCCCGCCGCTGGCGGCATCGAACCCCGTGGCGAACACCATAATGTCGCATTCGATCAGGCCGCTCGCGGTCTCGATACCGCCAGGGGCCACACGCTCGATCGGATCGCGCTTGAGATCTACCAGCGACACATTGTCCTGTGCGAATATCTCGTAATAGCTCTGTTCGAGCGAGGGTCGTTTCGTGCCGAAGGGATGCGGCGGTTCCATCGGCGCCAATGCCTCGTGAAGCAAGGGATCGGCAATCCGCGCGCGGACCTTCTCGCGCCAGAAATCGTAAGCAAAGCGGTTGGCCCGTTCGTCGGTCAGCAGGTCGGAGAAATTGTTGTACCAGAACCGCAGGCCGCCGGCTTGCCATAGACGTTCGAAGGTTGCGGTGCGTTCGGCTGCATCGACATCGAGCGCGCTGATTTCCATGCGATCGGCGTCGAAGCCGCCGTTCGAGGTCTGCCGTTTGGCAAAGATCGCGGGATAGGCAGCCTTTTCCTGCGCTTGCTGCTCAAGGCTCAGCGGCTGCTGCTGCATCGGCAGAGCCAGGATCGGGGTGCGCTGGAACAGGGTCAGCTGCGCGGCGTCGCGCGCGGCTACCTGCGCCACCTGCACGCCGCTCGCCCCGGTGCCGATGATCGCCACCCGCTTCCCGGCAAACCGAAGGCCGCCCTGCGGCCAGTGCGCGGTGTGGTGCCGTTCACCCGCAAACGTCTCCAGGCCGGCAATGTCCGGAGTATAGGATTTGGCGGCAAAACCTGCACAAGGCAGCAGGAAGCGGGCGCTGACCTGCTCACCTTGCGCCGTATCGACACGCCAGATATCGCTTTCGGCATCGAAGCGGGCACCGGACACCCGCGTCCCCATGGCCATGTCGGGCCAGAGCTCCAGCTTGTCGCACACGTAGCGGAAATATCGTCGCAGCTCTCCGCCGCCAGGGAACCGTTCGCTCCAGGTCCAGTCCTGCCACAACTCGGGCAGCGAGAATTCGTAGATCGGGACGTGCGAATCGACGCGGGCGCCGGGGTAGCAGTTCCAGTACCAGATGCCGCCCGGCTCGGCGGCCGCGTCGATCAGCCTTGTGCGAAACCCGGCCTGACGCAGCCGGTGGAGCAAATAGATTCCGCTGAATCCCGCACCGATGATCAGTGCGTCGCAGTCTGGATCGGGTGCGCTCATTGGGCGGCGCTCAGCTTGGCGGCAAGGTCTGCCGCGCCCTTGTAGTCGGCCTTGCCGTTGGGCGCACGCAACGCCATCGCGGTAGCGAACACGGCCTTGGGGGTCTTGTAGCCCGCCAATTTGCTGCGGACATGCTCCTTGACGGCCGGTTCATCGAGCGTCTCGCCCGCGGCAAGGTGAACCACTGCGGTCACCGCCTGGCCCCACTTCTCATCGGCGACCCCCACGACCAGCGCATCCTCGATGGCCGGATGAGTCTTGAGTACTTCCTCGACCTCTTCGGGATAGACCTTTTCGCCAGCGGTGTTGATGCAGACGCTGCCCCGGCCGAGCAGGGTCAGGCTGCCATCGGCCTCGACCGTGCACCAGTCCCCGGGGATCGAGTAGCGGACCCCGTTGATGGTCTTGAAAGTCCGTGCCGATTTTTCGGGATCCTTGTAATAGGCCAGTGGGATCGGTCCCTTGAGGGCGATAAAACCCGGTGTGCCGGTGCCTGGGCGGACCAGTTGGTCGTTCTCGTCGAACACGTCACAGGATCCGCCGATGGTGAACTTCGCCGTCTCCGTGGTCCCGGCAGCAGTCGTAATCGAGCGCCCGAAACCAAGCCCTTCCGAAGCGCCAAAGCTGTCCATCAGGGCCACTTGCGGAATATGCCCGATCAAGCCCTCCTTGACCTCCTTGCTCCACATCACCCCCGACGAAACGATGGTGATCAGGCTTGAGGTATCGAAACCGCCAGGGTTATCATTGAGGGCTTTGAGCATCGGTTTGGCGAAGGCATCGCCGACGATCGCGATCGACTGCACCTTGTTGCGTTCGACCGCTTCCCACAACTCGACCGCATCGAGCGAGGGATTGTCCAGCGTGACAAGGCAACCACCCGAGGCGAGCGTCCCGATCGCGGTGATGAAGCCTGTCCCGTGCATCATCGGGCAGGCCGGCAGGGTCATCCGACCCGGGCCTTCGGCGCGGATCATGGCGACGGCTTCGTCGAGGCTGTCCGGCACTGGGGCGAGCAGGCGCTGCGCATCGAGCTGGGCTTCGCGCATATCGGTGTGACGCCAGACCACACCCTTGGGCATGCCGGTGGTCCCGCCGGTGTAGATGAACAGTTCATCGTGCGGTGACCGTTCGATCCCTAATGGCGAGCCATCACCCGCTGCCGCCAAGTCCTCGTAGGCAAGCGCGAAGGGGGCCTTGGTCGCGCGGTCGCCGATTTCGACGAAGACCTTGGCCTTGGTCAGCCGGTCATTCAGTTCGACGATGCAATCGCGGAATTCGGCGCTGTAGAAAATGGCCTCGCTGTCGGAATCGTCGAAGATGTAGAACACCTCCTCGGGGCGGTAGCGATAGTTGATGTTCACATGGGTGAACCGGCCTTTGAAGCAAGCCGCCATCAGTTCGCCGTATTCAGGGCGGTTGCGCATGTAGAACGCCACCTTGGCTCCCGGCGAGAGGCCATGGGCCGCAAGCGACCGGGCGATATTGTTCGACCGCGCACCCATTTCGGCCCAGGTGATGACTCGCGCGCCGTGAATCAGCGCCGGGGTGTCTGCGGGAAGCGCAGGCTCGATCGCATCAAGAATGTCACCAAGATTCCACTGCGCCATCCGAACTGTCCCCTCGCTCCGTCAGGCCGCTCTTGCAGTCCAGCCTTGCAATATCGCAGCCTCTTCCCGGACCGCCTCGGGGCCGCCCAGCACCTGCCGGTCGAAACCGATCCGCTTGAACCAGTAATGCAGCCCTAACAGGTCGGTGAAGCCCATACCGCCGTGCACCTCGGTCGCGGTGCGAGCGACAAAGCGGCCTACTTCGCCGGTGTGCGACTTGGCATGACAGGCGACCAGTTCCGCTTCGGCTGGGACTGCGTCAAACGCATGGGCCGCATACCACACCAGCGACCGGCACGGCTCGTTCTTCGCGGCCATTTCAGCGCACATGTGCTTGACCGCCTGGAAGCTGCCGATCACCCGGCCAAACTGTTCGCGCTGCCCGGCATAGGCGACCGCCTGGGCGATCATCGCATCAGCAGCGCCCAGGCTGTCTGCCGCGAGCAGGATTCGCCCCGCCGCGATCACCCGCCGCACCGCCGCACCGCCGTCGTCGGCCAGGGCTTCCGCCTGGGTCGAAGCAAGCCGCAGTTCGCCGACCGACCGCGTCGCGTCGATCGTCTTGAGGACAGTCAGTTCCAACCCGTCTGCCTGCGCCGAAACGATGTGCAGCCGCCCGGTTTGATCGGCGATCATCAGGTGATCGGCCTCCGCGCAATCGAGCACGAACAGCGCCGTGCCAGTCAGCGCGCCACCGGTGCAACGCACGCCCGAACCATCGCGGCGGGAGACCTGCTCATGCACCCCGACGCCGAAACGCACCTCGCCAGCCGCGATGCGCGGCAACCATTGGGCCTGCTGCGCCTCGGATCCGGCCGCGATCAGCGCGAGCGGCGCCATAACGTGGCGAGCGCAGAACGGCACCGGCGCCACCGCTTCCCCCAGCGCGGTGGCGACGACTGCTGCATCGAGCAGTCCCAAGCCAAGGCCGCCATGGACCTCCGGCACCACCAGCCCGGGCAGCCCCAATTCGGCCAGCGCGGCCTGGCTTTGCGCGCTGACCGCGCTGCCGCCTTCGGCCACTTGCCTGACATGATCAAGCGGACACAGTTCGCGCATCAGCCGCGTAACGCTTTCCGCCAGCATCTGCTGTTCCAGCGAAAGTCCGAAATCCATCACTGCCCTCCTTGCGCGGACGGACCTTTGGGCAGGTCCAGGCGCGGCTCGCGCGGCATGTTGAGGCCGCGCTCCGAAATGATGTTCTTCTGGATCTGGGCGGTTCCGCCGCCAATGATCAGGCCAAGCTGGAACATGTAGTTCCATTGCCAGCTGCCGTTTGCGCGCTCGTGGGCGCTGCCGTTGTAGAGGATTCCCAATTCGCCCAGCGCGTCGATCGCCAAAGCGGAAATCTGGTGGGCCAGCTCGCAGGCCTGGAGCTTGACAATCAGCTTGGCCATGCCGCCCGGCTCGCCCTTGATCTGGTTCGATAGGATCCGCATCCCGTTGTAATTCATCGCCGCGACTTCGGCCTGTAGCGCCACCAGCCGGTCGCGAAGGGCCGGAAGGTCGATCACCCGTGCACCGCCGACCTGCTCCACCTTCATCAGTTCGATCAGCGCGAGCAGCCGGTTCTCCAGTGCGTCGGGATCGCCCAGCATCCCGCGTTCGTGCCCGAGCGTGGCGTTGGCGACGAACCAGCCTTGCCCGCGCTGGCCGACGATCTGATCGACCGGCACGCGCACATCGGTGAAGAAGGTTTCGTTGAATTCGGCATGGCCGGTCATGGTCCTGAGCGGGCGGACTTCGATCCCCGGCGTGTTCATCGGGAAGATCAGATAGCTGATCCCCTGGTGCTTGGCTGCGTCCCCTTCGGTCCGCACCAGGCAGAAGATCATGTCCGCTTCCTTGGCGGTGCTGGTCCAGATCTTCTGGCCGTTGACGACGAATTCGTCGCCTTCAACCCGGGCGCTGGTCTTGAGACTGGCGAGGTCCGATCCGGATCCGGGTTCGGAATAGCCCTGGCACCACACCACATCGCCGGCCAAAGTCGGCGCGATCCAGCGCCTCTTCTGCTCTTCGGTGCCAAGTTCGAGCAAGGTCGGCACCAGCATCGAAATGCCCTGATTGGCGAGTCCGCCGGGCACACCGGCGCGCGCAAACTCCTCGGCGATGATCCGGGACTTGAGAATGTCGGGCTCGGCCCCAAACCCGCCGTATTCGCGCGGAATGGTGCGCGCGGTGTAGCCATGCTGGATCAGCAGCTTCTGCCAGGCCACGCCTTCTTTCGACGGGCGGGCCGCACGACCGGCATTCTTTGGTGCGAGATGGCGATTGGCGGCGATGAAGCCGCGCACCTCTTCGCGGAACGTCTCATAGTCGGGGCCATAACTCAGGTCCATTGCACAGCGTCCTTTCAGGCCGGTCGGAAGACAGGCAGGCGGAAGTCATCGCCGATAGTCTCGAACGCGAGTGCCACCGGCAGGTCGAGCCGGACAGCATCGATCGGGCAATCGACCAAACGGGTGGCCATGCGGACCCCCTCGTCGAGCTCGACCACCGCGGCAACATAGGGAATGTCCGCCGCGAAGGCGGGGTGCAGCGCCTGATGCACGACGGTCCAAGAAAACACCGTGCCCTTGCCCGAGCTTTGTTCCCACGCAAAGTCAGGCGAGCCGCAACGCGCGCACATGTAGCGCGGCAAGTGCCGCCACGACCCGCAACCCCCGCATTTCTGGAAGTAAAGGCGCCCATCCTGGCACCGGTTCCAGAATTCCTGCTCGACCAGGTCTTGCGGGCGAGGCTGCGGCTTGGCCGGCGCAGCAGCGGCGGCGGCGCGCGCCTTGGGAGAAAGATCTTCGTCCATCAGCCAAACCTCCGCAGGATGGCAATACTGCCGTCGCCGAGATCGCCCCAGCCAGTGACCAGCCCAGTCTGCGCCCCTTTGACCTGACGCTCGCCGCAGTCGTGCCGCAGCTGGCGCACCGCTTCGACCACGTGGTTGAGACCCCAGACGTGGGCTTCGGCGAGCAGGCCGCCGTGCGTGTTCAGCGGGAAGGTTCCACCGAGTTCGATCCGGCCATCCTTGACGAAATCGAGCGCGCCGCCCGGCTCGCAATAGCCCATCGCCTCAAGCTGGAGCAGCACCACATAGGTGAAGCAATCGTAGACCTGGAGGAAATCCATGTCGCTGCGCGAAACGCCGGCCATCTCGAAAGCTTTGGGGGCGGCATAGGACAGGCCGATCTTGAACGGATCGTGCCGGGACGGAATATCATCGGCTGGGTAAGGATGCCCTTCGGCGGCACCCGCAATCGTCACCGGAACGTGTCGCAGGTCGCGCGCGCGATCGAGTCGCGAGACCACGACCGCGCAGGCCCCATCGGTTTCGAGACAACAATCGTAAAGCCGGAACGGTTCCGAAATCCACCGCGCCGCATGATAGGTCTCACGGTCCAGCGGCTTCCCGTAGGTGAACGCCTTGGGATTGAGCTGGGCGTGCTTGCGGCAAGCCAGGGCGATGGCGGCGGTTGCTTCCGGCCCCACCCCATAAAGCTGCGAATGCCGCATCGCCAGCCAGGCGTACATCTGCACCGGCAAGAACACGCCGTAGGGAATGTAGTAGCCCTGGATCGTGTTGGTCAGGGTGTTCATGTTCATCGACCGGGTCCGCGGCGCGCCCGGTTTGGGCCGGAGCGCCGAAAAGCCGTTCCAGCCCAGCGTGACGAGCACGTGGTCGCACAGCCCCGCGGATATCGCCATCGCGGCGTTCTGCAGCGCAGTGGTCGGGCTGGCGCCGCCCATGTGCACCGTCGCTGCATAGCGCAGCACGTCTATACCGAGATTAGCCGCCAGTTCCTCGCTGGTGGTATAGATCGGCGGAGGCACCATGCCGTCGATGTCCGCAGGCTTGAGGCCGGCATCGGCGATTGCCTTGCGCGCCGCCTCCAGCATCATGTCGACGGCGGTGCGTTCGGCTCCCTTGACGAAATCGGTTTCGCCAATCCCGGTGATTGCTGTCTTGTCGGAAAAGGTCATGCCAGTTCCACATCCTTCAGTTTGACGCCCGCGATCAGCCAAAATCCTGAGCCCGGGCCAGAGCCCGCTCTGCGTCGGCCACCAGATCGCGCATCACCGCGGCGGCGGGGCGAACCGATTTGATCAAACCGATGCCCTGTCCCGCAAACCCGGGAAGCACATCCATCCGCTTGTCGCGGATCGCCGCCGCCATGACCGGGCCGGCAATCATCGACTGGTAAGGCATGGGCAGCGGCTCCTTGCCCGCTTCGATCCATGCACTGGCCCACTTGTTGGCGATCATCCGGGCTGGCTTGCCAGTGATCGAGCGACTGACCACCGTGTCGCCGTCACCGCTCTCGGCAATGGCTTGCTTCTGGAAATCCTCGATCCCGGCTTCCTCGGTCGCGAGGAAGGCCGTTCCGACCCAGGCTCCCTCGGCACCGAGCATGAAGGCCGCCGCCACTCCGCGCCCGTCGCTGATGCCGCCGGCACCAAGCACCGGGACCCGGTCCCCCACGGCGTCGACCACCTGAGGGATCAGCGAAATCGTCCCGATCGGCGAATTGTGGCCGCCGCCATCGTGACCCTGGGCGACGATCATATCGATCCCGGACTCTACCACCTGCAAGGCGTGTTTGACCTTGCCCACCACCGCCATCACGATCGTGCCGTTGGTGTGCAGGCGATCCATCCACGGCCCGGGATTGCCCAGTCCGGCCGCATAGACGGGCACCTTTTCCTCGATCACCACCTCCATCTGCGCTTCGAAGAATTCCTTCGAGAACATCGGGGGACCACCTTCGCTTTCCGCCCCGGCGGCAGCGCGCATCGCCGCAACGGAATCGACTTCGCCCAGTCCTTCACGGGCCATGAAATCGCGGGCGAACCGCTGATATTCGCCGAAAACCGCCATCGGATCGGCCGGGGCTGCCCCGGTTTCCGGTGCCTTGCCCCGGCGGACCGAAGCGGGCAGCAAGGTATCGACCCCGAACGGCTTGTCGGTTAGCGCGCGGGTCTCGCGAATCCATCTGCGCAGGCGCTCGGGCGAGCACGCCGCCGCGCCCAGCACACCCAGCCCACCGGCGTTGGAAACCGCAGCGGCCAGCCTCGGCACGCTCGCACCGCCCATGCCGGCCAGCAGGATCGGATGCTCGATCTTGAGCATTCCGCAAATTCGACTGTTCAGTGCCATTGTCCTCTCCAAAAGTGCTGGTTTAGCCTGGGTCTCCCCATCTGACCTTTTGGGAAACGAGTTCGGGACTGCGGGCAGCCAGATATGCCGACGATCCCGTGACCAGCCGCGCCATGTGGCGGCGGGCGCCATCGGCATCGCGCAGGCGCACCGCGTTGAGCACGCGCGCCAGGCAACGCAGTTGGTTAGCCCGCTCCTGCGCGGAATAACCCAATTCCACGGCGAGATCGCGAGTCAGCAAATGCAGTGCCGATGTAAGCAATCCAAATGTCGGGTTGCCGCTTGCCCAACCCAGCAAATCGTGAAAGCGCCGGTTGGTTTCCTCGAAGGCGGCGGTTTCGCGGTCACGCTCGAGCTGGGCGTAGCAATCGCCTAGTGCGGCGAGATCGGCATTGGTTGCCCGCGCTGCCGCTTTTGCCGCCATATCGGGCGCGATCGCTTCGCGCAGTTCGAGCAGGGCCCGCAAATCGGTATCCATGAATTGCAAGATGAGCGACAGCGAGCTGGCAAAATCGCGGGTCTGCGGCCGCGACACAACCGGTCCGCCACCGCGGCCCAGTTGCAGCTGGATCACCCCCTGCAGCTCAAGAAACCTGAGCGCCTCGCGCAAGGTTGCGCGCGCCACTTCGTAACGCGCCAGCATATCCTCCTCTTGCGGGAGGCGATCTCCGGCTTCGCGGGCGTTGAGCTGGATATCGGACACGATGGCCTGCGCGACTTGCAATGCGCGCTTTGCCTTGTTTGCCGCCGGCGCATTTTCATCCGGCGATCGCTGGGGGGCAGGAGACATAAAAAAGTATAAGCATTTATCCGCGATGCTGTCCAGCACCTCCGTCACAGCGCGCGAACGTTGAAAAATCGGCCGAAAATCGGCGAATTCCGGGTTCGCGGCTCTCCGCCCAGCCGCTGCTGCAACCTGGCTGAATAAAGCTGATAAGGTTTATTGACATTTCCGGTCTTTCCGCCCTAATGGACTCCCACGAGAAAGGTCTTGTCCATGGCGACTGTGGCAGCTCAGGAAACGGTCCAGTACAAATCCGTCGACTCGATCCCGCTTGGCGAGATCAATGTCGCAAATCCCCACCTGTTCCAGAATGACACGGTGGGAGAATATTTTGCCCGGCTGCGCCGGGAAGATCCGGTGCATTATTGTGCGGAGAGCCGGTTTGGACCCTATTGGTCGGTAACCAAGTTCAACGACATCATGGCGGTTGACACCAACCACAAGGTGTTTTCATCGGAAGCCAAGCTGGGCGGCATCGCGGTGCAGGACATGCACAGCGTCGAAGGCGCGCTTGAACTTGAAATGTTCATCGCAATGGATCAGCCCAAGCACGATCAGCAGCGCAAGGCGGTCAGCCCGGTGGTGGCACCATCGAACCTGTTGCTGCTTGAGCCCACAATTCGCGAGCGGGCGGGCGCCATTCTCGATTCGCTGCCAGTGGGTGAAGAGATCGACTGGGTCAAGCTGGTCTCGGTCGAACTCACCACCATGACGCTTGCGACAATTTTTGATTTCCCCTGGGATGAGCGCGCGAAGCTGACCCGCTGGTCGGACGTGACGACTGCGTCACCCGAAACCGGTATCGTCGAGTCGTTCGAGCAGCGCCGCGCGGAACTCATCGAGTGTGCTATGTATTTCAAGGGCCTGTGGGACGAGCGGATCAACAAACCGGGCGGCAATGATCTCATTTCGATGATGGCGCAGTCCCCCGCGACCCGCGACATGCCGTTCCTCGAATTTCTCGGCAATCTGCTGCTGCTGATTGTGGGCGGCAATGACACCACCCGCAATTCGATCAGTGGCGGCGTGCTGGCCCTGAACCAGAACCCGGGCGAATATCAGAAGCTGCGCGAAAATCCCGCGCTTGTTGCAAGCATGGTTCCCGAGATCATCCGCTGGCAGACACCGCTCACCCACATGCGTCGCACCGCGCTGGCGGACGCCGAGATTGGCGGCAAGGCCATCAAGAAGGGTGACAAAGTGGTGATGTGGTATCTGTCGGGCAACCGCGATGAAAGCGTGATCGAGCGGGCCGACGAGTTCATCATCGATCGGAAAAACCCCCGCCACCATCTCTCGTTCGGGTTCGGCATTCACCGCTGCATGGGCAACCGTCTTGCCGAACTGCAGCTGCGAATCATCTGGGAAGAGATTCTCAAGCGCTACCGGCTGGTCGAAGTGGTTGGCGAACCGGAGCGATTGCTTTCAAACCTCGTGCGCGGGATCACCCGACTGCCCGTGAAACTCCACGCGCTCTGAAACTCACTGTTCTCCTGCGATACGGATTTTCCGAATGATCAAGGTAATCTTTGTTTCAGCCGACGGCAGTCGCCGGTCGGTGGAAATCGACGAGGGTCTGACCGCGCGGGAGGCGGCGTTGTTCAACAACGTGCCCGGGATCGACGGAGATTGCGGTGGCGTCTGTGCCTGCGCCACCTGTCATGTTCATGTCGACCACGCCTGGATCAATCAGGTTGGACTGCCTGAAGAAGGTGGCATGGAAGACGATCTGATCCAGTTCGCCGAGGGGGCCACCGAGACCAGTCGGCTTGCTTGCCAGATTCCCATGATTCCGGCGTTGGATGGTCTGGTGCTGCACCTGCCAAAGCTTCAGCACTGAGCAAGACCCCATGCATATGACGTTTGACGGAAGCGGTGGCATCGCCATTGCGGCAAGCCTTGTCGGCGATGGTCATGGTCGGTCGCCCGTATTACTGGCGCACGGTGGAGGGCAAACTCGGCGCACCTGGCGCAAGACAATGCAGCAGTTGGCGCAGCACGGCTTTCGCTCGGTTGCGATCGACATGCGCGGCCATGGCGAGAGCGACTGGGCTGCCCCCGACCAATACCGCTTTGCCGATTTCGGCAAGGATATCCTCGCGGTCTGCGACAGGCTGGGACAGCGGCCGCATGTCATCGGCGCATCCCTTGGCGGATTGGCTGCATTGGTGGCTGAAGGCGCGCTGCGTCCGGGCAGCTTCGCTTCCTTGACGCTGGTCGATGTCACTCCTGAGATGGATCCCGATGGAGTTTCGCGGATTGTCGGCTTCATGAACGCCCATGTGGAGCGCGGCTTCGCGTCATACGATGAAGCCGCAGAGGCGATCGCAGACTATATGCCGAACCGCAAGAAGCGAGGCGCAAGCGAGGGGCTAAAGAGCTATCTCCGTCTCGACCCGGACCAGCGTTATCGTTGGCATTGGGATCCCGGCTTTCTGAGCGGGATGACAGGACGCAGGGAGAAGGACTATGCACAGGCCAAGGCTGCTGCAAGCACGCTCAAGCTACCGGTCCACCTCGTGCGGGGCGGGTCCAGCGACCTGATTTCCATGGAGGCTGCGAAGCGGTTCTGTGCGATGGTGTCTGGCGCGCGCTTCACCGACGTCTCGGGCGCTGGACACATGGTTGTCGGCGACGACAACGACGTGTTCAGCAGGGCCATCATCGAATTTCTCGAAAGCCAGTCCGAACCGGAGACGATTGCATTGAGCCGCTCCTCGTCTCTAGACTGCCTTGCTGGCTGCTAGCCAGCCCCCGCGAGCAGGGACTGGCCCTTTGCCACTGACCGCTTCTGCAGCGTTATCGGCGGCTTGTTGCCAATGGCTTTGTGAGCGGCAGGGAAGAAGCATCGGAAGCCGCTGGCGTAGATTTCCAAAATGAACACTGCCCCCCTCATCCTATGCGGCAGTCCGGCCCACAATGTCCATGAGCTTCTCGTAACTCGTCACCACGTCATATTTGACCCGATCCTCGGACACGCGTCGCCCGATTTCGTCGAAGAACTTCCGGGCGCACGCAATCTTGGTGTTCTCGATCTCGCGGAGCTTCATCGAGGACATGGTGCCCTTGGTCTCGGCGACGAAGTAGATGTGCTTGACGCTTCCTTCCTTGAAAGAGATCGCCCAATCGGGGTTGTAGTCGCCCACCGGCGTCGGGATCAGGAAGCCGCGTGGCAGCTTGGCGTAGACCACCACCTCGCTCGCAGTATCCAGCTCGTCGGCAAACTTGCGTTCGATCTCGGAGTCAGTGACCACGTAATCGTACACGTGCCGCTTGAGCTTGGCGGAGGCCTTGGAAAAGTCCTGACCAGTCTGGTTCGCGGTGAAGATATCGACGTCGTAGCGCTCGGCCAGCCCGTCATAAGCCAACCGCTCGATCACCATTGTGGCCTTCTGCTCAGCGATGATCCGCGATGCTTCGGCGATGAAGTGCTCGGGGTTCTCCTTGAATTGCCCGAACACGCTTGCCTGGATGCCGGTCAGGATCTCGGCCGCGGTCTTACGTGTGAGTTCCGTGTTCTCGGCGATCTTCCCGAGGAGGTCGTACTTCACGAGAGAATGGACTGATCCGCCGCGCTCGGTTGTTGAGCCTGTCAGGGCAAAACCATCACCTGCCTTGAGCTGCTCATCGGTCAGCCCATCGCCTTGGATTCCGGTCTGGACCGTGTACTGGAGTGGCGTCACGCGAAGCTGACTATTGAGGGCGCTGACGCATTTGCGGACCAATTCCTCGGAGTCGAACTCGACCCGATAAACGGCCTTCTGGTTGATGCGCCGCCAGAGCTCCTGGAACTCCTTCTTCTCAAAATTCTCATTGAGCGGATTGAGCTTCGGCTTGCGGCCGTCCTCGACCTTCGGGAGCTGCGCGTCGCTGAAAACGCTGTCGATGAGCTGGAAGATCTGATCGGCATGCGCCTTCAGCTCCTCGGGCAAGGCCGCCAGAGTTCCGGCCTCCTTCGCCTGATGATAGGCGCTGGTGATCTGGTCCGCGTCGTCAGAATAGTCGTTCTTCACGAGGTAGCGGTAGATTTGCTTCGCTATGGCCGGCGTGATCTCCACCGGCCCCGCATCCGTCGTGATGGTCTTCCCGGTGAAATAAGCCTCCGTCGCCTTGCGTGGGCGCGACGTCAGCGTGTCGGCGATCTCCTTCTGGAGGCCGGCCACGAAGTTCTTGTAGCTCTCGCTGGCGACGACGGTGAGGACGTTGATGTCATGGACGACCGCGGGGTTGTCCATCCGGTCGCCGTTCTGGTCGACCGACAGGCGGAGCCCACGGCCCACTTCCTGGCGCCGCGAAACGGTATTGTCGCTGTGCTTGAGCATGCACATGACGAAGACGTTGGGATTGTCCCAGCCCTCGCGCAGCGCGGAATGCGAGAAGATGAACCGCGTCGGTTCTGCGAAGGACAGCAGCCGTTCCTTGTCCTTCAGAATCAGGTCATAGGCGTCCACGTCGTCTGAATCGACCGACCGCGCGCCGACGGCAGGGTCCTTCAGCCGGTTGGTCTTCTTGTCGATCGAGAAATAGCCGTTGTGCGTCTTGGCCGCGTCGATGCTGGCCAGGTGCTTGCGGTAGTCGTCGTTATCGATCGCCAGCTCAGCCAGATATTCCGCTTTGAGAAGCTCGTACTCCTCCTCGAAAACGCGGGCATATTCGCCCTTCTCGTCGGCCTGCGTGTAGTCGCGGTACTTCACGACCTCGTCGATGAAGAACAGCGACAGGACCTTGACCCCTTGCGCGAAGAGCTGCTTTTCCTTGTCGAGATGCGCCTTGATCGTCTCGCGGATCTGGATGCGCCGGATGTCGCGCTCGGACACGTCGCCGGTCGCCTCCCCGGCCCGCAGCACCACGCCGTTGGTGAACTCGACCGTGTCGTTGCGCGCGTCGATCTGGGAGATCGTGAAACCGTCGCGGTATTGATCCAACTCGCCGGACTCGGCGAACAGATCGTCACGGAACTCCAGCCGCTTGAGCTGGCGCTTGATCTCGCCATTCGCGAGCTTCACCTCGATCTCGAGCCGCGCAACGGGCGCCTTTTTCGATATCTCGATCCCCTCGAGGTAAAGATAGGCGTTCGTTCCGGCGAGTCCGCGAGTCTGGATGCCCCGGACGGCGATCTTCTTCACCAGTTTCTGGTTATAGGCGTCGAGCGCATCGAGCCGGTGAACGCGGTTGTGCTGCGTCTTGTGGGTCGCCGAGTAGCGCAGGATCATCAGCGGCTTGAACTTCGGCAGCGCCTCCATCGTGGCCGCGCCCTCCATCTTCTGCGGCTCGTCAAGGATCAGGATCGGCCGGTTGCTGGCGATCACATCGATGGGCTTGCGCGACTGGAAGTCGTCCAGCTCCTCATAGATGCGGCGGTTGTCGGCGCCGCGCGCCGCGAACGCCTGGATGTTGATGACCATCACGTTGATGCCGGCATCCGACGAGAAGCTCTCCAGCTCGTGCAGGCGTTTGGAGTTGTAGATGAAGAAACGCGCCTTTTTGCCGTAGCTCTCGGTGAAATGGTCAGCGGTGATCTGCAGCGACTTGTGGACGCCCTCGCGGATGGCGATCGACGGCACCATGATGATGAACTTCGACCAGCCGTAGCGCTTGTTCATCTCGAAGATCATCTTGATGTAGCAATAGGTCTTGCCGGTCCCCGTCTCCATCTCGATGTCGAGGTTGATCCGGCATCCGGCGCTGGTGACCAGCTTGTCGGAAACAGGCAGGTTCTGGCGGCGCTGGACGTCCTTGATGTTGGCCAACACCTGAAGCTCGGTCAGCGCCAGATCGGCGTTCTTGAACCCTTCCTCGAAGGCGCTCGTCTGCGCCTTCCGGCCCGGATCGATCCGGTAGGTGATCCCGTTCGACATTGGCTGCCCGGCGAAGCAGTCCACGACCGCGGTCACGGCCTGCGTCTGATAGGGCTGGACCTTGAATTTCAGCTTCACGCCCGCCCCCTCAAATCGACTTGACGTCGGTGCCGGGCGAAACCTGGCGGAAGACCTGCTCGACATTGATCTTCACCGCATCGGACACGAAACCATTGTCGCGGAACACGACGCGCAGCGGCTCGCGGGCAGCAAGCTCCTTCACCAGTTCTTCCGTCACGCCGGTCTCGAAGCAGGCGACCAGTGCATTTCCGTCCACGAAGAACACGGTCTTGCCCTGCACTGTCTCGCGCTTGATCGGCAGCGTCAGGTCCACGCCCCAGTCGACGAGCACCTGGAACAGCAGGTCCTCAGGTGTGCGATCGGGCTTGATGTTGTCGATGGCGGTGAGCAGATCTTTCTGATCGAGCTGGTCCGGGCGATAATAGACGTCCTGCATGTTGGACGTATCGACCTTCAGGACCCGGAAGCCGACATCGCGATTCCAACCCGGATCGCAAGTCTCCGACAACACCGCTGCCCCAGCCTGTCTCACGCGTTCCTTAGACACTTCGGACAGGACGAGCGGTCGACCCTTCTTCTTCATGAGCTTTATTGCGGCCTGGACCGTCTTCTTCGCAGTCCCCGTGGTCGAGGCTTCTGCTTCCTGCAAATCCTCGGGGAGCTGCACCATGATGAAACGGTGGTTGGTTCCATAGGTGGCGTTAGCCCGGAAGACAGCTTCGGCGGTACTGGCCGATCCAGCAAAGAAGTCCATCACGAGCGCGGCCCGATCATTCGGCGTCATATATTGGATCAGTTTTGCCAACTCATCGTGATCCTTGGGGTTCGTGAAGACCTTCGCCCCCATGAGCTTACGCAGGTATTTTACCGAGACTTGAGATTGCTTGTAGAAATACGACCCACGAACCTGGGTGGCGAAATCCGCGTCCTCTTCGCTGTCGTCATCAATATCGTTCGAGTCGACTTGGCTTCCATCCGCCTCTTCGGGGATCGGTCGAATATGGGCCTTCCTGAAAGGTGGTTGTGTGTGGTCGTCGCGAAACTCGACAAGTCCGAGCTTAATCTGTCGCTGCATCTCCTGCGACGTTGAATATCTCCAGCCCGCTTCGGGGACTTCGCAGGGAAGCCCTGTCACTGGGTGAATCACGTCATACCTCGGTCCATCACCACCGGGCCAAGATATATCGCGGTCTCGCCATGGACCGTTTTCATCGACCCGCTTGTACCGCGCCCACTTCTTTGCAGGATGCCCCTTCGGCAAGTCGGAGTACCATTGAGAAAAGTCACCCTCGATCGCCTTGAAGTTATCACCATGAACTTCGCGTAGCCTGACGAATTCGGCCCATATATCGCGCGCACCGGGCTTCTCTTCCCGCCAAATTTCTTGCTTCTCGCGTAGCCGCGTCACGTTCTTAGCGAAAACAATCATGTATTCGTGACCAACGGAAAAGAACTTTGCATCGTTCTTTCGGCCTTTCTCCCAGACCAGTTGAGCTACGAAGTTTGCCTCGCCGAAGACCTGATCCATCAACTTTCGGAGCGCAGCCTGTTCGTAGTCGTCGATGCTGACGAGGATAATTCCATCATCCTTCAAGAGCCTCTTCGCGACCGTCAGACGCGCATAGATCATCGACATCCAGTCCGAGTGATATCGACCGCGCGTATCCGGGTTCGCCACCAGACGCCCGCCCTCGGCAGTTTTCTCCCCCGCGTCTATCTCGAACTGCTCTTTGGCTGCGGTGAAGTTGTCCCGATAGATGAAGTCCTTGCCAGTATTATAGGGAGGGTCGATGTAGATCAGCTTCACCTGACCGAGATAGGTTTCCTGTAGCAGTTTCAGGGTCTCAAGGTTGTCGCCTTCGATGAAGAGGTTCTTCGTCGTGTCGAAGTTGACGCTTTCGTCCTGTGCAGGTCGTAAGGTTTTTGAGAGGGGGGAGTTCGCAGTGATCAACGCCTCGCGTTTTCCGGGCCAGTCCAACCGGTACCGCTCCTGTGGCCCTTCGACGATGTTGTCGCTCAGCTCCTGGCGCAGCTGATCGAAGTCTACCGCTAGACGCACCGCCCCCGTCACCTCGTCGCGTGCCTCGGTCACGCAGCTGGGGAACAGGTCGCGGATCTTCGCGATGTTCTCCTGGCTCAGGTCAGGGCTGTGCATCTTCAGCTTGTCCATCGTCATTCCCTTACTCATTCGTCGCGGCAGTGACGGGAGCTGCGCCGGAAAGACGCTCCAGTTCCCGCCTTGCGGCGCGCAACTCGGCATTGATCGCCACGCGCTTGTTGAACTGCTTCTCGCGGGCCAGTCTGGCCTTGATCCGGTCCACCTCCCGCGTCTTGGCCCGGATGGCCTCCATTCGCGCCACCCGCGTCTGTATGTCCTCGCCAGCGCGCTCCGCTTCGACGGTGGCCTTTGGCATCAACGCCGTGATGAGGGCGTCGTAGAGGCCGCCAAGGTTGAGCGCGACCGGCAGCGGCCGGCGCGCTGCGTCGTCAGGCGCCCAATCGGTCGCGAAATAACCGCTGACAACCCACTTGGTGGAATCGGCATCGCTCGGCCGTTTGAAGGCAGCCACCGCCTTTCGCTTACCCATCCAGCTGAGCTCGAAAATCAGCGGGAACGGGATCGCCCGGTCGATCGCCCGCAGGACCTCTTCGTCAAACTTGCCGGTGCGCAGGCTGATGCCAAACACCTGGATCTCGCTGACGGCCTTCGTCGCCGCGAGGTTGGTCGTTTCCGGCGCCAGCTTGTACTTCCAGACGATCTGGTCGACCTGGGTCACGAACAGGTCCCGGAGCGCCGTGCTGGCGCCAGCATGCTCATAGATGCGGCTCTTGGGGACAACGCGGCCGAAAGCGGCCGCCTTGGGATAATCGAAGAAGGCGACCGTCATGCAGGCCCCTCCTCGATCACGAGGAAGGCGATCAGTTCGAAGTCATCGAGCCCAGCGATGGTGTGGACCAGCGCTGTGGTCCGCCCGCCGCTGAACAGGCTGTCGATGTCCTTCTCTTCCTTGACCTCGATCATCGAGCGGATCGCGGCGCTCAAAAGCGTGGAGCACTGCTCCATCTTGCGGCCGTCCTGCGTCCGCTCATTGAACAGCTGGCAGACCGCCCGGATCGGCTCCGCCTGGCCCTTGCAGCTCGTGCGGATCAGATCGAGCAGGCGCTTGACCTCGGTGTGGTCGATGATGACGCCACCGTCGTGGCCAACATAGACGAGGTAATAGGGGTGCAGACGGTTCTGCTGGTTGATGTTCACGCTGTCGTGGATGTTCTTCAGTGCGAAGATCACACCGGGCTTCAGGCCGAGCGCCGGTTGCGCCGGCACCACCGCGTGCATGCCATTCGGCAGATGCTCGAGGTCGCCGTGCTCCTTGATGTGGTTCAGAAGGTCCATGCGGAAATCGTTGAGGCCGAGGTCCGTGATAGAGATCCCGGTTCGCACGTCCTCCAGCTCGATCACCTCTTCCTGGAGCCGCTTGAGCTGCTCCTTCCGGTAGGCGATGTCGCTGCTCTTGGCGGTCAGCACATTGTCATCGCCGGTCGCCGTGACGTCCGCGATGATCATGCGGTTTTCGACGCGTTCCTTGAGATTGATGTACTCATCCAGCGAGATGTCCGGCCAGTAGTTGACGAGCTGGATTTGCGCATTGGGTGACCCGATGCGGTCGATGCGCCCGAACCGCTGGATGATACGAACCGGGTTCCAGTGAATGTCGTAGTTGATCAGATAGTCGCAATCCTGAAGGTTCTGCCCCTCGGAGATGCAGTCCGTCCCGATAAGGATGTCGATCTCGCCGGTTTCGTGCGGCAGGACCAGGTGCTTCTCCTTCGCGCGCGGCGAGAACAGTGTCAGCAGCGACTGGAAATCATAGCTCTTCTTCAGCGTGCTCTTCGGCGTGTCGGACCCGGTGACCATGCCGCAGTGCAGGCCGTGCGACTTGAGAAACGCTTCCGCCAGATTGGTGTAGAGATACTTTGCCGTGTCCGCGAAGGCCGTGAAGATCAGAACCTTGCGGTTGCCGGGGTTGAGCGGGTCAGCGACCTTGCGGGTGATGACGTCTTTCAGATGCTGCAACTTGGCATCATCCTCGGGAATCACCTTGTCCATCGAGGCGATCAGGTCACCGATCAGCGTGAGATCCGCGGCGAGGTCGTGCTTCCACGATGGAAGGTCCATGTCCGACAGACTGATCTGAATCTTTTTGCCGACCGTGAACTCATCCAGTCCGCTCAGATCGTCGTCGTCGGGATCAAAACCCGGATCGCCAAGATGGTCTGTCACACTCGCGGCGGCGCCCGTGCGCTCAAAGGTGTCGATCGCCTTGAGCGTCTGCGCGATGTTGCCGCTCAGCGCCCGCAGGGTGAGCCGGAAGGCTTCGACCGAACTCTCCAACCGCTTGAGCAGGTTGGTGGTCATAAGAGCCTGAAGGCTCCGCTCACGGTCAGCCTGGCGCAGTTTGCCGCGACCGCCCTCCACCTGGGTGTCGTAGATTTCTTCGTACTTCCGAAGCCGGCTCGGCAGGATGTAACTGATCGGCGCGTAGACGGCGAGCTTGAGCACCGACAGGCTGCCGAAGATGTCGTTGAGGCCGAGCACATCTGCGCGATGGGTGATCGGGCATTGGTACGACAGCGGCTTTCGGCGCTGGGGGAATTTTCCGATATCCTTGGTGTCGTAGAAAGTCTCGATATGCTTGCGCGACCGGGCGATCGTCACGGCATCGAGCATCTCGAAGAAATCGAAGTCCAGGGCCTTCAGGATTGCGGCTGCGGTTCGCTCGTGCGGCGGCAGATCCGACCAGGCATTGAACGCCTTTTGGGCGCGCCGGAAAATCTCTTCGATCCCGGTCTTGGTTTTCAGCTTGCGGCTGAGGTTTTCTGAATCCCCTTCATAGGCCAGCGCGAGCTGATTGCGCAGGTCGTTGAACCGGTTGTTCACCGGCGTCGCCGACAGCATCAGAACCTTGGTCTTCACGCCGGCGCGGATGACCTTGTTCATCAGTTTCTGGTAGCGGGTCTCCCGATCCTTGAAGACATCGTTGTTCCGGAAATTGTGCGACTCATCGATGACGACGAGATCGTAGTTACCCCAGTTCACGCGGTTCAGCGGAATCCCGAACGCCTCTCCTGAGGTGCGGGAGAGATCGGTGTGGCTCAGGACGTCGTAGTTGAAGCGGTCCTTGGCGAAGATGTTCGTGGTCAGATTGGTGTTGTAGTTGCGCCAATTGTCCGCAAGCTTCTTCGGGCACAGGACGAGCACCGACCGATTGCGCAGTTCGTAATATTTGATGACCGCGAGCGCGGTGAAGGTTTTCCCGAGGCCGACGCTGTCCGCCAGAATGCACCCGTTGTGCATCTCCAGCTTGTTGATGATACCAGTGGCAGCATCCCTCTGGTAGTTGAACAGCTTGTTCCAAACGAGACTGTCCTTGTAGCCGGTCAGATCGTTTGGCAGCGCATCCTGATCAATCTCTTCGAGGAAATCCTGGAATAGGTTGTAGAGGATGTGGAAGTAGATCCGTTCAGGTGAATTTTCCTGGTAGACGGACTCGATGTGGTCGCAGATGGCGGCGGTGACGTCGCTGACCTTGTCCTCATCGTTCCAGATCTGATTGAACAGTTGCAGATAGACCTGTGTGTGCGCCGCATCGTCGATGCGCGTAACGAGATTCGAGACGGCGTCGCCCTTCTGATAGCCCAGGTCAACGGCCGTGAACCCGCTAATCGGCATGTAGGCGACGTCGCGGGCTTCCGATCCTGCGTGAATGAACTGCTGCATCGGTGCCTTAGTCTTGTTCGACTTGAAGCGAGCCTTCTTTCGTATCCATTCGGCGCACTCGCGCGCGACTGCGCGCTGCGTGAGCTTGTTGCGAAGCTGAATCTCGAACTCGGTGCCGTAGAGCCCCCGCTCTCGCGTCGTCTTTGGGATGAAGAACTCTCGCCGCTCCTTGCGGAGGCGGTCAGTCACATCCGTCGCGACGAAGGTCGGGGCTGTGAAAATGAACTGCAGGCTCTCGACCTTCGACAACTCCGCCTTCAGGGCCTCGAACGCATAGATCGAGAAGCAGGACGCTGCGATCTTGATCCGAGCGCCACGCCCCAACGTCGCCTTTAGGTCATCGCCGAGAAGCAGTGAGGTGTTGTCGATTATCTTCATCGGCTTTTCCTCACGCCCACAGACACGATAGTGGCGCGGCCGCCAGGCGGTCTCCGAACGGCACGACATCCGTGCTGTCGTAGAGGACGACGCCAAACGCGAAGCGGTCCCCACAAGCCTCGGCCAATGCGCGCAGGCCCGAAAAGTCGCTGGCCTTGACCGTTGCGCTCGCCTTCACCTCGATGGCGGCAATCATGCCGTCATCGCGCTCGAGCACGATGTCGACCTCGCGCATGTCCCGATCGCGGAAATGATGTGGCGTCAGACGCAGGTCTGAGGCCGTCATCAGCTTCAGCACTTCGGAGAACACGAAGCTCTCGAGCAGCGCGCCAAATGTCCCCCGATCCGCCTTGATCCGATCGAAAGTCAGCCCGCGCGCGGCAGCCAGCAGGCCGGAATCAAGGAAATGCAGTTTGGGCGTCTTAACGATGCGCTTGAGCGCATTGGTGAACCATGGCTGCAGGGTCGCGATCAGGAACACCTGTTCGAGCAGACCGACATAGCGCTGACCGGTCCTGTGGTTGACGTTGATGCCGCTCGCAAGCTGGGAATAGTTGACGAGCTGGCCGGAATGTTCGGCGAGAAGACGCACGAACTTGGGGAGTTCGGTGAGCTTCTCCACTTCAGCGATATCGCGCAGATCACGGGTCAGGATCGAGGTGAGATACGAACGCGCCCAGTCTTGTCGCCGGCGTTCGCTATCGCGGCTGATCGCCTCAGGAAAGCCGCCGCGCAACGCAAGCTGGACCAACTCGTCGCCGACAATGGCGGCGCTTTGACTCTCCAAATTCCCCTCGAACAGGCGTTCCAGAAAGGTCGGTGCTCGGCTTTCGATTTCCGCCCGAGCCAAGGGCAGCATCCGAATGGTTTCCATCCGGCCAGCGAGGCTGTCAGCGACGCGCGGCAAGGTCAGCACATTGGCCGAGCCGGTCAGCAGGAAACGCCCAGGACGATAATCTTCGTCGACCGTCTTCTTGATCGCCAGCAACAGATTGGGCGCGCGCTGGATCTCGTCGATGATGGCGCGATCCAGACCTCGGATGAACCCGGCCGGGTCGGACTGGGCGGCCTCAAGGACGGTCTGGTCGTCGAGTGTGCGGTAGGCCCAGCCGGTTTCTCCGATCTTTCGCACCAGCGTCGTCTTGCCGGCCCGGCGCGGTCCGACGATGAGGACGACCGGCGTGTCTGCAAGCGCCTCCTCCGCCCTCCGCTCAACGAATCGCTGAAACATGACATCTCCGACTACCGGCTGATTGGCATCATCAGCCTCGGCAGATTTGTAGTCAATGGTCCGCTGATTGGTATCGTGAGCATTCCCAGGATCTGAGGGGAAAGCCTTCCCCTGCGGCTGAACTTTGTCTCTGCCGACCCGTGTCTAGCGGGGAGCCCCGCAACGCCCCCCGAGAGAGAGAGTGCAGGCCGGCTGTGCCGTGACGGGTTGAAGGCTGGGAGAGAGGCTTCTGGCACCCGTCGCGGAGACCCGCGATGTCGAAACGTGATCCACGCGGCCGGCCGATCGCCGACCGGAAGAGCCTGTATGACGAAATCACCGGCAAGATTCTGGCCGAACTGGAGGCCGGACGGTTGCCCTGGGTCCAGCCCTGGGGGACGGCTGCGGCCAAGGCGCCGCTCGCCATGCCGACCAACGCCGCAACCGGGCGCGGCTATTCGGGGGTCAATGTGCTGATGCTCTGGGGCGCAGTGATCTCACTTGGCTTCCCGAGCCAAGGCTGGCTGACCTTCCGCCAGGCCCTGTCGCTCGGCGGCAATGTCCGCAAGGGCGAGCGCGGCACGACCGTCGTCTATGCCGACCGCTTCGTGCCGGACGATGAACGCCGTCGTGCGCGAGAGACCGGCGACGAGGCACAGGCGATCCCGTTCCTGAAGCGCTTCACGGTCTTCAACGTCGCTCAGTGTGACGGCCTGCCTGAGGACCTCGTGGCCGCCGTGCCGGCGCCCGAACCCGGGCTGATCGAACCCACGGTCGACGCGCTGATCCGGGCGAGCGGGATCGACTTTCGCATCGGCGGCGACCGGGCTTACTACGCGCCGGGACCTGACTATGTGACGGTGCCGCCGCCTCAGGCCTTCTTCGAGCCCATCAACTGGCATCGCACGGCGCTGCATGAATGCGCCCATGCCAGCGGCGCGGCCCATCGGCTGGGACGCGATCTCACAGGATCGTTCGGCTCCAAGAAATACGCGTTCGAGGAACTGGT
>NZ_BCZQ01000021.1 GCF_001598815.1 Sphingopyxis terrae subsp. terrae NBRC 15098 | reverse complement strand
CGCCAAGGGCATCTGCGGCGCCGAGGCGCCCTATCATGCCATCCCCTGGTTCTGGTCGAACCAATATGACCTCAAGCTGCAGACCGCCGGGCTGTCGACGGGCCACGACCAGGCGGTGCTGCGCGGCGATCCCGCCAGCCGCAGCTTCTCGGTCGTCTACCTCAAGGCCGGCAAGGTCATCGCGCTCGACTGCGTCAACGCCACCAAGGATTATGTCCAGGGCCGCATGCTCGTCACCGCCGGCACCGCCGCAACCCCCGAACAGCTCGCCGATAGCGAAACGCCCCTCAAGGAACTGATCACAGGCTGACGATCAGACGATGGGCGGCGGGGCGTCTGCCGGGTCGCCGAGCGCGCGTTTGAGCCCGCCTCTGACGCTGCGGAGCAATTTTCGCAGCGCAATGATGACGAGGACAGCGGCGATCAGCAGCAATAGGGCGATGACGATGGCGACCGCGGGAAAGGCGATTACCAGCGCGAGAAGTCCCGTCGTCGCGACGTCTTCGCCGGTTGATACCGCGGCATTGCTATAGGGTTCGGGGCTGATGTTGACGACCGCGCGGGTCGTTGCCTTGGCGCTGTGACTGATGAGCGCGCCGCCGCCGCCGAGGATGAAAGCGATCACCTGCCACGCCGGATCGGCGCTGTCGACGAGCGCGAGCGCCAGCAACGCGCCGCCGAGCGGGCGGACAATACTGTGGACGCTGTCCCAGATGCTGTCGACCCACGCGATCTTGTCGGCCAGAAACTCGGCGATCGTACCGATCGCGGCGACGCCCATGACCCAGGGGTTCGCCAATATCTGCAGCGCCTGCAAATGTTCGGGCAGCGGCAGCCAGCCGAAATGCATCGCGACGCCGGTCGCCAGGATCGTGAGGTAGAGACGCCAGCCCGACAACAGGCTGATGCTGCCCGCGACCCCCAATATTTCGGCCAATCCCATTGCCTTGCCTCCGGCCGCGCCAAGATACGGCATCTTGCACCCTCTTGAATGCCGCGGCAATGGGGCCGTCGTCGCTGGCGGCAATGGCAGATGACAAGCGCGCAAAGCCTAGTTATCGAATTTCCATGACCGATCCCGCGCCACCGCAATCGCCCAAGCTGCCCGACGGGGCTATCCCGGCCGCCACGCTCGTCATCATGCGGCCTTCCGGCAACGATGGTCCCGACGAGATATTGATGGTCAAACGCGCGAGCAACATGGCATTCGCGGCGGGGGCGGTGGTTTTTCCCGGCGGCCGGGTCGATCCCGACGATCATCTGGTCGCCGAGCGTTACGGCTTTGGCGAGGATCCGGCCGAAGGCGCGGCGCGGGTCGCGGCGCTGCGCGAAACGCTTGAGGAAACGGGGCTTGGCGTCGGTCTCCCCGACCTTGCCGAACCCGACCTTGCCGATGTTCGCCGCGCGCTTCTGGGCGGCACGTTGCTGTCGGACATATTGGCTGCGCATGGGGCGCCGATCCAACTCGGCGGGCTGGTGCCCTTTGCGCGCTGGTGCCCCAATTTCAAGGAAGCGCGAACCTTCGACACGCGCTTCTATGCCGTTGCGGCGCCGCCGCACGGGCATGAACTGACGGTCGAGGAAGCCGAGCATAGCCATATTTTCTGGTCGAGCGCCCGTGATACGCTGACGCTCGCCGATCGCGGCGATGTGTCGGTTATCTTCCCCACCCGCCGCAACCTCGAACGAATCGCGCAGGCCGACGATTTTGCGGGCTTCGCGCGCCACGCGGAAAATTATCCGGTCGAACTGGTAACGCCGTGGATAGAGGAGCGGGACGGCACCCCGCATCTGTGCATTCCGGGTCATTTGGGCTACCCCGTGACCAGCGAAGCGTTCGAGCAAGTCAGGCGGGGTTAGAATCGCGACCAGTTGCGCAACTTTTGCAATATTTAGCAATTTGCTAACTAGTACCGAAATAGGGAATTGATGATTGCAATCGATGGCAATTACGCTTAAACCGATCGGGCAGGTCCATGGCGGGAAAGCCATTTCGCGGTGTGGATCGAGACGATATATCCAGTGGACGGAGAATAAGATGAACCTGCTTAAGAAGGCTGCGATCTCCCTCGCGGCGACCTCGATGCTGGCGGCGCCGATCGCCGCGTCGGCTCAGTCGTTCGACTCGGCTCGCGCCAATTCGGAACTCAACGGTGAAAGCAAGCTGGAAGGCAGCGGCTGGATCATCGCTGTTGTCGCTCTCGCGGCTATCATCGGCGGTATCATCATCGCTTCGGATAACAACGAAGACAGCCCGACCAGCCCGTAACAGGCTCCGGGTCAAACCGATACCAAAGGGCTCCGGGCTTTGCTCGGGGCCCTTTGTGATTCTGCATGCGCCGATTCTACATGCTGCGATGCTGCATGATGGCAGCACCTGACTTAAGGCCCCCCGCCTAAAGCTCTATATTCCGCACCGCGCGCGATCGGGCGAGGGGGATGGCCGCGCGAGCCCGGTTCTGCACCTCGGCGTCGATCGCCACGAAGCCGATATCATAGCTCGCCGCGCCACTGGATTGTTGCGCGTCCACGTCCATCAACACCGTCCCCCAGGGATCGACGGCGAGGCTGTGGCCAAAGGTCGCGCGCCCGTCGGCGTGCGTTCCCGCTTGCGCCGCAGCAAGGACGTGGCAGGCGGTTTCGATTGCCCGGGCGCGGAGCAGCGGGTGCCAATGCGCCTCGCCGGTCGGCACGGTAAAGGCGGCCGGGATCGCGATCAGTTCGGCGCCACCGTCGACCAGTGCGCGATAGAGTTCGGGAAAACGCAGATCATAACAGATCGAAAGTCCCAGCCGGCCGAGCGGCGTATCGACGAGGACGATTGTTTCGCCCCCCGCATAGGCGGCCGACTCGGTCCAGTTCTCGCCCGTCGGCAGGGTCACGTCGAACATGTGGATCTTGTCGTAGCGCGCGCGAATCTCGCCCTTGTCGTCGATAACATGGCTGCGGTTGACGCGGCGGCCGCCGTCGTCGGCGAGCAGGGGCATCGATCCGCTGTGGAGCCAGATATGGTGGCGCCGCGCCATGTCCGCGAGCGCCGCGGGCCACGGGCTGTCGGCCTCGCGCCGGATATGCGCAGCCGATCTTTGCCGGTCGCGGTCGAGCAGCAGCGACATCTCCGGGAAAAAGGCCATCGCGGCGCCTTCGGCGGCCGCCGCGGCCAGCGCGCGGTCGATCACTCGCAGATTGGCGTCGGGATCGATTCCGCTCGTCATTTGAACGATGGCGGCAACCGGGGCGTGCGGTGGGCGTTGCATCGGTTCTGGCTAGGCGCCTCCTTCGCGAAGGACAAGCTGTGACAGTTCAGTGGCCAGCAAGGTTCGAAAGCGATAAATAGCCGCAATGTCCGTCTCTCCCCCGTCGACTGCGCGTCGATCGCTCTCCCTTTTCCTGCTTCCCGCCTGCGCCAGCGCGCTGGCGCTGCTGATCGCGCCGCTCGCTTCGGCGCAAACGACGCCGGCACCGGCGGCAGCATCGACGCTCGCGGGGCAAGCAAGCGACTGGCTCTATGAAGGCAGCGATATTCCGCGCGATGAGGGCTGGCGCTTCGGGGTGCTGCCCAATGGCTTGCGCTACGCCGTTCGCAACAACGGCGTGCCGCCGGGACAGGTGTCGATCCGGGTGCGGATGGATGTCGGGTCGATGTTCGAAACGGACAGCGAACGCGGCTTTGCGCATCTGCTCGAACATCTCACCTTCCGCGGCTCGCTGCATATTCCCGATGGTGAGACGAAGCGCATCTGGCAGCGTTTCGGTGTCACCTTCGGCAGCGATTCGAACGCGCAAACGACGCCGACGCAGACCGTCTATCAACTCGACTTGCCCAGCGTGACATCGACGACGCTCGACGAAAGCATGAAATTGCTGTCGGGCATGGTGCGCGAACCGCGGATCACCGATGCCGCGGTGACGGCCGAGCGCGGCGTCGTGCTGTCCGAACTGCGCGAACAGGACGGGCCGCAAAAGCGCATCGCCGATGCGACGAGCGCGCATCTGTTCGCAGGACAGTTGCTCGGCGAACGCTCGCCGATCGGAACCACTGCGGCGCTCGGTGCGGCTAACGCCAACAGCGTTCAGGCGTTTCACGATCGCTGGTATCGCCCCGACCGCGCCGTTGTCGTGATGGTCGGCGATGGCGATCCCGCACAGTTCGCCGCGCTGATCGGCAAATATTTCGGCGACTGGAAAGAAGCGGGTGCGAATCCGGCGCAGCCCGATTTCGGCAAGCCCGATCCGTCGCAACCGGTCGCGAAGGAAATCGTCGAGGCGAACCAGCCGCTCGCGCTGACGCTCGCAATGATCCGGCCGTGGAAAAAGCGCGTCGATACCGTCGAAAACACCCGGCGCCTCTACCTCGAATATCTCGCGCAGGCGCTCGTCAATCGCCGGCTGGAAAATCGCGCGCGCAGCGGCGGCAGCTACCTCGTGGCCACCGTCAGCCAGGATTATGTCAGCCGCAGCGCCGATGTCACCTCGGCCGAAATCGTCCCGCTCGGCGACTGGAAGGCCGCGCTCGCCGACGTGCGCGGGGTTATCGCCGATGCCGTCCAGACGCCGCCGTCGCAGGCCGATATCGACCGCGAAGCGAACGAGATCGAGGCTTTCCTGCGCAAGGAACTGGAAAATGCGCCCAACGAGCCGGGGTCGCGCCTCGCCGATGACATGGTGCGCGCGGTGGATATCGGCGAGACGGTGACGAGCCCCAAGGGGCAGGTCGATATGTTCGCCGCGATCCGCGCGTCGGCGACGCCGCAGGTGATGCTCGACATCAGCCGGGCGATTTTCGCGGCGCCCGTCACGCGGCTCGTGCTGACGACGCCGACGCCGATCGAAGGCGGCGACAAGGCGTTGCTCGCTGCGCTTGCCGCGCCCGTCACCGCGCGCGACGATCGCGTCGCGGCGGCGAAGGTCGATTTCAGCCAGCTTCCCGCGCTGGGGCAGCCCGGCACGATCGCATCCGAAACGCCGCTCCCCGGGCTGCGCGTCCAGCGTCTCGAATTCGCCAATGGCGTGACAGCGCTGGTTGCCGACAACAAGGTCGAACCCGGCAAGGTGCGCGTCAACGTCCGCTTCGGCAGCGGCAATCGCAGCGTCGCGGGGAACGCGCCCAATCTGCTGTGGACCGGCGATTATGCGTTGATGGCAAGCGGTGTCGGTCCCTGGGGCCAGAACGAGCTCGATCAGGCAACCAACGGGCGCCAGATCCAGATGGGCTTCGACATCGACGACGACGCCTTTGAAATGACCGCAGAGAGCAACCCCGCCGATCTGCGCGATCAGCTGCGCCTCATGGCGACGAAGCTCGCGGCGCCGCGCTGGGATGCCTCGCCGATCGAGCGGCTGCGCGTTGGCCTGCTGACCGGTTTCGACCTCAATGACGCGACGCCCAACGCGGTGCTCGACCGCAATCTGCGCGGGTGGTTGGCAGGCGGCGACACGCGCTGGGCGCCGCCGTCGCGCGCCGCGATCGAAGGGCTGACTCCCGCCGCCTTTCGCGCTTTCTGGGAACCGCGCCTGAAGAGCGGCCCGATCGAGGTCCAGATTTTCGGTGATCTCGAATCGGTCGATTACAAGCAGTTGCTTGCCGAAAGCTTCGGAGCGCTTGCGCCGCGCCAGCCGCTCGCACCGCCGGGCGGACAGAGCGTTGCCTTCGCGCAGCATAATGCAAAGCCGTTCGTCGCCTATCACACCGGCGACAAGGGGCAGGCGGCGGCGATGATCGCCTGGCCGACGAGCGGCGGGATCGATAATATGCGCGACGCGCGGGCGATGGATGTGCTCGCTGCGATCTTCAACGATCGCCTGTTCGACCGGCTGCGCGCTGAACAGGGCGCAAGCTATGGCCCGGTTGTCGACAGCCATTGGCCGACGGGTTTCGAAAAAAGCGGCGGTTATCTGCTCGTCGGCAGTCTGCTGGCACCAAAGGATGTGAACCGGCTCTACAGCATCGCCGACGACATTGCCGCCGATCTCGTCGCGCGGCCGGTCAGCGCCGATGAACTCGCGCGCAACGCCGGGCCGATCCGCGAACAGGTCGCGCGCGCGACGACCGGCAATCTCTACTGGATGTATCTGCTCGAGGGGGCGACGCGCGATCCGCGCTATATCAAGGCGGCGATGGCGATCGAGGATGATGTGACCAATATCAGCGCCGCCGACATCCAGCGTCTGGCGCGGCAATATCTGGTGCCGGGACGGAAATGGTCGCTGGCGGTGTTGCCGAAGGGAATGACGCTGGCGCAGGCGGCGGCGCTCGATGCCGGAGCCATCGGCGGCGGGAAATAGTCAGACGCTGCCATCGGGGCGGCGCAGCTTGCGGATGCGCGGTTCGTCGGCGAGCTCGCCCTTGGTCATGATGTCGTGGCGCATGCGCGCCCGGACATCGTGGATCGAGGCGATGACGGGGCCCATCGCAACCCCCAGATCGACCAGCACCGCTTCGGCGAGTTGCAGCGAGCTTTCGAGCGTTTCGGGCACCGCGTCGGTGGCGCCGGCCCGATAGAGCGCCGCGGCATGATCGGCGTCGCGCGCGCGGCTGATGATCGGCAGCTCGGGATATTTTTGGCGAAGCTGGCGCGTCATGCGCAATTGCTGCACCGGATCGTCCATCGTCAGCACGATCGCGTCGGCATTTTCGATCCCCATCCGGTCGAGGCTGCCCGGGCGCGCCACATCGGCGAAGCGGACCGAAAATCCGTCGCGCCTCGCAGCCGCGACGGTGTCGATATCGGCGTCGACCGCGACATAGCGTCGCTGATGTTCGCGCAGCAATTCGGCGACGGTGCGCCCGACGCGGCCGAAGCCGACGACGACGGTGCGGCCTTCGGGCGTTTCTTCTTCCTGCGCGTCGCCGCTGCGCATCTCGATCCGGCGCGCGACATCGTGGCCCACGCGGGCGAGGAGCGGCGTGATCGTCAGGCCGATTGCCGTGACGAGCTGCCAGAATTCGGCGGTGGTGCGGCTTATGAGCTGCGCCTGCAGCGCCGTTGCAAGGACGATCAGCGTCGTTTCCGACGGGCTGGCCATCAGCAATCCGACCTCGGCCGCCGTGCCGCGCCGCGCGGCGCCCGAAAAGCGCAGCAGCGCCGCGGTCACGATCGATTTGATCAGGACCACGCCGACCACGGCGGCGATCAGCTCGGGCCATTGCGCCGCGATCGTCTTGAGGTTGAGCCCCATGCCGACGCTGATCAGGAACACGCCGAGCGCGAGGCCTTTGAACGGCGCCGTGATCGCTTCGACCTCGCCATGATATTCGGTCTCGGCGATCATCAGGCCGGCCAGCAGCGCGCCGACGATCGGCGACAGGCCGACCGCGGCGGTCGCCAGCGCCGCGACGATCACGACCAGCAGGCTCGCCGCCAGAAACAGCTCGGGATCCTTGGCGCGCGCGGCCTGCGCAAAGATGCGCGGCAGCAGGAACCAGCCCGCGACCGCGAGGATCGCCACGACCAGCGCGCCTTGCCACAGCGTCGTCAGCATAAGCTCGGTATTGTCGCTCGCCGCGATGGGGGACAGCGCGCCGAGAACGAAGATGATCGGGACGATCGCCAGATCCTCGAACAGCAACATCGCAAAGGAAGCGCGGCCGACGGCCGATTTGGTGCCCGCGATCGGCAGCACCAGCGCCGTCGATGAGAGGGCGAGGGCGATGCCGAGGCCATAGGCCGCGGCGGTCGAATGATCGCCTAGCAGGAACAGCGCCGTGCCGAGTATCGCGCCGCCGAGCAACAGTTCGGCGGCCCCGATGCCGAAGACCAGCTTGCGCAGCTGCCACAGGCGTCGGAACGACAGTTCGAGCCCGATCGAAAAGAGCAACAGGATGATGCCGAATTCGCCGAACAGCGCGATGTCTTCGCTTGACGCGATGGTGATGTGCCGCAGCCATGGATAATCGGCGGCGAGCGCGCCGAGCCCCGATGGCCCGACGAGCAGCCCGACGAGAATGAACCCGATCACCGGCGAGATGCGAAAGCGCGCAAAGGCCGGGATGACGATTCCCGCCGCCCCCAGCACCACCAGCGCGTTGCCGATAGCCGATGTGTCCTGTTCACTTACCATAAGGGCCGACCTTATGCAGGCCGGCCCCGATTGGCTAGATGCCTATCCCAACCTTTTCGGTTGTTTAAGCCCGCTGGCTCAGGCGCCCATCTTCTTTTCGAGATTTTCGACGATCGCTTCGAAGAAGCCCTCGGTGGTCAGCCAGTTCTGATCGGGACCGATCAGCAGGGCGAGATCCTTGGTCATCTTGCCGCTTTCGACGGTTTCGATGCACACACGCTCAAGGTCTTCGGCAAACTTCGTCACCTCGGGCGTGCCGTCGAGCTTGCCGCGATGCTTGAGCCCGCCGGTCCAGGCAAAGATCGACGCGATCGGGTTCGTCGAGGTCGCCTTGCCCTGCTGGTGCATGCGGTAGTGGCGGGTGACGGTGCCGTGCGCGGCTTCGGATTCCACGGTCTGGCCGTCGGGCGTCATCAGCACGCTGGTCATCAGGCCGAGCGAGCCGAAGCCCTGTGCCACCGTGTCCGACTGGACGTCGCCGTCGTAATTCTTGCAGGCCCAGACGAACTTGCCCGACCATTTGAGGGCCGAGGCGACCATGTCGTCAATCAGGCGATGCTCGTAAATGATGCCGGCTGCTTCGAATTTGGCCTTGAATTCGTTCTGATAGACTTCCTCGAACAGATCCTTGAAGCGGCCGTCATAGGCCTTCAGGATCGTGTTCTTGGTCGACAGATAGACGGGCCAGCCGCGCGCGAGGCCATAATTCATGCTGGCGCGCGCGAAATCGCGGATCGAATCGTCGAGATTGTACATCGCCATCGCGACGCCGGACGAGGGGAACTGGAACACTTCCTCGTCGATGATCGTGCCGTCCTCGCCTTCGAACACCAGGCGCAGCTTGCCGGGGCCGGGGACGCGATAGTCGGTGGCGCGATACTGGTCGCCGAAGGCGTGACGGCCGACGACGATGGGGTCGGTCCAGCCGGGGACGAGGCGCGGGACATTCTTGATGACGATCGGTTCGCGGAACACGACGCCGCCCAGGATGTTGCGGATCGTGCCGTTGGGCGACTTCCACATCTTCTTGAGGCCGAATTCCTCGACGCGCGCTTCGTCGGGGGTGATCGTCGCGCACTTCACGCCGACGCCATATTTCTTGATCGCATTGGCGGCTTCGACGGTGATCTTGTCGTCGGTGCGGTCGCGCTCCTCGATGCCGAGGTCGTAATAATGCAGGTCGACGTCGAGATAGGGCAGGATCAGCCGTTCGCGAATCCACTGCCAGATGATCCGCGTCATTTCGTCGCCGTCGAGTTCGACGACCGGGTTGACTACCTTGATCTTGCCCATGCTGCTGCCTTTTCCTTGGGGAGTCGAATTGCAGGGGGCCTTAGGCAAAGCCGGGGCAATGTTCAACCGCCCTGGTGCCGTCCCACGAGCGGGCGGGGCGGGATAAGCGATTGTCAGTGCCCGATGCGCGGCCTAGAACAATCGCCATGTCCACCACCATCTCTTCCAACCGCCCCGGCGGCGGCATCAAGTGGCGCTGGCCGTCGATTCACCCCGAGGGCCGCAAATTCCTGTTGATCGCGGCGATCGTCACCGTCTGTTTCTGGCTGCTCGGCTGGGAAATCGCCGGCTGGCTGATGGCCGGAATCACCGCGTGGGTCGGCGCCTTTTTCCGCGACCCGGTGCGCGTGACGCCGACCAGTGCCGACCTGGTCATCGCACCCGCCGACGGGCTTGTCACCCAGATTGCCGAAGTCCCGCCCCCGCCCGAAATCGCTGGGGCCGACGGGCTGGGCGATGCGCCGATGCTGCGCGTATCGATCTTCATGAGTGTGTTCGACGTCCATATCAATCGCACCCCGGTTGCCGGGACGCTGCGCAAGCTGGTTTATATCCCCGGCAAGTTCGTGAACGCCGATCTCGACAAGGCGAGCGAGGAAAACGAGCGCCAGCATTTCGTTGTCGAACGCGCCGACGGGGTGCGCATCGGTTTCACCCAGATTGCGGGGCTGGTGGCGCGGCGCATCATGCCCTTCGTCAGCATGGGAACCGAGCTTGCGACAGGCCAACGCGTCGGCCTGATCCGCTTCGGCAGCCGTGTCGATGTCTATCTGCCGCAGGGTACGGCGCCGCAGGTGTTGCTGGGGCAGCGCACGCTGGCCGGCGAAACGATTGTTGCCCGGCTCGGCAAGGGCGACACGATCGACGGCATCGGGCAATAATGGCGGGCGATCGCGATCCGCGGACGGGCGTCGACCCGCGCCGTATCGGCGGCATTCCGCTGCGTGCCTTTGCGCCCAACGCGATTACCGCGCTCGCCCTGTGCTTCGGCCTGACCGGGGTTCGTTTCGCGATCGGCGAGGAATGGGAAAAGGCGCTGGCGGCGGTGATCTTCGCCGGGGTGCTCGACGGAATGGACGGGCGCATCGCGCGCCTGCTGCGCGCGCAGAGCAAATTCGGCGCCGAACTCGATTCCCTCTCCGACGTCATTGCCTTCGGCGTCGCGCCGGCGATGATCCTGTTTCTGTGGTCGCTGGACGACGCGCCGAAATTCGGCTGGACCGCAGCGCTGGCGCTCGCGGTCGGCTGCGCGCTGCGGCTGGCGCGGTTCAATTCGCGGATGGACGCCGATGTCCAGCCGCACAAGTCGGCGGGCTTCAACACCGGCATTCCGGCGCCTGCGGGGGCGGGACTTGCCTTTGTTCCCGTCTATCTCTGGCTTTCGACCGGCAGCGACCTGTTCCGCGAATGGTATGTCGTCATGCCGTGGGCGCTCGGCGTCGCGATGCTGATGATCTCGGCAATCCCGACATACAGCTGGTCGTCGATCCGCCTGCGCCGGTCGTGGCGGCTGTTCGCGCTGGCGGGGGTGGGGCTGCTCGGCGCGGCGCTCGTCACCGCGCCGTGGCCGACCTTGCTTGCGATCTGCGTCTTCTATGTCGCTCTGCTGCCCTTCGGACTTGCGAGCTACGCGAAAGTCAGGCGGCGCGGCTGATCAGCGGTTGAACGCGAACCGGGGTGCGAACGCCTCGCGGCATGTCGCGGCGGCGTAGCGGCACGACGGTCGCGGCCGGGCCGGTCTGGGGGGATGAGCCGTGCGGGAAGGCGCCTTCGCCGGCAAGCGCCGACAAGATCGCATCGCCATTGGTGCGCAGCATGGCGAGAATCACCAGCACACCCAGTCCGGCGGCACTTGCGAAGAGAAGAGCGGCGGCGACCTGAACCATTTTCTTGTCCTTTCGGCTTCCCTGTGCGAAACCTTTGCCCGGAGCTACGGTTTTGCTGACCTTTTCGTTCCATGTTCTCTATTTGTTCTCAATGCTAATGCGGCGAAGCGTTATGTTTTGTCGATGAGTTGAGTCGGGCGCGGCGCAAGGCGCACCGAGCGGGCAGGGCGGCTAATCGACGCTTGGGCCTTGCTTTTCGCGGGCAAGCCGTCTAACGGCCCGCCCATTCCACATGGAAGGCGCACATACCGGTGCCGGGATGATTCCCTAGCGGATCGCTCGGTTCTTGCCTTTCAGAGGACTAACCGGAAGGAGAAAGACTATGGCGGCTCCTGTCGTCACGATGCAGAATCTTATCGAAGCTGGCGCCCACTTCGGCCACCAGACCCACCGTTGGAACCCGCGCATGAAGCCGTATATCTTCGGCGCGCGCAACGGCATCCACATCCTCGACCTGTCGCAGACCGTGCCGCTCTTCGCGCGTGCGCTCGACTTCATCTCGTCGACCTCGGCCGCCGGCGGCAAGGTGCTGTTCGTCGGCACCAAGCGCCAGGCGCAGGGCCCGATCGCCGATGCGGCCCGCGCTTCGGGTCAGCACTTCGTCAACCACCGCTGGCTGGGCGGCATGCTCACCAACTGGAAGACGATCTCGAACTCGATCAAGCGCCTCAAGTCGCTCGAAGAACAGCTTTCGGGCGACACCTCGGGTCTGACCAAGAAGGAAGTGCTCAACAAGACCCGCGAACGCGACAAGCTCGAGCTCAGCCTCGGCGGCATCCGCGACATGGGCGGCATTCCCGACGTGATGTTCGTGATCGACGCGAACAAGGAAGAGTTGGCGATCAAGGAAGCCAACGTCCTTGGCATCCCGGTCGTCGCGATCCTCGATTCGAACGTCTCGCCCGATGGCATCGCTTTCCCCGTTCCGGCGAACGACGATGCGGCGCGCGCGATCCGTCTTTACTGCGAAGCGGTTGCCCAGGCGGCGACCCGCGGCGGCCAGCAGGCCCGCGCCGATCGCGGCGAAGATCTGGGCGCAGCGGTCGAACCCGTTGCCGAGCCCGTGCTGACCGAGGACGAACAAGTCCCGGCCGAAGCGGCTGCCGAAACCGAGCGCCAGGCCGACGCCTGAGCCCGTGCGGCATGACGGGGCGGCGCGCCGATCGGCGGTCGCTCCTGTCATCCCTTTGACTTATCGCCCCGCCATGCGCGCGGGCGTCCCGCGGGTCCAATTGCGCCCGCCCTTTTGAAAGGAACATCCGATGGCTGAAATTACGGCCGCTCTCGTGAAGGAACTGCGCGACCGCACCGGCGCAGGCATGATGGACTGCAAGAAGGCGCTTGCCGAAAACAACGGCGACATCGAAGCGTCGATCGACTGGCTGCGCACCAAGGGCCTCGCCGCCGCCGCCAAGAAGGCCGGCCGCGTCGCTGCCGAAGGTCTGGTCGGCGTTGCCGCCGACGGCACCAAGGGTGCCGTCGTCGAAGTCAACAGCGAAACCGATTTCGTTGCCAAGAACGAACAGTTCCAGGCGTTCGTTCGCGACGTGACGCAGGTCGCGCTCGCCGAAGGCATCACCGACATCGAAACGCTCGCCGCCGCCGGCTACCCGACGGGTGGCACGGTCGCCGAACAGCTCACCAACAACATCGCCACGATCGGCGAGAATCAGTCGCTGCGCCGCGCCGCGATCCTGTCGGTGAACTCGGGCGTCGTGACCGGCTATGTCCACAACGCCGCGTCGCCGGGCATGGGCAAGATCGGCGTGCTCGTCGCGCTCGAATCGACCGCTGGCGCCGACGTTCTCGAACCGCTGGCCAAGCAGCTTGCGATGCATGTCGCCGCCGCCAACCCGCTGGCGCTGAACGGCGATGATCTCGACGCCGATCTCGTCGCGCGTGAACGGGCGATCGCGGAAGAAAAGGCGGCCCAGTCGGGCAAGCCGGCCGAGATCGTCGCGAAGATGGTCGATGGGTCGATCGCCAAGTTCCGCAAGGAAAATGCGCTGCTGTCGCAGCTCTTCGTGATGGACGGCAAGACGCCGGTCGCCGAAGTCGTTGCCGCTGCGGGCAAGGATGTCGGCGCGACGATCACGCTGACCGGCTTCATCCGCTTCCAGCTCGGCGAAGGCATCGAGAAGGAAGAGAGCGACTTCGCCGCCGAAGTCGCCGCCGCCGCGGGCGTCTAAAAGAAGAACCGGATTGCTGCGCCTGGGGCGCCGCAGTCCGCTTGGCAATGGCGCGCACTCTCTCTAGGGTGCGCGCCATTCGCATATTACGAGTTTGCAAGAGGTTCCCCCCGACATGGCATTGCCCGGCATGAAACGCATCCTGCTCAAATTGTCGGGCGAGGCGCTGATGGGGCCGACGCCCTTCGGGATCGATCCCGAAACGGTCGCGAGCATGGCGGCCGAGGTCAAGGAAGCGAAGGATCGCGGCCTCGAAATCTGCCTCGTCATCGGCGGCGGCAATATCTTTCGCGGCATGGCGGGGGCGGCCAAGGGCATGGACCGCGCACAGGCCGACTATATGGGCATGCTGGCGACGGTGATGAACGCGCTTGCCATGCAGAATGCGCTCGAGCAGCTCGGCGTCCAGACCCGCGTCCAGTCGGCGATCGAGATGGACAAGGTGTGCGAACCGGTGATCCGCCGCCGCGCCGAACGCCACCTCGAAAAGGGCCGCGTTGTCATCTTTGCCGCGGGCGTCGGTGCGCCCTATTTCACGACCGACAGCGGCGCGGCGCTGCGCGCGGCGGAAATGAAATGCGACGCGCTGCTGAAAGGCACCAGCGTCGATGGCGTCTATAACGCCGATCCGAAACAGGATCCGAGCGCGGTGCGCTACGACAGCCTGAGCTATGACCGTGTCCTCGCCGACAATCTGAAGGTGATGGACGCGAGCGCCGTGGCCTTGTGCCGCGACAACAATATTCCGATCGTCGTGTTCAACATTCGCGAAGCCGGAAATCTGGCGCGGGTGCTGGCCGGCGAGGGCGTCGCCACCGTGGTCGGCGGCGCGGCCTGAAACGATCAAGAGAGGAAAGACAGATGGCGAAATATGACAAGGCCGACCTGGAGCGCCGCATGCACGGCGCGGTCGAATCGCTGAAGCACGACCTTGCGGGGCTGCGCACCGGCCGCGCCAATTCGGCGCTGCTCGATCCGGTGACGGTCGAGGTCTATGGCAGCCATATGCCGCTCAACCAGGTCGCCTCGGTCAGCGCGCCCGAACCGCGCATGCTGGCGGTGCAGGTGTGGGACAAGTCGAACGTCGGCCCGGTGGACAAGGCGATCCGCTCGGCCGGGCTCGGCCTCAACCCGATCGTCGATGGCCAGCTTCTCCGCTTGCCGATCCCTGAAATGACGCAGGAACGCCGCAAGGAATTGTCGAAGCTTGCCGGGCAATATGCCGAAAAGGCGCGCGTCGCCGCTCGCAACGTCCGCCGCGACGGCATGGACAATCTGAAGCAGGACGAGGCGAAGAAGGAAATCAGCGAGGACGAGCGCAAGCGCGCCGAAACCGAAGTGCAGAAGCTGACCGACGCGACGATCGCCGAAATCGATGCGGCGGCGGCGGCGAAGGAAAAGGAAATTCTGGGCTAGTGCTCCTCCGCGCTACCCTCTCGGCCGTTCGGGCTGAGCCTGTCGAAGCCCCGTCCTTTTCTTGCCCAGCAAAGAACGGCCCTTCGACAGGCTCAGGGCGAACGGAGTCTTAGGCTTTTCCGGTGTCCGAAACGCATCACGGTGCCCGCCATGTCGCCATCATCATGGATGGCAACGGCCGCTGGGCCAAGAAGCGCCACCTGCCGCGCATCGCCGGTCATCGCGCGGGGGTCGAGGCGGTGCGCACGATCGTGCGTGCGGCCGGCGACCTGGGGATCGAGGCGCTGACCCTCTATGCCTTTTCGTCCGAAAACTGGAAGCGGCCCGAGGACGAGGTCAGCGATCTGATGGGCCTGCTCAAGCGGTTCATCGTCAGCGATATCGACGAATTTGCCGCCAATGACGTGCGGCTCAAGATCATCGGCGATTGGCGCGCGCTCGCGCCCGATGTCGTCGCACTGATCGAGGATGCGATCGCGCGCACCGCGCATAACCGGCGCACCACGCTGGCGGTCGCGCTCAATTATGGCGCGCAGGATGAACTGGTGCGGGCGGCAAAGGCCGCGGCGGCGGAAGGCGAGATCAGTGCCGAGACGATCGCGGCGCATCTCGACACCGCCGACATGCCGCCGCTCGACCTGTTGATCCGCACGTCGGGCGAAGTGAGGCTGTCGAATTTCCTGCTGTGGCAGGCGGCTTATGCCGAGCTTTATTTCACCGATCGGCTATGGCCCGATTTCAAACCCGCCGACCTCAAGGCGGCGCTCGATCATTTTGCGGCGCGCGAGCGCCGTTTCGGAGGATTATAAGGCATGGCGGGCGCAGCTAAGTCGGATCTGTGGGTGCGCATCGGGTCGGCGATCATCCTGTTCGCGATCGCCGGCACCGCTCTGTGGTTCGGCGGCATCGCCTTCGGCCTGCTCCTGCTCGTCGGCGGCGCGCTGCTGCTGGTCGAATGGTTCCAGCTCGTCCGCGCGATGGGGCTCGGCAGCGGCGGCAAGGCGGCCTTCTCGGCGCTCGGATTGCTGCTCGTCATCGGGGCGATCGGTGGGCTCTGGTATATCCGGCAGAATCTGGGGATGACGGCGGCGCTGTGGGTGTTCGGCATGGTCTGGGCGACCGACATCGGCGCCTATTTTGCCGGACGCGCCTTTGGCGGCGCGCGGCTCGCGCCGACGATCAGCCCTTCGAAAACCTGGTCGGGGCTCGTCGGCGGCATGATCGCGGCGTTGATCGCCAGTGCGACGATCGGCGACCGCGGCCAGATTATCGGTGTCCCGCTGTGGATCGGCCTGTTCATGGGCCTCCTCGCGCAGCTCGGCGACCTTGGCGAAAGCTGGATGAAACGCCGCGCCGGGGTCAAGGATTCGGGCAAGCTGATTCCGGGGCATGGCGGCATTTTCGACCGCGTCGACGGCCTGCTGCCGGTCGCGCTCATTCTCGGTGCGCTCGCCGTCGCGGGCCAGATCGCGGTCCGGGCGGCCGGCTGACATGCGCCGCCTCTCGGTCTTTGGCGCAACGGGTTCGGTCGGGCAATCGGCCCTCGACCTCGTACGCCGCGACCGCGATGCATGGCAGATCGTCGTGCTCAGCGCCAACAGCGACGTTGCCGAACTGGCGCGTCTGGCGCGCGAGTTCACCCCCGAAGTCGCCGTGATCGGCGATCCCGCGCGTCATGACGAACTCAAGACGGCGCTGGCGGACACGCATATCGGCGTGGCGGCGGGCGCCGACGCATTGGTCGACGCTGCGCGGTTGCCGGCCGATCTCGTACTCGCCGCGATTGTCGGTACCGCCGGGCTCGCGCCTACGATGGCGGCGATCGAAGCCGGGTGCGACGTGGCGCTCGCGAACAAGGAATCGCTGGTGTCGGCGGGCGAGTTGATGATCGCGGCGGCGCAGCGGTCCGGCGCGACGATCCTGCCGGTCGATTCCGAACATAATGCGATTTTTCAGTGCCTGGCGGGCGGGCGCCTTGATCAGGTGCGACGCATCATTCTGACCGCGAGCGGCGGCCCGTTCCGCACCATGTCGGCCGAGGCGATGGCGCGCGTCACCCCGGCGCAGGCGGTCGCGCATCCCAATTGGTCGATGGGCGCCAAGATCAGCGTCGATTCGGCGACGATGATGAACAAGGGCCTCGAACTGATCGAGGCGCATCATCTCTTTCCCGTCGGCCTCGACCGGATCGAAATCCTCGTTCACCCGCAATCGGTGATCCACAGCCTTGTCGAATATGTCGATTGTTCGACGCTGGCGCAGCTTGGATCGCCCGATATGCGCATTCCGATCGCGAGCGCGCTCGCCTGGCCGCAGCGCATGGCGACGCCGTGCGCGCCGCTCGATCTTGCCGCGATCGCGCGGCTCGATTTCGAAGCGCCCGACGAAGCACGCTTTCCGGCAACGGCGCTGTGCCGCGCCGCGATCGCCGAGGGCGGCGCGCGGCCGGCGCAGCTCAACGCCGCCAACGAGGTGGCGGTCGCCGCCTTCCTTGCGGGGCGGATATCCTTTCCGGCAATCATCGACACGGTAAAGCGCGTCCTCGATGCCGATGCGCCCGCCGTGCCGGGTGCGCTTCAGGACATATTCAGCGTCGACGCCGCATCCCGCGCGGCCGCGCAGCATTTTGTGGACCAACTCGAACATGCTTGAGTCGCCCGGTTTCCTGTTCACCATTCTTGCGTTTCTGGTCGTGCTCGGCCCGCTCGTGTTCGTGCACGAATATGGCCATTACATCGTCGGCCGCTGGTGCGGGGTGAAAGCCGACACCTTTTCGATCGGTTTCGGGCGCAAGATCCTCGGCTGGACCGACAAGCGCGGCACCGAATGGAAGATTGGCTGGCTGCCGCTCGGCGGCTATGTCCAGTTCGCGGGCGACCGCGATGCGGTGAGCCAGCCCGACGCCAACTGGCACAATATGCCCGCCGAAGAACGCTCGCACAGCTTTCCCGCGCAGCCGGTCTGGAAACGCGCTCTCATCGTGCTCGCGGGGCCGGTGACCAACTTCCTGTTCGCCATCGCGATCTTTGCCGCCTTCAACATGGCTTATGGCGTGCCGACGACGCCCCCCGTCGTTGGCGCGGTGGAGCCGGGCAGCGCGGCCGAAGCCGCCGATCTGCGGGTCGGCGACCGGATCGTGGCGATCAACGGCGGCGCGATCGAGAAATTCGACGACATTCCGATGGCCGTGGCCTTCGACCTTGGCAAACCCGCCGAGCTTGCGATCCAGCGCGGCGGCGAACGCATCGATGTGCTGCTGCGGCCGCGCGTCATCACCGAAACCGATCGCTTCGGCAACAAGGGCGAACGCGCGGTGATCGGCATCCGATCGGGTGAGATTGCCTTGGAACCTGTCAATCCGCTCGCGGCCGTTCAGGCTGGCGCGGCCCAGACCTGGGGTATCGTGCGGTTGACTGGGGATATATTGGGGCAATTCCTCACCGGGCAGCGGTCGGTCAAGGAAATGGGCGGCCCGCTCAAGATCGCGAAACAATCGGGCGAGATGGCGACGCTGGGGCTTTCCAGCCTGATCTTCTTCGTCGCGTTCGTTTCCATCAATCTGGGGTTCATAAATCTGTTGCCATTGCCCATGCTCGATGGTGGCCATCTGCTTTTCTACGGCTATGAAGCAATTCGGCGGCGGCCGGCGCCGCCGCAGGCGCAGGAGTGGGCGTTCAGATTCGGTTTTGCGGTGATCGTAACGTTGATGCTGGTCGTGACTTTCAACGATTTGGGCTCAATTGGCGTTTGGGACAGGATCGCCCGCTTGATTGGATAGCCAGACTAAGGCAGGGAGAGCGCGCACTTGGGCCGGAGCGGGGCCTGGGCGCAGGGATACGGATTTTTGCGGGATGAACGGTGTGGCTTCACAGAAATTTTCGGCACGGACGCGACTGACCGCGGTGCTTTTGACCGGGTCGATGCTGGCGTGGCCGGTTGCGGCGCTGGCTCAGGTCGCCCCGCCGCCGGTGACATCGACGCTGCCCGTTCCGCCGACCGAGGCGGCACCGACCGCGGCGACGATCAAGACGATCACCGTCGTCGGCAACCAGCGGCTCGAGGCGCAGACGATCCTCTCCTATCTGCGCCTGCGCGTGGGGCAGCCCTATGACCGTTCGGTACTCGACCAGGCACTCAAGGATCTGGCGTCGACCGAATTGTTCAAGGATTATCAGATCAGCGACGACAATGGCGCGCTGACGATCCAGGTGACGGAAAACCCCGTCATCAACCGCGTCATCCTCGAAGGCAACAAGCGGCTGAAGGAAGACAAGATCCGGCCCGAGATCAAGCTTGCGCCGCGTCAGATTTTCACCCGCTCGAAGGTCCGCGCCGACGTCGCGCGCATCATCGAACTCTACAAGCGGCAGGGCCGCTTCGCCGCGACCGTCGACCCCAAGATGGTCCAGCTCGATCAGAACCGCGTCGATGTGGTGTTCGAGATCGACGAAGGGCCGAAGTCGAAGGTCCGCCAGATCAACATCATCGGCAACGAACAGTTCAGCGACGGCGAACTGCGCGGCGAAATGGCGACGAAGCAGGCCAGCCTCGGCAATATCCTGTCGTCGAACACGACCTACGATCCCGATCGTCTGGCCTATGACCAGCAGAAGCTGCGCCTCTTCTATCTCCAGCACGGCTATGCCGACTTCCGCGTGATTTCGGCGGTGGCGGAGCTGACCAGCAACAAGCAGGACTTCATCATCACCTATGTGGTGGAGGAAGGCGAGCGCTACAAATTCGGCGACATCGACGTGAAGAGCCAGCTGCGCGACTTCAAGCCGGAGACGCTGAAGCGCCTGCTGCCGATGAAGACGGGCGACTGGTACGACGCCAAGCTTGTGGAAGATACAGTGGAAAGCCTGAGCGAAACCGCCGGCCTCTTCGGCTATGCCTTCGCTGACATCAATCCCCAATTCCGCCGCGATCCCGAAACGCGGACGATGGCGATCACTTTCGACGTCGGCGAAAGCCCACGCACCTATGTCGAGCGCATCGACGTCAACGGCAACACGCTGACGCATGACAAGGTGGTGCGCCGCGAGTTTCGCCTTAACGAAGGCGACGCCTTCAACAGCTTCGGCGTCAAGCGCACCGAGAACCGCCTGAACAGCCTTGGCTATTTCCAGGACAAGTTGGAGATCGAGCGCAAGGAAGGCTCGACCCCCGATCGCATCATCCTCGAAACCAATGTCGAGGAAAAGCCGACGGGCGAATTGTCGCTTTCGGCCGGTTTCTCGTCGATCGAGAATTTTCTGCTCCAGGCGTCGATCCGCCAGCGCAACTTCCGCGGTCTCGGCCAGCAGCTTCAGGCGTCGGTCAATTATTCGAGCTATTCGAAGTCGGTCGAGCTTGGCTTCACCGAACCCTATCTGTTCGACCGCAATATCTCGCTCGGCGGCAGCATCTATCGCCGTGACCTCAACTCGTTCAACTTCATCAACAACAACCGCCAGACGACCTTCCAGCAGGTTACGACGGGCTTCCAGGTCAATATGGGTGTTCCGCTTACCGAATTCATGTCGGTGTTCGGTCGTTATAGCCTCAATCTAGACGATGTGACGCTCGACAAGAATCTCTATTATTTCGGCGGAAACTGCGACCCGCTGATCGCCGGCCGCTATCTTTGCGACGCGATCGGCAAGCGCACGACGTCGCTGGTCGGTTACACCATCGCCTATGACGATCGCGACAATCGCCTGCGCCCGACGCGCGGTCAGTCCTTCACGCTGGGACAGGATTTTGCCGGGCTTGGCGGCAGTGTTCGATATGTCCGGACGACCGCAACGGCGAGCAAGCATTTCAGGCTCAGCGGCCAGCTCATTCTGAATATCTCTGCCGAAGGCGGTTACATCTATCCGCTCGGCAGCGCACCAAGCCCGAACAGCGACAAGGTGCGCCTGACGGACCGCTTTTTCCTCGGCGAACCGCAATTGCGCGGGTTTGACATCCGCGGCGTCGGCCCGCGCGTCGTGCGCTATGGTAATGTCAACGTGATTGATCCGGCGAACCCGATCCTCGACACGTCGAATAATGCGCGTGTTGACGATGCTCTGGGTGGTCGCGCCTATTATAAGGGGCGCTTCGAAGTCGATATCCCGCTCGGGAGCGGCGCGAAGGAGCTGGGACTTCGGCCTTCGGTGTTCCTTGACTTTGGTTCGGTCTGGGGTGTGAAGCGGCCGACGCTGACTACGCTTGCCGATTTCAAGGATCCGTCAGATAATTTGACGAAATACAAGTGCCGCAACGCCTCGACCGGGGATACGAAATTCGCGACACTGACGACCGGCACCACGATTTACTCGACCTGCGAGCTCGAGAATGGTTATGTCCCCTTGGCACCGTTCGAGGAACGCTATCTGGGCGACAGCTGGAAACCGCGTGTGGCGATCGGCGCCGGCGTCAACTGGAACTCTCCGTTTGGTCCTTTCCGGATCGACTTCGCTTACGCCCTCCGCAAAGAAGAGGGTGACGATACGAAACGCTTCTCATTCAATGTAGGAACACAATTCTGATGAAGAAAATTATTGCCGCTTCGGCGCTCGCCATTGCCGCGCTTTCGGTTTCGCCGCTTCTGTCGGCTCCGGCCATTGCACAGGCAAAATCGGTCGCGCTCGCCGACGTTCGCGTTGCGGCCTCGCGTTCGAACGCCTTCACTGTCGCATCGCAGCAGATCCAGACGACCTACAAGGCGCAGATCGACCAGCAGGAAACCCGCGGTCAGACGCTGCAGGCCGAACTGAACGTGCTGGTGGCGAAATATAATGAAGAAGCGAAGAAGACGCCGCAGAATCAGGCTGCGCTCCAGGCCGCTGCCAAGGCCGTGCAGGACAAGCGCCAGTCGGCTTCCGCCGAGCTTAACAAGATCGGCGAACCTGTCGACCTCGCGATCGCCTATGTTGAGGATCAGATCAGCGTTCGCATGAACGAGGCGATCCGCGCCGCGATGACCGCCAAGAAGGTCGACCTGCTGCTGCAGCCCGACGCCGTGCTGGCGCGCGACCCGAGCACCGACATCACCGATGCGGTCGTTACCGAACTTAACCGCATTCTGCCGAACGTGTCGATCACGCCGCCGGCGGGTTACAAGCCCGGCCAGCTCGTGCAGCAGAAGAACCAGCAGGCGATGGACCAGGCACGCGCCGCCGCGGCGACCCAGCCGGCCGCGTCGGGCGGCACGCCGCCGGTCACCCGCTAAGCGCGCATGACCGACAGCGATGACAAGACGATGGGTCCGGCGGATATCCGCCGGATCCTGAGTCTGCTTCCGCATCGTTACCCGATGCTGCTCGTCGACCGCGTCGAATCGATGATCCGCGACATCAGCATCCATGCGGTGAAGGCGGTCACGATCAACGAGCCCTTTTTCCAGGGTCATTTCCCCGGCCGGCCGATCATGCCCGGTGTCCTCATTATCGAGGCGCTGGCGCAGGCGGGCGGGGTGCTCGCGATCGAATCACTGGGCCTCGCGGGATCGGGCAAGCTCGTCTATTTCATGGGGATCGACGGGGTTAAGTTCCGCAAACCCGTGGAGCCGGGCCATCTGCTCGACCTGCATGTCACGATCCTGCAGACCAAGCGGAACATCTGCAAGTTCGAAGGCCGGGCGATGCTGGGCGATCAACTGGCAACCGAATGCCAGTTCACCGCAATGATCGCCGATCCGCCGAGCGATTGAATGATACGCGCCCGCCCGGCCATGCGGCGGGTTGCAATTCCTTCCGTTCGTCGTTAGGGGCAGCCGCTTCGCGGCCCCCTGCGGGGATCGTACCGACTCACGCCGCTGGTCGGAAACCAGCGGCACAGGAGCTTAAGACATGAAAAAAGACATCCATCCGGCCTATCACATGATCACGGTCAAGATGACCGACGGCACCGAATATCAGACGCGCTCGACCTGGGGCAGCGAAGGTGACGTGATGACGCTCGAAATCGACCCCACCGCGCACCCGGCGTGGACCGGCGGCAACCAGCGCCTGCTCGATCAGGGCGGCCAGGTCGCCAAGTTCAACAAGCGCTTCGGTGGCCTTACCCTCAAGCGCTGATCGACGTCGCCCCCGCGAAGTCGGGGGCGAAGATCAGGTCAAGATTTTCGCGAGCGCGCTTTGCCAGCCGGCAAGGCGCGTTTTGCGTTGCGCGTCGTTCAACGCCGGGATGAAGCGTGTCGCACGCCCGCGCATCGTCCCCGCTGCGGTGGCGAGGTCGGGGTAGAGTCCGGCGCCACAGGCAGCCAGCATCGCGGCGCCGAGGGCGGTGCTTTCGACAAATTCGGGTCGCTCGACGATCAAGGCGAGCATATCGGCCAGATCCTGCGCCATCCAGTCGTTCGCCGCCATGCCGCCGTCGATCCGCAGATCGGCCCAATCGACGCCATCGGCCGCGAAGGCGGCTTTCAGATCATGCGCCTGATAGGCCTGCGCTTCCAGCGCGGCGCGGGCGACATGCGCCTTGCCACTCGCGAAACTCAGCCCCGATATCGCAGCGAGCGCATCGGGTCGCCAGTGCGGTGCACCCAGTCCTGCAAGCGCGGGGACCAGATAGACACCGCCATTATCCGGAACCGAGCGGGCCAGCGCCTCGCTCTCACCTGCGTTCGCAAGCAGGCCGAGGCCGTCACGGAGCCACTTTATCAGGCTTCCCGCCACGAATACCGATCCTTCGAGCGCATAGCTGCGGCGCCCGTTTTCCTGAACCAATATGGTCGCGAGCAGCCGGTTGGCCGAATGCGGCCGTTCCGTGCCGCTCGCCGACAGGATGAAGGCGCCGGTGCCGAAGGTTGCCTTGGTCTGTCCCGGGTCCAGACAGGCCTGGCCGATCGTTGCCGCCTGTTGGTCGCCCGCCATCCCCGCAATCGGGATCGCGCCGCCGAACAGCTCCGGGTCGGTGGTGCCGACCGTTGCGGTGCAATCGACGATTTCGGGCAGCAGTCGCATGGGAACGCCGAACAGGTCGCACAGGCCGCCGTCCCAGCCCCCGTCGCCGTCGATCGCCATCAACAGCGTGCGTGAGGCATTGGTCGCGTCGGTCACATGCGCGCCGCCGGTCAGGCGATAGACGAGATAGGATTCGATCGTCCCGACGGCGAGCCGATCGCCCGCCGGGGCCAACTGCGGCCAGTTGCGCAGCGCCCAGCCGATCTTGCTGCCGGAAAAGTAGGGATCGAGCAGCAGGCCGCTCTTGGCCTGCACCGCCGGTTCGTGCCCGGCCTCCTTGAGCTTCGCGCAATCGGCGGCGGTCCGCCGATCCTGCCACACGATTGCGGGGGCGAGCGGCCGGCCGGTCGTCCGGTCCCAGAACACGATCGTTTCGCGCTGGTTGGTGATGCCGATCGCGGCGATATTGGCCGCGCCACCGGCCTTGTCGATCATCGTGCGCGTGCACGCGAGGGTCGCCTGCCATATTTCCTCGGCATCATGTTCGACGAGGCCGGGGCCCGGATAATGCTGGCGAAACTCGCGCTGCGCGCTGCCGAGCGGCGTGCCGCTCGCGTCGAAAAGCATGGCGCGGGTCGATGTCGTGCCTTCGTCGATGACGATAATCTTTTCCGGCATGGCGCTCCCGCTCTCCCCTTCATTCGGTCTTGCAGGAACAAGATCAGCACGAACTGGCGAGGGGGGCAATCCCGGCCCGAGCAATCATCTTGCAATTTCGCGTAATATTCGCCATATGCTTGTGCAGCGCAGCATGGCGGACTTCACCGCCGCAACCACCGGCAGCGTGATTTTCCCGCCCGAGGCGCCGTAAAGGCCGCCAGCGCGGGACGAGCCGGCACCGCGCTTTGTCCCTTGAGGCACCCTTTCACGCGGGTCGTTTCGAACCCGCGGCCGTGCGCCGTCCGTTCGATGCGAACGGGCGCTGCGCGCGTCGCCCATTGTGAGTATGTTATGACAAGTTTCAACGACTTTGGCCTGCACGCCGACATCAATCGCGCGCTTGCCGCCAAGGATTATACAACCCCGACCCCGATCCAGACGCAGGCGATCCCGCCGCTAATGAAGGGCCGCGATCTGTGTGGCATCGCGCAGACGGGTACTGGCAAGACGGCCGGTTTCTCGCTGCCGTCGATCCACCATCTGCTGACCTATCCGCATCGCGCCAATCCGCGCGGCTGCCGCATGCTGGTGCTGGCGCCGACGCGCGAGCTCGCGGCGCAGATTGCGCAGAGCTGCCGCGACTATGGTCGTTTCACCAAGCTGCGCGTTTCGACCGTGTTCGGCGGCGTGCCGATCAACAAGCAGATTCGTGACCTTGCGCAGGGAGTCGATATTCTCGTCGCCACCCCGGGCCGCCTGCTCGACCTGATCGATCAGCGCGCGCTGCGCATGGACGATGTCGAAATCTTCGTCCTCGATGAAGCCGACCAGATGATGGACATGGGCTTCATCCATTCGCTGCGCCGTGTTGCCAAGCTGCTGCCGTCGCGGCGCCAGAATCTCTTCTTCTCGGCGACGATGCCGAAGGAGATTGCGGGCCTTGCCGATCAGTTCCTGAACGATCCGGTCACCGTGTCGGTCGCGCCGCAGGCGACGACTGCCGAAAAGATTCGCCAGCGCGTGACCTTCGTCGAGCAGAAGGAAAAGCAGGCGCTTCTCCACCATGTGCTGCGTAGCGAGGACATCGACCGCGCCCTGATCTTTACGCGCACGAAGCACGGCGCCGATCGCGTCGTCCGCCATTTAAAGGGCGCGGGCATCGAGGCCTTTGCGATCCACGGCAACAAGAGCCAGGCGCAGCGCACGACCGCGCTGCAGGCGTTCCGTTCGGGTCAGGTCCGTTTGCTCGTCGCGACCGACATTGCGGCGCGCGGCATCGACGTGTCGGGGGTCAGCCATGTGATCAATTTCGAGATCCCGAACGTCCCCGAACAATATGTTCACCGCATCGGCCGCACGGCGCGCGCCGGAGCGGAGGGTGTTGCGATCAGCTTTGTCGCGCCTGACGAGCGCCCCTATCTGCGCGATATCGAACGCGTGACGCGGACCAAGGCCGAGCCGGCGAAGCTGCCCGACAATTTCGGCGAGATGGTTCGCAATCTGCCCAAGCCGGCACAGCCGCCGCGCGACACCGGCAGCAAGGGTCGTGACCCGCAGCGCCAGCGCGACGATGCGCAGCGCCGCAAGGGGCATGGCGAGGGCGGTTCGCGCGACGGCGGCCATCGCGGCCCGCGCCGCGAGGCAGCGGCCGGCGACGGCGCACAGCCGCAGCGCAAGCGTCGCTTTCGTCCGCGCGGCGGGGTCGGGGCGCACAAGGGATCGGTGAAGCGGGTCGGTTGACGCCCGCCCCCGGCACGCTAGGTTTGCGCGCGGGTCGAGGGGACGGACGATGATCGACGACGACGAATATGAACCACTGCCGCCGCGGCGGCCGCTCTTCCGCCGCAAGCGGGTGCTCATCCCGCTGGCGGTGTTGCTCGTCATCGCCGCGATCTTCCTTGCGCTGCGCACGCCCGACGCCGACCGCGATGCCATGATCGCCAAATATGGCGGCCCCGACGCGAGCTTCGCGGCGGGGCCGGCAGGGCAGCGAATCCATTATCGCGATCAGGGCAGGCGCGACGGCCGCGCCATCGTGCTGCTCCACGGGTCGAACAGCAGCCTCCAGACGTGGGAACCGCTCGTCAAAAGGCTCGGCGGCGATTACCGGATCGTGACGCTCGATCTGCCGGGGCATGGCCTGACCGGCGGCACGCCCGACAAGGATTACAGCGCTGCGGGGATGATTGCCGCGGTTGATGTGGTGGCGGCCAAGCTCGGCCTCGATCATTTCATCCTGGGCGGCAATTCGATGGGCGGCTGGGTGGCGTGGCGCTATGCGCTCGCCGAGCCGGGACGCGTCGATGCGCTCCTGTTGCTCGATGCGGCGGGCATGCCGCTGCGAAAAGGCGAAAAGGCGCCCGAATCAAATCTCGGCTTCCGGCTTCTCAAAAATCCGGTCGGACGCTGGCTCGCCGGACAGATCACGCCGCGCTCGCTGGTCGAAAAGTCGCTCCGTCAATCGGTCGCGAAAACCGGCATCGTCGATGATGCGATGGTCGACCGCTATTGGGAGTTGCTCCGCTTTCCGGGCAATCGCGAGGCGACGGCGCTGCGCGCCACGCTCGACAGCGAGCCCGCGATGGCCGACCGGATCGGCGAGATAAAGGTGCCGGCGCTCATCCTTTTCGGCAAGCAGGACCGGCTGATCAACCCGAGCGCCGCGCTAACCTTTCACGACCGGATTGCGGGATCGGAGGTCGTTCTGCTCGACGATGTCGGCCATCTGCCGATGGAGGAAGCGCCCGACGCCACCGCGATGACGATCGCGGATTTCCTTACGCGGCGGCTTGCTCCGCCGTCGCCTCTGCCGGCTGCTCCAGAAAAGCGCTGATCCGCGCCGCCGTGTTCGCGGCGTGGGTGAAGGGGAAAAGGTGCGACCCTGGCACGACTTCCAGTATCGCGCCGTCGATCAGGTCGGCGATCGCCTGGCCGTGCGCCGCCGGCACGACGCCGTCGCGCCGCCCCATCAGGATCAGCGTCGGCATGTTCTTGAGCTGCGGCAGCATAGGCGCACTGGTCCAGCCGGCCATCGCCATCGCCTGATAGGCCAGGCCAAGCGGCGTTGCGGTGGGAAGCTTCAGTCCGCTCGCCAGCATGTCGTCGTCGAGCAGTGCGGCCCAGCCGATTCCCGGCGCCCCCACGCTCGGCGTCGTTGCCATCAGGATCATGCGCCGGATGCGCGCCGGAAATTGCACCGCGATCTGCTGCGCCAACGCACCGCCCCAGCTGAAGCCGGCAAGGTCGAGCTGCGGGTGACCGAAGCGTTCGGCAATCTCCATCACGATCGCGGCCATTGTCGGGGCGGTATAGGGAAGGATTGCGTCGGGCGACCCGCCGACGCCGGGCATGTCGAGCGTCCACACCTCGCGCCCATGTATCTGCGCAAGCAGCGGTGCCGCGGCGGCGATGTCGGCGCCAATCCCGTTGAGGAACAGCAACGGCACCCCGGTGCTGCCTTTACGCCAGCGCGCCGTGCGAAGTGCGAGGCCATAAAGATGTTCGGTGCCGATGACCGGGCGGCCGCTGATCCTGCTCATGCCCATGGCTTTGGCATGTTTTGGACGTGGACGGAAGCGCCTCGCCAGTTTCCTGACCCTAGCCGGCGGGTGGCTCGGTGGCCCGCCTTTCGGCCTGTTCGTAGCGCAGGCAGTCGAAGATTTTGGCGCCAGCAAGAAATACCGAGCCGCTGCACGCGACGAGCAGCAACTGGCCGCCGTACCCCGGAAATTCATGGAGATAGGCTGTTCCGCGCGCCATGGCACCCGCCGCCAACGCATAGATGATCAGGCAGGCCTCGAACCTGGTCTTGATGATAAACAGCCGTCCGATTTTCTTCAGCATCGCCACCATCCGAAGCAAGGGATGTGCCAGTGGCGCAAATCGGGGATTCGCCGCCACCAGCTTATGGTAAACTGTAAGTTAATCCGACATGTTAGGGAAGGGCGGCGGTAATTGCCCGTCTATGAAGCGGGTTTCGGGGGTAGGCACCGGGCGTGGCCATGCCGGAACGGGAATCCGGCTTGGCCTACGCGCCGATCAGATATTTGAAGCCGTTCAGCGCAACCACGCGGTCGTCCTCACAAACCGGTGCGGCGATCAGACGGACCCAGCGTGGTTTGCGCCGCGACGCTTCGATTGCGACATCAAGGGTGAAGCCGCGACGATGGGTAATCGCGTACGCGCGCAGTCTTTCCATCGCGGCGCGCGATTCCTCGCGATAGAGCGCGACGGCATCACTGCGCGCAACTTCGACGCCGCGCGGCAGGCCGAAGATGTCATAGACTGTGTCGGACCAGACAAGATGATCGTCGGCAAGGTCGCAGGTCCAACTGCCGACGCCGTGGCGCTCCATGACCGCAGCAGCGTCGTCGTCGTCCGTCGCTGGCGTGCGGCCCGGCGGACGGATCGATCGCCGGTCGACCCAGCCCAGATCGAAATGATGTCCCCGCTCGAAAAGCGGCCAGCTGTGATGCAGCGGTAGAGGGTATTGATGACGCACGCGAATCCGATCCTTCACCCCCAAGTCTAGGCGGCCCATATTAAGGAATTGCTGCGTCCGGTCATCAGGCGGGAGCGCGCGCGGTTCCATATTCGACCCAGCCGAAAGGGCGAGGGGTTTTGGGCATATAATGTGCCGCCTGCCGTTCCACCGCAAAGCCCGCGCCCGCATAGGCGTCGGCGATCGGCCGCGTCAGATGGCAATTGCCGCCGATGCGTTTCCAGACGGGCTCGATCCGCCGTTGCCAGCGCGCGACCCCGGCGTCGGGGGCGCGGCCATGTTCCAGAAACAAGGCGGTTCCGCCCGGTTTGAGCACGCGGCGGATTTCGGCCAGCACCGCCGCCTGATCGTGCACCGAACAGAGGGTGAAGGTGGTGACGACGGTTTCGAATCGGCCGCTCTCGAAGGGCATCGCTTCACCGACGCCGCCTTCGATCGTCGCCGCGATGCCGCGCGCCTGCGCCGCCGCGCGGCTCATCGCGAGCAGTTCGGGCGACGGATCGAGCCCGGTGAAGCGCGTCACCCGGTTCCAATCGTAAAATTCCATATTGATGCCGCCGCCGCAACCAAGCTCCAGCACATCGCCCGCCGCCGCCGGCACCACCTTGCTGCGCGCCTTCATGATCTGCCCCTGCGAGCAGGCGCATTTGATCAGCCGCGGCACTCCATGACGTTCCCACCAACTCGCCATTCCCGTCTCTCCCCTTGGCGTGCAGCCTGTCCCTTGCTAGCGCGATTGGCAACACCCATCTGAGCGTGCTCCTTTATAGTCGCCAGCCACGAAAGACCGTCATGCCCACCACGCACCACACCAAGATGCTGATCCTCGGTTCCGGCCCCGCGGGGCTTTCGGCCGCCATCTATGCGGCGCGCGCCGGGATGCAGCCGATCGTGGTGCAGGGGTTGCAGCCGGGCGGGCAGTTGACGATCACCACCGACGTCGAAAACTATCCCGGCTTTGCCGAAGTCATCCAGGGTCCGTGGCTGATGGAGCAGATGACGGCGCAGGCGACGCATGTCGGCGCCAGCATGATCTGGGACACCATCGTCGACGTCGATCTGTCGCAGCGGCCGTTCCGCCTGACCGGCGACGGCGGCGACGTCTATGTCGCCGAAACGCTGGTGATCGCGACCGGCGCGCAGGCGAAATGGCTGGGCGTTCCCGGCGAACAGGAATTGGGCGGCAAGGGCGTTTCGGCCTGCGCGACCTGCGACGGATTTTTCTATCGCGGCAAAAAGGTGGTGGTGATCGGCGGCGGCAATACCGCGGTCGAAGAGGCACTGTATCTGACCAATCATAGCGACGACGTGACGCTGATCCACCGTCGCGACACCCTGCGCGCCGAAAAGATCCTGCAGGACCGGTTGCACGCCAATCCGAAGATCAAGGTGCTCTGGAACAAGAAGGTCGATCGCTTCGTCGCGGGCGAAGGGACGGCGGGGCTGGTTGGAGTCGACCTGATCGACACGGTAACGGGCGAGGCGAGCCACGAGCGCACCGACGGCGGCTTCGTCGCCATCGGCCACAGCCCCTCGACCGAATTGTTCAAGGGCAAGCTGCCGCTCGACGCCGACGGCTATCTTGCGGTGACGCCGGGCACGTCGCTGACCGCGGTGCCGGGCGTCTTCGCGGCGGGTGACGTGACCGACAAGGTGTATCGCCAGGCGATCACCGCGGCGGGTATGGGCTGCATGGCCGCACTCGACGCCGAACGCTTCCTTGCGGAAGCGGAGTATCATGCGATGGTTGATGCTTGAACGCTGAGGGCGGACAGCGACCGATTGTGGAGGTTGGCCGACTTTTCTTCCATCGTCATCCCGGCGCAGGCTCCCACCCCAAAGCCGGTCTCCCGAAATAGCCCGCGCACGAAAAAGGCCCCGGAACCGCCGTGGTTCCGAGGCCTTTTGTTTCGTGCGAGCCGAAGATGCGTTAAGCGTCTTCGTCCTCGTCAGCGGCCGGCGCTTCTGCGGCCGGAGCGTCCGACGGCGGCGTGGCGTCGTCGAATTCGTCTTCGCTGTCGGGTTCGAGAGCAACCGCAGCCGCCGCAGCCTGTTCTTCTTCGAACATGGCGGCGATGACGTCGATGCCCTGCTTCTGCATTTCGGCTTCGTCCGGCGAGCGGGCGACGTTGACGCCCACGGTAACCGCGACTTCGGGATGCAGCTTCACCTTGACGTCGAACAGGCCGAGCGACTTGATCGGACGTTCGAGTTCGAACATCGCCTTGGTCAGGTTCGCCGCACCGTCTTCGATCAGCGCGTCGAGGATGTCTCGCACCGAAACCGAACCGTAAAGCTGGCCAGTGTTCGACGCCTGACGGATCAGGACGACCTGCTTGCCGTCGATGTCCTTCGCGCGGCCTTCTGCCGCGGCGCGGCGGTCGGCGTTGTCCGATTCGATCTTCGCGCGGTTGGCTTCGAAGAGCTTCTTGTTGGCTTCGTTCGCGCGCAGGGCCTTGTTGTTGGGCAGCAGATAGTTGCGGGCAAAGCCGTTCTTGACGGTGACGACGTCGCCGATACCGCCCAGTTTCTCGATGCGTTCGAGCAGGATGATTTCCATCGGTCCGCGCTCCTTACTTCACAATGTAGGGGAGCAGGCCGATGTGACGGGCGCGCTTGATCGCCTTCGCCAGCTCGCGCTGCTTCTTGGTGGACACCGCGGTGATCCGCGACGGGACGATCTTGCCGCGCTCCGACAGGTAACCCTGGAGCAGGCGGACGTCCTTGTAATCGATGACCGGTGCGTCCTTCGCGCTGAAGGGGCAGGTCTTGCGGCGACGGAAAAAGGGTCGTGCCATGGTCGTTTTCCTTATTCTTCGCCGTCGCGGTCACGGCCACGGCCGCCCCGACGTTCCTGCTTCCGCATCATTACCGACGGACCCTTTTCGAGTTCGTCGACCTTGATGGTCATCCAGCGGATGATGTCTTCGTTGATTGCCGCCTGGCGTTCGATTTCGGCGACGGCTTCGCCCGGCGCTTCGACCGACAGCATCGCGTAATGACCCTTGCGGTTCTTCGCGATCTTGTAGGCGAGCTGCTTCAGGCCCCAGGTTTCGGTCTTGTGGACCTGACCCTTAAATTCGGTCACGATGTTCGTGATGCCTTCGGCAAGCGCATCGACCTGAGCCTGGCTCAGATCCTGACGCGCGATAAAAACATGCTCGTAAAACGGCATGGCTTGCGTCCTTCGATTTGGCCGATCGCTGATTTCGCGCCAATCGCGAAACCCCTCCGGCTGTCGTCCGGCTTTGCGTATTGGTGCAAAGCAAACGGGGCGATGGCAACGTGGCCTCGCCCCGAATGAGCGCGCCTATACAGATTCGCGGGGATTAATCAAGCGCGCTATGCAAGCTTTTCCAGCAATTCACGCCCGAATTCGGTAAGCGTATCATCGCGCGCGCCGAGGATCAGGATGCGATCGCCGGGCGCCGATTCCTGAACCATTGTTGTACCGCAATCGGCGCGCACCGGCACATGGACGGCGTCGCCGCCGCGCGCGACGATGTCGGCGACGAGCGTTTCGCTTCCGATGCTGCGATCCACGGTGCCGCCGAAATAGACGGGATCGCAGACGAAGAGCCGGTCACCGGGACGCATGCCGCGCGCAAAGCTGGCGGCAAGCTCGCGCCCCATCTGGCGGAGCGGGCCATAGCCGTGCGGCTGGAAGAAGAGCAAGGCGCGGCCGGCAAGCTCAGCGACGGCGGCGAGCGTCGCGGCGACCTTGTCGGGATTATGCGCGAAATCGTCGATCACGGTGACGCCGTTCGCCTGGCCGAGCACCTCGTACCGGCGCGCGAGCCCGGCGAAGTCGGCGAGCGCCTCGACCGAGCGGGCGACCGGAATGTTGAGCGCGCGCGCGGCGGCGATTGCGGCGAGCGCATTGGCGGCATTGTGTCGGCCGGGCATCCGCAGCACCGCCGCGTGGGTGTCGCCGGCGAAATGGACCTTGAAGCGGCACCCGTCGGGAAGCGCCTCGAAGTCGCTGCCGCGCATCGCGGCGCTCTCCGAAAATCCAAAGCGCAGGACGTTTCCTCCCGCCAGCAGCGGCGCCGATTCGGGATCGTCGGCGTTGACCACGGCAACGCGCGCCTTGGCCGCGAAATCGCCGAACAGGCTGTGCAGTTCGGCAAGGCTCTTGTGGTCGAGACTGATGTTGGTGACGACCGCGACGTCGGGCTGGTAGAGGGCGATCGACCCATCGCTTTCGTCGACTTCGCTGACATAGGTCGCGGTATCGCCGACGAGTGCGCTAGCGAAGGGGGTTTGATCGTCGGCGAAATGGCGCATTACCGCGCCGTTCATCACGGTGGGATTGGCGCCCGCGCGATCGAGGATCCAGCCGATCATGCCGGTGACGGTCGACTTGCCGCTCGTCCCGCCGACGCCGACCGCGCGGCCCGCTTCGTTGAACAGGGCCGCGTTGAGTTCGGCGCGCGTCAGGCGCGGCAGGCCAAGCCGGTTTGCCGCCGCGACGTCGGGCACGCTGTCCTCGACCGCCGCCGACGCGACGAGCGTCTGCCCGGCGGCAACGCCGCTGCCATCCTGCGGGAATAGCGCAATGCCGCGGCTTTCGATCCAGTGAAACTTGTCGGCGCTGCGACCCTGATCGCGGCTGCGATCGGACCCCGCGACCGCCGCGCCGCGCGCCGCGACAATCATCGCGAGCGGCAGCATCCCCGATCCGCCGATGCCGCAGAAGAAATAGGATTTGTTTTCGGCCATGCCGGCGCGATATGGCGTTGGCGAAGGGTTTGCAACTGGCGCAAGGCCGAGGGGCATCTCGACTTCGCTCGATGCGAACGGATCGTTGGGTTATTTCAAGTCATGCGCATAGGCATCATTGCCCCCTCCACCCCCATTCTTCCCGACGATGCGGAAGCGGTGCGGGCCATTGCGGCGCTGGGCTATCCCGAGGTCGAACTGGTGTTCGATCCGCAATGCTTTGTCGTTCACGGGCATTTTGCGGGCGCCGATGCGGTGCGGCGCGAAGCGCTGGTGGCGATGGCGAACCGCCCCGACATCGACGCGATCTGGTTCGCGCGCGGCGGCTATGGTGCCTGCCGCATCGCCGAGGATGCCGTCCCCGCCATGGGCGAGGCGGCGCGCCACAAGGCCTATCTCGGCTATTCGGATCAGGGCAATCTGCTCGGCTGCCTGTACCGCGAGGGCTTCGATCATGTCGCGCACGGCCCGATGGTCGCCGACATCCGGCGCGAAGGCGGTGAAGCGGCGGTGACGCGGGCGCTCGACTGGCTCGTCGCGCGCGATCCGGCGGCCTGCGAACCCGGCTTGTTCCACGGCGCGCGCCATGCCGCGTTCAACCTGATGACGTTGTCGATGCTGCTCGGCACCCCGCTCGAGCCAGATCTTTCGGGGCATGTGCTGATCGTCGAGGAGGTGAGCGAATATCTCTACGCCTTCGACCGCACCTTTTTTCATGTCACGACCTGTCTGGCGCCGCGCGGTCTGGCGGGCATCCGGCTAGGACGCGTCAGCGACATTCCCGCAAATGACCGGCCGTTCGGAATGGAGGTCGAGGAAATCGCGCAGGACTGGTGCGCGCGCACCGGCATTTCCTGGCTTGGCCGCGCCGACATCGGCCATGACGCCGCCAACAAGGTCGTGCCCTTCGGCTTGCATCGCGCGGGGTGAGCGAATAGGCGCGGCACTTTCCGTCGCCCCCGCGAAGGCGAGGGCCGTCGTCGGCCTGGTCCGACGGCAAGGTGTAAAACGACAGCGGCCCCCCGTCTTCGCGGGGCCGACGAGAAGGGGCTAGGTCATGCGCGCATTCATCTTTCCGGGTCAGGGCAGCCAGGCCGTGGGCATGGGCAAGACGCTCGCCGAGGCGTCGGCGCATGCGCGCGAGGTGTTTCAGGAGGTCGACGAGGCGCTCGGCCAGCATCTTTTCAAGCTGATGAGCGAAGGGCCGGAAGATCAGCTTACGCTGACCGAAAACGCCCAGCCCGCGATCATGGCGAACGCGATCGCCACGCTGCGCGTGCTCGAACGGGACGGCGGCGTGACGCTGTCGGGCAAGGCCGCTTATGTCGCGGGCCACAGCCTCGGCGAATATAGCGCGCTGTGCGCTGCCGGTGCCTTTGACCTGGCGACGACTGCGCGGCTTCTGAAAACGCGCGGGCAGGCGATGCAGGCGGCGGTCCCCGTCGGGGTCGGCGCAATGGCGGCGCTGCTCGGCGCCGACATCGACACTGCGCAGAAGCTCGCCGACGCCGCGGCCGAGGGCGAGGTCTGCACGGTTGCCAACGACAATGACCCGTCGCAGGTCGTCATCTCGGGCCACAAGGGCGCAGTCGAGCGCGCCGTGGCGATGGTGAAGAATTATGGCATCAAGCGCGGCGTATTGCTGCCGGTGTCCGCACCCTTCCACTGCCCGTTGATGCAGCCCGCCGCCGATGCGATGGCCGAGGCGCTGGGAGCCAACCCGCCGACGGCGCCGCTGGTGCCGGTGATCGCGAACGTCACCGCCAGTCCGGTGAGCGATGCCGATACCATCAGCAACCTGCTCGTCGAACAGGTGACGGGCCGTGTCCGCTGGCGCGAAAGCGTCGGCGCCATGGAAGAAATCGGGGTGACACAGTTCGTCGAATTCGGCGGCAAGGTGCTCGGCCCGATGGTCAAGCGCAGCGCATCGGGTGATGTGGAGACGGTGAGCGTGATATCGATGGACGACATCGAGGCATTGCTCAAGACACTCTGAATACCGATTCCAGGAGAATAATATGTTTGATCTTACCGGCATGACCGCCCTTGTTACCGGCGCCAGTGGCGGCATCGGGTCCGCGATCGCGCGGGCGCTTGCGGCGCAGGGCGCGCGGCTTGCGGTGTCGGGTTCCAATGCCGACAAGCTGAATGCCTTTCGCGATAGCCTGGGCGGCGATCATGTCGCGCTCCCGTGCAACCTGGGCGATGCCGCGGCGGTTGACGCACTCGTGCCCGCCGCGGTCGAGGCGCTTGGTCAGCTCGATATCCTCGTCAATAACGCGGGCGTGACGCGCGACAATCTGATCATGCGGATGAAGGACGAAGAGTGGATGGACGTCATCCGCATCAATCTCGAGGCCAATTTCCGCCTCGCGCGCGCTGCCGCCAAGCCGATGATGAAGGCGCGCTTCGGCCGCATCATCTCGATCACCAGCGTCGTCGGAGCCACCGGCAATCCGGGGCAGGCGAACTATGCCGCGTCGAAGGCGGGCGTGACCGGCATGACCAAGGCCTTGGCGCAGGAACTGGCGAGCCGGGGCGTCACTGCCAATTGCGTCGCTCCCGGTTTCATCGCCACTGCGATGACCGACGATTTGCCCGATGCGCAGAAGGAAGCGCTCAACCAGCGCATCCCCGCGGGCCGCATGGGCGAGGGGAGCGATATCGCCGCCGCCGTTGTCTATCTCGCGTCGAGAGAAGCGGGCTATGTCACCGGACAGACCTTGCACGTGAACGGCGGCATGGCCATGCTGTCCTGAGCGGCGCGTTTCAGGGGGTGAAAGCAGAAATGACAAGGATTTGGATAGCGGCGGTTGCACTCGGGTTCGCGGGCGTGCCCGGCGCCGCGCTGGCACAGGACGGCGCCGCGCTCGATTGCGTCGCCAAGACGATATCGCCCGAACTGCGCGCGCAGATCGGCGCGGCGATGGCGGGTAGTGACAGCGACGCCGCGCGGCCGCTGTTCGAACAGTTCGGTGCGCTCTCGACCGACTGTATGACGAAGAACGGAATCGCGGCCGATCGCAAGGATGTCTATTTCGACTATAATCTTGCCCGCGTGTCGCGCGAATGGTTCGCAGGTCAGATCAGGAAGGCCGGCCTGTCGGTCGACCCGGTCGATCGCTCGCTCGACTTCGGGCCGAAGGGGGCCAACCCGGATCTCAGCAGCGAGATGACCGAGGATCAGATCAACACGATCATTAATGCCTATACCGCCGCCGGCGTCGATGTCGAAAGCGTCGATCAATCGGTATGGGAAAAAGTCGGCGCCTATGCCGCGGCCAGTTCAATTTACTGGAACCGCCGCCAGCAGTTTCTGAGCCACTAGAAGTCAAGGGGCAAAAAAGAGGGCCGAGTTTCGCACGGAAACCCGGCCCTCTTTTTCGGCGCGCGGTCAGAAGCTGGCGCGCGCGGTAATGCGGATGTCGCGGCCGGCAAGCGGCACATAATCCTTGGTGAAGCTCGCATGGCGGCGGGCATCGACGTCGAAGATATTGTCGGCTGCCAGCGTCAGCGACAGATTCTTCGTGTCGGGAAGCGGGCGCCAGGTCAGCGAGGCGTTGACCAGCGTAAAGCCCTTGGTCGCGGTCTCGAACGGCGCGATGCGGGTCTGGTCGTCGGTCCATTCGACCTCGGCGCGTGCATCGACGCGGTCGCTCTGCGCTTCGAGCCCGCCCCGGATGCGCAGCGGCGGGATGCGCGGGACATAGGGACCGTCGACGATCTTGGCGCGCGTCATGTCGGCGGTCGCGTCGGCAACGAAGTTGAAGCCCCCCGCCTGCGCCAGCGGGGCGGTGCCCTGAAATTCGAAGCCCCACACACGCGCCTTGTTCTGGCGGAATTCGAACAGCGGCAGGTCGTCGGCGATCAGGCCGGTGTCGGTTTCATAGATGAAATTGTCGAACCAGCTTGCATAGCCGGTCAGCCCCATCGACCAGCCGTCGCGGGCGAACTTGAGCGATGCCTCGCCGCCCCAGCTCGTTTCCTTGGCGAAATCGGGGTTGCCGCGTTCATAGGTCAGCGTTGCGGCATGCGGCCCGTCCGAGAGCAGCTCTTCGGCCGAGGGCGCGCGTTCGCTACGCGAAACCGACACGCTGGCCTTGAGGCCGTCGGCGAGCTGATACGACAGGCCGGCCGCGCCCGACAGGCTGTCGAACGAGCGGTCGAAGCCGATGCTGTTCGCCGCTACTTTGGAATTTTCGAAACGCAGCGCGCCTTCGAGCGTCACCGGGCCGCGTTCGAGCTCCTGCAGCGTGAAGGCGGCGAGGCGCGTCGTTTCGTTGGCGGGAAGAAAGGCTTCGTCGCCAATCGCCGCGAAATCGCGGAAGCTGTACTGGACCCCGCTCGCACCGCGCCAGCCGCCACGATCATTCTGGGCGAGTTCGGCGCGCGCCTCGATGCCACGATTGGTGAAGCGCGTGCCGGGCTGACCATCGTCGAATTCGGTGTGGGCATAGTCGGCATAGGCGCCGCGGATACGCAATTTGTCGAACAGGCCGTCGCCCAGATTGACCTCGCCGCGCACATCGACGCGATACTGGCGCGCCTTGATCGTCGGCAGTTCGTTGATGTCGGCGCGCGGCGGGATGCCATATTCGTCCGCGAGATAGCCGAAGCTTATGCCGAGCGACCCGCCATCGTCGACGAAGGCCGCACCGACGCCGGCGCTCTTGCTCGTGCTCTGGCTGTTCGGCACACGGCCGCGGCTGTTTGCGGCGTCAGTCAGCCGCGCCGCTTCCTCGGCGTCGCCGCCGGCGCTCGCATCGGCGGCGAGGTCGAGTAGATGCGCGCGCAGTGCAGGCGCATAGATCAACCCGCCGACGCGCACGTCGTTCGAATCGCGATAATTGCCGTCAGCATGGACGACGAAGCGCTGGCCGAGCGGCACGTCGATCGAGGCGCCGATGCTCTTGTCCTGCGCCGCGGTGCCATAGCTGGCGAGCGCATCGATGTGGGCGGGGCTTTCGGGGATGGCGCGCGGGATGCGGCGGTCGAAGACGTTCACCGCCCCGCCGACGGCCTGGCTCGAAAAGAGCAGCACCGACGGGCCGCGCAGAATTTCGATACGATCGGCGGTCAGCGGATCGATCGACACGGCATGATCGGCCGACGTCGAAGACGCGTCGATCGCGCCGAGGCCGTCGACGAGCACCGCCGCGCGTTCGCCGGAGAAACCGCGCAGGATCGGGCGCGACGCGCCGGGCGAGAAGCTGCTCGACGATACGCCGGGCTGCGATGCGAGCGTGTCGCCGATCTGGCCGCGAATATCCTGTGCCAGCTTTTCGCCCTGCATCACCGACACATTGCCCAGGATGTCGAGGCTACGGACATAGGGCGCGGTGACGACGATGCCCTGGTCGGTGTGAAAATCATCGTCGCTGCCCGACTGGGCGGCGCCCTGCTGCGCGAAAGCGGGGGTAGTGAGGAGCAGGGCGAGGGTCAGGCTGGTGGCGGGGAGCAAGCGCATGGCGACAATTTCCTGTTATATCGTGACGAGTTCGATGGGCGCAGTAATGATATACTGTTACAGATGCAACCCCGCGCTGGGACCGGACCCCGTCGTTGGTCGGCGCCGGTGCCCCGTTCGTCGACAAAGCGCGGTCATGCGCGCCGCAAGCGAAGCTGTCTTGCAGGCGCAGGGGCGCGGGCCTAGATCAAGGACATGATCAATGCGAAGAACAGCCTCGACCTGATCGGCAACACGCCGATCGTGTTGCTGCGGGGCGCCAGCGAAGCCACGGGCTGCGAAATCTGGGCCAAGTGCGAATATGCGAACCCCGGCGGATCGGTGAAGGATCGCGCCGCGCTCTACATCGTCCGCGATGCCGAAGCGAACGGCCTGCTGCGGCCGGGCGGGACGATCGTCGAGGGTACGGCGGGCAACACCGGTATCGGGCTGGCGCTTGTCGGCAACGCGCTCGGCTACCGGACGATCATTGTCATGCCCGACAATCAGAGTGCCGAGAAGATGGCGACGATCCGCGCGCTTGGTGCCGAGCTGGTGCTGGTGCCGCCGGCGCCCTTTGCCAACCCCGGCCATTTCGTCCACACCTCGCGCCGCATCGCCGAAGAAACCGACAATGCGATCTGGGCCAACCAGTTCGACAATATCGCAAACCGCAAGGCGCATATCTGCGGCACCGCCGAGGAGATCTGGCAGCAAATGGAGGGGCGCGTCGACGGCTTCACCTGCGCGGCGGGGACCGGCGGCACGATCGCGGGAACCGGCCTGGGCCTCAAGGCCAAGGACGAGCGGATCACCATTGCGCTGACCGATCCGCACGGCGCCGGCCTCTATAATTACTACAAGTGCGGCGAGCTGAAACCCGAAGGGTCGAGCGTCGCCGAAGGCATCGGGCAGAACCGCATCACCGGCAATCTGGACGGCGCGCCGATCGACACGCAATTCCGCATTTCGGATGCCGAAGGCCTCGCGGTCTGTCGCAGCCTGCTCGACGACGAGGGGTTGTGCGTCGGCCTGTCGTCGGGGATCAATGTCGCGGGCGCGATGGCGCTCGCGCGCGAGCTTGGTCCGGGCAAGCGCATCGTGACGATCCTGTGCGACAGCGGCTTTCGCTATCTGTCGACGCTCTACAATCCCGAATGGCTGGCGAGCAAAGGCCTCGCCGAGGCGGCAGCATGAGCAGCAAGCCCGAGATCAAGCCAGCGATCGCGCCGAACCCCGCGGCGCCCGCTGAAGCGCCACCGCCGCCACCGCACGATGCGATGCGGCGGCTCCAGATTGGCATTGCCGGGGTGCTGACCGTCCTGCTGCTCGTCGGGATGGCGGGGCTGATCGGCGACCGGGCGCGCGAACGCGCCGCTGCAGACCCCGATACAGCGGCAGAGGTCAAGGTGCCGGGCGCCGACCAGAAGCCCGCGAGCGCGCCGCTCGAGGAACTGGGCGTGCAGCCGGTGTCGAAGGAGCAGAATGACGACCCCGCGGCGAAGGTGCCGACCGCGCCCGCCGTCCCCGACCTCGAACCCGATCCTGAACTCGAGCGCGTTCGCCAGTCGAAACAGTGACATTGCCGCCTCCCGGCGCTCTGCTGCGCGGCGCGCTGGCCGCGGCCGCATTACTGGCGCTCTGCTGGCTCGTCGGCGGACAGGCGGCGCTCGGCCGGATCGATCCCGCGCTGCTGCTGCCCCTATGGCCGCTGCCGCTGGCTGGATTGGCGTGGACGGCGCGGCGCGCCTCCGGGACTGAGCGCCGCGCCATCTTCATCGTCGCGATTGCGTTGACGCTGATCGGGCAGGCGCTGCTTGCGGCCTGGCTCGCGGGCGCATTCCCCTGGCTGCAACTCGTGCTGAGCGCGGGTTGCGGGAGCGTGGTGGCAGTTGGGGCCGACCGCATGGTCCAGGCCGCGCGGCCGCGCGGGCTTTTTCGCGTGCTGCTGATTGCCGCCGCGATCCTTGGCTGGTTTGCCGCCGCACACGGGCTGTTGGAGATCGCCTATCGCGCTCCGGCGCCGCGCGCCGTGCCGGTGACGATGATGACAAGCCTGCCGCTGCGCTGGTCGGGCGGCGATCTGGCCGCGATGCTTGCCGAGGGCGCCCGCGACGACCCTGCGCTCGACCGGATTGCACGCGGCGGGCCGCTGCGGCTCGTCGACAGTCTTGCCGATCACCCGCTCGCGCGCGGCGATGCCCTGTTGCTCGCGCATCCCCCCGCGCTTGCACCGCGCGATCTTGTCGCGATCGACGCCTTTGTGCGCGGCGGCGGGCGCGCGGTGATCCTCGCCGATGCGCTTTCGAACTGGCCGCCGCGCCACCCGCTTGGCGACCCGCGCAATCCGCCGGTGACGAGTCTGCTCACCCCGCTGCTCGACCATTGGGGCATCACACTTGCTGCGGCGCCCAATGCCGAGACAAGGCCGATCGCCGTCGACGTCGGCGGCGCCCACCTGCGGCTGTTCAGCGCCGGCCGCTTCACGCAGGCGCCGCCTGCTTGCATGCGGATCGCGGGCGGTCATCTGCTCCATTGCCGGATCGGACAGGGCGATGCGTGGCTGGTAGGCGACGCCGATATGCTGTTCGCCCCGCTGTGGCAGCCGCAACCCCGCTGGGCGGCGCATCTGCGCAGGGCCGACACGATGGAGTGGCTGGACGCGCGCTTGCGCGGAGGCGCCGCGCGCGGCTGGTTGCGCCCGCTCTGGATAGGCGCCGCCGCCGACTGAGAGGTCGCAAGCCAATTACACCCCGAATTTCTGCTTCCCGCGGCTGGCGTTTCGGCGCCGGACCCCGCTTTGCTTCATCAATTGAGCGCATTTTTGACCATTTGGGGCGTAATCACCCTGTTTTACCCTAAAATACCCCTTTTCACCCTAATCGACTCTTGGTACTCAGGAATCGGAGAGGGGCAATCTCCACCCGAGTCTTTTGGCGCGAAATCCTGCGATTCTCGCGGACGGGGAAGTTTTGCCCGGAGGCGCGAAACGGGGGGCTTCAGCGATGGCAGTTGTGACGCCCGGCCGGTATTCGGGTACCAACTTCGCCGCGATCGATGGCAAGGGACGCATCGCCGTCCCCTCGCAGTTCCGCAACAATGTGCCCCTCAATGCGGACGGCCAGCGCGTGCTTTGGGTTGGTTTCCATGAAAAGCTGCCTTGCCTGGTCGCCTATGGCCAGGATCAATATGATCGCCTGACCGACGAAATCGAGCGCGACCGCGACACCGCGCTCGCCCGCAACCTCGATTTCGACGAGGACGAGGCGTTCAAGAAGCGGTTCAGCTATACCGAAGCCTATACGCTCGACGACAGCGGGCGCTTCCTTCCCAATTTTACCGCGCGCGACCGCGTCGGCGATGCCGGCGCGACCGCCTTTGTCGGGTCGGGCCGCCGGTTCGAAGTCTGGTGGCTGCCGACGCTCGCCGACTGCGTCGATGCCGATCCGGTGCTCCAGCGATTGGCCAAAGCCTGGGAAGAGACGAAGGGGAAGGGGCGCAAGTGACCGATCTTTCCCCCGACCTGCCTCGGGATCCCCGCCACGATCCGGTCCTCCGCGAAGAAGTCATCGCCGCCCTCGCCATCGCTCCGGGCGAGCGGCATGTCGACGCGACCTTCGGGGCCGGCGGCTACACGCGCGCGATGCTCGCCGCGGGGGCCGAGGTGATCGCGTGCGACCGCGACCCCGACGCGATTGCCGAGGGGCAGGCGCTCGTCGCCGAAGCCGACGGCAAGCTGATGCTGATCCACGGCCGCTTCGGCGAAATCGACCGCCTGCTCGCCGAACGGGGCATCGACGCGGTTGACGGCATCACCTTCGACATCGGCGTTTCGTCGATGCAGCTCGACCGCGATGCGCGCGGCTTCTCGTTCCAGAAGGACGGCCCGCTCGACATGCGCATGGCGCAGGAGGGCGAGACTGCCGCCGAATGGCTCAATCGCGCCGACGAGGCCGAGATCGCCGACGTGCTGTACCATTATGGCGACGAACGTCAGTCGCGCCGCGTCGCGCGGGCAATCGTCGCTGCGCGCCCGCTGTCGCGCACCGGCGAACTGGCGACGGTGATCCGCAAGGCGCTGCGCCATCCGCCGGGCGCGCCCAAGGATCCGGCGACGAAGAGCTTTCAGGCGATCCGCATCCACATCAACGGCGAACTCGACGAACTGATGCAGGGGCTCGCCGCGGCAGAGCGCATCCTGCGCCCCGGCGGCCGGCTTGCAGTGGTCAGCTTCCACAGCACCGAAGACCGGATCGTGAAGAACTTTCTGCGCGAGCGTAGCGGCGGTGACGCCGCCGGCTCGCGCCACCGGCCCGCGCCGATCGGAGCGGCGCGGGCCGCCACCTTTCAGCCGCCGGCGCGCAAGGTGCGCCCCGGCAAGGCCGAAGAGGCGCGCAACCCGCGCGCGCGCTCCGCGACGCTGCGCAGCGCGGTGCGCACCGCAGCCCCGGCCTGGCCGACCCAATTGACGACGAAGGAGGCAATCTCATGCTGATGGCGGCCCGCAAGCTTCAGGGGATCGGCCTGGTGCTGCTCGTGCTCATCTTCGCGATGATGCTTTATCCGGTCTCGTTGAAGGTCGCCGCGACGCGCAGCGAACTCGCGCGCATAAATCATCAGATCGAGCGCACGCGCGACAATATCCGCTACCTCGAATCCGAACTCGCGGTGCGCGCCTCGATGCGCCAGCTCGAACAGTGGAACGCCGACAGCTTCGGCTACTCAGCGCCGGATGCCTCGCAATATCTGTCGAGCGAGCGCCAGCTTGCCTCGCTCGATGGTCTGCCGCGCGCTCGCGGCGCCAATGAAGTCGCGCCGGTGCTGATGGCGATGGTCAGCCCCGTCGGAACGCCCGAACCCGCCGCAACGCCGGTCAAGGCGGAGGCGAAGCCCGCGGCCGAAAAGCCCGTCGTGCTGGCGCAGGCGGAAACGCCGGTGCGCAGCGACAGCGCGCCGCGCCTGGCGCCGACGCGTCGCCGCGAACAGCTCAAGATGATCGAGGATCAGCTCCTTGCCGAATCGACTCTCGCCGACCTCAAGCGTGCCGCGGCGCGTGAAGCGAAGGAGGGCAAATCGGGCCAATGAACACGCTGGTCGTCCGTCCGACCCGGGTTCGAACCGCTGGGGTGCGGCAGCAGATATTGCTGACCGCGCAACAGCGGCTGATGATGCTCATGCTGCTGTTCATGGCGGCATTTTTCCTCGTTTCGGTGCGGCTGCTCTATTTTGCGCTGTTCGACAGCGATGCCGGCCGCGGCAGCAGCAGCACGGCCTTCGTGCCCGCGCGCGCCGATATCGTCGATCGCAATGGCGTGCCGCTCGCTCGGACGATCGACGGCTATTCGATCCGGGTGATGCCGTCGAAACTGCTCAACGACCGCCAGTATCTTGCCGACGAACTGCACAAGATATTTCCCGACATGACGCGCGAGGAACTGCTCGCCAAGCTGACGGGGCCGCGCCCGACCTACATCCGGCGCCGCGCGTTGCCGGATCAGGTGGCGGCGGTGAATGCGATCGGCGATGTCGGGTTCGACTATCCGCGCGAAAAGGAGCGCCTCTATCCGCAGATGTCGCTCGCGGCGCATGTGCTGGGCTTTACCAACGCCGAAGGCCATGGCGTCACCGGCGTCGAGGGCGCGTTCGACCAGCGGCTGATCGACAAGGCGACGCGCGGCGATCCGCTGACGCTGTCGATCGACGCGCGCGTGCAGGGCGTGCTTGAAAGCGAATTGTCGAACGCAGTCACCAATCTGGAGGCGATTGGCGGCGCGGGCATCATCCTCGATGTCCACACGGGCGAAGTGATGGCGATGACGTCGCTGCCCACCTATAATCCCAACAAGCTGGCGGGCAGCGATCCGACGACGCGGCGCAACGCCGTGACCTACAATCTCTATGAGCTTGGATCGGTCGTCAAACCGCTCTCGATCGGCGCCGCGATCGACAATGGCGTCGTGACGAGCATGGCGAAGCGCTACGATGCGACGCAGCCGCTGGCGATCGCCGGTTTCCGCATCCGCGATTCGCACATGATGAACCGCTGGCTCAACGTCCCCGAAACGCTCATCCACAGCTCGAACATCGTCACCGCGCAGATCGCCGACCAGCTCGGCAAGGAAAAGATGGAGGCTATGTTCCGCAGCCTCGAATTCAACAAGCGCCCCGAAATCGAACTCAAGGAGCGTGCGTTCCCGCTGTGGCCGCGCGAATGGGGCCGACTGTCGACGATGACGACCAGCTACGGCCACGGCATCGCGGTCACCCCGCTACACCTTGCCAGCGCCTATGCCGCGCTGGTCAACGGCGGCATCTGGCGCCCTGCGACGATCCTGAAGCTGGGCGACAAGGCGCCGCCGCAGGGGCGCCGCGTGTTCAAGGCGTCGACGAGCGCGCGGATGCGCCAGCTCCTGCGCCTGATCGTGTCCGACGGCACGGGCCGCCAGGCCGACGCTCCGGGCTTTCGCGTCGGCGGCAAGACCGGCAGCGCCGAAAAGCCGGGCGCCGGCGGCTATCGTCGCCATTCGCTCGTATCGACCTTCTCCGCCGTCTTCCCGATGGACAATCCGCGTTACGTGGTGCTGGTGATGATCGACGAGCCCAAGGGCAACGCCTTCAGCTCGGGGCAGCGCACCGCGGGCTACACCGCCGCGCCGGTGGTCAAGAAGGTGGTGATGCGCGCGGGACCGATGCTCGGCGTCTTCCCCGACGAAAGCCGCGACGTCGACGTGTCGGAACTGACGCCGCTGCTGTGGAAGAACGGGGAAAGCGAATAATGCGGCTCGCGGCGCTGACCGGCGGCGACCATGTCGATGGGGAGGGGCCGGTGGTGACCGGGCTTGCCATCGATCATCGCAAGGTCGCGCCGGGCAATGTCTTCGGCGCCTTCGTCGGCGAAAAATTCAACGGTGAGGACTTTATTGCCGCCGCGGTGGCGGCGGGCGCCGTCGCCGTCGTCGCGCGGCCCGAAGCCGTGGTCGAGGGCGCGGTACATATCGCCGATGCCAATCCGCGGCGTGCCTTCGCGCGGCTTGCGGCGCGCTTCTTTCACCGCTTTCCAGTGACCTGCGTCGCGGTCACGGGCACCAATGGCAAGACGTCGACAGTCGAGATGACGCGCCAGCTCTGGCGAATGGCGGGCTTCCACGCGGCCTCGATCGGTACGCTCGGCGTGACCACCGGCGCCGACCGGGTCGTCACCGGACTGACGACACCCGACATCGTGACCTTTCTGTCGAACATGGCGGGACTGGCGGCCGAAGGCGTAACCCATGCGGCCTTCGAGGCGTCGAGCCACGGGCTCGACCAATATCGCACCGAAGGCCTGCCGGTGAAGGCAGCGGCCTTTACCAACCTCAGCCACGATCACCTCGACTATCATGGCACGATGGATGCCTATCTGGCCGCCAAGTTGCGGCTATTCACCGAGGTTGTCGAACCCGGCGGAGCCGCGGTGGTCTGGGCCGACGATGCCCATTCGCCCAAAGTGGTGGAGGCGGCGCGCGCGCGCGGACTGCGCCTGTTTACCGTGGGGACGAAGGGTGAGGAGCTGCGCCTCGCGGCGCGCACGCCGACGCAGCTTGGACAGACGCTGACCGTTGCGGCGGGTGCCCTGACGCAGAAAGTCGACCTGCCGCTGATCGGCGCCTATCAGGCCGCCAACGCATTGGTCGCGGCCGGGCTGGTCATCGCGACCGGCGGCGATGGTGCGCAGACGCTCGCCAATCTGGCGCGGCTCCAGCCGGTGCGCGGACGGCTCGAGCGTGCGGCGATCACGCGCGCGGGCGCCCCCGTCTATGTCGACTATGCCCACACCCCCGACGGGCTGGAGGCGGCGCTCGATGCGTTGCGGCCGCACGCCACGGGGCGGTTGATCCTGGTGTTCGGCGCCGGCGGTGACCGCGATCAGGCTAAGCGCCCGGAAATGGGCCGGATCGCCGCGGCCAAGGCCGATATTGCGATCATCACCGACGACAATCCGCGCGGCGAAGATCCCGCGTCGATCCGCGCCGCCATCGCCGAAGGCGCGCCCGGCGCGCAAGTGATCGGCGACCGCCGCGCCGCGATTGCTGCTGCGATCGAGATGGCGCGCGCCGACGACATTATCTGCGTCGCGGGCAAGGGGCATGAACAGGGGCAGATCGTCGGCCGCGGCGACGCGCTGCGCGTCATCCCCTTCGACGATGTCAGCGTCGCGCGCGAGGTGGCGGCATGACCCCGCTGTGGACCGCACGCGCGATCGCGGCGGCGTGCGGCGGCACCGCCAGCGCCGATTTCACGGTGCAGGGCGTTGCCTTTGATTCGCGCGAAGTCACGAAGGGCGACCTGTTCATCGCGATGAAGGGCGAGGCGACCGACGGCCATAAGTTCATCGACAAGGCGATCGCCGCCGGCGCGGCGGGTATCATCTGCGAAAGCGATATCGACTTTCCGCACATCCGCGTGGCCGACAGCGCCGCCGCGTTGAACGCGCTCGGCACCGCGTCGCGCGCGCGCAGCCACGGGCGGATCATCGGCGTCACCGGCTCGGCGGGCAAGACGGGGACCAAGGAGGCGCTGTTCGCGGCGCTCGACCGCTTTCGCCCCGGCAAGGCGCACCGTTCGGTCAAAAGCTACAACAACCATGTCGGCGTCCCCTTGAGCCTGGCGCGCATGCCCTCGACCGCCGATTTCGGCATCTTCGAAATGGGGATGAACCATGCGGGCGAGCTGGCGGCGCTGACACGGATGGTGCGCCCCCATGTCGCCATCGTGACCACCATCGCGCCCGCGCACATGGAATTTTTCGGCAGCGAGGAAGCCATCGCCGACGCGAAGGGCGAGATATTCGAAGGGCTGGAACCCGGCGGCACTGCAATCGTCCCCTTCGACAGCCCGCATTACGCGCGGCTGCGCGCCAAGGCCGAACAGCATGCGGCGCATGTCGTCAGCTTCGGGCTGGGCGAAGGCGCAGACGTGCGCGCGGTTGACTGGCTGCCCGACGGGCAGGGCGGATCGCTTGTGACGGCGCAGGTGCAGGACGCGCTGCTCTGCTTTACCATCGCGCAGGGCGGCGCGCATTGGGTCGCCAATGCGATGGCAGTGCTAGCTGCGGTCAAGGCAGTTGGCGGTGACCTGCCCGCCGCGGGCCTGGCCTTCGCCGAGATGGGCGGTCTTGCGGGTCGCGGCGCACGCACCCGCGTCGAGGTGCCGGGCGGTTCGATCCTCGTCATCGACGAAAGCTATAACGCCAATCCCGCATCAATGGCCGCGACCATCGGCCAGCTCGGCAGCGAATCCGGCGCGCGCAGGGTCGCGATTCTGGGCGCGATGAAGGAGCTTGGCGATGGCGGCGAGGCCTATCACGCCGGTCTGGCCGCTCCGCTCGTCGCAGCAGGTGTGCAGTTCGCCCTGCTTGTCGGCGAAGAGATGGCGCCGCTCGCCAAAGCGCTTGAGGGGCGGATCGATTTCGAGCATGTGGCCGACCACTCGGCCGCGGTAGGGCGGCTGGGGGCCTTGATCCGGCCCGGCGATACGGTGCTGGTCAAGGGATCGAACAGCGTGGGACTGTCGCATGTCGTGACCGCGCTGACCAATGGGGATTATTGATGCTATATTGGCTGGCGGAATGGCTTGGCTTTCCGGGGGTTCTGAACCTCATCCGCTATCTGAGCTTCCGCTCGGGCGCCGCGGTTGCGACGGCGCTGATCATCGGTCTGTGGATCGGGCCGCGCTTCATCCTCATGCTGCGGATGCGGCAGGGGAAGGGGCAGCCGATCCGCGAGGACGGACCGCAGAGCCACCTTGCGAAAAAGGGCACGCCGACGATGGGCGGGCTGATGATCCTGATCTCGCTAATGATTTCGGCGCTGCTGTGGATGGATTTGTCCAACCGCTTCGTCTGGGCCTGCATCTTCGTCACCGGCGGGTTCGCGCTGGTCGGCTTTCTCGACGATCTCGACAAGGTGACCAAGTCGAGCCATCGCGGGATTCCGGGGCGCGTGCGTTTGCTCGTCGAATTCGTGATCGCGGGCATCGCGGTGCTGCTGATCGTATCGCGGACCGGCACTGACCTTTATCTGCCCTTTTTCAGCGAAGTCTATATTCCCCTGGGGCCGCTCTATTATGTCTTCGCGATGGTGCTGATCGTCGGATTCGGCAATGCTGTGAACCTGACCGACGGGCTCGACGGGCTCGCGACCTTTCCGGTGATGATCGCCAGCCTTGCTTTCCTCGTCATCGTCTATTTGTCCGGTAACGTGAAATTTGCCGGTTACCTCGGCATTCCGCATGTGCCGGGCGCGGGTGAACTCGCGATCTTCGCCGCTGCCATTATCGGCGCCTGCCTTGCCTTTCTGTGGTTCAATGCGCCCCCCGCGGCTGTCTTCATGGGCGATACGGGCAGTCTGGCGCTCGGCGGCGCGCTAGCGACGATTGCGGTGACGGCGCAGCACGAACTGGTGCTGGTGCTGGTCGGCGGGCTGTTCGTCGTCGAGGCTTTGTCGGTGATCATCCAGGTCTTCTGGTACAAACGGACCGGCAAACGCATCTTCCGTATGGCGCCGATCCACCATCATTTCGAACAATTGGGCTGGCCCGAATCCACCGTCGTCGTCCGTTTCTGGATCGTCTCGATCGTCCTCGCGCTCGCGGGACTCGCGACGCTCAAGCTGCGGTGATCACCGCGCGCGCCTTTGCCGGTCGCCGCTATGCGGTGCTGGGACTGGCGCGCTCGGGGCTGGCGACCTGCGAGGCGCTGATCGCCAGCGGGGCAGGCGTGACCGCTTGGGACGAACGCGAGGCGGCGCGCGATGCTGCGATGGCGCTCGGCGCCGACATCGGCAATCCTATGGCGATCGACCTTGTCGGCTTTGCCGGCGTCGTCGTGTCGCCGGGCGTGCCGCTCAACCGCCATCCGATCGCCGATCATGCGCGCGAAGCCGGCGTGCCGATCCTTGGCGACATCGAACTGTTTGCCGAGGCCGCGGCCGATCTGCCGCCGCACCGCATCGTCGGCATTACGGGTACCAATGGCAAATCGACGGTGACCGCGCTCGTAACCCACATGCTGGAAAGCGCGGGCGTCCCGACGCTGATGGGCGGCAACATCGGCCTGCCGATCCTTGCGCGCGATCCGCTCCCCGAAAACGGCGTCTATGTGCTCGAACTGTCGAGCTATCAGATCGACCTTGCGCACAGCCTGGCGTGCGATGTCGCCGTGCTGACCAACATCAGCCCCGATCACCTCGACCGTTATGACGGTTTCGCCGGCTATGCCGCGTCGAAGGAGCGGCTGTTCGCGCTCCAGCACCGCGATCAGGTCGCGATCGTCGCGGTCGACGATGACCCGTCGCGGATGATCGCGGGGCGCATCAATCACCGGCTCCACCGCGTTTCGGCGAAGGACATCGATCCCGCCGATCAGGCGCGCTGGCCCGCGCTGCAGGGACCGCACAATGCGCAGAATGCCGTGTGCGCGATCGCGGTATGCCGCGTGCTGGGGCTGAACGACGAACAGATCGAGCGCGGTCTCGCGAGCTATCGCGCGCTCCCGCACCGTATGGAATTGGTCGGCGAAGTCGCTGGCGTCCGCTGGTTCAACGACAGCAAGGCGACCAACGCGGCTTCCGCTGCACCGGCGCTGGCGGCCTTCCCGCCGGCGCCGGACCAGCGTGTCCACTGGATTGCCGGGGGGCAGGCCAAGGGCGACGGGCTGACCGCCTGTCGCCCTTGGTTCGGCCACGTCAAGCGCGCCTATCTGATCGGCGAGGCGATGGAGCCTTTCGCGGCCGAGATCGGCGACGCGCTGCCCGTCGAAAGATCGGGTGATCTGGCCGCTGCGGTCGCCGCCGCCGCTACTGCTGCGGCGCCCGGCGACATCGTGTTGCTGTCGCCCGCCTGCGCTTCGTTCGATCAGTTCACGGATTATGAACAGCGCGGCGATCGCTTCCGCGAACTGGTGCGGGCGTTGGGGAATGGATGACGATATGAACGGGGGGGCGGACAATATGGATGCGACCACGGAACGGCCCGTCATCGCGACGACGCGGACGACGAAGCGCCGCGGCCCGCGCCTCAGCCGCGCCGACCGCACGCCGCTGGGCCTTTGGTTCTGGGAAATCGACCGCGTGCTGCTGCTGCTGGTGTCGATGCTGATCGCCATCGGCCTCGTCGCCGTGGCGGCGGCGTCGCCGGTCGCCGCGCAGAAGCTGTCGACCGCGACCGCCAGCCTCGACCCGCTCTATTATTTCTATCGCCAGCTCATGTGGGTCATGGTCGGCGTGCCGGTCATGCTCGCGGTATCGATGCTGCCCAAACCGCAGGCGCGGCGCTTTGCCATCTATGGCACGATTACCTTCGTCTTCCTGTTGTTCATGGTGCCGCTGATCGGCACGACGGTGAACGGCGCACAGCGCTGGATCGGCAGCGGCATCTTCCGCCTCCAGCCGTCGGAATTTCTCAAGCCCTTCTTCGCGGTGTCGCTGGCGTGGATATTGTCGCTGCGGCTGCACGATCAGAATCTGCCGGTCGTGCCGCTGTCCTTCGTCTTTACCGGGATCATCGCGATCCTGCTGATGAGCCAGCCCGATCTGGGGCAAACGATCATCTTCGCGGGGACATGGTTCGTTCTCGTCATGGTCGCCGGCCTGTCGATGCGGATCATGGCGGGGCTCGCGGGCACGGGACTCGCGGGGCTGGTCCTTGCCTATTTCTTCTACCCGGTGGCGCAGCAGCGCATCAACATCTGGCTGTTCGCCGAGGGCGACAGCTTTCAGGTCGACAAGGCCCATGCGACGCTGACCGCCGGCGGGCTGATCGGCACCGGGCCGGGCGCGGGACTTGCCAAGTTCCAGCTTCCCGAGGCGCACACCGACTATATCTTCTCGGTCATCGGCGAAGAATTCGGGATCATCGCCTGCATCGCCATCGCCGTCCTTTATCTGGCGATCATCGTCCGCGTTCTGGTGCGGCTGCTCGACGAAGAGGACAGCTTCCTCATTCTCGCCGTCGCGGGTCTGATCGCACAGTTCGGCGGCCAGGCGACGATCAACATGGCGGTGAATACCCAGCTCTTTCCGTCGAAGGGGATGACCTTGCCCTTCATCAGCTATGGCGGTTCGTCGTTCATCGCCTTGTCGATCGGTATGGGTTTGCTCTTGTCGCTGACCCGGCGAAACCCCTATGCGGCGCGGGTATCGATGACCCGCAACTGGAACAGGAAATGACGGCCCGGCCATGACCGCGACGCGCCACTATCTTCTCGCCGCCGGAGGCACCGGCGGTCATATGCTCCCCGCCTATGCGCTGGCGGGCGAACTGATCGCGCGCGGGCACCGCGTCGCGCTGGTCAGCGACGACCGCGGCCTCAGGATTCCGGGCGCGCCGGCCGAGCTGGAAACGCATGTTCTGCCTGCCGGGCGCGTTCATGGCGGTCCCGTCGGCTGGGTGAAGGCGGCGCTGGCGATCCGCAAGGGGCGCGCGATGGCGATCGACCTGATCCGCGATTTCGACCCGGCGGTGGTTGTGGGCTTCGGCGGCTATCCGTCGCTGCCCAGCCTGCTCGCCGCGCGCGCGACCAAGACGCCCAGCGTCATTCACGAACAAAATGCCGTGCTGGGCCGCACCAACCGGCTGATGGCGGGACGGGTCGATGCGATTGCGGTCGCCTACCATCATATCCGCCGTTTCCCGCCCGCCTGTGCCGACAAGCGCCACCTGATCGGCAATCCGGTGCGCGAGGAAATTATCGCGATCCGCGAGGACGGCTATCCGCCGCTGCCCGAGGACGGCATCGTTCGCCTGCTCGTTGTCGGCGGCAGCCTGGGTGCGACGGTGCTGAGCGACGTCGTTCCCGCCGCCGTCGCCATGCTGCCGCGCGCGCTGCTCGACCGGTTGCAGGTCGTCCAGCAGTGCCGCGAGGCCGACATCGAAACGGTGCGCGCCAAATATGCCGCGCTCGGGGTCGCGGCCGAGTGCGCGCCCTATATCACCGACTTTCCCGAGCGGCTGCGCTGGGCGCATCTCGTCATCGCGCGGGCGGGGGCGTCGACCGTCGCCGAACTGGCCTGTGCGGGCAGGCCGGCGGTTTTCGTGCCCTATCCGCACGCGATGGACGATCATCAGACCTATAATGTCGGCGATCTCGTCGCGGCGGGTGGCGCGATCTCGATCCAGCAGAGCGATTTCAATCCCGCTGCGCTCGCCAAGCATATCCAGCGCATGGCGCTCGAACCCGGCGCGCTCGAAGAGGCGGCCGATCGGGCGGCGAGCTGCGGCCTGCCCGATGCGACCCGCGACCTTGCCGACCTTGTCGAAAGCTTTGCCGCGCCGCCGATGATGGACGTCATCCGCGTCGGTGCCAGCACGCAGCGCGCCGCTTCGGGTGTCGCCGCCGCGCGGCGGGAGGCGAACTGATGCGCGGCGTCGCGACCGATATAGGTATCATCCACTTCATCGGCATCGGCGGCATCGGCATGTCGGGCATCGCAGAGGTGATGCACAACCTCGGCTATCAGGTGCAGGGCAGCGACATCGCTGACAGCTATGTTGTCGAGGGCCTGCGCAAACGCGGCATCAAAGTCGCGATCGGGCACGAAGCCGCGAACGTCGATGGCGTCGCCGTGGTTGTGACCTCGACTGCGGTGAAGCGCGGCAACCCCGAGGTCGAGGCCGCGCTCGCGCACCGCATCCCGATCGTCCGCCGCGCCGAAATGCTCGCCGAGCTGATGCGCCTCAAATCCACCGTCGCGATCGCGGGCACGCACGGCAAGACCACGACGACCAGCCTGGTTGCCGCCTTGCTCGATGCGGGCGGGATCGACCCGACCGTCATCAACGGCGGCATCATCAACAATTACGGCTCGAACGCGCGGCTCGGTGCCAGCGACTGGATGGTGGTCGAGGCCGACGAGAGCGATGGCAGCTTCCTGCGCCTCGACGGGACGATCGCGGTCGTCACCAACATCGATCCCGAACATCTCGATCACTACGGCAGTTTCGACGCGATCAAGGACGCCTTCGTCGAGTTTATCGAGAATGTGCCCTTCTATGGTGCCGCGATGCTCTGCCTCGACCATCCCGAGGTGCAGGCGATCATCCCGCGCATCCGCGACCGCCGCATCGTCACCTATGGCTTTTCGGCGCAGGCCGACGTGCGCGGCACCAATGTGACGCCGGGGCCTGATGGCAACCGCTTCGACGTCGTCGTGCGCGACCGCGATGGGAATAGCCGGACGATAGGGGGCATTCATTTGCCGATGTCGGGGCGCCACAATGTCCAGAATGCGCTCGCCGCGATTGCGGTGGCGCTGCACATGGGCGTCAGCGACGAAAAGATCGCGTCGGGCTTCAACGGCTTCGCCGGGGTGAAGCGTCGCTTCACCAAGGTCGGCGAGATTGCGGCCGGTGCTGGCGTCGTGACGGTGATCGACGATTACGCCCATCATCCGGTCGAAATCCGGGCCGTGCTTTCGGCCGCGCGCGAGGGCGCCGGGGCGGGACGCGTCGTTGCCGTCGTCCAGCCGCATCGCTTTACCCGCCTGCGCGACCATATGGACGATTTCCAGCAGGCGTTTAACGACGCCGACATGGTGCTCGCCCTGCCCGTTTATGCAGCGGGCGAAAGCCCGATCGAGGGCGTGTCGTCGGATGCGCTGGCGCAGGGGCTGCGCGACCGCGGCCATCGCCATGCGTCGACCGTTGCCGACGCCGGTGCGCTTGCTGCAACGATCGCCGACGCGATCCGCACCGGAACGCTCGGCGCGGACGACATGATCATCTGCCTCGGCGCAGGCGACATCACCAAGATGGCGGCGGGGCTGGCGAGCGCGGTGGAGGCGGTATGAGCACCGCAGATACGCTTCCGGCGGTCCGCGGCAAGCTAACCGCAAAGGCGCCGCTGGCGCCGCTCGTCTGGTTCAAGTCAGGCGGTCCTGCCGACTGGCTGTTCGAGCCGAAGGACGCCGATGATCTTGCCGGTTTCCTGCGCGACCTCGATCCCGCGATTCCGGTGATGGCACTCGGCCTTGGCTCGAACCTCATCGTTCGCGACGGCGGCTTTCCGGGCGTCGTCGTCCGGCTCGGCAAGGCCTTTGCTAAGGTCGAAGCCGTCGACGCGACCAGCTTGCGCTGCGGAGGCGGTGCCTCGGGCATCCTCGTCTCGTCGACCGCGCGCGACGCAGGAATCGCGGGGATGGAGTTCCTGCGGTCGATCCCCGGCACCGTTGGCGGCTTCGTGCGGATGAACGGCGGCGCCTATGGCAGCGAGGTCAAGGACATATTGGTCGAAGCCGACATCGTCTTGCGCTCGGGCGAGCGCCGGACCTTGCCGCTTGCCGATCTGGGCTACACCTATCGCCACAGCGAATTGCCCGAGGGTGCTATCGTGATCGGCGCGACCTTTCGCGGGCATCCGGGTGAGCCCGCCGCGATCCAGGCCGAAATGGACCGTATCTCGGCGAGCCGCGAGGCGTCGCAGCCGCTGCGTTCGAAGACCGGCGGATCGACCTTCAAGAACCCCGAGGGTCACAAGGCGTGGCAGCTTGTCGATGAGGCCGGTTGCCGCGGTTTCGCCATCGGCGGCGCGCAGGTGAGCGAGAAGCATACCAATTTCCTGATCAACACCGGTGCGGCGACGAGCGCCGACATCGAAGCGCTCGGCGAGGAAGTCCGCCGCCGGGTGAAGGCGAAGAGCGGCGTGGAACTGCAATGGGAGATTCAGCGCGTGGGAGTGGCGAAGTGAGCCGGGGTCCGTGGCATGTCGCCGTCCTGATGGGCGGCTGGTCCGCTGAACGCGAAGTGTCGCTGATGAGCGGCAAGGGCGTTGCCGACGCGCTGGAAAGCCGCGGGCACAGGGTCACGCGCATCGACATGGACCGCGACGTCGCTTTGCGGCTTGCCGAAGCGCGGCCCGATGTCGTCTTCAACGCCCTCCACGGCGTTCCGGGCGAAGACGGCACCGTGCAGGGCATGCTCGACCTCATGGGCCTCAAATACACCCACAGCGGGCTCGTCACGTCGGTTATCGCGATCGACAAGGAATTGACGAAACAGGCGCTGGTGCCGCATGGTATTCCCATGCCGACGGGGACGATGGTCGACAGCGAAAATCTGTTTTCAGCCGATCCCCTGCCGCGCCCCTATGTCCTGAAACCCGTCAACGAAGGGTCGTCGGTCGGCGTCGCGATCGTCAAGGACGACAGCAACTACGGCAACCCGATTGCGCGCGAAGCGGTGGGGCCGTGGCAGGAGTTCGACCGGCTGCTCGCCGAGCCCTTCATCAAGGGGCGCGAACTGACGGTCGCGGTACTCGGCGATGAGGCGCTCGGTGTCACCGAACTGCGCGTGAAGTCGGGATTCTACGACTATGACGCCAAATATACTGACGGTCTGACCGAACATGTCTGTCCTGCCGATGTCCCCGCCGACGTTGCGCAGCGGATGAAGCATCTGGCGGTCGAGGCGCATCGCCTGCTCGGCTGCAAGGGCGCGTCGCGTTCCGATTTTCGCTGGGACGACGAGCATGGGCTTGCGGGTATTTTCCTGCTCGAGGTCAATACGCAGCCGGGGATGACACCGCTCAGCCTCGTGCCGGAACAGGCGCGCGCCATCGGCATGGACTATGCCGAACTCGTCGAACGCATCGTGGGGGAAGCATTGGCATGAGCAGCGGAGCATGAGCAGCACCAGGATCAAACGCGCGAAGGCGCCGCCGCGCCGTCCGTCGCGCGCGCCCAAAAGGCGCCGGTCGGTCAAGCAGTCGCGCCTCAACATGGTCATCAACGCCTTGCCGATCAGCCCGGCGCAGCTTCAGCGCGTCGCCAACTGGACGATCGGTATCGGCCTGGCGGGCGTGCTGGTGCTCGGTGCGGAGGTGACGGGCGTGACCGCGAAAATCCACGAAGAGTGGGCGCAGGCGGTCGGGCGCGCCGGATTTCAGGTAAAGAAGGTCGAAGTGGTCGGTGCCGATCGCATCGACCGGCTGAAGGTCTATGATATCGCGCTGGCGCAGAAGGACCGCTCGATGGCCGCGGTCGAGCTTGACGATGTGCGCCGCGACCTGATGCAGTATGGCTGGATCAAGGATGCGCGCGTGTCGCGCCGCCTGCCCGATACGCTGGTGGTCGATATCGTCGAGCGCACCCCGGCGGCGATCTGGCAGAATGATGGCCGATTGTCGCTGATCGACGACAGCGGGATCGTCCTCGAACCCGTGACGGTCGCGACCATGCCCGACCTGCCGCTCGTCATCGGCCCCAATGCCAACCGGCGCGCGCAGGATCTCGACGCGCTGCTCGCCGAGGCCAGTTCGCTCAAGGAACTGCTCGCGGGCGCGACCTGGGTCGGCAACCGCCGCTGGGATCTGCGCTTCCGCAGCGGCGAAACGCTGTCGCTGCCCGAAGGCGATGCCGAAGCGAAGGCGGCGCTCGCGAAATTCGCCCACATGGACGGGGCAAACCGCCTCCTTGGCCGCGGTATCCTGCGTTTCGACATGCGCGATCCCAGCCGTTTCGTGCTACGCATGCCGCACGAAGGGCAGGTGGCGCCGTCGAAGATCGACGACGCGCGTGCCGCCGCCGACGCGGTGTCGGCGGGTCAGGCGAACGAGGGATAGAAGCGATGGCGCCGCCGCGCATCGAAAAGATTATCACCGCGCTCGATGTCGGGTCGTGGAAGGTCTGTGCGCTCATCGCGGGCCAGACCGCCGACGGGCAGTTGCACGTGCTCGGCACCGGCCAGCGCGAAAGCCGCGGCGTCCAGCGCGGCTATGTCGCCGACATGGAGCAGACCGAGCATATCGTGCGCGAGGCGATCGAACAGGCCGAGCGTATCGCGGGTCTCAATATCGACGATGTCTGGGTCAGCTTCTCGGCGGGCAGCCTCTTGAGCGACGTCGCCCCGATCGAGAGCGAATTGGGCGGTCACCGCATCGAACAGGAAGATATTGACGATCTGCTCGCAGCCGGGCGCGCGGGGATCGATCCCGAAGGGCGGATGATCCTGCACGCGCAGCCGGCGCTCTACACGCTCGACGGGCTGACCGGCGTCAAGAATCCGATCGGGCTGCACGCCGACCGGCTGGGCGTCGACATCCACATCATTATGGCCGACGGCGCCCCGGTACGAAATCTGGAAGCCGCGGTGCGGCAGGCGCATCTCGATGTCAATGCGGTGGTCGCCTCGCCGATCGCGGCGGGGCTCGCCTGCCTGTCGGAAGAGGAACGCGATCTTGGCGTGGCGCTTGTCGAGCTCGGCGCGGCGGTGACGACGGTGTCGCTCTATGCAGGCGGAATGCTCGTCGAGATGGTTTCGCTGCCGTTCGGGGCAAGCGACATCACCGACGACATCGCCTCGGCCTTCGGTATCCGGCGCAGCCAGGCGCAGCGGCTGCAGAGCTTCTACGGCTCGGCCTCGGCCAGCCCGCGCGACAACAATGATTTGATCGAACTCGATCCCGGCGCGCCCGCGGGCAGCGATGCGCCGCGCATCACGCGCGCGCAGCTGATCTCGGTCATCCGTCAGCGGCTCGACCAGATGATGGGCGACATCGGACGGACGCTGAAGGATCTTCACTTCGTCGGCCCGATCGGCCGTCAGGTCGTGCTCGTCGGCGGCGGCGCCGATCTGAAAGGCATCGCCGATTATACCCAGATCGCACTCGGCCGGGCGGCGCGCGTCGGGCGACCGCGCGGCTTGCACGGCTTGCCCGATGCCCATTCGGGACCGGCTTTCGCGACGCTTGCCGGTCTGGTTCTTTATGCCGCATCCGATCCCGTGGATCTGCGCGACCTGCCCACGATGGCGCAGGATGTGTACCGTCCCAAGGGGTCGTCGATCATCAACCGACTTATCACCGCGCTGAAGAGCAGTTTCTGACGCGCGGCTGCGCGAAAGGTTAATTTTTTGGGTGATTCCGGCGTCACAATAGTGCAATGCGATAAATCAATGACGGGCGGCCGGACTACCGCCCGAATGGGTCGCAAGGTGAGGGAAGCGGCGTTGGTCCGCCGCTACAGGGAGATTGGTTGATGAGCATCAATATTGGCCCGCCGCAGGTCGATGAACTGAAGCCGCGTATCGCCGTGATCGGCGTCGGCGGCGCGGGGGGCAATGCCATCGCGAACATGATCGCGGCGAAGGTCGAGGGCGTCGATTTCGTCGTCGCCAACACCGACGCGCAGGCGCTCAACGCCTCGCCGGCAGAGCGTCGCATCCAGCTCGGAACGCAGATCACCCAGGGTCTGGGTGCGGGTTCGCGTCCCGAAGTCGGCCGGGCGGCGGCCGAGGAAAGCATCGCGCAGGTCGAAGAGGCGCTGAACGGCGCGCACATGTGCTTCGTCGCGGCTGGCATGGGCGGCGGCACCGGAACCGGCGCGGCTCCGGTCATTGCCAAGGCGGCCCGCGACCGCGGCATTCTGACCGTCGGCGTCGTGACCAAGCCCTTCACCTTCGAGGGCAACCGCCGCATGCGGTCGGCCGAAGCCGGCATTGCCGAGCTTCAGGACCATGTCGACACGCTGATCGTCATTCCCAACCAGAATCTCTTTCTGGTCGCCAACCCGAACACGACCTTCAAGGAAGCCTTCACCATGGCGGATGAAGTGCTCCAGCAGGGCGTGCGCGGTATCACCGACCTGATGGTCATGCCCGGCCTCATCAACCTCGACTTTGCCGACGTGCGCAGCGTGATGCGCGAAATGGGCAAGGCGATGATGGGCACCGGCGAAGCCGAAGGCGACGGCCGCGCGCTCGAAGCCGCGCAAAAGGCGATCGCCAACCCGCTGCTCGACGGCGTGTCGATGGCGGGCGCGAAGGGCGTCATCATCTCGATTACCGGCGGCGAAGACATGCGCCTGATGGAGGTCGACGAGGCCGCGAACCATATTCGCGAGCTTGTCGATCCCGATGCGAACATCATCTGGGGCAGCGCTTTCAACGAAGGGCTGGAAGGCAAGATTCGCGTATCGGTCGTCGCGACCGGCATCGACGGTTCGGGTGATGCGGCGGCTCCGGCCGCACCGGCAGCGCGCAGCTTCTCCTTCGCGCCCGCGCGTAGCCCAGCCCCAGCGCCCTTTGCCGAGGAGCCGGTCGAGGCGGCGGCTGTGGAAGCACCGGTCGAAGCCGCGGAACCCGAAGTCGACACCGACCCCGCACCGGGCTTCTCGCTGGGCGATGCCCCCGCGGCCGAAGTGTCGGCGCCGGCCGAGGAAGAACCGATGGAATTGTCGCAGGTCGCCGCGACCTATGACGATACCAGCGACGAGCTCGTGCTCGATGCACCCGAACCGGCGCCCGCGCCGGCCGCCGATCCGGCCCCTGCGGCCGAACCGGCACGCCCGATCGGTGGCGGCACCTTGTTCGAACGCATGTCGCGCCTGTCGCGCGGCGGTTCGGCCCCCGCCGAAGAGGGCGACAAGGAAGACGGGGTCGATATTCCGCGCTTCCTGGGCCGCCAGAACAACCAGTAACAGGGTACATCGCGGCCGCCCGATGGGCAGGCGGCCCGAACACGGGATGATTTGCCCATGCGGCGATCCAAATTGACGGCGGGGCCGCGGCGCGTTCGACTTCATGTCGGCGCGCTCGGCCTGCTGTTCCTCTCTGCCGCACCGTTCGCGGCGGCGCATGCATTTCAGGTGACACCGCCCGATGCGGCCACCAAGGCGGCGATGGAAAAGCGCACCGCCGCGCGGACGATGCTGTCGTCGGCGATCGCTCGGCTCGCCTCGAACGCCACCGACAGCGCCGCGCTGCTTGATGCCGGACGCGCCTCGATCGAGCTGGAGGATTATCGCGCCGCGCTCGGGTTTTTGACCCGTGCCGAGCAGGCGAGTCCGCGCGACGGCGCGGTCAAGGCGGCGCTCGGGTCGGCGATGCTCCATCTCGAAAAGCCGTCGCGGGCGCTAGACTATTTCGGCGAGGCGCAGCTTCTCGGCGCCCCCGAGCGACTGTTCCTTGCCGACCGCGGGCTTGCGCGCGATTTGCTGGGCCAGCAGGATGCGGCGCAGCGCGATTATCAACTCGCCCTCTCGATCGCGCCGAGCGACGAAGTGATCCGCCGCTATGCGATCTCGCTCGGCATCACGGGGCAAGCCGACCGCGCGATTCAGCTCCTCACGCCGCAGCTTCGTACCCAGGACCGTGCCGCATGGCGGTCGCGCGCGATGATCCTCGCGATCAACGGCCGCAACGACGAGGCGGCCGAGATCGTCAAGGCGACGATGCCGGCGCTGCTGGCGCAGAGCATTTTGCCCTATCTGACCCAGATGGACCGGCTCAATCCGGCGCAGCAGGCCGCCGCCGCGCATTTCGGGCGCTTCCCGGCCGGCGAACTTGGCCCGGTGCGCAAGCCCGTGCAGGTGGCTGCGGCCGCTCCGGCCCCGACACCAGCGCCTTCCCCGACTTCGACGCCGAGCAAACGGCGCGGCGACAAAGGCAAACCGGTGCAGGTGGCCACTGCCACGCCGCCACCGGCGACGCGACCGGCTCCGACGCCGACCTCGAAGCCGACACCTGCGCCCACGCCAGCGCCTGCGCCGACCTTGGCGCAGCCGCCAGCCGCCGTGCCGGTGCGCCGTGCCGATACGCCGTCCGTCCCGGCAGCGAAGCCTCCCGCGCCGACACCGGCGCCAGCGGCGGCCCAACCGGTGGGCGTCGCGGTAAACAGCGGTGCCGGTCCGGTCGGTCCGGGCTTCTCGCTGAGCGATGTCGGCCAGCCGCCGGCCGCTGCCGCTGCGCCGCCGTCGGCGACGACCACGCCAGCGCCCAGTGCTGCGGCTCCGCTCGCCTCGTTGGCGCAGATCGTCAGCTCGATCGAGATTCCGCCCGAGGAGCTTGAGCGCACCAGCGGAGCGGTCGGCGCCGATACGCTTGCCAAGCTGGTCGAGGACAAGCGCAAGGCAGACGCCGCCGAAGCGGCAAAGCGCGAAAAGGAAGAAGCCGCGGCCAAGGCCAAGGCAGAGGCCGACGCCAAGGCGAAGGAAGAGGCCGCGAAGAAAAAGGCCAATCCCTCGCGCATCTGGGTGCAAGTCGCGGCGGGGTCGAACCAGAAGGCGCTCGCCTTCGATTTCAACCGCTTCGCCAAAAAGAATGCCGCGCTGTTCAAGGGTAAGGATGGCGGTTCGACCGAATGGGGCCGTACGCGCCGCCTGCTCGTCGGGCCGTTCAAGGACAAGAAGGCGGCTGCGGACTGGCTCGCGCAATATAAGAAGGCGGGCGGCGACGGCTTCGTCTTCACGAGCGATGCGGGGCAGGAGGTCGATCTCTTCAAATGACGCTGTCGGCCTGTGCCAGCGACCCCAGGGCGACGCGCGGACGCCGTCATGACGAACCGGGACGCGTTGTGCGCGGGCCGCGCGACGCCTTTCAGCGCGACCGCGACCGCATCATCCATTCGATCGCCTTTCGCCGGCTGCGCCACAAGACGCAGGTCTTCGTGGCGCCCGACGGCGACCACTATCGCGTCCGGCTGACGCACAGCATCGAAGTCGCGCAGATCGGCCGCGGCATCGCCCGGGCGCTGGGGCTGAACGAAGATTTGACCGAGGCATTATGCCTTGCCCATGACATAGGTCATCCGCCCTTCGGCCACGCCGGCGAGGACGCGCTGAAAGCCGCAATGATGGCGCATGGCGGATTCGACCATAATGGGCACACGCTGCGCACGCTCGCGCGGCTCGAATGCCCCTATCCGCGCTTCGATGGCATCAATCTGACGTGGGAAACGCTGGAGGGGCTGGCGAAGCACAATGGTCCGGTGCGGCACCCCGGCTGGGCGTTGGCGGAAATCGACGCCGAATTTCCGCTCGACCTGACGAGCCACGCCAGCCTGGAGGCGCAGGTGGCGGCGGTCGCCGACGACATCGCGTACGACAATCACGATATCGACGACGGCCTGCGCGCGGGACTGCTTACGATCGACCAGTTGATGGCGCAGCCCTTCGTCGCCGACAATTTCCGCCTCGTCGAAGCCCGCTTTCCGGGCGCGCCGCGCGACCGGTTGCTGCGCGAGCTGGTGCGCGACCAGATCGGCGTGATGGTCAACGACGTGATCGCCGCGACCAAGGCCAATGTTGCCGATGCGGGGGTGGAGAGCGTGGCGGAAGTGCGCGCGGCGGGCCGCACGCTCGGCGGCTTTTCGGAAACGCTGGCGCGGCAGGAACGCGATCTCAAACGCTTCATGTATGCGAACCTCTATCACCATCCGTCGCAGATCGCCGCCGCCGACGCGGCGCGCACCGTCGTATCGGGGCTGTTTGCGGCCTACAGGGATGATCCTGCGCTGATGGGCGAGGAATGGGCATCGCGGCTGCCCGATACGGACGGGGCAACGGTGCGCCACATCGGCGACTATATTGCCGGGATGACCGACCGATTCGCGATCGATCGCTTTGCAGAGATAAATGGGCGTGCCGCGGTGCCCGAGGCGCTGGCGCATGTCTGATGCCGCGCCCCGCGCGCTTCTGATCGGAGCGACGGGGCTTGTCGGACAGGCGGTTGCCCGCTGCGGCCATGCCCTGCCACTGACCTTGCTGGCGCGCCGTCCGGTCGAGGCGGGGGCCAGCCACCGCGCCGTGACCGCCGATCCGGGCAAATGGGCCGAGATCATCGCGGCGGAGCGCCCCAGGATATTGATCTCCTGCCTCGGCACCACGATCCGCCAGGCGGGCTCGCAGGAGGCGTTTCGCGCGGTCGATCATGACCTGCTGCTCGCCTGCGCCCGCGCGGCGAAGGCGGCGGGGACCGCGCACATGATCGCGGTCAGCAGCGTCGGCGCGGCGGCGCATAGCGCCAATTTCTATCTGCGGACGAAGGGTGAGGTGGAGGAGGCGCTGCGCGCGCTGAATTTCCTGCGGCTCGACCTGATGCGCCCCGGCCTGCTCACCGGTGACCGGCGGGGGCCGACGCGGATTGGCGAGGGGCTGGCGATGCTTGCCGCGCCGCTCACCGACGCGCTGTTGCACGGATCGCTGCGCCGCTATCGCTCGATTCCGGCCGAAACGGTGGCGCGCGCGATCGTGGCGGCGGCGTCGCTCGCGGCGCCAGGGCAGTTCGTCCACGAAAATGATGCGATGCAACAGCTCGCCGATTGACTCTGCCGAAGGCGAGCGCCAAGGCTCGGGCGTCTGTCGAGCCTCGTCATAGAGATTCGACCGGCCACGCGGGAGAGCGCGGGGGCAGGGAAACCGGCCGTCGCCACCGAAGGAGCAACCGCCCCGGAAACTCTCAGGTCAACGGACCGCGCGGCTGGAACGGACACTCTGGAAAGCGTTCGGGCGTCGCCCGGACCACCGAAGGGGTAACTCCATGCCGGCCCGTCATTGTGGGCGCATGGACGAAAACTCTCAGGTTCCCGTGACAGAGGGGGCATGGCGAAGGAACGGCATCGGGCCGCGCCGCGTCATGTCAACGACGGGAGGCCGATATGAGCGAAACCGAAGAAATGGGCGAAACGGTCGCGATCGAATCGCTGCCGCTCGACGCCTGGCACCGTGCAAGGGGCGCGCGGATGGTCGAATTCGCCGGCTATCACATGCCGATCCAGTATGATGGCATCATGGCCGAACATCTGTGGACGCGCGACAATGCGGGCCTGTTCGACGTCAGCCACATGGGACAGCTCGTGTTCAGAGGTGAAGGCGCCGCCGAAGCGCTCGAAGCGCTGGTTCCGGGCGATATTTCGGCGTTGAAGCCGGGGCGGATGCGCTATTCGCTGCTGCTCGCCGACGATGGCGGCATCCTCGACGATCTGATGATCACCAATACGGGGCATGGCCTCTACATGGTCGTCAACGGCGCGGTGAAGTGGGACGACATCGCGCATCTGCGCGAACATCTGCCCGACGAGATCGAGATGAACCTGCTCGACGAACAGGCGCTGCTCGCGCTGCAGGGGCCAAAGGCCGCGGCCGCGCTGACGGCGCTCGGCGTGGTTCCCGAATTTCCCGACATTCTTCCCGTCGATCGCCTCGTCTTCATGCAGGCCGGCCCTTATCTGTGGGGCGACGTGCGGCTGGGGATCAGCCGTTCGGGCTATACCGGAGAAGACGGGTTCGAAATTTCGGTGCCGGCGAGCGACGTCTCGGCCCTCGCCGATGCGCTGTGCGCGCAGGGGGCGGTAAAACCGATCGGCCTCGGCGCGCGCGATTCGCTGCGGCTCGAAGCGGGATTGCCGCTCTACGGCCACGACCTTGACGAGGGCATAGACCCCGTCGAGGGCGATCTGGCCTTTGCGATCAGCAAGCGCCGCCGCGAGGAAGGCGGCTTTCCGGGCGCCGCGCGCATCCTCGGCCATCTTGCCGACGGCAGTCCGCGCAAGCGCGTCGGCCTGACCGTCGATGGCAAGATGCCGGTGCGCGAGGGCGCCAAGATTTTCGACGGGAACAGCGAAGTCGGCGTCGTCACCTCGGGCGGTTTCGCGCCGAGCGTCGGCGCCCCGATCGCGATGGGCTATGTGCCCACCGGCCTGTCCGAGCCCGGCACGGCGCTCGCCGCCGAAGTCCGCGGCAAGCGCGTCGCCGTGACGGTGACGCCGATGCCCTTCGTTCCACATCGTTACGTGCGCAAACAGGGAGGCTGATCGATGCCGCGTTTTTATACCGAAGAGCATGAATGGATCGATGTCGATGGCGATGTCGCGACGGTCGGCATCACCGACTTCGCGCAGGGCCAGCTCGGCGACATCGTCTTCGTCGAGGTTCCCGATACGGGCGCCGAACTGTCGAAGGGCGGCGACGCCGCGGTGGTCGAATCGGTGAAGGCGGCGAGCGATGTCTATGCGCCCGTCGATGGCACCGTCACCGAAGGCAACGGCCAGCTCGAGGAGGACCCCGCGCTCGTCAATTCGGACCCCGAAGGCGAAGGCTGGTTCTTTCGCATGACGCTCAGCGACAAGAGCCAGCTCGACGGGCTGATGAATGCGCAGGCGTACAAGGATTTCATCGCCGATCTGTGATCGCAAACCCCTTCCGGTCGCGGGAGAGGGAAAGGCCGCAAGACCATGACGGACCCTGCGCTTGCCAATTGCCGCCTGATGGTGGCGACGCCCATCTATGACGGGGCGCAGGGTAGCTATGTCCGCGCGCTGCTCGACCTTGCGTTGCGGGCGCAGGCGATTGGCCTGACGGTGCGGTTCGAGTTCATCCTCTACCAGCCTTCGGTGACGCGCGCGCGCGACATGCTCGCCGCGATCTTCACGGAAAGCGACTGCACCCACCTGCTGTTCGTCGATGCCGACATCGACTTCGGCGCCGAGGATGTGTTCGCAATGCTGCGCGCGATGGTCGGCCGCGACGATTGCGCGATTCTGGGGGCTGCTTGTCCGCGGCGGATGCTCAACTGGCGCAATGCGGCGCTGGCCGCCAAGGCAGGGCTGGGTGACGCCGATCCGGCGGCGCTCGGGCACTTTGCAGGGGAGTTTGCGCTGCATTTCCTGCATCCCGATCAATCCTTCGCGCTCACCGATCTGGTCGAACTGACGCGCGTCGGCAGCGGGATGATGATGATCCGCCGCGACGTGTTCGACAGCCTGCGCGCGCGTCATCCCGAACTGGTCTTTCGCACCGATCCCGCCGAGCGCGCCGCGCACGGGATCGGCGAGGAGGCCTATGCCTATTTCCTGCCGATGATCGAACCCGACACCCGGGCGCAGTTGTCGGACGATTATGCCTTTTGCCGCCGCGTGCGCGATGCGGGGCTTCGCATCTGGCTCGCCCCCTGGGTGAAGACCACACATAGCGGGCCGGCGATCTTTACCGGGTCGCTTCCCGATCTGGCCCAACTTCTTGCTATAAAATCAGCTTCTTCGACGGAGTAGTTCATGCGTTATCTCCCCCTCACGCCCGATGACCGCAGCGCGATGCTCGCGGCGGTGGGCGCTGCCTCGATCGACGATCTGTTCGTCGACGTGCCCGCCGAAGCGCGGCTCGACGGCCCGATCACCGGCTTGCCCGGCCATGCCAGCGAGCTGGCGGTCGAGCGCCATATGGCCGCGCTCGCGCGGCAGAATCGCGCCGCCGGCGACGGCCCCTTCTTCCTTGGTGCGGGCGCCTATCGCCACCATGTGCCGGCGAGTGTTGACCATCTGATCCAGCGCGGCGAGTTTCTGACCGCCTACACGCCCTATCAGCCCGAAATCGCGCAGGGCACGCTGCAGATGCTGTTCGAGTTCCAGACGCAGGTCGCGCGTCTGTTTGGCACCGACGTCGCCAATGCGTCGATGTACGACGGCTCGACCGCTTGCTGGGAAGCGATCGTGATGGCGCGGCGCATCACAAAGCGCGGCAAGGCGCTGCTCTCGACCGGCCTCCACCCTCATTATCGCAGCGTCGCGCGGACGATGGCGAAATATACCGGCGATCAGCTTGTCGACGGCGACCCGACGCTGGAGGCTGGTACCGACTGGGCTGTGCTCGCCGCCGCGGTCGACACGGATACAAGCTGCGTCGTCGTTCAATATCCCGACATATTGGGCCGCATCGACGACATGAGCGCGCTCGCCGCGGCATGTCAGGCCGCCGGCGCGCTGCTGATCGCGGTCGTGACCGAACCCGTCGCCCTGGGCCTCATCAAGTCGCCGGGCGAGATGGGCGCCGATATCGTGGTGGGCGAGGGCCAGGCGATTGGCGTCGGGCTCCAGTTCGGCGGCCCTTATGTGGGCCTGTTCGCGTGCAAGACCAAATATGTCCGCCAGATGCCGGGGCGGCTGTGCGGCGAGACGGTCGATGCCAATGGCAAGCGCGGCTTCGTCCTGACGCTGTCGACGCGTGAGCAGCATATCCGGCGCGAGAAGGCGACGAGCAATATCTGCACCAATGCAGGGCTTTGCGCGCTGGCCTTCAGCATCCACATGACCTTGCTCGGAGAAGCGGGGTTGCGGCAGCTTGCCGGCATCAACCACGGGCGCGCCAAGGTGGCAGCGGCCGAACTGACGCAAGTGCCCGGTGTGTCGGTCGTCAACAGCGGCTTCTTCAACGAATTCACGCTGCGGCTGCCCGTCGACGCGCGCGCGACGGTTCACAAGCTCGCCGAAAAGGGCGTGCTCGGCGGCGTGTCGCTTGGGCGCCTTTATCCCGACAATGACGCGCTGGCGAACGGCCTGGTCGTCGCCGTCACCGAAACCGCGACCGAAGAGGATATCGCCGCCTTTGCCGCGGCGCTGAAGGAGGTGCTGGCATGACCGCGCTCAACCCCGCCGGCTGGCGCCCCGAAATGCACGGCGCCGGTGGTGCCGCCGATACCGCGACCTTTACCGGCAACCGCGCACTGATGCTCGAGGAGCCGTTGATCTTCGAGATCGGCTCGACCGCGACCACCGGCGTCGATTTCGACGAGGCAGCGCCCGCTGCGGATCTCGGCGCGCTGATGCGCCGCGATCCCATCGGCCTGCCGGGGCTCAGCGAGTCCGAAACGGTGCGCCACTATACGCGCCTGTCGCGCCAGAATTATGCGATCGACCTCGGCCTTTTCCCGCTTGGCAGCTGCACGATGAAGCATAATCCGCGCCTCAACGAAAAGGTCGCGCGGATGCCCGGCTTCGCCGATGTTCACCCGCTCCAGCCGCAGGAAACGGTGCAGGGCGCGCTTGCGGTCATTAACGAACTCGCGGTGTGGCTGATCGAACTCACCGGCATGTACGGCGTCGCCATGTCGCCCAAGGCGGGCGCGCACGGCGAGCTTTGCGGGATCCTGTGCATCAAGGCGGCGCTCGAAGCGCGCGGTGAGGACCGGCGGGTGCTGCTCGTCCCCGAAAGCGCGCATGGGACCAATCCCGCAACAGCTGCCTTTGCCGGCTTCACGGTCGAGGATATTCCGGGGACCGCGGAGGGGCGCGTCGATCTCGCGGCGCTCAAGGCGCGGCTCGGCCCCGATGTGGCGGGCGTGATGATCACCAACCCCAACACCTGCGGCCTGTTCGAACGCGACATGAAAGCGATTTCGGACGCGGTGCACGCGGTGGGCGGCTATGTCTATTGCGACGGCGCCAACTTCAACGCGATCGTCGGCAAGGTTCGCCCCGGCGACCTTGGCATCGACGCGATGCACATCAACCTGCACAAGACCTTTTCGACCCCGCACGGCGGCGGTGGTCCCGGCTCGGGGCCGGTCGTGCTGTCGAAGGCGCTCGCGCCCTATGGCCCGATCCCCTATTCGGCGCGCTACGCCGACGGGTCGTTCAAGCTGATCGAGGAAGAAAACGCGGGCGCCGAGCACCCCGACACCTTCGGCCGCATGACCGCCTTCCACGGCCAGATGGGCATGTTCACCCGCGCGCTGACCTATATTCTCAGCCACGGGGCCGACGGGCTGAAGCAGGTGGCCGAGGATGCGGTGCTCAACGCCAATTATATCCTGCGCAGTCTGGAGGACGTGCTCGATGCCCCCTTCGCCGCATCGGGGCCGTGCATGCACGAGGCGCTGTTCAGCGATCGCGGGCTCGCCGAGGGCTTCTCGACGCTCGACATCGCAAAAGGGCTGATCGACGAAGGCTATCATCCGATGACGGTCTATTTCCCGCTTGTCGTCCACGGCGCGATGCTCGTCGAACCCACCGAGACCGAATCGAAGGCGGTGCTCGACCAGTTCGTCGGCGCGCTGCGCAGCATCGCGCTTCGCGCAAAGAACGGCGATCCTGCGCTCAAGTCGGCGCCGCATTTCGCGCCGCGCGCGCGGCTCGACGAGACGCTGGCGGCGCGCAAGCCGGTGCTTCGCTGGGAGGATTGATGGGCGCAGCGGGCAAGGATGAAAGCGGGGCCGCGCCGCGCCGGGGCGGCTGCGGTCTCGCCGCCGCCTTGTCGCTCATCGTCTTCGCCGCGATCTGGCTGGCCGCGGTAACCGGCTACGGTCTTGTCGCCGAACAGTGGGAAATCGTCCGGCCCCGCCGCGCGCTCGCGCACCACTGGGTGTTTGGCTATGCGCCGCTCATCGCGCTGGGTTTCGCGCTGCTTACCGCCTTCGTCGTGATGCGGCGGCGGGCCGCGGCGCGAATGACGCTGCTGATTTTGTCGGCGGGGCTGGTTGCATTGTTCGGCGGAATCCTCTTTCTCGGCGTCGGCGGACTGATCTGAAGGGGAGAAGCGATGAGCTGGGATAGCGTTTTCCTGCTGACCAATTATTGGGCAATCGGTGGCTGGCTGCTCCTCGCCTTCGCGCCGCGCGGGCCGAAAGTGCTGGCGCTGATCCTCTATGCCGGGGTCTTCCTGCTGTGCCTCGCCTATGCCGTGATGCTCGGCGGCTTCCTCTCCGGCACGATCGATGCCGGCGGAACCGGCGGCGGCAATTTCACGACGCTGGCGGGGGTTATGAAATTGTTCGACAGTCCCGGCGGCGCGACGCTCGGATGGACGCATTATCTGGCCTTCGACCTGTTCACGGGCATGTGGATTGCCCGCGATGCCGATGCCAAGGGTTTCAGCCGGATCGTCCAGTTCCCTTTCCTGTTCCTGACGCTGATGGTCGGGCCGGTCGGGCTGCTGGCGTGGCTGATCGTGCGCGAACGTCGCGCGCGGGCGCAGGCCAAGGCGGCGTGATACCGCGCCCCTGGACGCCGTCGGACGGCGGCGAGGGCGACAAGCGCCATGCCCCCGCAACCTTGCGCAATCGCGACGCGATCGCCGCGGTGCTTGTCGACTGGCTCCCCGCGTCGGGCACGGTGCTTGAGGTGGCAAGCGGTTCGGGCGAGCATGCCGTCCATTTCGCCGCCGCCTTCCCGAAGCTTGGTTGGCAGCCGAGCGACCCCGACCCCGCCGCGCTCGCCTCGATTGCGGCCTGGAGCGCCGAGGCAGGGCTGTCGAACATCGCCGCGCCGCTGCATCTCGACGCATCGGCGCCGGACTGGCCGCTGGGTCATGCCGATGCCCTCTTGTGCATCAACATGGTGCATATCAGCCCGTGGGCGGCGACGCTGGGCCTGTTCGCGGGGGCGGCACGATTGCTGGGTCCGGGCGCCCATCTGATCCTTTACGGCCCCTATATCGAAGCCGCTGTTGCGACCGCTGACAGTAATCTTGCTTTCGACGCCAGCCTGCGCAGCCGCAATCCCGCGTGGGGGCTGCGCGAAGTAGAGGCGGTCGTCGATGCGGCCGCGCCGCACGGGTTTCGCTTTGCCGAGCGGCGCGCGATGCCGGCGAACAATCTGATGTTGCTCTTCCGCAAGGGCGGCTGAGTTCGGCGGCATACCCAAGCTGTCACTGCTGTCAGGTTGGGCGTTCGGCGCTTTACCTTGGCTGCCGAAGCTTTAGCGTCCTTCTCGATTGCAAATAGCAACGCGATTCGAGGAGAGAGGATCGATGGCTGCCGACGTTTCGGATCTTGTCAGTTTCGACGAATTCATCACCCACTGGGCCGCCGACCGGCCGTCGCGCATTGCGATGCGCGAAGAGGACCGATTGTTCACCTATGCCGAGCTTGAGGAGCGGACGGCGCGCGTGGCGAGCGCGCTGCGCGCCGCGGGGCTTGAAAAGGGCGATCGCATCGCGTGGATCGGCAAGAACAGCGACCTCTATTTCACGCTCTTCTTTGGAGCCGCCCGCGCCGGGATCGTGATGGCGCCGATCGGCTGGCGGCTGTCGCCCGTCGAATGGGCCTATATCATCAACGATACCCGGGCGAAGATCGTCTTCACCGGCCCCGGCTTCGACGCGGTGCCCGATCAGTTGGCGGGCAAGCTCGACCATGCGCCGCGCATCGTCGGCGATACCGAGGCACGCGCGCTGATCGAGGCGACGCCGCGCGCGCCCTTCACCCCGTCCGGTCCCGACGATGCCGTGCTGCAACTTTATACCTCGGGGACCACCGGCAATCCCAAAGGTGCCGTGCTGTCGAACCGCAATTTGTTCGCGTTGCGGAAAAACTCGGCCGACGCCGACCTTGCCTATACGAAATGGGACGATGACGAGGCGGTCCTCGTCGCGATGCCGTGCGCACATATCGGCGGAACAGGGCTGGGGATCATGGCACTGGCGGCAGGACTGCCCGGTATCATCCTCGCCGAATTCAATCCCGACGGGGTTTTCGATGCGGTCGAACAGCATGGCGTGACGCGCTTCTTCATCGTTCCCGCGGCGCTTCAGATGCTGCTGCTCCACCCGCGCTGCGGCACCGTCGATTACAGCCGGCTCAAATATATCCTCTATGGCGCGGCGCCGATCCCGCTCGAACTGCTGCGCCAGTGCATCAAGATGTTCGGGGCGGAATTCATCCAGGCTTATGGGATGACCGAAACGACCGGCACGATCTGCATGTTGCCGCCCGAGGATCATGATCCCGAAGGCAACAAGCGCATGCGGTCGGCCGGCAAACCGCTGCCCGGCGTGGAGATCAGGATCATCGGCGACGACGGGCAGGACATGCCCGTGGGGGCGGTGGGCGAAGTCGTCACGCGCTCTTCGAACAATATGCTCGGCTACTGGAACCTGCCCGAGGCGACCGCGCGCACGATGACGGGCGACGGCTGGATCCACACCGGCGACGCCGGCTATATGGACGAGGACGGTTATCTCTACATCCACGACCGGGTGAAGGACATGATCATCACCGGCGGCGAGAATGTCTATCCGGCCGAGGTTGAAAGCGCGATCTACGGCCACCCGGCGGTGCAGGAAGTCGCCGTGATCGGCATCCCCGATCCCAAATGGGGTGAAACGGTCAAGGCGGTCGTCGTGCCCAAGCCCGGGACGACGGTGGAAGAGGCCGACATCATTGCCTGGGCGCGCGAGCGCATAGCGCCATTCAAATGTCCGCGCAGCGTCGACGTGATCGAGGCGCTGCCGCGCAACGCCAGCGGCAAGATTCTTCGCAAGGATCTCCGCGCCCCCTATTGGGAAGGCTATGAGCGGATGGTGAATTGACGGCCGATCCGATGCAGAGGCAGGGGTTGGAGGCCTTCCGGCAGGAGGTTCGCGGCTGGATCGCGGCCAATCTGACCGACGATCTGCGCGACGCCGCGGCGCGCGCGACGAGCGTGTTCGTCGACAAGCCGCATGCAATGGCGTGGCAGGCGATCCTGCATCGCCATGGCTGGGCGGCGCCGCACTGGCCGCGCGAATATGGCGGGACCGGCTGGGACGAAACGCAGCGGCATATCTTCGATTCCGAACTCGCCGCCGCCGGCGCGCCCAGCCTGTCGCCGATGGGATTGCGCATGGTGGCGCCGTGCATCATGCGCTTCGGCACCCCCGAGCAGAAGGCGCATTATCTGCCGCGTATCCTGTCGGGCGAGGATTTCTGGTGCCAGGGCTATTCCGAACCGCAGGCGGGATCGGATCTCGCCAGCCTGTCGCTCCGCGCCGAGCGCGACGGCGATGATTATGTGCTGAACGGGTCGAAAATCTGGACGACCCACGCCCATTTCGCGAACCGCATGTTCTGCCTGGTGCGCTCCAGCCGCGACGGCCGCCCGCAACAGGGCATCACCTTCCTGTTGCTCGACATGGCGCTGCCGGGGATCGAGGTGCGGCCGATCCTGACGCTGTCGGGCGACCATGATTTCAACCAGGTCTTTTTCGACAATGTCCGCGTGCCGCAATCGGGCCGGCTCGGCGAAGAGGATCAGGGGTGGGGCGTCGCCAAATATCTGCTCGAGTTCGAACGCTCGGCGGCTTACGCTGCGGGGCTGACCGCGGCGCTCGATCGCCTGCTGGCCGGCGCGGCGGCGCGCGCTTTCGGCGAGGGCGGCACCTTGCTCGACGATCCGGCGATCCGGCGGCGTTTCGCACGGCTCTATACCGATGTACACGCGATCCATGCCGCCGAGCAGCGGATGATGGCGGCAATCGCGCGCGGGCGTAGCCCCGGCCCGGCGTCATCGATGCTGAAGGTGCAGGGCACCGAAGCGCAGCAGCGGATTCAGGAACTAGCGGTCGACATCGCCGGTCCCTACGCGGCGCCGCACCAGTTCGCGGCGCGCGCAGCGGGCAGCAATCTGCCCTTCGTCGGGCCCGAGGATGATCTCACCGCCTCGGCCCGCTATTTCAACGGTCGCGCCGCGTCGATCTATGGCGGGTCGAACGAGATTCAGCGCAATATCATGGCCAAGCTGATGCTGGGGCTATAGCTGCGGCGCGTCGGTGCGCTGGCGTTCGCGGGCGCGAAGGAAGGCGGGGCGGGCAGTGCAGCGATGCAGCCAGTCGGCCGTCGCTTCGCCCAGCACGTCGGCCGCGCCCAGCGTCGTCGCAAGGAATGCGGCATAGCCGATGGCGATGTCGGCGGCGGTGAATCGCCCGGCGACCAGCCATTCGCGCCCGTCGGCGAGCGCCGCCTCGATGCTCTTGGCGCGACCGCCGAAGAAGGCCTTGTAATCGTCGACCGCCTGCGCGAGCCGGCGCTCGGCGGGTTCGACCCGCGTGTAGCGGATCATGATCGCGAGCGGGAAGGTCAGCGTGGCATCGCTGCGGTGCAGCCAGTTGCGATAGTCCCAATAATCGGCTTCGTCGCGGCGCACCTCGAGCGCGCTGCCCTCGACGATGCGTTCGCATATGGCCGCCGATTCGGTCATCAACCGTCCGCCTTCGACCCAGCCCGGGACCGTCATCAGCGGATTGACCGCGCGATACTCGGGCGCAAAGGCGCGCGGCGGAAAGGGCAGGACGCGCAGGTCGACGTCTGCGCCGACCTCTTCGACCGCCCACAGGCAGCGCAGCGAGCGGGCATCGGGGCAATGGTAGAGGATCGGCGGGGTCATGCGGTGATATCCTTCATCCGTTCGATATGCAGGCGATGCTCGCGCCAGGCGATGAACAGCCCGCTCGCGACGATCAGCGGCGCGCCGACCCAGGTCGTCTCGGCGGGCAGAGTGCCGAAGAAGAACCAGCCGCAGGCAATCGACCACAGCAGGCTCGAATAATCCATCGGCGTCACCACGGCGACGGGCGCGAGGCGCAGCGCGCCGGTCAGCGACAATTGCACCACCGCGCCGAGCAGGCCGAGCCCGATCAGCAACGCCCATTCGCCGGCGCCGTGCGCGGTCATCACGAAAGGCAGCGCCAGACCGAGCGGCAGCATTGAGATCAGGCTGAACCAGAAGACGATCGTCATCGGACTTTCGGTCCGCGCGAGGTCGCGGACCTGGATGGTGATCAGCGCGGTCATCACCGCCCCGCCGAGTGCGATCAGCGTGCCGAGCCCGTGATGGCCGGTGAAGCCCTGCGCAATCAGCGTCGTCGGATTGAGGACGAGCAGGACGCCGAGGAAACCGACCAGCACGGCGCTCCACCGCTGCCACCCCGTCGGCTCGCCGAGGAACAGCGCGGCAAAGATCACCGCGAAGATCGGCACCGACAGGTTTATCGTCGTCGCCTCGGCCATGGGCAAAAAGATCATCCCGCCGAAGTTGAGAGCCATGCCGGTCAGCCCCATCATCGCTCGCCGCGCATGGGTGCCGATCCGGTGGGTGCGATAGATGGCAAGGCCGCCCCGCGTCAGCGCCCAGCCGACGAGCATCGGCAGCACGATCGCCTGCCGCCAGAACAGGCTCTCGACGATATGGATGCCCGCGGCGTCGATCCGCTTTACGAGCACGAACATCAGGGAGAGGCTGAGCATGGCGAGCAGCCGCAGCGCGATGCCGCCCAGATAATGCTGCGGAACCTCGGGGGACGGGGCGGTGCTCATGCGCCGTTTCGCATATCAGCCTGCCGATGCTTTGCAAGCTAGGGTCAGGACCCATTGATTCCACGTTCGAGGCGTCGAAATGGCGAAGATATCGGGGCTGGGCGGGTGCAGCGGGTAGCATCGCTACCCGCAAGGCCGCGCGGGCCCGAGATCGAAGCCATTTCGGCGTCCCTGCGGGATTTGACCGATTTTGCCCACGGCGTCGTCGAAAAGTTTCGAAATATATTCATATTCCTTCGCCTTTTCTCCTCGCCCTGAGCAAAATCGCTTCAAACCTCGATCGCGGAATCAATGGGTCCTGACCCTAGGGTTCCTGCGCCGCGGTAAGGGCGGCAACAATGTTGGGGCACCGCGCGCAATCCCCTTGCGCGCGGCCCCTCGTTACGGCTAAGGGCGCACTCCGGCCTAGGGGTATAGCTCAGCTGGTAGAGCATCGGTCTCCAAAACCGAGGGTCGCGGGTTCGAATCCTGCTGCCCCTGCCAGGCCGGACCACGGCGGCTCTCCAAGTGTGCGCCGTTCCAGCGACATATTGCAATTGGCGGGAGCTTTCGTGGCGTCGTGGTCAAGGCCGCGCCGCATGTGCCAAAGCGCGGTCGAGAAGCGAGCGCTCCGCCAGCGCATCGTCCAGACGGTCGAGGAGCGGTATCAGATCGCCGGCTTCGGCATTGAGTTCGGCGGCGCTGTCGCTGAGCGCCTGCCAGAGTCCGGCGAGTTCTCTGGTCAGCGCCTCGCCTTTCGGCGTCAGCGCTATCGGACGTCTTCGCGCATCCTTGCCGTCGGTGAGACTGTGGACGAAGCCCTTGGCCTCCAGCGAACGCCGCGCCTGGCTTATCGAGACATGGGTTAGACGCAGCGCCGACGCGATGTCGCCTACGGTCATCGGCCCGTTGCGCATGATCTGATTGAGAATCCCGAACCATCGCTGCTCGAATTCGATGCCGAATGCGGCATATAGTTGAGCGCTCTCGCGATCGATCCGTTCGGACAGCCGGCGCAGCCTGGCGCCCAGTGCCGCGCCGCCGGCGAGTCGGCTGTAATCGGGTTGTTCGCTCATGAGAGCGCGTTCCCGAGCGTGAACAGTTTGCGCGCGATGGCCTTGATCGCAGCCTTGCTGGATGCGGTCGCCGAGCCGTTGGTGAGGATTGCGATCCCGGTCGTCGTCGCGGGATCGACATAGACCGCCGTGAAAACGCCGGGATCGCCGCCCCAATGATTGATGCGCGGCGCGCCTTCGCCCTCGGATTCCATCCAGCCGAGCCCTTGACCGGTCAGCCAGGCCGGCAGACCTGGCGGCTTTTGCATGTGGAGCATCTCGTCCATCGAGGTTTCGGTGAGCATCCGGCAAGACCCGGTGCGGCCGTGATTTGCCGACGCCGCGACGAAGGGCATGAGGCCGGAGATCGAAGCGCGGAGCATGCCCGCAGGCCAATCGGGAAATCCGACGGGCGCAACAGGGACAAGGCGCTGCGCGTCGATTTCATAGGGCGTGACGCGAAGCCCGGCCGGAACATCGGCGAGGGTCCACGGCAGATGATCCATGCCGAGCGGGCTGAACAGCCGGCGCTGCAGATAGGTCCTGAAATCGACGCCGGCGACGCGCGTGCCGATATAGCCGAGCAGGCCATAGCCGACGTTGGAATAGTCATAGGCCCGTCCCGGTGGCGCGCCGGAAAAGCTCCCGGTCGCAGAATAGTGCGTTCCGCCGGGAACCAGATAACTGCCCAGGAAATCGCCGAGTGCGAGCGGCGAATCGTCGCCGTGCGTCCGGAAATCCACCGCATAATAGGTGGCATCCGAGATGCCCGACATATGCATGAGAAGGTGGCGCGCGGTAATATTTTGCTCGGGCGCTGCCGGAGAAACGACCGCGAAGTCGAGGTAGCGGTTGATCGGCGCGTCGATATCCAGCCGTCCCTCCTCCGCCAGCATCATGATCCCGGTGGCGGTAATCGTTTTCGTCACCGACGCGAGGTGAAACATCGAATCGACGGTGACGGGCCGCCGCATGGCAATGTCGGCATGGCCGCAGGTTCGCGACAGCAGCACTTTGCCCGATCGCGCAAGGCCGACGGCAAGGCCTGCCATCCCGCCGCTGCGCCTCTGGTCCGCAAGGAAGCGGTCGAGGTTTTCGGCGGCGGGCGAGCGCGCGAGCGCTGGCGGCGCGAGCGCAACGGCCGAAAGCGCTCCGGCAAGAAAGGATCGGCGGCTCGCCGTGGCATGGATGGAAGCCGTCAATGCGGCCGAAGGATCATCGATCATCGGCCATCAATGTAGGTACCTACATATATTGTCAAGACAGGTAATTCGTGCGTCCCTATGCGCTCGCCGTCGCATCACCGCTGCTTCAGGAGCGATCGATTCGTTCCACGATCAGGGCGGCGCCAACCCCCATCGCGCCCGTTACGACCACGAGCCCCAAACGCCCGTCGCACGCATCGAGCGCGTCGAGCAGCGCCGATGTCAGGATCGCGCCGCTGGCGCCCATCGGATGTCCCTTTGCCAGATGGCCTCCGCCGACATTCACCCGCATCGGATCGACATCATAATCGCGCAGGAATTTGGCGATGGTGACCGCGAAGGCTTCCATGAATTCGATGCGATCCATGGCGTCGATCGTCAGTCCGGCGCGTGCCAATACCTTGTCCATCGCGGCGAAGCCGGCGGTCAGCGACGCGGCCGGATCGCCGCCGCATTCGGCAAAGGCGACGACGCGCGCGCGCGGGGCGTCGCCGAGCCCGTCGGTTCCGAGAAGCGCGAGGCCGGCGCCGTCGCAGATTGGCGGAGCGTGGGCGATGCTGTGCAGCGGCGCAAAGCGCACGCCGCCGAGCGCCGCGGCATATTGATCCTGCAGGTCGCCAAAGGCCGGCGGTGTGTCGGCGAGGGTCTCCGCGCTGGTTTGCGGGCGCAGGCATTCCTCGCGCGACAGCGCGCCGGTGTCGATGCGCGAGCGTTGCAGCGCCGGTCTGTCCTCCGCCGCCACCGCGCGCTGCTGTGACAGGAGGGCGACCGCGTCGAGGTCGGCACGCGCGATGCCTTCGGCATGCGCGAGCCGATCGGCGCCGAGAACCGGCGGAACGAAGCGGGCGTGCGGCGGCAAGTCCGCGGCGGTGTAGAAGCTCGCCCGGTCGCCCAGAAAGGGCGCGCTGCTCATCGATTCGACGCCGCCGGCGAGCACCGAATTCATCTCGCCGCTCGCCACCCTCGCAATCGCATGGCCGATCGCCGAAAGTCCCGATGCGCAATAATTGTTGATGCTGTGCGCGGCGGTTTCGTGCGGCAGACCGGCATGGAGTTTGGCGACCAGCGCGATGTGGCCACCCTGCGTGTCGCTCTGCGTTACGCAGCCGAGCAGCAGCGCGTCGGGCGCGGCCGCCGCATCGCCGCCGCGCGCGCGCAGCGCTACAATCTGCTGGCGAACCAGTTCCTGCGGGCTGAGCTTTGCAAGGCCGCCGTCCGGCCGCGCCTTGCCGCGCGGTGTCCGCACCGCGTCGTGGATATAGACGTCGGTCAAATCAGGTGCCGACGACGAAGCTGACTGCGGTCGTGGCGCTGCCGCCGACGTTGAAGGTCGCGAAATTGCGCGCGCCTTCGACCTGATAGTCGCCGGCATTGCCCGTCACCTGCCGCCAGCCGTCGAGCAGCATCCGTACGCCCGTCGCGCCGACCGGATGGCCGAGCCCGATTAGCCCGCCCGACGGATTGACCGGCAGCTTGCCGCCGAGCGCAATTGTCCCGTCCTCGACCGCGCGCCAGCTTTCGCCTGGCTTGGTGATGCCGAAATGATCGATCGCCATATATTCGGTGATCGAGAAGCAATCATGCACCTCGACCCCGTCGCACGCATAGATGTCGGGCATCTCGGCGCGGCGCAGCGCGTCCATCATCGCCTTGCGCACGCTGGGGAAGACATAGTCGCCGCCGCGACTGTCGGCGACCTTGGTCGAATAGAGCAGGGGGGCGGTGGCGTGGCCCCAGCCCTTGATGCGCGGGATGCTGTCGAGCGGGATGCCGCGGCGCTTTGCATAAGCCTCAGCAACCGCGCGCGAGGCGAGGAAGATGGCGGCAGCGCCGTCGGTCACCTGTCCGCAGTCGGACTTGCGCAGGCTTCCTTCGATCAGCGGATTGACCTCGTCATTCTCGCCGAGATGATCGTCGGTCACCGCCCAGCCCCGCGTCTGCGAGTTGGGGTTCTTCTTGGCATTGGCGAAATTATTGGCCGAAATGGCACGCAGATGCGCGCGATCGAGCCCGAAACGCTCGTCATATTCCTCCGCGACGCGCGCGAACATATACGGCCATAGGTAGCGCGCCTCCTGCGCCTCGCGCCCGGCCCAGGCTGCGGCGCCGAGATATTCGGCGGCGCGCTGGCCGGGGACGTTGCGCATCAGTTCGATCCCGAGCACGAGCGCAAGGCCGTAGCGTTCGGCTTCGATCTCGGCCGCGGCGGCGAGGATCGCGATGCTGCCCGAGGCGCAGGCGGCCTCGTGCCGCGACGCCGGGATGCCCGCAAGGTCGGGGTGGACATGGCCGAAGAAGCCGCCGAGCTGGCCTTGGCCCGCGAACAGTTCGCCGACGAAATTGCCGACGTGCGCGGTTTCGACCTCGCGGGGTTCGATACCGGTCGCGGCGAACGCGGCTTCGGCAACGTCGCGGAACAGCTCGAACAACCCGCCGCCCTCGCGTTCGAGATTGCGCGCGAAGTCGGTTTGCGCGCCGCCGAGGATGAAGACGTCCTTTGCCATGTCAGGCTTCCTTTTCGAGAGTGGCGAGCGCCATTTCGCGCACTTCGCTGCGCATCACCTTGTTCGTGACGTTGCGCGGCAAGGCGGCGAAGCGGAACAGCCGTTCGGGCAGTTTGAACACCGCGAGGTCCTTTTCGCGGAGATAGTCGGTTACGTCGGGCAGCCCCACATCCACGCCGCCGCGCGGGACATAGGCGAGGCCGATCCGCTCGCCCATCTTCGCGCAGGGCAGCGAAAAGGAGCAAGCCTCGGCGAGCAAGGGATGGCCGCCCAAGAGCTGGTCGATCTCCTCGGGCGAGATGTTCACGCCGCCGCGGATGATCAGATCCTTGCAGCGCCCGACGAAGCGATAGAAATCGCCGCCTTCGGCAATTTCGAACAGGTCGCCGGTGCGGAACCAGCCGTCGGCTGTGAAGGCTTCGGCGGTGCGCTCGGGCGCGTTGTGATAGCCCTCGAACAAGGTCGGTCCGCGGATTTGAAGTTCGCCCGAGATGCCGTCCGCCTCGATCGGATCGCCGCCGCCGGGCGGGACGAGGCGGCTTTCGATATTCGGCGCGCGGCCCTCGCCATAGGGGCGCCGATAGGTGCCGCGGCGCGGGAACAGGCTCGCGCGCTTGTCGGGATCGGGCATGTCGCCCTCGCCGGTGATGAAGCTCATCCCCTCGTTCGACCCGAAGACGTTGACGATGACGATGCCGAGCTTTTCCTGAAAACCGCGCACCATTGCAGGCGCGAGCGGTGCCGAGCCCGAAGCGATGACACGCAGGCTGGAGAGATCGACGCTCGCCAGCAAAGCCTCATTCTGCAGCAGCATGTTGAGCACCGCGGGCGGGGCGATCGTCAGGCTCGGCCGCTCGGTCGCGATCTGCTGCAAATAGACGCCGGGATCGAAGGGATGATGCAGCACCATCGTGCCCGCGCTGGTCAGCCAGCACATGGTGATGCCGCCGATGCTTGCCATATTGATGAGCGGGAAGGGGTTGAGCAGGACATCACCCGGCCCGACCTTCATCGCCTCGTATCCTGCCCCTGCGACCGCGATCCAGTGGTTATGGCTGCGCGGCACGCCCTTGGGCACGCCGGTGGTTCCCGAGGTCCAGCAGATGGTGAAGATGTCGTCGGCATCGACCGGGTTGGCGGCGACATGGGCTGCGAGAGCTTCGGCGTCGCCGCTGGCGGTCGACAGGTCGATCGCGCCGACGGGCGGGGTGGGGCCGAAGGTCATCAGCCGGATACCGTCAAGCAGCGGCGCCGCTACGCCGACATGATCGCAACCCTTCATTTGCGTCGCGCAGACGAAGGCTTTGGGTTCGACCACGCCGATCATGCCTTTCAGCTCATGGCTGCGATATTGCACCGCCGCCGGGCTGACGATCGCGCCGATCTTCGCCGCCGCAAAATAGAGCGCGACGAACTCGCTGATGTTCGGAAGCTGGACGAGCAGCACATCATCCTTGCTGATCCCCGCCGCGACGAGCGCGCCCGCGAGCCGATCGATCTCCGCCGTTAGCTCGGCATAGGTCAACCGATGCGGATCGCCGAAAGCGAAGTCGGCGCGATTGGGGGCATCGACCAGTGCGAGCCTGTCCGGATGCGCGGCCGCATTGGCCACGAACAGGTCGGCAAAGGTCTTGTCGCCCCACCAACCGCTGCCACGATGCCGCCGCCTTTTATCCTCTCCCGCGACGATCATCTCAGACAGCCAGCACGCTGTTTTCGCCCATGCCGATATCGTCTCCGCTCGCCCAGACGGTGTGTGTACCCGAACAGATGCGCTCGGGCAGGATGATCCGGCACACTGGCCCCGCCGCGACATTCTTGGCGTCGATCAGCACGCATTCGGACGTGTCGGTTTCGAGGTCGGCGATGAAGGACACGAGATAGCCGTCGTCCTCATCCTTCGCATCGATGCGCGGCGCGAAGGGGGCCTCGCTGCCGAAGCGGCCGGGGCCGAACTCATAGGATTCGCTCGTTCCGGCGTTAAGGTCATGCTTGACGAGGCCGCGGAACAGGAACCAGCCTGGCTCGGGGATCGCGCTGTATGCGTAACGGTAGGGTTTGCCCGCATAGCGCTGGTTGAACATGCCGAATTCGAGATCGCGGTCGTCGAGCCTTTGTTCGGTTGTCTTTCCGGTCTTCAAGTTGAAGCGCCAGCGGTGGAGGCGCGGCTTCAGGAGTCCCTGATCGAGATAGGCCATCATCCGTTCGAGCCCCTCGGGCGCGTTCGGATAGGATTTCGGCATCGGCTCTTCCTGATAATAGCCGTCGAGGATGATCTCGTCGCCTTCCTCCCAAGCGTTCAGCCAGTGGAGCGTGTAGGTCGGCGCGGCTTCGAACCAGCGGATATCCTCGGGGTTTCCGTGCCGCGGGATGATCGCGAAGCGCGTCTTTTCATCGGGATGAAACTGGACGACGTGCAGATTCTTTTCGAGCAGTTCCGCGTTCCAGTAGAGCGGCATGTCGTTGAGGATGGTGTAATTTTCGGTGAACGCCATGTCGTGCGGCAGGCGCGGCCCGGCGAGCGGGACGGGAATATAATGTTTGAGCTTATTGTCCGCGCCGACGACGCCATAATGCATATAGGGCGCGTGCTTCGAATAGTTGAAGAACATCAGTTCGCCGGTCGCGAGGTCGACCTTGCAATGCGCCGAAATGCCGTCGAGCGGCACCCAGCTTTCGGTGCCGAACTGTTCGAGCGTGAAGGGGTCGAGCCGATAGGCCTCGCCGCACTGGTAGAAGGTCGAGATGATCTTGCCCGCGTGGATCGCGACGTCGGTCGACGATGAATCCTTGAGCCATTCCTGCGCACCCCAGCCGTGGCGGGTCGATTTGTGTGGCGGTTCCATCAGCCCGGCCCAGAGCGAGCGGCCGGCTTCCTTCTCGGCCTCGAACCCCTTGGTGCGGACAAAGCGGCTGCGATAGCTCGCGCGGCCGTCCTTGAACGAGATCGCATGGATGAACCCGTCACCGTCAAAGGGATGATAGCGGCCGATCGGTTCGTGAATCTGGTTCTCGCCGGTGCGGACGTAAACGCCATCGATGTCGGTCGGGATCGTGCCGATCACCTCGACCTCGCCATTGGCGAAGACCGCATTCCACTCGTTATAGGTCGGCCGCCACGCGCCCTTCATATAGGGATGGTCGTTCGGTTGAACGGTGGTCCGGATCGTGTCGACAAGCTGAGCGGTCATGCGATGGCTCCTTCGGCGGCTGCAAAGCGCGGCCTGGCGACGGCCGCATCATATTCTTTCACGAGACGGTCGACGATGTCCGCGACCGGTTCGGTCGCGCGAACCGCGCCGACGCCCTGACCCGCAGACCAGACATTCTTCCATGCCTTGGCGTCGTCCAGCGCATCGGAGAAATTGGGGCGCTTGTCCTCAGGCATGTTCGCGGGGTCGTAGCCCGCAGCGATCAGGCTTGATTTCAGCCAGTTGGCGGTCACGCCGGTGATGCCCTTCGACGGCACAATGTCCTCGGCCCCCGCCGCGACCACCATGTCCTTGTAAGGCTGCGCCGCCATGCTCTCGGTGCAGGCGATCAGCGACGTGCCGAGATAGGCGAAGTCGGCCCCCAATATTTCGGCGGCCCGAATCGCCTGGCCCGTCGAGATTGCGCCGCCCAGCACCAAGGGGCCGTCCCAGAACTGCCGCACTTCCTCGACAAAGGCGAAACCGGCGGTGGCGCCGGTATGGCCGCCGGCTCCCGCCGCGACGAGCACGAGTCCATCGACGCCCGCCGCCGCAGCCTTGCGGGCGAAGCCCACCGAATTGACGTCGGCGAAAACGATGCCGCCATAGGCGTGGATTTGCTCGACGACGCGGGCGGGACTGCCGAGCGCGGTGATGACGAGCGGAACCTTGTGCCGCACGACGCAGGCGAGGTCGTCGGCAAGCCGGCTGTTCGACGGATGCACTACCAGATTGACCGCCCAGGCGGCGGCGTCGGGATCATTCGACAGCGCCGCGTCGATGCGGCTCACCCAGGCTTCCAGATCGGCGGTCGTCCGCGCGTTGGGGGCGGGAAAGCTGCCGATCATTCCGGCGCGCGAGGCGGCGATGACCATGTCGGGGCCCGACACGAGGAACATCGGCGCCGCGATTGCGGGCAGGCGTAAATTGCGCGTCAAAGCTGCGGGAAGGCCGTGCTTCGGCTTCATTCCTGTCTCCCAAAACTTACTTGCATAGTGATACTAACTTGCGTAACAGAACTTATGCCCGTTCAAGAGGCATTTGCAAGCAAAACATGCCGGCCCGTCGCCGGCAGTGGGGAGAGGGAGAATCATGAAGCATTCACTTGCCATGCTGTTGGCCGCGTCGGCGCTTGCCGGTCCCACGGCGGCGTTCGCGCAGGACGCCCCCGCCGAAAGCCAGGGCGGCCTCGACGACATCATCGTTACCGCCCAGAAGCGTGCCGAAGGCTTGTCCGATGTGCCGATCTCGATTTCCGCGGTCAGCGGCAAGCAGGTCGAAAGCTATGGGCAGACCAACCTCGAACAGATCAGTTCGTCGGTCCCGAATCTAAAGATCACCCAGACCGCGATCGCCAATCGCATCGCGATCCGCGGCATCGCCTCGGGCGACAACAAGGGGTTCGAACAGTCGGTCGCGATGTTCGTCGATGGCGTCTATTATGGACGCGACCAGCTTTCGCGCCTGCCGCTCGTCGATATGGAGCGGGTCGAGGTTTTGCGAGGCCCCCAACCGACGCTGTTCGGCAAGAATGCGATCGCCGGCGCGGTCAATATCACGACACGCAGCCCGACCGACGAATTCGAGGGGACGGTGAGTGGCCTCTATGAATTCAATCACAAGGAACTGCAGCTGACCGGCGTCCTGTCGGGGCCGCTGAGCGACGGCATCGAAGCGCGCGTGGTTGGCTATCATCGCTCGATGGACGGATATTTCTACAACCAGAAATTGAAGCGCAACGAGCCCAACGTCGATGAATATTATGTCCGCGGCAAGGTTGAGTTCGACAAGGGCGGGCCGCTCGCGGCCGAACTGAAGCTCGAATATGCAGACTTTGCGATGAAGGGCCAGCCGCGCGACGTGTTCGGCGCGGTCGGGAATTACAATGCGGTCTTCCAGGGCCCCTTCTTCGTCAGCACTGTCCCCGACTATGTGCGCGAGGATAATGGCTATGAAAGCCGCAACAAGGTGTTCGGGGCGACGCTGAACGCCGATCTGGAAATCGGCGAGCACACGCTGACCTCTGTGACGTCGCTGCTCGACTATAAGACGCGCGAGATCGTCGATGTCGACTTTTCGGGGATCAGCTTTCTCGACGGCACCAATTTGCGCGAGGATTATCGGCAGTTTTCACAAGAGCTGCGTTTGACGTCGCCCGGCGGCGAGGCGTTCAATTATATCGGCGGCGTCTATTATCAGCACGCCAAGCTGGACGTTCAGGATTTCACCCTCTTCAACCCGACCTTTCTGGGGCTGGGTGCGCCGTTCAACGCGCTCGGCGATACGCGCAACGACCGCGACTACAGCCAGACGTCGGCCCTGATCTCGGCCTTTGCGCAGGGCGAATTGTCGTTGACCGACCAGCTTCGCGTTACGGCCGGCGCGCGCTTCAATCATGAGAAGAAGAGCGGCCGCCGATCGCTCGCCATCGTGCAAGGCCCGCTCAGCACCGCGCCCGCCGCCGTTGTCGCCGCGGTGTTCCGCGCGCTCAATATCGAGGCGCACAGCATCGCCGGCAAGCTGAGCGAGGACAGCTTCAATCCGATGGTCAACGTCCAGTTCGACGCGACCGACGACCTGATGCTCTATGCGTCCTATGCGCGCGGAACCAAGGCCGGGGGCTTCGACATCCGGTCCAATTCTTTGCCGACGTCGACCACGGTCGCCAAGCCCGGCGCGTTCGAATTCCAGGACGAAAGCGCCGACAATTTCGAAGCGGGGCTGAAATACAAGGGCCGCGACGTCGCTTTCAACCTGTCCTTCTATCGCACCAAATACAAGGATCTGCAGGTCAACATCTTCGACGGGACGCTCAACTTCAACGTCCGCAATGCGGCGGCGGCGCGGACGCAGGGGATCGAAGCCGATTTTCGCGCGGCGCTCGCCGAAGGCCTGACCATCAGCGGCGCGATCGCCTATCTCGATTTCAAATTCACCAACTTCACCGACGGCCAATGCTATTATCTGCAGACGCCGGGACCGGGTGGCTTCTGCGACTATAGCGGCAAGCGTAACGCGCTGAGTCCGAAATGGTCGGGTAATCTCAACGTCGATTACTGGACGCCGGTCGGCAGCGACCTCAAGCTGTCGTTCAACGTCAACGCCGACTTTTCCTCCTCCTATATCGCGGCGGCGAATCTCGACCCGCGGACCTATCAGGGCAGCTATGCGAAGCTTGGCGCCCGCATCGCCTTGGGACAGATCGACAATCGCTGGGAAGTGGCGCTGATTGGCCGCAATCTGACCGACCAGCGGATCCTTCAGACCGGCAGCGCGATGCCGCTTGCGACGACGATCACGGGCGGGGCGGGCAATGCCTATAACGGGATCGTCGATCGGCCGCGCACGATAGCGGTGCAGGTCACGGGGCGCTTTTGAACCAGCTCTCCCCCGACGGAAGCATGGGCGCGGGCACCGCCCATCTTCCGTCGGACCGGCCTTGTCGCGTGCTGTTCGGCGGAGTAGGGCGGGCGCAGCAATGGACGCATCAGCCGTGAAAGAAGATCGCACCATCCGCGCCTGTTCGATCTGGCGCGCGCTCGATGTCGTCGGTGACGTTCCGGTGCTGCTCATCATGGAGCAGGCCTTTCTCGGCACCCATGGCTTCGACGAATTCGTGGCGCGGACCGGGCTCGCGCGGTCGGTCGTCAGCGGGCGGCTACGCAAGCTGGTCGACGAGGATTGCCTTGCCAAACGGCCGAAGAAGGAAGGGCGCGGTTCCTATTATGCGTTGACCCAGAAGGGGCGCGACCAGTTTCCCAACGCCTTGATGATGCTGCGCTGGCAGCATCGCTGGGAAGCCGCGAGCCGCGACTTTCGGGTTCGCCTGCGGCACAGCGCGTGCGGCGCGGAAACCGAGCCGACTCCGATCTGCGCCCATTGCCGGAAGGAAATCGACCCGCGCGACGTCGACTGGCGCGAAGGGCCGGGGCTGGCCCAGGTCGTTCCGCACTATGAACGCCGGCGCTTCAACGGCGCGGTGACGGCGCGCCGCCCGGGCGGACGCCCGCTGGTCGATACGATGATCGAATTGTTCGGTGATCGATGGGCGACGCTTGTGGTGCGCGCGATGTTCACGCGCATCAACCGCTTCGATGACATTCAGCGCGACACGTTGATGGCGACCAATATCCTGACCGGCCGCCTCGAACGGCTGATCCGGCAGGGCATATTGCGGACCATTCCCTATTCGGCGCACGCCGACCGCGTCGAATATCGGCTGACCGAAAAGGGCCGCGACCTTTATCCCGTATTGCTGGCTCTGCTCCAGTGGGGCGACCGCTGGTTTTCCGACGAACGCGGCCCGCCGCTGATCCTTACGCACAAGCCATGCGGTCACGACCTTCGGATGGTCGTTGCCTGCAATCATTGCGACGGCGAAATCGGCATACACAATCTGACGTTCGAGATCGAATGAGCGTCAGGAGCCGGCATTGAAGCGCAGCCGCGCTAGTTAAGCCGCGTCCACGTCTTGGTTCGACAGAAAAAGGCGAGGCAGCCCTTCACTTCCAGCTTGCCGTTGCCGAGCAGTCGCAGTTCGCCGCGCGACGCCCCGTCGCCGGTTTCGGGGTCGTACACGGGGCCGCCCTTCCACTGGGACGGGCCCCCCTTGAAATTCTGGAGCACGACCAGTCCCATCAGCCGGCGCTGGCGCAGCTTGGGATCGCCGTTCCGCACGTCGCGCAGATCGGGATTGGCGCGCAGCCGCTTTGCATCGACCACCTTGCCGCATAACGCCGCGCCGCAGCGATAGATTTCGACCCGTCCGCCTTCGCTGCCCGTCGCCCACAGCCCAACGGGATCGGCGGCCATGGCGCTTGCGGGGGCAAGGGCGGCGGCGGCAGCGAGGCCCATCGCGGTCGCGCGGCGGCTCATGCCGCCTGCTCCCGGCTCGCGGGCGCGTTCAGCAAAGCGAGCGCTTCGGCCAGGAGGGGGCGGTCGTCGTGCTGCCAGGGATGAAAGCCCGGCCGCATATAGCCAACCACACCTTTGAGCAGATGCCGCATCAGGCCGTGCCTTCCATAGAGATAGGCGAGCAAGTGCCGCCACGTCGTCCAGTCGTTGCGACCGTCCTGCCGCAACAAATCTGCGGTATTGCGGAAAATCACATAGTGAAAGCGCAAAGTCGTAACGCCCATGACGGCGCAGCGCTTCAACCAGCGCCGCAGCGGCATCATGTCACGCGTCGCATGAAGATAGGTGTCGTAGGCGACCGCCTTATGTTCGATTTCCTCGATCGCGTGCCACCGCCACAAACGCCGCGCTTCCTCGCTCGCGCCGCCGAGATGCCCGGGATTCGCGAGCGCGTCATGCGCCAGCGTCGCGGTAAAATGTTCGAGTGCGCAGGTTGCCGCCAATTGCTGGATCGGCGGGCGCCGTTTCGCCCATGCGATCGTCCGGCGCGCGCGTTCTTCGAGCGGGGCGATGTCGTAGCCGACATCTTCGGCCTGGCGATTGAAGACGACATGTTCGCGCGAATGCATCGATTCCTGATAGATGAAATCGTCGATCTGGCCACGCAGCGGCTGCGGCGTGCCTTCGCGATACTGCCGGACCGATGTCATGAAGAATTTCTCGCCGACAGGGAAGGTGGACGACAGCGCGTTGAAAAAGGCGGTGCGACCGGGGTCGCCGCTGTGCCACCAGCGCGGCGGGGCCTGCTCGCGGCCGAACTTCATGTCGCGCTTCTCGATCCGGAGATCGGGAGGCGTGGGCGTGTCGAGGGTCATGAACAACTCCTGCGAATCATCAACATTAACATCAATGTTTATAATGCAAATATTCGCCATTCGCAAGAGATGCTACTATCCTGTTTCAGAACGGCTTTTTCGGAAGCCGATCGGAAGGCTGTTTCGCTTGCGTACATTGGTCTAAGGCCATGTGGACCGCAGGTGGAGGAAAGAGCGATGGCGCGAATGTACAAGATGGCGCGGCCCGCCCCGAAACGCCGCAAGCGATCGGGCGCGGAGGTACGCGAAGAAGGGCTGGCCGCGGCGCGTCGTCTGCTGCTCGACGGCGGTCCGGGTGCCGTGACGCTTGCCAACGTCGGCGAAGCAATCGGCATGTCGCACGCCAATGTGCTGCATCATTTCGGCTCGGCGGCGGGTCTGCAATCGGCGCTGATGGGATCGATGATCCAGGATCTGACGGGCGCGCTGGATAATGTCGTCGACCTGCTGGAAACCGACGATGCGGCGCCGCGTACGATTGCCGATCATGTTTTCGATGCCTTTGACAAGGGCGGCGCCGGGCCGCTCGCGGCGTGGATCGTTCTGTCGGGCGATGTCGGCCGCCTCGAGCCGATCCGCGAAGCGGTCGGTGCGCTCGTCACCGCGATCGTCGGTCAGTCGAAGGATGCCGCCGCGCGCGAGCGCGTCCGCGCCGCAGTGTTGATGGTCGCGGTCAGCGCGTTCGGCGATGCCGTGATCGGCCCCTATCTACGCGATATGCTGGGCCAGAAGGATGATGCGATGCGCGATCTCGTCACCCGCTTTCTGCCGCTGTTCCTGTCTCCCGGCTTTCTGGGGCTGGCGGACGACTAGGGGCAGTATCTTGGGGTCAGGGGCCGGCCGCGAGCAGGATGCTATCGTCGGATGCCGAAACGCGATGCGCGATGCCGCTGCGTTCCATCGCCTTGACGAACCCATCCGCGTCGCCTGCCAGGCGGCTCAACTGAGCCATGTCGCGCAGGTGGATGGTGCGATAGCCGCGCCGGATCGCGCCCGCTTGCTCGAGCGCGGCAAGATGGGCGCTCACGACCTTGCGCGACAGGCCGCAGAGTTCGGCCAGATCGGACTGGCTGAGCGGTACGTCGGCGTCGCGCGCGAAGGTCAGGAGCCGCGCGGCGATGCGTCCGCGGGGCCTCAGCGACAGCATCTGCGCCAGTCCGTGCACGCTGGCGTCGAGTTGCCCGTACACCAGTTCGCTCGTCGCCTTCCAGAGCGCGGGGAGGCGATGCCCGATCCGGTCGAGCATCGTGTCGCTGATCGTCAGGACGCGGCTCGGCCGGCTGGCGATCGCGGTCACGATACGCGGACCGCCGCCCATCTGGCGCGACTGACCGAAGGCGTCGCCGGCGCGGGCGATGCCGACCAGCACGGTCTTTTCCCCCGCCGCGGCTTCGAGGCGCAGCATCCCGTCGAGCACGATGACGATGCCGGTCGCCATGTCCCCTTCGCCATAGACCCATTGCCCGCGCGCGAGCGTTACCAGCCGGCCATCGGCGGCAATCGCCTGCTGCACCGCAGGATCGCAGCGACCAAACCATCGGCATTGGCGGAGCTGTTCGGCAATCGTCATGAACAATTGTAACGAAAGTGGCATTTGATTGCCAGCGTTTGCGCTATCGTTGCCGGGATAATGCGGGAGAGTTCCATGACCTCGATACAGATGCACCCCCTGTCGCCGCACGTCGGTGTCGAAGCGACCGGGCTCGATTTGAACCATCTCGACGAGCAGGATATCGGGCTTCTGCGGCAGGCCGTCGCCGAGCACGGCGTCCTCTTCGTGCGCGATCAGACGCTCACCCCCGAACAGCATATCGCTTTCGCCCGCCGCTGGGGCGAGATCGACATCAACAAATATTTCCCTGCCAATGGCGGGCACCCGGAAATTGCGGAGGTCCGCAAGTCGGAGACCCAGCAGACCAATATCGGCGGCGGGTGGCACACCGATCACAGCTATGACCAGATCCCTGCCATGGGCTCCATCCTCCTCGCCCGCGAAACCCCGCCGACCGGCGGCGATACGCTGTTCGCGGGCATGGGCGCGGCTTTCGATTCGTTGTCACCGGGCCTGAAGGACATGTTGCGGACGCTTCGCGCCGTCCACTCGGCCGACCATATCTACAGCGCCGATGGCCTCTATTCGAAGACCGATCAGGGTGTCGACCTGAAGGGGCATGAGGAACGAACGCGCGCGGTGCATCCGGTGGTGATCCGGCACCCGCAAAGCGGGCGCGAGATCCTGTACGTCAATCCGGCCTTCACACTGCATTTCGACGGCTGGACGCGCGAGGAGAGCGTGCCGCTGCTCACCTATCTCTATCAGGTCGCGATGCAGGAGCAGTTTCATTGCCGCGTCCAATGGGCGCCCGGATCGCTGGCAATCTGGGACAACCGGTCGACCTGGCATTATGCGATGAACGATTATCACGGCCATCGCCGCCTGATGCACCGCATCACCATTTCGGGCGAACCGCTCGCCTGATTTATGGGGCCAGCCCCTAAGGTCGTTCGATGCCGTAATCGATCCTGATCCGGACCCAGGCCCCGACCATCGAGCGCCCGCCGACCCGCGGCGGGCGCACGCGGAATTGCCACGCCGCCGCCAGCACCGCGCGGTTGATCTGCGATCCTTGCGGATATTCGTCGAGCCCGACGCAATCCTCGACGCGGAATTCGGGGGCGGTGCGACAGGCGATCAGCCCCCATCCCGGCCCGCTGGCGGTGGACAGATAGCCGCGCAGTTCGTCGCGGCTCGGTTCGCGATACCATGCCGCGGCATAAAGCGGCTCGCCGTTCGGCGCGCTTCCCACGCGCGGCGTGTCGCGCGATGCCGCCGACCCGCCGCTGTCGGCCGGGCCATAAGACTGCCCGCTGTTGAGGCGGACGCCGATGCGTTTCGTCGGCGGGGTGGCTGGCGGCGCCGGTGGTTGCGGGGGCGTCGCGGGCTGCGGGACTTGCGATGGCAGCGGGGTGGGCGGCGGCGCCGGGATGGGGGTGCTCGTCACCGGCGGTGTCGGGGCCTCCTTCTGCTGTTCGCGCGCCTTGCTGGCGGACTCGGGTGCCTGCTCGGCGACTTCGGCGGCTTCCAGGCTCACCATGGTGATCCGTTCCTGCTGCTTGTCGGGCAGCGATCCCAGGCCGGTGGTGAGCAGCAGCAGGAGCAGCAGCGCCGGAATCAGGACAGCGAGGCCGATCGCGAACAGCCGGCGCCCCGCCCCGATGCTGAGCTGTTCGACGTAGGGAGTGGCTGGAACAGGGTTCAGCGGACGCAATCTTCGGTGGCGGCGCACGCTGGTCGCGGGCCGGGGAGGCACGCGCAAGCGATAGGCGGGAGGGCGATTTTTGACAAGGGTGCCTGCAAGCCCGACGTGGGCGCTACTCGCTAAGCGGACGCTCGCCGCGGCCTGAGCGCGCCGACAGATGACCAACTTGTAATCCCGCCGCCATCGGCCGGGCAGGGGCCGGGGACTATTGATCGGTCGTCGGGCAGGCCGATCCGAACCGTTTCCCCCGTCCCTGGAACGGACCGGCCGCCCTGACAGCCCCCGATTTGGGCGGTTGAACTGTCAAGGAGTGGAAGTCTTATGCGTAACTATAGCAAACTCGCTGCCGCCGCCGTCCTTTCGCTCGCCATGGTGAGCGGCTCGGCTTTCGCCGCTGACGCGACGCCGACCAAGGCGGCGACGTCGAAGCCCGCCAAGAAGGCGACCCACCAAGCGCACAAGATGAAAAAGGCCGACAAGAAGGCCGCAACCAAGGGCTGATCGCCAGCGTCAGTTCCTGGTTGCCGAGGCCGGCCCGCCGACGCGGGCCGGCCTTTCGGCGTCCGGCGCCGGAAGATTATCGAGCGAGGAGCGGAAGCGCGCTCAGAAAGGCGCGTGCGAGTTTCCTTGCGGCGGCATCGATTCCGGCGCGGTCGGCTTCGTCGCCGGCTTCGTAGGTGTAGGCGGGGATGCCATAAGTCGCGTGAAACCAGTTTTTCGACGTGCCCGAGCCGGGGTTGGCATTGCGGCGCTCGATCGTGAAGGGATAGCCGGGCAGCGCCTTCTCCTTCCCGCCAAGCCATGCCACTAGGAACGCCTCCTCCACGGGCGTCGTTTCATCGGCGCCCTGCGCATAGAAGAGGCTGTGCTGCGTCGAATGGAAATCGACCATGGCGACCGGGCGCACGCCTGCGGGGAGGCGATCGAGCCAGGTTTTGACCGCGCGCGTTTCGGGCTGCGAAAAGATGCCCCAGTCGCGATTGAGATCGACGCCGCCGCGGTTCGCGCGCCAGTGACCCCGCGGGACGCCGTCGGGGTTCAGCAGGGGCAGGATAAGGAATTGTGTCGCTGCGGTGTCGACGCGCCCCGCGGCGATCTCGTCCGCGAGCGCGCGCAAAAAGGCATCCATCGCGAGCGCGCCGGTAATTTCGGGCGGATGGGCGCGTCCGATCAGGACGACGAGCCGCGGCGCCTTCGTGTCGCCGATGTGGACCGCCGATAGCAGCCGACCGTCGAGCGAAGCGCCAAGTGTCAGCCGCTCGGCTGCGGGAAGCGCCGCAAGCCGGTCGAGCAACGCATCATAGCGGTCGCTGCCGAACAATTCCTGCCCACTGACGATCCCTTCGCCGGCGGGCAGCGAGAGCGTGGCGCTCATCCCGTCCGCCGCAACGCTGGCGGAAAGGGGCGCGACGGTGCCGCCTACGGTCAATTTGGGCGCATAGCGATGCGCCGCGCCAAGATAGTCGAGTTCGACCGAAATATCGGCCGACCCGCTCGACCGGTAGCGGAAGGCGTACCAAGGGCTTGGATTGATCGGCGGCGCATGTTCAGGGCCGATCAATATCGCGAACGACCGCTCGCCCCGGATGACGCAGCGCGATGCGGGCGCTTCGTCGAAATCGAAGTCGATCCGTACCGTGCTTGTCGCGCACCCCGAACCGCGCTCGACCGGCGCGGCGGCGAGGGACGGGGGAAGCGGGGGTGTGCCGCTGCACGCCCCCGTCCCTCCGATGACCAGCGCAAGCGCGACGCGCTGCGCCAGGGCGCTGGACAGCCGCATTGCGCTAGAACTTCTTGCGCAACTCGACATGGAACACGCGGCCGCGCGCGGTGTAGAGATTGCTGAAGAAGCCATAATCCTCGTCAGCAAGTGGCGGATCTTCGTTGAACAGATTGTTGATCGCGAAGCGCAAGCGGGTGCCGTCGAGCGGGGTGTCATTCTTGATCGTGTAGGCGATCGAGAGGTTCAGCGTAAACTGGTCGTGCACCGGGTAATAGTTTGCGTTCGGGTCGTCGGAATCGATCAGCACGTCGCGGATCACGCTCGTGTCGTAAACCTTGCCCGTATATTGGCCGAACAGGCCGATATCGACCGGGCCGCTTCCCCAGTTGATCGCGCCGGTCGCGCGCCATTTCGGCCGGCCCTCGATCTCGACCAGTTCGCCCAGACCGCCGACCGTGACGTCGAGCGGCAGGACGCCCGAGGCGATGCCGTCGATGATTTCCTGACCGTCGGGACCCGCCGACTGGACGAAGCTCATCAGGTGCGCGACGTTGAGGCTCAGGCGGAATTTGCCCATCCCGAAATCGGGGACCTTGTAGAACAGGCCGAAGTCCCACCCCTTCGAGACGCGGCTGTCGAGGTTGAGATAGGGGTCGAGCACCTGGGTGATCTTGCCCGCGGGGGCGAGGCTGGTGCCGGTGAACAGCGCAATGTCCTCCGCGGTCGGATCGGCGCGGATCACGTTGGGGTTGCTGCTGCCGTTCAGGCGGCGCAGCAGGTCGAGCGCGATGGCATTGTCATCGCCGAAGGTGCCGACCAATCCGGTCTGCTTGACGCGCCAATAATCGGCAGTCAGCGTCAGCCCCGGAATGAAGCGCGGTTCGAGCACGATACCCAGGTTGATGCTGGTGCTGTCCTCGGGCTTAAGGTTCTCGGTTCCCGAACGATAGCTGATCGTGCCCGCGCCGGTGCAGGAACCGAGGCTGGAGATCAGCCCCTTTTCGAGCTGTGCCTGGCACAGGACGAAATCGTCGCGCGTGTTCGACCGCGTCGTTCCGGCGTCATTGACCTGCACCAGGTTGGGCGCGCGGAAACCGCGCGACCAGGCGCCGCGGAAGGTCACGCCGGGAAAGACCGACCAGGATGCGGCGATGCGCGGCACCGCGGCGGTTGCGTCGATATCCTTGAAATGCTCGACGCGGCCGGCGAGCTGGACATCGAAGCGGTTGATCAACGGGATATTCATTTCGGGGCTGACGACCGGCACCAGCAGTTCGGCGAAGGCCGAATAGACTTCGCGCGAGCCGCTGGTGTCGGGCGAGGGGCTGGTGCCCGCAACGTCGCTGCCATTAACTTCGCCGGTCACGCTGTCGGTGAAAGTGATCGTCCCGTCGAGCCGCGGATCACGGTCGTCATAGAAGGTTTCGCGGCGCCATTCGACGCCCGCGGCGATACCCAGATCGCCGCCCGGCAGCGACAGGAGGTCGTTGCGGCTGATCTTGAAGTCGCCGAGCGCGAGGCTGGTACCGCCCTTGCGGTAGACGTCGATACGGAAGGGATCGATCGACGAGGCCGGGTTGGGTGTGCAGTCGCCGATGCCGGGATCGGAGGTGACGCAGCCGCCGTTGAACGGATTATAGGCGTCAGGCGTCGTCAGGTTGATCTGGTTCTGCATCAGCGTGAGCGACACACGGTTGCGCGTCAGGTCGTTGAGCTTCGCTTCGGAATAAACGAAGCCGGTGTCGAAGTCCCACGCGCCGATATTGCCGCGCAGACCGCCGACGAGGCGATAGACATTCTTGTCGACCGACACATCGCGATTACCGACATCGACGAAGCGATAGCGCTCCATGATGACATCCACACCGCTTGCGGCGATGGTGGTGCCGGGCAGGCGGTTGGGACTGCCGACCGGGCCGAACGGGTTCCAATAGGCATTTTTCGAAATGCCGACCGGCACCGCGCTCAGGATGGCCGAAGCATCGAGCTGGCGGTTGTTTTCCGACCGGTAGAAGCTGCCTTCGAAATAGGCCTCGACATTGTTGCTGAGTTCGTAGCTCAGCAGCGCCATCGCATTGTAGCGACGCTTCTGGCTGATCAGGCTGTTGCCATAGATTGTGTTGTAGCGGACCGCAGTGGTCGGCGTCGTGCCGTCGCGGGCGCAGAGACCGTCGCCGAAGCTCAGCTTGCAACCGGGAAAGCTCGACGGCTGGAGATAGAAATCATCGTCGCCGATCGGCGTCCGGCTCGACGGCGACGAACCCTGAATATCGAATTGTCCGAACGGACCGAAGGTGTTGCGATTGTTGAACGACGCGTCGCCCTCGAAATCGGTGCCTTCGACCAGCGGCAGGCGATTATCGTCCGCGGCATAGTCGCGTGCGGCATTCGACAGCCCGTTTTCATAGAAATAGCCGCCATAGACGGTCAGGTTGCCGCGTCCGCCGCCGAAGTCGAAGCCATAGCCGCCGGAAATCTGGTAGCTGTAGAGGCTGGTGCCGTCGGAGGCGCGCCAGTCGCCTTCGAGGAAGCCGCCCTTCATGTCGCCCTTGAGGACGGTGTTGATCACGCCCGCTACCGCGTCCGCGCCATAGATCGCCGACGCGCCGTCGCGCAGCACCTCCAGCCGCTTGACGCTGCCGGGCGCGATTTCATTGGTGTCGGAGCTCACCACCGGCACGAGCAGTTCGGTCTGAAAGCCGGGGTGAAGCGTCATCCGGCGGCCGTTGATCAGCAGAAGCGTGTTGCCGGTGCCGAGGTCGCGCAGGTTGATCGAGCCGACGTCGCCGCGGACATTGTTGACGGTCGACGAATTCTGTTCGTTGAACGCGACGGTGCCGGCCTGCGGGATCGCCCGGAACAGCTCGTCGCCCGACGACGCCCCGGTGTTTTCGATCGCCGTTTCGTCGAGCACCGTGACGGGCAGGACGTCGTTGATCTTCGCACCCTGAATCTGCGACCCGGTAACGACGATCGCCTCATTCGCGTCTGCGGGCGGTGCCGGCTGGTCCGCGCTCTGGTCCGCCGCGGTTTCGGCGGCGAGCGGTTCCTGTGCCTGTGCGACGGTCGCCGCAAGCAAGCTCGGTCCGCAGAGTAGCGCCAGCTTTGCGATGGTGATTGCACGCATGGATATTTCCCTTCCCCTGTTGTCTGTATTCATCGATCGAATGGCCGCCTGGTCATCCAGGCTTCGAACAGATCGGGCCATTGGCTGAGGATCTGGTCGGGCGTGCCGAGACCCCATCCGTGGCCGCCCTCCTCGAAAATGTGCAGCTCGGCCTTCGCGCCCTTGGCGAGCAGCGCCTGGAACAGCGACAGATTATGGCCGGGCGGTGCGATCGGATCGTCGGATGCCGAAAATAGGATCATCGGCGGCGCGTCGCTGTTCGCCAGCGTATCGAGCGACCAGGCGTCTTCGGCGGCTTTAGTCGGATGCTCGCCGATAATCTCGCGCCGCGTCCGCGTCGTGTCGAACGGCTTGCGCAACTGCACCACCGGGAACAGCAGCGCCGCGAAGTCGGGGCGTGCCGGGGCGTTTTCGAAACGATCGGTGCCGTCGTAGAATTTCTGGTCGGGCCGCAGCGCCGTGAAGCCTGCCAGGTGCCCGCCCGCCGACATGCCCATGATTCCGATGCGGTCGGGCGCGATGCCGAAATCGGCGGCGCGCGTGCGCACGATCTTCATCGCTCGCTGCGCGTCGGCGAAGGGCGCGCTCGCGTCCCAGCCGTCGCGCGGAAGGCGATAGATCAACTCGAACACGGTATAGCCGTGCAGCTGGAGCCATTTCGCCGCGGGCGTGCTTTCCTTCCACAGCTGGATACGGAAATAGCCGCCGCCACCGCAGACGATGACCGCGCGGCCGTTGGCGATATTGGGCCGGTAGACGCGCAGCCGCGGGGTCGCGATATTCGATACCGCGCCATAGCCGGTCCCCGCGCCGCCGATCTTTTCGGGGCCGCTGGGGCCGTTGCCCCCCGGCGGTTTGCCGGGCCAGAGCGGAATTTCTTCGACCGCAAAGGCAAGCGCCGGCGCTGATTTGGCGGCGCCGACGACACCTGCGAGCGCCGCGCCGACGGCAAGGATGGACCGCCGCGAGATCATGCGCTTTCTCCTGCTTTGCTCATCGCAAGGCTGTGCGGGCCGGAGCGTTCGTGGCGCTCGCTATCCTCGCTCGGTAGCGCCATCGGCGTGCCGGCCATCGCCGCCGCCAGCCGATCGGTATCGAGCGCCTTTTCCCATTTGGCGACGACGATCGTCGCCACCGCATTGCCGATGAAGTTGGTGAGCGCCCGGCATTCGCTCATGAAGCGGTCGATCCCGAGGATCAGCGCCATGCCCGCAACGGGAACCGACGGGACGACCGAGAGCGTCGCGGCAAGGATCACGAAGCCCGCGCCGGTCACCCCGGCGGCGCCCTTCGAGCTGATCATAGCGACCAGGACGAGCGCGAGCTGCTCGCCGAGCGACAGGTGGATGCCCGTCGCCTGCGCAATGAACAGCGCGGCGAGCGTCATGTAGATGTTGGTACCGTCGAGGTTGAACGAATAGCCGGTCGGCACGACGAGTCCGACCACCGTCTTGCGGCAGCCGGCGACTTCGAGCTTTTCCATCAGGCTCGGCAGCGCCGCTTCGGATGACGAGGTGCCCAGCACCAGCAGCAGCTCTTCGCGGAGATAGCGGATCAGCGCGAAGATCGAAAAGCCGGTGAAGCGTGCGACCGACCCGAGCACGACGACCACGAACAGCAGCGAGGTGAGGTAGAAGGTCGCGACGAGCGTCGCGAGGCTGGCGAGTGACCCGATCCCGAACTTGCCGATGGTGAAGGCAATCGCGCCGAACGCGCCGATCGGCGCGAACTTCATCAGCATGTGAACAAGCTTGAAGATCACTTCGCTGAACGACGTCAGCAGATCGAGCACGAGGTCGCTTTTGGGGCGCGTCGTGAAGATTGCGACGCCCGAAAGGATCGCGACGAGCAGGACCTGCAGGATTTCGCCGTCGGTCATCGCGCTGAACAGCGTCGTCGGAATGATGTTGAGCAGGAAGCCGGCGAGCGATTGTTCCTCGGCGGTGTGCGTGTAGGTCGCGACTGCGGTGGTATCCAGCGCGGCGGGATCGATGTTGAGGCCGGCGCCGGGCTGCACGATGTTGGCGACCGCCAGGCCGACGATGAGCGCCAGCGTCGAAAAGGTCAGGAAATAGATGAAGGCCTTGGCCGCGACGCTGCCGATTGAGGACATGTCCTTCATGCTGGCGATGCCGGTCGCGACCGTCAGGAAGATCACCGGCGCGATGATCATCTTCACCAGCTTGATGAAGCCGTCGCCCAGCGGCTTCAGCGCCTCGCCGGCATCGGGATAGAAATGCCCCAACAGCGCGCCGAGCACAATCGCCACGACAACCTGGAAATAGAGCTGGCGATAGAGCGGTACGCGCTTGCGTCCGCCCATGCCGTCATCTGCCGCGATGCTGATCGACCCCATGCCATCCTGTCCCCTGTCCGCCGGCTCGAACCGGCCGTTGCGGGAATTCTAGGATGGTTCGCGGCGGGCGCAACGATCGCGCTGCCTCCCTTCGGCTCTATATAAAACAACGGCTTATGATGATCTCCGATCAAATTTGTGCAGATTTCCGCATATTTCGGATATACAAAGTGCGGATATTCGCACATCAATCGAGCGATGACGGTGCTGGGAATCGATCTGCGCGCGCGGCGCTGGGCCTTGGCTGCGGGGCTATGCGCCTTGCTCGTCGTCGCGCTCGCGGTCGCGATCACCGATCGGGTGATGCACGATCGCGCGTTGTCCGAGCAGGCCGGACTTGCGCGTAACGACGCGGCGATATTGGCGTCGAGCCTGCGCAGCGAGCTCGACAAGTTCAGCCTGCTTCCGATCGCGCTCGCCGACGATCCGCAGGTGCGCGCGCTGGCTGCGGGCGACGGCGCTTCGGTGGCGGCGCTCAACGGGCGGCTCGAGGCGCTTGCGCGCCAATCGGCGGCGGCGGCGATCTATGTGATGCGCGCCGATGGCACGACGCTCGCGGCGAGCAACTGGCGGCTGCCGACCAGTTTCGTCGGGTCGAAATACGCCTTTCGCCGCTATTTTCACGATGCGCTCGCCAACGGATCGGCCACCCAGTTCGCGCTCGGCACCGTCAGCCGCGAGCCGGGGCTATACATCGCGCGGCGCATCGGGACGCGCGCCGCGCCGCTCGGCGTCGTCGCGGTGAAGGTGGAGTTCGACGGGCTCGAGAGGAGTTGGCGCGACACGGCCCAGCGCGTCTATGTGACCGATCGCGACGGGGTAGTGCTGCTGGCAAGCGACGAGCGTTGGCGGTTTCATCTGGCCCAAGGCGCGAGCACCGACGCGCGCGATGCCGAGGCCGATCTGCGACAGTTCGGCATCCGGACGCTGCGCCCGCTCGCGATCGTTTCGCCCAATGAGGGCGAGGCGGTGCGTATCCCGCTGCTCGACACGCGGCAGCCGATCCTTCCCGACGGATGGGTGCTGCACCTGCTCGCCGATCCGGCGCAGCGCGTCGATGCGGCGGTGGCGACCGGGCGGCTGGCGCTGGCGCTCGGCTTTCTGGTGCTGGCGGTTCTTGCCGCGACGGGCGTCGTGATGCGCCGACGCCGCGATGCGCGCGCGCAGGCGCTGCTCGACGAGCGAACCCGCACGCTGCGCGAACAGCTATCGCAGGCCAACCGACTGGCGACACTCGGCCAGATATCGGCTGGCGTGGGGCACGAGATCGGGCAGCCGGTCGCCGCGACGCGGGTTTTTGCGGAAAATGGGCAAAAGATGCTCGCGGCCGGCGAGGTCGAGCAGGCGTCGGGCAATTTTGCCCGCATCGTCGATCTGGCGGATCGGATCGGACGGATCACCGGCGAACTGCGGCGCTTCAGTCGGCGGCAGCCGGCCGACCGCCGCGAAATGCCGCTCGGCGAGGCGATCGACGGGGCGCTGCTGCTGCTGCGCGATCGCATCCGGTCGATGCACGTCGCCATCGACCTGCCGCCCGAGGAGGCAACGCAGGTCGTCGTCGCCGCCGAACATGTCCGGCTCGAACAGGTGCTGGTCAACCTGCTGCAAAATGCGCTCGATGCCGCCGGAGAAGGGGGCAGGGTGACAGTCGCCGTCGATGCGGGCGGCGATGCCGTCTGCCTGCGCGTGATCGACAGCGGGACGCCGCTTTCGCTGGCGCAGGCCGACGATCTGTTCCGGCCCTTCGCGACGACCAAGCCCGACGGCCTCGGCCTCGGCCTTGTCATCGCGCGCGACATCATGCGCGATCTTGGCGGCGAGCTTGCCTATGATGCGGATGCATCCGCGACGACCTTCGTCATGACGATCCCGCGCGCATGACCGGCGTGCGGCCAACGGTCCTTTTCGTCGAGGATGACGAGACGCTGCGCGAGGCGACGGTGCAGGCGCTGACGCTCGAAGGTTTCGAGGTCTCGGCCCACGCCGACGCCTTATCTGCGCTGCGCGCCGTCACCCCCGCCTTTGCCGGCGTGATCGTCAGCGATATCCGTATGCCCGGAATGGACGGGATCGCCTTTTTCGACCATCTGCGCGCGCTCGATCCCGAAATGCAGGTGATTTTCACGACCGCGCATGGCGATGTCGCGATGGCCGTCGAGGCGATGAAAAATGGTGCGGCGGACTTTTTCACCAAGCCCTATTCGGTCTCGCGGCTGGTGCATGCGATCGGCCGGGCGCACGACCGGCGGGCGCTGGTGCTCGAAAACCGGCGCCTGCGCGACGCGCTGCGCGAGCGGGAGCATCGGCGGATCGGCGGCTCGTCGCAGACCGCCGAGCGGCTGCAGCGCCTGATCGCCGAAGTCGCGCGTGCCGATGTCGATCTGGTGATCTCCGGGCCGACGGGCGTGGGCAAGAATTTCGTCGCGCGGCTGGTCCACGACCTCAGCCCGCGGCGCGACAGGCCGTTCGTGACCGTCGATGCCGGCGTTCTGATGCACGACGACGCGAATCTGATCCTGTTCGGGCGCGATCCTTCGGTGGCGCTGTCACGGTCGGGCCTCGTCGAACGGGCGCAAGGCGGCACGCTGGTTCTCGACGAGATCGAGAGCATTCCCGAGCGCGCCAAAGCCCAGTTGCTAAGTCTGATCGACACGCGCCGTTTCCTCGCGATCGGCGCCGAGCGACCACGTTCGGTAGACGTCCGTATCATCGCCATCTCGCGCAGCGCGGGCGAAGGAGAAGGCGCCCGGCCGCTCGATCCCGCACTGCTCCACCGGCTCGGCGGCATTGTCATCGCGCTGCCCGATCTGGCGAGCCGGCGCGAGGATATTCCCGATCTCTTCCGCGAATTTGTGGCCGCGTTCGAGGCCGAACTGGAACTGGAGACGAGCGATCTCGGCGAAGCCGAATGGCGCCATCTGCTGAGCCACGACTGGCCGGGCAATATACGCGAACTGCGCACCTTCGCGCGCAACTTCGCCACGGGTCTGACGCGCATCGCGCAAGGCTCGGCGGACCGTGCAGAGCCGCAAAGCCTGCGCGAAATGGTTGCCCGCTTCGAACGCGCGGTGATCGAGGATGCGCTACGCGACGCAAAGGGACAGGTGGACGAGGTGCAGCAACGATTGTCGCTGCCGCGCAAGACGCTTTACGACCGCCTGACGAAATATGGCCTCAGGGCCAAGGATTATCGGCGGTAAGGCGGCGCGATGATCGTTCACAACGGACGGCAAGTCGCGACATATGGTGTTTCGGCTGGTGTCGGCCGAAACGCCGGTGCAGAGCTTGCGGCGTGCAACAGGGGCCGGAGGGGGCTGTCATGAATCCCGATGACATAGCGCTGGACGTGAATTTCAGAAACCGACCGGCAAATGCGCGGGGCATTCGTATTGCCACGATCAGATTCGGCATCGCGTTCTGGGTTTTTGTCATGATTGTTGCGTCATTCATCATCGGCGCGACGAGCGATGTCTCGCGATCCTTCCTGTTTTACAGATTCGTCGATTTTGTATCGCTCTCTGCGTTGGCGCTTGCCCTGTCGTATCTCATCTTTTTGCTGCACGAGAAATCGGTACAGCGCCGCACTTCGGAAGATTCGCTACCTCTCCTCATCATCGCGTCCTTTTTTCTATCGGTTGCGCTGGCTGCATTATGGGCAGGCTCCCATGCTCTCTACCCTGTAATCGCCGCAATTCTGAGTCTCGTGCCAACGGGGACGACGAACGTCATGGTCTACTTCGGAGCTGCGTGGGGGATTCTTTTTGCGTGGGGCTGTCTGTTCGTCGCGTTGATCTATGCGTTCGAGTTGAACGACCGCAAGGTGCGTCTCGCCGCCATACGAGAAGAGGCGCTGAGTGCCCAGATGCGCGCGCTGCGCTATCAGATAAATCCGCATTTCCTGTTCAATACGCTCAATTCGATTGCCGGGCTGATCGAAGACGGCGCCGCTACGCGTGCCGAACGGATGGTGCTTTCCCTCTCCATCTTTCTGCGAACCACATTGGCGCTCGATCCATTCCATGACGTTCCGCTTGCCGACGAAATCGCCCTGCAGCGAGAATATCTGGAGATCGAACGCGAGCGGTTTTCCGACCGCATGAGCTTTTCGATAGCCGCCGACGCCGATGTGGCCGATGCGTTGGTCCCGAGCCTTATCCTGCAACCACTCATCGAAAATGCTCTCAAGCATGGGGTAGGGACGACCCGCGGCAGGGTGGAAATATTGCTCAGGGCTTGCCGGGAGGGAGATCGGCTGTGCATCGCAATCGAAAATGACATGCCGCGAAATGACGGGGATATGCCGAAGACGTCGGGTCTGGGGGTCGGCCTTAAGAATGTGACTGAGCGTTTGCGCGCTCGCTTCCAAGGCAACTACGCCATGAAGTCCGGGCCTGTCGGCGAGGGCCGGTTCGGTGTGTCTCTGGAGCTGCCTTGGCGAACGGCCTGACGGAATGTGTTGGCTGTCGAGGCAGATTGCGAACGGCGCGACGAGCGTGTCATCGAGAGCGCTATGGTGCCGGCTGTCAGACTCGAACTGACGACCTACCGCTTACAAGGCGGTTGCTCTACCAACTGAGCTAAGCCGGCGCGTTCGCGCCCCTTGCGTCAAATTATGCCAAAGGTCCAGCCCTCGGTGCGTGCGATCGCCGGGGTGAGCGGTGCGGGGGACCAGGGTGCGGCATCGGCGGCAATCGCCCGGAGCCAGGCGGCACTGAGCAGCGCGTCGCTCGCATGGTCGCTGACCGGCCCTGCAAGTCCCGCCGGCGGCGAACCGAGCGCCGCGAGCGCGGTGTCGAGCGCGGCGCCGTCGCGGATCTTGCTGCGCCCGGCAGGCACGCCCGCGGCGCGCGCGGCAAGCGCGGTGTAGATTTCGACGAGCAGCGGGCCGCGCGGGGGCGCCGGATCGAGCGGCCAGAGCGGGAGGGCGCCGCCGAGATGGTGGAGCAGCCGCATCCCCGACAGGCTGGCCTTGCCGACCTGCGCTGCACCGACGAGGTTGAAATTGCTCACGCTTGCCGCCTGGCGGGTCGCGCGCTGATGCTGTTCGACGATACGCAGCCGTCCTGCGCCACCCTCGAACAAGTCGCCGACATCGCCCTTTGCGTGACGGAAATGGCGGCGGGCCTCCGCATGATTGAGAAAGCCATGCGCCTCGAAATGCGGATCGTCCGCCGCATGGCGCGCGACGAGCGCCCACAGCGCGCGCATATCGGGCGGACTGTCGGGCCATTGGGGGAAATAGGCGTCGCGGTCGGCAAAGGCGAAAGCAGCCGAAAAATCGAAGCCGATAAGCATGTCGGTGCCTTGTGCTGCGACGTCGCAGAGCCAGTCGAATATTTCCGCGCGCGACCAGACATGCCCCGGCCGGACGAGCGCGGGCGCCGCCGCGCCGCTCGCCACGGCGAGTGCTATACCACGCTGGCGCGCGCCGCGGGCGCCCGACCAGTCGATGGCGGCAAAATGGGTGAATGGGCGCATATTTGGCGTGTAGCGCGGCGCGGCGCCTTGCACAAAGGGCCGCCCGGTCCCAAATGCGACCCATGCTGATCGAAACCGAATCGACGCCGAACCCCGCGACGCTCAAATTCCTGCCCGGCCGTCCGGTCATGGAAACGGGAACCCGCGACTTTGCCAGCCCCGAAGAGGCCGAAGCCTCGCCCTTGGCGCAGGCGTTGTTCACCCTCGGCGATGTGAGCGGCGTCTTCTTCGGGCGCGACTTCGTGTCGGTGACGATCGCGCCCGGCGCCGAATGGTCGATGGCGAAGCCCGATGTGCTGGGTATCATCATGGATCATTTCCTGGGCGACATGCCGCTGTTCAACCCGGCGAGTGCCGCGGGGATCAGCGTGCCGGGCGAGGCGGAGGGGGGCTTTGCCGACGACCCGGCCGATGCCGACATCATCGATCAGATCAAGGAATTGATCGAAACGCGCGTCCGCCCGGCGGTCGCCAACGACGGCGGCGATATCGTCTATCGCGGGTTCGACAAGGGCAATGTCTATCTGAAGATGCAGGGCGCCTGCGCCGGCTGTCCCTCGTCGACCGCGACGCTCAAGAACGGGATCGAGTCGCTGCTCAAACATTATGTTCCCGAAGTCACCGCCGTCCACGCGGTCTGATCTGATCACAGCCACAGGAGTATGTCCCGATGAGCGAGCCGCTTTCCGACAGCGCCCTCGACCAGCTTTTCCGCACCGCGCGTACCTATAACGGCTATCTCGACAAGCCGGTGTCGGACACACAGCTTCGCGCGATCTGGGATCTGATGAAATTCGGTCCGACGAGCGCGAACAGTCTGCCGGCGCGCATCGTCTGGTGCGTTTCGGACGCCGCCAAGGAAAAGCTCGCCGCGCTCTCGATGCCCGCGAACGCCGAAAAGATATTGAAGGCGCCGGTCACCGCGATCATCGCGATGGACAATGAATTCTACGAACATCTGCCCGAACTGTTTCCGCACACCGACGCGCGGAGCTGGTTTGCGGGCAATGCGCCGCACGCCGCGACCACCGCGTTCCGCAACTCCAGCCTGCAGGGCGGCTATTTCATCCTAGCCGCGCGGGCGCTGGGGCTCGATACCGGGCCGATGTCGGGGTTCAACAACGACGCTGTCGACGCCGCCTTTTTCGCCGATACGCCCAATGTGAAGAGCAATTTCATCTCGACGCTGGGCTATGGCGACCCGGCGAGCATCTTCGACCGCAGCCCGCGGCCGGACTTTGACCGCTTCAACCGCATCGCCTGACGCGCTCCGGCTCGTCATCGATTGTGCAAGCGAGGCCTGCACGGTCGCGCTGATCGATGGTGCGCGCTTGGTGGATGCGCGGCACGAGGTGATCGGGCGCGGTCATGCCGAGCGGTTGGTCCCCCTGATCGCCGAGCTTCAGGATGGCGGCCGGGCCGCCGGGATATTGGTCGGTTGTGGTCCCGGTAGCTTTGCCGGCGTGCGCATCGGCGTCGCGGCGGCGCGCGCGCTGGGACTGGCTTGGGGCGTCCCCGTGCGGGGCTTTTCGACCCCGGCCCTCGTCGCCGCGGCTGCGGCCGCGCCGATCGCGGCGGCAGGCGGCGCGCTCGTCGTCATGGAGGGCGGGCACGGCCAATGGTTCGTCCAGCCCTTCGACGCCGACCTGACGCCGCGCGGGCCGGTGCAATCGCTGTTGCCCGACGCCGCCATCGCGAACGGGGATGCGTTGATCGTCGGTAATCGCGCTGAAGCCTTTGTGGCGCGCCGCGGCTTCGGCGAGGCGCTGGCGATGCTGCCCGACGCGCGGGCGCTGCCTGCGCTGCCGGCGGAAGCCCTGTTCGACGACCCTCGTCCCATTTACGGGCGGGCGCCCGACGCAAAACCGATGGCGACCCCATGAGCGAGGCGGTGCGGATCGCCACCGCGCGCGTCGCGGACCTGAACGCGGCGATGCGGATCATGGATGCGGCCTTCGATCCCGCCTATGGCGAAGCATGGAGCGCAGGTCAGCTGCTGACGCTGTTCGCGCTCCCTTCGGCACGCATCTGTCTGGCATGGGCAGGGGAGCTGGCGTGCGGCTTTTATGCGGCGCGGATCGCCGGTCCCGAAAGCGAGTTGCTCCTGCTCGCCGTCGACCCGGCCTTTCGCGGCCGCGGCGTCGCAAAAAAACTCATGGCCGACTGGCAGAATTGGGCATCGGGCGAAGGCGCCGAAGACTATTTCCTTGAAATGCGGGCCGACAATGACGCTATTCATCTTTACCGGACATCCGGTTTTACGGAGTGCGGACGGCGCCCTGCTTATTATCGCGGGCGCGACGGCGTAATGCGCGATGCGATTACGATGCGCCGCCCAGTCAAGGACGCCGATCATTAGCAATTGAGGCATTGCGAAATTCCCACCAAAATGGCATGAATTTCCTCGGGGTATAAACCCCCCAATAATCAAATCGCTGATTATCCGGGTCTTTATATGGGGAATGAGTT
>NZ_BCZQ01000020.1 GCF_001598815.1 Sphingopyxis terrae subsp. terrae NBRC 15098 | reverse complement strand
GAGCGCAGGATCGGCCGACCCATCTTCCACGAGTTTGGCGATCGAGCCGCCCGACCGATAGCGGGGATTGAGCCCGATCAGGGGTTCGGGCCAGAATATGCCGCTGTCGTAGATGGCGTCTATTTGGGCTTTCAGGTCGGCACTGCGAATATCAGTGAAAGAACGCGCAAACTGTTCGTAGCGTCCGATAAGGTCGTTATCGAGGTCGAAAACATTCATTACGTTGGCTGCCGTTCCTTCGAGCGGTTTTGAGATTTCGTGTGACACTGCCCGGCGGTGTCGTTCAACTATGTCGCAGAATAGCGACTTACTTCAAGCGCTTTACCGCCGCTTGAAACAAAGACGAGGATTGCGGTCCGAATGAGGCCAGGACCTCCGGTTGCACTACTCAACGCAGCGAAAGTCTCGCCTTCTATGGAAAGGCGTTTCAGGCGCGTTAATAGGCTGGGACCGTGACGAAATTGTCGCGTGCCATGACGGGAGTGAGCCCGTCTATCTGGCCAGCGAGAGCAATGATGACCCAAATTCGTGGTGCACCGCCTCCCACTCAAGCTGAGATCGGAGGCAATCTTCACGCAGCCGTGCAACCGGACCAGTCATCGCGGTCGGTCCACGTGTGGCAAGGCGGATTGCGAGATGCTGGAAATGTCGTTTGGGACGGCGCAGAATCTGGGTGTTAAATCGACCAACGTCTAAAGCTTTATGGCGCGATCATGCTCCTTTTCAGCCGTGGAGCAGATCACGTAGCGCGATCAATGAATGCGATCATATTTTCGTTCCACGGCGACACGATGTCATAACGAAAATCTTCGTAAAACTTGTCTCCGATTCCATCGTCGGTAATTCGGTGTGCAAGCAACAGCGCCCAGACCGACGCAAGGCAAGGAGCGGCTGTCTTGTTATTTCGTTGATGCCAATCGTCTATAATCCGTGCGAAATAATCGTAGGTTTCTACTAATGATTCACGGAACGGCGGCCGTTCGCCAGTTTCCGTGAAATAGGCTATGTCAGTGGATGGCGGCAGTGGAGTGGGCGACAAGCGATTTCCGGTCCTAGGTTTTTCAGTAAGTTCCCAACCGGCAAATCGGCGCGGCAGGTCTTTCCAGCTTCGCAAGGGAGCGTCGTCGTAGACGTCGTCATCCTCGAATTCCGATTTGCTGCGACGCTCGTTAAACTCGCGTAACGCGGCGACCATATGCCTGGCAAGTTCCCGGCTGGCGGGATGAACGTCGCTTTGCGTTATGCCTTCTGCCAACATTCGGATCGCGAGCTGGTCCATATATTCCGGAACAGGCAAAGGCTGGCAGGCTAAAGCCGCCATTTCATCGCGTGCCTTGTCGCGGGCTGCTGCTGTCAGAGCAGTAAGCTCGGCCAACCTGCTCGCTGCATCCGACAACCCCATATACTTGTTCGTAAGGCGCAACAGGCGTGAATCTCGATCGTCAGTATTCGAGGCAGGCGGTTCAGGATAGTCATATGGAATCATCCACACCGCGTCCAAAGCTATTTGAACATCGATGTAATGACAATCGCCAGTTCGCCATCTCATGAGGACGTCATACAGATCAGCAAAGTCCTTACGCAGGTCCGCATTTAGACCGGCAAGCCTCGTGAAGGTCTTCGAATTCTTCGGACGCGCCATGCAAAACAGACCTTTGAAAACTCGGATAATCTCGATATCTTGAGGATTATCACCGTTTTCAATAGCCGATCGAAAAGAAAAATCTTTTAACCAACGCTGGGAAAACTTGATCCCACAGGACAAAATGCGCGTTTCCAACGCGAAGTGAGGCGATTTAGTTTCAGGCGCAATACCGCAAAGTTGTGGCAGAGCCACATCTTTGTGTTTAGGCGCAATACCGTAAAGTCGACGGGTCCCCCGTCAACTTTAGGATCAGGCGCAATACCGCAAACGTTACGCGCTACGCACGTAATGTTTGCTTTAACGCCTCGGGCAGAGATCCCACTCTGCGCGAGCGAAGGGTCCTAACTATCACCTCCATGCGGAGGCTCGGATCGGGGCGGCACGCCCCTCGGGTTGCGCCAGACCTGACGGTCGGCGCTCTGCATGCACAACAATCGCTTCAGCGCTCTGGAGCGAAGACTCCTGGAGATGGGAAAAAGCATCTGCATCGAGTCTTCCGGCGCCGGCCGTCCCCGGCACCCGGAGTTACTTCATGCTACCATATACATTGGGCGGCGACCGCCGCCTTCGGCGCTATGCCGGCGCGCTCGACGATAGCCCAGATTATCGCGTCCTTCGGCGCCTGCCACGGATTGAAGAAATGTGGTTCACGTCCATGCCCCATGGGCCGGACATTCGTATCGGCGTCATTGACATCGAAACGACCGGCCTCGCCGAAAATGCGAAGATCATCGAGATCGCATTGGTGAAGGTTTCGCTGATCGATGGCCAGCTCGGCGATATGACCGCGCCATTGTCCATGTTCGAGGACCCAGGCGAGCCGCTTGCCGACGACATTGCGCGGCTCACAGGGCTCAGCGATTTGTATCTCGCCGGCAAGCGGTTTGATGAAGAACTGCTAGCCGACCAGCTCGACGACGTCGATGTTCTGCTCGCCTTCAACGCCAGCTTCGACATTCCGCGACTACGGCGCCGCTTCGACTGGCTCGATCACCCGGCAGTATGTGCCATGCGCGATTACGATTGGTCTGGCGCCGGCTATGAAGGGCGCACACAGCGGGCGCTGCTCAATCATGCAGGGCTCTTCTATTCTCCGCATCGCGCCGAAATCGACACGGCGGCGCTGGCAGTGCTGATCTCGCTGCCGGCAGCCGATGGGCGAACGATTGCTGCGCATATCGTCGATCATGGCAAAAGGCCGAGAGCGCGCATCGCGGCGCATGGCGCGCCGATCGAGATCAAGAACCGCCTCCGCGAGCGGGGTTACCGCTGGGAGAGTCACCGGCGCATGTGGACGATCGAGGTCGATCCGGCTGCGGCTGCCGAAGAAGAACGCGCACTTCGCAATATCTGCCAACTGATACGCCCTCAGCGCGAGGTGGTGGATTGGTATGAGCGCTATTCTGGCTGACCTCGCCCTGTCGCGCTGCGCATTCTGCGGCGCAGCCGCAATCAGTGGCGAAGCCGAGGCGCGACAGTTCGACGTTTAGCCAAAGCCTTCGCTGCCTCTCAGCGCCGTCCCGCAAAGTGGGGCGGCGTTTTTCGTTTCAAGGAGAATTCAAATGCACGTAACCAAAGAACAGATCGACGCCGCAAAGCGCGCGCTCGGCTTGCTTCCACGTTCGGTGGATCAACCCGCTTTCAATATCCGGCCCATTTCGGAGGCGTGGAAATGGCGGGACAGGAAGCCGGCTTATCGCACCGCCGTTGCCAATGTCGCCTACATCTGGCGCGATGGGTCGCCCGTTGACCGTTACGGGGCGATGCCAGCCTCGTTCGAGCAGCGAAGGGTCGAGCTTCGCGGTTCAGGTCTGTTGCTCCCTGCGAGCGCGCCGGTGTGGGCCTGCGAGGGCTATCGCATCTGGGAGGAGGCAGATCAGATGGCCTACGCAACGGACGACCCTACCGAGCTATCAGCTTGGCATGTGGTCATGGACCTGCCGACGAAATTGCCGCCCGCCCGCTGGCAAGATTTTGTGACGGGCTTCGTTGAGCGCGAGCTGACCGCTAAGGGGGCGGTCGTGGCCTGGGCCATTCATGCCGTGGAAGCGGCCGACGGGAGCTGGCTTGTCAGGCCGCACCTGCACCTGTGCGTGACCGCCAAGATGTGGCGGCATAACAGCCGCCATGGACGGCGTCACATAGCTTGGCTCGGAAACTGGGCGCGCCAGCGTTCCTTCGAGCTTGCTTGGCGAAGGGCGTGCCGGTTGAGCGAGGCGATGCGGGCGTGGCGCTCAGCACCCCGGCAAAAAAGGGAATCGAACCCGCGCAACGAGCGCTCATTTCAGGCGACTTGACCTTCCCACACAGTGGGATACAACCCATCCCACACGATGACGAAAACCTAGGTTTTCTGCGGGTTTTAGGGCAGGCATAGAGTGGAGCGGAATCCCGCTACCCGCTCCAACTTCCAGACCGATGCCGGTCGGATCGGCCTTTACAAGCTCTCGGAAATCAACCTAACCGTCGCACAACGGATTGTCGCGGTTCTCGTTCATTCGTCGTGGCGGCTTTCGCGGGGCTGGCTTCCTTTCTCTGGGGGATCGTGAATGCACGTCATGCTTTTGGGAGCGGGCGGTTTTATCGGTCGGCATATACTCGTTGCGCTATTGGCGGCCGGACATGACGTCACGGCTGTCGTGCGCAAGCCGCGGCACCTCGCCGCCGCTTTTCCGAAGGTCCGTTTTCTCGCGCTCGATCTTACCGGAGCAACCGACGTCGACGGCTGGCGTTCGCGCCTTGTCGGCATCGAGTGTATCGTCAATGCCGCCGGCAAGCTGCGCGGCGCTGAAATGGAAGCCGTACATGTGCGGATGCCGGGCGCTCTATATGCTGCGGCAAAGCAGGTGGCGGTGAAGCATATCCTGCTGATCTCGGCGATCAGCGCCAGCCCCGACGCCGACACCGATTATGCCGATACCAAGCTTACCGGCGAAGACTTGCTGCGCTCGTCCGGCGTCGCGTGGACGATTTTGCGCCCTTCGCTCGTCTATAGCAACGGCAGCTATGGCGGCACGTCGCTTTTGCGCGGCCTGGCCAGTCTGCCGTGGCTCGTTCCCTTGCCCGGCAAGGGGGATTCCGCTTTAACGCCGATCCATGCAGACGATCTGGCGCGCAGCGTCGCCTTGATTTGCGGTAATGACGGCTTCTTTGGACGGACTCTCGAACCGGTGGGGCCGGAAACGCTGGATTTGCGCACTCTTCTCGCGCGATATCGTGCATGGTTGGGTTTCGGACCCGCGCGTTTCCTGGCCCTCCCGATGCCGGTCATGCATTTTCTTGGCCGTGTCGGCGACATCGTCGGCGATGGCCCAATATCGACCAACAGCCTCAAGCAGATGATCGCAGGCAATGCGGGCGATAGCCAGGGCTATGCCGATGCGATCGGCTTTGCCCCTCGCAGCCTGGACGACGCCTTGCGCGCCCGGCCTGCCGAGGTGCAGGATCGCTGGCACGCAGGACTGTTCTTCCTCGCGCCCGCGATCCGGGCCGTGCTCATTCTCCTCTGGCTCGTATCCGCTTGGGTCGGCTTCTTTCATGGCGCCGCCGCAACCCACGCCCTGACCCAGGCACTCGGTATGCCGCCTAACTGGGACGGGCTGTTGCAGCTGAGCGGAAGCGTCATCGACATCGGGGTCGCCCTGCTGGTTTTCCTCGATCGCGATGCGCGCCGAAGCACGCTGGTCCAAGTGGCCGTCGTCGCGGGCTATACGCTCGTCATCGGTATCGCGCTGCCGCAACTGTGGCTCGATCCGCTTGGCCCGCTGATCAAGAATATCCCGATCCTGCTGCTGATCGCGGTTCATGGCGTGATCGGAAACAACCGCTGATGGACGGCTATCTGATCGCCAAGACGCTGCACATCATCAGCAGCACGGTGCTGTTCGGTTTCGGCGCCGGCACTGCATGGTATTTCTGGAACGCGCATCTTACCCGCGATCCGGCGACGATTGCCAGCGTCGGTGCCATGGTCGTGCGCGCCGACTGGATCTTCACGGGCTCGAGCGGCATCGTCCAGCCTGCCAGCGGGTTGTGGCTGGTCCATCTGGCCGGATATCCACTGGACAGTTCGTGGCTGGTCGTAACCCTTCTTCTCTATGGTCTCGCCTTCGCCTGCTGGGCACCGGTCGTCTGGTTGCAGATCAAAGCGCAAAGGCTCGCGGCCGCCGCACTGGCGGAAGGCCGCCCGCTCGGAGCGGATTATGAGCGGACGATGCGGCTGTGGTTCGCGCTCGGGTGGCCTGCCTTTCTGGGCTTGATCGCTATATTCTGGCTGATGGTCGCCAAACCCGATTTGTGGTGATGGCCTCGGGCGAATTCGCCGCCCAATTGCCGGACAAGCCTCGTCCCGTTCGATGCCGCGCCACATATTTGGCGGCGAGTGGTCTCGCTTCGATGAGCCAACCAGCAATTGGGGAGGCCCACAGGCCAAGCAGGACGTACAGCGCGAGCGGCCATCATCCCCGCCTGCCCCTCAAGCGTCAGAAACGCGCCGTAGCGGACAGGTAGAAGGTCCGGCCCAGTACGTCGTAGGTACCGGCATCGGTCGTTCCGGGGACACCGCTGACGACGGGCGGCGTCTTGTCGAACAGATTATTGACGCCCAGCCGCAGGCTGAAATGATCGACCGGATCGATACGCAGCGATGCATCGAAATAATCGTAGGCCTTCACCCCCGGCGTCGTACTGGCGGCGTTGGTAACGGTCGATGCGTCGGCCATCGCGCCGATGTGGCGCCAGCGAAGCAGCGCGTTGATGCTGTCGGTGCCATAGGTGAAGGAGGTCGTCGAACGCCAGCGCGGCAGCGTCGTTCCCGATCCGATGGTGCGCGCGAAATCCTGGAACGGCGAGCCCGGCAGATTCTGTATCTCGAACTTGTCGAGATAGTTGATCACCGACGAAATACCGAAGCGTCCCGATCCGTCACCGAGTCCGATATCGGCCATCCGCACGCTCCAGTCGAGTTGCACATCGACACCCGCGGTGCGATAGCCGCCGAGGTTCAGATAGGGCTGCAACGCGTTGGTAATACCGCCCGTCCCCGCATCGCGGCCGATCAGCGAACAATAGAAATTCGCCGCATCATAGCCCGGATTGCTGCCGTCGCCGTTGAAGCATTTGTTGAGCGAAACCGATACCGGGATCACCGCGATCGCATCGTCGATCGCGATATTGTAATAGTCGATCGACGCACGGATTCCCGACAACCACGGCGACGCCGCACGTGGGGAAAAGACCGCGCCGATCGTATAGGTATCGGCTTTTTCAGGCTTCAGATTCTGATTGCCCGACAGATAGGCGGCGACCTGCGCGACATTGTTGACATAGACGTCGGCGATCGCGTCGGGCATCCCCTGCGCGACGCAGATACCGCGGACCGCGGCACCGTTGCTGCCGGTGCGGTAGCTGCTGCGGATGTCACACGGATCGCCGCCGCCGTTCGCGATCAGGCCGATGGTCGGATAGAGGCCGGTGGTCGCGGTATAAAGCTCGCCGACATTGGGCGCGCGAATCGCGCGCTGATAGCCGCCGCGCAGCCGCACCCCGTCGGTGACGGTCCAGTCGACATCGACCTTGTAGGTCGAAACCCCGCCGCTCTGCTTGTAATCCGAATAGCGATAGGCGAAATCGAGCGTCAACTCCCGGATCGCGAACACGTCGCGCAGCACCGGAACGAGCAGCTCGGCATAGCCTTCGATCGCGCGCGTCGAACCAGCGGTCGGCGAAGTGCGCGCGATGGCGACGACATTGCCGGTGATCTGCTGCGCATCGGGGGCGAAGCTGAATTCGTTGCGGCGATAGCCCGCGCCGACCGCGAAGCGCAGATCGCCTGCGGGAAGCTGGGCCAACCCGCCCTGGATATTGAGCTCGACAACGTCTTGTCGCGTTTCGGTCCGGTTGCGCGTTACCCCGCTGATATAGGCGACGCATTCGGCCGAATTGGTGGCGCTGAACGGGTTATAGCCGCCATCGCAGAGCGAAGCGCCGCCATCGGGGGCGGATACGAGGGTCTGTACCCGGTCGGTGAAGACTGAACCGTTCGCGATATCGTCGACGACGCTCTTGCCCGTCGATCCGTAGAGTTCCCAGCTTATGTCGCTATTGCCGAGCTTGCCAGACGCGCCGCCGAGAATCTGCCACGTCGTCGCGTCGTGATCGGTGCGGCGCGGCCCTACCTCGCTGTAGCGCTTGGTTACGACTACCGGGGCCGCCGGGTTGGCGCGCGCGTCGAGGAGCGGCCGCAGCGCGTCGGGGATGAAGGGACTCGTCACCGGGACGCGCATCGTCCACAGGCCCGCATTGGGCGCGGCGTCGGCGATCGTCGTCGAAGTATAGTCGGTGTAGAGCCCCTGGACGAACAGCTTCAGATTGTCCGACGCCTCGAACGTCGCGCGGCCAAAGGTCGAAATGCGTTCGAGCGGAATCTGCGAATAGGTGAGTTGCGGCGTCGCGAGCAACGCCGAGCCGGTGTTGAGCACGAAGGGGACATCGTCGCGGTAATTATAGACCCCGCGCCCGGTCGAGAACAGGGTGCCATCGGGGTTTATCCCGATCGACGAGCTTGCTGGGACGCTGCCCGGCGCGATGCCATAAGCCGCAAAAGCCGCATCGACCGCAGCCTGATCAGGCGCGTTCGCGCCGGGCGTGAACAGCCCGAGCGGGATCGTGCTCGACACCCCGCGATTCTGGCGGAAGAAGGCCCGCGAATTGATATTGATCGCATCGCGGTCGGTATAAGAGACGCCCACAGTCACCTGCCCGCGCCCGTCGGCGAAGCGTGTGCCGCCCCCCAGCGAGATTTCGCGGATGCCGCCGTCGCCGCGGCTGGTGATCGTGTTCTGGCCCGAAACTTCCAGACCGTCGATCTGGCGCAGTTTGAAATTGACGACGCCCGAAATGGCGTCCGAGCCATGCACCGCCGAAGCGCCGCCGCTGATGATTTCGGCCCCGCCGATCAGGATCGTCGGAAGCGTGTTGATGTCGATGACCTGACTCGAATTGGACGGCTGGAGACGGCGGCCGTCGAGGAGGACGAGGTTGCGCTGCGCACCAAGGCCGCGCAGATTGAGCGTAGCCTGACCGGTCGAATTGAGGTCGTTCGAAAATGCGGTCGAATCGGGCGTGAACTGCGGCAGCTGGTTCAGTGCGCCTTCGAGCGTCACGCTGCCTGTCGAAGAGACGGCATCGCTGCCCAATGTAACGATCGGGCTGGGCGCCTCGAAATCGCGGCGCGAGATACGCGAGCCGGTCACGACGATTTCCTGCGCCGGTGCCTCCTCGGCTGCCTGATCGGTAGCCGAGTCGGTCTGCGCCCACACCGGCGCACCGGCAAGCGAAATGATCGAAGCCGAAATTGTGAGGAGCAGCTTGCGATTATCCAGCATTTTCAAAGAACCTTCCCCTGTCGTGACCCGATGCGACGATGCGGCGAGAGCGTCGCGCAAAGGCGAGGCCTCATTATCTGTCGCGAACCCATAAAATTACGATACAAACATGCATCGAAATAGCTCTTGGCGCAAAATGGATGCTGCTGTCAATCGTAGCCGCGAAGCCGCAGCCGTGGACCACCCGATGCGCGCGCGCCGTTCGCTGTGGCGGGTGTCTTGACCGGGACCATATTTCGATACATACATGTATCGTATATATTTCCGGTCGCTTGTGCCGGCCCTTTGGGGCATGAGGAATTGGGCAGAATGGATAATATCCTATTGGGCGAAGACAGGGACACGGCCGTGGGTCGGCCAAGGCAGGCCGATCTTGACGAGCGCATCAAGCGCAGCGCCGTCGCGGTGCTGGGCGAACAGGGCTTTGCCGGCCTGTCGGTCAATCGTGTTTGCCAGCGCGCGGGTGTGCCGCGCCCGACCTTTTATCGTCGCTGGCCGTCGGCGGTCGCCGCCTTGGTCGATGCCTTCAACGATCGCTTCGACGACGCACTGTTGACCGACACGGGCGACGCGAAAACCGATCTGCTGTCCTTCGCGACCAGCGTGCGCAACCGTTATGACGACGCGGTGGTCAGCGTGTGCCTGCCCGCCATTCATGAAGCGCGGCGGCACGAACCCGCTCTTATCGCTCCCATCCTCGAAGCCCAGCGGCAGCGTCGGAAGGCCAATGTCTCCACGCTGACGAAGGCGCTGGCAGAACAGGGACACGAGCCCGTCCTCGGCGCGTTCGAAATCCTCTTCACCCTGACTGCGGCGATCGATCAAGGCTATCTCGCCGGTCGCCCGCTCGCCGACGATTTTCTCGAACGGCTCGTTACCGCGACGCTGCGCTGAACCGGTGCGTCCATGGCGGCGCCCACCACCAAAAACAGATTCCGCACAACAGGAGACATGATGATGCACAAGTTGCTGCTGACGCTGACCACCGCGCTGATCGCGGTCCCGGCACTTGCACAGGCACCCACCACCGCGCCTCCAGATTTCGATGTCGCAGCAGCCAAGGCCCGGATCGACACGACGCTCGACCAGCAATATCCGCACCTCGACGCGCTCTACAAGGACATCCATGCGCATCCCGAACTGGGCTTTCAGGAGACCCGCACCGCGGCGCTGCTCGCCGGCGAGATGCGCAAGCTCGGCTTCACCGTCACCGAAAAGGTCGGCCAGACCGGCATCGTCGCCATTTACAAAAATGGCGACGGCCCAACGGTCCTCGTGCGCACTGAACTGGATGCGCTGCCGATGGAAGAAAAGACCGGCCTCCCCTATGCTAGCCGCGCCCGGCAGCAATGGAACGGCGAGCAGAGCTTTGTCGCGCATAGTTGCGGCCACGACAGCCACATGGCCTGGTGGGTTGGAACCGCCGCCGCGCTCGTGGCGATGAAGGATCAGTGGAAGGGGACGCTGATGTTCATCGGCCAGCCCTCCGAGGAAGCCGTCAGCGGCGCCGAAGCCATGGTGGCCGATGGTCTCTTCACGCGCTGGCGCAAGCCTGATTTCGGTTTCGCGGCGCACGTCGCGCCGATGCCGGTCGGCACGGTCATGGTGAAGGACGGCGTCGTGAGTTCGGCATCCGATGCGATCCATATCACCTTCCATGGTGTCGGCGCGCATGGATCAATGCCCGACAAGGGGATCGATCCCGTGATGATGGGCAGCCGCTTTGTCACCGACGTTCAATCGATCATCAGCCGCGAAAAGGATCCCAAGGCGTTTGGCGTCATCACGGTTGGCAGCTTCGTCGCGGGGACCGTGAACAATATCATTCCCGATCACGCCGACCTGAAGTTGACGCTGCGCTCGCACGACGACGCCACGCGCAAATTGCTGATCGAAGGCGTCGGCCGGACGGCGCGCGCCGTTGCCGAGATGTCGCACGCGCCCGCCCCGACGATCGAACACGCCAACGGCACCAACGCGGTGCATAATGACTCGGCGCTGTCGGCGCGGTCGGCGGCTGTGCTGACCGAAGCATTCGGCAAGGATGTACAGTTTGTCCCCAAGAGCGAAGCGGGCGGCAACGCGAGTGAGGATTTTTCGGTTTTCATCGACGCTGGCGTCCCGTCGGTCTTCTTCGCTATCGGCGGTTACGACCCCGCGATGATCGCGCAATATCAGGCCGAAGGGAAACAACTGCCGGTCAACCACTCACCCTATTTCGCCCCAGTCCCCGAGCCGGCGATCAAACGGGGCGCTGAAACGCTCGCTCTGTCTGTGCTGATGGTGATGGCAGACGGGGGGCAAGGCAAATGATCGGACGGTCAACGGCCCCGACCGGACGCTGACCGCGAAGGCAAATCTTGAGGTCGTCAACCTGCCGCGTCTGGACCCAAGGTCCATTGGGGCTTTGCCCGGCGCGGTCCCGGCTGAAATCGCAAAGCCTCCGAGAAAACTGCGCAGCTGCCCGTCGAAAAAAGCCGCTCGGGCGACCAATCGCATCGCTCACGGCATGCAGCTTCGCACTCATGCTGCCATTCGTGCGACCGATCAGGCGCCCCGCCCCCCGTTTTCACTCCGTGCAGCGCGCTTTGCAACAGGTCGCCCAGATCACGATCGTCTTGCAATTGGATGCCTGCGGTTTCGCCAGATATTCCATGCGCAGAATGCTTTGAAGGTTTCGGTCCGACGCTGTACCGGGAGCGGATTGATTGCCTCTGTCACTCGCACTCGGCTTTCCGCGCCCAGCCGATCGTATAAGGCAGATCGCCAGGATTTTGAATTGCAATGAATTATCGCCACAGCTTTCATGCCGGCAACAGCGCCGATGTCGTAAAGCACAGCTTGCTGATCGCCATCGTGCGGGCCTTGCAGCAAAAACCCGGCGCGCTCACCCTGATCGACACCCATGCTGGTTGTGGGCTGTACGACCTTGGCGGCGAGGAGGCGCGGCGCACCGGCGAGTCCAAAAAGGGCGTGCTGCGGGCCATTGCCGACCCGAACCCCTTGCTGGACGACTACTGTGCCGCTGTGCGGGCGGTGAATACCGGGGTAGAGCCTCGCTTCTACCCCGGATCGCCGCGATTTCTGGCGCAGCTTCTTCGTCCGCAGGATTTTCTGATCCTGAACGAGAAACATCCCGAAGACGCCTATGCCCTGCGCGGCGCGATGCGCGACACATCCGCCGCCGTGCATCAGCGTGACGGCTACGAGTTTTGGCTGGCAATGCTGCCGCCCCGCACTGCACGCGGCGTGGTCGTGGTCGACCCGCCGTACGAGCAGGCCGACGAACGCGCCCGTATCACCGCCACCCTTGCCGCTGCCCACCGCAAATGGGCACATGGCGTGATGGTGATCTGGTATCCGCTGAAAGACCGCGCCATGCATGTGCGGTGGAAGGCGCAGTTGCGGAAACTCGGAATCCGGAAGTTTCTGGTGGTCGAGCATTGGCTGTACGATAGCGATCAGCCTGACATCTATAACGGCGCGGGCCTTTTCATCGTCAACCCGCCCTACGCCTTCACTCAAGCACTGCCGCCTCTGATGGACGCCCTGCGCGCGGCGCTGGCGCCGGAAGGGCATAGGGGAGAAATTACGGCGGACTGGTTGGGCGGTTAAAAATGCCATCATCAACGGCCAAGACTGCCGCTCAGCGACGACCGTCGGTAGACAGGCGATCGGAAGTTTTTGGTGCGCAATGCGAAGAAGTAGGCATTCGATGGAACATGGACCTATCTGGCTATGAAAGAAATCGCAGTAGCAAACCCCTTGATGTGGGTTGGATTTCTTCAGCTCCGACCCGTATATACGACTGATGAGTTCCTCCTCACTTGTGTCACGTAGTGCGGTCGCGCAAACGGCTCCAGAATCCGCCAGAACTTTGAAAGTCGGGGTTCGAGGGATTGGCCATGCTTCCCCCCGCTACGCCATCATCAAACAATCTATCTCGGAGGCCGTCCGTGAAGGCCGGTTGAAGGCCGGCGACCGCGTGCCGTCCGAGGCCGAACTCGTCGATCAATTCAACGTGTCGCGCATGACGGCAAACCGGGCGCTGCGCGAGCTTCAGGCCGCAGGTGTCATCATCCGTCGGGCCGGAATCGGATCCTTCATCGCCGAACCCAAACCCATCGGACAGATGATCGAGATCCGCAATATCGCCGATGAAATTCGCGATCGGGGTCACGTCTACCGCGCCCGTGTAATCCAGAATGTCGCTGAACGAGCGGATGCAGAGAGCGCTCCCCTGCTTGCGGTCCCGGTGGGAACGAGGCTGTTCCGTTCGATCATCGTCCATCATGAAGCCGAATTTCCGATCCAGCTCGAGGAACGCGTCGTCCTCGCATCGATCGCGCCCCATTATGGCGATATGGACTTTTCCGCGACGACTCCGAACGAATATCTCACGCGCATCGCCCCGCTCGAACGCGTCGAGCATCGGGTCTGCGCGATGATGCCCGACGAGCGCGTCCGCGCGATGCTTGGCCTCGCGGCCGGCGAGCCGGTGCTGCGGATGACACGGCGCACCTGGAGCCGCGGGCGACTGGTGTCGCACGCATGGCTGACGCATCCCGGCACGCGGTTCGAGCTGTCGGCGGCCTTCTCGATCGACGACTGATGCAGTCAGCCCGCGCTTCGCGTCACCACGACAGGCTTGCGTCGGCGGCGGAGCCAGCGAAAATCGGCGCGGCTGAAACTCTTGAACAGGAGATAAAAGCCCGTTCCAGAAAGCCATAGTGCACCGAACGCAACGAAAATGATCAGCGGGTGGTTGAAGCTCTTCCGGTTCACATAATCCATATTGTGGAGCATCCAGAAGAAATCCCAGGTCCGCCAGGTGTCACCGCGCATGACGAGGAACCGCGCCGTGTCGAGCGAGACATAGGCGCTGCTATTCTCGTCATCGGCGAAGTCCACCCGCCACATCGCCCCCTTGAAATCGCGCGCTTCAAGGTTCGGTTTCGAGAGCACGCTGACAGAGCGAATGGGCGCCTCGTTCATCATCGACGCGATCTCGCGCGCCATGTCCTGATCGACGCGGATATGCTCACCGCTGGTCGCGTCGATCAATTCGACGCCCTTCGGACTGTGAATTTCAAAGACCGGGCGGGCGCCAAGATCACGGAGCACCAACCCGTGAACGGGCTCGCCGTTCGGCAGCTTTGCAAGCATGGCATAGTCGCCGGCGGGCAACGGATGCGCGTGGCTCATGCCGCCGCCGTGGCCACCGACCTTGTCCTTGTCGAGCAGCGCCATCACCGAACCGCTGAGCGCCCAGAGCAGGAACTGAAGGCCGAGGATCAGGGCGACCCATTTATGGACGCGGCGGAAGAACAGCGGCGTCAGGCGAAACTTTTTCATGCCTTCTTCCTCTTGCGGCGCGGGAAGGACCATATCAACAGCCATGCCCCCATTGCCGCCATGGCAAAGGTGCTCCACGTCGCGATGCGGAGCAGCGGATTGTTGACGTCGGTGCGCTCGTCATAATCCATGATGTGCAGCATCCAGGCGAAATCGAAGACGCGCCAGAGCGCATGGCGCCGCGAGATGAGTTCGCCCGTCGCGGGAGACAGATAGAGCGTCGGCCGGTTCCAGCCTTCGAATTCCACCTGCCAATAAGGCGGCTTGCGCGACTGCATTTCCTGGGGGGCTTCGGTCAGCAGCCTGACCGAAGCGATCTGACCGCCGCCGGTGTATATCTGCCTTGCGAGCGCGCGGATATGCGCCTCGTTCGGCTTGGGCAGCGGGCGCGCGGTCGCGGCATCGAACAAATATGGTCCCCCGGGCGTTTCGGCCCGCCAGACCGGCGCGCCGAAATATCTTTGCAGGCGCACCTCCGACGCACCGGGTGCCGCCGCGACCACCTGTGACGGCTCCGCCAGACGCGACAGATCGAAGGGCTTTTCGGCCAGCGCACGGACCAGATTGTCTCCGTGGATGATGTCGATGTGGACCGCCACCATATACATCCCGGTCAGCGTCCAGAGCAGTGCCTGGACGCCGACCGCGAGGGCCAGCCATTTATGCGTTCGCCGAACGAGAAGCGACCAGCGGATTGCCATCGTCGATATCCTCAGAAGGCGGTACGGAAACCGACATAGAAGCGGCGACCGAGCAAATCATAGGTCATCGTATCGGTGTTCGCGTCGGTGAAGCTCTGGATATAGGGCGCCTTGCGATCGAAGAGATTGTCGAGCCCGAGCTGGAAGCGGGTTTTCTCGTCGATTTCCCAAGCGAGCTGGATGTTGTGATAGAAGACGTTCGGCGTCCGGTAACCGATCTCGCCCGGCGAGGCGTTGAAGTCGGTCGCCTTGCCGATCCACTGCGTCGACCAGGTCGCGCTGACGCCGTCCTTCTCTGCGGTCAGCACGCTATAGCCGCGCCACTTCGGATAGCCGCCGTTACCGCCGCCGATGAATCCGTCGAAGAAGATCGGCGCGCCCCCCGGGAAGGGATTGACGACATATTTGTTGAGGTAGGTGACGTTCATGTCGAGCGAGATGTTCACCGACCCGATGCCCCCGGCATAAACCAGCCCGAGGTCGAGACCGTTCATTTCCTCTCGGCCGGTGTTGATCGGTTGCGCCGACAGATAGGTGACTTCGCCCGTCAGCGTGCTGCGCGTGAAATCGTCGCAGAAGGGGTGCGACAGATTCTGGCTCGCATAGCAGACCGAAAGCTTGGTCGAACCCGGGATCGCCCTGATCGCGTCCTTGATCTTGATATCGAACCAGTCGGCAGTCAGAGACAGGCCGGGAACCAGGCCTTTCGGCGAAATCACCGTGCCGACGGTCCAGGTCGTCGAGCTTTCGGGCTTCAGATTCTGGTTGCCACCGACTGTGGTCAGGATCGTAGTGCCGAGCTGGACATAGTTCGCCGGCACGCCCGACGCCTGGCAATTCGCGATCAGCGTCGCATTGCCGCTGGTCGAATAGCGCGAGCAGGGATCGGTGGTCGTCAGATTGCCTTCCGACACGCCGCCAAACAGTTCGGGGACGTTGGGGATGCGGAAGCCGGTGCCATAGGTACCGCGCAGCCGGAAGCTGTCGTTGACGACCCAATCGATACTGGCCTTGTAGTTCCAGTCATTCCCGAACAGGTCATAATCCGAATAGCGCACGGCCCCGTCAAGCGTAAGTGCCCGGAAGAAGGGCGTGTCCGCAAGAACCGGAACGGAAAGCTCGAGATAGGCTTCCTTCGCGACGCTTTTCCCCGAAATCGGACTTTGCTGGTTGGTGTTGGCGACGCCGAGAACAGTAAGGGGGTCGGGATCACGCCAGCCCTTTTCCTTGCGATAGACGACACCCGCCGCGAACGACACCGGCCCGGCCGGCAGCTTGAACAGATCACCGTTAAGATCGGCGGTGAAGGTCGCCAGTTCGTTGCCGCCGCGGTCGCGTGAGGTGAACAGGATATAGTCGAGAACCTCGGGCGTCAGGTCGCCAAAGCCCAGATAGTCGCCGCACGGAACGGCGGCGCCCGGGGCGCTGCTGCAGATGCTCGTGTTCAGACTGTTGCGAACGCGTTCGAGATTGGCGATGTTGGTCGAGCCGTCGACCGCGGTGTTGCGCCCGAAGGCGCCCGCGACTTCCCAATGCCAGTCGTTGGACAGCTTGCCGCGCAGGCCGAAGGTGCCTTGCCAGGTATCGGTTTCCTGGAAGAATTGGCGCGGCCCCGGTTCAGCGAGACGACGCTGGACAAGGACGATATTCTCGCCCGTCGGGTTCGTCGGATTGCTCGCCGCGATCGACAGATTGCGGAGCGTACCGGGGGTCGCGATCTGGTTCGATTTGCGGAAGGTATAGAGGAACTCGCCGAACGCCTCGATACTGTCGGTCAGGTCATAGTCGGCGAAGAAGGCGGTGCTAACCCTCTCGACGGGGCTGACGGCGTTAAGGAACGGGCTCGAATTGAAGTTATGCTTGGCGGCACTGTACGGTTCGAAGAAATCACCGTCACCGCCCGGCACCTGGTTGAAGTTGATTTGTTGCCCGTTCGGCAGCACCGCGCGGCCGCCGACCGTCGAGGCGCTGTTGACGCAGGACAATTGGCCCGGCGTGGTCTCGGCGAGCGAACAGGGCGCACGGCTTGCCATGTTGACCGCGCTTGTCTTCTGATATGTAACGGCCGCCATAAAGCCGCCGCGATCGTTGCGGATTCCCCACAAGAGGTCGGCGGTGAAGTCGGACCCGTCACCCCTTTCCGTGATGCCCTGCCGGACGCTGAGGCCCAGCCCCTGATAATCGGTGCGCGTGACGAGGTTAACCACGCCCGCCATCGCGTCGGCGCCATATATCGCCGAGGCGCCGTCCTTCAGCACGTCGGTACGCGCCAATGCCGCGACCGGGATCATGTTGAGGTCGGGCGACGAATTGGCGCCGGTTCCGCCTGCGACAAGGCGGCGGCCGTTGAGCAGTACGAGCGTGCGCTTGATGCCGAGGCCGCGCAAATTGACCTGCGCCGTGCCATAGCCGTTGTTCGTCCAATAAGCCGACGTCTGGTTGCCCGCGAAACCCGCATTGGCGGGCAGGCGCTGGAGCACGGTTTCGATATTTACCACGCCGGTATTTTCGATCTGCTCGGCCGAGACCACCGTCGCGGGCCCGACGCCCGCAAGGTCCTGACGCCGGATGCGCGACCCGGTCACGACGATGTCGCTGCCCGGCCCGGCACTTTCGGCGCCAGTCTCCGGCGCGCTGTCTGTCTGGGCGAATACTGGTGCGGAGAAGCAGGCGACGGCAGCAGCGCCGGCCAGCAATGTTGTCCTGATCGTCATGGCGAAACCCCCTTTTTGGCTTTGCGTCCCGCCAGAGAGCATCAATTGTATATACAGGTCAATAGCATTTTATCTTTTTTTTCAATATCTTATCATAGATGTTTATAGATATACTTCCGTAACAAATACGCATCGGAACGCATCACCCCTCATCCCGCGCCATTTTTTTTGCAGAGGGCGTAACTTTTGAAATTATATTACGAACGCTGCGCATCTCGCCTCCCAAGCCGACGCGCAACCTGCCCGACCTTGAGCGAATCAAAAACGGCCGCGCCTCGGGCTTCGAGGCACGGCCGCTGGAGCTTCGCTCCAGAACGAGCGTTAGAACCAGGCTCTGACGCCCATGACAAAGCTGACGCCGCTCGCGTCCTCGCCCGCGGCGCGTGCGAAACGGGCGGTATCGCCAAACTTGCGGGCCCATTCGAACCCGACATAGGGCGCGAATTCCCGGACCACCTCATAGCGGAGGCGGAGACCGAGTTCCATGTCGGACAGCCCCGATCCGATTCCGATCTCAGGTGCGTCCTGCGCCGCAAAGTTGAATTCCGCCATCGGCTGCAGGATCAGTTTCTGGGTGATGCGCTGGTCATAATAACCCTCGATCCGGCCCGAAAGGTCCCCCTTGTTCGACAGGAACAGCGCCCCCTCGACCTCGAACCAATAAGGAGCAAGCCCCTCGAAGCCGACGGTAGCATAGGTGCGGTCGGGGCCATGCCCGGCATCCTGACGGACCCCTGCCTGCAGGTTGAAATAGGGGCCGACGGCGCGGCTGTAGAGAAGCTGCGTTTCGGTGCTTTCGATGGCCTCACCGAAAGCTCCCTCGCCCTTGCTCTTCAGCGTGATGCGATTGATGTCGCCGCCATACCAGCCCTCGGCTTCCCAGCGATAACCGTCGCGCCCCTTGCGGGCCTGATATTCGGCGAGACTGAAGCTGAGAAAGGCCGTCGTCAGCCCCCCGCTCTCCTGCATCATGACGTGACGCGAATGCTCCATCTCGCCTTCTGGATAGAGGCGGTCGGCATACCAATCATCCGGAACGGGGGGCGCCGGCGAATCACCTGGTGGGAGATCGGTTCCGACCGCGCCGGAAGCCGCGGTCGGCGTCGACGCTGCGGGGGCGCAATGACCCATCGCCGCATGTTCCGGCGGACAGGCCGGATCGGCGGGCGCTTCGGCGGCGTCCGTCGCCTCCGGCGTGCAATGACCCATCGCCGCATGTTCGGGCGCGCAGGTCGTGGAAGGCTCCATATCCATTTGACCGCCGTCGCCATGATCCATCGCCACGGGTTCGTCGGCAGCCGGCGCTGACGGCGCACTGCCATGCACCGCATGATCCGACTGGGCGGCCGCGGGGGGAACCAGCGCGAAGGCGCAGAGGCCCGCGAGCAATAACGATGCGGGCATCATGCGGCGTCCTCCTTCGGACGGACACTGACAACGCGCATCATGCCCGCGTGCATGTGATAGAGGAGGTGGCAATGGAAGGCCCAGTCGCCGAGCGCGTCGGCCGTGAAATCGAAGGTCGCGATCCCGCCCGGCTGGACGATCACCGTATGCTTGCGCGGCGCGCGATCCCCCTTCCCCGTCACCAGCTCGAAGAAATGGCCGTGCAGGTGGATCGGGTGGACCATCATCGAATCATTGATCAGATTCACGCGCACGCGCTCGCCTTCGATAAAGGGAATGGGTTCATGATGGTCGGACATCTTCACGCCGTCGAACGACCACATGAAGCGTTCCATATTGCCCGTCAGATGGATGTCCAGCGAGCGGCCGGGTGCGCGGAAGTCGGGATTGCGGTCGAGCGCGACGAGGTCGCGATAAGTCATCACCTTGCGCTGGGCATCCTCCAGCCCCTGCCCCGGCTCCCCCATGCGATCGACGGGCATCGGCGAGATCGTCTGGACGCTCGGGTCGCGCTTGACCTGCGGCGCGACGTCGAAGTCGCGCATGCTGTGGTTCATTCCGCCCGCACCATGCCCCATCGCGGCATGGTCGGCGCCCGCGTCAGCGGCAGGCATGCAATGCCTCATTGCGGCGTGTTCGGCAGGGCACGGCGCGTCACCGCCCATCGCGCCCATGCCCATGTCCTTCATCGTCGCGAGCGGGCGCTTGCGGAGTGGCGGCACCGCGGCGATCATTCCGGCGCGCGGCGCCAGCGTCGCGCGCGCCATGCCCGACCGGTCATTGACCTCGGCGACGAAGCTGTAAGCGCGATCTTCGACCGGGGTGACGATCACGTCATAGGTTTCCGCGACGCCGATCTGGAATTCGTCGACGGGCAACGGCACGACGTTGAGGCCGTCGGCCTGCACGATCGTCATGCGGAGACCCGGGACGCGGACGTTGAAGATCGACATGGCCGAGGCGTTGACGATACGAAGCCGCACCCGCTCGCCGGGCGCAAACAGCGCCGTCCAGTTATCGCTCGGCCCGTGGCCGTTGACGAGAAAGGTGTAGGTGGAACCATTGACGTCGGCGATGTCGGTCGGGTCCATACGCATCGCGCCCCATTCGACCCGCTCCTTCAGCGACTGATCCTTGCCGGCCAGCAACCCGCCAAGCGTCTGGCGCTGCATGTTGAAATGCCCGGGATTGACCTTGAGCTTGCGGAAGATCGCCTCGGGCGACAGGCGGCTATGATCCGACAGCACGATGACATGTTCGCGATCGTAACCGATCGGATCGACATCCTTGGGATCTATGACGATCGGCCCATAGTGGCCGAGTTGTTCCTGCAGCCCGGAATGGCTGTGATACCAATAGGTCCCGGCCTGCACGACGGGAAATTCATAAACAAATGTCGAGCACGGCTTGATGCCCGGAAAGCTCACTCCCGGAACGCCGTCCATTTGAAACGGCAAGATCAATCCGTGCCAGTGGATCGAGCTGTCCTCGTCCAGCTCGTTGACCACCGTCAGCCGCGCCCTCTGCCCCTCCCTGAGGCGGATCAACGGACCAGGTATTGTCCCGTTGATCCCGATCGCGCGGGCGACCTTGCCTTCGACGCGCATCGTCTGGCGCGCGATCCGCAGCGTAATGTCGTCGCCGGATACGGTCGGCAACTGGGCCTTGAAGCCCGGCGAAACCGGCTGCGCCCATGCCGGCATCCATGCGGCAAGCGCCGCCGCCGCACCGCCCCCTGCCGCCGCACCAATGAACTGCCGCCGATCGATCTGCATAATCCCGCTTCTTCCTGTCGAACCTGTAAAACCATACGCACGCGCCGCATGCGCCCCTCATTCGCCGAGCATCTCGCGCAGTCTGCCGCGCGCCCGATAGAGGCGCGTCTCGATCGCCTTCTCGCTGACGCCCAACATCTCCGCCGCCTCCGACTGGCTGAGCTCTTCGATGCCGCGCAGCACGATAACCTCGCGAAGATTGGACGGCAGATCGGCGATCGCCTTCCGGACCCGAGCCAATTCGGCGCGATCGGCGGCCTCGGTTTCGACGGCCGGGCTGTCGCCGGCAACATCGTAAGCCGCCTCAAGCGGCAGCGCGCGCGTAAAGAAGGACCGGACCGCACGGCGGCGCGCCCAGTCGCGGCATTTGTTGAGCGCGATGCGCGATATCCAGAGGCGGAACGGCCGCTCGCCATCATAACGGGCGAGCGCCGCGAAACCCGCAACAAAACTTTCCTGAGTCAGGTCCATCGCCTCATTATCGTCACCCACATTACTGCGGATCAGGCGGAAAACGGCAATTTTATAGCGCGCCAGAAACTCGCGATACGCATCCTGCCGACCGGAAAGCGCGAGCGCCGCGAGATCGCGGTCGCTACATTGCGAAAGATCACCCGTCACCTTGCATCGGCGGTCAGCGCCTTGACCACAACCTTGTCGAACATCGCGGCCTGATCGCGATCGAGAACGCTGCGCATCGCGAAGAGGTGACGGAGCGTCTCCTTCTGCAATTCGCCCATCACCTCATGCGTTTCGTCGATCGCTTTGGTCACGCGCGGACCATAGCCATGCTCAGCCTCGATCGCCTGCGCCAGACGAATGTTCGACGCCCGCATCTCGAGCTCCAGCGCTTCGCGCCGTCCGGAATACTTCGCTTCGATCGCCTGCAGTCGCTTTTCCTGGTCAGCGGAAAGCGTCAGCTCGCGGTGCAACAGCGTGTGCAGTTCGGCCTCGCTCGGCTTCGGCGTATCGACAAGCAATCGGCCAACGAAAACACCGGCGACCGCCGCGAGAAACGCAATGAACCCGATGATTACGGCCCGGCGCGCAGCGGTCATCAGCGCGCATCCAATATCGTAGAAGGCGCCAACGGGCTCGCGGGGATCAGCGGCGTCAGCGGGCTCGCCGCAACCGCGCTCGGTACGAACACGCTGCCTGCGACCATTCCGCCGCCAAGCGAAAAGAGCGCCGCAACCGCCATCAGGCGGCGCGTCGCCGCGGCTTCGGCCTTGCGGACGGAGAGCGCAAGGAGCACGCGATCGTCGAGCGCATCGATCGCCGACGGCAACGCGCCCACATTCAGTTCCCGAATATCTACGTCCATCACCTTTTCACCGGTCCTTTCAATAAGGCGATACGCACGCGAACGCCGCACCCCTCACCCTCTCCCAAAGCCGCCCCGATCCTTTTTCTTCGAGGGCTGCGGTATCACCATGCGTATTAGCAACATGACCATGTGATTGGAGCCTTTTATGATCAAGATTTCGCTCTCCCCCCTCGCCGGTCTCGCCGCCGCCGCGGCACTGGCACTTTCGCCGACGACCGCCATGGCCCATGCAAAGCTCGTGGCATCGACCCCCGCAGCAAATGCCAAGGTCGCCAAGGTGACCTCGATCCTGCTCCAATTCAGCGAAAAGCTGATCGCCTCGACCGTCAAAGCCGAACTGGTGATGACCGGCATGCCGGGCATGGCCGACCATCCGCCGATGAAAATCGCCATCGCTTCCGCGATGGGCAAGGATGGCAAATCGCTGACGCTCACCCCGAAGCGCGCGCTCGTCCCCGGCACCTACACGGTCAAATGGTCGGCCGCAGGCGCCGATACGCACCGCATGGGCAGCGAATTCAGCTTCACCGTGAAATAGGAGGATGGCCGACGCACTCATGATGGCGTCGGTTTGGCGTGGTCTCCCTCTTTGAGGCCGTTCGCAGTCGGCCACGATTGCTCTTCAATGGCCCGCACTATCGAAATAATAGTGCGGCCTTGGCCGTTTGCGAATACGCGGCTTTCAACCAGGGAACAGGAGAGGCGGTCATCGGCTTCCGATCTGCCAAGAGCATTCAGCACCGATCGTTGATGCGCCGGGCACGACAATCGCAGGCCCGTCCCAATTGTCCGACGGTGCTCAGGCCCATCAGCCCATACCATCGCCTTGTTGCATCTCGATCTGCATCAACGCCTTGGCCTTTGCCCAGTCGCGGCGCACCGTGCGTTCGGTAATGTCGAGCAGGTTGCCGATTTCCTGTTCTGAATAGCCGCCGAAGAAGCGATATTCGACAATCTCGGCAAGGCGCGGGGCCGTTTGTGACAGACGGTCGAGCGCATCGTTCAGCGCCAGCAGCCGTTCGTCGCTTTCCCAATAGATATCCGGCAGATCATCTTCGAACGTAGCAACATGCGTTCCGCCCCCGCGTTTTGCGGCAAGACGGGCATGGGCATGATTGATCAGAATCTGGCGCATGGCGCGCGCCGCCGTGCGCAGGAAATGCTTCTCGTCGGCAAAGCCGCCAGCGCTTCTCAGCTTGAGAAAGCTTTCATTGACCAGCGCGGTCGAGCGCAGCGTTTCGCCGGCGCTGTAACGCCAATGCATGTCGCGCGCGAGCCGCTTTAGCTGCGGATAGAGCGTTGCCACGAGCGAATCGGATGAATCGGTAAGCATGGCGCCATTATGCGGATTATTCTTTTCATATCTATGCGTTGGGTCACACCGGCGCCGAGGAACGCATCGGGCTCAGGCGGCGAGCAATGGCTCGCTAGCAGCGCCGATCATCGCCGCGAGCCAGCGCCGGTCGGCGCTGGCTTCGATGGTGGCGACAGCACTCGCCGGTGAGGAACCGCTGGCCAAGGCGGCACGCATAAGCTCGATCTGCTCGGCGATCTGGGCGAACCCCTGTCCGAAGCGCGGAGCGGTCTGGATCAGGCCATCGCCAATACGCAGCAGCGGCGGGCCGCCCGCCGACCGCGTGACCTCTACGCGCCGGGCGAAGGGTGCCCGGTGGCGCACCGGATTGGGGTCGAAGCCGATCTTGCCCATGCGGCGGCTCCAGTCGTGGCCGGCCGCCAGCATCACGCTGTCGAGGAGGCGGAAAGGCGAGACGGGACTTTCGCCGCAATCCGCACATCGGAGGGTCATCATGCAGCGCCCGTCCACGGCGCGCGTCAGCCAGAGACCTGCCGCACCCGCCACATCGCGCGCGGCGATCGTCCAGCGATCGTCGCCGCTGCCAGCCGTCCCGCGCCACGTCCAGCACTCGTCGATCGCGTCGCTTTCGTCGATGGCGACGTCGAGCCCCGCGGTACGACCGGCGAGAACGGCGCTGCCGCTCGCGTCGACCAGCAGGTCGAAGGCTTTGTCTTCCACGGGGATCGCCATGCGCGGTTCGACCAATTTTGCACCGAGCTCGATCGCCCGCCGCGACAGCGCGTGGACCAGCGCCGCGGGATCGACGATCGGGGCTTGCGTCATAACCGGGGGCGCGGCGCCATCGATCCGGAGCAAATCGGCGGCGGACCATCCGGCCAACCCCTGCCCGGCAACCGCCTCGATCTTCGCCATCGTCGCGAAGTCGATCTGATGGACGTGACCGTGATGAGCGCGGGCGCCCCGGCGGCTGGGCGCGATTTCGGTCATCCAACGGGCGCGCCGCAGGCTGATGGCTGCCAGCAACCCCGCCGGGCCGTCGCCCATCACCAGCGCGGTGCGCATCGCTCAGCCGCGCCGGGTCGGTACACCGAGCCCTCGGCTCGACACGGCGCGAGTCTCGGCGAGCACGAAGAAGACGATGCCATTCCCGGCGCCGCCGCGCAGCAACGTGTCCTTCGCGACGCGGCCAAGCAGCCCACGTGCCGCGCGCGGTTCGCCCGGCGGCACCAACATGTCGCCAGGGAAAAGCATGTCACCTGGAAACAGCATATCGCCGGGAAAAAACATATCGCCCGGGAACAGCATATCGCCCGGGAACAGCATATCCCCCGGAAAGGCTTGCGCGCCGGAAGCGAGCTCGAAGCCGTCCGACGCGAACAGGTCGGCGATCTCGCCATCGACGAGGCGCGCGGCGAGAAACTGCATTTTAACGGGCTGCTCGAGCCGCGATTGCAATCGCACAGATTTCACGAGCGCCGCGCGCAATTTTTCACCCGACATGCCGGCAAGGCGGCGCGCGCCGACCACTTCGAGCTCGATCGTCCCGCCGCCCTTGGCAAAGGCCACGGTGGCTTTCGTTGCGCCGGCGACGAGCACGGCGGTCCCGGCGATGAAATTCCTGCGTGTCACTGCCATGATCTGTCCTTCCCTTGGCATCGGCCGCATGGGCGCGGGCCTCAGGAGGAAAAACAGCAATGGAGAGCGAAAGCGGACATCACGGCGCGACTATTCGGTCGCGTTCGCCCGCGGCTACAGGCGGTAGAGCCCCTTGATGTCGGCGATCCCCTGTTTCAGGCGGGCCGCCGGGGCGCCCATCGCTTCGACGATCGGCTCGGCGATGCCAAGTGCGGCCCGGGCGCCCGGCTTGTCTCCGCTGGCAGCCAACGCCCGGCCAAGCGCAATATGGGCGATGGCGCGCGGCGGCGTAGGCGCGCTGCCAGCCGCCGCCACCGATTTCCGGGCGACGGCCAAGGCTTCGTCCTTGCCCGCCAGCGCGATATGGGCTTCGGATACCCCCGCCAGTGCCGACACATGCAGGATCGATCCCGCGCCGGCGAAGCGTTCGGCCATCGGCTCGGCGCGCTCCAGCAGCGAAAGCGCCTTCGGGGCGTCGCCAAGTTGCAAGAGCACCTTGCCATAATTGCTGAGCAAGGCAGCGGTCCCGCCCGACGCGCCGAACAGCTTTTCGCGCAGGCGAACAGCTTCTGCAAAAATGGGCGCGGCCTTGTCGGGATGCCCCAACAAAACCTCGATGGCCGCAAGATTGTTCGCGGTGTTCAAGGCATCGGGCGTATCTGTCAGACCCGTCTGCGCCCAGATGAGCCGCGCTTGTTGCAGCGCCTTCCGTGCGCCCGGCAGGTCACCGCTCGCCTGCAAGGCGACGCCCAGATTGTTCTGGAACACGCCCGCCAGACGATTGCCGGTTCCCAGCATCGCGACATGATCATCCGTAGCTTTCTGGAGAAGCGCCGCCGCCGCCGAGGGATCGGCGCCGCGCATGATTTGCGCCTCGAGCAGCCGGCTGTCGATGAGCCGGTGGCGCCATTTGTCGGGAGCGCTGGACCAATATTGCTGCGCTTGCGCCAACAGGGGCCGCGCCTCTTCGATTTCGCCGGTGCGGACAAGCGACTGCGCCAGATCGTATCGCGAAAGCGCAAGCGTCTCGGGATCGATTCCGTTCGTACCGCCGGCGGTCACCACCGGCCGCAACGCCGTGATCGCCCCGCGGTAATCGCCGAGGTAGAAATAAAGCTCGCCCAGCGCGTGCAGCACCGGCGCCTGATCGGCGGGCGAGCGGGCGAAGCGCTCGACGATCCGGCGGGTCGACTGTTCGAGTATATCGCGGCGGTCTGCATCGTCGCCAGCGACGTCGGCGCTTTCGGACAACATGACATAGAGCGATTCGCGAACCGCCTGCGATCGCTCTTCCTCGGCCAGCGCCGCGTCGCGGGCGGCATAGGCTTCGCGCGCTTGCCACAGGGTCGCCGCCAATCCGCCGACCAGGCTCAGCGCGATGGCGACGCCCGCGGCGATCGGCCAGCGCCACTGCCACAGGCGGCGGCGCACGGCATAGCCGCGCTCGCCGCGCCGCGCGGTCACGGGCGCGCGGTCTATCACGCGCTGAAGATCGGCCGCGAAGGCTTCGAGCGTCGGGTAACGATCCGCCGGTTCCTTGCGCAGCGCTTTCGCCAGCACGGCGTTCAGATCGGCAACCAAAGTGTCCGGGGCAGCCGCAAGGATGTCGACGTCGCGGTGCGCCGTCAGCGCCTTGGGTGCGGTATCGAGGATGCGCCCGACGCCGAGCACGAAGGGCAAGCCATCAAGTTCGATGGGCGGCTTGCGCGTCACCAGTTCATAGAGCAACGCCGCCGCGCCATAGACGTCGCACGGCGGGCCAACCGGGGCGCCGGTCAACAGTTCGGGCGGCGCGTAGGGCGCCGAAACCGGCAGCGGATTTTGTGTCTGAGTTGGCAACGCCATCTGCTTGGCGACCCCGAAATCGATCACGCGGGCGCGCCCGCCGCTGTCGACCAGTACGTTCGAGGGCTTGAGGTCGCGGTGCAGGATCAACGCCTGGTGCGCGCGCGCCACCGCGCCGATCGCATCGATTACGAGCGCGATCCGGCGCGCGAGGTCCGCCTGATTGGTATCGCACCAGATGTTGCAGGGCGGACCATCGATGCGCTCCATCACCATCCAGGGATTGCCCGCATCGTCCAAGCCGCCGTCAAGAATGCGCGCAATATGCGGATGGTCGAGCGACGCAAGCACTTGCCGCTCGGCGGCCAGTCGTTCGGCATCAACCCCGGGGCCGCGCCGGATCAACTTCAACGCCCCGGCCTGCTCGAACCCCCCGTCGGCGCGGCCGACCGCGTAGACCGAGCCCATACCGCCGCTGCCGATCAGCCCCTCGATCCGCCACGCGCCGTAACGGTCGCCGACCTGCGGACCCGGATCGATCGATCCGTTCGCCGCGCAGGATGCGTGCGCTGGCTCCAGAAAATCCGCAGCGGCCTCCATGCGGGCCAGGAATTTCCGGGCTTCGGCCGCGAGTATCGGGTCGGCAGCGGCCAGTTCGGCTTCGCGCTCCTCTTCGTACAAGTCCTGCGTGCGGTCGATCAATGCCGACAGCCTGCTCCATTCAATTGTCACACGATGCCCCCGCCGCCCGATCCTGCATTAGCATCCCAGACTAACCGAGCGACGCAAGCGCATTTTTTCGCATTGCGATGTCCGGTTCGCGGCACCGATCCTGTTTTCACCTCCGAAAGGCACCGGCTCGCAAGGCTTGGCCGGCGCAGGATGAGGAGATTTACGGATGCGACTGGTTACGAAAATCGCGGCGACGGCTTCGATGCTGGTGGTGGGAGCCGGACTCGGCGCTGCCTCCGGCTCTGCCCAGGCGGCCGCGCGCGAGGCGCATGTCTATGCGACCGTCGGCTTCGACAAGATAAAGCCCGAACTGGTGCTGGACACTTTGGAGGGCACCGTCACCGGCACCTACACCGCGACGCAGAGCGAAGAAGAACTCGACGCCATTTACCGCACGGGCACCTACGGGATTACCAGCGGCACTCTGGAGGGGGAATTTTCGGGGAACACGCTGACCGGCTATTGGTATGAAACCGCCTATAACGCGGGGCTTCAGGTTTATTGCGATACCGAACGCAACGGCACCCGCGTCTATGGCCGCTTCGTCCTGACGTTCAGCGCCGATCGCAAATCCTTTACCGGGTTGCGGACCGGGTGCGAGATCGTCCCCGACGCCTATGAGCATAGCTACGACACCTGGACGGGCACGTTCCTTCGCCGCCAGGCGATAGCCGCCGCCCCCAACGCGGCGTCCGCACAGGCGAAGGCCGATGCTGCCCGGCCCGGCTCACCCGCGAAGCCGGGCGCCAACCCGGTCGGCCGCATCATCGACGGTGCCGCCCGCGCAGCAGAAGACGAAGCCGATGCCAAGGCCAAAGAGGCGGCCCGCAAGGCCGCGCGCGGCATTCTCGACCGGCTTTTCTGATCTCGACGCAATCAAGACAATATTCTCGCGGAGACGATCATGAAATTTGCACCGAAACATATTGCGAGCCTGGCGAGCGCTTTGCTGCTCCTGTCCGCCTGTGGCCAAAAGGATGGAGAAACGCCGGGCGACGGCGGTGCCAAAGCGCTGGCGGGTAACGGCAGCGAACTCGACACCGCGCTGCGCTGCTGGGCTTTGACCAGCAGCGCCTATTTCCAGCACATGGCGATGGCTGGCGAGACCGGCAACCTGCCCAAACCCGACGAGGCGATCTACACCGGTTGGGCCAAGAAGCTGGCGATCCTGTCGTTCAACAAGGGCATGGGGTTCAAGGCCTTCAATGAAATGAAGGACAAGGCAAAAGGCGATGTCCGCATCTATTCGCTGACCGTCGATCCCGAGCGCGCAGCCGCCGTGCAGACCTGCATCGACACGGTCCCGCCCCCGACGAGCGAGCCCGACCCTTCGTGGCCGTCGGACAGCTGACAAATCGCGTTTTTTCCCGCCGATTGATCGCCGCAACGCGCCGCCACGTGCGGGAGGCCGTGCGCCAGGAGAATGTTATGACCAAGAGCCTTGCAGTGTTTCCCTGCCCCGCCGGCACGCTTTCCCGCGGGATGGGCGGCAGCAGCCTCCGCGCGGTTGCCGCCGCGCTGCTTTGCGGCTCGCTGTTCGCGGCGCCGCAGATAGCCCATGCGGAAACATGCCTGCTCGACCGGAATGAAAATGGGACCGTCGAGCCAGCGGTCGATAATGACGGCGGCGCCACCGCCGACGACGGCAACGGCGACGACAGGCTGGCCTGCGGCGTTGGCGCCACGGCAACGGCCGGAAACACGACGGCATTGGGAACCCGCTCCAGCGCAACCGGCGTTCAATCGTCGGCAATCGGGCATGTCGCTGCGGCGTCGGGCTTCAATTCGCTCGCGGTCGGTTTTGGCGCGGATGCAGCGAGCGACTATGCCGTCGCAGTCGGTGCGACATCGCGCGCCGCCGGCGTCTCCTCCACCGCCGTGGGTTCGGGCAGCATCGCCGTCCAAGATAAGGCGATCGCCGTCGGCACCTATGCCTATGCAAACGGGGCCCGCAGCATTGCGATGGGGAGCAGCGTCACCGACAATCTGGGCGAGCGCGGCGCAACGACCGCCGGCGACGACGCCATCGCGATCGGTACCGACGCGGACGCCAACGGAAATCGCGCAACCGCGGTCGGCGCCTTCAGTTCGGCGGCGGGCACCTCGGCACTCGCGGTGGGATCGGACAGCTTGGCAGGAGAAGATGCGGTTGCGCTGGGATCCGATGCCGCGGCAACCGGAACTGGCAGCACGGCGGTAGGCAATGCGTCCGAAGCATCGCAGTTCGGCAGTTTCGCAGCGGGTTCGCAGGCTCGCGCCACCGGCACGCGATCGGTCGCAAACGGCTTCTACAGCGATGCCTCCGGCAACCGGTCGATCGCGGTTGGCGACGCGGCTTTCGCATCCGGCGTGGGCAGCATTGCCATTGGCGGCGACGGCCCCGATGCGAATGGCTTTGGACCGCAGCGCGACCTCGACTTCGACGGGCTGATCGATGGCTATGGCGCCTATGTTGCTGGCGAATATGGGGTTGCGATCGGGGCGGATGCGCAGGCGGGCGATTTTGCCACGGCGAATGGCACCGGCGCACTGGCCAGCGGCGACAACAGCAGCGCCATCGGTTCTTATGCGACCGGCTCCGGCATGAACGCGACCAGCATCGGCGTACTCTCCAAGGCGACGAACACGAATGCGACCGCGACCGGCGCCTTCGCGAACGCGAGCGGCGAGCGCGCGGTCGCCAATGGCGCCCAGACACGCGCCGAAGGCGAAAGCAGCGTGGCGATCGGCTTCCAGGCAGGCGCCACCGACTTCGGGGCGATTGCGATCGGCGCCGAGGCGATCGCCGATGGGGAGCTTGCTATCACCCTCGGCGGCACGGCCCGCGGCGACGGAGCGATTGCATTGGGAGGCTATGCCGCGGCAGAGCAGGATGGCGCCACCGCGACCGGTGCCGGCGCCCGCGCCGCCGGCCTTAAAAGCAGTGCTTTCGGCAATATGGCACTGGCCGAAGGCGATTTCGCGACCGCGCTGGGTCAAGCCAGCCGGGCGGTCGCGACGGCAACCGCCGTCGGGAGCGGGGCGCAGGCCGATGGCGAAAGCTCAAGCGCGCTGGGAATCAGCGCGAGCGCGAGCGGCGCCACCAGCGTTGCCGTCGGCGCAAATGCGTCTGCCCAAGGCAGCAATGCCACCGCGACCGGCGGCTATGCACAAGCCTTCGGCGACGATTCCACCGCGACCGGCGCCGGCAGCTATGCGGGCGGCAATTTCTCGACGGCGGCCGGCTCCCAAAGCCTGGCGCTTGGCGATTTCTCGGTAGCATTCGGTGGGCGCAGCAATGCGGCGGGGCTCAATTCCACCGCGCTGGGCGGCAATGCCGTGGCGAGCGGTGCCAATAGCGTCGCCCTCGGCAATGGATCGATCGCGGACCGCGACAATACGGTATCGGTTGGCACTGCAGGCAATATGCGCCAGATCGCTCAAGTCGCCGCCGGCACCGCCGCGACCGACGCCGTCAATCTCGGGCAGCTCGACGCCGTAGGCGCGGTGGCCGATTCGGCGCTGACGGCGGCGAGCGAGGCGGCAAGCGATGCCAGCGCGGCGCTTGCCGCCGCTTCGGGCGCGCAGGGCGATGCCAGTGCCGCACTGACAGCGGCAGCGGCAGCCGATGGCAAGGCCGACGCCGCGCTCGCCGCTTCGGCAACTGCGGTAGCGTCCGTTGCCGCTCAGGGTGAGCGGATCGATGCCGTCGAGGAGGCCAATCTCGTTCAGGACGGCCGCATACAGGCGCTCGAAACGCAAACCGCCTCCGCTGCCGGCGACGCGGCCAGCGCCCTTAATCGCGCCGATCAGGCGATCGCACGCAATGAGGAGCAGGACGGCCGCCTGACCGGCGTGGAGGCCCTCGCGGCGTCGAATGCGACCCGCCTCGACGGGGTCGAGGCCAGCGTAACCCAATTGTTCGGCGCCATTCCATCGCAGGCCCAAGGCGACAATGCCCTCGCGCTCGGGAGCGGCGCCATGGCAACGAGCGATGACGCCGTGGCGATCGGCACCGGTGCGACGGCAAGCGATGGCGCCGCGGTCGCTATCGGCCTTGGCAATCAGGCGAGCGGCGACGGGGCGGTCGCGATCGGCGATCCGAATATCGCGACCGGGCAAGGCGCAATAGCGATCGGCAAGGACAATGTTGCGACGGGCAATGCCGCGATCGCGTTCGGCGACACCAGCACAGCCAATGGCGTGTCGGCAATCGCCGCGGGGCTGCGTGCCAACGCTGCCGCGGACAATGCGATTGCGCTGGGCAATAGCGCGAGTGCGCTGGGCGCCAACGGGGTCGCGATCGGCAACGGTGCGCAATCGGTCCGTGACGATCAGGTGGCGATCGGCTCCGCTGCCAGCAGCTATACGCTCGCCGGGATCAATTCGGACGCCAGCCGCGCGGCGCAGCAGGGCGCGCTGCGCCTCGTGACCGCCGACGGCGCAGGCAATCTGGGCACGACGAGTTTCGACCTTGACCGGCTCAATGCGCTGCCCGGACAGGTCAGCGCTCTCTCCAGCCAGGTCAGCGCTTTCGACGCGCGGCTGGCGCAATTCGGTGCCGGCCTGGAACGGATTGAACGCAGCGCCAACGGCGGGATTGCTGCGGCGATGGCGATGGGCGGCACCGTCATCCCGTCCGACATGACGGTCGCCCTGTCGTTCAACCTGTCCACCTTCCGCGGCGAGCAGGGCTTTTCGGGCGTCGCGGTTGGCCGGATCAGCGAGCGGGTGTGGGTCTCGGGCGGGGTCGCCGGGTCCACCGTCAAGGGATCGACCGGGGGCCGTATCGGCATGACGTTCGGATGGTAGGCCCCAGCGGACTGGCAGGAGACCCGAAATGAGAAAAGACCTTGTGATCCTGATCGCAGCGATCGCCCTCGCGGGGTGCAGCGAAGCGCAAAAGGGGAGCGAGAACGGCTCCGCGGCACCCGCCGATGCGGCGGCCAACAATTCGGTACCGGTCGCCAACGGTCCGGGCGCCCTCGGCATCGCTACCGACGATCTGCCCGATTTCGTCGAGCTGCCAAAGAGCGCGCGAGTGACCACGAATATGCGGATGAACGATGGCGACAAGGCCGGCGGGACGCTGACCCTGGAAACCGCGGAGACGCCGGCTGCCCTGATCGCCTTCTACCGCGCCTCGATGGCCCGGCACGGCCTGAAGATCGGTCTGGAAAACACAGCGGACAAGATGGTGCAGCTGATGGGCGAAAGCGAAGACAAGGCGCGGACGCTTATGGTCACGGTTCTGACCGATGACGCGGGCGCCGCGACGCTGAACCTCGTCCATTCACGCGTGATATCCTGATAGATCGAGAGGACAGAATGATGAAACCTCATCTTGCTATTGCCGCTCTGCCCTTGTTGCTCGGCGGATGCGGCGGCGAAGCGCCGGCAGCGAAGACCGGCGGCGGCCCGACGGAGGTGGCAGCATCGGGCATCACCGAAATCGTCAAATCCGCCGCCAAGGGCAACCCGATCCCGCGAGACAATCTGCCCGATTTCGTCGAAACCTATGAAGGCGGGCGATACGGCACCTCCTTCTTCGGCAGCAACGAGAAGCGCAAGTCGGGAACGCTGCTTTATACAGTGGCGGCTGCGCCCGCAGACGTCGTCGGCTTTCATATGGCGTCGATGAAGAGACTTGGCTTCGAAGTCGCCGGGCCAAAGAAGCGCGTCGTGCGTGACCGTAACGAGACGGTGATTGAAGGGACGGCCGCCGACGGCCGGTCGCTTACGGTCGTGGTGATCGAACAATCCCCTGCGGAAGCAACCGTGCAGATGAATTATGTCGTTCCGCTCACCTGAGGCGGCGATCGTTCCGGGGCGCCGCGCGAAAGGCGCTGTGTCGCTTGCGGCAGGGCTCGCGCTCCTTTTCACGCCGCTGGCCGCCGTCGCGCAGGAAGAGGTCGGCCGCGAAGCGGTCGGCGCGTGGCATGGCACGTTCCAACTCGATCGCAACGACCCGCGCATTCGCACGCGCGGCGGGGCGGACATGCTGCGAATCCAGGTCATTCACTCGCTGGGCGCACCTGTCGCAACGATCAGCTGGGTTGCGGGGCGCGGCATTTGCGAGGATCCGGCGGCCGAGCCGTGCGAATGGATCGGGGCTGGCGGTACGGTATCGGGCCGTGTGCTGCAAAAGGATCTCGTCTTTGCGATTCCGCTGTCGGCTGACGCCGAAGGTCCGCTGATCGTCATCCTCCGTCATGGCTCCGGCCCGCGAGCGCGGCACGGCCAGGCGATGAACAGCAAGGCCGACTTCGGGTTCGATTTTTCCTATTCCGACGCGCCCAATACCCGGTGATTGCGGACTTCGAAATTGCGCTCGGCCTCCCCTTTCCGGTGCGGTCTCCTTGCCGACCAGCCACCCAATCGCGGTTGCCTTGCAGCACAGCAGGAAACGCCTGATGGTTTCGAGCCGATCAACCATACACGCCTTTTGGATCGCCATGGCGGGTTCGACCGCGTTGAGCGGCCTTGCCGCCGCGCAAGGCAGCCAAGCTCCGCCTGCCGAGCTTGAAATCTTCGGCGTCGATCTTACGACCGACAAGGAGATCGCTGTTCCCCCCGAGGTCAAGGCCAAGGCACGCGGAATTTTCGGCCTCCATCGCGATAAGTTCGGAAGCTCCCCGCACATCGACACCCGCCAGAACGGCAAGATCAACGCATTCTATGTCAAGCGCGCCAAGTCCACACCCGCAGCCGCCAGCGCAGGCGACAACCTGCCCTACAAGGGGCCTTTCCAGATTCCCCTGACCGCAAAATATGACCTGTGCGACGGCGGAGCAGCCAAGGGAGCGGAGAATTGGTGCAAGAGCGGGCAGTTCAGCTTCAGAATGTTCGCCGACGCCATATCAGCCTGGAATGCCGAACTGCTGATCTCGCACGAACTTATACATTTGCGGCAATATGAAAAGATACCTGGCACAAAGGCGGACGGGGCGCCGTTCTGGCTGGTCGAAGGGCAGGCCAACGGCATTGGCTACGGCTTGCTGGAACGCGAACCGGGCTTCAGCCGCAAGGCCATCGCGCTGAAGACCAAGGGGCTGAAAAACGCCAATTTCTCCTTTTTTCTTGGACTTCGCCGTTATGATGTCCCGCTGGATATCAATCGCGATACAAGCCTGTATCCGATCGATCATCCCGAATATTTCAGAGAGCTCCTCCGCGATGAGGACGGAAATCTCCATTCGGACGGATATCTCGATTATGCCGGCTATCAGACGGGTTCATTTTGGCGCCATGTCATGCGCGGCCGACCTGCGGGACTTCTTGCTTACAAAAAGATGCTCGATCGGCCTGGACCGTCCGATCCGACAAATTCGCACGCCTGGCTGAAATGGACCGATTCCGGGCTCAAGGCGGCAACTTACTCCAGGCGCGGGACGACGGTTCCCATCTGGCGCGGCGGCTTGCGGCAGGTCTTTTCGGAGATGGTCACAGAATTGGCCGACCTACCCGACATCGTCGTCAAAAACCGCACCGACAAGCTTGCTGCACCCTATTTTGACGCATTGCTCTGGACGCGCTCTTGCAAGAAGATCGACCTCACCCAGGCGACGGCCGCGTCGCTGAGAGTGACGGTCCACCCTTATGCAGCGCAGTGCATGCGCGTCAAAATGCCGATCGAGAGCGCCACCGGCACCGACGCCGCGGCTCCCCCCACACCGTTCAGCGTAGCGGCATCCGGCCAGAGCGTTTGCGATGATCTCGAGCTTGGAACACGCGGACAATTGCTCACCCAGCCGAAATCCTTCAAGGCGAAAGCCGGGGCGAGCGGCACGAATTGCGCGCTGGTTTGGAATGCCGGTTTTGCACCGCTGCGACCCGACGATCCGAATGGTCTGCGCGGTTGGCAAACGGTGCTCCTGATCAATGCGCCGTCGGACCCGGATCGGCAAAAGACCCACGACCTGCTGCTCAATTTTGTCCGGCCCGTCGCCGCCAGCACATTAGCCGGAACCCGTAGCGTCGATGGCGCTGGAGAAAAGAAACGCAAGAAGCCCTTGCCGAAACTCAAGGGGACGCCGGAGATTCAGCAGGCCGATCCGCTCCTTGTCGACCCGACGCCCGATGCGACCTGCGATGCCGATCAAGCGGCGATCTTCGCCTGCGGAGATATCTTGACGCTGCCGATCGTCTCGGGTGACGCAAGCGAGATTGCCCGCGCCGGCGAAATATTGTCAGCCGGCATCGTCATGCAATATCCACAGGGCGGCCTGGGCCCTTACGGCATCAAAACGCTCGGCGAGTTATATCAGGATGGTCAGCAGATCGAGGCAAAGGCCGGTGCGCTTCAGGCGAGGGCTATCGGCGGCAATTTGAACGGCGCGACTATCTCAATTGCCATGAAACGACCTGATGAAGGGGTCGTCGGCCGCTTTCCAGCGCGGGTCGAAGTCGAACCCCTCGATCGGCGTCCCGGTGAGAATTCGGATCCGTTGACATCGCTGACTACCGGTCGGACGCGCCAGATCGGCAATGGCTGCGTCGACGTGCTCACCTATCAGTCCAACGCAACGGTCGAGATAAGCGTGAATCAGCCTGGCTTGTTGATGGGTTCGGTTTCGGCAACGCTCTACGAACCGAATGCCGACGATGAAGCCGCCTGTCGCGAGCCGATCGTCGCCGCCGGGACGGTTCAGGTGTCTTTCTCCACACCTGGCGTCTTCCCCGTCGGCCCGGGAGGACGATATCAGGTTGATCCCGCACGGTCCGAATTTCAACAGCTGATCATCCAGGACATGGCCGCCATGATGGCTATGCCGCTGGAGGAGCGATCAGACACACCTGCCGACGACGAAATCGATCCGGCAGCAGGCAACAGGTTCGTCGGCAGCCGGGCCGGGGGCGGAGCCGGAACCGTAGCCCAGTGTCAAGGAACGACGGTCAGCGAAGCCGATCTTGATGCCTTCATCCGCGCTACCGCTGCCGGAGCGGGTGAAGGAGATCCACAATTATCCGCGCAGATCGCCCAGAGCATGAGGGCACTCGAACCTGCCATGCTCGCCATGGCTGTCTGTCGATGGATTGGAGCCGGTCGCCCTTCCACTTTCGCATTGGAAAATCTGGAATGAAGCGCAAAATCGCCGCAGTATTGTCGCTAGCTGCCGCCAGTATATCGCTGACGGTGGCGGGCGGCTTGGCCGGACAACAGCCGGATTACGACGGCAATGTAACACTGCATCGCTTGCCCGCGCCGCCGCCGTTGCGCGAACTCCCCACCGCCACCGATGACAGCAACGGGATCTCACCTCGTCCGGGCGCGCCTGGACCTCTCCCCGTCCTTGGCCCTCCACCCGCTCGCGCTTGCATCAGCGAAGCCGAATTCGAAGCAGCCTCGGCAGGCACGGGATGCGCCTGTACCTGTGAAGAATATGCCCGCAAGCCGGTAAGCCGGACGTGCGACGTCGCTTGCCAGGGCCATTATGCTTGCTGGGGACCGCCGGTCAGCGACGCCGACCTGGATCGCAAGCTTGGCGAATTGTTCGGCGATGCCGTCGCGGCCGGGGTAACCATCCCTCTGCTCTCCGGGGAAGAGCGCGAGACAATGCGCGGCGTCGTCCGCGCCAACCGGGGTTTGGAATGGAGCAAGGGCCGGATGTGCAATAAGTAGCGGCGACCCGCACGATCCGTCCGCGTCTGCACGGTCCGGAAGAGATAATCGGCCAGCGAGTTGTGCCGACGCAAGACATTGCGACGACGGACGCGGAAGGCAACACTCGTAAGGAAAGCATCCATCCACTGGCTGCCCGTCACGATCACTCGGTGGAGGATGGCCAGGCATCGTAAACTTTTTCATAGGCTTACCGCACCCGCGCCAAACCCGGAAGCTCGATTCCGGGAGGTCGAAAAACTTGCCCTACACTTCTTACTGGGCCGCCGTGATATGGAATGGGACGCAGGGACCCGAGCCAAGCAATGGCACGCCAAGCCTTCTGCCATGTCCAGGACCTTGTTGGATGCCCTCGGACCAGAGGGTGGTGGACAGGGCTGGATTCGAACCAGCGTACGGGAAACCCGGGCAGATTTACAGTCTGCTGCCTTTAACCACTCGGCCACCTGTCCATGGGGTCCGCGTTGGGAAGCGGTCCAATGGCGAAAGGAGTCTTGCCTGTCAATGGCAGTCATGGGAAAGGCCGCCGCTATGAGACAATTTTCCCGTCATCGCCGCCCGCAGGGGCAGACTCCGCGCGGTCAGGGCGTCCGTTTCTGGGGACGCCATGCCGTTCTGGCCGCGCTCGCCAACCCCGAACGTCGCGTCAAGCGAATCTGGGGGACGCGCGAAGCACTCGGCCAGCTCGATTTGCCGCCGGTTGTTCCCATCAGTTTTGCCGACGTTGCCGACTTGGCGCGGCTCGTTGCGCGCGATGCTCCGCATCAGGGCTTGGTGATCGAGGTCGATCCGCTCGACGAAATCTATCTCGGCGATCTTTTGCAGGACGAAGTCGATGCGGAGAGCAAGCGGCCGATCGTCGTCCTCGACCAGGTCACCGATCCGCATAATATCGGCGCCGTGCTGCGCTCCGCTGCGGCCTTCGACGCCGCCGCTATCGTCACGCAGGACCGCCACAGCCCGCCCGAAAGCGGCGTGATCGCCCGCTCGGCATCGGGCGCGCTCGAAACTGTGCCGTGGGTGCGCGTCGTCAATCTGTCGCGGGCGCTCGAGGAAATCGCCGAAGCGCAATATTGGCGAATCGGACTGACCGGCGACACCGAAACGACGCTGGGCGACACGCTTGACGGCAGCAAGGTCGCGCTGGTGCTCGGGTCCGAAGGCGACGGTATGCGGCACAATGTCATGGAACATTGCGACGTGCTGGCAAAGCTCCCCATCTCGCCGCGGATGGAGAGCCTCAACATCTCGAATGCTGCGGCGATCGCGCTCTACGCGGTCGCGACGGCTGGAGCCTGAGCCCATGAGCAGCCACCCCGGCGGAGGCCGGGGTCTCAACTTCGCGTTATAGCTGAACCGTCGAGATCCCGGCCTTCACCGGGATGACGAATGGGATCAATCCTCGGCGGCGATCCGCACCTTCAGCCCGTCGAGCGCGTCGCTGAACGGAATCTGGCACGACAGGCGCGAGGTGTCGTCGCGGTCGCTGGTCGAATCGAGCAGATCATTCTCGTCCTCGCTCATCGCCGGAAGCGCCGCGGCGTCGCCCGCCTCGACATGGACGTGGCAGGTCGCGCACGAGCAGCAGCCGCCGCACAGCGCGAGCAGTTCGTCGAAACCGGCGTCGCGGATATTTTCCATCACGGTCAGGCTGGTATCGCCCTCGATTTCATGTTCGGTTCCGTCGCGCGTCACGACAATCAGCTTGGCCATGCTCGTCCCCATAGTTTCGATTCGGCTGGGCTATGTCGTGCGTTGCGCGGCAAATCAAGCGTTGCTAATGACGGCCTTCAGAACAAAAGGAGAATATCGATGGGGCTGTCGCAGGAGCAATTGAACGCCGGGATCGATGCGCTTGCGGCGCGCGAGCCGAATTTCGCGCGCGCGCTGGGCAATGCCGGCTATCCCGAACCGCGCATCCGTGAGCCCGGCTATACGACGTTGCTCCGTACCATCGTCGGCCAGCAGGTCAGCGTTGCAGCGGCAACCTCGATCTGGAACAAGCTGGAGGCGGGGTTCGGGGCGGGTTGCCCCGCCGAGGTAATGGCGGCCGCGGAGTTCGATGCCCTTCGTGCCTGCGGACTGTCGGCGCAAAAACAGGGCTATGCCAAAAGTCTGGCGCAGCTCGTACTCGATGGCGAACTCGACTTCGCCGCCCTCCCCGCCGACGATGAAGAGGCGATCGCGCTGCTGACCAAGGTCAAGGGCATCGGACGCTGGTCGGCCGAAATCTATCTGCTTTTCGCCGAAGGGCGCGCCGACATCTGGCCCGCCGGCGACCTGGCGGTGCAGGAGGCCGTGGGTCGCATCCTCCGCCTCGATGCACGCCCGAGCGAGAAGCGCGTCCGCGAAATCGGCGAGGCGTGGCGTCCCCACCGCGGCGCCGCCGCCATCTTCAGCTGGCATTGCTACAATATGGATGTGATCTGACCCTGGCGAGCCGGGTGGACCGATGAGCTCGTTCAGGAACGCCGCCACAGAATGATCGCCGCGCACGGCGTCGCCGCCGATATCATTGTGGTCCGCCAGAGACAAAAAAGGCCGGGCAGAGAAACGCCGCCCGGCCTTTTTGTTCACCTGATATAGGGCTTATTTCTTGGCGGCGGCCTTTTTGGCGGGCGCCTTCTTGGCGGCTGCCGGCTTTTCCTCGGCGTCGGCCTTGGCCGCTGCCTTCTTCGCCGGCGCCTTCTTGGCCGGAGCTTCGGCCTTCTCGGCCTTGGCTTCTTCCTTCACCGCGTCCTTCTTGGCAGCGGGCTTTTTCGCGGCCGCCTTCTTGGCGGGCTTGGCGTCATGATCATGGTCGTGGCCACAGCCCGGACCATGGACATGATCGTCGTCAGCCTCGATCGCGGCTTCCAGCTCTTCGCGGGTCACTTCGCGATCGCTGATTTCCGCCTTTTCGAACAGGAAGTCGACGACCTTGTCTTCGTACAGCGGAGCGCGAAGCTGCGCCGCGGCGAGCGCGTCCTGCTGGACATATTCGACGAAGCGCTGACGGTCTTCGGGGCGATACTGCTGCGCCGCCTGCATGACCAGACGCTGCATTTCCTGCGGGCTGACCTGTACGCCATGCGCCTGACCGATTTCCGAGAGGAGCAGGCCAAGGCGGACGCGGCGTACCGCGATGCTGCGATATTCGTCGCGATCCTTTTCGAGTTCAGCCTTCGCCGCCTCGGGATCGGCTTCGTGGCTCGCTTCATGTTCGAGCTGCTGCCAGATCTGGCCGAATTCGGCTTCGACCATCGTCGGCGGCACGTCGAAATCGTGGCTCGCGGCGAGCTGGTCGAGCAGCTTGCGCTTCATATAGGTGCGCGTCAGGCCGTTGAGTTCCTGTTCGACCTGGCCCTGCATCAGCTCCTTGAGCTTCTCAAGGCTCTCGAGGCCGAGCGACTTGGCAAACTCGTCGTCGATCGCGGTTTTGGCCGGAACCTTCACTTCCTTCACCGTCACGGCGAATTCGGCGGGCTTGCCCTTCAGATTTTCGACCGGATACTCGTCGGGGAAGCTGACCTTCACGGTCTTTTCGTCACCGACCTTCACACCGACGAGCTGATCCTCGAAACCGGGGATGAGCTGGCCCGAACCGATTTCGACCGCCATGTCTTCGCCGGTGCCGCCGTCGAAGGCGACGCCATCGACGCTGCCGGCGAAGTCGATGATGACCTGATCGCCGGTCGCGGCCTTCTTCGTCTTGGGCGCATCTTCAAAGCGCTTCATCTGCGCCGCGAATTCCTCGATCTTGGCCATTACGGCGGCATCGTCGGCCGCGACGGTCAAGCGTTCGAGCTTCAGCCCGTCGATCGACGGCGCTTCGATTTCGGGCAGCACTTCGAGCGCAACCGTCAGTTCGGCATCCTTGCCGCGCTCATAGCCGTCTTCCAGGCTCACAGCGGGCTGGAGCGCCGGACGAAGCTTTTCCTTCGTCATCAGATCGCGCACGCCGGCGTCGATCGCCTTGTTCAGCGCGTCGGCCGACAGCGCTTCGCCGTGCATCTTGCGGATCAGGTTCGGCGGCACCTTGCCGGGGCGGAAGCCGGGCATGCGCACGGTCGGCGCGATCGCCTTGACTTCGTCATCGACGCGCGCGTCGATGTCCTTCGCGGTGATGGTCAGGCGATATTCGCGCTTCAGGCCTTCGTTCAGCGTTTCGACGGTCTTCATTGCCTTGGTCTTATCCTTGCTCAAAATCTCTTATCGCAAACCCGGCCCGAAAGCTGGGTTCTTCTATCCGACCTCGCTCTTGCGGACATGGTGCGGGCGAAGGGACTCGAACCCCCACATCTTGCGATACTGGTACCTAAAACCAGCGCGTCTACCAATTCCGCCACGCCCGCATGAGCTGTCGGCCGGGTGCACGAATCCATGCGCTGTGCCGCGCACGCCCGTGCGGGCCGGGCGGGGCTATAGCAGACGCGTGGCCGAGGGCAAGGGCGGAAGGCCGCGATATTCCGTGAGCGGAACGATGAAGACGGCTATAGGTTGATCGAGTCTGAGGAGACGATCATGACCAGCGGCACCAATAGCCTGCCCGACCCCCTTCCCAAGCCCAAGCCCGATGTCATCGAGCCGCAGTCGCCGCCCGAACGACCGGTGCAGCCGACGCCGCACGAGGACCCCGCGGGGCAGCCGCAGGAAATACCCGGAAGCCCCGGCGGCGGCGATATCGATGAGCCTGGCCGCGGCCCCGACGAAGCACCGCCGCAGCACATTTAGCTTGCTAAGCGCTTGACCGTTCCCCTTCCCCGCCGCCAAGAAGGCGGCGGGAGAGAGGGATATGAAAAAGATCATCGGGGCGTTAGCCCTTTTTACCGCGCTGGCCACACAGTCGGCCGGCGCACAGGATCGCCCGACCATCTATCGCGGCGGACCGATCGTCACGATGGACGGCGACACGCCACATCTGGCCAAGGCCGTCGTCGCCAAGGACGGAAAGATCCTTTTCGTTGGCGACGAAAAGGGCGCGCGTCGGGCCGCGGGCAAGGATGCCCTGATCCACGATCTTGTCGGCTCGACAATGCTGCCGGGCTTCGTCGATGCCCATTCGCATTTCGCCGTCGCGCTCCAGATGGCGGGCGGGCTCGACCTGTGGGACAAGTCGCTACCGCTCGTCACCGACATCGCCAGCCTGCAAGGCGTGGTCCGCGATTTCATCGCGCGGCGCGCCATTCCGAAGGGCGGCTGGGTCGTCGTCTGGCAATATAATGACGAAGCGCTGAAAGAGCGGCGTCATATCACCCGCGCCGAGCTCGACGCGGTATCGCCCGATCACAAGATCGTCCTGCTGCACATCTCGCTCCACGGGCTCGTCGCGAACAGCGCGGCACTCGCCGCGGCGGGGCTGTCGGATGCAAGCCAGCCGCCGCCGGGCGGACTGATGCTGCGCGACGACGCCGGACGGCTGAACGGCGTGCTGCTCGAAAAGGCGATGTACCAGATGCTGCCCGCGATGCCGCAGCCGACGGCGGAGCAAAAGCTCGCGATGCTCGATGCGGCGCAAGCGCGCTATTTCGCCGAAGGCTATACCCATGCGCAGGACGGCGCGACCTCGCCCGCCGACTTGGGCTTTTTCACCAGCGATGCGGCCCGCGCGCGGCTCAAGATCGATCTTGCGCTGCTGCCGATCTACACCAGTCTCGACGCGCTGCTGGCGAAACCCGACATTCAATTTCGCACCTATCAGGACCATGTGAAGATCGAAGGGGTGAAATTCATCCTCGACGGCAGCCCGCAGGCGCGGACCGCCTATTTCACGCGCGATTACGAACGCGGCAGCCCGAGCGGCGACCACCCATGGCACGGGCAGTCGATCGTCAGCCAGGAAGAGTTCGACACGCTGGCTCGCAAGGTCAACGACCGCGGCTGGCAGATATTCGTCCACGCCAATGGCGACGCCGCGATCGATATGGCGATCAAGGGCTTCGATGCGCTGGGGATCAAGGCGGCCGACGATCGCCGCCCGATCGTCATCCACTCGCAGTTCCAGCGCCCCGACCAATTGCCCGCCTACGCCCGCATCGGAGTCGGCCCCGCCTATTTTTCAAATCACACATGGTATTGGGGCGACGTCCACCGTAGCAATTTCCCGAAGGAAGTGGTCGATTTCATCAGCCCCTTCCGCGCCGCGCGCGAGGCGGGCCTCATCGCGTCGAACCACAGCGATTTCAGCGTAACCCCGCTCGACACGCGCTTCATGCTCTGGACGTCGATGGCGCGCGTCTCGCCCACCGGCGTCGTCAGCGGCGCCGACCAGCGACTTGACGCCTATGCAGGATTGCAGGCGCTTACAACCGGCCCCGCTTGGCAGGTGTTCGAGGAGAATCGCAAGGGCCGTATAAAGGCCGGGCTGCTCGCCGACTTCGTGATCCTCGACAAGAACCCACTGACTACGCCGGTCGATGCCATCAAGGACATCAGGGTGCTGGAAACGGTGAAGGAAGGCCGGACGGTGTGGAAGGCGTCCGCCGACTAAGGGTGGCCGCCCTCCCCTAACAACATCGCCAGCGCCTTCAGGAAAGCGCCTTTTTCAGCAGCTCGTTCACGACCTGCGGGTTCGCCTTGCCCTGCATCGCCTTCATCGTCTGACCGACGAAGAAGCCGAACAGCGCTTCCTTGCCACCCTTATACTGCTCGACCTTGTCGGCATTGGCGGCAAGAACCTTGGCGATTTCCGCCTCGATCGCGCCCGTGTCGCTCGTCTGCTTGAGGCCCTCGCGATCGACAATCGCGGCGGCGCCGTCGCCGGTTTCGAGCATCTTTTCGAAGACCTGTTTCGCAATCGTGCCCGAGATCGTGCCGTCGGCAACCAGGCCGAGCAGTTCGCCCGCCTGCGCCGGGGTCACGGGGCAATCGCCGATGTCCTTGCCGAGCCGGTTGAGCGCTCCGAACAGCTCGCTGGTCACCCAGTTCGCCGCCGCCTTGGGCTCGGCGCCGGTTTCGAGCAGCGCGTCGAACCAACGGGCATTTTCGACCTCGGCAGTCAGCACGTCGGCGTTATAGGCCGAAATGCCCAGCCCCAGGTAGCGCGCGCGCTTGGCGTCAGGCAGTTCGGGCAGGCTGTCGCGGCACTCGGCGAGGAACGCATCGTCGAGTTCGAGCGGCAACAGGTCGGGGTCGGGGAAATAGCGATAGTCGTGCGCGTCTTCCTTCGACCGCATCGTCCGCGTGGTGCCGGTGTCGGGGTTGAAGAGGCGCGTTTCCTGATCGACCGTGCCGCCGGCCTCCAGCACCTCGACCTGGCGCTTTGCTTCATATTCGATCGTCTGCATGACGAAGCGCACCGAGTTCACATTCTTTGTCTCGGTGCGCGTGCCGAATTCGTCGCCGGGCTTGCGGACGCTGACGTTCACGTCCGCGCGCATCGAGCCTTCTTCCATATTGCCGTCGCACGATCCGACATAGCGCAGGATCGCGCGCAGCTTGCGGACATAGGCCCCGGCCTCGGCGGGCGAGCGCATGTCGGGCTTCGACACGATTTCCATCAGCGCGACGCCCGAACGGTTCAAATCGACGAACGACATCGTCGGATGCTGGTCGTGCATCAGCTTGCCGGCGTCCTGTTCGACATGGATACGCTCGATTCCGATCACCTTGTCGGCGGCGATTCCGGCCTTCTCATCGGCCTCGATCGTCAGCGAACCTTCGCCGACAAGCGGATGATAGAGCTGCGAAATCTGATAGCCCTGCGGCAGGTCGGCGTAGAAATAATTCTTGCGGTCGAAGCGCGACCATTTGTTGATCTGCGCGTCGATCGCCATGCCCGTGCGCACCGCCTGGCGGATGCACTCGCGGTTCGGCACCGGCAGCATGCCGGGCATCGCGGCGTCGACAAGGCTGACCTGCGTATTCGGCTCGGCCCCGAACGCCGTCGCGGCGCCCGAGAACAGCTTGGCGTTGGAGGTGACCTGCGCATGGACCTCGAGGCCGATCACGACCTCCCACTCGCCGGTTTCGCCCTTGATGCGATAATCAGACATCTTCGTTCCTTCTTGTATCCCCGCGAAGGCGGGGATCCAGTGCGGGGCAGCGCTAGGCCGCTCTGGGCTCCCGCCTTCGCGGGAGCACACCGCTAAATCACCACCACTTCTCCGCCCGCGCGGTGAAGCCCGCCCGCTCCTCGATCGCCAGCCCGGCGTTGAGTACGCCCTGCTCGTCGAACGCCTTGCCGATGATCTGCAAGCCGAGCGGCAGCCCTTCGCGGTTCAGCGCCGCGGGGACCGACATCGCGGGCAGCCCCGCGAGGCTCGCGGGCACCGCGAACACGTCGTTCAAATACATCGACAGTGGATCGGCGGTCTTTTCGCCCAAACCGAACGCCGCCGACGGCGCGGTCGGCGCGAGGATCACGTCGCACGTCTCGAACGCCGCGGTAAAGTCACGCGAGATCAGCGCCCGCACCTTTTGCGCCTGCGTGTAATAGGCGTCGTAGAAGCCCGCCGACAGCACATAGGTGCCGATCATGATGCGACGCTTGACCTCGGGACCGAAGCCGTCGGCACGCGTCGCGGCATACATGTCCTGCAAGCCCGCTCCCTGCGGCAGATCGCGCAAACCATAGCGCACGCCGTCATAGCGCGCGAGGTTCGACGAGGCTTCGGCCGGCGCGATGATATAATAGGTCGGCAGCGCATATTTGGTGTGCGGCAGGCTGATCTCGACGACCTCGGCCCCCGCATCCTTCAGCATCGCAATCCCGGCGTCCCACATCGCATCGATCTCGGGATCGATACCCTCGAGGCGATATTCCTTGGGAATGCCAACCTTCTTGCCTTTGAGATCACTCGATAAGGCCGCTTCCCAATTGGGTACGGGCAGGTCGAGGCTGGTCGCATCCTTCGGATCGAAGCCCGCCATATTTTCGAGCATGATCGCGCAGTCGCGAACGTCGCGCGCCATCGGTCCCGCCTGGTCGAGCGAGCTGGCGAAGGCGACGATGCCCCAGCGCGAGCAGCGGCCATAGGTCGGCTTGATCCCCGAGATACCGGTGAAGGCCGCGGGCTGGCGGATCGAGCCGCCGGTGTCGGTGCCGGTGGCCGCGGGGCAAAGCCGCGCCGCGATCGCCGACGAACTGCCACCCGAAGAACCGCCGGGCGCGAGCGCAGCGTTACCGCCGTCGTTGCGCTTCCACGGCGAGATGACGTTGCCGAAATAGCTCGTCTCGTTCGACGAGCCCATCGCGAACTGGTCGAGGTTGAGCTTGCCGAGCATGCCGCAACCTGCGTCCCACAATTTTTGGCTGACGGTCGATTCGTACCGCGGCACAAAACCTTCGAGCATATGGCTCGCGGCGGTCGTCTGGACACCGTTCGTCGCGAACAGATCCTTCATGCCGATAGGAACGCCCGACAGCGGCTTCAGCGTCCCGGCGGCGCGGTCAGCATCCGCCACTTTGGCGGCCTCGATCGCGCGGTCGGGCGTCTCGACGATGAAGGCGTTGAGCGCCTTGGCGCCCGCGACATTAGCGTTGAACGCCTCGGCCACTTCGACGGCGCTAAAATCGCCCGCGCGGTGGCCGTCGCGAATTTCTGCAACGGTGAGATTCGTAAGATCAGTCATTTCCCAAACCCGCTCGTGCTGAGCTTGTCGAAGCACCGTTCTTCATTTTTCGAACGGTGAAGAGAAGAACGGCCCTTCCCCCGGACTTGATCCGGGGTCAGGGCAAACGGAAAAAGAGCAAGGCGTATCATTCGATCACCTTCGGCACGCCAAAGAAGCCGTGCTGTGGTTCGGGCGCATTGGCAAGAATATCGTCGCGGCGGTTGCCGCCGGTCAGCGGGTCGGCGTCAACCACATCGTCGCGCAGGCGCAGCGTGTTCGGGATGACGGCGGTCATCGGCTCGACGCCGGTCACATCGACCTCGCCCAATTGCTCGACCCAGCCGAGGATACCGTTGAGTTCGCCTTCCATCGCTGCGGCTTCGTCATCGGTGATGGCGATGCGCGCGAGCGACGCAATTTTCCGGACTGTTGCTTGATCGATTGCCATGTCTGTCGCCTTATCGGGAGAAGCAGCGCCGCTAGCACCCTCGCCGCACCGCATCAACTATGATCCTGACCGCCGCGGCGCGGCTATATCCGTTGATGCCCTTATTCGAAATTGCCGCCCACGGCCTTGCCGCCAACGAAAAGCTGTCGGCGCTGGACCGTGCGCAGTTCGACCGGCGCCTTGACCAGATCGTCGATCGTCAGCCCCGTGTCGCCGCGCGACGGGCTGTCGCCCAGCGCATAGTTCGGGCTCCAGCGGCCCTTGGCGTCGCGTTCGAGCATCATCACCCGCGCCTGCCCCCGTCCGATCACCGCGACGCGCTGATCCGACAGCCAGTATAGAATACAGGGTGCATCGCGGCACCATTGCTGATCCTCGATCGCCTTCTCGACCTCCGGAATCAGGGTCCGCGCGGCCGGCAGGACGCGAACCTTGTCGGCGAGCGGCGTCACGCGATAGGCGACTTTCGCCGCATCGCCGTCATCGCCGGGGCCCAAGTCCCAGCGGTTCTTCGCGCTCATGGCGATTTTCGCGCGGTTCGCGCGCGCCTTGTCGGGCGACTTGGCGAGACGCGCCAACGCCTGCCGCCCGCTCGGCCCGAAATCGAACGCCAGCGCCGCCCAGTCGAACTTGTCCGCACCGACCTTGCCGTTTTCCAGCCGCGCAAGCTGATCCCGCGTTGCGATCGCGCCGAAATCGACGATGGGCAGCGCCAGGAAACCTGCAAGCAGGACCAGCCCGATCGCCAATTTCTGTTGCAGGGGCCGCAACAGATCGTCGAAATCATGCCGTCCGCGGATGACCGACCACAGCCCCGACAGGCCATAAGCGACGGCGATTACCGCCGCGATCACGCCCCACAGCCGCTCGGGCGTCCAGCCATATTGGAGCACGCGCAGGTGCATCGAATAAAAGGCAATCACCGCGAGCGGCAGAACCACCGCGACCAGCGCCGCCGCGGCAATATGCAGCAGCCGGTTGCCCGCGCGCTCGTCCCGGCCGTTGCCGATCGCGGCATTGGCGAGCAACACGGCAAAGGCGGCCGCCGCCATCATCAGCGCCGCGGTCGAAAAGCCCGAGCGCCACAAGGGTTGCAGGCCCGTCCCGACAAGCGACAGCAAAAATATCAGCAACGCTGCGGCGAGTACCGGGGCCAGCACCGAAAGCACGATCATCACCAGCCGCTGCAACGTCGCAACGAGCTTGTCGCGCTCCCGCAGCAGGCCGACCGCGCCGCCGAACGCTGCCCCCGCGAGCATCCAGCCGAACCATTCGCCGCGCAGCAGTTCGCGGATCAGGTCGATGCCGATCAGGTGGAACATTTCGCCAATCAGCACGGTGAGCAGGAAGGACAGGCCGACGAACGCCAGCGATGCCGCCCCGATCACCGCGTCGGTCCAGGCGTGGCTGTGCAGCCGGTCGTAGGGCATCTGCCACAGCTTCCAGAACCGTCCGTCGGGCGCGACGTCGCGGCGCGTCTGAAAGAGCGGCGTGGCGACCAGGACCGCCAGCAACCCCGACCAGAAGGGCCATTCGAAGGGCGAGGCATCGAAATTATAGCCTGCCCCGTTCCACACGATCAGCGCCATGATCGCGCCCCACAGAAGCGCGAAGCCTGCGGCCCAATGCACGCGGCGGATTTCCATGCCGAGCGTGAACACCAGCGTTGCGACCGCGACGAAGGTCGCGAGCGCCATCCGCCAACGGTCAAGTGGATCGCCATAGCCATGGTCGACGCAGGCGTGGAAAAGCAGGCCCGCGGTCGCGCAAAGCGCCGCCATGACCCAGGGGCGCTGCGGCCACGGCGGATCGCTATCGTCGAGGCGAGTGGAAAGCACGGGCGAATCGGGCGCGGCGCCGCTTGCGATGCTGTCGGTCATGCCCCACATCTGGGCTTGTTTGATGGCGCGGCGCAAGCCAGATAGCGCACCCATATCTCCCGCCGCATGGAGCCCCGACTTGGCCCGCAAATTCCTTTATTTCATCGCCGCGATCATCCTGATGATACTCGGCGTCGGCATTGCCTATCAGCTCAATCCCGGCTGGTTCGGGCGGGTCGCCTTCGTTCCGAGCAGCGATTTCGTGCCGCAAGCGGCGGTGGCGGCCAACGCCTATGACAATCCCAAAATGTGGATCGCCCGCCCCGGCCTGCCCGACGACCCGTCGGCCTGGCGGCCGCCCGCCGCCGAAGCGGAAGACGGCGAAGCAAGCGCCCCTGAACCGGGCGCACGGCCGCTGATTGCGCCCGCAAAGGCGGCCGAAGCATCGGGAGCGGCACCGATCGCTCCGCTCGGCGATGCGGCGGTCTTTTTCGTCCACCCGACAAGCTATTACAGCAAGGCGAGCTGGAACGCGCCGCTCGGCGATGCCGACGCCGATTACCGCGCCACGCTGTTCGTGCGCGGCATGGCAAGCGCATTCGGCGATGCGGGCGCCATATGGGCGCCGCGCTATCGCCAGGCGACGCTTGGCGCGTTTCTGGCCGAAGACCGCGTCACGGCGGGCAAGGCGATCGACGCCGCCTACCGCGACGTCGAACAGGCGTTCGACGCCTTTCTGGCCGCCATTCCCAAGGACAAGCCGATCATTCTTGCGGGCCATAGCCAGGGCGCGCTGCATCTGACGACGCTGCTCAAGAACCGCATCGCGGGCACGCCGCTCGCGAAGCGCATCGTGGCCGCTTATGTCATCGGCTGGCCGATCAGCCGCGACACCGATATGGCCGCGCTCGGCCTGCCCGCCTGCGATACGCCCGATCAAAAGGGCTGCATCCTGTCTTGGGCAAGCTTTGCCGAGCCCGCCGACACCTCGATGGTCACCGGCGCCTATGACGGCACAATCGGCTTCGATGGACGCCCGCGCGCGGGCACGCGCATGCTCTGCACCAACCCGCTCACCGGCACGCCCGATGCCGCCGCCGGACCGGAGGCGAACATCGGCACGCTCAAACCGTCCGATGGCTTCCGCAAAGGCGAGCTCATCACCGGCAAGGTCGGCGCCAAATGCGACGACGATCGCGGCTTCCTGCTGATCGGCGACGCCGATGCGGCGCAGCATTTTGTCGTCGCGGGCTATGTGCTGCCCGGCAACAATTATCATGTCTATGACATCACCCTCTTCTGGGCGAATGTCCGCGCCGATGCGCTGCGGCGTCTCGCCGCGTTCGAGGGGAAGGCATCGCCGGTTCCGCCACCGGCTGGGGCGCTGCCCCTTCCGACGAAGCCTGCGGCAGCCCCGCCCGCCAGGACCTGATCACGTTATTGCGAGCAAAGCGAAGCAATCTCCAGCAAGCAGTGAAGTCGAAAGTCGATGGCTGGCGATTGCTTCGCTTCGCTCGCAATGACAGGGCTTTGGGATTAGGGGTCGATCGATGATTACCACCGCCGCTTCCGAATTCGCCGCCGCCCTGCCCGGTGGCGGCCGCCTTGTCGGGCTCGATGTCGGGACCAAGACGATCGGTGTTGCGCTGTGCGACGCGGGATGGAGCTTCGCGACGCCTGACAAGACGATCGTCCGCAAGAAATTCACGGTCGATTTCGAGGCTCTCAAGGCGTTGATCGCCGCGCAATCGGTGGTCGGCATCGTCGTCGGCCTGCCGCTCAACATGGACGGCAGCGACAGCCCGCGCACCCAAAGCACCCGCGCCTTCGCCCGCAACCTCACGCCGCTCGCGCTACCCTTGCTGTTGTGGGACGAGCGCTGGTCGACCGCCGCGGTGGAGCGTGCGATGATCGCCGCCGACGTCAGCCGCGCCAAGCGCGCCGAGCGCGTCGACAGCGCGGCCGCCGCCTTCATCCTGCAGGGCGCGATCGACGCGCTGGTGCGCTGACTTTAACATTTCGCGGGTATTTCGCGGTTATACGGCCGAAAATGACCGCCTATATTCTCTATTGGCTTATTGCCGCCAACCTGATCGCTTTTGCGCTGATGGTAATCGACAAGCGGCGCGCCGACAAAGGGCTTTGGCGCATCCGCGAAGCGACGCTACTCGACTGGGCGAGGATCGGCGGCGCAATCGGGACCGTCGCGGCCTCGCGCCTCGTTCGCCACAAAACGCGCAAACAGCCCTTCGCGGACGATATGCATTTTCTGTTCGCGATGGAGGTCGTACTCCTGACCTTGTGGGCGTTCGGCCTCTTCGATCCCGTCCTGTCCGAAGCGGAGAGCAAACTCGGTCCGTTCGTATCCACGGCGCTTGCCTATTTGCGCGCTGCGACCTAAAGGCTCGGCTTTAATGACAAGCGCAACTCCTCGACCCGCCAGCGACTATCCGCCCGGCGGCGATGCCTTTCGCCATCGCCACCTGACCGGTATCGCCCAGCTCACCCCGTGGGAGATTTCCTACATCCTCGACGCCGCCGAAGAGTGGGTCGAACTCAATCGCAGCGGCGCGGCGAAGCATGACGACCGGCTCAAGGGGCTGACGATCATCAACGCCTTTTTCGAAAATTCGACGCGCACGCTCCTGTCGTTCGAGATCGCGGGCAAGCGCCTCGGCGCCGACGTCGTGAACATGCACGCCGCGCAGTCAAGCGTGAAGAAAGGCGAAACGCTGATCGACACGGCGATGACGCTGAATGCCATGCGCGCCGACGCGATGGTGATCCGCCATGCGTCGTCGGGCGCGGTGCAACTGATTGCCGACAAGGTCGATTGCCCGGTGCTCAACGCGGGCGACGGGCGCCACGAACATCCGACGCAGGCGTTGCTCGATGCGCTGACGATCCGCCGCCGGCTCGGACGGGTCGAAGGGCTGACGATCGCGATCTGCGGCGACGTATTGCACAGCCGCGTCGCGCGTTCGAACATCCTGGCGCTCACCCTGCTCGGCAACGAGGTGCGGGTCGTTGCGCCGCCGACGCTGACGCCGCCCGCGATGGAACGGATGCATGTCGCGACCTTCACCGACATGGACGAAGGGCTGAAAGGCGCCGACGTCGTGATGATGCTGCGCCTGCAGAACGAGCGTATGGACGGCGCCTATCTGCCGAGTGCGCGGGAATATCACGCGCTCTACGGCCTGACCCCGCAGCGGCTGGACAAGGCGAAGCCCGATGCGATCGTCATGCACCCCGGCCCGATGAACCGCGGGGTCGAGATCGACAGTAATGTCGCCGACGATCCGGCGCGCTCGACGATTACCGAACAGGTCGAAATGGGGGTCGCCGTCCGTATGGCCTGCCTCGACATATTGACGCGCCGCAAGCGGGGGGTGCCCGGATGGAACTGAAGCCCCTCCTGATCGCCAATGCGCGCCTGCTCGGCGGCGAAGCGGGCAGTCTGCTGGTGGCAGGCGGTCGCATCGCGGCGCTGAACCCATCGGGCACGCCGGAGGGCACCGACACAGTCGATGCCAAGGGCCAATGGCTCGCCCCCGGCATCATCGATTTCGGCGTCTTCGCGACCGACAAGCCGGCCTTTCACTTCGGCGGCATAACGCGCGCGGCGCTTATGCCCGACAGTGGCCCGCTAGACGGCGCGGGTCTGGTCGAACGCGCCGCGAAGGGCGGCAAGCCCGATCTCTGGGTTCACCCGATCGCCGCCGCGACCAAGGGCCTCGCCGGCGCAGAGCTTGCCGAGATCGGCCTGATGCAGCAGGCGGGCGCGCACGCGGTCGCCACCGGACGCGCGCGCATCGCCGATGCCGGCGTCATGCGCCGCGTGCTGTCCTACGCCGCCTCGCTCGGCCTTACCGTTATCGCCCATTCCGAGGACGAAGGGCTGACCGCCGGCGCGGTTGCGACCGATGGCGAGATGGCGACGCGGCTCGGCCTTGCCTCTGCGCCCGCGATCGCAGAGGCGATGGCGATCGCACGCGACATCATGCTTGTCGAGGAAACCGGCGCGCCGATCCACTTCCGCCAGGTCACCACCGCGCGCGGGCTCGACCTTGTCCGCGCCGCCAAGGCGAAGGGCCTGCCCGTCACCTGCGGCATAACCCCCGCCCACTTGTTCCTGTCGGACACGGCGATCGGCGATTTCCGTACCTTTGCCCGCCTGTCGCCGCCGCTGCGCAGCGAAGACGACCGGCACGCCTGCCTCTCCGCCATCGCCGACGGGACGATCGACGTGCTGGCATCCGGGCACGATCCCCGCGGCCCCGAGGACAAGCGCCTGCCCTTCGCCGAAGCGCTGCCCGGCATGGCGGGCGCCGAAACGCTGCTCGCGATGGGACTGCAGCTCGTACGCGATGGTCATGTCACCCCGGCGCGCCTGTTCGACCTGCTCGCCGCGACGCCGGCGAAGCTGCTCGGGCTCGACGCAGGCGCACTGACGGTGGGTGCCGAGGCCGACCTGATCCTGATCAACGAGGGTGCGCCGTGGCAGGTCGATGCGAAGCGGATGGCTGCCTGGGCGGGCAACACCCCGTTCGACGGCATGCCGGTGCAAGGCCGCGTTACCGCGCTGTGGAAGGGCGGCCAGCGGATTCGCTGACGGCCCGAACGTGACAAGCCGCATCGACGCCCGCCGCCGTTCGTCGATTGTGTCTGGAAAGTTTCATTTGCAACATTAGGGTCGCCCGAAATTTCGGGGAGTGACCATATGACGATTGCCGAGGCGACGCCGGATTTCGAAGAGGGCATGGGACCGCGCCGACCGCGCCTTTCTGGGCCATCCCAAGGGCCTGGGCTATCTGGCCTTCGTCGAAGGGTGCGAGCGTTTTTCCTATTATTCGATGCAGACGCTGCTCGTGCTCTACATGGTCAAATATCTGCTGCTGCCCGAACATGCGAGCGGGGTCTTCGGACTGGAGTGGCTGCGCGGCTGGTACGGCGGAATCGACGGCCAGCCCTTCGCGTCGAAGATTTTCGGCGATTATACCTCGCTCGTCTATCTGACCCCGATCGCCGGCGGCTTCATCGCCGACCGTTGGCTCGGGCGGCGCGCGACGTTGATCGCCGGCGGCCTGATCATGGCGATCGGTCATTTCCTGATGGCGTTCGAGGGCGCCTTCCTCTTCGCCCTGCTCGCGCTGATCGTCGGCGTGGGACTGTTCAAGGGCAATATCGCGAGCCAGGTCGGCGAACTTTACAAACCCGGCGATCTGCGCCGCGCGATGGCGTTCCAGATCTTCTATATCGCGATCAACGTCAGCGTCATCGCCGCGCCGCTGATTTCGGGTACGCTGGGCGAAAAGGTCGGCTGGCACTGGGGTTTCGGCACCGCGGGCGTGGTGATGGTCATCGGCCTGATCCTCTATATCATGGCGGGGCCATGGCTGCCCGCCGACAATCGGCCCGCGAAAGGCGCGGCTGCGAAAGCGAGCGAACCGATGTCTCGGCAGGACTGGCTGCGCGTCGTGGCGGTGCTGACGCTGGTGCCGGTGATGGCGGTCGCGCTGCTCACCAATCAGGAAATCTTCAACGCCTATCTGGTCTGGGCCGATCAGCATTTCCAGCTCACCTTCTTTGGGGAGACGCTGCCGACAAGCTGGATGATCACCATCGACGCGACGGCGAGCTTTTCGATGCTCGCAGCGGTCGCCGCCTTCTACGTCTGGTACGGCAAGCGCCACCGCGAACCCGACGAACTGGGCAAGATGATCATCGGCAGCGTCTTCACCATCGCCGGCGGGCTCTGCCTCGTCATGGCGGCGGCGACGCAGGGCGACGGCAAGATCGGGCTGTTCTGGCCCGTGATGTTCCATCTGCTCAACAGCGTCGGCTTTGCGCATATCCTGCCCGTCAGCCTCGCGCTGTTCACCAAGCTGGCACCGAAGGCGCTCAACGCGACGATCGTCGGCATTTATTACCTCGCCTTCTTCGGCGCGAACAAGATCGTCGGTGAGGTCGGCACTTGGTATTCGTCGATACCGACGACCAGTTTCTGGCTGTTCCATGTCGCGACCGCCGCGGTCGGGCTGGTCGCTTTCATCCTGTTCAAGCTGTTCCTCGCGAAACGGCTGATGGGGGAAACGGCAGCGGCCTAGAACAAGCGCGACCCGTTCGGCACCGCGCGGTCAGGGGCAAAGAGGATCACCTCACCCGCCGCGTCGGCAAAGCCCAGCGTCAGCACTTCGGACATGAACTTGCCGATTTGGCGCGGGGGAAAGTTGACGACCGCCGCAACCTGCCGCCCCGGCAAATCCTCAAGGCCATAGCGCGCGACGATCTGCGCGCTGCTCTTCTTGACACCGATCGCGGGGCCGAAATCGATCTTCAGCTTGAACGCCGGCTTGCGCGCTTCGGGAAAAGGCTCTGCCGCGACGATCGTGCCGATGCGGATATCGACGCGCAGGAAATCGTCGAAGGCGATGGGCTCCGCGGCGGGGGCTGCGGCGTCGTGATTCAGATGCATTCCAACTCTCCGTCATTCCCGCGCAGGCGGGAATCCAGCTTCCTCACTGCCTTAGCTGGATTCCCGCCTGCGCGGGAATGACGAAAGTGGATTATTCCATCTCCAAAATCACCGCATCGACCGCCAGGCTATCGCCTTGCGCTGCGTTAACCGTCTTCACGACACCCGATTTTTCGGCGCGCAAGATATTCTCCATCTTCATCGCCTCGACGGTCGCCAGCGGCTGACCCGCCTCGACCTTGTCCCCTTCGCCGACATGCAGCGCGACGAGCAGGCCGGGCATCGGGCAGATGAGGAATTTCGACAGATCAGGCGGGATCTTTTCGATCATGTGGCTCGCGAGCGGCGCGACGTGCCAGGGCAGCACGCGCACATTATGGATCGCGCCGCGCGTCGTCATGCGCCAGCCGGTGCGCGTTTTCGCGACCTTCACCGCCAGTTCGCTGTCGTCGATCTCGGCCACCACCAGCCGGTCGCCCGGCGTATATTCGAGCGCGATGTCGATCTTTTCGCCATCGACCTTGATATGCTTGTGGCCGAGTTTGACCTTGTGGCTCGTGCCGTCGATCGTCACCTGCCACTTCGCGGGCGGGTCGAGCCGGTCGCCGAGCTGACCGTCGGTGCGCCGCGCGCGATCGGCCTCGGCGCTCGCCATGAAGCCCGCGATCGCCGCGAGCGCGCGCGTCACCGCTTCGTCGGTCGGCGCGCCGTGGAAGCCCTCGGGATATTCCTCGGCAATAAAGCCCGTGGTCAGCTCGCCTGAGCGGAAGCGCGGATGCTGCATGATCGCCGAGACGAAATCGATATTGTGCCCCAGCCCTTCGAGTTCGAAGCGGTCGAGCGCCGCCACCTGCAGATCGGCCGCCTCGTCGCGCGTCTGCCCCCAGGTGATCAGCTTGGCGATCATCAGATCGTAGAAGATCGACACCTCGCCGCCATCATAAACGCCGTCATCAACGCGCACGCCATCGACCCCGCGGCGGCCATTTTCCTCGCCATCGTCGGTCCAGCCGGCGACCGGGGGTTTGTAGCGCGTCAGGCGCCCGGTCGAGGGCAGGAAACCGCGATAGGGATCTTCGGCATAGACGCGGTTCTCGATCGCCCAGCCGTCGATCTTGATGTCGTCCTGCGTCATTTCGAGCTTCTCGCCCGCCGCGACGCGGATCATCTGTTCGACCAGATCGATGCCGGTAATCGCTTCGGTCACGGGATGCTCGACCTGAAGCCGGGTGTTCATTTCGAGGAAGTAGAAGCTCTCGCCGGTCGGATCGGCGCCCGACACGATCAGTTCGACCGTGCCCGCGCTGTAATAGCCGACCGCCTTCGACAGCGCGACGCACTGCTCGCCCATCGCCTTGCGCATCTTTTCGGTGACGAAGGGCGACGGCGCTTCCTCGACGACCTTCTGGTGGCGGCGCTGGATGCTGCATTCGCGCTCGTTGAGGTAGAGGATGTTGCCGTGCTGATCGCCGAGAATCTGGATCTCGATATGGCGCGGGTTCAGGATGAATTTCTCGATAAACACGCGGTCGTCGCCGAAGCTGTTCAGCCCCTCACGCTTGACGCTCTCGAAGCCTTCGCGGACGTCCTTCTCGTCATAGGCGAGGCGCATGCCCTTGCCGCCGCCACCGGCGCTGGCCTTCATCATCACCGGATAGCCGATCTCGTTCGAAATCTCGACCGCATGCTCGGTATCGCGAATTTCGCCGACGAAGCCGGGGACGACGTTGACGCCCGCTTCCTTCGCCAGCTTCTTCGACTCGATCTTGTCGCCCATCGCGGCGATCGCGTTCACCGGCGGGCCGATGAAGGCGATATTTTCCTTCGCCAGCGCCTCGGCAAAGGTGGTGCGTTCCGACAGGAAGCCATAGCCCGGATGCACAGCCTCGGCGCCCGTCGCCTTGCACGCGGCGATGATCTTGTCGGCGATCAGATAGGATTCGGACGCCGGCGACGGCCCGATATGCACCGCCTCGTCGGCCATCTGCACGAAAGGCGCGCGCGCGTCGGCGTCCGAATAGACGGCGACCGTCGCGATGCCCATGCGGCGCGCGGTCTTGATGACGCGGCAGGCAATTTCGCCGCGATTGGCGATCAGGATTTTCTTGAACATCAATATTCCTCGACAAGTGCCTTTAGTTCTGCGGTCCGCGCCTTGGTCAATCGTTCCATGCATCCGCTGTGGAGCATCGGTGCCATGCTACCGCCGCGCGCCGCAAAACTCTCGACCAGGCACTGCTGATCGCGATAGGTCAGCCACGCACGCTGCGCGGCGAGCAGCGTGTCATAGTGCGTCGGTTGGCTGTCATAGCGGCGATCGATCACCTTATCGCGTGACCGCATCTCGGCCACGGTCAGCTTCCACTGCGCATTGAGCGCAGCATCCGCGACCTCATAGGCCTTTCCGGCGCAATAGTTCATCTCGACCTGATATCGTTGATTGTCGCAATCAACGGGAGAATCCTCCGCGACTGCTACCGCCAAATAGAAAAGGGCGAGGATCACTCCGCCGCCTCCGTCAGCATCCCTTGGCGCATCGGCTCTTCGCTCTCCATCGGGCGCAGCCCTAGCTTTGCGAACAGCGCCGCGTCGGCATTGTCGCCCGCGTTCGCGGTCGTCAGCAGCTTGTCGCCGGTGAAGATGCTGTTCGCGCCCGCCATGAAGCAGAGCGCCTGCGTCGCCTCCGACATGCTCTCGCGCCCCGCCGACAGGCGGACCATCGATTTGGGCATCGTGATGCGCGCGACCGCGATCGTGCGGACGAATTCGATATCGTCGATCTTCGCGAGCGGGGTGCCCTCGAGCATGTCGCCGAGCACAGTCCCCTTTACCGGCACCAGCGCGTTGACCGGCACGCTTTCGGGATGGCGTTCGAGCGTCGCAAGCGCGTGGATGAAGCCGACGCGGTCGGCGCGCGTCTCGCCCATGCCGACGATCCCGCCCGAACAGACGTTGATCCCCGCATTGCGGACTTCTTCCAGCGTATCGAGCCGGTCCTGAAACGTCCGCGTCGAGATGATGTTCTCGTAATTCTCGGGACTCGTGTCGATATTGTGGTTGTAATAGTCGAGCCCCGCAACCGCGAGCGTCTGCGCCTGTTCCTTGGTCAGCATGCCCAGGGTCATGCAGGTTTCCAAGCCCATCGCCCGCACGCCCTCGACCATCTCGACGATGCTCGCCATGTCGCGGTCCTTGGGGTTGCGCCAGGCGGCGCCCATGCAGAAACGCTTCGACCCGGCATCCTTCGCCTGCGCCGCGGCCTGCAGCACCGCGCGCACGTCCATCAGCTTGGTGGCCTTGAGCCCACTGTCGGCATGTTTCGACTGCGAGCAATAGCCGCAATCCTCGACGCAGCCGCCGGTCTTGATGCTCAGCAGCGTGCAAAGCTGAACCTCGCCGCGCGCGTGATGGCGGCGATGGACGCCCTGCGCCTCCCACATCAGCTCGTCGAACGGCAGGTCGAACAGCGCGGCGATTTCTTCGCGGGTCCAGTCGGTACGGGTTTCGGTCACGCTTCGGTCTCCAATGCCTGCGCCAGGTCGGCGATGATGTCGTCGATATGTTCGATCCCCACCGACACGCGGACGACGTCGGGGCCGGCGCCGGCTTCGACCAGTTCGGCCTCCGAAAGCTGGCTGTGCGTCGTCGATGCCGGGTGGATGATCAGCGAGCGGGTATCGCCAAGATTGGCGAGATGGCTGAACAGCTTGACCGAGGAGACGAGCTTGACGCCGGCGTCGTAGCCGCCCTTGAGGCCGAAGGTGAACACGGCGCCGCCGCGCCCGCCGAGATATTTGTGCGCGAGGTCGTGATAGGGGCTGTCGCGCAGCCCGGCATAGGAGACCCAGCTCACCGCCGGATGATCCTGCAACCATTTCGCGAGCGCGATCGCGTTGCTGCAATGCCGGTCCATGCGCAGCGCAAGCGTCTCCATGCCGGTGAGCGCAAGAAAGGCGTTCATCGGCGCGAGCGCGGGGCCAAGGTCGCGCAGGCCGAGCGTCCGCGCGGCGAGGATGAAGGCGAGCGGTCCGAACGCATCGGTGAAGGTCAGCCCGTGATAGGAGACATTGGGTTCGCTCAGCGCGGGATATTTGCCGCCTTTTGACCAGTCGAACGTCCCGGCATCGACGATCAGGCCGCCGATCGCATTGCCATGACCGTTCAGGAATTTGGTCGCCGAATGAACGACGATGTCGGCGCCATGTTCGATCGGGCGGCAGAGCATCGGGGTCGCCATCGTGTTGTCGACGATCAGCGGCACGCCGGCATCGTGCGCGACCTTCGCGATCGCTGCGATATCCTGCACGACCCCGCCCGGATTGGCGAGGCTTTCGATGAAGACCGCGCGCGTCCTGTCGTTGATCGCGGCTGCGACATTCCCCGGATCGTCGGCATCGACGAAATGCGTCGTCCACGCCATCTTGCGAAAGCTCTGCCCCAGCTGGTTGAGCGAGCCGCCATAGAGCTTTTTCGCCGCGACGATCTCGCACCCGGGTTCCATGATCGTATGGAAGGCCAGAAACTGCGCGGCATGGCCCGAGGCAACCGCTAGCGCCGCCTGCCCGCCCTCCAGCGCCGCGATCTTGCCTTCGAGCGCGCCGTTCGTCGGGTTCATGATCCGGGTGTAGATATTCCCGAATTCCTGCAGGTTGAACAAGCGCGACGCATGGTCGACATCGTCGAACACATAGGATGCAGTCTGGTAGATCGGCGTGATCCGCGCCTTGGTCGTCGGATCGGGCGCGGTGCCGGCGTGAACGCTCAGCGTTTCGGGTTTATGGTCGCTCATGCAGCATCCTCCAGCGGGGGCATATTGTGGCCGAGCAGGCGCAGGACGTCGGCGGCGCATTCCACCACATTGCTGCCCGGGCCATAGATGCCCTGCACGCCCGCGTCGCGCAGATAGTCGTAATCCTGCGGCGGAATGACGCCGCCCGCGATCACCTTGATATCGCCGCGCCCCGCCTCGCGCAGCCCCTTGATGAGTTCGGGGATCAGCGTCTTGTGCCCGGCGGCAAGGCTCGACGCGCCGACCGCATCGACCCCGCTTTCGAGCGCGAGCACGACCGTTTCCTCGGGCGTCTGGAACAAGGGCCCGGACACCACATCGAAGCCCATGTCGCTGAACGCCGAGGCGATGACATTGGCGCCGCGGTCGTGTCCATCCTGCCCCATCTTGGCGACGAGAAGCTTGGGCGCGCGGCCCAGACGGCGTTCGACCGCCTTCACCCCGTCGACGACCTGCGCCCAGCGGCTGTCGCCCTGATAGGGCGCGGCATAAACGCCCTTCACCGGCTTCGGCACCGTGCCGTAGCGACCGAAGCTGACCTCCATCGCGTCCGAAATTTCGCCCAGCGTCGCGCGCGCGCGCGCCGCATCGACCGCGTGCGCGAGCAGATTGGTCTCGATCGACTGCGGAGCCGCCGCCGCGCGGCGCAGCGCGGTGAGCGCGGCCTGGCAGGCGACCTCGTCGCGGCTCGCCTTGACGCGGTTGATCCGCGCGACCTGCGCCTCGCGAACCTTGGTGTTGTCGACCTCCAGCGTTTCGAGCAGATCCTCGTCCTTCAGGCGATATTTGTTCACGCCGACGATGACATCATCGCCGCGGTCCACCCGCGCCTGTCGGGCGGCGGCGGCCTCCTCGATCATCGCCTTGGGCCAACCGGCGGCGACCGCCTTGGCCATGCCGCCTTCGCTTTCGACCCGGTCGATGATCTCCTGCGCCTTGTCGATGAGTTGCTGCGTCAGCGCCTCGATATAATAGCTGCCGCCGAGCGGATCGACGACGTTGCACATGCCCGTTTCTTCCTGGATCACGATCTGCGTATTGCGCGCGATGCGGGCCGAAAAGTCGGTGGGCAGCGCGATCGCCTCGTCGAGCGCGTTGGTGTGCAGCGATTGGGTGCCGCCCAGCATCGCCGCCATCGCCTCGATCGTCGTGCGCATGACATTGTTGTAGGGGTCTTGCTCGGTCAGGCTGACCCCCGACGTCTGGCAATGGGTGCGCAGCATCTTGCTGCGCTCGTCCTTCGCGCCCAGCTTCGTCATCGCGCGGTGCCATAGCACGCGCGCGGCGCGCAGCTTGGCGATCTCCATGAAGAAGTTCATGCCGATCGCGAAGAAGAAGGACAGGCGACCGGCGAACTTGTCGATGTCGAGGCCGCTCGCCACGCCATATTTCACATATTCGATGCCGTCGGCGATGGTGAAGGCAAGCTCCTGCACCTGCGTCGCCCCCGCCTCCTGCATATGATAGCCGGAGATCGAGATGCTGTTGAACTTGGGCATCTCGCGCGACGTGTAGCCGAAGATGTCGCTGATGATCCGCATCGAGGGTTCGGGCGGATAGATATAGGTATTGCGGACCATGAACTCCTTCAAAATGTCGTTCTGGATGGTCCCGTCAAGCAGCTTGCGCTCGACCCCCTGCTCCTCGCCCGCGACGATGAAAAAGGCGAGGATCGGGATCACCGCGCCGTTCATCGTCATGCTGACCGACATCTGGTCGAGCGGGATGCCGTCGAACAGGATCTTCATATCCTCGACGCTGTCGATCGCGACACCCGCCTTGCCGACGTCGCCGACGACGCGCGGATGATCGCTGTCATAGCCGCGGTGGGTGGCAAGGTCGAAAGCGACTGACAGGCCCTTCTGTCCCGCCGCGAGGTTGCGGCGATAGAAGGCATTCGATTCCTCGGCGGTCGAGAAGCCCGCATATTGCCGGATCGTCCACGGCCGCCCCGCATACATCGACGCCCGCACGCCGCGCGTGAAGGGCGCGAAACCGGGCAGACCCGGATCGGTGGTTACGTCCTCCGCCGTATAGAGCGGTTTGACATCGATCCCCTCGGGCGTGTGCCAGGTGAGGTCTTTACCCTTCACTTCCTTGTCGGCGGCGGCCGCCCATTGGTCGAGGGTGGGTTTGTCGGTCATATGCGTATCTCTACTCTCTTTTCGTCATGCCGGACTTGATCCGGCATCCATTCCTCGCAGCGACGGAAAAATGGACCCCGGATCAAGTCCGGGGTGACGAGGAAAAATGGGTCAATGATCGCCCTTCGGCGTCTCCATGATCTCGGTCAGCACGCCGCCCATGTCCTTGGGGTGCAGGAAGAAGATCAACGTCCCGTGTGCGCCGATCCGCGGCTCGCCCAGCACGCGCTTGCCCATCGCCTCGAATTCGGCCTTGGCGGCGTGAATATCCGGCACTTCGTAGCACATGTGATGCTGCCCGCCCGCCGGGTTCTTTTCGAGGAACCCCGCGATCGACGTGTTGCCCGGCAGCGGCTCGATCAGTTCGATCTGGGTGCCATCGAGCGCCCCGCCCGCTCCGGGCGTGTCGACGAAGCACACTTTGACGCCCTGATCGGGCAAGTCGAAAGGCTCATGAATCTTCGTCGCGCCCATCACGTCGCGGTAAAAGACGATGCTGTCGGCGATGGAAGGCGTCGCGATGCCGATATGGTTGAGGCGGCCCAGTTTCATGTCAAATTCTCTCTCACTTCGTCATGCCGGACTTGATCCGGCATCCATTCGATCAGCGCCGGAAGAATGGACCCCGGATCAAGTCCGGGGTGACGACCGGAATTTACAGCGGGATATTGTCATGCTTCTTCCACGGATTCTCCAACTGCTTGTTCCGCAGCTTGCGTAGCCCCAGCGCGATCCGCTTGCGCGTATTATGCGGATGGATGACCTCGTCGATATAACCGCGTGACGCCGCCACGAACGGATTGGCGAAGCGGTCCTCATATTCCTTCGTGCGCTGCGCGATCTTTTCGGGGTCGCCCATGTCGGCGCGGAAGATGATCTCGACCGCGCCCTTCGCGCCCATCACCGCAATCTCGGCGGTCGGCCACGCATAGTTCAAATCGCCGCGCAGATGCTTCGACGCCATCACGTCATAGGCGCCGCCATAGGCCTTGCGCGTGATCACGGTGATCTTGGGCACCGTCGCTTCGGCATAGGCGAAGAGCAGCTTCGCACCATGCTTGATGATGCCATTATATTCCTGCGCGGTGCCGGGGAGGAAGCCGGGAACGTCGACGAAGGTCACGATCGGAATTTCGAACGCGTCGCAGAAACGGACGAAACGCGCCGCCTTCTTCGACGAATTGATGTCGAGCACGCCCGCGAGCACCAGCGGCTGGTTCGCGACGATGCCCACGGTGCGCCCTTCGATGCGCCCGAAGCCGCAGATGATGTTCGCGGCGTGCGCCGGCTGCACTTCAAAGAAATCGCCCTCGTCGACCGTCTTGCGGATCAGCTCGTGCATGTCATAGGGCTGGTTCGCGTTGGGCGGGATCAGCGTGTCGAGGCTCATCTCGGCGCGGTCGTAGGGATCGCTCGTCGGGCGCACCGGCACGCCGCTGCGGTTGTTTTCGGGCAGATAATCGAAGAAGTCGCGCGCCGCGAGCAGCGCCTCGATGTCATTCTCGAACGCCAGATCGGCGACCGAGCTCTTGGTCGTATGGGTGATCGCGCCGCCGAGTTCTTCTTGCGTCACCACCTCGTTGGTCACCGTCTTCACCACATCGGGGCCGGTGACGAACATGTAGCTACTATCCTTCACCATGAAGATGAAGTCTGTCATCGCCGGGCTGTAAACCGCTCCGCCCGCGCACGGCCCCATGATCAGCGAAATCTGCGGCACGACGCCCGATGCCAGCACATTCTTCTGGAACACGTCGGCATAGCCGCCCAGGCTCGCCACACCCTCCTGAATGCGCGCGCCGCCGCTGTCATTGAGGCCGATGACCGGCGCGCCGACCAGCATCGCCTTGTCCATCACCTTGCAGATCTTTTCGGCATGTCGTTTCGACAGCGAGCCACCGAAGACGGTGAAATCCTGGCTGAACACATAGACGAGGCGGCCGTTGATCGTTCCCGACCCGGTGACGACGCCATCGCCCGGAATCTTCTGATCCTGCATGCCGAAATCGACGCAGTCATGCTCGACATAGGTGTCGAGCTCCTCGAACGAGTCTTCATCGAGCAGCACCAGCAATCGCTCACGCGCGGTCAGCTTGCCCTTGGCATGCTGCGCATCGATGCGCTTCTGCCCGCCTCCCAATGCGGCAGCGGCGCGGCGGCGTTCCATTTCGGCAATATTGGCGGACACTCGGCTTCTCCGGTTTTCTGGAGCCTGCCATCTGCGCCCGCGGCGCCCGCTATGCAAATGCGAATTTGCAAAGTTGCAAAGTCGCATTTTGCAAAGTAGTTATTCTTCGCAGAAAAGGAGAAGGCTCGTGAGCCGCCAACGCATCTTTGCCGGCGCCCGTTTGCGCCAGCTTCGCACCGAACGGGGCATTCGGCAGGCCGATTTCGCCGAAAGGATCGGCATTTCGACATCCTATCTCAGCCAGATCGAGCATGACGACCGGCCGTTGACCCCTGCCCTGCTCGACCGGCTGCAAAGGCTGTTCCCGCTTGAATGGGAGGAGGTCGCCGCCGATGCCGGTGACCGCCGCGCCGGGGCGCTGCGCGAGGCGGCGGCCGATCCGCTGTTCGCCGCCGCACCGCTGGCGCCCGAACAGCTTGAGCGCGCCGCGCTCCAGCAACCGCAGCTCGCCGACCAGTTCGTCGCGCTCCACGCCGCCTATCGCCGCGCGGGCCAGCGGCTCCAGATCATCGACGAAGCCATGACCGGCGGCACCGCCGAGGGCAGCCGCCTGCCGTGGGAGGAGGTGCGCGACTGGTTCCACGACGCGGGCAATTATGTCGATCGGCTGGACCGCGCCGCCGAGACGCTGGCGGGCCAGCTGCGCGGCCGCGACCCGTCGCCCGCGATCGAGACGATCGAGCGGCGGCTGCGCGAGGCGCTAGGCATTTCGATCGTCTACCGCCAGCATCAGGTGCTGCGCGATTTCGACGCGACGATGCGCCACCTGATCATCGATCCGTCGCAGCCCGCCGAGACGCGCCGCTTCCAGCTGGCGCACCAGCTGGCCGCGCTGGCGCTCGCGCGCGAGATTGCGGCGGTGATCGAGGCGTCGCCGCTGCGCACCGCGGCGGCGCGCCAACTGCTCCACGTCGGGCTGGCCAATTATGCCGCGGGTGCGGTGCTGATGCCCTATGCCGCCTTTCGCGCCAGCGCCCGCGCGGTGCGGCACGACATCGACCGGCTGCGGCTCGACTATGGCGTCAGCTTCGAACAGGCGTGCCATCGCCTGTCGACGCTCCAGCGCCCCGGCGCGCGCGGCATCCCGATGTTCTTCTGCCGCGTCGACATGGCGGGCAACATTACCAAGCGGCACAGCGCCACCCGCCTGCAATTCGCGCGCTTCGGCGGTGCGTGTCCGTTATGGATTGTCCACGAGGCGGCGGCGATCCCCGACCGCATATTGTTCCAGCTCGCCGAGACACCCGATGGGCTGCGCTATGTGTCGATGGCAAAGGGGCTCGTAAAACCGTCGGGCAGCTATGCGCGCTCGCCGCGCCGCTATGCCGTGGCGCTGGGGTGCGAGGCGCAATATGCCGCCGATTTCGTCTATGCCGACGGGGTCGATGTGACCGCGCCGCACGCCGCGACGCGTATCGGATCGTCGTGCCGCATCTGTCCGCGCGACAACTGCGACCAACGCGCCTTTCCGCCGAGCGACCGGCCGATCCTGGTCGACCCCGACCGGCGCGACGTGGTGCCCTACCGCATCGGCTAGCGCAATGTCATTGCAAGCAGAGCGAAGCAATGACGAAGACGCTCACACCTTCACGATTCCCCGCTCGAGCAGGCTGTGCGCCGTCGCCAGCACCGCCTCCTCGGGCGTCCGCATCGTCCAGCCGAGCGTTTCCATCGCGTGGCGGCTGTCGCCGCCGCGGACATTGCCCAGCTCGGCGACGAGCTGCTTGAGTTCGGGGCGAAAGATCGCGAAGCCTTTGAGCAGCCAGTCGGGCATCCGACGCGTCGGCACCTTGCGCGCCTGCTCGCCCAGGTTCGCGGTCAGGATGTTGGCGACATCGATCATCTTCAGGAACGGCCCCGAACAGACATAGCGCTCGTCCCGGATGCCCGGCGCGCTGAGCGCGCGATAATGAAGGTCGGCAACGTCGCGCACGTCGATGATGCCGAAGCCGACGTCGGGACACATCGGCACCTTGCCCTCGAGCAATTGTTTCACGACCTCGATCGACGTCGAGAGATCGTCGGACAGCAGCGGGCCGAATACCGCCGCAGGGTTAACTGAGGCGAATTCCATGTCGCCGCCCTCCGCCGCCACCCAATCGCGCGCCGCGCGCTCGGCGACGGTTTTCGAGCGCGGATAGGGCATGACCGCCGGATTATCGAGGTTCGTCCAATCGGCTTCGCTGTAGATGCCGCCGCCGTCGCCATGCCCATAGGCGATCGCTGCCATCGACGAGGTCAGAACGAAGCGCCGCACCCCCGCTGCCCTGGCGAAACGCAGCGCGCGCAACGCGCCTTCGCGCGCCGGAACAACCAGTTCATCGGCGTGCTGGGGAACCCCCAACGGAAAGGGCGAAGCGACATGCGCGACATGGCTGCATCCGGCAATCGCCTCCGCCCAGCCGAGATCATGCTCCAGATCGGCCGCGAAGAACCGAAGCCGGTCGTTGTCGACCGCCAGCCAGCCGCGCACCTCGGCCTCGCGCTTCAGGCTGCGCACCGTCGTGTGAACCGTCCAGCCATTGTCGATCAACTGCCGGATCAGGAAGCCGGCGATATAGCCGCTGCCGCCTGTTACCAATATCGTGCCCGTCATCTGCACCTCTCCTCGCCGCATTTGCGAAGAATAGCAGATAGGCCGCGTGGCCGCCGCTTATTTCAGCAGCACCAGTTCCTCGGCCATGCTGGGGTGCAGGGCGATCGTCGCGTCGAAGTCGGCCTTGGTCAGCCCCGCCTTCACGGCGACCGCGGCGGCCTGCAAAATTTCGGGCGCGTCGGGGCCGATCATATGAAGGCCGACGACCTGATCGGTCGCCGCATTGACGACCATCTTGTACAGCGCCCGTTCGTTGCGGCCGGCGAGGACATTCTTCATCGCCCGGAAATCGCTGGTATAGATGCGCACAGCGCCCAGCTTGTTGCGCGCCTCTGCCTCGGTCATCCCGACCGCGCCGATCGGGGGATGGCTGAACACCGCGCTCGGGACATTGGCATAATCGACCGTCGTCGGCTTGCCGCCGAAGACGCTGTCGGCGAACGCCTGTCCCTCGCGGATCGCCACCGGCGTCAGCTGGATACGATTGGTCACGTCGCCGACGGCATAGATGCTCGGCACCGACGACTGATTATTGTCATCGACCTTGACCGCACCATCCTTGTCGAGTTCGACACCCGCCGCTTCCAGACCCAGCCCCTTGGTGTTCGGTACCCGACCGGTCGCGACGAGCAACGCATCGGCGGCGATCGGATCGCAATTTTCGAGATGGACCATCAGCGATCCGTCATCCTGTTTCTCGATCGACTTGAAAGGCGCGTTGAAGCGGAATTCGATCCCCTTGGTCATCGAAATCTGGAGCAGACGGTCGCGGATCTGCTCGTCATAGCCGCGCAGGATCGCGTCGCCGCGGTTGACGATCGTCACCTTGCTGCCGAATTCGTTGAAGATGCCCGCAAATTCATTGGCGATATAGCCGCCGCCGGCAATCACCACGCGCTTCGGCAGACTGTCGAGGTGAAACACCTCGTTCGACGTGATCGCATGTTCGCTGCCCGGAAATTCGGGGACGAAGGGCCAGCCTCCGGTTGCCACCAAGATGCGTTCGGCGGTGAGTTCGGTCCCGTCGGCGAGCCGTACCTTTTGCGGACCGACGACGGTCGCGCGCGTCTTGAGGACCGTAACCTTGTGATTATCGAGCGTCTGACCGTAGAGACCTTCGAGACGCGTCACTTCGCTCAGCACATTGTCGCGCAGCCGCTGCCAGTCGAAATGGCAATCGGGAACGTCCCAGCCGAAATGCCGCGCGTCCTTCAGATCTTCTGCAAAGTGCGCCCCATAGACGAGCAGCTTCTTGGGCACGCAGCCGCGAATGACGCAGGTGCCGCCGACCCGATGCTCCTCGGCGACCGCAACGCGCGCGCCGTGTGACGCCGCGACCCGGCTCGCGCGAACGCCGCCCGACCCGGCGCCGATGACAAACAGGTCATAGTCGAAATCGCTCATGGAATTACCTCTGACACTTGTCGCTGACATTCGCGGCGGACGTCTATGTGGTTACGCCGCGCCGTCTTGCCAATCGAATATTTGGATCGGCGTGATCGCTTCGGGTTCTGACCCTAGTCCCCCAGCGCGGCCTGCATCAGCGCTTCGGTCGCCGGATCGAAATGCACCGTACCTTCGGCCAGCCCCTTCGCCATTTCCTTGCCCAGCTCGACCCCGAACTGATCGAAGGGATTGATGCCGAGCAGCACGGCGTTGGCGAAAACGCGATGCTCGTAGAAGGCGATTAGCGCGCCCAGACTGTGCGGCGTCACCTGTTCGAGCAGGATCGTCGTCGACGGGCGGTTGCCGGGATAGGCGCGCGCGCCGTCCTCGCTCGCACGGCCGGTCATCAGCGCCGCGCCTTGTGCGATGCAGTTGGCAACCAGCGTTTCGTGGTGCGCATCGTCGAGGATATGATCGGGTTCGCGCGCGACGACGAATTCGACCGGGGTCAGATGTGTGCCCTGATGCAGAAGCTGGAACACCGCATGCTGCGCGTCGGTGCCAACGCCGCCCCAAGTAATCGGCGCGCTCTGCTGCGCGAGCGGCGCGCCGTCGAGCGTCACCCGCTTGCCGTTCGATTCCATTTCGAGCTGTTGCAGATAGGCGGGCAGCAGCCGCAGGCGTTCGTCATAGGCAAAGACAGCGCGCGTCTGGCAGCCTAGCCGGTTGGCGTAAATCTGGTCGGCGAAGGCGGCGAGCAGGCAGATATTGTCGGCGCCGTCGGCAAGCCGGAAATGGCGGTCCATCTCCGCCGCGCCTTCGAGCATGTCCTGGAAGGCGTCCCAGCCGAGCGCCAGCGCCGCTGGAAAACCGATCGATGACCAGAGCGAATAGCGCCCGCCGACGGTCTCGCTGAACGGCAGGATGCGCGTTTCGTCGATACCCCATTCGACCGCGCGTTCGGGGTTGGCGGTAAGCGCGATGAAACGCCCGACCGGATCATCGACGCCCGCCTCCTCGAGCCATTGCAGCGCCGAGGCCGCGTTGAGCAGCGTCTCGGTCGTCGTGAAGGTTTTCGACGCAACCGCCACGAGCGTATAGGCCGGGTCGAATTTGGCGAAGACCTCGGCGAGCGCGGCCCCATCGACGTTCGAGACGACGGCCACGTCGTAGCGCGAGCCATGCCGCCCCAGCGCATCGATCAAGAGGTCGGGGCCGAGCGCCGACCCGCCAATGCCGATGTGGAGCAAATGGCGGATTTCGCCGAACGCATCGGCCTCGATCGCGTCGATCAGCATGCGCATCCGCTGGTGCAGCATCTGCGCGCGGTGGACCGATTCCGGCGCGCCGTCGCCGCGCTCGGCGCTATGCTCGGCGGCACGGTCCTCGCTCGGATTGGCGATCCCGCCCGAAAACAGCGTGCGGCGGCGCCCCGCGAAATCCTGCGCCTCGGCCATCCGGTTCAAAATCGCAATCGCCGGAGCATCGAGGTGCGTCTTGGCAAAATCGAACCGGATATCGGCAACGCTGCGCACCAGCGCCTGCAAACGCGCCGCGGGATCGGCAAGCACAAGGTCGGAAAGTGTTTGGGGCTGCCAGTCGGCGAGCGCCTGCCATGCGTTTGCGGCCGTGGTCATCGAATATTCCTTGCTGCCCCTTCGTATCGGACACGGTCGAGCCGTCCATCGGCAAGGTGCCTTACGGATGGGCATCCCGACGACGCTCGACGCGAACGGGGTTGATAGGGTTCGCCAACCTCATAAGCGTGCAGGAGCGCCCATACCAGCGTCATCCGCCGATATTTGCTTGACGCGCAGACCTATTCACCGTCAATGCGCCCCCATGACCGATGCCAGCATACCCGCCGAAAAGCCCGCCCCCGCGACACCCGAACCCGCGCCCGTTTCCGCCAAGGAAGAAGCGGTCGACACGATCCGCTTTCTCGCGCTGCTCGCGATCGCGGTGCTGATCTTTCGCAGCTTCTTTCTGTCGCCCTTCAACATTCCGTCGGAATCGATGCAGCCGCGCCTGCTGATCGGCGACTATCTGCTCGTGAACAAGATGGCTTACGGCTATTCGAAATACAGCCTGCCGTTCAGCGTGCCGCTGATCCCCGGCCGCATTTTCGCGCGTACGCCCGATCGCGGCGACGTTGTCGTGTTCAAGGCGCCGCCGGTCAACGACAACGACTATATCAAGCGCGTGATCGGCCTGCCCGGCGACACGATCCAGGTGAAGGATGGCATCGTCTGGCTGAATGGCAAGCCGCTGAAGCGTGAACCGATGGCCGATTTCGTCATTCCGGTGACGCAGAACATGATCGACGCCTCGCGCGCCAACGGCACCCTCCCCTGCTATTCGCCCGAGTTCGAAGAGATCGGCGCGAACGGCCAGCGTCAGTGCCGCTACAAGCGCTTCAAGGAAACGCTGCCCAGCGGCAAGAGCTACGCGATCCTCGATATCACCTCGATCCCCGAGGATAATACCGCGCCCGTGACCGTGCCCGCCGGCCATCTGTTCCTGATGGGCGATAATCGCGACCGCAGCGCCGACAGCCGCTTCCCCGCCGTCGAGGGTCAAGGCATCGGGCTGGTGCCCGAGGAAAATCTTGTTGGCCATGCGCTGGTGACGATGTTCTCGACCGACGGGTCGGCAAGCTGGATCAACCCGATCAGCTGGTTCACCGCCGCCCGCTGGAACCGCGCCGGGGAAGGCTTTTGAACGAAGGCGTATCCGCGGAAACACTTGCCGCCATCACCGGCGCAACGCCCCGCGACCTTGGCCTCTACCGCGAGGCGCTGACCCACGGCAGCAGCGGTGCGGGCGATTATCAGCGACTGGAATTTCTGGGCGACCGCGTGCTCGGACTCGTCATTGCGTCCGAATTGTTCGCCCGCTTTCCGAAAGCGGCGGAGGGCGAATTGTCGTCGCGGCTGCACGCGCTTGCGTCGGGCGAAACGTGCGCACGGATCGCGCAAGCGCTCGACCTTACCGCGCATGTCCGGTTCGGCGCGCAGGCGATCGGCGACGGCGGGCGGCATAGCGACAATATCGCCGCCGATGTGCTCGAAGCGCTGATCGGCGCGCTGTGGCTCGACCTTGGCCAGGACGCCGCGCGGGCATTCATCGTCCGCAATTGGGGGAGCATGATCGAAGGCCAGGTCGCCGCGCCCAAACATCCCAAGGCGGCGCTCCAGGAATGGGCGCTCGCGCGCAAGCGCAAGCCCCCCGAATATCGCCTCGTCCGCCGCGACGGCCCCGACCACGCGCCGCGCTTCCGCGTCGCCGTCGCGATCGGCAAGCTCGCCGAGGCCGAAGGCGACGGCCCCTCGAAGCAGGCCGCCGAAAAGGCGGCCGCCACCGCCCTGCTCGAAATCTTGACCCAGGAAGACGTAAAATGACCCAGCGCTGCGGTTTCGTGGCGGTCGTCGGCGCACCGAACGCCGGCAAATCGACCCTCGTCAACGCCCTTGTCGGCCAGAAGGTCGCCATCGTCAGCCCCAAGGCGCAGACGACGCGCACCCGCCTGATGGGCGTTGCGATGGACGGCGACACGCAGATCATCCTGATCGACACGCCGGGCATCTTCGCGCCCACCCGCCGGCTCGACCGCGCGATGGTCGCCGCGGCGTGGGGCAGCCTGGAGGAAGCCGAAGCCATCCTTGTCATGGTTGACGCCGCGGCCAAGCTGACGGGCCGTGTCGAACGCGTGCTGGAAGGAGTCGCGAACCGGCCCGAGAAGAAATATCTGGTGCTGAACAAGGTCGATCTGACCAAGAAGGACAAGCTGCTCACCATCGCGACCGAGCTGAATGCCCGGCTCGCCTTCGACGAAACCTTCTTCATCGCGGCGAGCAGCGGCGACGGCGTGCTCGAGCTCAAGGCGCACCTTGCCGCGCTGATGCCCGAAGGACCGTGGCATTTCCCCGAGGATGAAGTCAGCGACGCACCCGAGCGGATGCTCGCGGCCGAAATCACGCGCGAGCAGCTCTATCGCCAGCTCCATGAGGAATTGCCCTATCAGTCGACGGTCGAAACCGAGTTGTTCAAGACCCGTCCCGACGGCAGTGCCGAAATCCACCAGCAGATTTTTGTCGCGCGCGACAACCAGCGCGCGATCGTCCTCGGCAAGGGCGGCGCCCGCATCAAAGAAATTGGCGCAAAAGCCCGCGCCGAGCTCGCCGAACTGATGGGCCGCAAGGTCCACCTTTTCCTGCACGTGAAGGTCAAGGAAAATTGGGACGAGGACCGCGGCGTCTATCGCGACATGGGCCTCGACTGGGTCGATTGAGCGGCGATATGGCGCACGACCCCTTCAACACCCCTGGCGACCGGTTCCGAGCGGTCTTCCGCTATTGGCAGGCCTATCTGCTCATCGCCGTGCTGATCGCGCTCGTCATCGAGCGCGACCGTTTCGCGAGCAGCGGCAAGGACCATCTCGTCGCCGGCGAAGTCATGCGGATCGAAACGCGGCCCGGCAAGCCGGAGCAGGCCGTCGTGCGCGTCAACAGCCTGCAGCAGGCGACGGTCGCGCTGCCCGCCAACGCGCATTGCCATAGCGGATCGAAAATCCGCCTTGTTCGTCACGACGACGTCGCCCAGCACGCCTTCCGCGCCGCCGATCCGCCCTGCGCGGGATAAGCGATGGAGCTTGGGCCGGTCGCCCAAGCAACATCACGCGTCCTTCGCGGCCTTCTTCTTTGCCGGCGCCTTCTTGGCGGCGGGCTTTTTAGCGGCAGCTTTCTTCGCGGGCGCCTTCTTCTTGCCCTTCGCCGGCCCCTTTGCGGCACGCGCGTCGATCAGGGCGACGGCTTCCTCGACGGTCAGCGCCTCGGGCTCGACCGTCTTGGGCAGCGTCGCGTTGGTCGTGCCGTCGGTCACATAAGGCCCGAAGCGTCCGGCCATCAGCTTCATCTCGCCGCCGCTCGTCGGGTGCGGGCCGAAGGTCTTCAATGGCTCGGCCTTGGCGCGCCCGCGACCGCCGCCGTTGGCCGCATCGGCGATACGCGCCACCGCCGCGTTCATGCCGATGTCGAAGATTTCGGCGGTGCCGGTCAGCTTCGCATATTTGCCGTCATGGAGCAGATAGGGACCATAGCGCCCCAGCCCCGCGACGATCGGCTTGCCGCTTTCGGGATGCGTCCCGACGTCGCGCGGCAGGCTCAGGAGCCGCAGCGCATAGTCCAGATCGAAATCCTCTGCCGGAATATCCTTCGGGATCGACGAGCGCTTCGCCTCCTTGCCGTCGCCAAGCTGAATGTACGGTCCGAACCGGCCGCTGCGCTTCGTCACCTCGAGCCCGCTTTCGGGATCGGTGCCGAGCGTTTCGGGGCCGGCGTCGGCGCCGTCGCTGCCGCCCGGCTGCGCAAATTTGCGCGTGAACTTGCACTCGGGATAATTGCTGCACGCAATGAACGGACCGAACTTTCCGCCGCGCAGCGCGAGCCGCCCGGTGCCGCAATTCGGGCAGACGCGCGGATCGCTGCCGTCGCCCTTGTCGGGGAAGAGATAGGGGCCGAGAAATTCGTCGAGCGCCGCGGTGATTTCCGACGGCTTCTGCTCCATCACCTCGCCGGTGCGCGGCTTGAAGTCGCGCCAGAAGCGTTCGAGCACCGCCTGCCACTGGGCGCGGCCGCCCGAGACATCGTCGAGCTCTTCTTCGAGCCCCGCGGTGAAATCATATTCGACATAGCGGCCGAAGAAGCGCTCGAGGAAGGCGGTGAGCAGCCGCCCGCTCTCTTCGGGCAGGAAGCGGTTCTTTTCGACGCGCACATAGGCGCGGTCCTTGAGCACCTGGAGGATCGAGGCATAGGTCGACGGGCGCCCGATGCCGAGTTCCTCCATCTTCTTGACCAGGCTCGCTTCCGAATAGCGCGGCGGCGGCTGCGTCTCGTGGGCTTCGACCTCGACGCCGGTCTTGGCCGGTGCGTCGCCCTTTGCCATCGCGGGAAGCAGGCGCGCGTCCTCATCGTCGGCGCTGTCGTCGCGGCTTTCGTCATAGAGCGCGAGGAAGCCGGGGAATTTCACCACCTGACCGGTCGCGCGGAGCATTGTCTTGCCTGTTCCGTCGCTCAGGTCGACGCTGGTGCGTTCGAGCCGCGCCGAGGCCATCTGGCTCGCCAGCGCACGCTTCCAGATCAGATCGTAGAGGCGCGCATGATCGCCGCCGCCGACCTTGTCCTTGCCGAAATCGGTCGGACGGATCGCCTCGTGCGCTTCCTGCGCGTTCTTCGCCTTGGTCTGATACTGGCGCGGCTGATCGGGAACATAGCCGCCGTCGTAGCGGTCGGCGATCGCCCGCCGCGCGGCGCTGATCGCGCTGCCGTCCATCTGAACGCCATCGGTACGCATGTAGGTGATCGCGCCGTCCTCATAGAGATCCTGCGCAACCCGCATCGTGTGGCTGGCCGAGAACCCCAGCTTGCGCGCGGCTTCCTGTTGCAGGGTCGATGTCGTGAAGGGCGGCGGCGGATTGCGCGTCAGCGGCTTGGTTTCGACGCTGTCGACGGTGAAATGCCCCGCCTTCACGTCGGCTTCGGCGGCGCGCGCATCGGCCTCGTTGGTGATCGTCAAACGCTCGATCTTGTCGCCGCGCCAGCGCGCGAGCCGCGCCTTGAACGGCGTGCCGCCCATTTCGAACTGGCCCGTGATCGACCAATATTGCTGCGCAACAAAGGCTTCGATTTCGCGTTCGCGTTCGACGACGAGGCGCAGCGCCACCGACTGGACGCGGCCCGCCGATTTGGCGCCGGGCAGCTTGCGCCACAGCACTGGCGACAAGGTGAAACCGACCAGATAGTCGAGCGCGCGCCGCGCTCGATACGCGTCGATCAGATCGTCGTCGAGGCCGCGCGGATGCGCCATCGCATCGGTCACCGCCTGCTTGGTGATCGCGTTGAAGGTCACGCGGTCGACCTTTTGCGGCAGCGCCTTTTTCTGGCGTAGCAATTCCTGCACGTGCCAACTGATCGCTTCGCCCTCGCGATCGGGGTCGGTCGCGAGAATCAGACGGTCGGCCTGCTTCGCGGCATCCTGAATATCCTTCAGTCGCTTTGCCTTGTCGGGATAGAGCTGCCACTCCATCGAAAAACCGTCATCCGGATCGACCGAGCCGTCCTTGGGCGGCAGGTCGCGGACGTGGCCATAGCTTGCCAACACCTTGAAATCGCGGCCGAGATATTTCTCGATCGTCTTCGCCTTGGCGGGCGATTCCACAATCACCAATTGCATCGAAAATTCGTTTCCCCGAAAACTCTTACGTACGTACGCGCGAGGGTGGCGGGCGCCGCTCCCCTCCGTCAAGAGGGGAAATAGAGCGCCCGCCGTCGGGGATCAACGCAATGCGCCAAGTCTTCCCAGCAACAATTCGCTTGCCAGGCTCGCTGCTTTCGCCGCGCCCTCCTCGTAATTTCCCGGCTTTGCGGTGAACTGGAACTTGCGCGTTTTGCCGAACATCGGCAGGCCGATGTTCGCTGCCGCTGCAAGGCCGCCTGCCACATTGGCAGCCGATTGCACGGCTTTTTCGGTGCCGGTCGATGCATCGCTCTTGTCGATGAACTCGCCTTCGACGCCGATGGGGGCCTTGACCGTAATGACCGCCTGCTTGCCCGACGGGGCAATAAGCGTCATGCGCGAATAGTCCGCGCTGACAGACAGGCCGCTGTTAACGTTGACCCCGCCGCCGAAGCTGAAAAAGCCCGGGCGCTTCTGATCCGAAAAGTCGATAAGATAGACGACATCGATCACGCCGACGCCCGTTTGCTTGGCGTAATTGGACAGGGCCATATTCGCCTGCCCCGCCGACATATTGATCCCCATGCTGCTCATACCGGATCCCGTAAAGTCGCCCGGGATCATCAACAGCGACGGGAGCGCACTCGGCTTGTAATAGGTCGCCTTGCCTTTGCTGCCCTTCTCGAGCGCAATATTGACGTCGAGCGGCGCTTCCAGCGACTTGGTCTTTGCGAGGGCCGCATGGCCGAACAGGTCGGCGGCAGATTGAACGACATAGCCGCGCGCACCCAACTGCGACACGAAATCGGCATAGGCGGCATCGGTGATGGCCTGCATCATCTCCGGCGTGACACCGACCAGTTCGCTCTTGGCCTTGGTTGTGCCGCCAAAGGCACCCATCAGACCTCCCGTCTTCTTGATCTGGTCGGTCGATTCAAAGATAAAGCCGACGTTGAAGGCGCCGATCGTGACCGTTGTCACGCCCTTTGCATTGGCTGGCCCTGAAATCTTGACGGGTTCCTGATCCTTCGCAGCGACGACGACAGGCTGAAACAGCATCGCCGCAAGGGCGATGGCCGACAGCAATTTTTTCATGAAAATAAACCTCCGACCTCCCGCGGCCGGAATCAGGCCAGCGACGGGAGATTTCCCGACGCAACCCACACCCCTGCATCGGTCAGATGCAGGGGTGTGTCAATGGCTGACGTCAGAGCGTCAGTTGCTGTCCCATTTGAAGTCGGCGGGAAGCACGCATTTGCCGCCGTCATATTGACCCACGCTGCGGATCACCTCGTCCTTGTCGGGTTCGATGCGGCGGCCGCTTATCTGGCTGTCGATCACCCGGCGTACCAGCGCGTCGAGCCGGGTCACGAGATAGCAGTCGATCGCCGGCGGTGCGTGCGGATTGCCCACGCCGCTGTCGTCGGTCAGGAACAGGTAGCGCGACTGCGTTGCTGCGGCCATCGCGCGCATCGCATATTCGGCCTCGTCCGCAACGCCCGAAGCGGCGACCGGGGTGATATGGATACGCTTGGCGCGCGCCGCTTCGGCGGCGGCCCAGGTACGCCCGACCTTGTCGTCGTGCGGCGGCGCATCGGCTACAAGCAGCAGCGATTTGACCGCATCGGGGCGCCAGGATTGTCCGACCGCGCGGATCATCGCCTGATCCATCGCTTCGGGATAGTCCCCGCCTCCGTTCGCCTCCTGCTGTGCCAGCACGCCCTGCGCGCGGCCGATATCGCGGTCGAAGCCGATAGTGCGCGTCACATAATCATCGCCGAGGTCGCGATAGAAGACAAAGCCCACCCGAATGTCGAGGTCGCGGTGCCGCGTCGTGATCGCGTTGATGATCGAACGCAGTTCGGACTGAAGATAGCGGATCTCGTCGCCCATGCTGCCGGTCGTGTCGATCACCAGCATCAGGTCGAGCTTGGTTGCTTTCGTCGCCATCTGGCTCGCGGTCAGACCGACAAGCTGACCCCCCGGCGCATCGGCGACGAGCACCGGACGCGCGTCGGCGATCGTCCGCCCGCCCTGGCGCGCCGACACCGTGATGCGTTCGCTCAACCGGTCCAGCCCCGGAAAGAAGACCGCGCTGCCGTCGGCCTGCGTCGCCATGGTGATGCTGTTGCCGTCGCTGCACGTCACCACGACATCGGCGAAGGGAATGGGCTGCCCGTTACGATCGTTCACCTTTACGGTCACCACGCGCATCGTATCGACGCGCGGCAGGTCGCGGATTTGCTGGCCCAGATTGCTGCGCCCGACATAGGCTGCGTAAAGTTCCGGATTGAGCAGATCGTCATGCTCGCCGGCGGTCAAGATGCCCGACTGCGGCTGCGGCTGCGGATAGGGACGCGGCGGCATCACGGCGCCCGGTGCGCGATCGAAATCGGCCGACGATCCCTTTTCCATGGCGGCGGATTCGGCCGCACCGGCGCTCGCGTCGCTGCGCGAACCGGTAACGACGACGTCGCCCGCCGGCGGCGGCGCCATTTCGGCGACCGGCGCCATAATCGGCGGCGGCGGCGGCGCAGGGGGTGGCGGGGGCGGCGGCGCAGCCATCACCGGCGCCACACTGTCATAGCGACCGCCCTTGCCGCCGGTGGCCGGAACGGGCCGCGGCCGCGTTTCGGGATTGAGCTGCGGCAGCGGCTCGGCATTGCGGCAAAAGCCGCCATTCCAGCCCGGCGCCGCCGCTTGCGCCGCAACAATCGGCAAGGGCGCCGGACCGGAAGCCAGCAGCGCCGTCAATGTCACACCTGTCAGAAACCTGTTCCGCATCACCCAACTCCCCGGCATGTTATACAATATCATCAGCCTGTCGCCGCGCCGCTGAACCGTGGCTGAACCGCGCCGAGCCGTTGAGGACACTAAAGCAGCGACACCCGCGCCCCCGCATGGCGCGCCAGCCGCCCGGCCAGTTCGAGTTCGAGCAGGACCATTTGCACCGACGCGGCAGGATGTCCCGACTGGCGAACGATCTCGTCGATCGCCACCGGCGTCGGGCCGAGCAGGCCGGTCACGACATCGCGGTCCTGCGTGCCCGACGGCTCCGGCACCGGCACGGGGGCATATTGCTGCACAGGTTCGCGCACCATGCGCGTGTCGATCGGGCCAAGAGCTTCCAGCACGTCGTCGACCGACTGGATCAGCGTCGCGCCCTCGCGGATCAGCATATTGCATCCCTGCGCGCGCGGATCGAGCGGCGAGCCGGGCACGGCCATCACCTCGCGCCCATAGTCGCCAGCGCGCCGGGCGGTGATCAGCGATCCCGACTTCGGCGCCGCCTCGATCACCAGCGTTCCGTGCGCCAGTCCCGCGATGATGCGGTTGCGCGCCGGGAAATGCCGCGCGAGCGGCTCGGTACCGGGCGGCTGTTCGGAAATGAGGAGCTGGTCGGCGCCGATCTTGTCCTGCAAGGCGGCATTCTCGGGCGGGAAGGCTATGTCGATGCCGCTGGCAATGACCGCCGCGGTCGAACCGCCGAGCGCGCCGACATGCGCCGCGGTATCGACTCCGCGCGCAAGGCCGCTGACCACGGTCACGTCGCGCGCGGCAAGATCGCTCGCCATCTGCCGCGCAAAGCGGCAGGCGACCGCCGAGGCATTACGCGCGCCGACGATTGCGACGCACGGCCGGCAGAGCATGGCGGCGTCACCGCGCACGATCAGGATCGGCGGCGCCCCTTCCGCCTCGCGCAGCAGCGAAGGATAGTCGGGCTCGTCATGGAACAGATGCCGCGCCCCGAGGTCGGCGACGCGCGCCATCTCGCGCTCGGCAAGCTCCGCAGGCGCGATGCGCGGTCTGCCGCCGCCGCCGCGCAGCGCAAGCTCGGGCAACGCCGCAAGCGCCGCTTCGCCCGATCCGAAGCGCTGGATCAACTGGTGCCAGCTGACCGGACCGACGTGCGGCGTGCGGATCAGCCGGATCCGCGCCAGCCGCTCGGCGTGCGTCACGCAGCGCCCTTCTTTGCGCCGACCCGCGGCTCGGTTCCGGCGCGCAGCCGCGCGATATTCTCACGGTGGCGCCACAGCACGATCACCGCCAGACCGGCGAGGCCGACCGCATAGACCGGATAGCCCAAGGCAAGCGCCGCCACCGGCGCCGCGACCGCTCCCGCCATTCCGCCGAGCGACGAAATGCGCAGCAGCAACACGGTCCCCAGCCACACCGCCGCGAACACCAGCCCGATCGGCCAGGCGAGCGCCAGCGCGAGGCCGAGCAATGTCGCAACCCCCTTGCCGCCGCGAAACTTCAGCCAGACCGGGTAGCAATGGCCGATCATCGCCGCCGCACCCGCGATCATCGCGGCATGATCGCCGAGCTGCGGAACGAAATGGCGCGCGAGAAGCACCGCGACCGCCCCCTTTGCGCCGTCGAGGACCAGCGTCGCCGCGGCGAGCCCCTTGCGCCCGGTGCGCAGCACGTTGGTCGCGCCGATATTGCCCGATCCGATCTGCCGCAGATCACCGGCGCCGAACGCGCGCGTCAGCAGGACGCCGAACGGAATCGAGCCGAGCAGATAGCCTGCGGCGGTCAACAGAAAGATGGTCATGGCGCTCCCGGGCGTTGGTTCGGGAATATTGTGGCGATGTTGCAGTGGGCAATCAATGGATTCGATGAATGTGGGTGCCGGAACGGACCGGATTGACGCCGGGCGGGCGCATGCTAACCGGCTCGCATGCAGACTCCCGCGCCCGACGCGCCCATTCTTTTTTTCGACAGCGGCCTTGGCGGACTGACCGTCCTCGGGCCGACGCGCGCGCTGCTGCCGACGGCGCCGATCGTCTATGCCGCCGACTATGCCGGCCTGCCCTATGGCAAGAAAAGCGATGCCGAACTCGCGGCGCGTGTGCCGGCGCTGCTCGGCCGGCTGGTCGAACGCTACCATCCCCGGCTCGCCGTCATCGCCTGCAACACGGCATCGACCATCGCGCTAGCGCATGTTCGCGCGGCGCTCGACCTGCCGATCGTGGGAACCGTGCCCGCGATCAAGCCCGCATCTGAACTGACGCGCAGCGGCGTGATCGGCGTGCTGGGGACCGAGGCGACGGTGCGGCAGCCCTATGTCGACGACCTCAGCGCCAAATTCGCGCGCGACAAGACCGTGCTTCGCCACGGCAGCCCCGAACTCGTCACCGCCGCCGAGGGCAAGCTACGCGGCGATCCGGTCGATCCCGCCACGATTGCACGCGCGCTCGCCGGGCTGACCGATCAGGCGGGCGGCGATGCCATCGACGTCATCGTCCTGGCCTGTACCCACTTCCCGCTGCTGCAGGACGAATTGCAGGCAGCGGCCGGAGCCGGCGTCACGCTGATCGACGGCGCTACGGGAATTGCGCGGCGGATCGCGCACCTCACCCAAGGGCAGGCGTGGCCCAAGACGGCAGCGCCCGGCATTGCGGTCTTCACGCGCAGCGACGATCGCCCGCCCCCGCCGCTGGCCGCGCTGGCGCCGTATGGCATCGGGCGAATTGAGACAATTTGACCCAATTCTGCGAATCGTTCGCACTGGATTTCACGGAAAATCGCGCGTATTGCCGCCCGGTTATCGCGCCGGCGGGGGCCGCGCACCCGAAACTGCGGGGCATGCAAGTGAACTACGACGATATTTTCGCCCGGGCCATCGACCGCCTTCACGAAGAAGGCCGTTACCGCGTCTTTATCGACATTCTGCGCAACAAGGGGGCCTTCCCCAACGCGCGATGCTTTGCCGGGCACAACGGGCCGAAGCCGATCACCGTCTGGTGTTCGAACGACTATCTCGCCATGGGCCAGCACCCCAAGGTTATCGCCGCGATGGAAGAAGCGCTGCACGACGTCGGCGCCGGATCGGGCGGCACGCGCAACATCGGCGGCAACACGCACTATCACATCGATCTCGAGGCCGAACTCGCCGATTTGCACGGCAAGGAAGGCGCGCTGCTCTTCACCTCGGGCTATATCTCGAACGAAGCGACGCTCGGCACGCTCGGCAAGCTGCTCCCGAACTGCATCATCTATTCGGACGAACTCAATCACGCCTCGATGATAGCGGGTATCCGCAACTCGGGCTGCGAAAAGCGCGTTTGGCGCCATAATGACCTCGCGCATCTCGAGGAGCTTCTGGCCGCCGACGATCCCGACGCGGCGAAGCTGATCGCGTTCGAGGGCGTCTATTCGATGGACGGCGACGTCGCGCCGATCCACGCGATCTGCGACCTCGCCGACAAATATAACGCCCTCACCTATTGCGACGAAGTCCATGCGGTCGGCATGTACGGCCCGCGCGGCGGCGGTATCACCGAACGCGACGAAGCCGCGCACCGCGTGACCATCATCGAAGGCACGCTGGGCAAGGCGTTCGGCGTGATGGGCGGCTATATCGCTGCCGACAAGAATATCGTCGACGTGATCCGCAGCTATGCGCCGGGCTTCATCTTCACGACCAGCCTGTCGCCGGTGCTCGTTGCTGGCGTGCTCGCCAGCGTCCGCCACCTCAAGGGGTCGAGCGAGGAACGCGATGCGCAGCAGGCCGCCGCCGCTTACCTCAAGCAATGTTTCCGCGATGCCGGCCTGCCGGTCATGGATTCGGTGACCCACATCGTCCCGCTGATGGTCGGCGATCCGGTGCGCGCCAAGAAGATCAGCGACATATTGCTCGCCGAATATGGCGTCTATGTGCAGCCGATCAATTTCCCGACCGTGCCGCGCGGCACCGAACGGCTGCGCTTCACGCCCGGCCCGGCGCATGACGAAGCGATGATGCGCGAGCTGACGCAGGCGCTGGTCGAAATCTGGGGCCGGCTCGAACTCGAATTCAAAATCGCCGCGTGACTGAAGCCGAAGCGTATGACGCGGTCGTTCGCGGCCGCCGCTCGATCCGCGGCTTCCTCGACAAGCCCGTTCCGCGCGAACTGATCGCCGAAATCATCGGCGTCGCGATGCGCGCGCCTTCGTCATTCAACAACCAGTGCTGGAATTTCTCGGTCGTCACCGGCGATGCGCTCGCCGCCATCCGCCAGGGCAACACCGACGGCATTCTCGCCGGCAAGCCCGACAGCCGCGAGTTTCGCCGTTTCGACGGCATCGCCGAGGAGCATCGCTTCCGGCAGATCGAAATCGCGAAGCAGCTCTTCGGGGCGATGGGCATTGCGCGCGACGACAAGGATGCGCGGCAGGATTGGGTGCTGCGCGGCTTTCGCCAGTTCGACGCGCCGGTCAGCATCGTCGTAACCTATGACCGGGTGCTGCTCGGCAGCGATATCGCGCCTTTCGATTGCGGGGCGGTGACCAATGCGCTGGTCAACGCCGCCTGGTCGCGCGGGCTGGGGTGCGTCATCAACAGCCAAGGCATCATGCAGAGCCCGGTCGTGCGCGAACATGCGCAAATCCCCGACGATCAGGTCATCATGATCTGCGTCGCCATGGGCTGGCCCGACGAGGCGTTTCCCGCCAACGCCGTGGTATCGAACCGCAAAACCGTTGACGAGGCGGTGCGTTTCGTCGGCTTCGACGACTGATCGCAAGCGTCCCGCCTTTCGAGGGCCCCTGTAACGTCGGAGCCGCAGGCGCCGAATGACGGCCATGCGCATCCTGATCGTCCACGCCCACCCTGAACCCCGCAGCTTCAACGGCGCGCTAACCGATAGCGCCCGCGCATTATTGCCGACGATCGGTCACGAACTGATCGTGTCCGACCTCTATGCCATGGAGTGGGATCCGGTATCGGATCGACGCAATTTCACGATACGCGCCGATCCGGAGCGATACGATCAGCAGGCCGAAGAGCGTTTCGCCGCGTCCGCCGGCAGTTTTTCAAGCGACCTGCGCGCAGAGATGGACAAATTGCTGTGGGCGGACACGGTGATCTTTCAATTCCCCATCTGGTGGCTGGGAATGCCCGCAATCATGAAAGGGTGGATCGACCGCGTGTTCGCCGTGGGCGTCGCCTATGGCGGTGGCAAATGGCTTGACCAAGGGCGCCTGGCGCCGCGGCGAGCGATGCTGTCGGTTACGACCGGCGGCGGGGCGGCACCCTATGCGGATGTCGGGCTCTACGGTCCGATCGATCCCATACTCTATCCGATCCATCACGGAATTTTGCGGTTCACCGGTTTTCAGGTGATCGAACCATTTATCGTTTACGGTCCATCGCGAATGACCGAGCTTCAGCGCGCGGCAACGCTTGCCCAGTATCGGTTGCGACTGATGAACCTCGCGTCGGCGCCGACACTCCCTGTCATACACGCCGCCGACTATGAAAATTTCGTCCGACGCCAAGCCTAGGTCATGACCGGTTGTCGCATCATGCCCCAGAAATGGGGACCGCCGCCCGCAACGTCCCATTCGGCCTCGATCACGAAGCCAAGCCGCTCGTATAGCGGCACATTCTCGGGCGTCGCCGTTTCCAGCCAGCAAGGAAGGCCATCGGCATCGGCCACCGCCGTCTGCGCCCGGATGATCCGTCCGCCGTGCCCCTTTCCCTGATGATCGGGGCGCACGCCGACATAATGGAGATACCAGAAGCGCACTTTGGGCCGGTGCGCGTCGATGCTGCCCTGTACTTTCAGCCCGCGCGGGAGCGCCGTGCCGAAGGTTGCGATGAGTGGCAGCACGGTGCGCAGAAACTCAAGCCCGCCGCTGTGCGCCCGCCCCGGCCCACGCCACAGGGCAGCGGCTTCGCCGGCATGCGATCGCAGCGCTACGCCCGCGCGCATATCTGCGGGGACGAGCGTGCGGAACAGTCCGCGCAAGGCCCGCGCGCGATGGACGGGGTCGGGCAATATCCACGACAAGGCGGGATCGGTCTGGAACGCCTGTGCCAGCGTTTCGCCCACAACCGCTGCATCGCCGGGCCGCGCCGTCACGATCGCCTGTTCCATCACCCACTCTCCCCCTGTTGCGCGCATGGGGATAGCAGCTTTTCAGCGCCGCGCGAGGCCCGCGCGGATCGCATAGCCACGATAGAGCCGATCGCAAGTCACCCGCGCGGCGTCGGCCTCCCCCGCCAGGCTCGCGATCGCGATCGGCAGATCGGCGCGCGGCGCGACATGGAAATGCGACAGCCAGCCGAACAGCAATCGGCGCCACAGGCCGGGCAATTCGTCCTGCTGGCCAAAATCGACAATCTCCAGCCGTCCACCCGGTGCGACGCAGCGCGCCGCTTGCGCTAGCGCCCTCCGCCAATCAGGGATCATCGAAAGCGCATAGCTGATGAAAACGCGGTCGAATGTGGGGCGGCCGAAGAGCACTACCGGGTCGAAATCGCACGCGTCGCCGCGAACGAGCGATGCCGCAATCCCGGCTTTTGCAAGCGATGCCTCGGCCTTTTCCAACATGGCCGCCGATATATCGATCCCGAACAGCTCCGCCCCGGGCCATGCCCGCCCGACGGCGATCAGATTGCGGCCCGTCCCGCAACCGATCTCGAGCACGGTGCCGCCCGCCGGCGGCGCGAGATCGGCGATCAGCGCATCACGGCCGAGCAGATAATATTTGCGCGTAGCATCATAGATGTGGCGCTGACCGCGGTAGACGCGGTCCATCAACGCCCCATGGCTGCTCATATGCCAGCGCCCCGAAGCCCATAGAGATGCACACCGCCATATATCGCCGAGCGGTCGCGGCGCGCGAAGCCGGCCGATTCCTCGGCCCGATAGTCCCAGCGGCGTAGCAGATCGTCGGGCAGGCGGCCCGGCAATAGGTTGGGTTCGGCCGCGGTGCGAAACAGCACGCGCGCGCCCCGCCGCGCGGTGCGTGTAACCTCGGTCCACAACGCCGCAAGCTGCGCGTCGCTCATCCAGTCCTGCGCGTCGAGGAAGATATAGCGGTCGAAGCTCGCGGCGTCCGACGCCGCCAGCATGTCGGTCATATTCGCGTGGAGCATTTGCACGCGGCCGGCGCGCGCCTTGACCGCGTCATAATGATGGCGCTGAAGATAGGGCGGCAGCGGCGCCCTATCATCCTTGGCGTAGCCGCGCCCGAACGCCTGCCAAGCGAAATAATTTTCGGCGAGCGGGAAATCGCAGGCGAGCTTTTCGAGCCGCGCGCGCAGGACATCGGCCATCGGCTTGCCGCCCGCCAATGCGTCATATTGCGCGGGGGGAATGCCGAGTCCGAAAAGTGAAGACCGCTGCGCCGTAACCCAGCGAATGAAGCCGCGGTCGAAAAAGGGCGCGAATTTCGCGTCGAAGATCGCCCGCTGTTCTGCGACACTCTTCGCGGTCAGCAGCACACGCGGATCGACGCCGTTCAGGCGCGCCGCCAGATGCGCAAGGCCGATGAAGCTGCCGAGCAGGCCGCGCCGATAGACCCCGCGTGCGAAGCCCCCGATCCGGCGCCGTCCCGCAAGATCGCGCCCCTCCCAATAAGCCCGGCTGACCGCGTCGAGATGCGGCGCGATATAATGTTGGTAGTCGGCGATATTCGCCTTGCTGTCGGCATCGCCGAAAAAGCGGCGAAGGCTGGCGTGATCGGGCAAGCGCTCGATCGCGGTGCGCTTCAGATGATTGAGCGCGACATGCGCGGTGTTGAGATCGACCGCGACGATCTCGCCGGGGTCGGCGGTGAGATAGGAGAAGACGTTACAGCCGCCGCTTGCGATCGTCGCGATCCGGTTGCCCGGTTCGATCGCAAGCGCCTCCATGTCGACCACCGGGTCTTCCCATATCTGGGCATAGACAAGGCCCTTGAAGGCAAGCGCAAAGGCGCGGTCGAGCAATCGCTGTTTCTGGTCCGCATCCTCGCGGACGACGGCGGTGGCGATCTTGCGATTTGCTTGGCTGGCCATGGGTCATGGTCTCCCGGAAAAGCGATGTATCCGGGGCCGCGCATGACAGCCTATGTTGCGATTCCCGCGTCGTTTCGATGACAAATCGGCGACACGGACGAAAATTATGATCCTATCCCGACATCCCGGCAGGGGCCGGGCTGCCGGGATGGAGGCCAACTAGTCGCGGCAATAACCCTCTCCGCTCTTGACGATCAGGCATTCCTTCTTGCCCGCCAGATATTTGAGGCCGGTATCGTCGCCATTGCCGCGATGCAGGCTCAGTTCCTCGCCGCCGCGCTTGAACTTGATGCCATGCTCGCTGTCCCAGCCGTCATATGTGCCCTTGGTGTCGAGATCGGATTGCATCTCCAGCTTGTAATGCTCGGGTTCGGTCGGGGTGATGGTGACATACATGCCCTCGACCCCGGTCCATTTGCCGGCCCAGCTGGCAAAGCGGTGCGGCGCGGTCGCGGGATCGCTCTCGGCCGCAGTGTCGGCAGTATCCGCCGGCATGGCGGTTTCGACCGGAACCTCGGTCGTTTCGGTCTGTGTCGGGGCGGGCGCTTCGGCCTTCTGACAACCCGCGAGCAGGGCCATCGCCGCGGCGCTGGCCAAAACCATGGTCTTCGTCATCTTGCGTCTCCTTCGCCTTCGTAAACGCGCCAGCGCCGACAAATATCCTTGATGGCTCAGCCGGCAATGATCTCGGCATATTTTTGCGGATCGACATTGCCGCCCGACAGGGTCACCAGCGTCGCCTCGCCCGGCTCGACCTTCCCCGCAAGGACCGCCGCCAGCGCCGCCGCGCCGCCGGGTTCGACGACGAGGTGAAGCTTTTCGAACGCGACGCGCATCGCGTGACGCACTTCATCGCGCGTCACAAACACGCCGCGCACACCGCGCGCCTGCAGCACCGCAAAATTGATCGGCCAGGTCTGCGGCGTCTGCAAAGCGTCACATTCGGTCGGCGCTGCCAGATCCTCTACCGACAAGATTTCGCCCGCGGCCAGACTGCGGGTTACATCGTCCCATCCTTCGGGTTCGACCGCGACGATCTCGGCATCGGGACAGGCAAGCGCCAGTCCCGCCGACAAGCCGCCGCCGCCGCAGCAGGCGACGACCTTGTCGGGCCCCACAATGCCGCGCGCGGCCAGCTGAGCGCGCGCCTCGATCCCCATGCTCCCCTGGCCTTCGATGATCCACGGGTCGCCATAGGCATGGACGAGCGTGCCGCCGCGCTCGTCGAGCAAATTGGCGGCGACCGCATCGCGCGATTCGGTAACGCGGTCATAAAGCACGACGTCCGCGCCGAGCGCGCGCGTTGCCGCGAGCTTCATCTGCGGCGCGTTGCTTGGCATCACAATCGTCGCCTTGATCCCCAGCCGCTTCGCCGCCCAGGCGACACCCTGGGCATGGTTGCCGCTCGATACGCCAACCACGCCCGCCGCCGCCTGATCGGGGGTCAGGTCGGTCAGCCGGTGCCACGCGCCGCGAATCTTGAACGCGCCGACCGGTTGCAGGCATTCGGCCTTGCACCATATCGTGCGCCCGCCAACATCGAGCGGCAGGAGCGGCGTTTGCGGCAGGAGTGCAGCGACTTTCGCCGCCGCGCGTTCCACTCCGGCGAGGGTCGGCGTACGGTCGGGGCTGAGCAAGGGATCGGGGCTTTGCTGTGTCATGGCTTCGTCCTATAGGGCGCGGCATACAAGACAAGCGGCGATGATCGCCGCGACAGGAGATTTTCGAATGACCAAGGTTCTGGTGATCGGCGCCGGTGGCGTCGGATCGGTTGCGGTTCACAAGATGGCGATGAACCCCGACATCTTTCCCGACATCACCCTCGCCAGCCGCCGCAAGTTCAAATGCGATGCGATCGCCGAATCGGTCAAGGAACGCACCGGCGTGACGATCAAGACCGCCGAGGTCGATGCCGACCATATCGACGCGACCGCAGCGCTCATCCGCTCGGTGGGTGCGACGCACGTCGTCAACCTTGCCCTTCCCTATCAGGATCTGACGATCATGGAGGCGTGCCTGTCGACCGGCGCGCATTATCTCGACACCGCCAACTATGAACCGCGCGACGAGGCGAAGTTCGAATATCATTGGCAATGGGCCTATCAGGACCGGTTCAAGGACGCCGGCCTGATGGCGCTGCTTGGCTCGGGCTTCGACCCCGGCGTCACGAGCGTCTTCACGACCTGGCTCCGAAAGCATCATTTCGACCGTATCGACACGCTCGACATCCTCGACTGCAACGGCGGCGACCATGGTCAGCATTTCGCGACCAACTTCAATCCGGAGATCAACATCCGCGAAGTGACCGCGGTCGCGCGCCACTGGGAAAATGGCGACTGGGTCGAAACCCCGCCGATGTCGGTGAAGCAGCAATTCGACTTCGAGGCGGTCGGCCCGAAGAATATGTACCTCATGTATCACGAGGAAATCGAAAGCCTCAAAACGCATCTGCCCGAGATCAAGCGCATCCGTTTCTGGATGACCTTCGGCGATGCCTATATCCAGCACCTGACCGTGCTGCAGAATGTCGGCATGACGCGGATCGACCCGGTGATCTATGAAGGCAAGGAAATCATCCCGCTGCAATTTCTGAAGGCCGTTCTCCCCGAACCGTCGAGCCTCGGCGAGACGACGAAGGGCAAGACCAACATCGGCGTCATCGCAACCGGTCTTGGCAAGGACGGCAAGGAAAAAACGCTCTATCTCTACAATATCTGCGATCATGAAGACGCCTATGCCGAGACGGGCAATCAGGCGGTCAGCTATACGACCGGTGTCCCCGCGATGATCGGCGCGGCGATGATGGTCACCGGCACCTGGTCCGGCAAGGGGGTGTTCAACATGGAACAGATGGACCCCGACCCCTTCATGGACATGCTGATGAAGCACGGCCTGCCCTGGCAGGTGAAGGAACTCGACGCGCCGCTGGATTTCTGACGCCACGTCTTTCAATTTCGTCATTCCCGCGACAGCGGGAACCCGGTAGCAACGGCTGAACTGGGTTCCCGCTTTCGCGGGAACGACGAGGGTTGGATAATCGATGAGACTTCGAATAGCCGCACTTGCTCTGCTCGCGGCCTGCGTCGCCCCCGCTGCCGCCCAAACCGACGACGCCTACGCTCCCGCGCGCGCCATTGTCGCCGACATCGGCAGGATCGTCACCCCGAACGGTGTGCAGGAGACGTTCGAAGCCACGCTGGGCGGCGCGCGGCAGGTTGTGAACGTACGCGGCGCAGACCGCGACAATCCGATTCTCGTCTTCGTTCACGGCGGCCCCGGCGCCGTCGAAATGCCCTTTGCATGGGCGTTCCAGCGGCCGTGGGAGGACGTTTTCACGGTCGTCCAGTACGATCAGCGCGGCGCCGGGCGCAGCTATCCGCTGAACGATCCGGTGGCGCTTGCGCCGACGATGACGCCCGAGCGTTACCGCGACGACGCCATCGAATTGATCGAACTGCTGAAGAAACGCTATGGGAAGCGCAAGGTCGTCCTGATGGGCCACAGTTGGGGCTCAATCGTCGGCCTGTCGGTCGCGGTCAAACGCCCCGATCTGCTCTACGCCTATGTCGGCGTCGGCCAAGGCATCGACTTTCGCGAGGGCGAGAAAGCCGGCATGGCCTGGACACGTGCAAAGGCGCTGGCCGCCGGGAACAAGGAGGCCGTTGCAGCGATCGACGCGCTCGCGCCCTATCCGCAGGGCGACTTCACGATCGCGAAAGCCGATGGCTGGCGCAAATATGCGATCCCCTACGGCTCGCTGATCTACGACAAGCCCGATCTCAAATATTATTTCCAGACCCCGCGGCTCTCACCCGAATATACCGCAGCCGACGTTCAGGCGTGGGGCAAGGGCAGCGAATTTTCGGTGACGACACTGTGGCCGCGCCTTGCCGATGTCAGCTTCCGGGGCGTGCACAAGATGAACGTCCCGATCGTCTTCCTCCTCGGCCGCCACGACTATACTGTTCCCTCGCCCGTTGCCGCCGACTGGTTCGCGCAGGTCAAGGCGCCGTCGAAGACGCTCGTATGGCTCGAACATTCGGCGCATATGCCGATGGTCGAGGAGCCGGGACATTTCTTCGCCGCATTGCTGAACAACGTGCTGCCGCTGACGAAAGAGAAGAAATGATCGCCTATCTTTTACCGATCGGCCTGCTGTTCGTTTCGAACATCTTCATGACCTTCGCTTGGTACGGCCACCTCGGCGACATGTCGCGGCCAATCTGGCTCGCGGTGCTGCTCGCCTGGGGGCTGGCCTTCTTCGAATATTGCCTGGCCGTTCCGGCGAACCGGATCGGCTATAGCGTCTACACCGCCGCCGAACTCAAGACCTTGCAGGAAGTGATCACGCTCATCATCTTTGCGGGCTTCGCGGTCTTCTGGCTCGGCGAAAAGCTGACGGTGAATCATCTCGTCGGCTTTTCGCTGATCGCGGCGGGCGCCTTTTTCATCTTCAAGGGGCCGATCGCGGCCTGACAGGAACGATATCATGGAAACCCGTGCCGGCGACCCCGGAGCCTTTGCCCATTTCGACCTCGATCGCGTCCCCTCGCCGGCCTTCGTCGTCGATGCGGCGAAGATTCGAGCGAACCTGTCCGTCCTTCGCCACATCGGCGACGCATCGGGCGCGCGGGTGCTTGCCGCGCTCAAGGCCTTTTCGATGTGGCCGCTCGGCGCCACGGTCGCGCACTATCTCGACGGGGTGTGCGCCTCGGGGCTTTACGAAGCCAAACTCGGCCGCGAGGAATATGGCGGCGAGGTTGCAACCTATTGCGCAGGCTACAAGGAAGCCGATCTACCCGAAATAGCGGCGCTGTCCGATCATCTGATCTTCAACTCGCCGGGACAGATCGCGCGCTTTCGGCCGCTGCTCGACGTATTGCGCGCCAAGGGCGCGACGTTCGATGTCGGGCTGCGCATCAATCCGCAGCATAGCGAAGGCGATGTCCCCAAATATGACCCCGCGGCACCGTGCAGCCGGCTCGGCTTTCCGATCAGCCAGCTTTTGCCCGAACATATGAACGGCGTCGACGGCGTGCATATGCACACGCTGTGCGAACAGGATTTCCCTCCGCTCGCGCGCACCTGGGCGGCGGTCGAACCGATGCTGCGCCCCTTTTTCCGCCAGCTCAAATGGATCAATTTCGGCGGCGGCCACCATGTGACGCGCGCCGACTATCAAACGGACGACCTTATCGCCTTCCTGAAGCAGGTGCGCGCATCGACCGACTGCGACGTGATGATCGAACCCGGCGAAGCCGTCGCGCTCGACGCAGGTATCCTGGTGGGCGAAATCCTCGACCTGTTCGACAATGGCATGGCGATCGGCATCACCGATATTTCGGCGACGTGCCACATGCCCGATGTCATCGAGGCGCCGTATCGCCCGGCGATGCTGGGTGAGGAAAGCACCGGCAAGCCGGTTCGGATCGGCGGCCCGTCCTGCCTCGCGGGTGATGTGATCGGCGACTACCGCCTGCCGGGCGGCGCGCGCATCGGCCAGCGCTTCGCCTTCCTCGATCAGGCGCATTATTCGATGGTGAAGACCAATAGCTTCAACGGCGTCCCGCTGCCGTCGATCTGGCTGTGGGACAGCGAGAGCGACGAACTGACGGAGATACGGCGCTTTTCCTATGAGGATTTCAAAACGCGGCTCGGTTGAACGCCAGAAGTTAACGCGCGGTCCGATAAGGGTCTTTACAGGGGGGCCCCCCCGCCATATATGCGCACCCCGCTGCCCCAGGGGGACTTCCAATAACCGCAAGGCAGCCTTTGATGTTTAACGTTAATTTTGGGGGTCCCTTGAGTTGCACCAGCATCATAGCGCCCACGGGCTGATTCAGGCACTTTCGCCGGTCGAACCTGTTACGCTTGTCCGCCCGCACGCCGCGCGGCGCGCAGCGCGTTTCTTCATCGAGCGATTTCCCGGCACGACCATGTATGCGGTCAAGGCGAATCCGTCGCCCGATCTGCTGCGCGTGCTGTGGGATTCGGGCGTCATCCATTATGACGTCGCCTCGATCGCGGAAGTGCGTCTGGTCGCCCGCACGCTGCCCGGCGCCACCCTGTGCTTCATGCACCCGGTCAAGGCCGAAGAAGCCGTGCACGAAGCCTATTTCAAACATGGCGTGCGCACCTTCTCGCTCGACACGATGGACGAACTTCAGAAAATCGTCCGCGCGACAGAGGGCGCGCAGGATCTCAACCTGCTCGTCCGCCTGCGCGTCTCGTCCGATCATTCGAAGCTGAGCCTCGCCGCCAAATTCGGTGCCGAGCCCGAAGATGTCGCCGAACTGCTGATGGCGACCCGTCAGGCGGCCGATGCTCTGGGCATCTGCTTCCACGTCGGCAGCCAGGCGATGACGCCGCACGCCTATGCGCAGGCGATGGAGCGTGTGCGCGCGGCAATCGTGGCGGCCGCGGTGACGGTCGATATCATAGATGTCGGCGGCGGCTTTCCGTCGTCCTATCCGGGCATGGAGCCTCCGCCGCTCGACGCCTATTTCGACACGATCCACCGCAGCTTCGAAAGCCTGCCGATCAGCTATTCGGCCGAATTGTGGTGCGAACCGGGCCGCGCGCTGTCGGCCGAATATAGCTCGCTGATCGTGCGCGTCGAAAAGCGCCGCGGCGAAGAGCTTTATATCAACGACGGTGCCTATGGCGCGCTGTTCGATGCCGCGCATGTCGGTTGGCGCTTCCCCGTTTCGCTGATCCGCGAGACGGCGAGCGACGAGATGACGGCGTTCAGCTTCTATGGTCCGACGTGCGACGACCTCGACCATATGGCCGGCCCCTTCTATCTCCCGGCCGATGTGAAGGCCGGCGATTTCATCGAGATCGGCATGCTCGGCGCCTATGGCTGTGCGATGCGGACACGCTTCAACGGCTTCGGTGCCGAGGAAACCCACGTCGTCAGCGACGAACCGATGGTGAGCCTCTACACCGGCGAAGTCGAGCAGGAACGCCGCAGCGCGACGGTGACGAAGCTCTTCTGAACCGGCCGAAAAAGCCAAACAAAAAGGGCTGGCGCAGCGATGCGTCGGCCCTTTTCCGTTGCGTCTGCAGGTCGGGCTACCGCGCTTTCGCCTTTTGCCCCAATGCCTGCAATTCGGCCTTGCTGACCTGATTGTCGCGGTTGCTGTCGGCTGCTTCGAACATCGGCATCGGCCCGCCGACGAATTCGGCGCGCGAGATGCGACCGTCGCGATTCTTATCGAAATCGCGGCGGAGCTGCGTCAGGTGATCACTATCCCAGCGCGACCGCGCCAGCGCGGGCAAGTCGTCCTTGCTGAAATAGCCATCGCCGTTGCGATCCATCTTCGCCCAGCGGCCGACGCGATATTGCTGAAACTCGGCGCGGCTGACGACGCCATCGCCATTGCGGTCGGCGTCGCGCAATTCCTGTGCCGCGCGTTCGAAATCGCCGCCGGGCGCGGCCAGCGCACCTGTGGCCGGGAGAAACGCCGCAAAGGCGGCAAGCGGGAAGACAATCCTGATTCGCATAAATATCCTGATAGCGCTTCGATGCCGTTACGGGAGGGGCGATGGGGACGCCCCTCCCAACCGGGGTGGGTCTGGAGGGGGGAGGCCCCGGTTAACGGCAGGGGATGACGGCGCCCGACGCGTCGGTGCAGGTTCCGCTGTGAACAGGCTTGCCCGTCGCAGGGTCGATCGTCGTCGATCCCGAATAGCTGGTGCCGGTGGTCGAATTGGTGGCGCTCGTCGAACGGCCACCCGACCAGCTCCCGTCGGACGCGCGCGCGACCGCGCCGCTGCTGTCGAAGGTGCCGCGCGCGCCGGTGGCCGAAGCGCTGCCGCTGTGGGTCAGCGAACCGTCGGGGTTGACCGTCGTCGTCGACTGTCGCCTGCCTTTGCTTCCATTGGCGCCGCGGAACGCGCCGCCCGAGCGCGTGGTCACCGATCCATCGCCGTTCTGCACAGCGCCGCGGCCGCGGACCACGCCGCCCTTGGGCCCGGCGCTGCCGGCGACGACGCCGTTCGAACCGCGGGCGCGGAACGAACCCTGTCGGGCCTCGGCGGCGGTAACGGCCGCCAGCGCGGCGGTGGCGACGAAGGCGGTCAAAATGCGGGAGGGGGTGTTCATCGATTTCATCCTTCCTGATGGTGAAGACCAGCGTCCAATGCCGCTGCCCTGTATCGCGGCGATGTCGGCCAAACGCGACTGTGCGGCAAAATGCGACAGGGGTGCCGCTTCGACATGCTTTGTCACATCTTTGGCTCTGGCGACGGTGCCACGGGGCTGGCATGTCGGGTCCATGGACGCCAAGGCACCCCGCATCCTGATTGTCGACGACGATCCCGAACTGCGCGCATTGCTCCAGCGCTTTCTGGGCGAGCATGGCTTCGCCGTGCGCGCGGCCGACGGCGGCAAGGCGATGGATATCAGCCTGACGCGCGATCCGGCCGACCTGATCGTGCTCGATCTGATGATGCCGGGCGAAGACGGGCTGGCGATCGTGCGCCGGCTGCGCGAGCGCGGCGAGACGATCCCGATCATCATGCTGACGGCGCGCGGCGATCCGGTCGACCGTGTGCTCGGCCTGGAAATGGGCGCCGACGACTATCTCGGCAAACCTTTTCTCCCGCGCGAGCTCGTTGCGCGCATCAATGCCTTGCTGCGCCGCCTTTCGACCGACCGGGCGACGCTGCGCGACGAGGTGGTGACCGTCGGTCCCTTCGTCATCAATTTTTCTGCGATGTCGGTGCGCCGCGAAGATCAGGCGCTGGCGCTCTCTTCGCGCGAATTCGCGCTGCTCGCCGCGCTCGCGCGGAGCGCCGGGCGGCCGCTCAGCCGCGCGCAGCTGATCGACCGCGCGCTGGGGCGCGATGCCGAGGTGACCGACCGGGCGATCGACGTGCAGATCGGCCGTCTCCGCAAGGCGATCGGCGACGATGCCGCCAATCCCCGCTTCATTCGGACGATATGGGGCGTCGGCTATGTGCTGGCGCCGGGTACCGATGCTTAGGCGGCTGCTCAGCCGCAACGTCGCGATGCTGATCGGCGTCGTGCTGGCAGGGCAATTGCTCGCCGGGCTGCTGGTACAGATATGGGTAATCGGCCCGCAAACGACCCGCGTCGCCGACGTGACCGCCGACATGATCCATGCGCTGTCGACGACAGTGGGAAATCTCCCTGCCGAGCGCCGAGCAGCAGTCATCGCCGATCTCAGCGACGGATCGCGTTTGTTGATCCGCCCGGTTTCCGATCCCCCGACCGACGGGCAGCGTTTTCCCACCTTCATCGAATACAGGTTCATGCGCGCACTCGCCGCGCGCCTGACGACGCAGCACAAGCTCGACTGGATTACCGACACGCGCGGGCGGCTGTGGATCAGGCTTGCGCTCGGCCCCGACGATTATTGGGTCAGCGTGACGCCGCCGCGTCGGCGCAGCGCGATGACCAGCCTGCTCGCCGCACTCGCGGCGGCCTTCCTCGTCGCGACAATCGCCGGCCTGTTCCTGCAGCGCCGGCTCGATCGCCCGCTGCGCCGGCTCGCCGCTTCGGTCGATGCCTATGACCCCGAACGCCTGTCGCCGCCCGTTGCAACCGACGGCCCCGCCGAGGTCGCGGCGGTCGCGACCGCCTTCAACCGGCTGACCCAGCGCCTGGCCCGCAACGATGCCGACCGCGCGTTGATGCTCGGCGGCGTCAGTCACGACCTGCGCACCCCGCTTACCCGCCTTCGCCTGTCGCTCGAGATGATCCGCGGCGACGACGAGCTAAGGAATGTCGCGGTGCGGCAGGTCGACCGCATCGAAGCGATGCTCGGCCAGTTTCTCGATTTCGCGCGGGGGTTTGAATCCGAAACGATCGCGCGCACCGATCTCGCGCCGCTGCTGCGTCAGGTCGTCGCCGATTGCGGAGCAACCGACAGCGCGACCGTCTCGCTCGGCGACAATATCGTCATCCGTACGCGCCCGCACGCGCTGGCCCGCGCCGTCGCCAACCTGCTCGGCAACGCGCTGCGCCACGGCGCGGCGCCGATATCGCTTACCGCCCGGATCGAGGGCGACCGGCTGGGCATCATGGTCCGCGATGCCGGGCCGGGGCTGTCAACCGAGCAGGCAGACGCAATGCTGCGCCCCTTCGCCCGCGGCGATAGCGCGCGTGGCGGCGACGGTGCGGGCTTGGGGCTGGCGATCGCCGACCGCGCGGTCCGGGCGACTGGCGGACGTTTGCACTTTGCCCGCGACAGCGAGGGCTTCGCCGTGATGATCGATCTTCCGCTCGCGATAGACAATTGATCCGCTGGCGGATTTGCCCTTCCGTTTTGTTCCGCAACCATTCTATCGTGGCGGCGAAAAGCAAATGGGAGGACAAGCTATGCGGACGTCATCGGTACGATCGGGGCGGGGGCGTGCGCAGACAGGGACCGTGCGGGCATGACCATGCTGTCTGGCATCCGCATTATCGACCTGACGACGGTCATCTTCGGCCCCTATGCTACGCAGATGCTCGCCGATCTGGGGGCCGAGGTCATCAAGGTCGAGGCACCGGGGCTCGGTGACGTATCGCGCTATCTGGGGTCCGCGCGCAGCGACCCGACGATGGGATCGATCCATCTGACCGTCAATCGCGGCAAGCGCTCGATCGCGCTCGATCTCAAGCAGCCCGCCGATGCCGCCGTGCTGCGCGATCTGATTGCCGGGGCTGACGTCTTCTTCCACAACGTCCGCGGCAAGGCGATCGAGCGGCTCGGTTTCGACTATGCGAGCTGCAAGGCGCTGAAGGAAGATATCATCTATGTCCATGGCACCGGCTTCGGCCAGAATGGCCCCTATGCCGACCTTCAGGCCTATGACGACGTCATTCAGGCGGCGACAGGGACGACCAGCCTCTTGCCGCGCGTCGATGGCGACCCGCGCCCGCGCTATTTCCCCTCGCTCATCGCCGACAAGATCGCAGGCCAGTTCGGCGCGCAGGCGATTCTCGCTGCGCTGGTTCACAAATTGCGCACCGGTGAAGGCCAGGCCGTCGAAGTTCCGATGTTTGAATGTTTCGCGGCCTTCATGCTCACCGAGCATCTGCGCGATGCCGCGCTCGATCCGCCGATCGGACCTGCCGGCTATCCGTGCCAGCTCGATCCGACGCGTCAGCCCTTCCCCACCGCCGACGGCTATCTAGCGATCGTACCCTATACGCCCGAATCGACCGCGCGGCTGATGACGTTGCTGGGCAGCGAGGCGCTGCTCGCAAGTCCGGCGTTCGAAGCGGCGCGCGCCGCCGGAACCCATATGTCGCTCGTCTACGCCGAAATCGCGCGCAAGACGCCGGCGAAGACCAATGCCGAATGGCTGGAAATCTTTGCTGCCAACGATATTCCGGCGATGGTGGCGCGCGATCTCGACGATGTGATCGACGATCCGCATTTGCGCGCCTCGGGCTTCTTCCACCGGCGTGAACACCCCGATGTCGGGGCCTTTTTCGAGATGCGCTCGCCCGTGCGCTATGGCGCCGCGCCGCATGTCGAACCGCGCTTCGCGCCGCGGATCGACGGCGACGGGGCCGCTATCCGCGACGAATTGGCGCGCGGCGCACCCTGACATCAGTTTCCGTTGCATATTGCGACGCACGCCCTAGCATCGCGCGCAGGCGGCCAGGTCGTGAACGAGCCGCGAGGACAAGGGGGACTTTATGCCAGGAAATCTGCTGGCGGCCGGCGCGGTGCTCGTGCTCTGGACGCTCATCATGCTCGTCTGGGTTGCGGCAACGCGCTTCCCGGCGATGGCGAAGGCCGGAATCGACGTCAAAACGGCGCAGCCCGGCGGGCGCGGCGCCGATCTGGAGCCGGTGTTGCCGCCCGGCGTGAACTGGAAATCACACAATTACACGCATCTGCTCGAACAGCCGACGCTCTTCTACGCGGTGATCGTGTTTCTGCACCTGTCGGGTGGTGACACGGCACTGACGCAGGGTTTTGCCTGGGCCTATGTCGTGCTGCGCATCGTGCACAGCCTGTGGCAGGCGACGGTCAACCGGGTTCCGGTGCGCTTCGCGCTGTTTTCGCTGTCGACATTGTGCCTGCTCGCGCTGTCGGTGCTGGCCGTTATCGCAACCTTGGGCTGAGGGGGAAATCATGGACACGAATGCAATATTGGGGCCGGTCGCGACGCTCGCGCTCTGGTCGATGGTCATGTGGGTGTGGATGTATGCGACGCGCATCCCGGCGATGAACCGCGCCAAGATCGACGCCAAGAATCTGGTCGGCACGACCGGGCGCGGGCTCGACGAGGTGCTTCCGCCCGAGGTGCAGTGGAAGGCGCACAATTATAACCATCTGATGGAACAGCCGACGGTCTTCTATGCCGTCGCGCTGGCGCTCGCGGTCGGCGGCATGGGCGGCGGGCTGAATGCCCAGATCGCCTGGGCCTATGTCGGCCTGCGTATCGTCCACAGCATCGTGCAGGCGACGATCAACCGCGTGATGTGGCGCTTTGCCATCTTCGCGCTCGCCAGCCTCGCGCTGATCGCGCTATGTCTGCACGCCTTCATGGGCTTTGTGCTGCATTGATTTGAAGGACACGTCGCCCCCGCGCAAGCGGGGGTCGCTGTCGAGGTAGCACTGGATAGCAAGCGGCCCCCGCCTGCGCGGGGGCGACGCTTATCTGGAGAACCGCGCGGCCAGTTCCACATGGGTCGACCAGCGGAACTGGCCGACGGGTTGTACCCAGTCGAGCCGATAGCCGCCCACGACGAGCAGCTTCGCGTCGCGGGCGAAGCTCGCCGGATTACAGCTGACATAGGCGATCACGGGCGTCGCCGCGGCGGCAAGCTGCTTCACCTGCTCCTCGGCGCCGGCGCGCGGCGGGTCGAGGATCACGGCGCCGAAGCGGTCGAGTTCCGCAGGCACCAGCGGCCGCCGGAACAGGTCGCGATGCTCGGTCGCGACGAGCGCCCGCGCGCGGTTTGCAGCGCCGGTCAGCGCCGCGACCGCATCGCGCGCGCCCTCGGCGGCATAGACTTTCCGTCCCGCCTGCACTGATAGCGCGAAGGTGCCCACGCCCGCGAACAGATCGGCCACCGCAGGCGCATCGCCGATTGCCTCGCGCACCGCGCCGAGCAGAGCCGCTTCGCCCGCAGTCGTCGCTTGCAGAAAGGCAAAGGGCGGTACTTCCACGGCAATGTCGCCGAAGCACACCGTCGGCGGTTCGGGTTGCCACAGGATTTCGAGCCCATCGCCCTGATCGATGGCGAAGCGCGCGAGCGCATGGGCGCCGGCAAAATCCTGCAGCGCCATCGCGGCATCGAGCCCCTCGGCCTTCACGCCTTCGAGGATGAGTTCGACGCCCTGATCGAGCCGTTGCAGCTTGACCTTCACCGGGCGCCGCTGCGGCGCGATAAGCCCGAGCAGATTGCGGATCGGGGCGATCAGCGCGAACAGTTCGGGCGCGAGCAACGGACATTCGCGCATGTCGACGATCTGATTGCTTTGCGCCGCGTTGAAGCCGATCGCGACCTGCTTGCCCGCCTTGATCGCAGTCAGGACCGCCCGGCGGCGGCTATGCGGCGGCGACAGATGCGCAGGACGGACATCGCCCGCCGTCACCTGCTGACCGGCGAGCGCCCCGGCCACGCGCTCGCGCACGAAATCCGCAAGCGCCGCCTCGCTGACATGCTGGAGCTGGCAGCCGCCGCATTTGCCGAAGTGCCGGCAGACAGGAACCGCGCGGTTCGGCCCGGCGACGAGCGTTCCGTCGGCCGCCACATGATCGCCGGGAACCCCGCCCGCGACATGGCGACCGTCGGCGGTTACGCCATCACCGCGCGCGGCGATGCGGACAATCAGGTCGGTTTCGGTCACGGGTAAAACTTTCGTCAGAACGGCGCGGCGACGAGATCGTCGGCGACAAGGCCGGCGCCTATACGCCGCGCCTGCACAATATGCCAGCCGACGGCCGCGACCGCGGCATCGAAGGGGTCGCCGCCGCGCGCCAGCATCGCCCCGCACGCCCCCGCCAGGACATCGCCGGTCCCCGCGGTCGCGAGCCAGGGGCTGCCGGGCCAGGCCGTGCATATCCGCCCATCGGGCGCAGCGACCACCGTGTCGGCGCCCTTGTAGATCACCACGGAACGCGCCTGCGCCGCCGCGGCGCGCGCTCGGTCGATCTTGCTGCCGGTCGCCTCCGGAAAGGCGCGCGCGAACTCGCCCGCGTGCGGTGTCAGGATCGCGTGCGCGCCTCCGCCTGCGAGATGGGGCAGCGCGGCCGGGATCGCCGCCGCATCGAGCACCAGCGGCGTCCGGCTCGCCAGCGCGGCGGCCAATCGCGCATCGAGCGCATCGCCGGCAGGAAAGCCGGGGCCGATGACGAGCGCGCCGACACGCGGGTCGCCGAGCCGTTTGGCAAAGGCGTCGCCCTCCTCGACGATGATCGCCGACAGCGGCGCCGGGCGATCGCCTTCGAGCACGACATAGCCCGCCCCGGCGCGCAGCGCCGCCGCCGCACTCAGCGCCGCCGCGCCCTGCATCGGCCCGGACGCGATGAGGACCATACCGCGACTATATTTGTGCGCGTCCGCAGAGGGCACCGCGCCCGGCGGCGCAGGCAGGGTCTGCATATGGCGATCCGCCGCTATCCCGATCGGCGCCAGCAGACAGCGCCCACAGGCGGGCGCTGTCGGCAACAGCACATGCGCGGGTTTGAGCGCGCCGAGCGCGAGCGTCACGTCAGCAGCGAACGGCGGCAACCAGTCGGCATCGCCGTCGCTCGCCACCCCGCTCGGCACATCGACCGCCAATATCCGCCGCCCGGAAAAGCGCCGCAGCATCGCCGACAGATCATCGGCCAGCGGCCGCGTCAGCCCGACGCCGAACAGCGCATCGACGATCAATGGCGCCGAAGCGATATTGTCGGTCAGGCTTTCGACGGGCCCGTCCCAGGCATCGCGCGCCGCCTTGGCAAGATCGGTGGCCGGAGGCGCGAGCGCAGCCACGCGCACCGCGACACCGCGGGCCTTAAGCCGGCGCGCCGCGACATAGCCATCGCCGCCATTGTTGCCCGGACCGCACAGGATCAGGATCGGCGCGCCTGCCGCCATGCGCCAAGCGAAATCGGCGACCGCCGCCCCCGCGCGCTCCATCAAATCCCCAAGCGACACGCCCGCGCGCGCCGTCGCGGCCTCGGCCTCGCGCATGGCGGCGGCGGTCAGGATCGGTGCATCGGCGGGAACGGACATGCCCTTTCCTACCATGCGAGCAGGAAAAGTCGCGCTACTTCGCGCCGCCGGTGTTGGCAGGCAGCCGGTAGCGGTCGGGGCCGACCGCAACCTCGATCACCCCGTCGCCGATCACCGTCACCTTCGCCGGGTCGACGCCGTCGGCCGAAACGACCCCGCGGCCATCGGTTGTTACCTGCAGGCGGCGGTAGCCGCTGTCGCTGCGCCCGACGATCAGGATCGTGCCGTCGGCGCTGCTCATTTCGGCAATGGTGCAGGTGCGGTCGAACAGCTTGGCGCCGCCAAGCGCGCAATCGATCCGTCCGCTGATCGCGGCGTCCTTCGATCCCTGCGCTTCGGCCTCTGCCAGCGCGCCATTGTCGGGACCGGCATTGCAGCCCGCCAGAACGAGCAGCAGCCCTGCCCCCGCGATCGATTTCATCCCTTGCCCTTCAACTGCGACAGGTCGCGCACAGCGCCGCGCGCCGCACTCGTCGTCATTGCAGCATAGGCCTGAAGTGCTACCGAAACCTTGCGCGGGCGCGGCTTTTCGGGTTGCCAGGCAGCCTCGCCCTTCGCCTCCATCGCGGCACGGCGCGCCGCCAGTTCGGCATTGGGGACCGCCAGCGTGATCGTGCGGCTCGGGATGTCGATCTCGATCCTGTCGCCATTTTCGACCAGCCCGATCGTGCCGCCTTCGGCCGCCTCGGGCGACACGTGGCCGATCGACAGCCCCGACGTTCCGCCGGAAAAGCGCCCGTCGGTGATCAGTGCGCAGGCGGCGCCCAGCCCCTTCGATTTGAGGTAGCTCGTGGGATAGAGCATTTCCTGCATCCCCGGCCCGCCCTTGGGCCCTTCGTAGCGGATGACGACGACATCGCCCGCCTCGACCTGTCCGGTCAAAATGCCCGCCACCGCCGCATCCTGGCTTTCATAGACCTTCGCCGGGCCGGAAAACTTCAGTATCTTGTCGTCGACCCCGGCGGTCTTCACGATGCAGCCGTCGAGCGCGAGATTGCCCGACAGCACGGCGAGGCCGCCATCCTTGCTGAACGCGTGCGTTGCCGAGCGGATCACGCCATTTTCGCGGTCGAGGTCGAGCGAATCCCAGCGCCGGTCTTGACTGAACGCCGTCTGCGTCGGCACGCCGCCGGGCGCCGCGAGGTAGAAGGTCTGCACCGCCGGATCGTTGGTGCGCGCAATGTCCCATTTGTTGAGCGCGTCTCCCAGCGTCGCGCTGTGCACCGTCGGCAGATGCGCGTGGAGCAGCCCCGCGCGTTCAAGTTCGCCAAGGATCGCCATGATCCCGCCCGCGCGGTGAACATCCTCCATATGGACGTCGCTCTTCGCCGGCGCGACTTTCGACAGGCACGGCACGCGGCGCGACAGCCGGTCAATATCGTTCATCGTGAAATCGACCCCCGCCTCATGCGCGGCGGCAAGCAGGTGGAGCACGGTGTTCGTCGATCCGCCCATCGCGATGTCGAGGCTCATCGCATTTTCGAACGCCTCGAAACTCGCGATGCTGCGCGGCAATACCCGCTCGTCCCCTTCCTCATAATAGCGGCGGCACATGTCGACGATCATCGCGCCGGCGCGCAGGAACAGCGCCTTGCGGTCGGCATGCGTCGCGAGCTGCGATCCATTGCCGGGCAGCGACAGGCCCAGCGCTTCGGTGAGGCAGTTCATCGAATTGGCGGTAAACATGCCCGAACAGCTGCCGCAGGTCGGACAGGCGGACCGTTCTACCGCCGCAACCTCTTCGTCGCTATAGGCTTCGTCGGCTGCGACGACCATCGCATCGACGAGGTCGAGCGCGACCTCCTTGCCCTTCAGCACCACCTTGCCGGCTTCCATCGGCCCGCCCGACACGAACACCACGGGAATATTGATCCGCAGCGCCGCCATCAGCATCCCCGGCGTGATCTTGTCGCAGTTGGAGATGCAGATCATCGCGTCGGCGCAGTGCGCGTTGACCATATATTCGACGCTGTCGGCGATCAGGTCGCGGCTCGGCAGCGAATAGAGCATGCCATCATGCCCCATCGCGATGCCGTCATCGACCGCGATGGTGTTAAATTCCTTGGCAACACCGCCCGCCGCTTCGATCTCGCGCGCGACCATCTGCCCCAGATCCTTGAGGTGGACGTGGCCCGGCACGAACTGGGTGAAGCTGTTGACCACTGCGATGATCGGCTTGCCGAAGTCGCTGTCCTTCATTCCCGTGGCGCGCCACAGGCCGCGCGCGCCCGCCATGTTGCGGCCGTGGGTAGTGGTTCGCGAACGATAAGAAGGCATTTTAGCGTCTTTCTGATAATTTTATTTCATAAAATAGCGACAGAAGGCGCCTCTACACGCCTAGCGCGGTAGAATCAAACCCAGTTTCCGGCACATATTGGACAGCCGCTGCGCCCAGAGCGCATGCCCCGCCGGATCGCCGACCAGGTCCTGCCGCATCTCGATCCCGACATAGGGGATGCCATTCGCCTCGGCGTGGCGGTTCATCGTCGCGTTGAGCAGCTTACCCGAATAGGGAAGCTGGTCGCCGACAATCAGCCCCTCGTCGCCGAGCGCCGCAATCGCCCCCGGCGCCAACCGCGCGTCCTCGTTATAGAGAACGCCGACATGCCACGGCCGCGCCTGCGCCGGATCGCTGGCGAGCGTGGGGGTGAAGCTGTGCAGCGACAGGATCATCGCAGGCCGGTGCGCGGCAATCACCGCCGCGATATGATCGTGATAGGGGCGGAAAAAGCGCGCAATCCGTGCCTCGCGTCCGGCGTGATCGAGCGCGTTGCCGGGGATCGCATGGCCGTCGCTGGCGATCGGCACCGCGCCCGGCGCATCCTCGTCGCGATTGCAGTCGACGACCAGCCGCGACACGCCGCCCAGGATCGCCGCGTCGACCGCGCCGTTCCGGACGAGCAACGCCGCGACCTCCGCAACGCCGATGTCGATCGCGATATGCTGCGACAGCAGCGCGGGGTCGATGCCGAGGTCGATGTCGGGCGGCACGGCCGCCGACGCATGATCGCCGATCAACAGCACCCCGCCGGCGCGCGGCGTGCCCAATTGTTGCCACGCCTCGCTCATCGCAGCGCCCCCGCCATCTGCCACCAGCCGGGATGGCGTACAGCCAGCGCCGTCGCCGCGGCATCACGTTCGGCGGGCGCGTCGAACAGCGCGAAACAGGTCGCCCCCGATCCCGACATGCGCGCGAGCCACGGGCCCAGCCCGCCAAGCTCGGTCAATATGTCGGCTATCGCCGGGCATTGCGCGATCGCCGGGCGCTGCAAATCATTGCGCGCCGCAAACAATTGCGCGCGCAGGTCGGCGCCAGTGAACAGCGGGCCGCGATCGGTGCCGTCCCACGCCGCGAACACCGGCCCGGTCGCGACGGGTGCGCGCGGATTGACCAGCAGCACCGGAGTCCCGCCCAGCGCCAGTTCGGGCACCGGGCTCAATTGGGCGCCGGTCCCGACGCCGAGGCAGGTCGTACTGGCGACGCAGGCGGCGATATCGGCGCCGAGCGTACCGACGAGCCGCGCCAGCGCGGCTTCGCCGACATCGGGCAGGAAATGCGCCCGCACCAACCGCGCCATCGCCGCCGCATCGGCCGATCCGCCACCGATCCCCGCCGCGACCGGCAACGTCTTGGTCAGGCGGATGGCAAGCGGCGGCACGCGAGCCGCACCATAGCGATCGCGCAGCAAGGCGAGCACGCGCAGCACCAGATTGTCGGCGCCGGCGCTCAGCCCGTCGCCGAACGGTCCGTCGATAGTCAGTTCATCGGCGTCCGACACCGCCGCCGCAATTGCATCGCCGCCGTCGATGAACGCGAACAATGTCTCGATCTCGTGATAGCCGTCGGCGCGCCGCGCCCGGACGTGCAGCGCGAGGTTGATCTTTGCCCAGCCGGTTTCGTGGAACAGGGTCATGGCGCGATCAGGGCGCGGTCGTTTGCGGCGTCAGCCCGCCTTCGAGCTTCGCAGCAACGCGCGCCGCCATATCCTCTTCGGCGAGCAGCGCCGCGGCGCGCCACGTATAGCGCGCGCGGAAGCGTTGCCCCGCCTTCCAATAGGCGTCGCCCAGATGCTCGACGATCACGGCATTTTCGGGCTCGCCCTGCTGGGCCTGTTCGAGCAGTTCGACGGCCTTGTCGGTGCGTCCGGTCAGGAAATAAGCCCAGCCGAGCGAATCTGTGATGCTCGCATTCTGCGGCTCGGCCTTCCATGCCGCCTCGATCTGACCCAGCGCGCGATCGACATCGATCCGCCGTTCAAGCGCGGAATAGCCGACGAAATTCAGGATTGTCGGGTCGTTCGGGCGCAGCGCGAGCGCGCGTTGCATCAGCGGCGCCGCACCGTCCCAATCCTTCGCCTGCAGCCGCAGTTCGGCGCGCGCCACAAGCAGCGTTGCGCGTAGCGGTGCGCTGTCGTCGCCATCGCCGAGCGCGGCTTCGAGCCGCGTGTAGGCGCGCTCTGCCGCCGCGGCATCGTCGCTCTGCCGTGCCAGATCGGCGAAACGGACGAGCAGGCTGCGCGGCGCATCGCCCGTGACGGCTTCCTCGGCCATCTTCACCGCCGCGGCACGATCGCCCTCCTCTGCCGTCAGCTCGGCAAGCCGCATCCGCAACACCGGCGGCAACGGTCCGCGCAGTTCGCCAAGAAAGGCCGCGCCGTCGGCGGCGCGGTCGCTGCGCGCCAAGGCGTCGGCAAGCGCGCTGCGCGCGGTCCAGTCCTGATCGTTGAGCCAGGTCGCGGCGCGCGCGAAGGTCAGCGGCAGGCGCGCATTGCTCTTGGGCAACCGCGCAAGCGTATCGGCGACGAGCGCCAGCCAGTGGGCGGCGCCGGCCCGCGGGTTGGTCACCGCCTGTTCGGGCAGCAAGAGCAAAGGATCCTCGCGCTCACCCGCCGCCAAGGCGATACGCGACCGCAGCGTCTGGGCCGCATCCCTCTGCCGGGCGGCATCGAGACTGGCGACAAGGCGCAGCGCGACGAGCTGGCTCAGCCGGTCCGTCGGCGTTGTTTCCAAGGCAGCGGCCACGGCGGCATCGCTTTGTCCGGCCGCAAGCTGAACCAGCGCGGCTTCGAGCGCATAGGCGGGTTCGGGGCGCCCGCGCATCGCGGCGGCCACCAGCGCGCGTTCGGGCTGGCGCGCGCGCTGCCCGACATCGACCCACGCGCCCAGCGCCGGATCGATCAACCGCGATATCGCATCGCCACCCGACTTGTCGTCCTGCGCCGTCCCCAGATAGGCACGCGCGCCCTTCCAGTCGCTGCGCCGCATCGCGTCGACGACGAGCACGAGCCGCGCGTCGAACCGCTGATCGCCGCTCGCCCACAGCGCTGCAGCCGCACTGCGCGCAGCGATGAGGTCGCCGGCGTCGATGGCCCGCTCGAGCATTTCGGCACGCAAGCCCGGCAGATCGGGCGCTTGGCTTGCGAGCGATTGCAGCGCAGCCAGCGCCTCGGCGGGATTGCCCGCTTCCTCGGCAAGCCGTGCCCGGACAAGCGCGTCGAGCGCTGCCTGATCGGGATCGACCGCCGCCATCGCAGCGGGCGCCGCAGCCACCATCAGGGTGGCCGCCAGCGGCGCGAGAATCGATCGGCGAGCGAACTTACATATTGGGATAATTGGGGCCTCCGCCGCCTTCGGGGGTGACCCAGTTGATATTCTGGGTCGGATCCTTGATGTCGCACGTCTTGCAATGCACGCAATTCTGCGCGTTGATGACGAAGCGCGGTTCGCCCTCATCCTGCCCGACAACCTCATAGACGCCGGCCGGACAATAACGCTGCGCCGGTTCGTCATACATCGGCAGATTATATTCGATCGGGATCGTCGGATCCTTGAGCTGCAGGTGGATCGGCTGATCTTCCTCATGGTTGGTGTTCGACAGGAACACCGAGGACAACCGGTCAAAAGTCAGCACCCCGTCGGGCTTCGGATATTCGGGCTTGGGCATCATATCGGCGCGATAGAGCGTCGTATTGTCGGGGTGATGCTTCATCGTGAAGGGCATGCGGATGCCGAAGCTTTCCAGCCACATGGTCATCCCCGACAGGATCGTCCCCGCCAGATCGCCGAACTTTTCGACCAGCGGCAGCACGTTGCGGACGAAACCCAGTTCCTTCTTCACCCAGCTGTCGTCATAGGCGTCCTGATAGGCGGTCAGCGTATCGCCCGACCGACCGGCATTGACCGCAGCGAAAGCCGCTTCGGCCGCCATCATCCCCGACTTCATCGAGGTGTGCGTGCCCTTGATGCGCGGCACGTTGAGGAAGCCGGCGCTGTCGCCGATCAGCGCGCCGCCCGGAAAGGCGAGCTTCGGCACCGACTGGTAGCCGCCGTCGCTGATCGCGCGCGCGCCGTAAGAGATGCGCTTGCCGCCCTTCAAAATCTTCGCGATTTCGGGGTGCGTCTTCCACTTCTGCATCTCCTGAAAGGGGGAGATGTGCGGGTTGCGATAGTTCAGCCAGGTCACGAACCCCAGCGCCACCTGCCCGTTCGCCTGATGATAGAGGAAACCGCCACCATTGGCGTTGGCGTCGAGCGGCCAGCCCTGCGTGTGGATGACGCGGCCGGGGGCATGACTTGCGGGATCGATGTCCCACAATTCCTTGATGCCGATGCCATAGACCTGCGGCTCGCAATCTGCGTCGAGTGCGAATTGCGGCTTCAGCATCTTGGTCAGGTGGCCGCGCACGCCTTCGGCAAAGAAGGTATATTTCGCATGGAGCTCAAGCCCCGGCGCATAGTCGGGCTTGTGGCTGCCGTCGCGCGCGATGCCCATGTCGCCGGTGGCGACGCCCTTCACCGACCCATCGTCGTTATACAAGATTTCCGCGGCGGCAAAGCCGGGGAAGATTTCGACGCCCAGCCCTTCGGCCTGTTCGGCGAGCCAGCGGCAGAGATTGCCGAGGCTGCCCGTATAGGTGCCCTTGTTGTGCATGAAGCCGGGCGCAATCAGATGCGGGACGGAGATTTTCTTCTTCTTCGTCAGCACCCAATGCTGATTGTCGTTCACCGGCACCTCGGCGAGCGGACAGCCCTGGTCGCGCCAGTCGGGAAGCAGCTCGTCGAGCGATTTGGGATCGATCACCGCTCCCGACAGGATATGCGCACCGACTTCGGATCCCTTTTCGAGCACGCAGACCGAGAGCTCGCTGCCCGCTTCGTTCGCGAGTTGCTTCAGGCGGATCGCCGCCGAAAGGCCCGCCGGCCCTGCCCCGACGATCACCACGTCATAAGGCATCGATTCCCGTTCGCTCACCTCAAAGCCCTTTCTGCCGTCCCCGCCGCGATCATTCATCGTAAGCGGCGCTCATTCTGTCACGATTTGCGATGCCTTCCAATTGACGCGCGCGTCAACCTCCTGTTTCAACATTTTCATGGGTGGGCGGAATTCAGCCTTGCTGGCGGAAAGCTATTGCGACTGGTGGTCGCTGGCCGGCGTCGATGCACTGGTCGGCGAGGTGCCGGCCGGCTGGCTCGACGTGCCTGTCGCCAATGACGCTGCGGCACCGCGGCGAAGTCCCCTCCTTGCCGAACCCGAGGTCGCACCGCTGCCCGCCGCGCTCCAGCGCGTCGAAGCCCCCGCAACGGACGAACCCAAAGGGCCGGTCGCCTTGCCGGGCGAATGGGACGAATTCCAGCTTTGGCTCGCCGAGCACCCCGACGTGCCGGGCAGCCAGTGGGACGCGCGCCGCGTGCTGCCGCAGGGAACGCAGGATTCGGCGCTTATGGTCCTCGCCGCCTGGCCCGAGGTCGACGATCAGCGTGACGGGACGCTCTTTACGGGACCGGCGGGTCCGTTACTGGACGCGATGCTGCGCGCGATCGGGCTGACGCGCGGCGACTGTTATATCGCCAGCCTCGCGGTGACGCGCCCGGCGGGCGGCCGCTGCGACGAAAGCGACGCGGCGGAGCTCGGCCGACTGCTGCGGCACCATGTCGCGCTGGCGCGGCCGCAGCGGCTGCTGCTCGTCGGCAGCGACATGCTGCGTCTTGCGACGGGACGCCCGCTTGCCGATGTGCGCGGAAAGTTACTCGATATTAACCATGATGGCGGCAAAGTGGAGGCGGTGGCAATCGCGCATCCCGCGATGCTCCTCGCCCGGCCAGCGCACAAGGCGGCGGCCTGGGATAGCCTGAAACTGCTCAACCGGGGACGTTGACAGATGACGAAAGCGAAATGGGCGCTCGGCGCCTCGATCCTGATTTTCCTAGCGGCCGGAACCGTCCCGGCGATGGCCGCCGACGCGCCCGATCGCGATTTTTCGGCCCCGTCGCAAACGGTGCCCGAAATCCTGTCAGCGAAGCAGAAGCAATTTTACACACAGGTGCTGACTGCTATTCGTGGTCAGCGCTGGGCCGATGCCAAATCGATGCTCGACGGCGCCGAAAACGGCCCGCTCAACGACTTCCTGCGCGCCGAATTGCTGCTCGCGGCGAACAGCCCGCGCGCCGAAGTATCGGACCTGATGCCGGTTCTCGCACGATCGCCCGAACTGCCGCAGGCCGACCGCCTCGCAAGCCTTGCCGCGAAACGCGGCGCCACCGACGTCCCGGTCCTGCCCAACCAGAACCGCCTGAGCTGGTCGGGCAGCGCCCCGCGCCGGCTCGGCGCCGACAGCGTGGGCGGCGATCCCGTCGCCGCCGGCCTTGCGCGTACCATCCCCGATCGTATCAAGAACGACGATCCCGCCGGCGCCGAGGCGCTCTATGCTGCGGTCGCCGACAAGCTGACGCCCGAGGCGCGCGACGAATGGCGGCAGAAAATCGCATGGTCCTATTATATCGAAAATGACGACGCCAATGCGCTGCGCCTCGCGATGGAATGCAGCGCGAGCCAGGGCGCCTGGCCGGTGCAGGGCGCGTGGGTGCAGGGCCTCGCTTCATGGCGCCTGCGCGACTATCGCACCGCGCTCGTCGCTTTCGACCGCGTCGCCAAGGAAGCCCCCGACAGCGAGCAGCGCGCCGCCGCTTATTATTGGGCGTCACGCGCGGCCATCGCATCGGGCGAGCCGCAGCTTGTAGAACCGCGCCTGCGCGCCGCGGCGAGCAATGAGGAAACCTTCTACGGCCTTCTCGCCGCCGAAACGCTGGGTCTGGAAACCAATATCCAGCGCGAGAATGTCCGCGCCGACCGCAGCGCCTTCCGCGCGCTCGAAGAACTGCCCAATGTCCGCGCCGCCGTCGCGATGGCCGAGATCGGCGAGGACGGCTACGCCGACACGCTGCTGCGCCAGCAGGCGCGCATCGGCGATCCGCGCCAGCACGAACAGCTTATTGCCATGGCGCAGGCGCTCAGCCTGCCCGAAACCCAGCTTTATCTGGCCCACAACACGCCGCAGGGCCGCAAGCTCGCCGCCGCGACGCGCTATCCGCAGCCGCGGTGGGAGCCCAATGGCGGTTGGAAGGTCGATCCGGCGCTGGTCTTTGCCCACACGCTGCAGGAATCGCGATTCCAGCGCACGGTGGTCAGCCCCGCCGGCGCCTATGGCTTGATGCAGGTGCGTCCCGGCACCGCCAAGGATCTGGCGCGGTGGCGCGGCGAAAGCGTCAATCCCGCCGACCTGCGCATCCCCGCGGTGAACATGGATTTCGGCCAGAGCTATTTGCAATATCTCAGCAAGGATTCCTCGACCGGCGGCCTGCTGCCCAAGGTGATCGCGGCTTATAATGCCGGCCCCGCGCCGGTCGCACGCTGGTCGACCGAAGTGCGCGACAATGGCGATCCGCTGCTGTTCATGGAATCGATCCCCTATTGGGAAACGCGCGCCTATGTCGGCATCGTGCTGCGCAATTACTGGATGTACGAAGCCGAACAGGGCAAGCCGTCGGTCAGCCGCGCCGCGCTTGCGCAGGGCAAATGGCCGCGCTTTCCGGACAGCAAGGACCGGGTGCGGCTGACCTACGCCGGTCCCGCCGGCCTCGCCAATGCCGATTGAACCCGCGCGCCCGTTCAAGCCCGTTCGCATCGCCATCCTGACGATTTCCGACAGCCGCAGCACCGACGACGATACATCGGGCGACAAGCTCGTCGAACTGCTGACCGGCGCGGGGCACGAGCTTGCGGCGCGCGCGATCATTCGCGACGAAACCGATCTTATCGTATCGCGGCTGCACAACTGGATCGATGACCCCGCGGTCGATGTCGTCATCACCACCGGCGGCACGGGCCTGACCGGCCGCGACGTGACGCCCGAGGCGCTGCACCGGCTCGACGGCAAGGATATTCCCGGCTTCGGCGAACTGTTCCGCTGGATCAGCTTTCAAAAGATCGGCACCTCGACGATCCAGTCGCGCGCCTGCGCCGTCGTCGCGCGCGGCACCTATATCTTTGCGCTGCCGGGGTCGACCGGCGCCGTCACCGACGCTTGGGAGGGCATTTTGGAAAGCCAGCTCGACAGCCGGCACCGCCCCTGCAACTTCATCGACCTGATCCCGCGATTGATGGAATAGCGGAAATGTCGCCGCCGGCTTCCCGCGGGCGACGATATTTGTTCTTTATATGTTCTCAACATTCCACTAGATTACGGCAGTGGAATCGATCCGTCCTCTTGCCCCGATTTCGGGCCGCGGCGCCCCGACCAATCTCCGCCCGACGCGGACCGGATCGCTCGACCGCGCAGCCGACGGCGACTGGCTCGACACGGCCGAAGACATCGACGGCGCCGCGCCGGCGCTGCGCACCACCGTCACCGTCGAACATCCCAGGACGATCATCGCGCGCAACAACTCGCCAGACATCGGTTTCGACCGTTCGATCAATCCGTATCGCGGCTGCGAACATGGCTGCATCTATTGCTTCGCGCGCCCCACCCACGCCTTCCACGACCTGTCGCCGGGGCTCGATTTTGAAAGCCGGCTCTTTGCCAAGCCCGATGCCGCCGCCTTGCTCCGCAAGGAACTGGCCAGGCGCAGCTATGTGCCCGCCCCGCTCGCCATCGGCACCAACACCGACGGCTATCAGCCGATCGAGCGCGAATGGGGCGTGACGCGTGCGGTTATCGAGGTGCTGGCCGAAACGCGGCATCCGCTGATCGTCACGACCAAGTCCGATCGCATCCTTCGCGACATCGATCTGCTCGCCGACATGGCGCGCGACAATCTGGTCGGGGTCGCGATTTCGGTCACGACGCTCGACCCAACAGTCGCCCGAACGTTGGAGCCGCGCGCGCCGCATCCACAGCGGCGGCTCGCGGCGATCCGCAAGCTGATCGACGCGGGCGTCCCGACGCAGGTCAATATCTCTCCGATCATTCCCGCTGTTACCGATCACGAGATAGAGGCGATCATGGATGCAGCGGCAGCGGCCGGCGCGATCCGCGCCTCCTATATCCTGCTCCGCCTGCCGCACGAGGTCGCGCCGCTGTTCCGTGCCTGGCTCGACGCCCATTATCCCGATCGCGCCGCCAAGGTGATGCACATGGTGCAGGACATTCGCGGCGGCCGCGACAATGACCCCGAGTATTTTTCGCGGATGAAGGGACGCGGCGTTTGGGCGCAGCTCATCCGCACCCGCGTCAAGCGTGCCGCGCGCGAACATGGCCTCGACAAAAGCTTTCCGCCAATCCGCAGCGACCTGTTCAGGCCGCCGGAACGGGACGGACAGATGGAGTTATTCTAGGGTGAGTATCGTCATTGCGAGGAGCCGAAGGCGACGCGGCAATCCAGTGTGGTGGAACCAACCTGGATTGCTTCGCTCCGCTCGCAATGACGACGCGTGTTTCTTTGGCGCCCCTTACGCCCCCACCAGCGACTTCAGCTTGTAATCCTTGTAATCGTCGCGGATCTGGCGCTTCAGGATCTTGCCCGTCGCGGTGTGCGGCAGTTCGTCGACGAAGACGATCTCGTCGGGCAGCCACCATTTGGCGACCTTGTCCTTCAGATAATCGAGGATACCCGCTTCGGTCGCCTCTGAACCGGGCTTCCGGACGATCAGCAGGATTGGTCGCTCGTCCCATTTGGGATGAAACACGCCGACCGCAGCCGCCTCCTGAACCCCGGGCGCGCCCACCGCGGCATTTTCGAGTTCGATCGACGAAATCCACTCGCCGCCCGACTTGATGACATCCTTCGCCCGGTCGGTGATTTGCATGACCCCGTCGGGATGGATCACCGACACGTCGCCGGTGTCGAACCAGCCGTCGCCGTCGGCGGCATCGGCGTCGGCCTTGAAATAGCGCTGGATGATCCATGGTCCGCGGCATTGCAGCCGCCCGCTCGTCACCCCGTCGCGCGGCAGGACATTATCCTCCTCGTCGACGATGCGCAGTTCGACGCCAAAGGGCGGGCAGCCCTGACGGCAGACGATATCGACACGCTCGTCGAAGCTCATTTCGTCCCAGTTCCACGGCCGCTTGCCCATCGTTCCGATCGGCGAGGTTTCGGTCATGCCCCATGCGTGGCCCACGTCGATACCGGCCTTCATGAAGCGCTCGATCATCGCACGAGGCGCCGCCGACCCGCCGATGATGACGCGGTAAAGCTTGCCATAGTCGATCCCGGTCGCATCCATATGCGCGAACATCGCGAGCCACACCGTCGGCACGCCGGCGCTGTGCGTCACCCCTTCGGCGTGCATCAGTTCGCAGAGCACCTGCGCATCGTTGGTCGCCGAAAAGACGAGCTTCGCCCCAACCGTCGCGGCGGCGAAGGGGATGCCCCAGCTGTTGGCGTGAAACATCGGCACGATCGGCAGGATGACGCTGCGGTTCGACATGTCGAACACGTCGGGTTGAATCTCGGTGATCGCATGGATGACGTTCGAGCGATGTTCGTAGAGTACGCCCTTCGGATTGCCCGTCGTCCCGCTGGTATAGCAGAGGCCCACCGGATCGCGCTCGTCGAGATCGACCCATTCGAAGCTGCCATCCTCGGCCTCGATCAGATCCTTGTAGGACAGATAGCCGTCGCGTGCAGGCGCATCGAACAGCACGAAATGCTCGACGGTGGGAAGCTGATCGCGCAGCCGTTCGACGATCGGCAGAAAGGCCGCGTCGAAGAAGAGAATGCGGTCCTCGGCGTGGTTGACGATATAGACAAGCTGTTCGTCGAACAGCCGTGGATTCACCGTGTGCAGCACCCCGCCCATGCCGGCGGTCCCGTACCAGCTCACCAGATGATGGCCATGGTTCATCGCGAGCGTCGCGATGCGGTCGCCCTTCGTCATCCCCAGCCGCGTCATGGCGGCAGCGAAGCGGCGGGCATCCTTGCCGACCTCGCCCCAGCTCGACCGCGTCATGCTGCCGTCGGCCCAGCGCGAGACGATTTCGCGTGCGCCATGTTCGCGCGCCGCATGATCGATCAGGCTTGTAACGAGCAGCGGCTGGCCCTGCATTCCCATATGCTTCTCTCCCGTGTCTTTCGTCAGGGATAGGGCCGGAAATGCGCGGCGCGCAAGAGGGGGCGGGCCTAACGGACGCGAAAATCGCGCGGCGGAACCAGCGAAAGCGCCACTTCGGTTACGCCTGCAACCATTTGGAGCCGCGAGACGGTGTCTGGGCCGAGCGCGAAGCCGCGTCCCAGCTCGATCCGGATGTCCTCGCCCGTCAGCGGATCGGTCGTCGCTACGATCACCCGCCCGCGCGCATCCTCGCGCCGTTCGAGATAGCGGAGCATCTCGCCCGGCGCCTCGGTCAGTTCGACGCGGCAGTCGAGTTGCAGCGCCGCACTCGCCGCAATGTCGGCGAGCGACTGCGCCCCGCGCACCGTCACGCGCGGCGTTTCCTCACCCTCCAGCAGATCGAGCTCGACGTTGAGCAGGGCGCAGCCGCCGTCGGCCGCCAAGGCCTCCAATATCTTGCCGGCCTGCTCGTCGAAGCAGCTCGACTGAAATTGTCCGCTGCGATCCGACAGCGTTAGGTTGAGAAAACGGTTGCCACGCTGCGACACGCGCGGGCGCGCGCTTTCGACCATCGCCGCCATCACCATCGGGATGCGCGTTCCGGGCGTCATGTCGACCGTTTCGCAGATATCGCCATAGGTCCGCGCACCGCGCGCCGCGATCACCGCTTCATATTGTTCGACCGGATGCGCCGAGAAATAGAAGCCGAACGCATCCTTCTCCTTCGCCATCCGCTCGGCAAGCGTCCAGGGTTCGGCGGCGGACAGCTGGAGCACCGGCGCGATCGCGACATCGCCGCCGAACAGCCCGCCCTGCCCCGTCGAGCGTTCGTGCGCCGAACTATTGGCGCAGGCCAGAAGCGCCTCGGCCCCGGCGAAGGCGCGCGGGCGGTCGGGCTCAACGCAGTCGAACGCGCCGCCCCCCGCCAGCGCCTCAATCTGGCGGCGGTTGAGCAGCTTGGGGTCGATGCGCGCCGCAAAATCGTCGAGGCTCGCAAAATCACCCTTGGCTTGCCGCTCGGCAACCAGAGCCTCCATCGCTTTTTCGCCCACACCTTTGAGCGCGCCGAGTGCATAGCGAACCGCCAGCCCCTCTTCACTGCGCCCGACCGAAAAATCGGCCTCGCTGTCGTTGATCGAGGGCGGCGCGATCGCGATGTCGAGGCGGCGCATATCGTCGATGAAGATCGACAATTTGTCGGTCTGATGGCTGTCGAACGACATCGACGCGGCGAAGAATTCGTGCGGATAATGCGCCTTCAGCCACGCCGTCTGATAGGAGAGCAGCGCATAGGCCGCAGCATGGCTCTTGTTGAAGCCATAGCCTGCGAATTTGTCGATCAAGTCGAACAGCTCATTCGCGGCCTTGGCGTCGATGCCATTATGCTCGCCGCAGCCTTTAACGAAGGTATCGCGCTGCGCGTCCATCTCCGCCTGCACCTTCTTGCCCATCGCGCGGCGCAACAGGTCCGCGCCGCCGAGGCTGTAGCCGGCGAGGATCTGCGCCGCCTGCATTACCTGTTCCTGATAGACGAAGATGCCGTAGGTTTCGGCGAGGATGCCTTCGAGCAGCGGGTGCGGATAGGCGATCGGCTCGCGCCCGTTCTTGCGCGCGCCGAACAGCGGAATATTGTCCATTGGCCCCGGCCGATACAGCGCGACGAGCGCGATAATATCCCCGAAATTGGTCGGCTTCACCGCCGACAGGGTGCGCCGCATCCCTTCGGATTCCAGCTGGAACACCCCGACGGTGTCGCCGCGCTGGAGCAGCTCATAGACCGCGGGATCGTCCCAGCCGAGCGTGTCGAGATCGACATCGATCCCGCGCAGCGCGAGCAGGCGCCGCGCTTCCTTGAGCACCGACAGCGTCTTGAGGCCAAGAAAGTCGAACTTCACCAGCCCCGCCGTCTCGACATATTTCATGTCGAACTGCGTGACCGGCATATCCGAGCGCGGATCGCGATAGAGCGGGACAAGCTGGTCGAGCGGCCGGTCGCCGATCACGACCCCAGCCGCGTGGGTCGAACTGTGTCGCGGCAGGCCTTCGAGCTGGCGCGCCATATCGAACAGGCGGCGCACCCCATCATCCTGCTTATATTCGGTCATCAGTTCGCTGACGCCATTCAAGGCGCGTTCGAGCGTCCAGGGATCGGTCGGATGGTTCGGTACCAGCTTCGCCAGCCGGTCGACCTGACCATAGCTCATCTGGAGGACGCGGCCGGTGTCCTTCAGCACCGCGCGCGCCTTCAGCTTACCGAAGGTGATGATCTGCGCGACGGTGTCGCGGCCATATTTCTCCTGCACATAGCGGATCACCTCGCCGCGGCGGGTTTCGCAGAAGTCGATGTCGAAGTCGGGCATCGACACGCGCTCGGGGTTGAGGAAGCGTTCGAACAGCAGCCCGAGTTTCAAGGGATCGAGGTCGGTGATCGTCAGCGACCAGGCGACGAGGCTGCCCGCACCCGATCCACGCCCCGGCCCCACCGGAATATCGTGCGCCTTCGCCCATTTGATGAAGTCGGCAACGATCAGGAAGTAGCCGGGAAAGCCCATCTGCGTGATGACGTCGACCTCGAAGTCGAGCCGCTCGACATAAGCCTGCCGCTCTTCCTCGCTAAGGTCCGGATAGAGCGCCAGCCGTTCGGCCAAGCCCGCGTGGGCGTCGGCCTTGAGCTGCGCCGCCTCGCCCTCGCGGTCGCCCGCAAGACTCGGCAGGATCGGTTTGCGCTTGGGCGCCATGAAGGCGCAGCGCTGCGCGATCACCAGCGTGTTGCGGATCGCTTCGGGCAGGTCGGAGAAACTGTCCTCCATCGCCTCGGCCGATTTCAACCAGGCTTCGGGGTTGGAAGCGCGGCGATCCTCGCTTTCGACATAGGCCGACTGCGCAATGCACAGCATGGCATCATGCGCGGGGTGGAACTGCGGATCGACGAAATTGGCGGGATTGGTCGCGACCAGCGGCAGCGCGCGGGCATAGGCCAATTCGATGAGCGCTGCCTCGGCGGCCTTTTCGGTTGCATCGCCCCGCCGCGACAGCTCAACATACAGCCGCCCGGCAAACAGCGCCTCCAACTGCTCGACATACTCGTCGGCGGCCGTCTTCTGCTCGCCGGCCAGCAAGCGCGCGAGAGCGCCCTCGCCGCCCCCGGTCAGGCAGATCAGCCCGTCGGTCTTGCCGGCGAGGTCGGACAGCAGCACATGCGGCTCCTGCTCGACCGGTCGGCCGAGATGCGCCGCCGACACCAGCGCGCACAGATTGTTGTAGCCCGCATCGTCCTGCGCATAGAGCGCGATCCAGTCGATCAGCGGCGCGCCGCTCGCCAGCCGCTGCCCCGGCCGCGCCACGCTCAGCAGCGCACCGACGATCGGCTGGATGCCCGCCGCCTTGCACGCATCGCCAAAGGCCATGACGCCGTACAGCCCGTTGCGATCCGCGACCGCAATCGCCGGAAAGCCCCGCTCCCGCGCCGCCTTCGCGATCGCCTTGGGCTCGATCGCCCCCTCCAGCATGGTGAAACTGGAAAAGACGCGCAGGGGAACAAAGGGGCTATAGGCCATTTGATTACGCTAACGTGACGATGGCGATTCGACCATGACCTCGTTTCACAAAATCGTCATTGCGAGCGCAGCGAAGCAATCCAGACTAGGCGTAAACCGCTCTGGATTGCTTCGCTGCGCTCGCAATGACGGTCGATTGACCGCCAATATTGCTGCTAACCCAGCAATTCCTCGATCTCTTTCCGCAACTGCTCGGGCTTCGTCATCGGCGCGTGGCGCGAGACGACCTTGCCGTCGCGGTCGACCAGGAATTTGGTAAAGTTCCACTTGATGCCGCTGCCGAGCAGCCCGGTCTTTTCCTTCTTCAGATGCTTGAAGATCGGATCGGCGTCGTCGCCGTTGACATCGATCTTCGCCATCAGCGGGAAGCTGACATCATAGGTCAGCGAGCAGAAATTCTTGATTTCTTCCGCATCGCCGGGCTCCTGTGCGCCGAACTGGTTGCAGGGGAAGGCCAGAACCTCGAACCCTCGATCCTTGTAATCGCGGTAGAGCTCCTCCAGCCCTTCATATTGCGGGGTAAAGCCGCATTTGGAGGCGGTGTTGACGATCAGCAGCACCTTGCCCTTGTAATCGGCCATCGCCTGCGATCCGCCGCCCGGCAGTTTCGCTGAGAAATCGTAGAGCCCCATTCGCTTTCTCCTCACTTCGTCCCCACCCGCTTGCGGGAGGGGCAGTGAGAGTTGCGAGCTTGCTCGCTACTCGCAACGGGGTGGGTTGAACCAAATCGTCACCAGCCCACCCCGCTGCGACTAGGTTCGGCTATACCGAACCAAGTCTCGCTGCCCCTCCCGCAAGCGGGCGGGGTAAAAAAACCTACGCCTCGATCTGTCCTTCGTGCAAGCGCCACACGCGATCCATGCGCGCCGCCAGTCGTTCGTTGTGCGTCGCGACCAATGCGGCCGAACCATGATCGCGGACCAGCTTGACGAACTGGTCGAACACGCGGTCCGCCGTCGCTTCGTCGAGATTGCCGGTGGGTTCGTCGGCGAGCACGAGCAGCGGCCGGTTCGCCAGCGCGCGCGCCACCGCGACGCGCTGTTGCTCGCCGCCCGACAGCTTGCTCGGCTTGTGGTGCAGACGCTCGGCGAGCCCGAGGCGGCCGAGCAGGTCGGCGGCGCGCTCTTCGGCTTCTGCCTGGCGCGCGCCGCGAATGAGCTGCGGCAGCACGACATTCTCAACCGCGCTGAAATCGGGGAGCAGATGGTGGAATTGATAGACGAAGCCGATCTTCTCGCGCCGCGTGGTTGTCCGCGCGCCCTGATCGAAGCGCGTCACATCCTCGCCATCGATGCGGATCGTGCCTTCGAAACCGCCTTCAAGCAGGCCGACCGCCTGCAGCATCGTCGACTTGCCCGATCCCGACGGGCCGAGCAGCGCGACGATTTCGCCGCGCTTCAGCGCCGCATCGATGCCGCGCAGCACATGGATGGTAACGTCGCCCTGCGTAAAGCTGCGCTTCAGGTCGACAAGTTCCAGGACGACATCATTCATAGCGCAGCACCTGCACGGGATCGGTATTCGCGGCCTTGAGCGCCGGATAGAGCGTCGCGAGGAAGCTGAAGACGATCGCCATCACCGCAATGCCGACGATTTCGAACGGATCGGGCTTCGACGGCAATTCGGTCAGAAAGCGGATCGACGGATCCCACAGTGGCTGCCCGGTGAGGAACTCCGCCCCGCGCAGCACGCCGGCGCGGAAGTAGAGCAGGCTGAAGCCGATAATCATGCCGACAATGGTTCCCGCGACGCCGATCGACAGGCCGATCGCCATGAAGATGCGCATCACTGCATCGCGCGGCGCGCCCATGGTGCGCAGGATCGCCATGTCGCGCGTCTTGGCGCGGACGAGCATGATGAGCGAAGAGATGATGTTGAAAGCGGCAACGAGCACGATCAGCGACAGGATCACGAACATTGCGACGCGCTCGACCGACAGCGCCTCGAACAGGCTGCTGTTCATCGATCGCCAGTCCGAAATCACCGCTTGCGCGGCGACCTTTTCGGCCAGCGGCTGCAATATCTCGCCGACCTTGTCGGGATCGGTCGTCTTGATCTCGATCATCCCGACCTGATCGCCGGTGAGCAGCAGCAGTTGGGCATTCTCCATCGGCATCACGACATAGGCCTTGTCGAAATCATAGACGCCGATCTCGAAGATCGCCGACACGCGATAGGCAATTTCGCGCGGCACGGTTCCGAACGGCGTCGACCGGCCTGCGGGGTTGATGATCGTGATCATCGACCCGACTGTCGCGCCCAGATTGCGCGCCAATTCGCTGCCGATGGCGACATTGTCCGTCCCCGGCGTCAGCGAATCGAGATTGCCCTGCAACACCTTGCCGTTGAGCACGCCGTTGCCGCGAATGTCGGCGACGGTCATCCCGCGCACCAGCACCCCCTCGACGCGCCCGTTGAAGGTGGTGAGCAAGGGTTGCTCGATCAGCGGGGTCGCCGACACGACGCCCGGCGTCGCCTTCACCTCCTTGAGCAGATCGCGCCAGTCGTCGAGACGGCCGCCAAAGCCCTGCACCACCGCATGCCCGTTCAACCCGACGATCTTGTCGAACAGGTCGGAGCGGACGCCATTCATCACGCTCATCACGATAACCAGCGCCGCGACCCCCAGCATCACCGCGGTAAAGCTGAACGCCGCCGCGACGAAGATGAAGCCTTCGCCGCGTTGCGGAAGCAGATAGCGTTTGAAGATGGCGCGTTCGTAAGGACGCAGGATCATCGGGCGGACGCCCCTTCAGGCGCGGTGCGCGTTGCGGTCATGCCGCCGCTTTAGGGGGCGTCCGGGCCGCTGGCAATGGCCACCGTGGGGCGCAATTCGCTGCGAACGATTCGCAGAATATGTTGCCGAACGGCCACAGGACGGTGCAAAAGCGCCGCAGCCTGTCGACGAATGGGTGACAAAGCCCGGCGCGGCGCATAGCCCAATGGCTTCTGGTTCAACGCGGCGCAAGGCCCGGTTCCAGGGAGTGCAGGCCGGTCGCCTGGCCTGTGCACAAGGGGGATGGCGACGTTCGTCACAGGCGCCCGGGTCTCGGATGAGGCCCGGGCGTTGTGATTCCCGGCCATCGTGACACCGGGCCATCGTGATTCCGGACCCTCGCGCCGCCCTCACTTCCGCCCGAACAGCTTCTCCACATCGTCCATTGCCAGCTTCACCCAGGTCGGACGGCCGTGATTGCACTGGCCCGAATGGGGCGTCACTTCCATCTGGCGGAGCAAGGCGTTCATTTCGGCGACGTTAAGCGGACGCCCGGCGCGCACCGACCCATGGCAGGCCATCGTCGCCGCCACGAGTTCGAGTCGTTCGGACAGACCCAGCGCGGCGTCATAGCCCGCGAGATCGTCGGCGATATCGGTGACGAGCTTGTGGCAGTCGATCGCACCCAGCATCGCGGGTGTCGCGCGCACCATCACCGCCGCGGGACCGAAGCGCTCGATCTCGACTCCCAGCGCGGAAAGCTGCGCCGCCGCCGCTTCGAGGCGGTCGCACGCCGGCTCGTCGATCTCGACGACCTCGGGCAGCAGCAAGCCCTGCGACGGCACCGCCTGCCCCGCCATGCCGCGGCGTAATTGTTCGAGCACCAGACGCTCATGCGCCGCATGCTGGTCGACGATGACCAGACCGTCCTCGGCCTCGGCGACGATATAGGTGTTGGCAATCTGTCCGCGTGCGATTCCGAGCGGATGGTCGGCGGCCACCGGCGGCGGCGCCTCGGCCACTTCGGCGCGGCCCGCGATCGGCGCGGACGCGCCCGCAAAGGGCATCATCCGGTCATAGACGCGCGCCGCATCGGCGGGGGGCGGCGCGACGTCCGCGCCGAACAGATGCACCGCGGGTTCGCTGCGCTGGCCGAACAGAAAGCCGCTCGTCGGCGCTGGCGCTGCCGGCTCCTGCTGCCACGCCGCGAGCGCGGCTTCGGCAGGGCGCTGGACGCTGCGAAACCCCTGTTCGTCGAGCGCGCGGCGCAACCCGCCGACGATCATCCCGCGCACAAGCTGCGGATCGCGGAACCGCACTTCAGTCTTCGCCGGATGGACGTTCACATCGACCTCGCTCGTCGGCAGATCGAGGAAGAGCGCGACGACCGGATGGCGATCACGCGCGAGCAGATCGGCATAGGCGCCGCGCAATGCCCCGACGAGCAGCCGGTCCTTCACCGGACGGCCGTTGACAAACAGATATTGATGGTCGGCGATGCCGCGGTTGTAGGTGGGCAGGCTGATCACGCCGCCGAGCCGGACCTCGCCGCGCTCGACATCGACCCCGATGCTGTTTGCCGCCAGGTCGCGCTGGGTCAGTGCCGCGACACGGCTGAGACGATCCTGGCCGCCCTGCACGTCGAGCACGCGGCGCCCGTCATGCTCGACCGTAAAGCCCACGTCGGCACGCGCCATCGCCAGACGCTTCACGACATCGAGACAGGCGGCATATTCGCTGCGTGCGCTGCGCAGAAACTTGCGCCGGGCAGGCACGCGCGCGAACAGATCCTCGACCATCACCCGCGTGCCCTTGGCGAGCGCCGCCGGCCCTTCGGCGACGAGGCTGCCATTGTCGATCACGCGCCGCCACCCGTCCCCGCCCGCGACGCGGCTTTCAAGCGTCAACCGCGCAACGCTGGCAATCGACGGCAAGGCTTCGCCGCGAAAGCCCATCGTCGTTACATCCTCGATCGCATCGGTCGGCAATTTCGATGTCGCATGGCGCTCGAGCGCGAGCGCCATGTCGGACGCGGTCATCCCGCACCCATCGTCGTCGACTTCCAGCCGCAGGATTCCGCCCTCGGCGATTCGCACCGCAACGCGAGTCGCCCCCGCATCGAGGGCGTTTTCGACCAGTTCCTTGAGCGCTGCGGCGGGTCTTTCGACCACTTCACCGGCTGCGATCCGATTTACTAGCTTTTCCGGCAGGCGGCGTATTGACATGGGGGCTGTCCTAGCGCAGTCGGACGCAAATCGCGACCCATCCGCTCAGCCCTGATCATTTTGTCCAGCCACCCCGTCCGGGAAGAGCCGGAATCTCCCCCTGATTGGTCCTGTGCCGGTAGGCGCGCGGGTTCACATTCGATGGCGGCAGGCCCAGACCGACCCGGCTGGCAGGTGCCGATGACAGGAAGCAGTATCGATGTCCTTCTTTTCCCGTTTTCTGAAGTTCAATTCCCAAGACATGGCAATCGACCTCGGCACCGCGAACACGGTCGTTTACGTTCGCGGCAAGGGCATCGTGCTCAATGAGCCGTCGGTCGTCGCGGTCGAAACGCTGAACGGGATCAAGCGGGTCAAGGCGGTCGGCGACGATGCCAAGCTGATGATGGGCAAGACGCCCGACAGCATCGAGGCGATCCGCCCGCTGCGTGACGGGGTCATCGCCGACATCGATGTCGCCGAACAGATGATCAAGCACTTCATCACCAAGGTGCACGGCGGCAAGGCCAACGCGTTTCGCAGCCCCGAAATCGTGATTTGCGTACCGTCGGGTTCGACCAGCGTTGAACGCCGCGCGATCCGCGACGCCGCATCGAACGCCGGGGCAAGCCAGGTGTGGCTGATCGAAGAACCGATGGCGGCCGCAATCGGCGCCGACATGCCGGTTACCGAACCGATCGGGTCGATGGTCGTCGACATCGGCGGCGGCACGACCGAAGTCGCGGTGCTCTCGCTGCGCGGCCTCGCCTACACTACCTCGGTCCGTGCCGGTGGCGACAAGATGGACGAAGCGATCGTTTCCTATGTTCGCCGACACCATAACCTGCTGATCGGCGAATCGACCGCCGAGCGGATCAAGAAGGATTTCGGCATCGCGCGCGTGCCCGCTGATGGGGTCGGCATGACGATCCACATCAAGGGCCGCGACCTCGTCAACGGCGTGCCGAAGGAAATCTCGATCAATCAGGCGCAGATCGCCGAAGCCCTGTCCGAACCGATCGGCACGATCGTCGAAGGCGTGCGCATCGCGCTCGAAAACACCGCCCCGGAACTCGCGGCCGACATCGTCGACCAGGGCATCGTGCTGACCGGCGGCGGCGCTTTGATCCGCGAACTCGACGAACTGCTGCGCGACGCAACCGGCCTGCCGGTGACGGTCGCGGAAGATCCGCTGACCTGCGTCGCGATCGGCACCGGCCGCGCGATGGAGGATCCCGCCTTCCGCGGCGTGCTGCAGCAAGCCTGATCGCGGACAGACGGTCCATGGTTCGCCCGGCACATCGGCGTCCGGGGCAATCCCGGAAGGCCCAGTACAGCCTGTTCGCCGCCTATGTTATTGCGATAACGGGCGCGCTTGCGGGGCTATTGCTGGCGATCCTTTCGGTCGCCGACCCCGTCGGCTTTGCCGCCCTGCGCGTCGCCAGTCAGGAAATAACCGCGCCGATCGCGCGCGGCACGCGGTCGGTGATCGGGTCGATCTCCGGCGTCGACGACACTGTGTCGGCCTATGTCGGCGCGGGATCGCAGAACCGCCGCTTGCGCAAGGAACTGGCCGAGGCGCGCCGCCGTCTCGTCGCGACCAGCGCGCTCGAAGAGGAAAATCGTCAGCTCAAGTCGCTGCTCGGATTGCAACAGACCGATCGCTCGGCGCTCGCCCATGGCTATCTGCTCACCTCGACCTCGACGAGCAGCCGCCGCATCGCGCTGCTCAGCCTGGGGCGCAACCGGGGTGTTTCGGCGGGCCAGCCGGTACGCGGTGCCGACGGCCTGATCGGCCGCGTGCTGACCGCCGGACCGTCGGTGTCGCAGGTGCTGCTCCTTACCGACGTCGAAAATGTCGTGCCGGTGCGCCGCGCGCGCGACGGCCTGCCGGCGCTCGCAACGGGACGCGGCAACGGCGATCTCGACGTCCGCACGCTCAACATCGCGAACAATCCCTTCAAGCCCGGCGACATCCTCGTGACGTCGGGAACCGGCGGCCTTTATCCGCCGAACATTCCGGTCGCCATCGTCGTGCGGCGCCAGGACGATGGTGCGCTCGCGCGTCCGCTTGCCGACCCGGCAAAGGTCGATGCGGTGGCGGTGCTGCGCCCCTATACGCCCGATAATATCGAGGCGCAGGCCGTGCCCGCCCAATCCTCCACGGCGGCCGGCGAGCCATGAACCGGCACGGGCAGCGGATCGGCGAACCAGCCTCGCGCTGGCGGATGCAGATCGTGCCGATCGCGACGGTGATGATCGCGTCGGCGCTGCCGTTGATGCTGCCGCTCGTCGCCAGTTCGCCCGTGCTGCCCCCGCTCGGCCTCCTCTTCTTCCTGAGCTGGCAACTTCTGCGCACCGAAATGTGGCCGGTGTGGATCGGCCTGCCGCTCGGCCTGTGGGACGATCTGTTCAGCGGCGCGCCGATCGGCACCGCCATCGCGCTGTGGACCGCCGCGAGCATCGCGATCGCCTATCTGTCGCAGCGCATCTATTGGCGCGGCTTCCTGCACGACTGGGCGATCGGCGCCCTGCTCGTCGCCGCTGTTCAGGCGCTTGCGGTGCTTATCACCTTTCCACACGCTCCCGCCGGGCATATGCTCGGCCTTGTCCTGCCGCAGATCATCATTTCGGTGCTGCTGATGCCGCTGTTCCTCCGCCTGACCGGCAAGTTTGACAATTTCCGTCTCAAGCGCCGATAATCGCCCGCCTCCGCCTTAGCCTTCGCCCCAGATTGCCAACGAATTTCCGCTTTCATGTCCCGCAAGAAAAGTCCGCCCATTACCGAAACCTGGAGGGGCCTCACCTTCACGCGCCGCACCCTTGTCGTCGGCGGCGGACAAATCGCCGTGGGCGCCGCGCTCGCGACGCGGATGGGCTATATCTCGATCATCGACAATGATCGCTACGTCCTCGAATCCGAAAGCAACCGCGTCAATCTGACGCTCATCCCCCCGCGCCGCGGCTGGATCGTCGACCGCCACGGCAAGGCGCTTGCCAACAACCGCGTGTCGCTCCGCATCGACATCATTCCCGATCGCATGCACAGCAAGGAACTGGTTCTGGGCCAGCTCCGCACGCTGTTGCAGTTCGACGGCGACGCAATGGCGCGCATCGAACGCGACCTCAAGGCGGCATCGGGATTCCAGCCGGTTGCGGTTGCGGAGGACGTGACCGAGCAGCAATATGCATCGATCCTCGTCCGCCTCCCCGACCTGCCGGGCATTGCCCCGACGCGCGGTTTTGCCCGCAACTATCCCACCGGCGCCGCGGTCGGCCACCTGATCGGCTATGTCGGCGCCCCGACCGCCGAGGAATATGAAAAGGTCAAGAATCCGCTCTTCATCACCCCCGGCTTCAAGACCGGCAAGGACGGGCTCGAGAAATATTTCGAGGAACTGTTGCGCGGCAAGGCCGGCGCCAAGCGCGTCGAAGTCACCGCGCGGGGCAAGGTCGTGCGCGATCTCAGCACCCAGCCCGATACGCAAGGCAAGACCGTCCACCTGACCATCGACGCCGATCTGCAGGAATATGCCGCGCGCCGCATGGGCCCCGAATCAGGGGCGGCGGTCGTCATCGACTGCCTCAATGGCGACATCCTCGCCTTCGTCTCGATGCCGTCGTTCGATCCGAACAGCTTTTCGGACGGGATCAGCAATGCCGAATATGGCTGGCTGCGCGCCGACGACCACCAGCCGCTGATCAACAAGGCGACCCGCGGCCTCTACCCACCGGGATCGACGCTGAAGCCGATGGCCGCGATCGCCGCGATCGAACATGGCATGGACCCGAGCGAGCGCCACACCTGCATCGGCGGCTATCGCCTCGGCAACCGTTTCTTCCGCTGTCTCGGCACCCACGGCAGCGTCGACATGCCGACCGCGATCATGAAAAGCTGCAACAGCTATTTCTATTGGGTCGCCGACCGGCTGGGCTATGACGCCATCGCGCCGACCGCGAAGATGATGGGGCTGGGCGAGGAATTCCAGCTTGCCGGAAGCAACCAGCGTTACGGCACCATCCCCGACAGCGCGTGGAAGATGAAGAAATACGGCCAACCCTGGTCGGCGTCCGATTCGCTGAATGCGGTGATCGGCCAAGGCTATGTCAGCGTGAATCCGCTCCAGCTCGCCGTCATGGCGTCACGTATCGCCTCGGGCCGCAAACTCTACCCGCGCCTCGTCAGCCGGCAATTCTCGAACGAGCCTTTGCCCTTCTCGGCCGAGGCCTTCGCGACCGCGCGCGAGGGGATGAACCGCGTCGTCAACGCCCCCGGCGGAACCGCGGGGCGCAGCCGCCTGCCGCTCGACGGTATCCAGATGGCGGGCAAGACCGGCACGGCACAGGTTCGCGGCCTCAACACCGGCAACGGCAAGGGCGGAACGTGGAAATTTCGCGATCACGGCCTGTTCATCTGCTTCGCGCCGGTTGAAAATCCGCGCTATGCCGCGTCGGTCATCATCGAACATGGCATGGGCGGCAGCCGCGCGGCTGCGCCCGTTGCCAAGGACATCTTCACCTTCCTCTACGACCGTGAAAAGGCGATGGAGGCACTGACCGCCTTCGAGGCGGGCTGGGGCGGCACGATCAAGGAGCGGATGGACCGCGACTATGCCGCATGGAAGGCGGGTATCGCGCGCCCCGATCCGGGGCTCGCGCAATGATCCCGGTTCCGCCCGCCGTCCAGCGCATCCCCTGGAAGCTGATCGCGCTCCTGTCGGCGATCACCGGCTTCGGCCTGCTCGTTCTCTATTCGGCCGCTGGCGGCAGCGTGACGCCCTGGGCGCTGCAACAGGGGGTGCGCTTCATCGTCTTCCTGCTCGTCGCGCTCGCAATCGGGCGCATGCCGATCCGCATTTTCGAGGATTTCTCGTACCTCGGCTATCTGGGCGTCGCGCTTCTGCTCCTCGCGGTCGAGGCGCTCGGCTTTGTCGGCGGCGGCAGCCAGCGATGGCTCAATCTGGGTTTCATGAACCTCCAGCCGTCGGAACTGATGAAGGTCGCGATCGTCCTCGCCCTCGCGCGCTTCTACGCGCAATTGCCGCCGGGCAGCACGCGGACCTTTAACGCCTTGTGGCCCGCGCTGGTGATGATCGGTATCCCCGCGGCGCTCGTGATGCTCCAGCCCGACCTCGGCACGGCGCTGGCGATCTGCGCCAGCGCGGCGATCGTGATGTTCGTGTCGGGCCTTCCGCTGTGGTGGTTCGGCAGCGCCGCGCTCGCGGGACTGGCCGCGCTGCCGATCCTCTTTTCGATGCTGCACGACTATCAGCAGAAGCGCGTCCTGATTTTCCTCGACCCCGAAAGCGACCCGCTCGGTGCCGGCTATCATATCAGCCAGTCGAAGATTGCGATCGGATCGGGCGGCATTTTCGGCAAGGGCTTCCTCAACGGGTCGCAAAGCCACCTCGACTATTTGCCCGAAGGCCATACCGACTTCATCTTCGCGACGATGTCGGAAGAATGGGGGCTGGTCGGCGGGCTGTTGCTGCTCCTCGGCTTCTTCTTCCTGCTGCGCTGGTCGACGCGCGTCGCACTCAATGCACGGACGCGCTTCGGCCAATTGACCGCGACGGGCCTCACCATGACGATCTTTTTCTATATCGCCATCAATCTGGGGATGGTGATGGGGCTGGCGCCGGTCGTCGGCATCCCGCTGCCGCTCTTCTCCTATGGCGGATCGTCGATGCTGACGATCATGACTTGCATCGGCATCATCCTCGCGATCGAGAATGACAGCAAGAAGCGGCACAGCCGGCTGAGTTGACGACGGCAGCGACGCAGCGACCGCGCGTGCCGCCTATTCGTGCCGCAGCGCGTCGATCGGATCGAGCTTCGACGCCCGGCGCGCCGGATAATAGCCGAATGTAATCCCCATCAAAGCGGAGAACAGAAAACTCATCACATTGACGACCGGATTGAAGATGAAGGGCACGTCGATCGCGCTCGCCATCCCCCAGGACAGGATAAAAGCGAGCGCGATGCCGACCGCACCGCCGAAACAGCACAGCACGACGGCCTCGGTCAGAAACTGGAGCTGCACCTCGCGCGCCAGCGCCCCGATTGCGAGGCGTATGCCGATCTCGCGCGTCCGTTCGGTGACCGAGACAAGCATGATATTCATGATCCCGATCCCGCCGACAAGCAGGCTGATCCCGGCGATCACCGCAACCATCGCGGTCAACGCGCCCGTCGCCGCACCGAGCGCCTGATTGACCTGCGCGGTATCGACGATGTTGAAGTCGTTGGTGGCCGCGCCTTGCAACAGGCGCCGCTCACGCAGCAGGCCGACGAGCGAATCCTGAATGGCGGTGCTGGCGTAGGCGCTGTCATACTTGATCACGAAATATTGGATGTCGTCGCTACCGGTGAACCGGCGCTGCGCCATTTTCAGCGGGACCATCACGACATTGTCGCTGTCCTGATCGGGACCGCCGCCCTCGCCGCGTTCCTTGAGGACAGCGATCACGGTGCAGGACACATTGTTCAACCGAATATTTTCGCCGAGCGGGCTGCTCCCGGCGACGAATATCGCCTTTTGGACCTTGGGCCCGATCAGGCACATATTCTTGCCCGCGCTTTCCTCCTCGTTCGTGAACGCGCGGCCGCTTTCGACCTCGACCGACCGGGCGCGCAGGAAGTCATTGCCGACGCCCTGCACGGTCGTCCGCCAGCTCTGCCCGTTATGAAAGGCCGTGACGCTGGACGACACGCTGCCCGACACATCGACGACGCCGGCGATCTGCCTGCTCACCGCGTCGACATCGGCTTGCTTGAATGGCCGCGGCCTGCCGCGATCGCCCTGCACGGGAAAGACGATCAGCACGTTAGACCCCAGCGAGGATATCTGGTCCTTGATTGATGCGGTGACGCCATTGCCGAGCGTCACCATCGTGATCACCGCCGCGACCCCGATGATGATGCCGAGCGTCGTCAGGAACGAACGCAGCAGATGGCGCCGTATCTCCCGAAAGGCGAGCAGGAGCGTCGCGCCGAACATCAGGCGGGTTCCTCCCTGCGGGTGCGCCGGCCGCGCTCGACCCGTTCGACCAGCCCGTCGCGAAAGCGCACGATGGTGTTGGCAAAGGCCGCCATTTCCTCCTCATGCGTGACCATGAGGATCGTGATGCCCTCGCCGTTCAGGCGCGTGAGCAACTGCATGATCTCGATCGAGCGTTCGGTATCGAGATTGCCCGTGGGCTCGTCGGCGAGCAGCACGTCGGGTTGGGTGACGAGCGCGCGCGCGATCGCCACCCGCTGCTGCTGCCCGCCCGACAATTCGGCCGGCGTGTGATCCGCCCAGGGCGCAAGACCCACCTGATCGAGCGCGCGCATGGCTGCGGCGTGACGCTCGCTCTTCTTTTCGCCGCGATAGAGCAGCGGCAATTCGACATTTTCGACGGCACTGGTGCGGGCAAGGAGATTGAAGCCCTGAAAGACGAAGCCGAGATATCGCCGCCGCAGCAGGCTGCGCTGATCGCGATCGAGCGCCTGCACCTCGACCCCGCGAAAGCGGAAAATCCCGCTCGTCGGGACATCCAGGCAGCCGAGGATGTTCATCGTCGTCGACTTGCCCGACCCGGAAGGCCCCATCACCGCAACGAAATCGCCGCGCTCGATCCGCATGTCGACGCCCTTGAGCGCCTGAAAGGCCGCCTCGCCCCGGCCGAAGGTCTTCGTTATCCCTTCGAGTTCGATCAGCGGGATCTCGGGGGGCGTCACTGGCCCGTCGCCCCCTTGCCCGTCACCACCTTCATGCCGGGCCGCAGCCCCTTGGCCGTCACCGCGGTCAGGCGGCCGTCGCTCTGCCCCGTCACCACATCGACGGGCTTCAGCATCCCGTCGGCCTGAAGCACCCAGACGCGCTGCTGGCTGCCCACGCCGATCGTCGCGCGCTGTTCATTCTTTTCCAGCCCGATTTCGGGATTGAGTACGCCGGCCTTTTCCTTTTCCTTCGCATCGGGCTGAAAGCGCAAGGCCCCGTTCGGAACCAGCAATTGTTTGGCCGTGCTGCCCGTTGCGATGGTCGCCGTAGCGGTCATCCCCGGACGCAGCAGCCCGTCGCCATTGGCCACCGCCAGCCTCGCCTCATAGCTGACGACCGCATTGGCGGTTGCGGTGGCCGTCTGCTGGCTCGCCTGCGAAGCGGTGTTGCTCGACGCCTGATCGACGCGCTCGACGACCGCGGGAAAGCGGCGACCGGGATAGGCATCGACCGTAAAATCGGCCTTCTGTCCGGTCTGAACCTGTCCGACGTCGGCTTCATCGATCTCGACGCGAAGCTGCATCGCGGACAGATCTTCGGCGATGATGAAGAGGGTCGGGGTGTTGAAGCTTGCCGCGACAGTCTGCCCGGGCTCGACCTGGCGCGCGAGCACGACACCAGAAACGGGCGAACGGATCACCGCGCGGTTGCGGTTGGTCACCGCCGACGACAATTGCGCCTCAACCGCGCGGACATTCGCCTGCGCCGCGGCAACGGCGGCGGTATCGCGCTTCACCGCCGCGCGGCCCTGATCGAGTTCGACCCCGGAGGGAACCTTGCCGCCCGAGATCTTGAACACATTTTCCAGCCGCGCGAGCTGCGCCTTGTCGACGTCCAGCGTCGCCTGCGCCTGCGCCACCTGCGCGCGCGCCGCGTTGAGATTGGCCTCGGCCTGGGTGATCTGGTCCTCGATCACGTCGGTGTTGATCTGGGCGAGGATCTGCCCCTTGGAGACGCGATCATTCACATCGACATAGATGTGATCGATCTTGCCTGACACTTCGGACCCGACCTCGACCTGATTGGTCGGCCGCAGATTCCCGGTCGCCGTGACGCTGAGCGTCAGCGACTTCTCGGTCACCGGCTCGGTGATATATTTGGCCTCGCCCTTCCCGCGCGAACAAGTCGCCATCGCCAGCAATATGACGAGTATCAGCGCCGCGGGCAGCCAATATTTCATCCAGCGCCGCCACTTGGGACGCGGCTTCGCGCCAAGAAAATCCTCGAGTTCCTGCGGCGCAGTGCCGGTATCGGTCATTCGCTAGTCCCCTGTGTCCGAACGCCGGCATCCGGATCGAAATTGGTCCCGTCCCAACCGCCGCCAAGAGCCTGGTTGAGGCTGATAAAGGCATTGGCGCGCTCGGCCTCGCTCGCCGCCAGCGCGTTGCGTGCCGACAGCAGCTGGTTCTCCGCGGTCAGCAAAGTCTGAAAGTCGATCAGCCCCGCCTGATACTGGCTCCGCGCCAGCAGCGCGGCGTTGCTTGCCGCATCGCGCGCCGCTGCGAATAAGCCCACGCGTTCGCCCGCCGCGCGCTGGGCCGCGGCAGCGCTCTCGACATCTTCCAGCGCGGCGAGGATCGCCTTTTGCCATGCCGCAAGCGAAGCCTGCGCGGCTGCATTGGCGGCGTCGACACCCGCGCGCGCGCGGCCGCCGTCAAAGATCAGCTGGCTGATCCCCGCAAAGAGCCGCCCGGTTATCACATCGAACAGATTGCCGATCCCGAACGAGGCGGTGCCGAGGTTTCCGGTGAGGTTGACCAGCGGCAGCATCTGCGCGCGTGCAACGCCGATGCGCGCCGTGTCGGCGAGCAGCGTCGCTTCGGCCTGGCGGACGTCGGGGCGATGGCGCAGCACCGCAGCCGGCGCATCGAACCCCACCGCATCCGGAGGGACCGGAATTGCCCTTGCATCACCCTCGATCGCCGTCCGTACCGGGCCGGGGGCTTCGCCGATCAGGGTCGAGATGCTGTTCGCCGCCTGCGCGAGATCGCGCTCGAGCGCCGGAATGCTCGCCGCGGTCTGCGCCCGCTGCGCGGCGGCCTGCTCGACATCGAGGCTCGATACCAGGCCGGCTTCGCGTCGCCAGCGCGCGATCTGGAGATTATCGTCCTGAATGGTCAGCGTCTCGCGCGCGATCGCGAGTTGTACCGCGAGCGTTCGCGCCGACACGGTCGTCTGCGCCACCTGTCCCACGATCAGGCGCTGCAGGTCGGCAAGGCCATAGCCGGCGGCGGCAAGATCGGCCCGCGATGCGGCAACATTGCCGCCGATCCGTCCGAAAAGATCGATCTCCCACTGCGCGTCGGCGCCGAGCGAATATTGCAGCCGCTCGTCGGCCAGATCGCCAACATCGCGCTGGACGCCTCCGGATGCCGTGACCTGCGGGAAATAGCCTGCCCGCGCCGCGCGCACGCCTGCGCGCGCCTGCGCCAGGCGGGCCGCCGACTGGGCAATGTCACGATTGTTCGCCAGCGCCTGCGCGACATAGGAATCGACCAGCGGATCGTTCAACTGCGTCCAATAGGATGCCGTCGCGGCGGGATTGCCTCCCGATTCGACCGACCATTGCTCGGGAACGGGAATGCCCGGCCCGGATGGATATTCGGTCGGCGCCGAAACGCAGCCCCCAAGCCCGCCCGCCAACAGGGCTATTGTCAGCCAGCGCCTTCCCGTCTGCATGCGCCCCTCAAAGTCCCACCGCGGATGCAAAATCGCCGCGCTTGCTGGACGGCAGACCATAAATTGCTGGAATGCGCAAGCTTTCGGGCGCCGCGCGAGCGGTCCGATGCCTCCATTTTACTCACTGACGCTCCCCCATGCCCGACATTTCGAGCCGCCGCCGTCCGACGCCCTCAACGCAAATGCCCGATCCCCCGCCCCGCTCAAGCAAGGTAAAATGCCTTTTGCGAAAAAATATTGCCGAAGCCCATTGCCATGCCCGAACGAGCATGATAGCGGGCCGCTCTCTTCGCAGCACAAAGCCTTTGTGGCCGCCGCGAAGTCCGCCGAAAACCGGCACGTGGACGCATAGCTCAGTTGGTAGAGCAGCTGACTCTTAATCAGCGGGTCCTTGGTTCGAGCCCAAGTGCGTCCACCAATTTATCCATATATTTCAACGTATTAAATGGCCGTTGGGCCAACTGGATTTCCGCTCGCAGATCGCTAGGTAGCTCTCTAGGTAGCAGCGGATCCGGCGACGGTTGATCAAGGTATTGCGACGAAAAGCTGGCTCCAGCGTGTGCTCGAGCCTGTCTTGCTCTATCAACACTTGGGGTTCAGTAACCCGGATTGAGAATCGCGGCGTTTTCCGCAGTGCTTCGACAACTGTATCGGTCACTGCCCGCACTCTCGGCATGTGGCGCATGTCCACATGCACACCTATCCAGATGTCTCGAACAAGGTCAGGTCTGTCGGGGTACAGGCGAATTAGCCCGAGCTCCCCATCGGCACGATAGCGGGCGAGCGCCGCAACCCCGGCCCCTGCAAGAGTCGCGTGAACCTGCACTTCGCGGCTGTTGGAGCGAAAACCGATAAGCGCATCGGGAAAGGCATCCCGCAGCAGTCGGGTTAGCCCTGTTTGCCGCGAGAGGCGCCGAACGGGCGATCGGTGCCGGCGCAGGTCCGGTCGCTTCTGTCATCATGGGCATGATAACGGCATGCTTTGGCGGCATCGTCCGTGACACGCTGAGCCAGGAGCGGTCCATCATCTTTTCCTACGAGATCTACGTGACCGCCGCATTGGCCGCTGCAATCACTTTCGTTTGCACCAACGCGCTGGGCATTGACCGGGAAGTCGGCGTGTCCGCGGCATTCATGGTAGGCTTCGCACTGCGCGGAGGCGCAATCAGGTACGGCTGGTCATTGCCACGCTATCGGCCACGCCAAGGCCGCCTCCGCGCGAATGACGGTGCCTGACTGCGGTGTTCGACTGGTCTGGCGATCCAGCCCGGCCGAACAACAACTGAGATTTTCATGATTAATGGACGGAGGAGAGATCCACGGACAGCATATATCGTGTGGTTATAATGTGATAAGTTTTCCGAAACCCCCACCACTATCCCCAATATGGGTCTTGCGACCAGTCGATTGTAGCTCGCGACAAGCCCATTCTGGTAGCCGGTCTGGGCCTTCATCGGCACCCGTTTGTTAGCGTCCGCGCTCGTGGTGTAATTTCCGGTGTAGGCGATGGTGTATTCCGGGGTGGGGCAT